>NZ_JOFS01000020.1 GCF_000719285.1 Streptomyces bicolor | reverse complement strand
TTGTTCGTCAGGACCGAGCCCTGCGCCTGCATGACCGCGACCGGCGCGAAGTTCTCGGAGGCGATCATCTCCAGGGTGGACTGCTGGCGCTCCAGCTCGGCGTCGAGCGCGGCCGCGACGGCCGGGTCGAGCTCGTGCAGGGGCGCGTTCAGAAGCGACTTGTCAGACGTGTCAGACATCAGGGGTACGACTCCTCAGCCGGCGGTGTGGGCGGCGTACTCGTCGGCGGAGAGCAGGTCGGCCGGCTCCTCCGTGACGCGTACCTTGAACAGCCAGCCGCCCTCGAAGGGGGCGGAGTTCACCAGCGCCGGGTCGTTCACCACGTCCTCGTTGATCTCGGTGACCTCGCCGGTGACCGGGGAGTACAGGTCGGACACCGACTTGGTCGACTCCAGCTCGCCGCAGGTGTCACCCGCGGTCACGGTCGAGCCGACCTCGGGGAGCTGGGCGTAGACGACATCGCCGAGCGCGTTGGCCGCGAACTCGGTGATGCCGACCGTCGCGACGCCGTCCTCGGCGGTCGACAGCCACTCGTGCTCCTTGCTGTAGCGCAGCTGCTGGGGGTTGCTCATGGCCTGAATTCTCCTGTACGCGCGGGAGTGGTGATGAATGGGGGACTGCTGGAAACATGTGTGAGCAGCGGAAATGTGCGCAGGGTCACGCACGCGCCGCTGTCAGTCTGTCTTTCCGGCGCTGGATCCGCCGCTTCGAGCGTTACTTCTGCCGCTTGTAGAACGGCAGCGCCACGACCTCGTACGGCTCATGGCTGCCGCGGATGTCCACGCCGACCCCGGCCGTGCCCGGCGCCGAGTGCGCCGCGTCGACGTAGGCCATGGCGATCGGCTTGCCCAGCGTGGGGGAGGGTGCACCGGAGGTGACCTCGCCGATCACCTCGCCGCCGGCGACGACCGCCATTCCGGCACGCGGGACGCGACGGCCCTCGGCGACCAGGCCGACGAGGACGCGGGGCGGGTTCTCGTCGGCCCGGGTGGCGGCCTGCTGTAGCGCCTCGCGCCCGACGAAGTCGCCCTCCTTCTCGAACTTCACCACCCGGCCGAGCCCGGCGTCGAAGGGGGTGAGCGACGTCGACAGCTCGTGGCCGTACAGCGGCATGCCCGCCTCGAGGCGCAGCGTGTCCCGGCAGGACAGGCCGCAGGGGACCAGGCCCACGCCCTCGCCCGCCTTGGTCAGCGCCTGCCACAGCTCGACGGCGTGCTCCGGCTTCACGAACAGCTCGAAGCCGTCCTCGCCGGTGTAGCCGGTGCGCGCGATGAGGGCGGGGACGCCGGCGACGGTGCCGGGCAGGCCGGCGTAGTACTTCAGGCCGTCGAGGTCGGCGTCGGTGAGCGACTTCAGGATGCCCGGGGACTCGGGGCCCTGGACGGCGAGCAGCGCGTAGGCGTCCCGGTCGTCGCGGACCTCGGCGTCGAAGCCGGCGGCCCGCTCGGTCAGCGCGTCCAGGACGACCTGGGCGTTGGAGGCGTTGGCGACGACCATGTACTCGCTGTCAGCGAGCCGGTAGACGATCAGGTCGTCGAGGATGCCGCCGTCGGCCTGGCAGATCATGGTGTAGCGGGCGCGGCCGACGCCGACGGAGGCGATGTTGCCGACGAGGGCGTAATTCAGCAGCTTGGCCGCCTCCGGCCCCGTCACCGTGATCTCGCCCATGTGCGAGAGGTCGAACAGTCCGGCCTTGGTGCGCACGGCGTTGTGCTCGTCGCGCTCGGAGCCGTAGCGAAGCGGCATGTCCCAGCCGGCGAAGTCGGTCATCGTCGCGCCGAGCGAGCGATGCAGGGCATCGAGCGCGGTGTGACGGAGTTCTCCTGTACTGCTCATCGGTCGGTCGTCTCCCAGGCAAGACATCTCGGGCGAGGTCGTTCCTCCCCATCTGTCATCGGAACCTGAGAGGTTCGCCGGGACCGCCACAGGGACGATCACGGCTTGCACCTTGGGTGGGGTCGCACCGCTTCTCGAGGAGAAGGGAGGTGGCGGCCCGCTTTTCAGATGTGCCTCGCCCGCGCGGTAACGGGGCCTGAGAGATTCAAGGGAGGGACTTGCTCCTTCGGCGCCCCAGCGGTGGACTGCTGAGGACTCTCCCGCGCGGATTCAAACGGCCGGTATGCAGTTGGCGCGCACATCATTGCACGCCGGGCTCGTCTTCGGCAGGGCCGTGTCTGTAACCAGCTTGTGGCAGGAAGCGAACGAAAATGCGAGAGATCATCCATTACCTTCTCTTTACGCTCAGTGGGGATAGGGACTCCTGACCCCCGGAGGAGGACGATGACGGTGAACCGCACCACGGCGTACGCCACGACCTCGGGCATCGCACTGCCCAAGCAGCCCGTGGCCCCCGGTGTCGAAGCCCGCGGCAGGCGCATCGCACCCGTGGTCCGCGACCTGCGCGAGCGCGCCGGCCGCAGCCCGCACGCCCTGCTCTTCGGCCCCAAGGACCTCGTCGTGATCACCGGCCTGCCCGGCAGCGGCAAGTCAACCCTGATGAAGCGTGCGGTGAAGGGTGTCCGCATCGACTCCCAGGACACCCGGGACCGCTGGGACGCCCGTATGCCCGGCTTCCTCCCCTACGCCCTCTACCGCCCGCTGGTGCGCCTCGCGCACTACGCCGGACTGCGCCGCGCCCTGCGCTCCGGCGCGGGCGTCGTCGTGCACGACTGCGGTACGCAGGCCTGGGTGCGCGGCTGGCTGGCCCGCGAGGCCCGCCGCCGCGGCGGCACCCTGCACCTGCTGCTGCTCGACGTCCCCCCGGACACGGCCCTGGAAGGCCAGCGCGAGCGCGGCCGCGGCGTCTCGCGGTACGCCTTCCTGCGCCACCGCAGAGCGGCCTCCCGACTGCTGCACTCGGTGGAGAAGGGCCACCTGCCCCGGGGCTGCGGCTCTGCGGTGCTGGTCGACCGCTCGGCGGCGGACGTACTGCGCCGGATCGGGTTCGCGGGCTGACCGGACGTATACGTTCGCGGGCCGGCCGGACTCGTACCGGACGCTTGTGTGAGCCGACCGGCCGTGGACCTGCGCGGGCCGGACACCGGATAGCCTTCTGAGCCACAGACGTGGTTCACAGCAGGCGGTCATTCAGATGGACTTCCCAGCGGATCTCCCCGCGGACTTCCCGGCACACGCACACGCCCACCCGCACGGCGGCTGGCCCGGCAACGAGCTGGAGGAGGTGCTCGGGGCCTCCCTCGGTGTGCCGTCGGCGGGCGGCCGGATCATCGAGGTGCTGGGCCGCAGCTTCGTCTGGGTCCCCCTGCCCGGCGGTGGCGGCCCGCACAGCGGCCCGCTGGACCTGCCCACGGTGGAGATCGGCGGCCAGGCGTACGTCCCCGTCTTCAGCTCCGAGGAACAGTTCCGCCAGGTCGTCGGCTCCCACATGTCGTACACCATCGCCCCCGCCGTCGAGTTCGCCCGCGGCCTGCCCCCGCAGGTCGGCATCGCCGTGAACCCCGACGGTGTGGTCGGCGTCCCCCTGCCCCCGGCCGCCGTGGCCGACCTCTGCCGGGTGGGCCGCACCCCACTGGACGGCCTCACCTCCGGCGGCCGCGTCAAGCTCTACGAGCCCGACTGGCAGGAGGACCCGGTCGACTTCCTCGCGGCGGCGTCGGCCGAGTTCGCCGAGACCGGCGTGGTCACCACGGCCCGCCGCTGCCTCGCCGCGATCGAGACGGCCGCCCCCGTAATGTTCATAGGCGTCGAACTCTCCCAGTGGGAGGGCGACTTGCGCGCGGCCCCCATGCATGCCCTGGCCCAGGCCCTGGGCCGAACCCCGGTCCAGTGGCCGGTCAACCTGGTCCTGATGGACGTGACCCAGGACCCGGTGATCGACTGGATGCGCCAGCGGGTCCGTCCCTTTTACCAGCGGGATTTGTAGCGTCCCTCGGGGGCAGCGCCCCCAGGGGCGTGGGGAACTGCCCGACCAGCCACAATGCACCTGCACTCGCCCACGCGGAACAAGTCCCGAGCTACTGGGCGCCTAAGCTGTCACTCAACGCGGGGCAACTTTTCGAAGGGGCGGTACTACAGGTGAGCGTGAGCCTCAGCGGCAGCGTCGAGCACATGCTGCGCCAGGTGACGCCCGGGCGCTACGACGCCTACGAGGCCCTCCTGCGCGCGCTCGCGACCCCCTCCACCGGCCAGGTCTGGATGCTGCTGTGGCACGGCCAGGCCGGCTCCCCGGACGCCCAGTACGGAAACATGGAGGTCGACGGCCACGGCTACGCCCCGTGCGTCACCTCCGCCCAGGAGCTGTCGGCCAGCGGCTGGAACCGCTCGTACGAGGTGGTCGACGGTGTCGACGTGGCCCGCACCCTCTACCCCGACCACTACGGCCTGTGGCTGAACCCGCACGCCCCGGGCGGCGGCGTCGGCATCCCCTGGCTGGACCTGCGCCGCATCGCCACCGGCCTGGACCGCCAGCCCGCCGGTCCCCTCCGCCTGTCGGAACCCGGCATCGAGATCCCGCAGTTCTACGCCCTGCTCGCGCAGAACGCCCACCGCACCCCGGCCGTCCGCTCCCTGCGCCGCGCCTGGGTACAGCCGGCCCTGGGCGCGCCGTATCTCGCCATCGGGCTCGACGTGTACGACACCAGCCCGCCCGCCGTGGACTCGGTGCGCTCGATGATGTCGCAGTCGATCGGCGCGGTCCCGGACGGGCTGCCCGTCTCGACCGTGGCGATGTCCGACGAGTACGACCCGGTCGCCATGTGGATGCGCGCGAACGCCCGCCCCTTCTACGACCGCGAGGCACACGCCGCGGCCCCCGCGCAGGCTCCGGCGGCCGGCTACGGCTACCCACCGGCACCGGGCCGTTACTGATCATCGAGCGGCTGACCTACTGGTCGGTCGGCAGCTCGGCTTCGTAGGCGCGAGCCGCTCGCGACTGCGGTTTCACAGGTAGATCTCCGCGCGTAGAGTCGATCGGAAGGTCCCGGTCCGCCCTCATACGCCCCAACTGGCTCGCGTCCGCCCGTCGCTACCCGCTGTTCGGATAACGGAACCCCCCAGACAGCATCACGGTTGCGCATCCTTTCCCCGCCAACTCTGGCAACAGATCGCCAAAGCGTTGAAGACTCCCGGCAAGACACGGGCCGGTCGGTCCTGTGTACGAGTTGAAGCAACCGCTACAGCGGCAGCCAGGGGGGTCGGCAACCGCCGGCCGAGAGGGGTCAATCGCAAAGTGACGGCACCGATCGAGACCACCGGATCGCAGGCCGGGGCCCAGCCCGAGGCCGTGCTTGCGGGGGTCGAGTCCAAGCAGATCGAGGGTCGGTCTCTGGGGCAGATCGCCTGGACCCGCTTCAAGAAGGACAGGGTGGCGGTCGCCGGAGGGATCATCGTGATCCTGCTGATCCTCCTCGCGATCCTCTCCCGCCCCATTCAGGCCATGTTCGGCCTGGACCCCAACGCCCTCAACCAGGACCTGATCGACCCCAACACCTCCCTGCCCAAGGGTGACTTCGGCGGCATGAGCTGGGAGCACCCGCTCGGTGTCGAGCCGAAGTTCGGCCGGGACATCGCCACCCGCATCCTCGAGGGCTCCTGGGTCTCGCTGGTCGTCGCCTTCGGCGCCACGATCCTGTCCAACACGATCGGCGCGGTCCTCGGCGTGGTCGCCGGCTACTACGGCGGCCGGGTCGACACGGTCATCAGCCGCCTGATGGACACGTTCCTGGCGTTCCCTCTCCTGCTGTTCGCCATCGCCATCTCGGCCACCCTGCAGGGCGGAGCCTTCGGGCTGGAGGGCCTGCCGCTGCACATCAGCGTGCTGATCTTCGTCATCGGCTTCTTCAACTGGCCCTACCTGGGCCGCATCGTGCGGGGCCAGACACTGGCCCTGCGTGAGCGGGAGTTCGTCGACGCCTCGCGGGGGATGGGGGCCAAGGGGCCGTACATCCTCTTCCGCGAGCTGCTGCCGAACCTCGTCGGCCCGATCATCGTCTACTCGACGCTGCTCATCCCGACCAACATCCTCTTCGAGGCGTCCCTGAGCTTCCTCGGCGTCGGCATCCAGCCCCCGCAGGCGTCCTGGGGCGGCATGATCAACCAGGCAGTCGACTACTACCAGGTCGACCCCCAGTTCATGATCGTGCCTGGTCTGGCCATCTTCGTGACCGTCCTGGCGTTCAACCTGCTCGGCGACGGTCTCCGTGACGCTCTCGACCCGCGCAGCCGCTGACCCGCGGCCGCGGTGCGAGTCCAAAAGGTTTCCAACAATGGAGGGGAAGCGGACCATCATGCGAAGGTCAACGCTGGCCGCGGTGGCGGCAATCGGCAGTGCGAGCCTGCTGCTCTCGGCATGCAGCAAAGCCGATGACGGCAGTGAGAACGGAAACAAGTCGGCTGGGGCCAACGCAGCGACCAAGGGCGTCGTGAACGCTTCCACCCAGAAGGGCGGGACGGTCACGTACGAGTACGCGGACGTCCCGGACTCGTTCGACCCCGGCAACACCTACTACGCGTACATGTACAACCTCAGCCGGCTGTACGCCCGCCCGCTGATGACCTTCAAGCCCGCCCCCGGCGAGGCCGGCAACGAGCTGGTCCCGGACCTCGCGGCGAGTCCGGGTGAGCCGAGCGACGGCGGCAAGACCTGGACGTACAAGCTGCGTGCGGGCCTGAAGTACGAGGACGGCACGCCGATCACCTCGAAGGACGTCAAGTACGCCGTCGAGCGCTCCAACTTCGCCCGTGACGTGCTCTCCCTCGGCCCGAACTACTTCCAGCAGTTCCTCGAGGGCGGCGACAAGTACAAGGGCCCGTACAAGGACAAGAGCGACAAGGGCCTCGCGTCCATCGAGACGCCGGACGACACCACGGTCGTCTTCCACCTCAACCGCGCCTTCCAGGAGTTCGACTACCTGGTCGCGACGCCGCAGACGGCTCCGGTGCCCAAGGCCAAGGACAAGGGCATCGACTACGTCAAGAGCATCGTGTCCTCGGGCTCGTACAAGTTCGAGAGCTACGACGAGGGCAAGCAGGCCGTCCTCGTCCGCAACGAGAACTGGGACCCGAAGACGGACCCGCTGCGCAAGCAGTACCCGGACAAGATCGTCGTCAAGCTCAAGGTCAACGCCGAGACGATCGACCAGGACGTCCAGGCCGGCACGGCGATCGACCTCGGTGGTACCGGTGTCCAGGCCGCGACCCAGGCGAAGGTCGTCAACAGCGCCGACCTGAAGGCGAACACCGACAACACCTACGGTGGCCGTCTGGTCTACCTGGCGATCAACAACCAGGTCGCGCCGTTCGACAAGGTCGAGTGCCGCAAGGCCGTCCAGTACGCCATCGACAAGGTCTCCGTGCAGACCGCCGAGGGCGGCCCGATCCGCGGTGACATCGCCACGACCGTCCTCCCGCCGGACATCCCGGGCTACCAGAAGGCGGACGTCTACGCCACGCCCGGCAACAAGGGCGACGTCGCCAAGGCCAAGGAGCAGCTGAAGGCCTGCGGCAAGTCGACCATCAGCACCAACATCTCGGCGCGCAGCGACCGTCCGCAGGAGATCGACGCGGCCACCGCGATCATCGCCTCGCTGAAGAAGGCCGGCATCAACGCCACCCTCAAGCAGTACCCGTCGGGCAAGTACTTCACCGACTACGCGGGTGTGCCGACCTTCGACAAGAAGCAGAACATCGGTCTGCACATGATGCAGTGGGGCGCCGACTGGCCGTCCGGCTACGGCTTCCTCCAGCAGATCCTGCACGGTGACGCGATCGGTGCGTCCGGCAACACCAACCTCTCGTACATCGATGACAAGCAGATCAACGAGCTGCTTGAGAAGGCCATCGCGACCGAGAACGAAACCGAGCGCAACAGCCTGTACGCCCAGATCGACAAGCGCGCGATGGACCAGGCCGCGCTCGTCCCGCTGACCTACTTCAAGGTCCTGCTCTACCGCCCCGCCAACTTCACCAACCTGGTGTCCACGGCGGCCTTCAGCGGTCAGTACGACTACCTCAACATCGGCACGACCAAGAAGTAGCCCCGGAAGGCAGGTGAAGGCATTGGTGCCCGTGGGCTTCGCGGCCCGCGGGCACCAGCGCCGGTCCCCGTGATCTCGTACATCCTCCGTCGGACGGTCGCGGCAGTGATCCTGCTGCTGGTCGTCACCGCGGTCACCTTCGCGATCTTCTTCCTGCTGCCACGGATGGCCGGCCAGACCGCCGACCAGCTCGCGCAGCAGTACATCGGAAAGAGCCCGACGAAGGCCGACATCGCCGCGGTCAAGCAGAACCTCGGTCTGGACCAGCCCCTGTACGTCCAGTACTGGCACTTCATCAAGGGGATCGTGGCCGGCGCCACCTATGACCTGGGCCCCACCACGGCGCACTGCAACGCGCCGTGCTTCGGCTACTCCTTCAAGAACCACGTCGAGGTCTGGCCGCAGCTCACCTCGCGCCTGCCGGTGACCCTCTCGCTGGCGGCCGGTGCGGCGGTGCTGTGGCTGGTGTCCGGTGTGCTGATCGGCGTGATCTCCGCGCTCAAGCCCCGCAGCTTCTTCGACCGTACGTTCATGGGCGTCGCGCTCGCCGGTGTCTCGCTGCCCATGTTCTTCACGGGCAACCTGGCGCTGCTGCTCTTCACCTTCCAGTGGCCGATCTTCGGCCGCACCTATGTACCGTTCACCGAGAATCCGGCCCAGTGGGCCAACACGCTCTTCCCTGCCTGGTGTTCGCTCGCTCTGCTGTACTCCGCCATCTACGCGCGGCTCACCCGCTCGGGCATGCTCGAGACGATGAACGAGGACTTCATCCGCACGGCCCGCGCCAAGGGCCTGCGCGAGCGCAAGGTCGTGGCCCGGCACGGATTGAGGGCCGCACTGACCCCGATCATCACCGTCTTCGGTATGGACCTGGGCCTGCTGCTCGGCGGCGCCGTGATCACGGAGACCGTGTTCTCGCTGCCCGGCATCGGCCAGTACGCGGTGCAGGGCATCACCGACAACGACCTGCCCCCGATCCTCGGCGTCACCCTGCTGGCCGCCCTCTTCGTCGTGATCGCAAATCTCCTGGTGGACCTGCTCTACGCCGCCGCCGACCCGCGCGTGAGGCTCTCGTGACCGAACTCTCCAAGACCGGTGCTGCCATGGGTGAGCCCACGAGCTCCCCGTCGAACGCGCCCGACGCCTTTCTCGCGGTCCGTGACCTCAAGGTGCACTTCCCCACCGACGACGGCCTGGTCAAGTCCGTCGACGGGCTCAGCTTCGAGGTGGAGAAGGGCAAGACCCTCTGCATCGTGGGCGAGTCGGGATCCGGCAAGTCCGTCACCTCGCTGGCGATCATGGGCCTGCACCGGCTCGGCGCCCGTGGCAAGAACGTGCAGATGTCCGGTGAGATCTGGCTGGACGGGCAGGAGCTGGTCTCCGCCGACCCGGACGAGGTGCGCCGGCTGCGCGGCCGCGAGATGGCGATGATCTTCCAGGACCCGCTGTCCGCGATGCACCCGTACTACACGGTGGGCAACCAGATCGTCGAGGCCTACCGGGTCCACCACGACGTCAACAAGAAGACCGCGCGCAAGCGGGCGGTCGAGATGCTCGACCGGGTCGGCATCCCCGAGCCGGACAAGCGCGTCGACAACTACCCGCACGAGTTCTCCGGCGGTATGCGCCAGCGCGCGATGATCGCCATGGCGCTGGTCAACAACCCCGAACTGCTCATCGCGGACGAGCCCACGACCGCCCTCGACGTCACCGTCCAGGCGCAGATCCTCGACCTCATCAGGGACCTGCAGAAGGAGTTCGGCTCCGCCGTCATCCTCATCACCCACGACCTCGGTGTGGTCGCCGAGATCGCCGACGACGTCCTGGTGATGTACGGCGGCCGGTGCGTGGAGCGCGGCACGGTCGACGACGTCTTCGAGCGCCCGCAGCACCCGTACACCTGGGGTCTGCTGGGCTCGATGCCGCGCATCGACCGGGAGACCTCCGAGCGGCTCATCCCCGTCAAGGGCCAGCCGCCGAGCCTCATCAACGTCCCCTCGGGCTGCGCCTTCCACCCCCGCTGCCCGTACGCGGACCTCCCCAAGGGCGATGTCACCCGTACCGTGCGCCCGGAGCTCCAGCCGGTCGGCAGCGGACACTTCTCCGCCTGCCACCTCTCGCCGGAGGACCGCACGCGGATCTGGACCGAAGAGATTGCGCCGAAGCTGTGAGTGAGACGAACAAGACCGAAGCGGTGAAAGTGGGGGCGGCCGCCGCTTCCGACGAGCGCGAGGTGCTGCTCAGGGTCGAGGGCCTGCAGAAGCATTTCCCGATCCGCAAGGGCGTGCTCCAGCGCCAGGTCGGCGCGGTCAAGGCCGTCGACGGCATCGACTTCGAGGTGCGCAAGGGCGAGACGCTCGGCGTGGTCGGCGAGTCGGGCTGCGGCAAGTCGACGATGGGCCGGGTCATCACCCGGCTCCAGGACCCGACCGGCGGGACCATCCACTTCGAGGGCAAGGACATCACACGGCTGAACACGGCCGGGATGCGCCCGCTGCGGCGGGACATCCAGATGATCTTCCAGGACCCGTACGGCTCCCTGAACCCCCGGCACACCATCGGCGGCATCGTCTCGGCACCGTTCCGGCTCCAGGGCGTCGAGCCCGAGGGCGGCGTGAAGAAGGAGGTCCAGCGGCTCCTGGAGCTGGTGGGTCTGAGCCCCGAGCACTACAACCGCTACCCGCACGAGTTCTCCGGCGGCCAGCGCCAGCGCATCGGCATCGCCCGCGCGCTCGCCCTGAAGCCGAAGCTGGTCGTGGCGGACGAGCCGGTCTCCGCGCTGGACGTGTCGATCCAGGCCCAGGTCGTGAACCTGATGGACGACCTCCAGCAGGAGCTCGGCCTGACGTACGTGATCATCGCGCACGACCTGTCCGTCGTACGGCATGTCTCGGACCGGATCGCGGTGATGTACCTCGGCAAGATCGTCGAACTCGCCGACCGCACCTCGCTGTACGAGGCGCCGATGCACCCGTACACGAAGGCGCTGATGTCGGCGGTGCCGGTGCCGGACCCGAAGCGCCGGGGCGCCAAGTCCGAGCGCATCCTGCTGCGCGGCGACGTCCCCTCCCCGATCTCCCCGCCGAGCGGCTGCCGCTTCCACACCCGGTGCTGGAAGGCGACGGAGGTCTGCCGGACGACGGAACCGCCGCTGGCGGAGCTGCGGCCGGGGCAGCGGGTGGCCTGCCACCACCCCGAGAACTTCGAGGACCAGCAGCCGCAGGACACGGTGCTGCTGTCCGTGGCCAAGGAGGCGGCGGAGCTGGTGCCGACGGAGGAGGCCGCGGAGGCCGACGGTTCCGAGGAGAACCCTGAGGCCTCGGCGACGGACGACAAGAAGTAACCAGGACCGGGCCCCCGCCTTCCTTTGCAAGGCGGGGGCTTTGTGCTGCGCAAGAATGTACGGGTGCTCCAGCAACTGTTCACCCCGTCCGTCCAGCACACGCTCGACCTGATCGGCATCTTCGTCTTCGCGATCTCCGGCGCCCTGCTGGCCGTCCGCAAGAACTTCGACGTCTTCGGCATCGCCGTCCTCGCCGAGGTCACCGCCCTGGGCGGCGGGCTGTTCCGGGACCTGGTCATCGGCGCCGTACCCCCGGCCGCTTTCACCGACCTCGGGTACTTCGTCACCCCGCTGCTCGCCGCGCTCCTCGTCGTCTTCCTCCACCCGCACGTGGAGCGCATCCAGACCGGCGTGAACGTCTTCGACGCGGCTGGCCTCGGCCTGTTCTGCGTCGCCGGGACGACGAAGGCGTACGACTACGGCCTCGGCCTCACCGCCTCCGCCTGCCTCGGCCTCGCGACCGCGGTGGGCGGCGGTGTGCTGCGCGACGTCCTGGCCAACGAGGTGCCGTCACTGCTGCGCTGGGACCGCGATCTGTACGCGGTGCCGGCTATGGTCGGCGCCGCCATGGTCGTCCTGTGCATCCGCTACGACGCCCTGACCCCGCTCACCAGCGCCCTCGCGGCCGTCACGGCCTTCGCGCTGCGTCTTCTCGCGATGCGGTTCCACTGGCGAGCTCCGCGCGCTTGGAACCGGCGGTCGACGGTGCGAGAGGAGTAGCCCCCGGCGCCGTACGGGCCGGCTGCGGGCCTCCCATCACCTCGGTAAGCCAGCGGAACGCCGGGACGACCTGCGGCTTCCACAGCGCCATGGTGTGGCCGCCGGCGCTGCTCGGGATGAACACCACGTCCACGGTCGTGGGCGCCTTCGCGACCCGCTGGAGGGCCAGGGCGGCTTCGTACCCGTCCTTCGGCTGTCCGGACAGATACAGCGCGACGCGCGGCGGGACGCGGGCCTCCTTCAGGAGCACGTACGGGTTGTTCGCCGCCCGCAGGGCCGGGGACTTTCCGGCCAGCGACTGCGGTACGGCGGCCGGGTCGTTGTAGCCGGACATACTGACCGCGGCCCGGTAGCGGTCCGGGTGGGCGACCGCCAGCTTCGCCGCGCAGTGCGCACCCGCCGAGTACCCGGCGACCGCCCAGCCGTCCGGCGCGGCCTGGGCCCGGAAGTTGTCCATGACCATCTTCGGCACGTCGATGCTGATCCAGCTGTCGGCGTTCACCTTGCCGGGGATGTTGGCGCAGCCGGTGTCCTTGCCGGGCAGCAGCGTGGTGCGCGGCGAGACGATGATGAACGGCTCGATCTGCCCGCTGCGCATCAGCGGCGCCAGCTGCTCGGGCGCGTCCATCGTCCCGTACCAGGCCTTCGACGAGCCCGGGTAGCCCGGCAGCACCTCCACGACCGGGAACCGGTGATTGCGGTAGGCGGGCTCGTGGTACTGCGGCGGCAGCCAGACGTTGACCTCGGCGTGCACTCCGGAAACCCGGCCCTTGAGGTGAGTGACGAGCACCCCGCCCTCCGCGCGCATGCCCGGGCCCTTGCCCTGCCTGAAGGTCTGCTTGACCTTGGGCAGCTTCTCCAGCGCGATCCCGCCGGTGCCGCTCGCCCCGAGGTCCGCCGCCTCCTGCACATGGTCGCTGGTGCCGAGCAGGTCGCCCCAGCTGTCGTACAGCTGATTGGAGTTGTTGACCATCGTGAAGACCAGCGCGACCGCCGTGCCCTGGGCGAACAGCACCATCAGCAGCCTGGCGGCGGCCCGCACGATCCCGGGTCCGCGCACCCGCGACCAGAGGACCAGCGGCAGCGCGACGGCGGCGACGCACAGCGCGATCAGCGTGTAGAGGAACGGGGTCCCGGTGAGGCTCATGTCCTCATAGAGGGGGATAACGGGGTCCGGGTTTCGGACGAGCGGGGGCACTTACCGAAAGTTGTCCGCATCTCACTGTGCGTCAGTTCCTCGCAGGAGTGGAAAGCTACCGCTTAGTAGTTTGCTGTTGTACCGTTCATCCATGCCAGAAGCAGCCTCCGCACCGACGGCCCCGAAGGCCACGATCGGCGACAGCGAGTTCGACCGCGACACCGCGCTCACCCCGCGCGAACCCGGCGTCTACGACATCGACCTCTCGGCCGGCTGGACCATCATCAGCGCCGTCAACGGCGGCTATCTGCTCGCCGTCCTCGGCCGCGCCCTCGCCGACGCCCTGCCGCACGGCGACCCGTTCACCATCTCCGCGCACTACCTGACCGCCTCCCAGCCGGGCCCGGCGGTCGTCCGCACGGACGTGGTGCGCACCGGCCGCACCCTGTCGACCGGCCAGGCCTCGCTGTTCCAATACGACGAGCAGGGCCGGGAGGTCGAGCGCATCCGCGTCCTCGCCTCCTACGGCGACCTCGACGCCCTCCCCGACGACGTCCGTACGACGGCCAAGCCGCCGGCGTTCCCGCCGATGGAGCACTGCTTCGGCCCCGAGGACGGCCCGGCCCCCGTCTCGGGCAGCTCGGCCATCGCCGACCGGCTGATGCTCAAGCTGGACCCGTCGACCCTGGGCTGGGCCCTCGGCCAACCCTCGGGCAAGGGTGAGATGCGGGCTTGGTTCGGCCTGGCCGACGGCCGTGACGCCGATCCCCTCTCCCTGCTGCTGGCGGTGGACGCCCTCCCGCCGACCGCCTTCGAGATCGGCATCTCCGGCTGGGTCCCCACGGTCGAACTCACGGTCCACATACGCTGCCGCCCGGCTCCGGGCCCGCTGCGGGTGTCGATCACCACGCGCAACCTCGCGGGCGGGTTCCTGGAGGAGGACGCGGAGGTCTGGGACAGCGCGGACCGACTGGTGGCGCAGTCGCGGCAGTTGGCGCGGGTGCGGCTGGGCTGAAGCCGCTTCTGTCACGGCCTGATGGCATCGCCCGGCGCACAGGTGATCAACAGCGGCGCCCCGGGAGCGCCCAGTGGTGCGCCCTCGGGCATGCCGAGCGGGGCGCCCAGTGGTGGTCCCGGCGGCGGTCAGGATGGTGCTCAGGGCGGCGGTCAGGGCGGCCCCGGTGGTGGGCAGGGTGGCGGCTGCGGCGGTCCCGGCGGTGGCCAGGGCGGCGGGGCGGCGCCCAGCGGTGCCCCGAGCGGAGCGCCGAGCGCGGCGGCGACGGCGACCAAGAGCTGACGCGATACGCCGTACGACAGCCGTATGAGAGCCGTGTGACAGGGCGGTGCTCCCGGGGACGGGGGTGCCGCCCTGTTGCGTTGCCCGTGCTCAGTCCAGCCAGTGTTCGCGGCCGATGCTGATCAGCCGCATCTGGCGGGTGGCGACCTGGGCGACGCGCTGCCGCTCCTCCTGGGGTGCCTCCAGGGCGTCCAGGAACAGGGAGGCCGTCATCAGCATCTGGTCGACGTAGAGGTTGGCGAGCATGAGGAGGTCGTCGTCGTTCCAGCCCGCGGAGACCGGGTCCTTGGTGAGCGCGACCTTCACTTCCTCGGCGAAGCGGGCCAGTTGGTCCTGGATCGCCTCCCGCACCGACTGCACCCCGCCATGTCGTTCGCGGGCGATGAAGCGGACGTGGGCCGGGTGCGTCTCGACGTGCCGGGCGATCAACTCGACGGCGCGCTCAATGCGTTGATCGCTGTCGCCGGCCGAGCTGACGATCGTGCGGATCATGGGGTGCAGGCTGCCGAGCGCCTCCTCGACGAGGGCGACGCCGAGGTCGGCGGTGGAGCGGAAGTGCCGGTAGAACGCCGTCGGGGCGACGCCCACCTCGCGGGTGACCTCGCGCAGGCCCAGACTGCTCAGGCTCTGCTCCTCCAGCAGTCCCAGCGCTGCGTCCAGGAGCGACTGCCGGGTCTTCTGTTTCTGGGCCTGCCGAATGCCGAGGGTGTGACTCATGCCATGCAGTTAACAACTGTTCTCTGGAATTGAAAAGCCGTGGGGCGCGCTAGACTTGGAGTCAGTGAACAACTGTTACTACAACTGTTCACCGAACCGTAACGAGAGAGATCTCGGAGGGCGAGATCTCGAAGGGGGATCCGACCCATGCTCTTCCTCGTCGCCGCGCTCCTGCTGCTGGGCGTCGTGCTGGGCGCCGTGGCCCACGCACCGCTCACCTTCACCGCCGTCGCCGCCGCAGTGATCGCCATCTGGCTGGGCATCTTCGCCGCCCGCGAGCGTCACGCCCGCCGCAACTGACTTCGTCGATCGAACCGACTTCTGGGGAGCTGACCCTCATGCAACTGACCGCACCGGCCACCACCAGCCCCGGCCCGCGCGCCCGCCGCCGCGACGCCGACGGCATGGCCGTGGCGTCCTTCGTCCTCGGCCTCCTCGGCCTGCTGGTCTTCAACATCTTCCTCGGCCCGACCGCCATCGTCCTGGCGGCGGTCTCCCTGTGGCGCGGCACGAAGCGCAGGGGCCGGGCTTTCCTGGGCATGGGCCTGGGCGTCGCCGACCTGCTGGTCCTGCTGACGTTCATCCAGCTGGACAACACGCTGTCGTGGAGCTTCTAGGGGGCCCATAGGTTGTGGTGCTCGGGGGAGGGTGGGCACGGCCTGCAGCGCCGGGCGCGTCGCCACCAACTCCGGCGGCAACCCGGGAAAGGCGCCTTGACACAAGGCCTCTTACCGGCGCCCTCTAGAATCGTGGCCACCATGGCTTACCTCGACCACGCCGCGACGACCCCCATGCTCCCGGAGGCGGCAGAGGCGCTGACCGCCCAGCTGAGCGTCACCGGCAACGCCTCCTCCCTCCACGCATCAGGCCGCCGCGCCAGGCGCACCGTCGAGGAGGCTCGCGAAACCCTCGCGGAAGCGCTCGGCGCCCGCCCCAGCGAGGTCGTCTTCACCTCCGGCGGCACCGAGGCCGACAACCTCGCGGTCAAGGGCCTGTACTGGTCCCGCCGCGACGCCGACCCGGCAGGCACCCGCACCCGCGTCCTGGCCAGCCCCGTCGAACACCACGCCGTCCTCGACGCCGTCCACTGGCTCGCCGAGCACGAGGGCGCGAACGTCGAGTACCTCCCGGTCGACTCCTACGGCCGGGTCCACCCGGACGCCCTGCGCGAGGCCATCGCCCGCAGTCCCCACGACGTCGCCCTGGCCACCGTGATGTGGGCCAACAACGAGATCGGCACCGTCATGCCGATCCGCGAACTTGCCGACGTGGCAAAGGAGTTCGACGTCCCCCTGCACGCCGACGCCGTCCAGGCCTTCGGCCAGGTCCCCGTCGACTTCGCCGCCTCGGGCCTCGCCGCGATGACGGTGTCGGGCCACAAGATCGGCGGCCCGTACGGTATCGGCGCGCTGATCCTCGGCCGCGAGTACACCCCCGTGCCCGTCCTGCACGGCGGCGGCCAGGAGCGCCACGTCCGCTCCGGCACCCTCGACGTCCCCGCCGTCGCCTCCTTCGCGGTCGCCGGCCGCCTCGCCGCCGAGCAGCGCGAATGGTTCGCCACCGAGATCGGCGCCCTGCGCGACGCCCTGGTCGAGGCGGTCCGTACGGCGGTCCCGGACGCGATCCTCGGCGGCGACCCGGCACCCGGCGGCCGTCTCCCCGCCAACGCGCACTTCACCTTCCCCGGCTGCGAGGGCGACTCCCTGCTGCTCCTCCTGGACGCCCAGGGCATCGAGTGCTCCACCGGCTCCGCCTGCACCGCGGGCGTCGCCCAGCCCAGCCACGTCCTCCTCGCCACCGGCACCGACCCCGACCTGGCCCGCGGCACCCTCCGCTTCTCCCTCGGCCACACCTCCACCGAGGCCGACGTCGAGGCCGTCGCGAAGGCGATCGGCCCGGCGGTGGAAAGGGCGCGGGCGGCGGGCCTGACGTAAGGCGTTCCAGGATGCCGAGGCCGGTCCGACCTCACGCCTGAGCCGTACGAGCCTCCCGCACGAGCTTCATGTACCGGTCCCAGTCCCAGTGCTCCCCGGGATCCGTGTGGTCGGTTCCCGGCACCTCCACATGCCCGATGATGTGCTCGCGGTCGACGGGGATGTCGTAGCGCGCGCATATCCGGGCGGTCAGCCGCGCCGACGCCTCGTACATCTCGTCCGTGAGGTCCTGGGGCCGGTCCACGAAGCCCTCGTGCTCGATGCCGACGCTGCGCTCGTTGTAGTCACGGTTGCCCGCGTGGTAGGCCACGTCCAGCTCGCGGATCATCTGTGTGATGTGGCCGTCCTTACGGACGATGTAGTGCGCGGCGGCACCGTGATCAGGGTCCTGGAACACCTTCACCGCACTGTCGAAGCTGCCCTGGGTGACATGGATGATCACCATGTCTATGCCGTAGTCGTCGGGCCGGTCCGCCCGCCGCCAGTTCTCGTCCGACGCCGCCACCCACCGCGCGCCGGCGAAGTCGACCTCGCCCTCCTCGCGCGGCTTCTCCACGCCCGGCACCCGCCACCACAGGCGGGCCAGTTCGTCGCGGGCCAGCACGGCCGAGCCCACGGCGGCCGCCGTTCCGCCGATGAGCAGTGCGCGACGACCGACCTTCCGGTCGCCGTCCTTCGAGGCCTTCCGCTGTCCCATGTGATCGTCAACGGATACTCGCGGGTCCTGGTTCCCGCGCCCCCGTACCCTGGAAGGGTTATGACTGACACCGCGCAGCCCTCCCGCCCCCTCCGTGTCCTCGCCGCCATGTCCGGCGGGGTCGACTCCGCCGTCGCCGCCGCCCGCGCGGCCGAAGCGGGCCACGACGTGACCGGCGTCCACCTCGCACTGTCCGCGAACCCCCAATCCTTCCGCACGGGCGCGCGGGGCTGTTGCACCATCGAGGACTCGCGCGACGCCCGCCGTGCCGCCGACGTGATCGGCATCCCGTTCTACGTGTGGGACCTCGCCGACCGCTTCCGCGAGGACGTGGTCGAGGACTTCGTCGCCGAGTACGAGGCCGGCCGCACGCCCAACCCCTGCCTGCGCTGCAACGAGAAGATCAAGTTCGCGGCCCTGCTGGACAAGGCGCTGGCCCTCGGCTTCGACGCGGTCTGCACCGGCCACTACGCGCAGGTCGTGCTGAACGAGGACGGCACACGTGAGCTGCACCGCGCCTCCGACATGGCCAAGGACCAGTCGTACGTCCTCGGCGTGCTGGACGAGAAGCAGCTGGCGCACGCGATGTTCCCGCTCGGCGACACGGTGACGACGAAGGACGAGATCCGCGCCGAGGCCGAGCGCAGGGGCCTGGCGGTCGCGAAGAAGCCCGACTCGCACGACATCTGCTTCATCGCCGACGGCGACACCCAGGGCTTCCTCGCGAACCGCCTCGGCAAGGCGGAGGGCGACATCGTCGACGAGTCGGGAGCCAAGCTCGGCACGCACGAGGGCGCTTACGGCTTCACCATCGGCCAGCGCAAGGGCCTGCGCATCGGCACCCCGGCCGCCGACGGCAAGCCGCGCTACGTCCTCGACATCTCGCCGGTGAACAACACGGTGACGGTCGGCCCCGCGTCCGCCCTGGACGTCAGCGCCCTCACCGCCGTCAAGCCCCGCTGGTGCGGCGCCGCCCCGACCGGCCCCGGCACCTACACCGCCCAGCTGCGCGCCCACGGCGGCGAGACCGAGGTCACCGCCGAGCTGGTCGACGGCTCGCTGGAGGTCACCTTCACCGAGCCGGTCCGCGGCGTGGCCCCCGGCCAGGCGATCGTCCTGTACGACGGCACGCGCGTGGTGGGCTCGGCGACGATCGCGTCGACGGTGCGGGCGACGGCCTCGGCCGTCTGAGAATCCCGGAACCCCACCCGGGCGGCGTCCAAACAAACCGGAATATTGAATTCCTCACCGGTTTCCCTGGAGATTATCGATTCAACAATTGGTGATCATCAGGCCGGGCTCACAGAGAACTCTAAGGGGTTACCCAGGGTTCGTCATGATTCTTCTCCCCGTGCTCAACGAGCCCATGGTACGGTCGGCCAAAGACTGGTGGATGTTCTTACGGGGGGATGATCCACAGTGGGGAGCGGAATATTCTCCGTTGTTTCACATGCGCGTAATCTATTTCTTTTCGAGCTTGTGGCTTTCTCGGTCGCACTGGGTATCCTCATCCGCGCAAGAACGCGGAGTCGCCATCTCAAGGAATTAGCCAGGCAGGAGCGGATTCGCGAGCGGGTCCGCATCGCCTCCGAGCTGCACGACGGTGCCGGGCACCGGATGCTGGGCATCGTCATGCACGCTCGTCAACTGTCCACCGATGCGCCAAAGGCGGCGCACGCCATCGAAGATCTGGCCCTGGAGGTCCAGCGAGAGATCCGTGAGGCTGTCGGCTGGCTGCCGCGATCCGGACGAGCGCCGACGGAACAAGCCTCTCTCTCGGACCAGGTGATCGCCCTCGGCATCGACCTCCCGCAAGTGGATCTCGCCGTTCACTTCGACAACGTCGAGGCGGAGGGAAACCTGCACGCCAGCACACGACTTGCTGCGCTGCGCATCATTCAGGAGGGCGTCACCAACGCCATCAAGCACGGTGAGGGGCCCATAGAGGTGCGGGTCGAGTTCGGCGAGCAGCTCGATGTGAGCATCGTCAGCACGCCCGTTTCCCGGGGGGACGACGGTGTGCGCTGCAGAGGGCGCGGCCAGACAGCCGTCCCCCTGATCCCCGGCACGGGGCAGGGCCTTTTCCATATGCGGCGACGCGCCGCCGAACTGGGCGGTTCCTTCGACTACGAGGAACTGCCCGGCGGGGGCGTACGGATCACGACCGTTCTGCCCAGCCGTCCCGGCCGGCCTGTCCGGGCGACCGCCTAGGTACCGCCCGGCAGGACCGGCCAACCCCACCCGGAAGGATCGCCGGGTGGGCACTGGCATAGGCGGGCGGAGCGCCGCGGCATACGGACGGCCGTCGATGCCGACGAACTCCCGGCTCGTGTGCTTCGACCGCCGAGGGTGCCTCGGCGCGACCGTGCGCACCCGGACCGAGAGTTCCCAGGAAGGCCCATGAAACCGATACGCCTGCTCATCGTCGACGATCAGCCATTGGTGCGCCAGGGACTGCGCGCGGTGTTCGCGCCGCTGGTGGACATCGCCATCCTCGGGGAGGCGTCGAACGGCGCCGAGGCGCTGGAACTGGTGCGGCGCACAGCACCGGACGTCGTCCTCATGGATGTGAACATGCCTCGGATGAGCGGCCTGGAGGCGACCAGGCGGATCTTCTCCGGAGGCCCCCGGGACTCCGCGCCGAAGATCGTCATGCTCACCATGTACGACCAGGACGAGTACGTCTTCGAGGCCCTCAGGGCCGGAGCCAGCGGTTTCCTGATCAAGGACTCCTCCCCGGCCCAACTCGCCGAGGCGGTACGGGAAGTGACCGACGGCGGTGCCCTGCTGTCCCCGTCGGTCACCCGGCGGCTCATCAGGGAGTTCGTCCGCCGGCCCGCCGTACCCTCCGCGGCCGCCGCCGAACTGCAGTCCCTCACCGGCCGGGAACTCGATGTATTCCGGCTGCTGGTCCAGGGATACGGAAACGCGATGATTGCGGAGAAGCTCACCCTGGGGGAAAGCACGATCAAATCCCATGTGCAGCACCTGTATCGGAAACTGGGTGTGCAGGATCGGGTGCAGGTTGTCATTTACGCCTATGAGAACGGGCTTGTCTGAGCCTCCTGGAATCCGGTGGGCCTCCTCCGTACGGGGGAGGCGGAATTCCCTCCCGGCGGGGGAGGACAGCTCGGGCCGGTCCTCCTTAGCGTGAGCGCTGAATTGTGTCCGCCGCCACACAGCCGCACAGGAGACGCCCATGGCCGATCGGATTCTCATCGTCGCCCGCATGGCACCGGAGAAAGCGGAGGAAGTCGCTTCCATATTCGGCGCCTCCGACCGGACCTCGCTGCCCGCCGATCTCGGAGTGACCCGCCGCGAGCTCTTCCATTACCAGGACGATCTCTACTTCCACCTGGTGGAGTTCGAGGGAGACGCGGACCACGCCATGGCCGCCGCACGGGTCCGTGAGGACTTCCAGCGGCTGTGCGCCGAGCTGGATCCCCTCATCTCCCCCTACGACCCGGAGACCTGGCGCAGTCCGGCGGACGCCACCGCGACGTCCTTCTACCGCTGGACCCCCCAAGAGGGGGTGTAGCGACCCGACCGCGCGCATCGGTGCCGTGACCGTCCACTCCCGGTCGGTCACGGCACCGATGCGTCGCCCGGCCGACGACGGCGCCGATGAGGGCCTCACCCCCGCCCCGTACCGGCCATGCCGACCGGCTCCGGATCGGCGGGCTGCTCGTGCGCCGCCGCCTCCGCACGGACCGGTGACGGCGCGACCCGCAGCACACGGGCGGCCCAGGCGGGCAGCCACCAGTTCCACTTGCCCATCATCGCGACCGTGGCGGGCACCAGGAGGCCGCGGATGAGCGTGGCGTCGATGAGGATGCCCAGCGCGATGCCGGAAGCGAAGATCGACACGTCGAGCTCACCGCCGGCGGCCATCGAGGCGAAGGAGCAGAACAGGATCAGCGCGGCACAGGTGACCAGCCTGCCGGTGCGTCCCACGCCGTTCACCACCGCGGTCCGGGTGGATCCGGTGCGGTCGTACTCCTCCCGGATCCGGGACAGGATGAACACCTCGTAGTCCATCGAAAGCCCGTACAGGAAGGCGAAGATGGTCACCGGTACGAAGGTTCCGATGGAGCCGTCCGGCTGGATGCCGAGCACCGCCTCGGTGCCCCAGCCCCACTGCCACAGGACGACCATCGCGCCGAGCACCGCGCCGAGCGACAGCAGGTTCAGCAGGATCGCCTTCAGCGGCAGCAGCAGCGACCGGAAGGCCCGTGCCAGCATCACGAAGGTCACCAGGGACAGCACGGCCAGCATCCACGGAAAGGCCGAGTAGGTGACGTCCACGTAGTCGATCTGCTGAGTGACGTTGCCGCCGACCAGGGTGCCGTCCGGCACCGCGTCGACCACCCGGGCGATGGTGTCCTCACCGGCGGACGAACCGCCCTCGTCGCTCGGCAGCACGGTGAGGACCGCTGAGCCGTCCCGGCGCCACTCCCCGTCCTGCGGTGCGGCGACCGCGTACACCCCGTCCGTGGCACGGAGCGTGTCGGCGACGGCCGCCGGATCGGTGCCGTCGGGGACGTACACGTCGAAGGAAGTCAGGGTCCCCGAGGGCACTCCGCTGTCCGTCAGCGAGGTGAGCCCCGCCCGGCCCGCGCCGGAGTCGGACAGCCGGTCCGTGGTCGGCACCGAGAGGTTGAGGCCGAACGCCGTGACGGACAGGGCCAGCAGGACCGCGCCGCTCGCCGCGGCGGTCAGCCACCTGAAACGGACCACGTTCCTGGCGACGCCGGTCCAGAACCGCCCGGCCGACGCCTCCCGCCGCAGGCCGGCGCTGTCCGCCCGCCCGGCCGCCCGGCGCCGCTGGAGGCGCCGGCCCGAGGAGCTGAGCAGCAGCGGCAGCAGCGTCAGCGAGACCAGGGCACTCGCCGCGGTGACCATCATTCCGCCGACACCGAGGCTGCGGATCAGCGGAATCGGCAGCAGCACCATGGTGACCAGGCCGATGGCGACCGCGCCGGCCGAGAAGACGATGGCGTGCCCGGAGGTGGCCATGGCGCGGCGCACCGCGTCGTCACCGTGGTGACCCTTCGCCTCCTCCTCGCGCCAGCGCGTGACCAGGATCAGCGCGTAGTCGATCGCGATGCCGACCCCGAAGAGCGGCAGCATGATGACCGTCGTCTCGTGGATGGAGATGAACGGGCTCACCGCGAGCAGTCCCACGAACGATACGGGCACCGCGACGAACGCGGTCAGCAGCGGTACGAAGGCCAGGGCGGAACGGAAGACGTACATCAGTACCGCGATCGCAGCGCCGATGGTGACCAGCAGCTTCACCGGCACGTTGAGGCCTCCCTGGTCGGAGCCGGTCGCCAGCGAATCGAGCCCGGTGACCTGCACCTCGGAGCCGGGCGGCAGTGCGTCGCGCATGGCGTCGGCGATCACGGGGCCGAGCTCGGGCGCCTCACCGAGCGCGCTGCCCGGCAGCCCGCCCTGTTCGACCGGTCCGCTGAAGACCAGACCGAAGGTCGTCCTGCCGTCGTCGCCGAGGAACGCCTCGTCCGAGGTGTTGGCGTACGACGCGACGCGTGCGTCGACCTTCTCGGCGGCGTCGTCGAAGGCGCGGCCCAACGCCGCCTTCGTCTCCGGGTCTTCGGCCCGTTGCCCTTCGGGCAGCGTCACGACGGGGACGAAGGGCCGTTCGTAGCCGCCGTTTCCGTAGGTCTTCATGATTCGCTGGTTCGCCTCGTACCCGGGTAATCCGGGGTAGGCGTTGCGCTCGTCCATGTTCGGGATCAACAGACCGATGGCCGCGCCCCCGGCGAGCAGCATCAGGATGACGAGCATCCGCACAAGTCGCTTCCGTCCTAGGACGAAGTCGCAGATTTTCTCCATGCCAACAGGTCATCAGAGCGTTCTTACACGGCTCATAGACCGTTCTTAGAGATCTCTGTCAATGCGGCGACAGGCCCCCGGACAGGGGGCGAACCGGGTGACACTGGCCGTGTGAACTTGACGACGCTGCGTGTCCTGGTTGTTGACGACGAGAGCTATCTGGCGGACCTCATCGCCACCGCGCTGCGCTATGAGGGGTACGAAACCGCGGTGGCGGGCACGGGGAGCGCCGCCGCCGATCTCGTCGAGGCGTTCCGGCCGCACCTCATCGTGATGGACGTCATGCTGCCCGACGGCTCCGGTATCGACGCCTGCCGTCGGTTGCGGCAGGCGGGATACGAGGCACCGGTGGTGTTCCTGACGGCCCGTGACTCCACCGAGGACAAGATCGCCGGACTGACCGTGGGCGGCGACGACTATGTCACCAAACCCTTCAGCCTGGAGGAGTTGATCGCCCGGATCCGAGCGGTGCTGCGCCGGACCGCGCATCCGGAGGAGCGCACCAAGCTGACCTTCGCCGATCTGGAGATCGACGACGAGGCCCACGAGGTCCGCCGGCACGGTGTGCCGGTGGATCTGACACCGACCGAGTTCAAGCTGCTGCGCTATCTGGCGGCGCACGCGGGTCGGGTCCTGACGAAGCGCCAGATCCTGGACCACGTATGGGAGTACGACTTCGGCGGCAGCGACGCCGTGGTGCAGACGTACGTCTCCTATCTCCGCCGCAAGATCGACGTCTTCGAGCCGACGCTCATCCAGACGGTGCCGAGGGTCGGCTATGTGCTGCGGCTGCAGGACGCCGACGCCCGGCGACGGGAGACCGGGCGCCCGGAGCGCGGGGCCGGCCGATGACCCTGCGCACCCGGCTGGTCCTGGTGCTCTCCGGACTGCTGGCCCTCGGCATGGCGCTCTCCGTCGGTGCCACGTTCGGCGCCCTCCAGGACTGGCGCCAGGACCAGAACGACGAAGTGCTCGCCGCCGTGGCCGGGCAACTGCGCGAGGACCTCGTCGCGCGGGGGAGCGACGGGCGGCTCGCGCTGCCGCACGAAGCGGACCAGTTGACCGGAGTCTGGCGGGCGTCCGCCGAGCAGGGCGACCTCCCTTCCTTCTTCCAGATCCGGTCCCGGGACGGCCAGGTGCGCCAGACCTCCGACTTCGGTGTCCGCCCGGATCTGCCGCGCACACTGCCCTCCGGCCTGTGGCCGCAGCGGGGCACGGCCGACGACCCCGCCGGAGGCTCCCTCCACTCGGTGCCGGGGGACGGCGACGGTGACTGGCTGCTGCACTCCTCCCAACTCCCCGACGGAATGCTGCTCGTGGGAATGCGGACAACGGTGGCCGACGAACTGATGCACCGCACCGGCGTGGTCGCGGCGACCTCGGCCGTGGCCGCCCTCCTGGCGGTGACCCTGCTGTCGTGGCGCGCCGTACGCGGCGGACTGCGCCCCCTGGAGTCGATCGCCGCCACCGCCGCCGCGATCGGCGACGGCGACCTGACCCGCCGCATCCCGGCCGACGGGCCGCGCACCGAGGTCGGCCGGCTGGGCCTTGCGCTGAACGCCATGCTCGGTCAGATCGAGTCCGCGTTCGACGAACGGCGCCGGGCGGAGGAGCGGCTGCGCCGGTTCGTCGCCGACGCGTCGCACGAGCTGCGCACTCCGGTCGCCACGATCCGCGGCTATGCGGAGCTGTTCCGTCGGGGTGCCTCGAACCGGCCCGACGACCTCGCCCAGGCCATGGCCCGGATCGAGTCGGAGGCCCGCCGGATGGGCTCCCTGGTCGAGGAGTTGCTGCTCCTCGCCAGGCTGGACCAGGGACTGCCGCTGGCCCTGGCGCCGGTCGACCTGGGGATGCTGGCCGCGGAGGCCGTCGACGACGCCAGGGTGCTGGCCCCGAGCCGCCCGCTGCTGCTGGAGACCGCGTCGGCCGACGGGCCGGTGCTGGTCCGGGGCGACGCGGACCGGCTGCGACAGGTCCTGGCGAACCTGCTGTCCAACGTCCGGCAGCACACCCCGGACGGCACCGAGGCCTGGGTGCGCGTCGGCGTCCGGGACGGACAGGCCGTGATCGAGGTGGCCGACAGCGGACCGGGGCTCGACGAGGAGCAGGCCCAGCACGTCTTCGAGCGCTTCTTCCGCGTCGACCCCTCCCGCACCCGCGCCCAGGCACCCGGCGACAGCCCCGAGGAGGGATCTGGTCTCGGGCTGGCCATCGTCGCCGCGGTCGCCCAGGCCCACGGCGGCGGCGCCGAGGTCGACGCCACCCCGGGCAAGGGCGCGGTGTTCCGGGTCCGGCTGCCGCTCGGCCACCCAGGACAGGCTTAGGTGGTGCCTTCCCGCCGACTCGGCCCGGCCCCGAGGAACCGCTCCTCCTAGCCGGCCTGACCAGAAGAAACCCTCCCAGGGCGCCCCGGCAGGCCCCACGCTTCCGCCCGCGCCGTGCGCCGACATCGCCGTACCGAGAAGAGAGCGAGAAGGTGAAGACGCACACATTACGAAGGCGGCTGCGGTCCCTGCGCGGGCCGCGTCGGCGGTGGCCGGCGGCAGCCGCGGCCCTGACGCTCGTCGCCGTCGCACTGACCTGGACGGCAACCGCGGACGACCCCACGCCGGTGCACCGGGAGGACCGCTTCCTGACCGGCGCGGACGGGGTCCGCCTCGACACCTCGTACTACACCTCGCCCGGCGGCGGCAGGCGGCCGGCCGTGATCCTCGCGCACGGTTTCGGCGGTACCAAGGACAGCGAACGGGAGCAGGCGCGGCGGCTCGCCCGCGCCGGGTACGCCGTACTCACCTACTCGGCCCGAGGCTTCGGCGCCTCCGGGGGCCGGATCGGGCTCAACGCGGCCGACGGCGAGGTCGCAGACGTCGGCAGGCTGCTCGACTGGCTCGCCGGGCGGCCCGAGGTCCGCACGGACCGTGCGGGGGATCCCGTCGTCGGCATGGCAGGAGGCTCGTACGGCGGGGCCGTGTCGCTGCTCGCCGCCGCCCGGGACCGCCGCATCGACGCGATCGTCCCCTCCGTCACCTACTGGGACCTGCACCAAGTCCTGTTCCCGCAGGGGGTGTTCAAGAAGCTGTGGTCCGGCATCCTCTTCGGCCAGGGGCTGACCGACCCCCGCGACCCCGAGTGCGGACGCTTCACGGCCGAGGTGTGCTCCGCCTTCCAGCGCTCGGCCGTCACCGGCCGGGCGGACGCGCGGACCCGGGAGCTGCTGCGGGGGCTCAGCCCGGCGGCGTCGGCGCGGCGGATCTCCGTGCCGGCGCTGGTGGTCCAGGGCCAGACCGACTCGCTGTTCCCGCTGGACCAGGGCGATGCCATCGCACAGGCCGTCGCGAGGAACGGCGCCCCCGTCGCCGTGGACTGGATCTCCGGCGGTCACGACGGCGGGGAGGACGAGAGCGGCCGGATCCACGCCCGTACGGTCGGCTGGTTCGACACCCACCTCAAGAAGGCGGGCGGCGACGGCGCCGGCCCCGTCTTCCGGGTCAGCCGCAGCGGCGGAACCGACACCGGCACCGGGACCGCCATGCTCGAGGGAGCGACGGCCGCCCGCTACACCGGGCTCGACGGGACGGCGCGCAGGACCATGGCCCTGCGGGAACCCGAGCAGACACTGGTCAATCCGGCGGGCGGCACCCCGCCGAGCGTGACCGGCCTCCCCGGACTCGGTTCGCTGTCCACCCTCGCGGGCGCCGTCGGCATGGGACCGGGGTGGGAGTCCCGCAGCGCCAACGCGGCCTTCACCAGCGCCCCACTGGACGCCCCGCTGCAGGTCACCGGTGCGCCGACCGTGGAGCTCACGGTCCGCGCGAACCGTGACGCGGTGCTCTTCGCCAAGCTGTACGACGTCGGCCCGGACGGCCGCCAGACGCTGCCCCGCGAGTTGGTCGCCCCGGTCACGGCGGTGGACGGCGAGACCACACGGATCTCACTGCCGGCCGTCGACCATCGCTTCGAGGCGGGCCATCGGCTGCGGATCGTGGTGTCCAGCACGGACCTGGGCTTCGCCTCACCGGCCGACCCCGCCACCTACCGCATCCGGGCGGGCCACCTCACGGTGCCCACCGCCGCCGCGCTCAGCGTCACCGAGTCCGCCGGAGTGCCCTGGTGGACCTGGGCCCTGCCCGCCGGGGCGGTGGTGGCGGCCGTGCTCGTGCTGACCGTCCGGCGCCCGGTCCGTCCCGTGGCGTCCGCGCCCGACGCCGCACCCTCCGACGTGCCGTTGCGGATCACCGGACTGACCAAGAGGTACGCCGGCAGCGGCGACCGCTACGCGGTGCGGGACCTGTCGTTCACCGTCGAGCGGGGGCAGGTTCTCGGTCTGCTCGGCCCCAACGGAGCCGGCAAGACCACCACCCTGCGGATGCTGATGGGACTCATACGTCAGGACTCCGGATCCATCAGGATCTTCGGGCAGGAGGTGCGGTCCGGATCGCCGGTCCTGTCCCGGCTGGGATCCTTCGTCGAGGGTCCCGGATTCCTCCCGCATCTCACCGGACGTCAGAACATCGACCTGTACTGGCGGGCCACCGGCCGGCCCGAGAGCGACGCGCACAGCGAGCCGGCGCTGCGGATCGCCGGTCTGGGCACCGCGCTGGACCGCCCCGTGCGCACCTACTCGCAGGGCATGCGGCAGCGGCTCGCCCTCGCGCAGGCCATGCTCGGGATGCCGGACCTGCTGGTGCTCGACGAGCCGACCAACGGTCTCGACCCGGCGCAGATCCGTGAGATGCGGGACGTCCTGACGCGGTACGCGGCCACCGGACGCAGCGTCATCGTCTCCAGCCATCTGCTCGCCGAGGTCGAGCAGTGCTGCACCCACCTGGTGGTGATGGACCGGGGCGCCCTTGTCGCGGCCGGCCCCGTCGCCGAGATCACCGGGGACGACGGGCTGCTGCTGGTGGGCACCGCGGATCCCGAGGACGAGGGGCTCGCGCGGAAGGTCGCGGCGCTGCCCGGAGTCGCCTCCGCGACGCCCGTCGAGGAGGGCCTGCTGGTCCGCGTCGGCTCGATCACCGTGCCGGAACTGGTCGTGGAACTCGTACGGATGGACGTGGCCGTGGAGCGGATCGGACCACATCGCCGACTCGAGGACGCCTTCCTGACCCTGATCGGAGGAGAACGATGACCCCGGGTACCCAAACGGCCGCGGAGGGCGGAGCGCCGGTTGCCGCCACCGGCTACCGCCCCCGCCGCGCCCTGCCGCTGCGGGTGGAGGCGATCCGTCAGTTCCGGCGCCGTCGCACCCTGGTGACGTTCGGCATCGTGATCGCGTTGCCGCTGGTGCTGCTGACGGCGTTCACCATCGGGGGGTCGCCCACGGACGACGACGGTGGCGCCCCGGCGCTGGTGAGCATCGCCACGGCCTCCGGTCCGAACTTCGCGGCGTTCGTCCTCTTCGTCTCCACCAGCTTTCTGCTGCCCGTGACGGTCGCCCTCTACTGCGGTGACACCGTGGCCTCGGAGGCGGGCTGGTCCTCGCTGCGCTATCTGCTGGCGGCCCCCGTGCCCAGGGCCCGTCTCCTGTGGAGCAAGCTGGTGGTCGCCCTCGCATACAGCGCCCTGACGGTACTGCTGCTGGCCGCCGTCGCACTGGTGGCCGGTACCGCCGCATACGGCTGGGGCGAGGTCCGGTTGCCGGGGGGCGGCAGCATGCCGGCCTCCCAGGTCCTGGGGCGGATGGCCGTCGTCGCGGGCTATGTGTACGGCAGCCTGCTGGTGGTCGGCGCGGTCGGGTTCTGGCTGTCGACGGTGACCGACGCCCCCCTCGGTGCGGTCGGCGGCGCGGTCGGGCTGTGGATCGTCTCGACCATCCTGGACGCGGTCACGGCACTCGGCCGAGCCCGTGACTTCCTGCCGACGCACTGGCAGTACGCGTGGCTCGACACCCTGCAGCCACGCATCACCTGGGCCGCGATGGCGCAGGGCCTGGCCCTGTCCACGGCGTGCGCGGTGCTCTTCCTCGCCTTCGCCTTCCGGGGCTTCCGGGCGAAGGACGTCGTCTCCTGACCCGGCGGGGCAAGGCCGCGGGCCGTGAGGCACATCGCCTCACGGCCCGCTGTGACCGTGCCCCGTACGCGGGAGTCCCGCCCCGGATCAGACCGTACGCCTGCCGCTCTCCGGCAGGCCCAGGACCGCCGCGGAGTTGAAGCCCCCCTCGCCCCGGGCCACCACCAGCGCGGTGCGCAGACCGGCGTTCTCCCGTGCCGCGGTGACCAGGTCCAGGTCGTCGCCGGGCTCCGCTGTCAGGTGCACCGACGGCGGAACCGTGTCATGCGCCAGGGCCAGGGCGGCCCAGGACAGATCCAGCGCGGCACCTCCCGAACTCAGCCTGCCGGTGGCCGTCTTGGGCACGGCGACCGGCACCCCCCGCCTGCCGAAGATCTCCACCAGAGCGTCCGCCTCCCGCCGGTCGAGCCGCGGTTCGCCGGCGCCGTCGGCGAAGACCACATCGATCCGCTCCGGCGTCAGACCGGACCGTTCGATCGCCTCGCGGATCGCCCGGGCCAGCTGGCGGTGGTCCGGTGCCGGCTCGGTCGGATGGTGCGCGTCATGGGTCGACGCCGTACCGAGCACCTCGGCGTATGCGGCGGGCGCGCCCCTGCGGGCGGCCCACTCGGCCTCCTCGACGATGACCATGGCGCCGCCCTCGCCCGGCACATGGCCCGGACTGTCCGCCGCGAACGGCCGGTAGGCCGCCGCCGGGTCCGGTTCCCGGCTGAGCGTCGCCCTGCCCGCCTGGCAGGCCATGGCGTACGGGGACAGCGGTGCCTCGGTGCCACCGACCAGGACCGCTCCCGTACCGCGCGCGATCAGCCGCCGCGCCTGGGCGAGCGCGTCGAGCCCGCCCGTGGCGTCCGCGACGAGCACCCCGCAGGCGCCCTTGAGCTGGTCGCGAATGGACAGCTGGCCGCTGCTCGCCGCGTAGAACCAGCCGATCGACTGGTACGCGGTGACCGAGCCCGGCCCCTGGCTCCAGAGGTTGTGGATCTCCCGCTGGCCGAAGGCGTTGCCGCCGGAGGCGCTGGCCGTCACCACGGACAGGTCGAAGGGGTCGTGCACATGCGGATCGAGATCCGCGTCCTCGAAGGCCAGCCGGCCGGCGGCCAGGGCCATCCAGGTCCACCGGTCGGTCTGCACCCGGAGCTTGCTCTCGACGTAGGCGCTCTCGTCGAAGCCGGTCACCCGGCCGGCGAGGTGCGAGGGCAGCTTCGAGGTGTCGAATTCCGTGATGGGGCCGATCCGGGAGACCCGCTCCAGGGTGCGCTTCCAGTGCTCGGCGACGCCGATGCCGGTGGGCGCGACCACACCGATCCCGGTGATGACGCTGCGCCGTACGCTCATGCCGCACCGTCCTTCACGTTCTTCGAGAACACCATCGCCGACTGGAAGCCGCCGAAGCCGCTGCCCACCGACAGCGCGTGGCCGACCTGTGTCTCCCGCGCGGTCAACGGCGTGTAGTCCAAGTCGCATTCGGGGTCGGGCGTGGTGAGGTTCGCCGTGGGCGGGACCACGCCGCGGTCGATGGCCAGCGCGCACGCCGCCATCTCGATCGAGCCGATGGCCCCGAGCGAGTGCCCGATCACCGACTTGATGGAGCTGATCGGCACCTGCCGGACGGCCTCGCCGAGCGCGTACCGGTAGGCCGCCGTCTCGTGCCGGTCGTTCTGCTTGGTGCCGGATCCGTGCGCGCTGATGTACCCGAGGTCCTCGCAGTTCAGCCGTGCCTGGGTCATCACGTCCTTGACCGCCTCGCCCAGCTCGACCCCGTCCGGGCGCAGCCCCGTCATGTGGAATCCGTTGGCCCGGGCCGCGTAGCCGGTGATCTCGCAGTAGATCCGGGCCCCGCGGGATCTGGCGTGCTCGTACTCCTCCACGATCAGCACCGCGCAGCCCTCGCCGAGCACGAAACCCTTCCGGTCCGCGTCGAAGGGCCTCGACGCGAGCTCGGGTGTGTCGTTCATCGGGCTGGTCGCCCGGATGGCGTCGAAGCAGGCCACGGTGATCGGTGTGATCGGGGCGTCCGAGGCGCCGGCGATCATCACGTCGGCCTCGCCGTCCTCGATCAGCCTCAGGGCGTGCCCGATGGCGTCGATCCCGGAGGTGCAGCCGGTGGAGACGACCGCCGCCGGCCCGCGTGCGCCGAACCGCACGGCGAGCTCGGTGGCGGCACTGGACGGCACCAGTGACTGGTAGAGGAAGGGCATCGCGTGCTGCGGGTCGACCTCCCACTCCCGGCCGTGGTCGCTGACGACCACGTACTCCTCCTCCAGGGTGATCGAGGCGCCCACGGCCGAGCCGAGGCACACCCCCACCCGTTCCGTGTCCGCTGACCCGAGGTCGAGTCCGCTGTCCTCGACCGCTTCCGCGGCCGAGGCGAGCGCGAACTGGGCGAACCGGTCGGTGCGGCGGATCTCCCGTGGCGTGAGCCCGCGTTCGGCCGGGTCGAAATCGCACTCGGCGGCGATCCGTGACCGGAACGGTCCCGGATCGAAGGAGGTGATCGTGCGGATCGCCGACTTGCCGCTGACGACCCGGTCCCAGAACTCCTCCCGTCCCACTCCGCCGGGTGCGATCACCCCGATGCCGGTGACGACGGCCCTGCGCTGTCGCTCGCCGGCCATCAGGCGGCCCCCGGACCCGTCAGGGCCGCGGTGACGGTGCCCTCGGCGGAGGCCACCGGGTCCCCGGGACCCGGCTCGGTGTCCACGTGCCCGAGGTGCGGTTCGGGCGCGAGCGGCCCGATCTGGAAGACCACCAGGGCCTGCTCGTCGCTGGTGTTGGTCAGCCGGTGCCGGACGTTGCGCGGGATGTGCAGCGCCTGCTCCGCCCCGACCGTGACCGGCTCCCCGTCCAGGTCGACACGGAGTGTGCCGCGGGCGACGAACAGGTACTCCTCCGAGTACGGGTGGTAGTGCTCCGAGACGCCCTCGCCCGGCTCCAGCCGGACCGCTCCGCAAAAGCCCGCGGACGTCCCCGCGTTCGGCGGGGCCAGCAGGGTGCGCAGATCGCCGCCGCGCCGGGTGTTGGACGGCACGTCGTCCATCCCCACCACACAGCGCCGGGCCTGCTCCACCCGTTGCTTGATCAGCTGCATCTGCACCGCGGAGTTGCGGTTGATGCGCTCGGTCATCGCCGCCGTGTCCACCGGGGCGTCGGGCCTCATGTGGAAGTCCTGGACCCAGCGCATCCTGGTGCCGTCCGGGCCCAGCTCCTCGTAGGTCCAGGTGATGTTCATGAACTCGAACGGTCCGGTCTCCACCCGGCGCGCCCTGACCACCCGTGCGTCCTTGTCCCAGTGGCGCTCGGAGATCCAGGACCACATCCGGCCCTGCTCGTCCGGGTGCATGGTCAGCCGGAAGGTGGCCGAGGAGGGCGTCTCGTCCAGGATCTCGACGTTCGCGTACTCGGAGAACAGCTCCGGCCAGTGGCGCAGGTCGTTCGTCCGGTCCCAGACGAAGCCGAACGGGGCGTCGATGTCGATGAAGTTGTCGGTGTGGCCGAACATGACGTACGTCCTTCCCGTTCTCAAGCGGCCGCGGCGAGCCGGACGTTGACGAGCCGCTCGACATCCGCGGGCGTGCTCTCCGGCGTTATCTCTTCCTCGATGTCGATGCCGTACCGGCTCTTGATCCGGCTGGCCAGCTCGACCCGGGCCAGCGAGTCCAGGTCGAGCGCCTCGAAGGTCTTGTCGAACGCGGCCTCGCCGAGATCCGGGTCGAGACCGACCGCGGTGAGCATGTCGGTCAGCTGACTCTGTACGGTGCCCGTGGAACTCATGTCTCTTCTCCTTCACCGGCCGTACCGGCCGACGATGCCGTGGAAGCGGTCGATTGCGTCGACTGCGCCGGTGCCGTGAGGACGGCGGACGCGGTCGACGTGTGAATGTGAAAGCGCAGCGAGCGGGCTTCCGTGAAGCAGTCGCGCATCGGCTTCACCAGATCCCGGTGCTCCTGGGACCTCTCCCAGGCCTCGAAATCGGTGAGATCACGCCACTCGCTGGTGATGAGCCATTGCTCCGGGTCGGTGGCCGACCGGCAGACCTGGTCCTCGACATGACCGGGGACCCCGGCGGCGACCTCGAACCGGATCTTCTCGTAGGCGTCCAGGAAGTCCTGTCGCCGTGCCTCGGGTACGCGGATCAGGAAGACCACCCTGGCCCGGGGCGCGCTCACCGGGCCGGCCTTCGGGCGTCCGGCGGGGGACCGCCGGCGAGCGCGGAGCTGAAGCCGAACCTCCCGACCACCGGCATGACGCTGCCGTACATCCCGTCGGACTCCTCGCCGGTGAGGAACCGGACGGCACGGCCGACCAGTTCGGCCTCGACCGTGAGTCCCGGATCGACGTGCGGCATCTCCTTGCGCATCTCCGGGGTCTCCACGAGGGTCAGCGAGATCAGGTTGGCGTGGATCCCGCGGTTCTTGACCTCGTGGGCCATGGAACGCACCCAGGAGGTCAGGGCGGCCTTGCTCGCGGCGTAGGACGACATCGCGGCGAGCGGCTCATCGGCCAGTGGGGTGCCGAAGTAGACCAGGCGACCGCCCTCACGCAGATGGGGGAGGACCGCCTGCGTGGCGACCACCGCCGCCAGGAAGTTGGACCTCAGCAGTTCCTCGTACGAGGCCACGTCGGTGAGCATCACGGGGCCCACCGAGAAGCCGCCCACGAGATGCACCAGGCCGTCCAGCCTGCCGAACGCGCGAACCGCCTCGGCAGCCGCGTGCTGTGCGCCGTCCGGTTCCGTGGTGTCGGCAGCCAGGGTCCTGACCGCTCCGGAACCGCCGAAGGCGGCGGCCAGTTCGGCGAGCCTGCCGCTGTTGCGGCCGGTCAGCAGGAGCCGGTCACCGCGCTCGGCGAGGCATCGCACCGTGGCCTCGCCCAGCCGGCCGGTCGCGCCGGTGACCAGGAAGGTCCGCGGGGCGGCGCTCACGCCTCCTGCTCCTCGAAGACCGCGACGCGCGTGGTGACGTGCTCCATCATCGCCTTCTGGAAGAAGGCCCGCGCCCCGGCGGGCGAGCTCATGTCGCGGGGCTCGACCAGATACTCGTCCAGCTTCCGCTCCAGCTCCTGGATGGCGGGCTGCCTGGCCAGGTGCGCCATCACCCGGGGCAGGCTCCCGTCGATCTCCATCATGCGGACGACCAGGCCGTCCTTCATGAAGATCGAAGTGCCGAGCAGCCGCGTCCCGTCAGGGGTGACCCACTCGGGCGGGGAGTAGTTGGCGAGCAGGTCCTTGACGATCGCCTCGGTGCCGGGCTTTACCCGGAAGCTGATGGCGTAACGTTCCATCGGATTTCTCTCCTCACGAGATGACACGGAGACCGGATGGTCCGACGGCCGGCGTCAACCGGCCTCGGCCAGCCTGCCGTTCGGGCCGCGCCCCGGTCTTCCGGCGGCCGGGCGAGATTCGGCCTCCCCACACCGGAGGAGCACTCCCCCCTCGGCACCGGTCCCCTCCTCCTCGGGGCGGTCCCCTCCTCCGCGCGGCCGTCGGCCGGTTCGTCCCCGTGCGGGAAGACGGCGGTCAGGGCGTCGGCCTAGCGTCCTTGGGCAGTGCGGCGCGGCAACGGCACGGCATTCCCCCAGCCGTTCCCCTGTTCTCCGCCGCGCCGCACTGCTTCCACGTGACCACCCGCAGCCCTGCTCCCGAACGTCCGCACGGCTGCGTCCACTGCCGCACCCACCAGAGGAGACGCTGTGGCCGACGACCGCGACGAGGTCATCGTCCTGGGCGGCGGAATCGCCGGGCTCACCACCGTGCTGGCCCTGCGGTCCGCAGGCATCCCCGCGAGGGCGTACGAACGATCACCGGCGCTGCGCTCCGCGGCCGCCGGCAACGGACTGGTCGTCTGGCACAACGCGGTACTCGCGCTGCGCACCATCGGTCTGGACAAACACCTGGACGCCATCGGGATGGAACTGCGGCGCTACCGATTCCGGTCCCGGCGCAGCGGCGCTCTCGCCGACTGGTCCATCGAGAACGGCGCCCGCCGCCACGGCGCCCCCGCCTACACGGTGAGCCGGCCCGCTCTGCACGGCATGCTCAGCGACCTGGTCGGCGACGACCTGGTGCTCGGCGCCCGGTGCACGGACTTCACCGAGGAGTCCGACGGGGTGACCGTGCGGTTCGAGGACGGCCGTACGGTCCGCGGACCGCTGCTGATCGGGGCCGACGGGCTGCGTTCGACGGTACGACATGCCCTGATGCCCTACGAACCACCGCCCCGTTACGCCGGGATGACGGCCTGTCAGGGCATCGTCCGCCTGCCCATGGACCAGGTGCCGGCCGGGGTGTTCGTCAACACCTTCGGAGAGGGCAGCTGGTTCGTCCACTACCGCCTCGACGACGACTCCGTCTACTGGGACGGCGTCCTCAACGACCACATCGGCCGCCGCCTCGGCCGCACGGCCGCCGCCCTCGGCGTCGGCGTCCGCGAGGCCCTGCTACGGGAGTTCGGGCACTGGCCCGACCCCATACCCGCGCTGATCGAGGCCACCGGGGAATCGGAGATCCTCCCCGTGCACATCTTCGACCGGGACCCGGTACCGCTGTGGAGCACCCAACGGGTCACGCTGGTCGGAGACGCCGCGCAGCCGATGACCTTCAACCTCGGCCAGGGCGCCAACCAGGCGATGGAGGGAGCGGTCGTCCTCGCCCAGTGCCTGTCCGCCGCTCTCGCCGACGACCCGGCCGCCGCGACCGACGGTGCCGTGGCCACCGCCCTCGCCGCGTACGAGCGGCGCCGTATGGACCGAGTGGTGCGCGTCGCCCGCCGCTCCCGCGCCAACGGAGTGCTCAGCCGCTGGCAGAACCCGGTCGTGTGCCTGATGCGCGACGCCTTCATGAAGGTGGCATTCGACCGGCTGGTGTACCGCAAGACCTACCAACTCACCATGGACACCGACCTCACCGGGGACAACCACTCATGACCACCGAAGCCCGCCCCACCAGCGGAGTCAGCCGGACCGCCGTCATCATCGCGCAGGCCCGCGCGACCGAGGACGCCCGGACCGACCGGCTGTTCACGGACCCCTACGCCCAGTCCTTCGTCGACGCCGTCGGATGGATCCAGGTCGCCGAGGCGGGCCGCCTCAACCAGGGCCACTTCGTCCTGCGCACCCGCTTCTTCGACGACTACTTCCGGGCCGCCGCGCAGGCCGGCTGCCGCCAGGCGGTCCTGGTGGCGGCCGGCCTGGACACCCGGGCCTTCCGGCTCGAGTGGCCGGCCGGGTTCCGGCTCTTCGAGATCGACCTGCCCGGGCTGCTGGCCTTCAAGGAGGCGGTGCTGGGAGTGCGCGAGGCCAGCCCCTCCTGCGACCGGAAGACGGTACGCGCCGACCTCCGGGAGGACTGGCCGGCCGCCCTGCTCGCCGCCGGCTTCGACCCCGAACAGCCGACCGCCTGGCTGGTCGAGGGCCTGATGATGTACCTCGAACCGGCGGACAACGACCGGCTCGTCGACCGCATCGGGAAGCTTTCCGCCCCCGGCAGCAGGCTGGCGATCGAGCACATCAACCAGGCGTACACCGAACTCCCGCAGCTGAAGGCCGTACACGCGCGGCTGCGCAGGGTAGGTGCCGCCTGGCGCTCCACGATCGAGGACCCGTGCGCATGGCTCGGCGCGCACGGCTGGACGGCGACGGTCGTACCGCAGACCGAACTCGCCGCGCGCCACGGCCGGCCGGTCCCCGAACTGACCGATCCGGCACGGGTCGGCAGCGCCCGGATGTGGCTGGCCGAGGCGGTCAGAAGCGCTCCGGAGGTGTCCGCCGCCCCCGGCCGTGCGTGACCGGCCGCCCTCCCGCCCGTCGCCGATTCCCTCATTCCGTTGGACGTCCCTGAATCTCTTGGAGCACCATGGCCAGCCGTCTTTTCACCTCGGAATCCGTGACCGAGGGACATCCGGACAAGATCGCCGATCAGATCAGCGACACCGTCGTGGACGCCCTGCTCGCCCGGGACCCCCGCGCCCGGGTCGCGGTCGAGACCCTGATCACCACCGGCCAGGTGCACGTGGCCGGCGAGGTCTCGACGCGGGCGCAGGTCGACATCGCGTCCCTCGCCCGGCAGAAGATCCTGGAGATCGGGTACGACCATTCGGCGAAGGGCTTCGACGGCGCCTCATGCGGGGTGTCCGTGTCCATCGGGGCGCAGTCACCGGACATCGCCCGGGGCGTCGACAACGCCTACGAGACCAGGATGGCCGGGGGCGACGAGCCGGCGCAGCAGGGCGCCGGGGACCAGGGCCTGATGTTCGGGTACGCCACCGACGAGACGCCCGAACTCATGCCGCTGCCCGTCAGCCTCGCCCACCGGCTGGCCCGCAGGCTGGCCGAAGTCCGCCGGAACGGAACTGTCCCCTATCTGCGGCCCGACGGAAAGACACAGGTCACCATCGAATACCGGGGGAGCCGCCCGGCTCGCCTCGACACCGTCGTGGTCTCCTCGCAGCATGCCGGTGATGTCGGGCTCGACATGCTGTCCCCCCACATCCGCGTGCACGTGGTGGAGCACGTCCTGTCCCAGCTGGCACAGGACGGCATCAAGCTCGAGACCGAGGACCACCGGCTCCTGGTGAACCCCACCGGAAGGTTCGAGATCGGTGGCCCCATGGGGGACGCCGGACTGACGGGCCGGAAGATCATCATCGACACCTACGGCGGCATGGCCCGCCACGGCGGCGGTGCCTTCTCCGGCAAGGACCCGTCCAAGGTCGACCGCTCGGCCGCGTACGCGATGCGTTGGGTGGCCAAGAACGTGGTCGCCGCGGGCCTCGCCCGCCGCTGCGAGATCCAGGTCGCCTACGCGATCGGCAAGGCCGAACCGGTCGGCCTCTTCGTAGAGACCTTCGGTTCCGCGGTCGTCGGGCAGGAGGTGATCGAGAAGGCCATCGGCGAGACGTTCGACCTGCGGCCGGCCGCGATCATCCGTGACCTGGACCTGCTGCGGCCCATCTACGCGCAGACGGTCGCATACGGCCACTTCGGGCGCGAGCTCCCGGACTTCACCTGGGAACGGACCGACCGGACCGGTGCGCTGCACACGGCGGCGGGACGCTGACATGCGCATCGCCGTCACCGGTTCCATCGCCACCGACCATCTGATGGTCTTTCCCGGACGCATCACGGAGCTGCTGATCCCCGACCGGCTGCACGCGCTGTCGCTCTCGTTCCTCGTCGACAGCCTCGAGGTGCGCCGGGGCGGGGTCGCCGCCAACATCGCCTTCGCCCTCGGCCTGCTCGGGCTGGATCCGCTGCTGGTCGGCGCGGTGGGCAGTGACTTCACCGACTACGAGATCTGGCTGAAGGGCAACGGCGTCGACACGTCCGGAGTGCGGGTGTCGGGCCGGCAGCAGACAGCCCGCTTCGTCTGCATGACGGACCAGGACGCCAACCAGATCGCGTCCTTCTACCCGGGCGCGATGTCGGAAGCGCGGGAGATCGACCTCCGGCGGCTTCTGACGGCACAGCAGGAGATCGGTCTCGTCGTCATCTCTCCCGACGACCCGGAAGCCATGCGGCTGCACACCGACCAGTGCCGGGAACTCGGCCTCCCCTTCGCCGCCGACCCCTCGCAGCAGCTCACCCGGCTCACCCGCGCCGAGGTGCGCGAACTCGTGGACGGCGCCCAGTGGCTGTTCACCAACGAGTACGAGGCCGCCCTCCTGCTCGAACGCACGGGGTGGTGCGAGAAGGAGGTACTCGCCCGGGTCGGGATCTGGGTCACCACCCTCGGGGCGGGCGGCGTCCGCATCGAGGCTGCCGACGGGCGCGGCACCACGGTGCCCGCCGTCCCCGGGGTGCAGGTGGTGGACCCGACCGGCGTCGGAGACGCCTTCCGCGCGGGGTTCCTCGCGGCCTGCGGCTGGGGCCGTTCCCCGGTCAGCGCCGCCCGCCTGGGCTGCGTACTGGCCGCCACGGCGCTGGGCCGCGTCGGGTCGCAGGAGTACGAGCTCTCGCCGCGTCCACTGCTCACCACCCTGTCCGCCACCTACGGCCATCGGGCGGCCCAGGCCCTTGCACGGGAACTGCGCCACGTGGGACGCCCACCGCTGAGCGACCGCAGGTCGGCGTGAGGCGACGGTTGTGCGCGCCGGCCGGCCCGGGCGTGCGCGCGCGTGCCGTGTCATGAAGGACACGCGCGTGTGCTCCCCCGTGGCACACGCGCCTGCCCGAGATCCCGTTGAGCGCCGAAGAACTCCCCGAGATCCGGCTACGCCCCGAAGAACTCCTCGAGCACCGGCGCGAGGACGGCCGGCTCCACCATGTGGGTCTGCCCCTCCAGGCTCCGGTACGTCCCCTCCGGTACGGTCTCCGCGATCGCCCGCGCGGCCTCCCGCATCCACGCCGGGCTCGCGCCGCCCGCGACGGCCAGCACCGGCACGGTGATCGAGGCCAGCCGGTCCCGGGGCACCAGACCGTCGCCCATCACGGCGTCGTCGTAGGCGAGGCTCGGCGCGATCCTCTCCATGCCGGGCCACATGGGGGAGTGGCGGGCACCCTGGATCATCTGCTCGGCCATCCCGGTCAGCCGCAGGAACAGCTCGACGGCGTCCCCGCGGCGGCCCTGCTCGAGCGCCTCGGTGAGCCGCTCGGTGTACTCCGCGCGCTCCTCCGCGCCGCCCTCGTAGACCGCGAACGGCACCTCGTACACCGCGACCTGACGCACCGGCAGCCCGCTCGCCGCCGCCTCCAGCACCAGCGCGCCGCCCGACGAGACGCCGCACAGCGCCGCCTCGCCGCCCACCGCCTCGATCAGTGCGGCGAGGTCCTCGACCTCCCGCTCCACCGCGTACGGCGGCCGGTCACCACTCTCGCCACGCCCCCGACGGTCGTACACGACGACGCTGAAACGATCTGACAAGGGCACCGCCAGCGGCGCCACAGTGCCACCGGTGGACATCGCCCCGCTGACGAGGATCACCGCCGGACCCTCGCCGGTGCGCTCGTAGGCGATGGAGGTGCCGTCGGCCGAAATGGTCTTCTTGTCCATGCCTGTGGAGACTGCCGTACGGCGTGAAGCTCATCGGTGAGGCGAGCGGCGCGTCACACGACTTCTACTTCGTAGAAGCAGAGGTGGTCCTTGATCTCGCCCACGTCCGGCTTCGGGTCCGGGTACGCCCAGACGAGGTCCGCCGCGTCCGGCAGCGACCAGTAGGAGGCCGTTCCCTTGAACGGGCAGTACGTGTGCGTGCCGGAGGGCGTCAGCAGGTCCAGCCGTACGTCCTCGGCCGGGATGTAGTACCGCACGGGACAGCCCGTCTCCCGCAGGAGGAGCGGCCGGTCGGTCTCCGCGAGGACCTGGTCGCCGTGGACGGCCCGTACGCGCTGCGTGCCCTGCTCGATCGTGATCGTGTGTCCGTCAGCCATACGGTGAAAAGCGCTCGCGGGCCCGCGGTTCTTCCCGCGTACGGTGGCTCCATGCGAATCTGCGTCTTCCTCTCCGCCGCCGACCTCGACGACCGTTACACGCGCCCCGCGCGCGAGTTCGCGAAACTGCTGGGCAAGGGCGGGCACACGCTCGTGTGGGGCGGCTCCGACGTCGGGCTGATGAAGGTGGTCGCCGACGGGGTCCAGGAGGCGGGCGGCCGGCTCGCTGGCGTCTCCGTCGAGTTCCTGGCCGCCAAGGTCCGCCCGGGCGTCGACGAGATGGTGATCGCGAAGGACCTCGCCGAGCGCAAGAAGCTGCTCCTGGAGAAGGCCGACGCGGTGGTGATCATGGTCGGCGGTACGGGGACCCTGGACGAGGCGACGGAGATCCTGGAACTGAAGAAGCACGGCCACACGGACAAGCCGGTGGTCCTGCTCAACACCGCGGGCTTCTACGACGGCCTGAAGGAGCAGTTCCGTCGCATGGAGGACGAGGGCTTCCTGCCCCGCCCGCTGAGCGACCTGGTGTTCTTCGCGGAGGAGCCGGTGGGGGCGCTGGCGTACCTGGAAGAGAGCCGGGGAGTGGAGTGAGCGCGCACTGATGCGAGCATGGCGGACATGGCTACTCATGTGATCACCGGAGCGGGCTCCGGCATCGGCGCGGCCGTCGCCCGCCGCCTGCACGCGCGCGGGGACGAACTCGTCCTCCACGCGCGCGACGCGGGCCGTGCGAAGGAGCTGGCCGCGGAGTTCCCCGGCGCGAGGACTCTCGTCGGCGACCTGGCGGACCCGGACAAGCTGTCCTGGGCCTTCTCCCACCAGTCGCTCCCGGACCGGGTGGACTCCCTGCTCCACATCGCCGGGGTCGTGGACCTGGGCCCGGTGGGCGACCTGACCCCGAAGTCCTGGCGCCACCAGCTCAACGTCAACCTGATCTCGCCGGCCGAGCTGACCCGCCACTTCCTCCCCCAACTCCGCGCCACCCGCGGCCACGTGGTCTTCGTGAACTCCGGCGCCGGCCTCAACGCGCACGCCGACTGGTCCGCGTACGCCGCGTCCAAGCACGGCCTCAAGGCTCTCGCGGACTCCCTCCGCCACGAGGAACACGCCAACGGCGTGCGGGTCACCTCGGTCTACCCCGGCCGCACGGCCAGCCCCATGCAGGCCAAGGTCCACCAGCAGGAGGGCAAGGAGTACGACGCCTCGAAGTGGATCGACCCCGAGTCGGTGGCGACGACGATCCTGATGGCGATCGACCTGCCCAAGGACGCCGAGGTCAACGACCTGACGGTGCGACCGGGGCGTTGACGGTGGCTTTCTCGCCCCCGCCGCCCCTACCCGTCCCATCCCTGGGGGCCTGCGGCCCCCAGACCCCCGCTTTCGGCCCTTGAGGGGCCTCGTCCTCAAACGCCGGACGGGCTAAGTCAGCCCCTCCGGCGTTTGAGGAGCGCGGGTCCAGGGGGCGGAGCCCCCTGGGAACGGCGCCGAAGGGGCAGCGCCCCTGGAGGATGGGACGGGTAGGGGCGGCGGGGGCGAAAACATAGGCTGCACATGTGAACGCAGACATTCGTTTCGGCGCAGCCACCGGCGTCGGCTCCATGCCCGGCGGCGACGCCCGTGAGGCCGCCAAGACCGTCACCGGGTCCTTCGAGGACTTCCCGTACCTCGCCGAGCTCCCCGCCCGCGGCCCCGGCGCGGACATGATCGGCCGGACCGCCGGGATGCTCGTCGAGCTGTACGCGCGCGTGGAGCCCAGCGGTTGGCGGATCGGGGACCGGCCGGGGCGGGACACCAGGCGCGCGACGTCGTGGCTGGGGGAGGACCTAGACGCGCTGGAGGAGTTCACCCAGGGATACGAGGGGCAGCTGAAGGTCCAGGCCGTGGGGCCGTGGACCCTGGCCACCGCGCTGGAACTGAAGAACGGCGAGGCCGCCCTCTCCGATCCCGGCGCCTGCCGCGACCTCGCCGCCTCGCTCGCCGAGGGGCTGCGACAGCACCTCGCCGAGGTGCGACGCCGCATCCCCGGCGCCCAGGTCGTCCTGCAGCTCGACGAGCCCTCCCTCATCGCCGTACTGCGCGGACAGGTGAAGTCCGCCAGCGGCTACCGCACCCACCGGGCCGTGGACCGGCAGATCGTCGAGGCGACCCTCCGCGACGTCGTCGGGGTTCACGGCGACGGGCCCGTCGTGGTCCACTCGTGCGCACCGGACGTCCCGTTCGCCCTGCTGCGCCGGGCGGGCGCGGCGGCGATCTCCTTCGACTTCTCCCTCCTCACCGAGCGTGACGACGACGCGATCGGCGAGGCGGTGGAAGCGGGCACCCGGCTCTTCGCCGGTGTCGTCCCGGGCACGGACGGCCCATTGTCAGACCCTGCCGGTAGCGTCATGGGTGTCAGGACGTTGTGGCGCAGGCTGGGGCTGTCACCGGGGCTTCTCGCGGAGGCGGTCACGGTCACGCCGTCGTGCGGACTCGCGGGGGCTTCCCCGGAGTACGCGCGCAAGGCTCTCGCCCACTGCGTCCAGGCGGCGAGATCCCTCGCGGACAACCCAGAGTAACGGGAGGACTACACGGTGGCCGGCGACAAGCAAGCGGAGACGACGGTGCCCGCCGAGGCGCGGGAGAAGCACGCGAAGCTCGCTGAGCAGATCGAGGAGCACCGCTTCCGGTACTACGTGAAGGACGCTCCCGTCATCAGCGACGCGGAGTTCGACAAGCTCCTGCGCTCGCTCGAAGCGCTGGAGGACGAGTATCCGGAGCTGCGCACCCCGGACTCGCCGACCCAGAAGGTCGCGGGCGCGTACGAGACGGAGTTCACGGCGGTCCAGCACCGCGAGCGCATGCTGTCGCTGGACAACGCCTTCGACGATCTCGAGCTCGCAGCCTGGGGCGAGCGGGTCCACAAGGACGTCGGCACGTCCAAGTACCACTTCCTGTGCGAGCTCAAGGTCGACGGCCTCGCCGTCAACCTCACCTACGAGCGCGGCCGCCTCACCCGCGCGGCGACCCGGGGCGACGGCCGCACCGGCGAGGACATCACTCCCAATGTCCGTACGATCGCGGACATTCCGGACCGTCTTAAGGGCGACCGCATCCCCGACCTCGTGGAGATCCGGGGCGAGGTCTACTTCCCGATGGAGAAGTTCGAGGAGCTCAACGCCCGCCTGGTCGAGGCCGGCGACAAGCCCTTCGCCAACCCGCGCAACGCGGCCGCCGGTTCGCTCCGCCAGAAGGACCCGCGCGTCACCGCGACCCGCCCGCTGCACATGGTCGTCCACGGCATCGGCGCCCTGGAGGGCTTCGACGGCATGACCCGCCTCTCGGAGGCGTACGACCTGCTGAAGACCTGGGGCCTGCCCACCGCCCGGCACAACAAGGTGGTCGAGGACCTCGACGGCGTACGGGAGTTCATCGCGTACTTCGGCGAGAACCGCCACTCCGTGGAGCACGAGATCGACGGAGTCGTCGTCAAGCTCGACCAGATTCCCCTCCAGGGCCGACTCGGCTCCACCTCGCGCGCGCCGCGCTGGGCGATCGCGTACAAGTACGCGCCGGAGGAGGTCAACACCAAGCTCGTCAACATCCGTGTGGGCGTGGGCCGTACGGGCCGGGTCACGCCGTACGCCCAGGTCGAACCGGTCACGGTCGCGGGTTCGGAGGTCGAGTTCGCCACCCTGCACAACCAGGACGTCGTGAAGCTGAAGGGCGTCCTCATCGGCGACACCGTCGTCCTGCGCAAGGCCGGTGACGTCATCCCGGAGATCCTCGGGCCCGTCGTCGACCTGCGCGACGGCAGCGAGCGCGAGTTCGTGATGCCGGCCGAGTGCCCGGAGTGCGGTACGGCTCTGCGGCCCATGAAGGAGGGCGACGTCGACCTGCGCTGCCCCAACGCCCGCACCTGCCCGGCCCAATTGCGCGAGCGCCTGTTCTACCTCGCGGGCCGAAAGGCGCTGGACATCGAGCACTTCGGCTATGTCGCCGCCGCCGCGCTCACCAAGCCGCTGGAGCCGGCCGAGCCGCCGCTCGTGGACGAGGGCGACCTGTTCGACCTGACCGTCGAGCAGCTGCTGCCCATCAGGGCGTACGTCCTCGACCAGGACAGCGGTCTGCCCAAGCGTGACCCGAAGTCCGGCGAGGAGAAGATCGCCACGGTCTTCGCCAACCAGCAGGGCGAGCCCAGGAAGAACGCGGTCGCGATGCTGGAGAACATCGCCGCAGCCAAGGAGCGCCCGCTCGCCCGCATCCTCACCGGCCTGTCGATCCGTCACGTCGGCCCGGTCGCCGCGGAGGCGCTGGCCCGTGAGTTCCGCTCCATCGACCGCATCGAACAGGCCAGTGAGGAGGAGTTGGCGAACACCGACGGCGTCGGCCCGATCATCGCCGCCTCGCTCAAGGAGTGGTTCGCCGAGGAGTGGCACCAGGAGATCCTTCGCAAGTGGAAGGCCGCCGGCGTCCGTATGGAGGAGGAGGGCTCCGGCGAGGACGAGGGGCCCCGCCCGCTGGAGGGGCTCACCGTCGTCGTCACCGGCACCCTGGAGCACTTCACCCGTGACGGCGCCAAGGAGGCGCTGCAAAGTCGCGGAGCGAAGGTAACCGGTTCCGTTTCGAAGAAGACGTCCTTTGTTGTCGTGGGTGACAGCCCGGGGTCCAAATATGACAAGGCCATGCAGCTCAAGGTGCCTGTTCTGAACGAGGACGGATTCAACGTCCTGCTGGAACAGGGGCCCGACGCCGCGGCCGAAGTCGCGCTCCCCACAGAGGAGTAAAGGTTGAAGCCCACCCGATAGGCGCATACCAGATGCATACGGGTGGCTGGGGCGCATTCGGGCAACCGTCGACGACCGCTGCCCGTGGAAGCCTTCTGCGGCCTACTGTTGAGGGGTGCGCCTGCCGTGCCCAGCTGCGGTCGGGGCATTCCCTTGCTCTCGAAGGGCTTTGCAGGGCGGGGGGAAGGGCTTTCCAACGCGGTGCCGTTGAAGGTTGTTGTCGGGCATCGGGCCGCGTGGCGTGGGCACCGCCGGCTGTGAGAGGGACGGGAATGGAACCGACCGAGAGTGCCGCCCCGGACTCACGGCTGCGCCGCATGGCCGGCGCATGGCGAGGGTGGGCGGCACGGACCGCGGAGCGTTCGCGCGCGGAAAGAGGCGCGGGGAGCGTCGCCGGCCCGCACACCGTGGCGGACGGCCACGCCGCCGCGCCGCTCGGCGCCGAGCGCACCGCCGGGCTGCCGGGCTCCGACCACGAACGGCACCTGTCCTGGCCCGCCCTGCCCGCGGCGATCGTCGCGGCGGCCGGGTTCGTTCTCGGTGCCGGGTTCTACCGGGCGTTCACGGGCAACCACGCCCTCTTCCCGTCCGGCACCGTCGGCTGGTCCCTGGCGGTGCTCACCGGGATCATCGTCGGCCACCTCGTCGCGCTCGGCCGCGCCCGCTGGTGGGGCGGCACCGGCTCCGGCGCCGCCCTCACCCTCGCCGTGCTGATGCTGTACGGCTGGGTGCCGGCCGGCATGGTCAGCCTCACCGTCGTCGTCCTGGTGGGCATCGCCCGCCGGGGCCGCTGGCGCCAAGGCGTGCTGCACGGCGCGGTGGACATCCTCGGCATCGCCGCGGGCGCCCTCGTGCTGGCCGCCTTCGGCCGCGTGCCGACCGTCGAGCACCCCTGGAACCCCGACACCTGGACGCTGTACACCGCCCCCGGCGTCGTGCTCGTCGCCGCCGCCTATCTGGCGGTCACCCGCGTCCTGCTCTGGTATCTGCACGCCCCGCGCGGCGGCTTGCCCACCGTCGCCCGCACCGCCCTGGTCAGGCAGGGCCTGGTCGCCGTGGCGCTGCTCGGCATCGCGCCGCTGGTGTGTGTCGTGGCCATCGCCAAGCCCCTGCTGCTGCCGCTGTTCTCCATCCCCCTGATCGCCCTCGACTCCACCCTGTGGATCGCCCGGGCCAGGGCGGAGGAGCAACTGCGTGACCCGCTGACCGGGCTGCCCAACCGGCAGTGGCTGCTGGAGCGGATCTGGACCGCGCTCGACGACGCCGAGCGCATCGGCGCCCGGTCCGCCCTGATGCTGATCGACCTCGACCGCTTCCGATCGGTCAACGACACGCTCGGTCATCTCGCCGGAGACCGGTTGCTGTTGCAGATAGCCGACCGGCTGCGCCTCGCCCTGCCGCGCGGAGCGGAGGCCGCGCGGCTCGGCGGCGACGAGTTCGCCGTGTTACTGCCGGTCGCCGACTCCACGACGTCCGCGACCCGGGTCGCCCGCGGCCTCGTCACGGCCCTCAGCTCCCCGCTCGACCTCGACGGGCTCACCCTGGTCCTGGAGGCCAGCGCGGGCGTCGCCGTCTTTCCCGACCACGCGCTCGACGCCGAGGGGATGCTGCGGCGCGCGGACGTGGCGATGTACCAGGCGAAGCGGGACCGTACGGGCGTAGAGGTCTACGAGTCCAAGCGGGACTCCAACACCCCGGACCGGCTCGGCCTGCTGGGGGATCTGCGCCGAGCGCTCGACGCGCAGGAGGTCGAACTGCACTACCAGCCGAAGGTCCGCTTCGACGGACAGGTCGCCGGGCTGGAGGCGCTGGTCCGCTGGGTGCATCCCGAGCGCGGGAAGGTGCCGCCGGACGAGTTCATAGCGATCGCCGAGTCGTCGGGGCTGATGCCGCACCTGACGGAGTACGTGCTGGAGACGGCGCTCGGCCAGGTGGCGCAGTGGCGGTCGCAGGGGCTGTACGTGCCCGTCGCGGTCAACGTCTCTCCCCGTGACGTCCACACCCCCGGCTTCGCGGGCTCCGTCGCCGCGCGGCTGGCCCGGCACGGTGTCCCGGCGGGAGCGCTCCAGCTGGAGATAACGGAACACGTCCTCCTGGAGGACCCGCAGCGCGCCGCCGACACGCTCGCCGGGCTGACCGGGCACGGCGTGAAGATGTCCCTGGACGACTTCGGCACGGGGTACTCGTCCCTCGTGCATCTGAGACGGCTCCCGGTGAGCGAGCTGAAGATCGACCGTTCCTTCGTGGCCCGGCTCGCGGTGGACACCGAGGACGCGGAGATCGTGCGCTGCACGGTCGATCTGGCGCACTCGCTGGGCCTGCTCGTCGTCGCCGAGGGCGTGGAGGACGACGAGACGTGGGAACGGCTGCGGGATCTGGGCTGCGACGCGGTTCAGGGCTGGCTGGTCGCCGCGGCGATGCCTCCGGAAGAGACGACGGCCTGGCTGCGGGCGCGAGGATCGCGTGGTTGGCAGCGCCCAAGGGCGGCACTTCCTGCCGCCGAGTAACGGCAAACGCGCCCCTCCAGGGGCGGGGGCCTGCGCAGACGTGCGGCTCCGCCGCGTGGGCGCGACAGCCAGGACGGGCCCGCAGCCGAAAGACGGCGTATTACGGCACCCCCCTCGCGGCCTCGTCAGCGAAGCGCCCCGCTGAAGTGCCCGGTGAGCAGTTCCAGCCGCTGCTCATGTGCCCCTTCCGGCAGCCGCCCGCTCCGCATCAGCGTCACCAGGCCGTGCAGACCGGCCCAGTAAGTCTCCGTCAGCAGGCCCACGTCGTCGCCCTCGGCCGCGATCGGCTCGACGGCCTGCCTCAGCTCACCGAAGGCTTCCTGCAAGGGCGCCGGTGCTTCGGGCGTGGCGAACGGCAGGTCCACGCGGTGGGTGAACATCGCGTCGTAGAGAGCCGGCCGGCGCCGCGCGAAGGCCGTGTACGCCTCACCCACCGCGGCCAGCGCCCCGCGCCTGCCCTTCGCCGCCTCACGCGCCGTACGCAACTCGACGGCCAGCTCCGCGCAGCCCTGCACCGCCACCGCCGCCATAATCGCCTCCTTGCCCTTGAAGTGGCTGTAGAGGACGGGCTGGCTGTACTCGATCTCGGCCGCCAGGCGGCGCGTGGTGACCGCCTCCCAGCCCTCGGCCTCCGCCAGCTCCCGCGCGGCCGTGACGATCAGCCGCTCGCGTTCCGCTCGTTCGCGCTCGCGGCGCGTCTGGATGGACATGGTCTGAATTCTAGCAGCGCTAGCCAATCTGTCGACGCTCTGCTAGCTTCGCTCTTGTCCCTAGCGTTGCTAGCGAGGAGTGAACACATGACCGTGACCGCGTACACCCTGGCCGTCGTCCTGAATCTGTTCTGCCTGTTCCTCGGCTACCGGTTCCTGTTCCAGCCCGCCTCCGCCGCCACCGGCTACGGCGTCCCCGCCCGGCCGGACGGGGACGCAGGTGCCTATCTCTCGATCAAGGGGCTGCGGGACGGCACCTTCGGCCTGGTGGGGCTGGTCCTGCTCTTCTTCGCCGGGGCCCGCGCGGAGGCGTGGTTCATGCTCGCCGTGGCGATCGTGCCGCTCTTCGACACGCTGATAGTGCTGCGGCACGGCGGCCCGAAGGCCACCGCGTTCGGCATCCACTTCGCCACCGCGGTCGTCGTACTGATCAGCGCGGGCCTGCTGTTCGCCGTCTGAACCAAGCGCCGGCCGAACCACCCGGGCCCGGGCCGGGGAAACCGTTTCACGGCCATCGCCCGCCGCCCCATAGGATTGGGGCTAGTCGTCCCGTTCCCGTCTGTCGCGCGACGCGGGACGACTGGCCCCGGCCCCAAACCACACACACTCACCCCAGAGGATCGCTGCATGCCTGGCATCACGCGCGAGGAGGTCGCCCACCTCGCCCGGCTGGCGCGTCTGGAGCTGAAGCCCGAAGAGCTCGAGCACTTCGCGGGACAGCTGGACGACATCATCGGCGCGGTCGCCCGCGTCAGTGAGGTCGCCGACCAAGACGTACCGCCGACCTCGCACCCGCTCCCGCTGACGAACGTCATGCGCGTGGACGAGGTCCGTCCGTCGCTCACCCCCGAGCAGGCGCTCTCCGGCGCCCCGGCCCAGGAGCAGCAGCGTTTCAAGGTGCCGCAGATCCTGGGGGAGGACTGACCATGACGGACAGCAACATCATCAAGCTCACCGCCGCAGAGACCGCCGCGAAGATCGCCTCCGGTGAGCTCACGGCCGTGCAGGTCACCGAGGCCCACCTCGCCCGCATCGAGGCCGTCGACGAGAAGGTGCACGCCTTCCTGCACGTCGACCGCGAGGGCGCCCTCGCCCAGGCCCGTGCCGTCGACGAGAAGCGGGCCAAGGGCGAGAAGCTCGGTCCGCTGGCCGGCGTCCCCCTCGCGCTGAAGGACATCTTCACCACCGAGGGCGTCCCGACGACCGTCGGTTCGAAGATCCTGGAAGGGTGGATTCCGCCGTACGACGCCACCCTCACCAAGAAGCTCAAGGCCGCTGACGTCGTCATCCTCGGCAAGACCAACATGGACGAGTTCGCCATGGGGTCGTCCACCGAGAACAGCGCCTTCGGGCCGACCGGCAACCCCTGGGACCTCACCAGGATCCCCGGCGGTTCCGGCGGCGGCTCCTCCGCCGCGCTCGCCTCCTTCCAGGCGCCCCTCGCCATCGGCACCGACACCGGCGGCTCCATCCGCCAGCCGGCCGCCGTCACCGGCACGGTCGGTGTGAAGCCGACGTACGGCGCCGTCTCGCGGTACGGCATGGTCGCCTTCTCGTCCTCCCTCGACCAGGGCGGACCGTGTGCCCGTACGGTCCTGGACGCGGCGCTCCTGCACGAGGTCATCGCCGGTCACGACCCGCTGGACTCGACATCGATCGACGCGCCCGTCCCGCCGGTCGTCGAAGCCGCTCGCAACGGCAGCGTGCAGGGCATGCGCGTCGGCGTCGTCAAGCAGTTCCGCGGCGAGGGCTACCAGGCCGGCGTCATCCAGCGCTTCGACGAATCCGTCGCTCTGCTCAAGGAGCTGGGCGCCGAGATCGTCGAGCTGGACTGCCCGTCCTTCGACCTCGCGCTGTCGGCGTACTACCTGATCGCGCCCTCCGAGTGCTCCTCCAACCTCGCCCGCTTCGACGGCCTGCGCTACGGCCTGCGGACCGGCGACGACGGTACGCACTCCGCCGAGGAGGTCACCTCCCTCACCCGTGAGGCGGGCTTCGGCCCCGAGGTGAAGCGCCGCATCATGCTCGGCACGTACGCGCTCAGCTCCGGCTACTACGACGCGTACTACGGCAGCGCCCAGAAGGTCCGCACGCTCATCACGCGCGACTTCGAGAAGGCCTTCGAGCAGGTGGACGTCATCGTCTCGCCGACGACTCCCACCACCGCCTTCCCGATCGGCGAGCGTGCCGACGACCCGATGGCGATGTACCTCGCCGACCTGTGCACCATCCCGACCAACCTCGCCGGCAACGCGGCCATGTCCCTGCCCTGCGGTCTGGCCCCGGAGGACAACCTCCCGGTCGGCCTGCAGATCATCGCCCCGGCGCTGAAGGACGAACGCCTGTACAAGGTCGGCGCCGCCGTCGAGGCCGCCTTCGTGGAAAGGTGGGGGCACCCGCTTCTGGAGGAGGCACCGTCGCTGTGAGCAAGCTGTCCAAGGCCAAGGATTTCAAGAAGTCCAAGTCCGGTCTGTACCTGTCCATGGCCACCACCGCGTTCGGTGCGGTCAGTGTCGCCAAGCAGGCCAAGAAGGCCCGCGTGGAGAGCGACACGCTGCGCCTGATCGACGCCGCCGTGTCCGCCGCCGCGATCGTCACCGGCCTCGCCATCCTCTACCGCGAGCTGAAGCGGCTGGGCGACGACGACGTCCTGCTGGGCTGAGAGGGAAGTTTCACCGTGACCACCACGACCGACCTGGTGTCGTACGAGGACGCGCTGGCGTCGTACGACCCCGTCATGGGCCTCGAGGTCCATGTCGAACTCGGCACCAAGACGAAGATGTTCTGCGGTTGTTCGACCGAGCTCGGTCAGGGCGCCAACACGCAGACCTGCCCCACCTGCCTCGGCCTGCCCGGCTCGCTCCCGGTCGTCAACGCGACCGGCGTCGAGTCGGCGATCAAGATCGGTCTCGCGCTGAACTGCGAGATCGCCGAGTGGTGCCGCTTCGCCCGGAAGAACTACTTCTATCCGGACATGCCGAAGAACTTCCAGACCTCCCAGTACGACGAGCCGATCGCCTTCAACGGCTACCTCGACGTGCAGTTGGAGGACGGCGAAACCTTCCGCGTGGAGATCGAGCGCGCCCACATGGAGGAGGACACCGGCAAGTCGACGCACGTCGGCGGCGCGACTGGCCGTATCCACGGCGCCTCGCACTCGCTGCTCGACTACAACCGCGCCGGTATCCCGCTCATCGAGATCGTCACCAAGCCGATCGTCGGCGCGGGCGAGCGCGCTCCCGAGGTGGCGAAGGCGTACGTCCGTGAGCTGCGCGAGCTCATCAAGGCGCTCGGCGTGTCGGAAGCCCGCATGGAGATGGGCCAGATGCGCTGTGACGTGAACCTCTCGCTGATGCCCAAGGGCAGCGAGAAGTTCGGCACGCGCTCGGAGACGAAGAACGTCAACTCGCTGCGGTCCGTGGAGCGTGCGGCCCGTTACGAGATCCAGCGGCACGCGGCCGTGCTGAGCGGCGGCGGAATCATCATCCAGGAGACGCGGCACTTCCACGAGGACACCGGGTCCACGACCTCGGGCCGCGTGAAGGAAGAGGCCGAGGACTACCGGTACTTCCCCGAGCCGGACCTGGTGCCGGTGGCCCCCTCCCGCGAGTGGGTCGAGGAGATCCGGGCGGCGCTCCCCGAGCTGCCGCTGGCCCGCCGTACCCGGCTCCTCGCGGAGTGGGGCATCTCGGCCGTCGACATGCAGGCGATCCTCAACGCCGGCGCCCTGGAGCCGATCGTCGCCACGATCGACGCCGGTGCCGACGCCGCCTCCGCCCGTAAGTGGTGGATGGGCGAACTCGCCCGCAGCGCCAACGAATCGGGCAGGACGCTGGACGAGCTGGCCATCACCCCGGCCCAGGTCGCCCGCGTCGCCGAGCTCGTCTCGAAGGGCGACCTCAACGACAAGCTGGCCCGCCAGGTCATCGAGGGCGTCCTCGCGGGCGAGGGCACCCCGGACGAGGTCGTCGACAAGCGCGGTCTGAAGGTCGTCTCCGACGAGGGCGCCCTGGGCACCGCCGTCGACGAGGCCATCGCCGGCAACCCCGGCATCGCCGACAAGATCCGCGGCGGCAAGGTGGCCGCGGCCGGCGCACTGGTCGGCGCGGTCATGAAGGCGACCCGGGGCCAGGCCGACGCGGCCCGCGTCAAGGAGCTGATCCTGGAGAAGCTGGGCGTCAGCGAGGGCTGAGCGTCAACACGTGTGCGGCCCCGGAGAACCCATGGGTCCTCCGGGGCCGTTGCCGTGCCTGGCGCTGCTCGCGGGCTATGGCTTACGGCGCCCTACGAGTCGTACGAAGCCCAGCGCGCGCCCCTCGTCCGCCCGCACCATCTCGCCGTTCCGGCGGGCCATCGTGCGGTGGAACTCCTCGGGGCTCTCCTCGGCGACCACGTCGCACCACAGCAGCCAGTCCCGCCAGCCGTCGTCCAGCCAGTCGGCGGCCTCGACCTCGACCGCGCCACTGCGCGTCCAGTGCCGTCGCCACCAGTCGGCGGTGTGGAAGGACCAGAAGTCGGGCTCCCACCACGGCTTGAGATGGTCCGGCGGCTCGATGCCGTCCGGTTCCTCCCGCAGTGCCGGTACGACGACGCCGATCCGCCCGCCGGGCTTCAACAGGCGGGTGAGCGTGGGCAGATAGAGGTCGTTCGTGCCGAAGTAGTGGTACGCGTCGATGCTCACGATCGCGTCGAAGCTGCCCTCGGCGAACGGCAGGTCGTGCGCCTCGGTGTGCACGGGCAGCACACGGTCGGCGAAACCGGCCTCGGCGATGCGCTCGGCGTTGTCGTCGGGCTTGATCCACAGGTCGGCGGCGGTGACCTGGGCGTCGTACTCCCTGGCCAGGAAGACGGAGGTCATCGCCCGGCCGCAGCCCAGGTCGAGGACGCGTGCGCACGGGCGCAGGGCGTCCAGGCCGAGGGCGGGGGCCAGCCACTCCAGCAGCCAGAGTGCGTTCGGGCCCATCTGGTTCTCGATGACCCAGCGGACGTCGTAGTTGTTGCTGCGCGGGTAGCGGGCGTGGGTCAGCCGCTTGGCGAGGTCCTCACTCGTCGAGGTCCTCGGGGTGATGTCTGGCATCGGTGAACGGGCTCCTTGAGTCCTGGAAGGCGGAAGGGGATACGGAGGAGCTCGGCCGGACGCTCAAACAATGCACCTGCCCAGGTCGGCGGCGGTGTGCCGGATCAGTGGCTGACCTTCGGAAGCTAGCAGTCCGCCATACGGCCCCGCATCCGGTTTCCGGCGCGACGCGCTACGCTCGCCCGCCATGAGTGGACGTGGTGATTCCGAGATATCCGAGACACGGGAGGACGAGCCCACCGAAGTTCTGGAAGACGACGAGCAGACCGAAGTCCCGGAAGACGACGAGCACACCGAAGATCCGGAGGGCACCGAGGACCCGGCCCAGGTGGCGCGGCGGGCCCGCTGGACGGCGGCCGTGACCGGGGTGCTCCTCACCCTCGCCGGGCTGTCCGCGTCGGCGCTGCGGGCCACCGGATCCGCCCCGGCCCTCGTCCCGGCCGCCTATGCCTTCGGCGCCGCCGTCTGCGCGCTCGCGGCCTTCCTCGGATCGCGGGGGCGGACCCGCCGGGCGCTGTGGCTGCTCGTCACCGGGGTGATGGTGATGGCGCTGGGGGATCAGTTCGACTGATGTGAAAGGTGTCACTCAGGACCGACAGAGTGACCGTTACTGTCCTGTGATCTGCCTCCCATTCTGGTGAATCAACCCACCAACGCGGCAAATGATCTTCCTCGCCTGCGAGAGTTTGCTTCACATCGCTCATGCGTTCTTTGCGGGCTGTTCACTTCATGAACGACGATTCCCGGCCAAAGATCCAAAAATCGTCTCCGGGAGCACGTTCGTGGCAGCTCTTGCACGCTGGTGTGTCCAACGCCGCCTCGTCGCCGTACTGCTCTGGCTGCTCGCCTTCGGCGGGGTGACCGCGGCCGCGGCCGTCACGGGCACCGCGTACTCGAACGACTACCACGTCCCGGGCACCGAGGCCGGCCGCGCCACCCGGCTCCTCGAGGACGGCTTCCCCGGCCTCGGCGGCGACAGTGACACCGTTGTCTGGCACACCACGTCCGGCACCGTCCGCGCCGCCGACGTCGAGCAGACCATGACCCGCACCCTGGCCGAGATCGCGGAGCTGCCGGGCGTCGCGGCCGTCGGCAGCCCGTACGGCAAGCAGGGCGGCGCCCAGATCAGCGACGACGGGCACACGGCGTACGCCACCGTGACCTTCGACGACAGTGCCGAGAACCTCGACGCGGGCGAGGCGCGGGCCGTAGTGAACACGGCGAAGGACGCCGAGACCGACGGGCTCCAGGTGGAGCTGGGCGGCAGTGCCGTCGGGCTCACCGAGTCGCCGGGCGGGCACCTCGCCGAGGTCGTCGGGGTGGCCGTCGCCGCGGTCGTTCTGTTCCTCGCCTTCGGCTCGCTCGCCGCCTCGCTGCTGCCCATCGCCACCGCGCTGGTCGGCGTCGGCACCGCGTACGCCGGGATCGTGCTCCTCGGGCACGCCATGACGGTGGCCGACTTCGCGCCCATGCTCGGCATGCTCATCGGGCTCGGCGTCGGCATCGACTACGCGCTGTTCATCGTCACCCGGCACCGGCGCGGGCTGAAGCGCGGGCTGCCCGTCACCGAGTCGATCACGAACGCCGTGGCCACCACCGGACGGGCCGTGGTCTTCGCGGGCGCGACCGTGTGCATAGCCCTGCTCGGGATGCTGATCCTCCGGCTCAGCTTCCTCAACGGCGTCGCGATCGCCGCCTCGCTGACCGTGGTCCTGACGGTCGCCGCCTCCGTGACCCTGCTGCCCGCCCTGCTGTCCTTCATCGGCATGCGGGCCCTCAGCCGCCGCGAACGGCGCAGGCTCGCCGAGCACGGCCCCGAGCCGGAGCTGCCGACCGGGTTCGCCGCGCGCTGGTCGGCGTTCGTGGAGCGCCACCCCAAGGCGCTCGGCGCGATAGCCCTGGCCGTCATCACGGTCCTCGCGCTGCCCACGCTGGGCCTGCGCCTGGGCACCTCCGACCAGGGCAACAACCCCGAGTCCTCGACCACCCGCCAGGCCTACGACCTCCTCGCCGACGGCTTCGGCCCCGGCGTGAACGGCCCCCTCACCCTGGTCACCGAGGTCGACGGCGGCGACGACAAGCTCGCCCTCGACAACCTCGACGCCACCCTGCGGGGCACCGAGGGCGTCGCGTCGGTGACCCCGGTGACGTACAACTCCGGCGGCGACACCGCGTACCTCACCGTCGTACCGGAGTCCTCCCCGCAGTCGCGGCAGACCAGCGACCTCGTGGACCGGCTGCGCTCCGAGGTCCTGCCGCGCGCCGAGACCGGCACCTCGCTCGATGTGCAGGTCGGCGGCATGACGGCCGGCTACGACGACTTCGCCGACGTCATCGTCGGCAAGCTGCCGCTGTTCGTCGGTGTCGTGATCGGCCTGGGCTGTCTGCTGCTCCTGCTCGCCTTCCGGTCCGTCGGCATACCCCTGAAGGCCGCCGCGATGAACGTCGCCGCCGTCGCCGCCGCCTTCGGCGTCGTCGTCGCGATCTTCCAGTGGGGCTGGGGGAGCGAGCTGCTGGGCCTGGGCCGCGCGGGCCCGATCGAACCGTTCCTCCCGGTCATCATGGTCTCGGTGCTCTTCGGCCTCTCGATGGACTACCAGGTCTTCCTGGTCAGCCGGATGTACGAGGAGTGGCTGGAGACCGGCGACAACCGGCGGGCCGTCCGGGTCGGCCTCGCCGAGACCAGCCGGGTGATCAACTCCGCCGCGGTCATCATGATCTCGGTCTTCCTCGCCTTCGTCCTCAGCGGCGACCGTGTGATCGCCATGTTCGGCATCGCCCTCGCCGCCGCCGTCGCCCTGGACGCCTTCGTACTCCGCACGCTCCTCGTCCCCGCCCTGATGCACCTGCTCGGCGGCGCCAACTGGTGGCTGCCCCGCTGGCTCGACAGGCGCATGCCCCGCATCAGCATCGAGCCGCCCGAGTCCCGCTCCGCCCATGAGAGGCTCACCGACGTCGTGGCGGAACTGGAGAAGGAGCAGCGGGGAGATGTACGCGATATCGCTGGGTGACGACGGAGCCGAGCTGAGGCCCCTGGAGCCGTGGCACGCCGAGGAGTTCCTCGCGAACCTGGAGCGGGGCCGGGAGTTCATCGGGCAGTACATCCCGTTCGGCTCGAACGCCACTGACGTGACCTCGGCACGGGAGACCCTCCAGCGGTACGCCGATATGCGCGCCGCGGACACGGCCTCGTACCACGGCATCTGGCTCGACGGGAAACTCGTCGGCGGGGTCCTCACGCTGAACTTCGACGCGGTGACCGGCAACTGCGAGGTCGGGTGCTGGCTGGAGCCCGCCGCGACCGGACGCGGGCTCATCACCCGGGCGATGCGGGTGCTCATCGACTGGGCGGTCGAGGAACGCGGCATCCACCGCGTCGAATGGGTCGCCGCCTCCGGCAACACACCCAGCCTGAACGTCGCGCGGCGCCTCGGAATGACCCGCGACGGCGTACGCCGGCAGGCGCACCCCTATGGTGGGGTGCGGCACGACCTGGAGGTGTGGTCGATCCTCGCCCCGGAGTGGCGTGAAGCACGCGCGCGTGCCGCACACAACGATCATTAAGACACCTCTCAGAGAGCGTCCGTACGGTGCGAGACATGGGAACGAAGACAGTGGGCGAGACCGTGGCCGAGGCCAAGACCGACGACGAGAACGTGGACGTCACCGAGGCGACCGAGGCCGAGGCCGACGTCGTCGGCGGGAGCGAGCACGAGGAGGAGGTGGCCGCCGAGGCGACGGAAGCGGCCCCGTCCGGCGTCGGGCAGGGTGCGGGCGCGGTGGTCTCCGCGGCGCTCGGCCTCGTCTCCCTGACCGGTGGCTGGATCGGCACGGTCGCCGCCGCGCGCGAGACCCTGGTCGGCCAGCTGGAGACCGCCTCGAACGCGAGCGTCGCCAAGCAGATCAAGGAGGTCTACGGCGACGCCTGGCAGGCCTCCGCCCTGTGGGCCGGCGTCTTCGCACTGGCCGCGCTGATCGTCGGCGTCGTGGTGCTCGCCCGGCCCGCGTTCGGGGCGCCCGGCAAGCCGCAGGCACCGTGGATCAAGTCGGTCGCCTGGGGCGGCGTCGCGCTCGGCGTCATCGGCCTGCTGCTGGCCGTCCTCAAGTACACCGACGCCCTGCTCGGCCTGCCGTCGGCGAGCTGAGTCACCGCGGATCCCGAGGGGTCTCAGAGCCGCCGTAAGCACCTCGGACGGCGCACTGAGGCCCCTCACGCGCATCTAAGGCCCCCACCCACCGGCGAAGATGCGGAACTCTCCCGATGTGGCGGACCCGCCTGGGAGACGAAGGTGGAGGCATCGCGCAAAGCGACGCCGAAACCCGACTCCCACCAGGACGTACGAGGAATCCGCCATGTACGAGTACGAGCTGCACCGCATCCGTTCCGCCGAACTGATCCGCCAGGCCGAGCACGAGCGCCTGGCACGCGAGGCCGTCCGGGTCCGTCGTGAGGCCCGCCGCGAGGCCGTGCAACGCGCTGCCGAGGGGGCGGCGGATTGATGCCGGGCCGCGCATGGGCGGCAGCTCCCAGAAGACGGCAACCCCGATGCTGGGCGCGGCGAAAACCGGTGCCCTGCTGTCGGCGCCCCGTGCGATGCTCGACCCCGTGGAGAGCCGGTCCGTAAGCCCCGTGTTCGTCGGTCGCGCAACCGAGTTGGAGACACTGCACGACGCCCTAGCCCGAGCCGCCGCAGGCGACCCGCAGGCATTGCTGATCGGGGGAGAGGCCGGGGTCGGCAAGACCCGCCTCGTCGAGGAGTTCGCCGGCGCCGCCGCCCGCGAGGGCGCCGTCGTCGTGCTCGGCGGCTGCGTCGAGATCGGCGCCGACGGCCTGCCGTTCGCCCCGTTCTCCACCGCGCTGCGCGCCCTGCGCCGCGAACTGCCCGAGGAACTGACCGCGGCCGCCGCCGGTCAGGAGGAGGAGCTGGCGCGCCTGCTACCCGAGTTGGGCGAAACGGCCCAACCCCGCGGAGCGGATCGCTCCGACGAGGAGGGCATGGCCCGCCTCTTCGAACTCACCGCCCGCCTCCTGGAGCGCGTCGCCGCCGGCCGCACGGTCGTGGTCGCATTGGAGGACCTGCACTGGGCCGACGCCTCCACCCGCCACCTCCTCTCCTACCTCTTCCGCACCCTGCGCACCGGCCGCCTCGTCGTCCTGGCCACCTACCGCTCCGACGACATCCACCGCCGCCACCCGCTGCGCCCGCTCCTCGCCGAACTCGACCGGCTGCGCACGGTCCGCCGTATCGAACTCGGCCGCTTCAACCGCGCCGAGGTCGGCCGCCAGATGGCCGGCATCCTCGCCCAGGAACCCGACCCGGCCCAGGTCGACGAGATCTTCGAACGCTCCGACGGCAACGCCTTCTTCGTCGAGGAACTCGCCGTCGCCGCCCACGAGGGCTGCCGCACCGGCCTCACCGACTCCCTGCGCGACCTGCTCCTGGTCCGCGTCGAGGGGCTGCCCGAGAGCGCCCAGCGGGTCGCCCGGATCGTCGCCGAGGGCGGCTCCACCGTCGAGTACCGGCTGCTCGCCGCCGTCGCGGGGCTCGCCGAGGACGACCTCATCGAGGCGCTGCGGGCCGCCGTGAACGCCAACATCCTCATCGCCGCGCCCGGCGGCGACGGCTACCGCTTCCGGCACTCCCTGGTCCGCGAGGCCGTCGGCGACGACCTGCTGCCCGGCGAGCGCTCTCGCCTCAGCCGCCGCTACGCCGAAGCCCTGGAGGCCGACCCGACGCTCGTCCCGGCCGACGAGCGCGTCATGCGGCTGGCCAGCTACTGGTACCACGCCCACGACCCGGCCAAGGCCCTGCCCGCCGTCCTGGACGCCTCCGTCACCGCCCGCCGCCGGCACGCCCGCTCCGAGCAACTGCGGCTGCTGGAACGCGCGATGGAGCTGTGGGACGCCGCGCCCGAGGACGTACGGGCCACGCTGCGCCCCGTCGACTACACCGAGGTCCATCCTCGCCCACTGCCTGAACGGCGCGGGGGGACCCCCAGCGGCTGCGACCCCGAGACCACGCCCCTGCGCTACCTCGACCTGATGGCCGAGGCCGCCGTCGCCGGGCGGCTGTGCGGGGAGCGCGAACGCGCCCTGAAGATCACCAAGCGGGCCCTGCGCCTCCTGGAGGACGAGGACGGCGACCCCCTGCGCGCCGCCTGGTTCTGGGTCCAGCGCTCCCGCCTGGTGCAGGCCCAGGCCCGCGGCGACGGCTGGAAGGAGCTGGGCACCGCCCAGGAGCTGGTGCGCGGTCTGCCACCGTCCGAGGTACACGCCGAGGTACTCGCCACCGCGGCCAACTGGTCGATTCTGCGCAACCCCGGCCCCGACGCCATGTCGGCCGCCGAGCGGGCCGTCGAGTACGCGCGCATGGTGGGCGCCGAGGGCATCGAGCTGAACGCACGCCTCACACTCGGCGGACTCATGGTCGAGGCCGGACAGATCGAGACCGGACTGGCCCAGATGTACGAGGTCAGGGCCGAGGTACTGGCGCGCGGCCTCGCCGCAGTCGTCGGACGCAGCCATGTGAACCTGCCGTCCGTCCTGGAAGGCATCGGCCGCTCCGAGGAGGCCGTGGGGCTTTTACGCGAGGGACTGCGGCTGACCCAGAAGTGGGGCCTGCGCGACTCCGAGGCCTGGATCTGGACGAACCTCGCCGAGTCACTGCTCTCCCTGGGCCACTGGGACGAGGCCGCCGAGGCTGCGGTCAACGCCCAGCGCACCGGTCAGTCCGCCAAGCCGCGCGGCGGCGCCTCCAATCACCTCGCCCAACTCGCCCTCGCCCGCGGCGACCTCGCCGAGGCCACCCGACACCTCGCCGCCGCCCGCGCCGCCTACGGCACCCATGACCCCATGCCGCAGAACAACCTGCCGATGTCCTGCCTCACCATCGGCACAGCCGCCGCCGAGGGCCGTCTCCTCGATGCCCGCGCCGAGGCCGACCAGGCCCTGAACGCCGGCTTCCCGCCCGGCACCCAGCGCTACGCCTGGCCGCTGCTGCTGGCCGCCGCCGTCGCCGAGTCCGACACCCACGCCCTGCCCGCCGCGCAGGAGGGCCGCGCCGCCTTCCTGGAACGGCTCTTCGAGGCCGTCCGCAAGCTCACCACAGGCGCTCCCCTGTGGCTGGCCTACGAGAAGTGGACCCGAGCCGAACTCGACCGCGCCGAGAGCCGGGCCACCCCCGACACCTGGTCGGACGTGGTGACCGCCTTCGAAGCCCTGGAACGCCCCTACGACCTCGCCCAGGTCCGCCACCGCCTCGCCGAGGCACTGCTCGCGCTCGGCGGCGAGGACGAGCGCGCCCGCGCCGCGGAACTGCTCCGCCTGACCCGGGCCACCGCCACCCACCTGGGAGCCCGCCCCCTCGCCGACGCCACGGCCCAGCTGGCCCGGCGAGCCCGTCTCTCCCTCACGGCTGCCCCGCCCCCACCCCCGACCGACCCGGCCGACTCCCTCGGCCTCACCACCCGGGAACGGGACGTCCTGCGCCTGGTCTCCGACGGCCGCACCAACCGTCAGATCGCCGAGGCGCTCTTCATCTCACCGAAGACGGCCAGCGTGCATGTGTCGAACATCCTGGGGAAGCTCGGCGTCTCGGGGAGAGGGGAAGCGGCCGCGATGGCGCATCGGATGGGGTTGTTCTCGGCTGAAACGGTCACATCCGGAACGAGAAGCTGAGGTTTACGCTGTAAGGGACGCCGGTCAAGGGAGGTTGCGTGTTCAACGCGTTCGAGGAACTCTTCGCCCCCGGCCGCAAGCACACCCGCGAGGAGCAGAACCGTCTGGAACTGACCCGCGAGGACGTCGGGGACAACGACCCCGGGCGTGGGCCGATAGATCTCGCGTCCGGGAAGGTGGTCGTACGGCGGTCCGAGCCGTCCGCGGAGGAGGCCGACGGCGAGGAGTGAGGGGCGCTCAGCTCACCTGCACCTCCAGAATCCGGTCGTCCCCGTCCTTCGGGTCGCCCCGTCCGTCCGTGTTGCTCGTCGTCACCCACAGCTTGTCGCCGCCCGCCGGGACGACCGTGCGCAGGCGGCCGTACTCGCCCTCCAGGAACGCCTGCGGGTCCGCCGAGGCCTCCGTGCCGTTCAGCGGGACGCGCCACAGGCGCTGGCCCTTCAGGCCGGCCATCCAGATGGAACCCTCGGCGTGGGCGATGCCGCTGGGGGAGGCGTCGTCGGTGCCCCACTGGGCCAGCGGGTTGTGGTACTCGCTGCCCTCGGACTTGCCCTCGACCTCCGGCCAGCCGTAGTTGTCTCCCGGCTTGATCGCGTTCAGCTCGTCCCAGGTGTCCTGGCCGAACTCGGCGGCGAACAGGCGCTGTTCGGCGTCCCAGGCCAGGCCCTGCACATTCCGGTGGCCGTACGAGTACACGGGGGAGTCGGGGAAGGGGTTGCCGGGGGCCGGTTCGCCTTCGGGCGTCAGGCGCAGGATCTTGCCGCCCGTGGACTCCTTGTTCTGGGAAAGCCCGGTGTCACCGCTCTCGCCCGTGCCCGCGTACAGCATCTTGTCCGGGCCGAAGGCGATCCGGCCGCCGTTGTGGATGTAGCCCTTGGGGATGCCCTTGAATATCGTGTCGGGCGCGCCCAGCTGTTCGCCGGACGGCTTCTGCTCGTCGTACAGCATGCGGACGATGCGGTTGTCCGAGGCCGAGGTGAAGTAGGCGTAGACCATGTGGTCCGAGGCGAAGTCCGGCGACAGCGCCAGGCCCATCAGGCCGCCCTCGCCCGCCGGTGAGACACCCGGTACCTCACCCAGCTCGGTCTTCTTGCCGGTCTCCCCGTCGACCCGGGTGATCGTGGCCTCGTCGCGGGAGGAGACGAGCAGGTCGCCGTCAGGGAGCGGGGCCAGGCCCCAGGGGGTGTTCAGGCCCTCGGCGACGGTGCGCACCACCTTGACGGAACCCCGCGCAGGCGGGGTCTCCTCGGCGGCCCGGCTGGGCGAAGACCCCGCGGCCGTAGCGCTGCTCGACGCCGCGCTACCGCCCTCGCCCGGCGATCCCCCGTCGTCGGAGGAGCAGCCGGCCGTCAGCAGCAGCGCGGCCGTGGCCAGTACGGCCGTCACAACTCGACCTTGCACGATCACGGTCCCTTCGACGCGGCGGGTTCTACTCTTCTTACACCGCTCGGGCCCCACAGGTTCCCGGTCAATGAATGTCGAACCACCGCGCACCGGCGCCTGGCCGGTTTTCGCCCGGGACGGGCCAGGATCAGTCCCGCGACCCGTGCGGCGTCAGTCCCAGGATCCCCGCGCCCCCGGCAGCTCCGCCACCTCGGCCAGGTCCTCCGCGGTCAGCCGCAAGCCCTCGGCCGCCGCGTTCTCCGGCACCCAGCGCTCCTGCTTGGCCCCGGGCACCGCGACCACGTGCCGCCCCTGCGCCAGCACCCAGGCCAGTGCCACCTGCGCGGGCGTGACCCCCTCGCCGTGCCGGCCCGCTATTCGGCGCAGGCCGACGACTATCGGCTGGTTCGACGCCATCATCTCCGCGGTGAAGCGCGGGTGCCGGGCGCGGACGTCGTCCGGTTCGAAGCCCTCGCCGGGGGTGAGTGTGCCACTCAGGAAGCCGTTGCCCAGGGGCATGGCCGCCAGGAAGCCGACGCCGCGCGCCTCGCACCACGGCACCAGCGTCTCCAGCGCCTCCGGCGACCACACCGACAGCTCCGCCTGCACGGCGCTCACCGGGAAGACCTGCTGCACCCGCTGCAACTGCCGGATCGTCGCGTCGTGCAGGCGCGCTCCCGAGCGCCGGCCGCCTCGCGCGCCCACCGCGCACAGCCCCAACGCCCGTACCTTTCCGGCCTGGACGAGCTCCGCCATCGCGCCCCACGTCTCCTCGACGGGGACTTCGGGGTCCGCGCGATGCAGTTGGTAGAGGTCGATCACGTCCGTCTGCAGGCGGCGCAGAGAGGCGTCGCAGGCCCGCTTCACATAGCCGGGGCGGCCGTTGGCCACGATGTGCTGCTCGCCGACCAGCAGGCCGACCTTCGTCGAGACGAACGCGTCCTGGCGGCGCTCCTTCAACACCCGCCCCACCAGCAGCTCGTTGGTGAACGGACCGTACATGTCGGCGGTGTCCAGCAGTGTCGAGCCCAGATCGAGCGCCCGGTGCACCGCCCTGAGCGACTCCTCGCCCCGCTGGCGCGACGAGCTGTACGCCCAGCTCATCGGCATGCACCCGAGCCCGACGGCTCCCACCGCGAGTGCCGCCGCGCCGATCGTCCTGCGCTCCACCTGGCCGTAACCCTCCCTCTTCCGGCACCCCAACCTAACCTCTGCACTTCCCTTCGCCTCACATAGCCTCCTGACCATGACTGCTGACGTATGGCTCCCCATCCCGCCGGAAGAGATCGAGGGCCTCCCGGAGGGGCCGAACTACCGCTTCTGGGACGGCGCCGAGGACTTTCCCGCCGACCCCGCCGAGTGCGTTTTCTACGTCGTCCCCTACATGAAGCCGCCCGGGCTCGGGCAGCGTCCCCTGCCGCGGATGAGCTCCGTGGAGGTCGTCCAGACCCTCTCCGCGGGCACCGACCACGTGGAGCCCGGTCTCAGGCACCTTCGGCCGGGCGTGCGGCTGTGCAACGCGCGCGGGGTGCACGAGGCGAGCACCGGTGAACTCACCCTCACCCTGATCCTCGCCTCACTGCGCGGTGTCCCCGACTTCGTGCGGGCGCAGGACAAGGGGGAGTGGCTCGGCGGCTTCCGGCCCGCGCTGGCCGACAAGAACGTCCTCATCGTGGGATACGGCTCGATCGGGGCCGCGATCGAGGACCGGCTCGCGCCCTTTGAACTGGCGCGGGTGGCGCGCGTCGCGCGCTCTGAGCGCACCACGGCGCGCGGACCCGTGCATCCGCTCACCGAACTGCCCGCCCTGCTCCCGCAAGCGGACGTCGTCATCCTGTCCACGCCCCTGACGGACACCACCCGCCACCTGGTGAACGCCGACTTCCTCGCCCGGATGAAGGACGGCGCGCTGCTGGTCAACGTCGCCCGGGGAGCCGTGGTCGACACCAAGGCGCTGCTCGCCGAGCTGGAGACCGGGCGCATCACCGCCGCCCTGGACGTCACCGACCCCGAACCGCTCCCGCGCGAACACCCCTTGTGGCGTGCGCCGGGCGTGCTGATCAGCCCGCATGTGGGCGGGCCGACGTCCGCGTTCCTGCCGCGGGCCAAGCGGCTACTGGTGGACCAGTTGAGTCGTTACGTGAACCGGGAGCCCTTGCGCAACGTGATCCTTACGACGGGCGCGACGCGCGCGTGACGCTCACGGGCCGAGCATCGCGCGGGTGCCGCGCACGCCGCGCGTAACGGCCTCTACATCCGGTTCGAGTACCCTCCGCAACCCTGTGGAAGCGGTCCGTACTCGCATATGCCCAGGTCGTCACGGAGCGTAGAGGCACTATGTCCCTGAGTGACGAGACTGGTGTATCGTCCGGACAGGGGTTGCGCCGCCACCGTCGGCGCCGGGGATGGACATTTCAGATTTGTGAGGGGGGCGACGGGCGATGCACGGCCAATGGACGAGCGAACCGACGCGGCGGGGCCGCCGGCGGCGACCCTGGCGTACGGTCGCGCGCAGACGCGGCCACCACGGCAGCCACGGCTGCCGTCACAGCCATCACCAGCGCAGGCACAGCGGCCGCAGGCGGCATGAGCAGCCGGCGCCCCGGGACGCTCGGGACCCGGGAGCGGCGCGGACCGGGAGGGCATGGTGAGCCCGCCGCCCCCCACGACCACCCTCGACTCGGCGCTGCGCGCACGGCCCTCGCCGTCCGCGATGCTGCCCCGTCTGTCGTCCTGCGGTCGCGGCTCGGGGCTGCTGCCGCAACTCGTTCTGGCCCTGGTGTGCGCGGGATACGCCGTCGGTTCCGCGATCGGCTGGGGTTCGGACCAACTGGCACTGATCATGGGCGACTTCGGGCTGGCCGCCGCGGCCGGCGCCGCCGCCGTGTCCTGCTTCCGCTACGCCCGTAACAGCCGTATCCGCTTTCGGCCCGCCTGGCTGCTGTTCGCCCTCTCCTCGGCGATGGCTGCCCTCGGCAACCTGGTCTGGGGGTGGTACGAGGTCGTCCTGGGACTGCCCGTGCCCAGCCCCTCCTACGCCGACGGGTTCTTCCTGTGCTTCGCGCCGCCCGCCATCGTGGGGCTCCTGGTGCTCGCCAAGCGACCGGTGACCAAGGCCGGCTGGATCTGCCTCGGGCTGGACGCCTGGCTGATCGGCGGCTCCCTGCTGACGCTGGCATGGAGCCTCGCCCTGGCCCAGGCGGCCAAGATCGACTCGAACGCGAGCGTGGCGCACACCGCGCTCTCGCTCGCCTATCCGCTGCTCGACATCGCCCTGGTCAGCATGGTGCTCGCGCTGCACTTCCGCCGCTCGTCGGCGAACCGCACCGCAATCAACACGGCGATCGGCGCGCTCGCCCTGACCGTGATGTGCGACGCCCTGTTCACCTCACCGCTGCTGCACAACAGCTACCGCTCCGGCCAACTGCTCGACGCCGGCTGGTTCGCCGGCTCGCTGCTCCTGGCGTACGCCCCCTGGGCCGCGCCCCGGCGCGGGCACGAGGAGACCGACCGGCACCACACGGGGCACACGCGCGTGGTGCACGAGCACGTACCCGGACAGCGCACCGTGAGCCACCACCACACGCCCGTACAGGGAGGTGATCACACCCGGTACCCGGTCACCCGGCCGATCGCCGGCTCCCTGGCCGCGCTCACGCCGTACCTCGCCGCCGCCGTCTGCACACTGGGGATCCTCTACAACGTCCTCAACGGCCGCAGCGTCGACCGCGTCGTGCTCATCACCGGCGGCACCGTCGTGCTCGCCCTCGTGGTGCGCCAGGGCATCATGCTGCTCGACAACATCACCCTCACCCAGGAACTGGCGCAGAAGGAGAACCACTTCCGCTCCCTGGTGCAGGGCTCCAGCGACGTCATCATGATCGCCGCGACCAACGGCATCCTCCGGTACGTGTCCCCGGCCGCCGCCGGGGTCTACGGCCGTACCGCCGAGGAGCTGGTGGGTACCGAACTGGCCAATCTCATCCACCCGGAGGACCTGGGCTGCGTGGTGCACGAGGTGCGCCGCTTCCTCGCCGCCAGCCCACTTGAGGAACCCACTACGCGCATCGAATGCCGCTTCCGGTCCGGGGAGGGCGGCTGGCTCAACGTCGAGTCGACCGTCAACCGGCACCACGGCGGCCTCATCTTCAACAGCCGGGACGTGACCGAAAGAGTGCGCCTGCAGGCGCAGCTCCAGCACAACGCCGAGCACGACCCGCTCACCGACCTGCCCAACCGCGCGCTGTTCACCAAGCGCGTCCAGCAGGCACTGTCCGGCCGCCGCGCCACCGACCGGGGCCTCGCCCTGCGCAACACGGCCGTCCTCTTCATCGACCTCGACGGCTTCAAGGGCGTCAACGACACGATCGGACACCAGGCCGGGGACGAACTGCTCGTCCAGGCCGCCCGCAGACTCCAGGAGGCGGTCCGGCACGGGGACACCGCGTCCCGGCTGGGCGGCGACGAGTTCGCGGCCCTGATCGTCGGGGACAACACCCGGGACCGCGCCGCCCGTGAACGCCACATCCTGGAGCTCGCCGACCGCCTCAGGGTGACGCTGTCGCAGCCGTATCTCATCGACGGCAACGATGTCCGGGTCAACGCCTCCATCGGCGTGGCCTTCGCCGAGCCGGGCCTCGGCGCGGGCGAGCTGCTGCGCAACGCCGACCTGGCCATGTACCGCGCCAAGGCGGGCGGCAAGGGCCGCGTCGAGCTGTACAAGCCGCAGATGCAGCAGGACGTCGTACGCAAGGCGGAACTGGCCACGCGCCTGCGTGCCGCGCTGCACGACGGCGAGTTCGCCCTCCTGCACCAGCCGGTGGTGTGCCTCGCGGACGGCCGGATCACCTCGGTCGCCGCCCAGGCGCGCTGGCGGTCCTCGCAAGGGGTGCTGTTCACGCCCGCCGAGTTCCTGCGGGTGGCCGAGGACAGCGACAAGACCGCCGAACTGGGCCGCTGGATGCTTCAGGAGGCCGTCGAGCAGGCCGCGGAACGCACCGCGACCGGGCTCGCCGTACCCGTCGCCGTCCGGATGGGCGCACGCCGGCTGCTGGACCGGTCGATGCCGCTCGGCTCGATCGAGGCGCTGCTGACCCGGCACGGGCTGCCGTCCGGGTCGCTGATCATCGAGATGTCCGACCTCGATCCCCGTATCCCGCTGGACGAACTGGAACGCCGCCTGAGCGGCCTGCGCAGACTCGGCGTCCGGGTCGCCCTGGACGGCTTCGGCAGCGGATACGGCGCGATCACGGCCCTGCGCCGGCTCCCCGTCGACATCCTCAAGCTCGACCGCGGTCTGGTCGAGGGGGTCGTCGAGTCCGCGCGGCTGCACAAGATCACCAGTGGGCTGCTGCGGATCGCCGGCGACCTCGGCCTGCAGTCCGTGGCCGACGGCGTGGATCTGCCGGAGCAGGTGGTCGCGTTGCGCGCGATGGGATGCACGCACGGGCAGGGCATGGCGTTCTCCGGGCCGCTGGACGAGTACCGGCTGCGCCGGGCGCTCAGTTCCGGCCACTATCCGGTCCCGCACGGACCGGTGGAGCCCGCGTTCGCGGGAGGCGCGAGAGAGCCGCAGGGGCTGTGGCGCCCCGGAGGTGAACGAGCCATGGAAGGGGGTTCGGGGGTGTACACCAGTGGGGTGGCCGCTGTTCTCGGAGGCGGAAGTGCCCTTCGCTCACATAATGAGACTCCCGTCCCACCCACTTGACAGTGAGTGGGCGGCGGGGGGAGGGTCAGTGCCATGCGCACCCGAATCCTCGTACTTGGAAAGCGCGTCGGCTGAAGCTGGTGACGTCCGGACAGACCCGGAACTCCCAGCCTCCACACCCGACGCGCTCCCCTCGCTTGCCTTACGGCACGAGGGGTTTTTTGTTGCACAGGCACCAGTCGTGCAGCATCGAAACTCCGCTCAAACCTCGCAAAAACCCTCAGCATCGAGAAGAGAATGCCGATGACCGAGCAGGCCACCGGGGCCCATAATCCGCAGCCGCGGCCCCGATCCGGAGGACAGCAGTCCGCCCCCGAGCACGTCACGGGTGCGCAGTCCCTCATCCGTTCGCTCGAGGAGGTCGGCGCCGACACGGTATTCGGCATTCCGGGTGGTGCGATCCTGCCGGCGTACGACCCGCTGATGGACTCCACCAAGGTCCGCCACGTCCTGGTCCGCCACGAGCAGGGCGCCGGCCACGCCGCCACCGGCTACGCGCAGGCCACCGGCCGGGTCGGCGTCTGCATGGCGACCTCCGGCCCCGGCGCCACCAACCTGGTCACGCCGATCGCCGACGCCCACATGGACTCGGTGCCGCTCGTGGCGATCACCGGGCAGGTGGCCTCGAAGGCGATCGGTACGGACGCCTTCCAGGAGGCGGACATCGTCGGCATCACCATGCCGATCACCAAGCACAACTTCCTCGTCACCAAGGCCGAGGACATCCCGCGGATCATCGCGCAGGCGTTCCACATCGCCTCCACCGGCCGCCCCGGCCCGGTCCTGGTCGACATCGCCAAGGACGCCCTCCAGGCGAAGACCACCTTCTCCTGGCCGCCCACCATGGACCTGCCCGGCTACCGGCCCGTCACCAAGCCGCACGCCAAGCAGATCCGCGAGGCCGCCAAGCTGATCACCAACGCCAAGCGGCCCGTCCTCTACGTCGGCGGCGGTGTCATCAAGGCCGGCGCCACCGCCGAGCTGAAGGTCCTCGCGGAACTGACCGGAGCGCCCGTCACCACCACCCTGATGGCGCTCGGCGCATTCCCCGACAGCCACCCGCTGCACGTGGGGATGCCGGGCATGCACGGTGCGGTCACCGCCGTCACCGCGCTGCAGAAGGCCGACCTGATCGTCGCCCTCGGCGCCCGCTTCGACGACCGCGTCACCGGCAAGCTGGACAGCTTCGCGCCGTACGCCAAGATCGTCCACGCCGACATCGACCCGGCCGAGATCGGCAAGAACCGGGCCGCCGACGTGCCGATCGTCGGGGACGCCCGGGAGGTCATCGCCGACCTGGTCCAGGCCGTCCAGAAGGAGCACGCCGAGGGCCACCAGGGCGACTACAGCGCCTGGTGGAAGGACCTCTCCCGCTGGCGTGAGACCTACCCGCTCGGCTACGACCAGCCCGAGGACGGCTCGCTGTCCCCGCAGCAGGTCATCGAGCGCATCGGCCAACTCGCCCCCGAGGGCACGATCTTCGCGGCGGGCGTCGGCCAGCACCAGATGTGGGCCGCGCACTTCATCCAGTACGACAAGCCCGCCACCTGGCTGAACTCCGGCGGCGCCGGGACGATGGGCTACGCGGTGCCGGCCGCGATGGGCGCCAAGGCCGGAGCCCCCGCCCAGACCGTCTGGGCGATCGACGGCGACGGCTGCTTCCAGATGACCAACCAGGAACTCACCACCTGCGCCCTGAACAACATCCCGATCAAGGTCGCCATCATCAACAACGGCGCCCTCGGGATGGTCCGCCAGTGGCAGACCCTGTTCTACAACCAGCGCTACTCCAACACCGTGCTGCACTCCGGCCCGGAGGCGGACGGCAAGCAGCCGAGCGCCGGCACCCGCGTCCCCGACTTCGTGAAGCTGTCGGAGGCCATGGGCTGCTACGCGATCCGCTGTGAGAACCCGGCCGACCTCGACAAGGTCATCGAAGAGGCGAACTCCATCAACGACCGCCCCGTCGTCGTCGACTTCATCGTCCACGAGGACGCGATGGTGTGGCCGATGGTCGCCGCCGGCACCTCCAACGACGAGATCATGGCCGCCCGGGACGTCCGCCCCGACTTCGGCGACAACGAAGACGACTGAGCGAGAGAGACGTAAAAAGACCATGTCCAAGCACACGCTCTCCGTCCTGGTGGAGAACACGCCGGGCATCCTCGCCCGGATCGCCGCCCTCTTCTCCCGCCGCGGCTTCAACATCGACTCGCTCGCGGTCGGTGTCACCGAGCACCCCGACATCTCCCGCATCACCATCGTGGTGAACGTCGAGGACCTGCCGCTGGAGCAGGTGACCAAGCAGCTCAACAAGCTGGTCAACGTGCTGAAGATCGTCGAGCTGGAGCCCGGTTCGGCCGTTCAGCGCGAACTCGTTCTGGTGAAGGTGCGCGCCGACAACGAGACCCGCTCCCAGATCATCGAGATCGTCCAGCTGTTCCGCGCCAAGACGGTCGACGTCTCGCCGGAGGCCGTCACCATCGAGGCCACCGGCTCCAGCGACAAGCTGGAGGCCATGCTGAAGATGCTGGAGCCGTTCGGCATCAAGGAGCTCGTCCAGTCCGGCACGATCGCGATCGGACGCGGCGCGCGTTCGATCACGGACCGGTCGCTGCGGGCGCTCGACCGCTCGGCATAGGGACGCGTTCGGACGGTCGGGTGACACCGGCCGTCCGGATTCCGCCCGTATAGCGAGACCCCGAAACTTCCCTTCCCCCCGCCGTCATACGGTGGGACGCAACACCTGCACACAAGGAGAGAACCCAAAGTGGCCGAGCTGTTCTACGACGCCGACGCCGACCTGTCCATCATCCAGGGCCGCAAGGTCGCGGTCATCGGTTACGGCAGCCAGGGCCACGCCCACGCGCTGTCGCTCCGTGACTCGGGTGTCGACGTCCGCGTCGGTCTGCACGAGGGCTCCAAGTCCAAGGCGAAGGCCGAGGAGCAGGGCCTGCGCGTGGTGACGCCGTCGGAGGCCGCCGCCGAGGCCGACGTCATCATGATCCTGGTGCCGGACCCGATCCAGGCCCAGGTCTACGAGGAGCACATCGCCCCGAACCTGAACGACGGCGACGCCCTGTTCTTCGGCCACGGCTTCAACATCCGCTTCGGCTTCATCAAGCCCCCGGCCGGCGTGGACGTCTGCATGGTCGCCCCGAAGGGCCCGGGCCACCTGGTGCGCCGTCAGTACGAGGAGGGCCGCGGCGTTCCGTGCATCGCGGCCGTCGAGCAGGACGCCTCCGGCAACGCCTTCGCGCTCGCCCTGTCGTACGCCAAGGGCATCGGCGGCACCCGCGCCGGCGTCATCAAGACGACCTTCACCGAGGAGACCGAGACCGACCTGTTCGGTGAGCAGGCCGTCCTCTGCGGTGGTACGGCCGCCCTGGTCAAGGCCGGTTTCGAGACGCTGACCGAGGCCGGCTACCAGCCGGAGATCGCGTACTTCGAGTGCCTGCACGAGCTGAAGCTGATCGTGGACCTCATGTACGAGGGCGGCCTGGAGAAGATGCGCTGGTCGATCTCGGAGACCGCCGAGTGGGGCGACTACGTCACCGGTCCGCGGATCATCACCGACGCCACCAAGGCCGAGATGAAGAAGGTCCTCGCCGAGATCCAGGACGGCACCTTCGCCCAGGCCTGGATGGACGAGTACCACGGCGGTCTGAAGAAGTACAACGAGTACAAGACCGCGGACTCCGAGCACCTGCTGGAGACCACCGGCAAGGAGCTGCGCAAGCTCATGAGCTGGGTGAACGAGGAGGCGTAAGCCTCAGCGGACGGGGCCGGAGCATGCCGCTCCGGCCCCTTTGTCCAACCCGTCGCATCACGGACGGGTGATCCTTCCGCGGAGGCGCAGGACGGCCTCTGCCGCGCCACTACACTGGCGCACAACATACGCGTCAGGCCCACAGCGTCGTGCGTCTTCCACGCGGCCACCACCCTCCCTCGCTTGCGGCCGTCGGGACGGCCGTCCGCATTGGACTTGTGAGGACTCACGTGAGCTCGAAACCCGTCGTACTCATCGCCGAAGAGCTGTCGCCCGCGACCGTGGACGCGCTCGGCCCCGACTTCGAGATCCGGCACTGCAACGGAGCGGACCGAGCCGAGCTGCTCCCGGCCATCGCCGACGTGGACGCGATCCTGATCCGCTCCGCCACCAAGGTCGACGCCGAGGCCATCGCCGCCGCGAACAAGCTCAAGGTCGTCGCGCGAGCCGGCGTCGGCCTGGACAACGTCGACGTCTCCGCCGCCACCAAGGCCGGCGTGATGGTCGTCAACGCCCCCACCTCGAACATCGTGACCGCCGCCGAACTGGCCTGCGGTCTCCTCGTCGCCACCGCCCGCCACATCCCGCAGGCCAACGCCGCGCTGAAGAACGGCGAGTGGAAGCGCAGCAAGTACACGGGTGTGGAGCTCGCCGAGAAGACCCTGGGTGTCGTGGGTCTCGGACGGATCGGTGCGCTGGTCGCTCAGCGCATGTCCGGGTTCGGGATGAAGGTCGTCGCCTACGACCCCTACATCCAGCCCGCGCGCGCCGCGCAGATGGGTGTCAAAGTGCTGTCGCTGGACGAGCTGCTCGAGGTCTCCGACTTCATCACCGTCCACCTGCCCAAGACCCCCGAGACCGTCGGCCTCATCGGCGACGAGGCGCTGCGCAAGGTCAAGCCGAGCGTGCGCATCGTCAACGCCGCGCGCGGCGGGATCGTCGACGAGGAGGCTCTGTACTCCGCCCTCAAGGAGGGCCGGGTCGCCGGTGCCGGTCTCGACGTGTACGCGAAGGAGCCCTGCACGGACTCCCCGCTTTTCGAGTTCGACCAGGTCGTCGCCACCCCGCACCTCGGTGCCTCGACGGACGAGGCCCAGGAGAAGGCCGGTATCGCCGTCGCCCGTTCGGTGCGTCTCGCCCTCGCCGGTGAGCTCGTGCCCGACGCGGTGAACGTCCAGGGCGGTGTCATCGCCGAGGACGTCAAGCCGGGTCTGCCGCTCGCCGAGCGCCTGGGCCGTATCTTCACGGCGCTCGCCGGCGAGGTCGCGGTCCGCCTCGACGTCGAGGTGTACGGCGAGATCACCCAGCACGATGTGAAGGTGCTGGAGCTCAGCGCCCTCAAGGGTGTCTTCGAGGACGTCGTCGACGAGACGGTGTCGTACGTCAACGCCCCGCTGTTCGCCCAGGAGCGCGGCGTGGAGGTGCGGCTGACCACCAGCTCGGAGGCCACCGACCACCGCAACGTCGTCACCGTTCGCGGCACGCTCGGCAACGGCGAGGAGGTGTCGGTCTCCGGCACGCTGGCCGGCCCCAAGCACCTGCAGAAGATCGTCGCGGTCGGCGACTACGACGTGGACCTCGCGCTGGCCGACCACATGGTCGTCCTGAAGTACGAGGACCGTCCGGGTGTCGTCGGCACGGTGGGTCGTATCTTCGGCGAGGCGGGCATCAACATCGCCGGTATGCAGGTCTCGCGTGCCGTCGCCGGCGGTGAGGCGCTGGCCGTGCTGACGGTGGACGACACGGTGCCCGCCGGAGTGCTGACCGAGGTCGCCGCGGAGATCGGGGCGACGTCCGCTCGTGCGGTGAACCTGGCCTGAGGTTGCCGTATCCGGGGGCTGCCGCCCCCGGATCCCCCGCTTCGGCCCCGAAAGGGGCCTCGTCCTCAAACGCCGGACGGGCTGAGTTGTCCGTCCGGCGTTTCGCATGTGGGCTCCCCCACCTGCACCCGCCGCAGGGTCACCGCCGCCAGCACCGCCGCCCCCACCAACAGCACCGCCCCCGCGATCGCCGCCCCCTGCATCCCGCTGGTGAACGCCTCGCGGGCGGCCGCGGCGAGTCCCGGGACCTGGTCCGCGACCGCCAGGGCGCCCCCCAGCGTCTCGCGGGCTGCGTCCGGTGCCGATGCCGGCATCTCCTGGCGGTAGATCGCCGCGCCGATGGAACCGAGGAAGGCCATGCTCAGCGCGCCGCCGAACTCCGTGCCGGTCTCCAGCAGGGAGGAAGCAGCGCCCGCCTTCTCCACCGGGGCGGTGCTCAGGGCCAGATCGGCCAGCTGGGACATGGCGGCGACGACCCCGCAGGCCAGGACGGCGCATGCGGCCAGCAGCAGCCAGAGGGAGTCCGTGCCGGCCAGGGTCAGCATCACATAGCCGCACGCGGTGACCACGAAGCCCCCGGCGACGACGTATGCCCGGGGGACGCCCCGCTGTACGAGCTGAGCGGTGACCGGGGCCGCGAGCCCGATGGGCACCGACGGCAGCAGGCTCCACAGCGCGGCCTCCAAGGGGCTCTTGCCCAGGACGGACTGGATGTACTGCGTGGTGAAGTACGCCGAGCCCATCATGCCGAAGGCGGCGACGAGGTTGAGGGCGACGGCAGGGCTGAAACCGCGGCCCCGGAACAGCTCCGGTGAGATCAGCGGTGACGCCGCCGTGCGCTGGCGGTGGACGAACAGCGCGGCGAAGAGCAGGCCGACCGTCACCGACATCACGTACCGCACGTTCCAGCCCTCCGCCGCGATCTCCTTCAGGCCGTAGATCACCGGGAGCACCGCCGCCATCGACAGCGGCACGCTCAGCCAGTCGAAGCGGCCGGGCGCGGGGTTCCTCGACTCGGGCAGCAGCATCCGGCCGAGGATCAACAGCAGGGCCATCGCGGGCAGGTTGACCAGGAAGACCGAGCCCCACCAGAAGTGCTCGACGAGCAACCCGCTCATCACCGAGCCGAGCGCGATCCCGGCCGTCATCACGCCGGACCACATGCCGATGGCCTTCGCGCGCTGGGTGGGGTCGGTGAACATCGTGCGGAGCAGCGCCATCGTCGACGGCATCAGGGTCGCGCCGCCGATGCCGAGGACCGCGCGGGCCGCGATCAGCGTCTCGGCGCTGTTGGCGTAGGCCGCCACCAGGGAGGCCGTACCGAAGGCGGCGGCGCCGATCAGCAGCAGGCGGCGGTGGCCGATGCGGTCGCCGAGCGAGCCCATCGTCATCAGCAGGCCCGCCAGGACGAAGCCGTAGATGTCGAAGATCCACAGCTGCTGCGTGCCGCTCGGTTCCAGATCGGCGCTGATCGCCGGGATCGCGAAGTAGAGCACCGAGACGTCCATCGAGACCAGCAGCAGCGGCAGCATCAGCACGCCGAAGGCAGTCCATTCACGGCGGCCGGCGCGGGCGGGTGGGGGCGTGGGCGTGGCGGTGCTCGTCGCGTTTGTTGTCATGGCGGTGAACGTACACGCGTCTTAAACGCTTGTCTAGAACGCTTGTATAGGACGAGCGTATGGATCCGGGGTAGGGTGGGGTGTCATGGGACACCGTGAGGATCTGCTCGAGGGCGCCAAGCGCTGCCTGCTGGCGAAGGGGTTCGTGCGCACGACGGCGCGCGACATCGTCAAGGAGTCGGGGACCAACCTGGCGTCGATCGGCTACCACTACGGCTCGAAGGACGCGTTGCTGGCGCAGGCGTACGTGTCGCTGGTCGAGGGGCTGGGCGATGCCTTCGAGGGGGAAGGGACCGCAGGGGTCAGCGCCGAGCCGGGCTCGCTCGAGCGCTTCCGGCAGGTGTGGTCGAACATCATCGGCACCATGCGGGAGCCCGGCTCGGTGTGGCGCCTCAGTGTGGAGATCATCGCCATGGGCGACCAGCTGCCCGAGGTGCGCGACTATCTGGCGCATGCCCAGCTGGAGGCCGGGCGCGGCATCATCCCGCTGCTCATGGGCGGGCGGGAGGAGGATGTCCGGGACGAGGCCGTGGACACGCTCGGCAAGTTCTATCTGACCCTGATGACGGGCCTCATCGCGCAGTGGACCTTCGACCCGAAGACCGCACCCAGCGCCGACGAACTCACCGAAGGCCTCCGCCAGGTGATCGAGGCCGCTACCCGGAAATGACCCGCCCCTCGCGCATCTCCACCACCCGGTCCGCGAAATGCCGTACGACAGCCCGGTCGTGGCAGATGAACAGGTAGCCGAGCCCGAGGTCGTCCTGGAGGTCGGCGAGCAGGTTCAGTACGCCGGCCCGGACGGAGGGGTCGAGGGACGAGACCGGTTCGTCGAGGACCAGCAGGCGCGGCTCGGAGGCGAGTGCGCGGGCGATTCCGGCGCGTTGGCACTGGCCGCCGGAGAGTTCGTGCGGGCGGCGGTCGCCGTACGACGGGTCCAGGCCGACCCGGTCGAGGAGTTCGGCCACCTGATCAGGGGTGGGCCGGCGACCCTGTATCCGCAGCGGTTCCGCCACCGCGTCGCCGATGCGGTGGCGGGGGCTCAGTGAGCCGTACGGGTCCTGGAAGACGGGCTGCATGCGCGGGCGGACCGGGCGCAGCTCGCGTTCGGTGAGGGTCGTCAACTCCCGGCCCTCGAAGACGACTTCACCGGCGTCCGGGCGGCGCAGCTGGAGGACGGCCTGGGCCGTGGAGGACTTGCCGCAGCCGGAGGGGCCGTTGAGGGCGAGGGTCTCGCCGGGGGCCAGGGTGAAGGAGACGTGGTCGACGGCGGTCGTGTCGCCGTAGCGGACCACGAGGTCGCGGACGTCGAGCAGGGCGTCACTCATGGAACAACTCCGTTGCCGGGTGCGGGAGTTCAGGCCAGCGGTGACAGGCCACCAGGCGTTTCTCCACCTCCTGCGGTTCTGGTTCCACCGTGTGGCAGGCGTCCGCCGCGAGGGGGCAGCGGGGCGTGAAGGCGCAGCCCGGTGGGAGGGAGCCCGGGGCGGGTGGGGTGCCGCGCAGGGCGGGCAGGCGCCGGCCCGGGGGTGCGTGCTGGGGGAGGGAGGCCAGCAGGCCTGCCGTGTACGGGGCCCGGGGGCGGGCCAGCACCTCCTCCGCCGGGCCGAGTTCGGTGAGGCGGCCGGCGTACATCACCAGCACCCGGTCCGCGTGGTCCCGTACGACGTCCATGTCGTGGGTGACCAGGACGAGCGCGGCGCCCACGGCCTCCCGCTGCTCGGCGAGCACCCGTAGCACCTGGTCGCGGCGCTCCTCGTCCAGGGCGGTGGTGGGCTCGTCGGCGACGACGATGTCCGGTTCGTTGACCGTCGCCATGGCGATGACCGCACGCTGCCGCATGCCGCCGGAGTACTCGTGCGGATACGCCCGTGCCTTGCGGGCGGCGTCCGGGATGCCGACCCGGTCGAGCGCGGCGACCGCCCGCGCCCGGGCCTCCTTGCGGGAGACGCGGGCCACCGACCGTACGGCGGCGGCGAGTTGGTCGCCGACCGGGTGTACGGGGGAGAGGGCGGACAGGGCGTCCTGCGGGACCAAGGAGATACGGCGGCCGCGATGCGCGGCGAGGTCGGGCTCGATCGTCCCGTTCCGTGTCGCGCCCCGGGGCAGCATGCCCAGCAGGGCACGGGCCGTGAGGGACTTGCCCGCGCCGGACTCGCCGACGATCGCGAGCGCTTCGCGCGGGCGGACGTCGAAGGACAGGCCCCGCACGACCTCGACGCCGTCGAAGGCGATCCGCAGGTCGCGCACGGAGAGGAGCGCATCGGGTGGGAACGGTGCGTCGGGCGAGAGAGGCACATCAGACGGCAACGGAGGCCTCCTTCTTCGTTGTCGCAGGCGACTTCGCCGTCGGCTTCTTCACTCCCGGTGCGACTCGCCGCACCCTGCGACCCTGCACGGCCGCCGCGCCCGACACCGCAAGACCCGCCAGCAGGGCCAACGCGACGGCCGGGGCGAGGGCTGCCCAGGGAGCGCGTTCGACGTAGGCGCGGGACTCGTCGAGGAGCAGGCCCCACTCGGGGGCGGGCGGTTGCGCGCCCAGCCCCAGGAAGCCGAGGGAGGCCAGGGCGAGGGCGATGCCGGGCAGGCGGAGCAGGGCGTGGCGGGCGACGGGGGCGGCGACGGACGGCAGGACGTGCCGGGTGAGGATCCACAACGGGGTTGCCCCCATGGCCCGTTGGGCGGTCAGGAACGCCGACGCCCGTACCTCCTGCACCAGCGCCGCCGCGTGCGCGGACAGCGCGGGCCACGAGATCAGGGCGACGGCGAGGGCCGCGCCACCGGTGCCGGGACCGGCCGCCGCCGCGACCAGGATGCCGACGATCACCGGGGGAAGGGCGTTGGCGATGTCCGCGGCTCCCGCCGCGACGCCGGGCAGGAAGCCCAGCGCGAGCGCGACCAGCAGGCTCAGCACACAGATGGCGGCGGCCGTGCCGACCGTCGAGGCGGCGCCGTGGCCGAGCCGGGCGAGCACATCGCGGCCGAGGGCGTCGGTGCCGAGCGGGTGCGCCCAGGAGGGGGCCGTGAGGCGGGCGGTCGTGTTCACCGTGTACGGGTCGCGCAGCAGGCCCCAGCCGATGGTCACGGCGAGGACGGTGAACAGCGTCAACGGGATCGCCGGGTGGGTACGGACCGGGCGCGCCGGGGGCAGCGTCAGGCCGGCGTCACGCAGGGCGGGGCCCAGCAGCCGTCGCCGGGTGAGCGCCGCCGCCGCGCCGGCGAGCAGGCCGAGCAGCAGCAGGGCCAGCACCGAGCCCTGGAGCAGCGGCAGATCCTGCGACTTGGCCGCGCCGAGCGCCGTACGGCCGATGCCGGGCACCGCGAACACCATCTCCACCGCGACCGCGCCTCCGGTCAGGCCGACGGCGACCATCCCGAACTGCGGTACCAGGGGCGGCAGTACGCGCTTGAGGGCGGCCGCCGAGATCCTCCTACGGCTCACTCCCGCACCCCGCCACAGCTCCACCCACCGCTCGTCGAGCACGGCGGGCAGCGCGTCCGCGACCAGCCGCCCGAGCAGACCGCCCGCCGGGACGCCGAGGGCGATCGCGGGCAGCACCAGGTACTCGGGGCCCGCCCAGCCGGCCGTAGGCAGCCATCCCAGCCACACCCCGCACACCAGCAGCGCGACCGTGGCCAGCAGGAACTCCGGTACGGCGGCCAGCATCGCGGCGAACGCCCCGGCCGACCCGCGCCCCCGCACCAGCACCGGCGCCACCAGCAGCGCGGCCAGTACGACCGCCACGCCGAGCGCCGCGCCCATCAGGGCCAGCGACACCTGGAGGCCGGCCACGACCGACGGCAGGACCTCGGTGCCCGACACCCAGGAGGTGCCGAAGTCGCCGCGCAGCAGGTCCGAGGCCCAACTCCCCAGCAGGGAGAGGGGACCGGCGTCCAGTCCGAGGTCCTCGCGGATCGCGGACAGGGCCTCCTCGGTCGCCTCCTGCTCGGCCGACCGGGCGCGCAGCACGGTGAGCGCCGGGTCTTTCTGCGAGAGCCAGGGCAGCAGCCCGACGGTGGCCACGACGGCGACGAGACAGACGAAGCGGGTCAGCCCGGCCGCACCGACCGACTTCCTTATGGCGGGCTTCACTTGACGTAGGTGTCCACGGTGACGAGCTCACGCTCACGCGGGTCGTGGGCGGCGTCCACGACACCGGCGGCGTCGCCCTGGATCACCCGCTCGTGGAGCATCGGCACGGCGGCGTCGGCGGCGAGTACGGCGGCCTCGGCCGCGATGATTGCCCTGCGGCGGGCGTCGCCGGTCTTGGTCTCGCCGGCCTTCTTCAGCTCGGCGTCCACGGAGGAGTCGGCGAGCTGGGAGAGGTTGAAGGAGCCGTCGGAGGCGAAGTCGCTGTACAGGTAGGCGGCCGGGTCTCCGGAGTCCAGGACGGTGGCGCGGGAGAGGATGAACGCGTCGAACTTGCCCGCGAGGGCGTCGGATTCGATGTTGGCGTACTCGCGGACGTCGAGCTTCACCTTGAACCCGGCCTTCTGCAGCTGCTGCTGCAGCGTGGCGGCGACCTCGGGCAGTTCGGCCCGGTCGGTGAAGGTGCCGATGGTGATCGTCGTGCCGTTCGGCTTGCCGGCCTTCGTGTGCTTGACGGGCGTGCGCAGGTCGGCCGCCCATGGCAGCGCGGGACCGAGCAGCCCCTTGGCGACATCCGCCCGCCCCTCGTACACGCCCTCCACGATCGTCTTGGCGTCGATCGCCTCCCGGGCGGCGGCGCGCAGCGAGGCGTCCTTGAAGGCGCCCTTCTCGGTGTTCAGGTAGAGGGTGTTGGTGCGCGGCATGGGGACCTCGGTGATCAGGTCCTGGTCGAGCACTGCGGCCTGCGAGACGGGAATCGCCTCGACGATGTCGGCCTCGCCGGTGCGCAGGGCGGCGGCGCGGGCCGTCCCGTCCGGTACGAACGTGACGTCGATTCCCGGGGCCTTGGCCTTGCCGCCCCAGTACTGGTCGTAGCGGTCGAGCGTGGCGGAGGAGGTGCCGTTGACCTTGACGAGTTCGAAGGGGCCGGTGCCGGCGCCGACGGGGTTCACCGTCTTCCCCCGGTAGGCCTTGGCGGCCAGGATCGACAACTGGGGCGAGCTCAGCCGCTGCGGGACGAGGGGGTCCTCGGTGCCGGTGGTGACCGTGACCGTGTCGGCGTCCTCGGCCTTCGCGGTCAGCTCCACACCGTCGAGGATGCGGGGCTTGGGGGAGGCGCCGGCGGCCTGGGTGAGCGACCGCACGACGGCCTTCGCGTCGAGCTTCGTGCCGTCGTGGAAGGTGACGCCCTCGCGTATGTCGAAGGTCCAGGTACGGCCCGACTGCTGCCACTCGGTGGCGAGCGCGGGCAGGGCGTCGCCTTCCTTGTCGAGCTTCACCAGGGTCTCGGCGGTCGACCAGCGCGAGAGCTTGAAGGCGTCGTCGCTCAGGGGGGACAGGGCCGAGCGGGGCGGCAGCATGTGCGCGACACGGATGCGTTTGCCCTCGGCGGTCGCCTCCTCGGACCCCGCCGACGTGAAGCAGCCGGTGAGCAGGGCGGAGGCCGCGACGGCCGCGGTGAGGGACAGGGGACGAACGGGGAGGCGCACGGGACACTCCGGTAAAGGCGTGGTCAAAGGTTGAACGCGATACGAACCGTAGCATGATGACAATCGTTTTCATAAGCGCGGATCCGTGCGGTCCGCGGCTCCGTGTGCCGTCCTCAACTGCCTCGCAGCCGCGCCCCCTTCAACGCCATGTGCAGCAGCAGCCGGTCCTCGCCGTCGTCCAGGTCCAGGCCCGTGAGCTGTTCGACGCGGGAGAGGCGGTAGTACAGGGTCTGGCGGTGGATGCCCAGTTCGGCGGCCGTGCGGCCGGCCTGGCCCGCGCAGTCGAGGTAGACCTCGGCGGTGCGGGCGAGCTCCTGGTGGGCGGGGGAGAGGAGCGGGGCCACCGCGGGGTCGGGGAGCGCCTGCGGGGACAGGGAGGTCAGCAGGCGGTACGGGCCGATGCGCGACCACTCGGCGACCGGGCCGAGCCGCGGTTCCGCCAGTGCCGCGCGGGCCGCGGCCGACGCCTCCTGCCAGACGGTGCCCAGCTCGGCGAGACCGGTGCGCGGTTCGCCGAGGCCCGCCGCCACCCGGGCCGGGCCCCGTGCGAGCGGCTGGGCCGGGGCTTCCCGCAGCAGCCGGGACGCCGCCGCCAGCGCCGCCGTCCGCACCTCCGACGAGCGCAGCCGTACGAGCACCGCCAGGCTCTGTCCGGCGGACCCCCACGGCACCGTGCACAGCGCGGTGGCATGCGGCACCGTCCGCACGGACGGTGCGTCGTCCGGGTCGGCCGACGGCCAGGGGGTCACGCAGACCACCGTATGGACACCGTCCGCGCGTGAGCCCAGGGCCGTGCGCAGCTCGGCGACGGCCATCTCCTCCTGCCAGCCGCGCTCGGCGGTCAGCGCGGCCCGCAGCTCCCGGCTGAGGTCCGCCCCGTGCTGCGCCTCGTCCGCGAGCAGGGCGCCGATGCGGGCGGTCACCTCCATGGCGGCCGTCAGCTGCGCGTCCGTCGGGCCCGGGTCGTCGTCCAGGAGCCAGACGTAGCCGAGGACGACACTTCTGTGGCGTACGGGGAGACAGATCCGTCCGCGATACACCCCCGCCTCCGGGGTCGGCGGGATCCGCACCGGGCCGGTGGCGCGCGTGATGCCGAATCCCTCGAACCAGGTGCGGACGGCCGCCGTGGAGCGGCGGGTCAGGATCGAGCGGGTGCGCACGGGGTCCAGGGCCGACGCGTCGAGCTCGCCCTCACTGTCGTACGCACCGAAGGCGATCAGCTCGAAGTCCCGGTTCTCCAGGGTCGCGGGCACGCCCAGCAGCTCCGAGATCTCGTCGACCAGCTCCTGGTAGTCGCCTTTGTAGTCGGCTGTCACTGGGGCATTCTCCCGCACGACCGCAGGGTCTTCATACATCTGTCTGAGATCTGCGGCACGGATGCGTGACAGCTGTCGATGGCCGACGATCGGAGGGATCCTTAGGTTTCACGGTGGTTCTCCGCGCCGTCTCCGAATGGTTGGGATTCGGCTGCGTTTCTGCTGTCTGTGGAGGTGCCCCGTGCTGGGTCCCGTGATTCTTGCCGCGTCGCGCAGCGACCGGATGCGACGCCTGATCTCGGCGGCCCCGGTGACCAAGCAGGTCGTCGACCGCTTCATCCCGGGCGAGACCGTCGACGAGATCGTGCCGATCATCAGGGAGCTCAGCGACCGGGGCCTGGAGCTGACGATGGACGTCGTCGGCGAGGACATCACCCGCCCGGAGCAGGCCGCGGCCGCCCGGGACGCCTATCTGGAGCTCATCGACCGGCTCAAGGAGCTGGAGCTGGGTGCCAGGGCCGAGATGTCCGTGAAGCTGTCGATGTTCGGACAGGCGCTGGAGGGCGGCCACGAGCTGGCCCTCGCCAACGTCCGGCCCGTCGTGGAGGCCGCCGCCGCGATCGGTACGACCGTCACCCTCGACGCCGAGGACCACACCACCCTCGACTCGATGTTCGCCATCCACGAGGAACTGCGCAGGGACTTCCCGCAGACCGGCTGCGTCATCCAGGCCTACCTCTTCCGCACCGAGGCCGACGCCCGCCGCCTCGCGGCGAGCGGCAGCCGGGTGCGCCTCGTCAAGGGCGCCTACAAGGAGCCCGCCGAGGTCGCCTACCAGCAGAAACACGAGATCGACAAGGCGTACGTCAGGATCCTGAAGGTTCTGATGGAGGGCGCCGGGTACCCGATGATCGGCTCCCACGACCCGCGTCTGATCTCCATCGCCCAGGAACTCGCGCGGCGCGCCGGGCGAAAGCTCGACGAGTACGAGTTCCAGATGCTGTACGGCATCCGCAGCGACGAACACCTGCGCCTCGCCGCCGAGGGCCACCGCATGCGCGTCTACACCGCCTACGGCACCGACTGGTACGGCTATTTCATGAGGCGGCTCGCGGAGAAGCCCGCCAACCTGCGTTTCTTCGTCCGCTCGATGATCAGCAAGGGCTGAGCCCAACTCACCCGCTCAGTAAGGAGTTACGGAACCCATGGACGCTGTGACCCAGGTCCCCACCCCCGTCAACGAGCCGGTGCACGGCTACGCCCCCGGCTCGCCCGAACGCGCCCGGCTGGAGGTCAAGCTCAAGGAGCTGGCCGAGAACCCGATCGACCTGCCCTGCACCATCGGCGGCGAGAAGCGGATGGGCGGCGGTGAGCGGTTCGACGTCGTGCAGCCGCACAACCACAAGGCCCGCCTCGGCACCTACGGCAACGCCACCCAGCAGGACGCCCAGGACGCCATCGACGCGGCCCTCGCAGCCGCGCCGGCCTGGCGTGCGATGTCGTTCGACGACCGTGCCGCGATCATCCTGCGTGCCGCCGAGCTGCTGGCGGGTCCGTGGCGGGAGACCCTCGCCGCCTCCACCATGCTCGGCCAGTCCAAGACCGCCCAGCAGGCCGAGATCGACACCCCCTGCGAGCTGGTCGACTTCTGGCGCTTCAACGTCAAGTACGCCCGTGACCTGCTCGCCGAGCAGCCCCCGGCGAACTCCCCGGGCGTCTGGAACCGCCTCGACCACCGCCCGCTGGAGGGCTTCGTCTACGCGATCACGCCGTTCAACTTCACGGCGATCGCGGGCAACCTGCCCACCGCCCCCGCGCTGATGGGCAACGTCGTCGTCTGGAAGCCGTCCCCGACCCAGACCCACGCCGCCGTGCTGCTCATGCAGCTCCTCGAGGAGGCCGGTCTGCCCAAGGGCGTCATCAACCTCGTCACGGGCGACGGCATCGAGGTCTCCAAGGTGGCGCTCGAGCACCGCGACCTCGCCGGCATCCACTTCACCGGCTCGACCAAGACCTTCCAGTACCTGTGGAAGACGGTCGGCAGCAACATCGAGAAGTACCGCTCCTACCCGCGCATCGTCGGCGAGACCGGCGGCAAGGACTTCGTCGTCGCCCACCCGAGCGCCGACAAGGCGGTGCTGAAGACGGCGCTGACCCGCGGTGCCTTCGAGTACCAGGGCCAGAAGTGCTCGGCGACCTCCCGGGCGTACATCCCGGCGTCGATCTGGAACTCCGGCTTCAAGGAGGAGTTCGCGGCCGAGGTCGACTACCTCACCATGGGTGACGTCACCGACCTGTCCAACTTCATCGGCGCCGTGATCGACGAGCGTGCCTTCGCCAAGACCAAGGCCGCCATCGACCGCGCGAAGTCCGACCCGACCTGCACCATCGTCGCGGGCGGCTCCTACGACGACTCGGTCGGCTACTTCGTCCGCCCGACCGTCGTCGAGTGCAACGACCCGGAGAACGAGGTCTTCACGACCGAGTACTTCGGCCCGTTCCTCGCCGTGCACGTCTACGAGGACGACAAGTACGACGAGATGCTGGAGCAGATGGAGTCGGTGTCCGCCTACGCGCTGACCGGCTCGGTCATCTCGGGCGACCGCGCGGCGGCGGCGTACACGATGGAGAAGCTGCGCTACGCGGCCGGCAACTTCTACATCAACGACAAGTCGACCGGTGCCGTCGTCGGCCAGCAGCCCTTCGGTGGCGGCCGTGCCTCCGGCACCAACGACAAGGCCGGCGCCCCGCAGAACCTGATGCGCTGGACGCTGACCCGCGCCATCAAGGAGACGCTGGTCCCGCCGACCGACTACACCTACCCGCACATGGGCTGACGGCCAACCCACGCGAAAGGGCCGGGACTTGAGCTTCGTGCTCGACCCGGCCCTTCGTGCTACTCGGCGATCTCCGTCCGCTCCCACCACTCGTACACGGGCAGCGATCCCTCGGCGGTGTCCGCCTGCCGCGAGGTCGGCCGGAAGTGCTCGTACCCACCGCGGAGCTTGATCTTCACATCAGGGCCGGGGGACGGGGTCGGGACGATCCGTTCGGGCAGATCGTCCGGGCCGCCTTCGAGGAACACCTTCGCCGTGTCGTTCATGACCTCACCGTTCCCCTTGCCGTAGGCGTCCGTCCCGTGCCGGGCGCAGGATCAGCCGAGTGGGCGATTCCCGACGGCCGCCCGTCCGCGGTGCCGATACTGGCCGGATGACCACCACCGCATCCGCCCGCCCGCCCCGCACCTCCCACACCGCCGACCTCACCCGCGCCGAACTACGGGAGATCCGCGCCCTGTTGGACGAGGCCTTCGACGGCGACTTCTCCGACGAGGACTGGGACCACGGGCTCGGCGGCATGCACGCCCTCGTCCACGACGACGAGGGGCGGCTCCTCGCGCACGGGTCGGTGGTCATGCGGCGGGTACGGCACCGGGACCGGTGGCTGCGCGTCGGGTACGTGGAGGCGGTCGCCGTACGCCCGGACGCGCGCCGCACCGGGCTGGGCGGTCGCGTGATGGCGGAGCTGGAGCGGGTGATCGACCGGGCGTACGACGCGGGGATGCTGTCCGCGAGCGACGAGGGAGCCGCCCTGTACACCGCCCGGGGCTGGGAGGTGTGGAGCGGGCGGGTCTGCGCGCTGGGCCCGCAGGGCGTCGTGCGCCTGCCGGACGAGGAGGGGAGCACGTTCGTCCGGCCCGCCCTCGCCGGTCCTCTCGACCCTGCCTTCGAGCTGGTCTTCGACTGGCGGGACGGGGATGTGCTCTGACGGGGTGACGGCATAAGCGCAGGTCAGCGGCGTGTGACCTAGTCCACCGTCTCAGATAGTAGGAAGTCCGAGTAATTGTGGAGACAGATGCCCCGTCCTCGCTTAGCTTTGTAGAAGCCGAACGTCTCGCTCGATCAAGCGAATGGCGGTCGTGAGCCGGGCCCCGTGCAGGCAACCCCTGCGGCACCGCTCCCCGCCCCATCCGGCGTCTCGCAACCCCTTTGTGCACTCCAGGATTTCAGTCTGTGCACTCCAGGATTCAGAAGGAGTCGATTCCTCATGGCCGAGACGACCGCCCGCCGTCGAGTCCGTCACATCTCCCGGACGAACGAGTCCGACCGCAAGAACGCCGCGGCCGCCCTCCAGCGCGCCCTCGACCGCCGCGACAACGGCGGCTCGACCGGCCACTGAGCCGCCGCACGTCGCCTCACGCGTCACCCCTTGGAGCCGGGAGCCGCACCCGCCGGGGTGCGGCGCGGACTCACGCTCCGCGCCGCACCTCGAAATGGTCTATGCGGTCCCCGCTCTGCGCCAGCGCCGACACCTTGAGCCTCGGTGCCGTACCGCTCTCCGCCTCCACCTTGAGGAAGGAGAAGCCCCGGTAGCGCACCCGCGACCACTCCACGGTCTCCGCCTTCGAGGCCCGCGACTTCGCCCACTCGAAGGTGTCGACGGAGTCGTGGTCGCGCACGTGGCCCTCGTAGCTCTCCTTCACGCCCGCCGGGAACCCGTACAGCTCCTTGCCGCCGCCGCCCGCGGTGACGTACACGGTCCCGTCCCGCGTCGGGTCGGTCGACGCGCCGATCGGCACGCGCCGGCCCACCTCCCCGTCCTTGATGGCGTCGGTCCGCTCGTAGACATGGTTGTGCCCGTTGATCACCAGGTCCACCTGGTGCTTGGCGAACAGCGGCAGCCACTCGTCGCGCACCCCGCCGTCGGAGGCGTGCGACGAGGTCGAGTACGCGCAGTGGTGGAAGAAGACGACGACGAAGTCGACCGACGGGTCCGCGCGCAGCGACGTCAGTCTGTCGTCCAGCCACGCCGTCTGCTTGCCGCCCGTGTAGCCGAAGTTGGCGGGGATCTCGTACGACACGTCGTTGGCGTCCAGCGCCACGAAGCCGACGTTGCCGTACGTGAACGCGTACACGCCCGGTGCCCTGCGTGGGTCGAAGCCGCTGTCCGGCAGGGACCAACGGGCCAGCTGGCCGCCATAGCCCTCGGGGGAGTACCACGCCTCCATGTCGTGGTTGCCGGTCGTCACCATCCACGGCACCGACCGCGCGGCCTCCTCGTTCTGCTTGAGGAACAGGTCCCAGAAGGCGGGGTCGTAGCCGTCCGACTCCTCGCCCCGGCCCTTGACGTTGGCGTAGCAGATGTCGCCGGCGTGCAGGTGGAAGGCGGGCTTCTGGGCCAGCAGGATGTGGTCGTTGGCGGCCGCGGCCTTGCTGACGCCCTGGTCGCCGAAGGCGGTGAAGACGAACCTCTCCGGGCGGGACGGCGCCGTGCGGAAGGACGCGATCGTCCTGCGGTGCGCCGCCGAGGCGGGGTCGAAGCCGTCGTGGCCGACGCCGTAGTAGTACGTGGTGCCGGGGAGGAGGCCGTCCAGGGCAGCGTGCACGTAGTACTGGTCCAGGGCCGCGCGGATGCCCGTGAGCCCCGGCGTGTGCAGATCGCGCACCTCGGCCTCGATCCTGCGGCCCAGCTCGTCGGGCCGGGTCCCGATCCGGACGTACGGCTTCTTCACCGGGACCGGGACCTGCCAGGAGACCCGCATCTGTGTCTTCGGGTCGGCGCCGAAGGCGAGATGGCGGCCGAAGGGGGCGACGGCCGCGCCCGGCACCTGCGTGTGCCCGGAGGCGGACGCCGAGGCGGAAGCCGTCGCACCGGACGTGCCCGACCCCGACCCGGGCCCCGACTCCGAACCCGCGCAGCCCGTCAGCAACCCACCCGCCACGGCGCCCGCGGTCACCAGCGTGCGGCGCCGGGTCAGTTTCGTACGCAGGTACTCGTGCTGTTCCGCCATGCTCATACGGCGGGCGAGCTGGGGCGGGATGCCGAAGTCGGGTATGTCCATGGAGGGAAACTTCCCAGCGGACGCCAACACCCGCCCTACATACGGGTGAACGTGAGTCGACGCGCAAACGCCGTCCCCCATCCGGCTGTCCGTATCCCGGACGCGGCATGTCATCCCATGGGACGAGGAGTAGGGTGCCGACATGTCTCGCAGCCTCAATCTCGCAGTGATTCCCGGTGACGGCATCGGCCAGGAGGTCGTGGCCGAAGGCCTGAAGGTCCTCTCCGCCGTCCTCCCGCAGGATGTGAAGCTGGAGACCAAGGAGTACGACTTCGGCGCCCGGCGCTACCACGCCACCGGTGAGACCCTCACCGACGCCGACCTCGACGCCCTGAAGCAGCACGACGCCATCCTGCTCGGCGCGATCGGCGACCCGGGCGTCCCCTCCGGCGTCCTGGAGCGCGGCTTCCTGCTCAAGCTCCGCTTCGCCTTCGACCACCACGTCAACCTGCGTCCGTCGAAGCTCCTCCCGGGTGTGGCCACCCCGCTCGCCGGTGAGCCGAGCATCGACTTCGTCGTCGTCCGCGAGGGCACCGAGGGCCCGTACACCGGCAACGGCGGCACCATCCGCAAGGGCACCGAGCACGAGGTCGCCACCGAGGTCTCCGTGAACACGGCCTTCGGCGTCGAGCGCGTCGTCCGGGACGCCTTCGCCCGTGCGCAGGCCCGCCCGCGCAAGAAGCTCGCGCTGATCCACAAGAACAACGTGCTGACCTTCGCCGGTCACCTGTGGACGAACATCTTCAACCAGGTGGCCGAGGAGTTCCCCGAGGTCACCACCGAGTACATGCACGTCGACGCGGCGACCATCTACCTGGTCACCCAGCCCGAGCGCTTCGACGTCATCGTCACCGACAACCTCTTCGGCGACATCATCACCGACCTCGCAGCGGCCGTCTCCGGCGGCATCGGCGTGGCGGCGAGCGGGAACATCAACCCGTCCGGCGAGTTCCCGTCCATGTTCGAGCCGGTCCACGGTTCCGCGCCCGACATCGCCGGCCAGGGCAAGGCCGACCCCACCGCCACGGTCCTGTCGGTCGCCCTGCTCCTGCGCCACCTCGGCTACGAGGCGGAGGCCGCCCGTATCGAGGACGCGGTCTCGGCCGACCTCGGTGAGCGCGCCGGCAAGCCCGCCCGCAGCACGTCGGAGATCGGCGACGCGCTGGCCGTACGAGTAGCCGGCTGACCTTCCCCCACTGCCTTGAAGGCGTGGGGGGACCCCCAGCCACTCGAACCCTTTTCGAAGCCGTCGGGTCACTTCGCACCCGGCGGCTTCCCCATGTCCGCCGCCGGGTGACACCATCAGCCCCTGGGTCGCGATTCACGCCGATCACGCCGTACCGGCCGATTTCTTCCACGGCAGCCGCTTGCGATAATCGAACGCGGAGCCGCGGAATGAACGAATGCTCGGACGTCCTAGCACTGGCCACTGGCAGTACTGGCGTGAGCGCGGCCCGCCACAATCAAAACCGGTGAAGGACATCCACTCATGACGACGCCCACGATCGAGCTCAAGCCCTCTGCCAGCCCGCTCGCCGCCGCCGAGCGCGAGGCGATACTGGCCAACCCGGGGTTCGGCCGCCACTTCACCGACCACATGGTGACGATCAAGTGGACCGAGGGCCGTGGCTGGCACGACGGCGAGCTCGTGCCGTACGCGCCGATCTCCCTCGACCCGGCCACCATGGTCCTGCACTACGCGCAGGAGATCTTCGAGGGCCTGAAGGCCTACCGTCAGCCCGACGGGACCGTCGCCTCCTTCCGCCCCGAGAAGAACGCCAAGCGCTTCCAGGCCTCGGCGCGCCGGCTCGGTATGCCGGAGCTGCCGGTCGAGACGTTCATCGAGGCGTGCGACGTGCTGGTCAAGCAGGACGAGGCCTGGGTCCCGGCGCACGGCGGCGAGGAGTCCCTCTACCTGCGGCCGTTCATGTTCGCGACCGAGGTCGGCCTGGGTGTGAAGCCGGCCAGTGAGTACCTGTTCATGGTCATCGCCTCCCCGGCCGGCGCCTACTTCCCCGGTGGCGTCAAGCCGGTGTCCATCTGGGTCTCCGAGGACCATGTCCGCGCCGTGCCCGGCGGCATGGGCGACGCCAAGACGGGCGGCAACTACGCCGCGTCCCTGCTGGCCCAGGCCGAGGCCGCAGCCGAGGGCTGCGCCCAGGTGTGCTACCTCGACGCGGTCGAGCGCAAGTGGGTCGAGGAACTCGGCGGCATGAACCTGTACTTCGTGTACGGCGACAAGATCATCACCCCGTCGCTCACCGGGTCCATCCTGGAAGGCGTCACCCGGGACTCCCTCCTCACCGTCGCCCGTGACCTCGGATACGAGGCCGAGGAGGGCCGCGTCTCCGTCGACCAGTGGCAGCGCGACTCCGAGAACGGCACCCTGACCGAGGTCTTCGCCTGCGGTACGGCCGCCGTCATCACGCCGGTCGGCACCGTGAAGCGTACGGGTGCGCAGTGGCAGCAGAGCGGTGGGGAGCCCGGCGAGGTCACGCTGAAGCTGCGCGAGGCGCTCCTCGACATCCAGCGGGGCACTGCCGTGGACCAGCACGGGTGGATGCACAAGCTGGGCTGACCCGTCGCTCGGCGTCGAGGCCGGGGGTCTGGGGGCTGCCGCCCCCAGACCCCCGCTGCGGCCCTGAACGGGCCTCGTCCTCAAACGCCGGACGGGCTGGTTTCGCCGACCGGCACTGAGTTGTCGGCCTCGGCTTCCGCCTTCACAGAAGCCGGGGCCGACAGCAGGTACACCACGCCGCCCACCGCCCCCGACAACAGGAAGCTGCAGTCCACCCCGCCGGTCAGACTCACCAGCGGCCCCTCGTACGACGGCAGCGCCACCGCCAGCACACCGACCACCGCGCCCAGCGCCCAGGCCACCGTCGCCTGGATGTTCCAGCCGGCCCGGTACCAGTAGATCCCGCCCCGCGCCCGCCGGTTGAACACCTGGAGGGCATCCGCGTCGTACACCCCACGGCACCGTGCGAAGCCGATCAGGGTGATGACGGCCCAAGGCGTGCCGATCGCCGTCAGCAGCAGTACGAAGGACGTCATCGCGTCCTGCGCGGACGAGTAGTAGTGGCCGATGAACACGCAGGCCGTGGCGATCACCGCGACCGTGTAGGTGGCCGTCGCCCGGGACGCGCGCGGCACGATGGCGTCCAGGTCGAGGCCCATGGAGTAGAGCATCAGGCCGGCGTTGCCGACCGAACCCGCCGAGGCGGCCAGCAGGAGCGGGACCAGGTACCAGGCCGGGGACGCGGAGACGAGCGGTCCGGCGTAGTCGAGGGCAGCCCGGGCCGCGTACGACGTGAAGGTGCCGAACAGTTGCGGGACCAGCAGTCCCAGCAGCAGGCCGAGCCAGGTCGCGTGCAGCACCCGGCGTGCGGAGTGGCGGGCCGGGGAGATGTAGCGGGTGTAGTCGCCGAGCAGCGTGATGAAGGCGATCGGGCCGGACAGGCCGGCCGCCACCGTCGCCAGCAGCCACGTCGGCCAGAAGCCGCCCAGCAGATAGCCGCCCGTCTCCGGCAGCGCGGCCGTCGTGAAGTGCGGGGCGTAGGCGATCACGCCGAGGACCAGCAGGGCCGTCATGCCGATCGCGAGGACGCGGGACATGGCGAGCAGCACCCGGTAGCCGTACACCGCGCCCGCCACGGTCGCCGCGGCCAGCAGCCCGTACACCACGCCGTACGACACCCCGCTCGCCGGCAGCCCGAACAGCCGTTCCAGCACGCCCACCATCACATCGCCGCCGATCCACACGGTCAGGGCCGTGTAGCCGAGGGCGAGAAGGAGGCCGACCACCGAGCCGACCAGGCGGCCGCGGACGCCGAACTGGGCGCCGGAGGAGGTGGACAGGTTCGTCGCCGTGCGCAGGGAGATCAGGGCCAGCGGAGCGGTGAGGGCGATGCCGGCCACCGTGCCGACCACGATCGAGCTCACCGATGCCCACCAGCCCAGGCCGAAGGACGGGGGCAGCCAGCCGAAGATGATCACCCCGAGACAGAGGTTCGAGCCCAGGAGGATCGAGACGAGGTCCCGTGGGCCGCTCGTGCGTTCCTCCTCGGGGATGGTGTCGACTCCGCGCTGTTCCATCGGCATGGGTGTCTCCCTCGACTACCTCGGTTTGAGTGACGTTCAATGTGAGGTGCTTGGGGTTTGCTGTCAACCTTTCGATCCTGGGAATTTCATGTTTAGAGTGATGCTCTAAAGTCTGCTTGGCAAGGAGGTGCCGCGTCGTGAGACTGACCCCCACGGAACGTGACCGGCTGCTGCTCTTCGGAGCCGCCGAGCTGGCCCGGGCGCGCAGGGCCCGCGGGCTGCGGCTGAACGTCCCGGAGGCGACCGCGATCGTCGCGGACACCGTGTGCGAGGCCGCCCGGGACGGGGCCCGGCTCGCCGAGGCGATCGAGCGCGCCCGCCGTGCGCTCGGGCCGGGCGACGTGCTTCCGGGCGTGGCGGACATCGTCACCGAGGTACATGTCGAGGCGGTGTTCGACGACGGCTCGCGGCTCGCGGTCGTGTCCGACCCCATCGGGGGCGGCCTTGGTGCGCGGGCTCCCGGCGCACTGCTGCCGGGGCCGGAACACGCCGAGCCAGAGGCGGTCGTACGGCTGACGGTCACCAACACCGCGACCGTGCCCGTCTCCGTCACCTCCCACTTCCACTTCTTCGAGGCCAACCCGCGCCTCGACTTCGACCGAGCGGCGGCGTACGGCATGCGGCTCGCCGTCCCCGCCGGGTCCTCCGTGCGGTTCGGGCCGGGGGAGAGCGCCGGGGTCGGGCTGGTCCCGATCGGGGGCGAGCGGATCGCGATCGGGTTCGCGGGGCTCGTCGACGGGCCGCTGGACGCGCCCGGCGCCCGCGAGGAGGCACTGCGCCGCGCCGCCGCCTGCGGCTACCTCGGCGTATCGGAAACATCTGATCAGGAGGACCGGCGATGAGCCGCCCAGGAGGCCACCCCGCCGAGGCCCGACGCCTCACCCCGTACGAGTACGCCGCCACCCACGGCCCCCGCGCCGGTGACCGGGTCCGGCTCGGCGACTCCGGTCTGACGATCCGCGTCGAGTCCGACTCCCAGCGCCACGGCGACGAGTTCCTCGCCGGGTTCGGCAAGACCGCCCGGGACGGGCTGCACCTCAAGGCGGCCGCCGTCCGGGAGACCTGTGACGTGGTCGTCAGCAATGTCGTGGTGATCGACGCGGCGCTGGGGATCCGGAAGGTCTCCATCGGGATCCGGGAGGGGCGGATCTGCTCGATCGGGCGGGCCGGGAATCCCGACACCCTCGACGGGGTCGACGTCGTGGTCGGCACGGGCACGTCCATCGTGTCCGGCGAGGGGCTCATCGCCACCGCCGGGGCCGTCGACACACACGTCCATCTGCTGTCGCCGCGCGTCATGGAGGCGTCGCTGGCCGCGGGCGTGACCACGATCATCGGGCAGGAGTTCGGGCCGGTGTGGGGCGTCGGGGTCAACTCGCCGTGGGCGCTGCGGCACGCGTTCGGCGCCTTCGACGCGTGGCCGGTCAACATCGGCTTCCTGGGGCGGGGTTCGTCGTCTCACCAGGCGCCTTTGGTGGAGGCCCTGGCCGAGGGGGGCGCGTCCGGCTTCAAGGTGCACGAGGACATGGGCGCCCACACCCGGGCGCTGGACACGGCACTGCGCGTCGCCGAGGAGCACGACGTCCAAGTCGCCCTGCACAGCGACGGGCTGAACGAGTGCCTGTCGGTCGAGGACACCCTGCGCGTCCTGGAGGGCCGCACCATCCACGCCTTCCACATCGAGGGCTGCGGCGGCGGACACGTCCCGAACGTGCTGAAGATGGCCGGGGTCCCGAACGTCATCGGCTCCTCCACCAACCCCACCCTGCCCTTCGGCCGGGACGCCGTCGCCGAGCACTACGGCATGATCGTCTCCGTCCACGACCTGAAGACCGACCTGCCCGGCGACGCCGCGATGGCCCGCGACCGCATCCGCGCCGGGACGATGGGCGCCGAGGACGTGCTGCACGACCTGGGCGCGATCGGCATCACCTCGTCGGACGCGCAGGGCATGGGGCGGGCCGGGGAGACGGTCCGCCGTACCTTCGCCATGGCCGGGAAGATGAAGGCCGAGTTCGGCGCCCCGGACGACGACCACGACAACGAGCGCGTCCTGCGCTACATGGCCAAGCTGACCATCAACCCGGCCATCGCGCACGGCCTCGCCCACGAGGTGGGGTCGCTGGAGGTCGGCAAGCTCGCCGACATCGTGCTGTGGCGGCCGGAGTACTTCGGGGCCAAGCCGCAGCTGGTGCTGAAGTCCGGTTTCCCGGCGTACGGCGTGGTCGGCGACCCCAACGCCGCGACGGACACCTGCGAACCCCTCGTGCTGGGGCCGCAGTTCGGGGCGTACGGCGCCACACCCGCCGACATCTCGGTCGCCTTCGTCGCCCAGGCCGCCGTCGATCAGGGCAACGACAGCATGCCCACCCGGCGCCGCAGGGTCGCCGTGCGCGGCACGCGCGGCATCGGGCCGGCCGACCTGCGCCTCAACTCCCGTACCGGAGCCGTCGACGTCGACCAGCGCACCGGCCTGGTCACCCTCGACGGCGAGCCGCTGCGCTCCGAGCCGGCCGAATCCGTCTCCCTCAACCGCCTGTACTTCCTCTAAGGACCCCACAGATGACCACACCTGCCGCCGACGGCTTCCGCATGCCCGCCGAATGGACCCCGCACGAGCGCACCTGGATGGCGTGGCCGGGGCCGAACGTGACCTTCGAGGACCCCGAGGACCTGGCGGCCTCCCGCCTGGCCTGGGCGTCGGTCGCCCGAGCCGTCCGCCGCTTCGAACCCGTGACGGTGGTGTGCGGCCCGGGACAGTCCGAGGAGGCCCGGACGCTGCTCGGACCAGGTGTGGAGACTGTCGAACGAGAGCTCGACGACGCGTGGATGCGGGACATCGGCCCCACCTTCCTGACCAACGGGAGCGGGGAACTCGCCGCCGTGGACTGGACGTTCAACGGCTGGGGCGCCCAGGAATGGGCCAGCTGGGAGCACGACGCGAAGATCGCCGCGCATGTCTCCGACCTGGCGGGCTCGACGAGAACGTACGCCTCGAAACTCGTCAACGAGGGCGGGGCGATCCATGTGGACGGCGAGGGGACGGTCCTGCTCACCGAGACGGTCCAGCTCGGCCCGGAGCGCAACCCGCACTGGACGCGGGAGGAGGTGGAGGCCGAGATCCACGCCATGCTCGGCACCCGCAAGGCGATCTGGCTGCCGCGCGGACTCACCGGCGACTATCCTCCCCCACTGGCCGAAAGGCGTGGGGGGACCCCCAACGTCTTCGGCACGCTCGGCCACGTCGACATCGTCGCCGCCTTCGCCCGGCCCGGTGTGGTCGTGGCCCATGTGCAGCCGGACCCGGCGCATCCCGACCACGAGGTGACCAAGGAGATCGTCGGCCTGCTGAGCTCGCAGACGGACGCGCGCGGCCGCCGCCTGGAGGTCGTCGAGATCCCCGCCCCGACCGTCCTGGAGGCCGACGGGCACTGGGCCGACTACTCCTACATCAACCACTACCTCTGCAACGGCGGAGTCGTGCTCTGCGGCTTCGACGACCCGCGCGACGAGATCGCGGCCGGCATCTTCCGGCGGCTGTTCCCGGAGCGGACGGTGACGCTGGTCGACGCGCGGACCGTCTTCGCGGGCGGGGGCGGCATCCACTGCGTCACCCAGCAGCAGCCGAAGGCCGTGGTCCGGTAGAACGTACGGGTGAACGTACTGCTCTGCGCCACCTGCGAAACCCGGCTGACCGAGCCGGTCCGGCGGCTCGACGAGATGCCCCCGTATCCCGGTGGGGACGGGCTGCCGGACCTGGACGACCCACGGCCCGGCCCGCCGAGCGTGCCGCGCGGGACGTACGCCGTCGATCCGCATCCCTTCGGCGCGCCGTACGTGCCGTACGACGGGCCCGCAGGCGAGTACGCCGGGGTCTCCCCGGGCGGGGGGTGGAAGTCGGACGCGCGGGGACTGCTGCTCTCCGCGGGACCGCGCGGCACCTACGTCCTGCACCCGCTCGATGCCGTCGGCCTCGCGCCCCACCCCGACGGCACGCGCCTCGTCGGATGCTGCGGCCCGGACGGCACCCGAGGGGTCAACCACGTGTGCGCCTGCGGGGCCGAGGTCGCCATCGTGGCCGCTGACTGCTGCATCCCCGGCGAGACGCGGTTCGTCCCGGACGCCGTCCGCGTGGAGGCCGCCGCGTGACCACCCGCCGCCGTACCCCCGCCCCGCCCCGCGAGGACGTCCTCGTCGCCGCGATGGAGATGATCGCCGAGCGCGGTCTGGAGAAGCTCACCATGGCGGCGCTCGGCCGTGAGCTCGGGATGAGCAGCGGCCATCTCCTCTACTACTTCCACTCCAAGGACGAACTGCTGCTCCAGACCCTGGAATGGAGCGAGGGCCGTCTGGGCGCCGAGCGCGGCCGGCTGCTGACGCGGGGGTCCGCGACGGTGCGGGAACGGCTCGACGCCTACGTCGACCTGTATGTCCCCGACGGTCACCGCGACCCCCACTGGACGCTGTGGCTGGAGGTCTGGAACCGCTCGCAGAACGCCGACGACGACGCCCGTGACCGCCAGGCCGCGATCGAGGGCGCCTGGCACCGCGACCTGGTGGCCCTGCTGGCCGAGGGCGTGTCGAGGGGCGAGTTCCGGTCGGTCGACCCGGACCGTTTCGCCGCCCGGCTGCGGGCGCTGCTGGACGGCTTCTCCATCCACGTGGCGATCGGACTGCGCGGCGCGGACCGGACGGGGATTCTGCGCCACGTACGGGAGTTCCTCGACGACAGCCTCCTCGCGGACACCTGAGCACACGTCCAGGTTGTACGCAATACGACGGATTGACCCGGTAGCGCATGGTGCGTTTGCCTCTTGGGAGCCTCCGCGTGGGCCGGGGGTAAGCGCCCACGGGGACCACAGGGGGGAACATGTCCAGAGCCGCACGGGTGTCCGGGGATGGGACAGCCGGTCGTGGACCCTGGTCAGCGCGTCGCCGTCGAGTCGGCGTCACCCGATCCGGTGGAGGGAGACACCAGCGGGGTGGCGGACGTCTTCCTGAGGACAGCTCAATGACCACGACCAATCACGGGGGAACAACCATGCACAGGACCAAGCGGCGTGCCGCCCTCACCACTGTCGCCGTCGCGGTCGCGGTGGCGCTGACGGGAACCACGGCGGGCGCCGCACCGCAGGCCCCGTCCACGGAGCGGATCACGCTCTCGAACACGGGGGAACAGGGCACGAGCCACGCCGGGGGCCCCTACCTCAGCGCGAACGGCCGCTATGCCGCGTTCGAGTCCGAGGCGCCGAACCTCGTGCCCGGCGACACCAACGGCGTGGCGGACACCTTCGTACGCGACCTGCGCACCGGCCGGGTGGAGCGGATCAGCGTGGCGTCGGACGGCACCCAGGCCGACAGCGGCACCGGACCCGCGGCCATCAGCGCGAACGGCCGGTACGTCGTCCTGGTCTCGACCGCCGACAACCTCAGGGACTGGCCCGCGCCGAAGGAGTACTGGGCCCGGGACGTCTACGTCCACGACCGCGTCACCGGCCGCACCGAGTGGGTCAGCACGACACCGGACGGCGGCTCCGCATACGCGCACGGCGGCGCGGAGATCTCCGACGACGGCCGGTACGTCGCCTTCAACGCCAGGCCGAACCGGATGGAGGCCGGCCAGACGGTGATCTACCCCGCCGTGTACGTCACCGACCGCCGCACCGGCACCGTCGAGCGCGTCACCAACGGCGACCACCCGAGCCGGGGCTCCTACCACCTGGACATGAGCGCGGACGGGCGTTACGTGGCGTACAACCAGAACGAACCGCGTGGCGGGGGCGGCGCGCTGCTGGTCCACGATCGCCGCACCGGCGCCGAGGAGCGGGTCGACGTCACACCTGAGGGCACGCCCGGCCAGTACTACGGCCTGGACCCCTCGCTCTCCGCGGACGGCCGCCACATCGCCTTCACCTACCGGGGCGACGATCTGGTGCCGGACGGCGCCGCGGTCAACACCGGCACGTATGTGCGCGATCTGCGGACCGACACCACACGCGGCATCGTCCACGACGGCACGGGCGGCCCCGCGGTCATCGCCGGTCCTCAGATCAGCCGCGACGGCCGCCACGTCGCGTACGGGTTCCGGGCCCCGCAGGGCCACGACAACATCTACGTACGGGACCTGCGCACCGGCACCTCGAGCCTCGCGAGCGAGTCCGCTACCGGTGGCCCCGTCACCGACGGGGACGTCTACGCCACGTCGTTCGGCGGCGGCAAGCTCCTCGGCCTCGGTTCCGCCTCGGCCCAACTGGTCTCCGGTGACACCAACGGCGTGACCGACGGCTTCGTCCGCCGCCTACGGTGATCAACCCAGTGCTCGCATCCTGAGACGGACGGTGAGCACGGGGGCGACTTGTGCCAGACTGCCCCCGTGCTCTCGTTCGCCATGATTATTGGCAGCAGGCGCGCCGGTCCGCAGTGACCGCCACGTACGACCAGGTACGGGCGGACACCGTCGTCCTCGACCCGCGCGCAGACCTCTCGCACCCGCGAGGGGTTTTTCTGTTTCCCGGCCCACCCGCAGCCGGGCGGAGAGCGTGAGGGACCATAGGTGGGGGCGGTGGAACCGGTCATTCCGGTAGACCGAGATCCATACATCAGGAGCCTTACGACCATGACGGTTACCAGCGAGCTCGACGATTCGTTCCACGTCTTCGACACCACCCTGCGCGACGGCGCCCAGCGGGAGGGCATCAACCTCACCGTCGCCGACAAGCTGGCCATCGCCCGTCACCTGGACGAGTTCGGCGTGGGCTTCATCGAGGGCGGCTGGCCCGGCGCCAACCCGCGCGACACCGAGTTCTTCGCCCGCGCCCAGCAGGAGATCGACTTCCGGCACGCCCAGCTGGTCGCCTTCGGCGCCACCCGCCGGGCGGGCGGCAAGGCGTCCGAGGACCCACAGGTCAAGGCCCTCCTGGACTCCGGTGCCCCGGTGATCACCCTGGTCGCGAAGTCCCACGACCGCCATGTCGAACTGGCCCTGCGCACCACCCTCGACGAGAACCTGGCCATGGTCCAGGACACCGTCTCCTACCTCCGCTCGCAGGGCCGCCGCGTCTTCGTCGACTGCGAGCACTTCTTCGACGGCTACCGCGCCAACCCGGAGTACGCGAAGTCCGTCGTCCGTACGGCGTCGGAGGCCGGCGCGGACGTCGTCATCCTCTGCGACACCAACGGCGGCATGCTCCCCGCCCAGGTCCAGGCAGTCGTATCGACCGTCCTGGCCGACACGGGCGCCCGCCTCGGCATCCACGCCCAGGACGACACGGGTTGCGCGGTGGCGAACACGCTGGCCGCCGTCGACGCGGGCGCGACCCACGTCCAGTGCACGGCCAACGGCTACGGCGAGCGCGTCGGCAACGCCAACCTCTTCCCGGTCGTGGCGGCCCTTGAGCTCAAGTACGGCAAGAAGGTCCTTCCCGACGGCCACCTGCGCGAGATGACCCGCATCTCCCACGCCATCGCCGAGGTCGTCAACCTCACCCCCTCCACGCACCAGCCGTACGTCGGCGTCTCCGCGTTCGCGCACAAGGCCGGCCTGCACGCCTCCGCGATCAAGGTCGACCCGGACCTGTACCAGCACATCGACCCCGAGCAGGTCGGCAACACCATGCGGATGCTGGTCTCCGACATGGCGGGCCGCGCCTCCGTCGAGCTCAAGGGCAAGGAACTCGGCATCGACCTCGGGGGCGACCGCGAGCTGGTCGGCCGGGTCGTGGAGCGGGTGAAGGAACGCGAGCTCAAGGGCTACACCTACGAGGCCGCGGACGCGTCGTTCGAGCTGCTGCTGAGGGCGGAGGTCGAGGGCAAGCCCCTCAGCTACTTCCAGGTCGAGTCCTGGCGCGCGATCGTCGAGGACCGCCCCGACGGCACCCACGCCAACGAGGCCACGGTCAAGCTGTGGGCCAAGAGCGAGCGCATCGTCGCCACGGCGGAGGGCAACGGCCCGGTCAACGCCCTCGACCGCGCCCTGCGTGTCGCGCTGGAGAAGATCTACCCCCAGCTCGCCAAGCTGGACCTGGTCGACTACAAGGTCCGCATCCTGGAGGGCGTGCACGGCACCCAGTCCACCACCCGTGTCCTGATCTCCACGTCCGACGGGGCGGGGGAGTGGTCCACGGTCGGCGTCGCCGAGAACGTCATCGCCGCGTCGTGGCAGGCGCTGGAGGACGCGTACACGTACGGGCTGCTGCGGGCCGGGGTGACGCCGGCGGAGTAGAGGTGGCGGTTGGCCGCTTCGTATACGCGTCAGGAGGGTCGCGCGTTCACAAACTGAAGCGACAACCCCGTTGATCCGGCCAGGACTTGAGTGCTGGCCGGTTCTGACGTGAAGTCTTGACGCCAACCAGTGCCCCCAGTTAACTCAAGGCGTGAGCTAAGTCATCTGTGGACCCTGAGAGCCGAGGGACGTTCCATGCGAAGAACCGCCCTGCTCGCCTCCGCCGTACTCCTCACCACCCTGCTCCCGCTCACCACCGCCGCCCCCGCGTCCGGCGCCGACGACCCCGCCCCGGTCCCGGTCGACCGCTTCGAGGGCGAGGTCCCCTTCGCGAACCCGCCCGCCGAGGGCGTCTTCACCTGGGGCAGCGACAACGACGACCCGCCGGCCCTCCGACTGGCGGCACGCGACGACGCCCCCGAGGGCGAGCGGGTCCTCTCCGGTACGTACGACATCAGCGGCTACGGCGGCTTCAGCCACACCTACGCCCACGCCGAACCCGCCCACGACTGGTCCGCCCACAAGGGCATCCGCTTCTGGTGGGACGGTCAGAACAACGGCAAGAGGATCGCCTTCGAACTCAAGGACGGCGGCGCCAACGGCGAGGCCTCCGAGCTGTGGACGACGTCCTTCACCGACGACTTCAGCGGCTGGAAACAGATCGAACTGCCGTTCACCGACTTCACCTATCGCACCGACTACCAGCCAGTCGGCGGCATCGACCACATCCTCGGCCTGACCGAGACTTGGGGATACGCCGTCACCCTCCCCGTGGCCACCAAGGCCGAATTCGCCATGGACGGCGTCGAGTTGTACGGCAAGGCCGACCAGTCGCGCACGGCCTCCGTCCTCCCCGGCTCCGCCGTCATCCCCACCGACGAGGGCGGCACGGCGACCGCACGGCTCACCGTGGCCACGACCGGCTCCGCCCCCATCGCCGAACCCGTCACCGTCACCTACGAGACCACCGGCGGCACCGCCGAACCCGGCAGGGACTACACCCCGGTCAAGGGCACCGTCACCTTCCCCGCGGGCACGGCCTCCGGCACCACCCGCGAGATCCGCGTCCCCACCCTCGAGGACGGGTCCGCCGAGCCCGCCGAGACGATCCCGCTGAAGCTGACCGTCACCGGCGCCAAGGCCCCGGCCGAGACCCCGCAGATCGTCGTGGACGCGCACGGACTGCCGTATCTCCACAGCAGGTTGCCGGTGAAGAAGCGCGTCGCCGACCTCGTGTCACGCATGTCCCTGGCGGAGAAGGCCGGCCAGATGACCCAGGCCGAGCGCGGCGCACTGGCGAACGCGGGAGACGTGGCCGCCTACGACCTCGGCTCCATCCTGTCCGGCGGCGGCTCCACTCCGACGCCCAACACCGCCGACGCCTGGGCCAGGATGATCGAGGGCTTCCAGCTGAGGGCACAGGCGACCCGCTTCCAGATCCCGCTGATCTACGGTGTCGACGCGGTGCACGGCCACAACAACCTGGTCGGCGCCACGATCATGCCGCACAACATCGGGCTCGGCGCGACCCGCGACCCGGGGCTGGCCCAGCGGGCCGGCGCGGTGACGGCCGCCGAGACCCGGGCCACCGGCATCCCCTGGGACTTCGCGCCCTGCCTGTGCGTGACGCGGGACGACCGATGGGGACGGGCGTACGAGTCCTTCGGCGAGGACCCGGCCCTCGTCGACTCCATGGAGACGGTCATCCAGGGCCTCCAAGGCGCCGCCAACGGCAAGGACCTCAAGGACGCCGACAAGGTCCTCGCCACCGCCAAGCACTTCGTCGGCGACGGCGGCACCGAGTACGGCTCCTCCACCACCGGCACGTACACCATCGACCAGGGCGTCACCAAGGTCACCCGGCAGCAGCTGGAGGCCGTCCACCTGGCGCCGTACGAGACGGCCGTCGCACGCGGTGTCGGCACGGTCATGCCGTCGTACTCCTCGCTCGACCTCATCGGCGACGGACAGGGCCCGGTGAAGATGCACGCCCGCGCCGACATGATCAACGGCGTGCTGAAGGACCGCATGGGCTTCGACGGCTTCGTGATCAGCGACTGGAACGGCATCGACCAGATCCCCGGCGACTACGCCTCCGACATCCGTACGTCGGTCAACGCGGGCCTCGACATGATCATGGCCCCGTACGCCTTCCGTGACTTCCACACCACGCTCGTGAAGGAGGTCGAGGCCGGGCGGATCAGCGAGAAGCGGATCGACGACGCCGTATCTCGCATCCTCACCCAGAAGTTCCGCCTCGGACTCTTCGAGAAGCCGTACGCCGACACGAGCGGCGCCTCGAAGATCGGCTCGGCCGAGCACCGGGCCGTGGCACGGCAGGCGGTGGCCGAGTCGCAGGTGCTGCTGAAGAACGCCGGGGGCGCCCTGCCCCTGAAGAAGTCGCAGAAGGTCTACGTCGCGGGATCCAACGCCGACGACATCGGCAACCAGAGCGGCGGCTGGACGATCACCTGGCAGGGCTCGTCCGGGGACATCACCCCCGGTACGACGATCCTGGAGGCGATGCGGAAGAACTCCGCGCGGCTGACGTACTCCAAAGACGCGTCCGAGCCTCTGACCGGCCACGACGTCGGCGTGGTCGTCGTCGGCGAGACCCCGTACGCCGAGGGTGCCGGCGACGTCGGCAACGGCCACGATCTGCGGCTGAGCGCCGCCGACCGAGCCGCCGTGGACAGGGTGTGCGGCGCCATGAAGTGCGCGGTGCTGATCGTCTCCGGGCGGCCGCAGATCGTCGACGACGAGACGCCGGCCGGGATCGACGCGCTGGTCGCCTCCTGGCTGCCGGGCACGGAGGGCGACGGCGTGGCGGACGTCCTCTACGGCAGACGGCCCTTCACCGGGCAGCTCCCCGTCACCTGGCCGAAGTCGGAGGCACAGCTGCCGATCAACGTCGGGGACGCGTCGTACGACCCGAGGTTCCCGTACGGCTGGGGCCTGACCACGCTGACCAAGGTGCCCGAGGGCGGCGCCGTGACCCTCAAGGCGCTCGGCATCGCCGCCGCGGCCGCCGAGAAGGCCGGGGCTGAGGCGGCGGGCCGGGCGCTCGTGACCAAGGCGCGGCTGATCGTCCAGCAGCGGGCGGGCACCGAGATCACGCAGGCGGTGGCCAAGCCCTTCGCGGAGGCCGACCACCTGCTGCTCACGGGCCGGTACGGCGCCGCGGTGGAGAAGTTGAGCGCGGCCTACCGGGCGGCCTGATCCGTCGTACGGCGGCGGGCTCTCCGCGAAGCGCCGGTCCCGGTGGGAATCCAGCCACCGGGACCGGCGCCTTTGCCCGTCCCATCAGGTAGCGTCGAAGGTATGAGGACTCCGCTCGTCCGGGGCCTCATGCGCTTGCTGATCGTGCCGGTCGCCGCGACGGTCGCGGTGCTCACGGCCGGCGCGCCCGGCGCACATGCGGCCACGGACCTTTCCCAGGTCGCCGAGGCGTGGCGCGACGGTCCCGTCTATGTGGACCCCGCCGCCTCGGACCAGCTGTCGTCGGCGGATGCCGAAGCGCTCGCCGACAAGATCGAGGACGCCGACAAACCGGTCTTCGTCGCCGTCCTCCCGGCCGACCAGCCGACCGAGAACCTCCTGCTGAACCTCCGTACGGAGACCGGTGTCACGGGCCTGTACGGCGTCCGGGTCGATGATCGCTTCGACGCGGCGGCCGACTCCGCCGTGCTGTCCGAGCAGGCGGTGAACAACCTGGTCACGTCGGTGCAGTCCGCCGGTGACCCCAAGGCCCAGCTGAACGACTTCGTCGACGCCGCGCTGCTCAACGTGGGCGGCACGGCACCCGCCAGTTGGAGCGACGGCGGGGACGGCGCGGGCGTGGACGCCGGCGGTCTGATCGCCGTCGCCGCGGTCCTGGCTGCGGGCGGCGCGGGCGCGTACGCCCTGGTCCGGCGCAACCGGCGGCGCCACGAGGAGGAGCAGCGGGCGGCGCTGGAGAAGCTGCGGGTCGTCGTCGACGAGGACATCACCGCCTTCGGCGAGGAACTGGACCGCCTGGACTTCCACCCGGCCGAGCCCGCCGCCGACGACGCGATGCGCGCGGACTACGAACACGCCCTGGACGCCTACGAGCAGGCGAAGCGGCTCATGGACGGGGCCCGCAAGCCGGAGGACGTCAAGGCGGTCACCCAGGCCCTGGCGGACGGCCGGTTCTCCCTCACCCAACTGGCCGCCCGCCGGGAGCACCGGCCGCTTCCGGAACGCCGGCCGCCGTGCTTCTTCGACCCGCGGCATGGCCCGGCGGTGGCCGACGAGACCTGGACACCGCCGGGTGGCACGGCCCGGGAAGTCCCCGTCTGCTCGGCCGACCGCACCCGTCTGGCCGAGGGCCGCGACCCCGTGGTCCGCGAGGTCGACACGGAGTACGGCCGCCGCCCGTACTGGGAGGCCGGACCCGCCTACGGCCCCTGGGCAGGCGGCTACTTCGGCGGCGGCATCCTCCCCGGCCTCCTCATCGGCACGATGCTGGGCAGCATGATGGCCGCGCCGGCCTACGCGGCCGACTACGGGGCGGGTTACGGATACGGCGGTGGCGGCTACGAGGGCGGTGACGTGTCCGGGGCGGACTTCGACGCCGGGGACTTCGGGGGCGGCGGGTTCGGCGGTGGGGACTTCGGTGGGGGTGGGTTCGATGGGGGAGGGTTCTGACGGCTGAGGGTTAGGGTGCCGAGGGCTCGAGGGCGGACGGTTCGCGGGCCGAGGGTTTCGAGATCCCGGCTACATCGCGCCGGCTGACCGCCTGCGCGTGCATCGGTGTGCTTCGGCGGGGCGTCCTCGCGGCCCCAGGGGCGTACGTGTCCGGGGCGGCCGGCGAGGAGCCCGACGATCGCCTCCGGCACCAGCAGGGCGATCAGCACGGCAAGGGGCACGCGCCAGCCGTCGGTGACGTCGTGGAGGAGCCCTATGGCCGGCGGGCCGAGGTCGGCCAGCAGATAGCCCCACCCAGCAGGCACACTCACGCCCAGCCGAATGTGGGGGCCGGCAGCAGGCCCGCGAGGGAGAGAGCTTCGCCGCCGTCACGGCGATCACGAGGAGCCGCCGGCCGCGAATACGGGCGGCGGTGACGGGGACGAGGAACCCAGCGGGATGCCGATGGCCCGCATCACCGACATCATCAGCCCGGCCTCACCGCGTGGGTGACCGCTCGCCTGCATGATCTGCGGCAGCCACGCGACCAGCGCGTAGAAGATCAGCGGCACCGGCCCGAGGAACGCCGAGATCCACCAGGCGAGCGGTCAGCCCAGTAAGGTCCGCCCGCGCTCCTCGGCGCCGCGGGCGGCATCCGGCGATGCCTACCGCCCGCTCCGGGCGCGGCCAACAGGCCCCACACCGCCGCGGCCGGCACCGCGGGCACCGCCCACAGCGCCAGGGCGAACTGCCATCCGGTCGCCGCGGACAGAGGCACCGCGGCACCGCGGCGAGGGCGCCGGAACCGGCCACGCGGGCCCGGCGTCCGAGGACGGTCCGAGGACACCGGGCCCGTGAGGCTGTCGGATCAGAGGGACGACGCGGCCGAGGCGATCGCCGACGCGAACGTCGAGACCTCGGTGTAGACGCCGGGGGCGTTCGGCCGGGCGCAGCCTATGCCCCAGCTGACGATGCCGACCTGGATCCAGGCGTTGGAGGCGTCGCGGCGGAACATCGGGCCGCCGGAGTCGCCCTGGCAGGTGTCGACGCCGCCCGAGGCGTAGCCGGCGCAGATCTCCTCGCTCGCGACGAGGCCGCTGTAGCCGCTGTAGGAACGGCAGGTGGCGTCACTGACGAACGGCACGTTGGCCTTCAGCATGTAGCGCTGCTGGCCACCGCCCTCGGTGGCCGCGCCCCAGCCGGCCACGGTGAAGGTGCCGGTGTTGTACTGCGTGGTCGTGGCGATCTTCAGCGTGGGCAGGTTGATGGGCTGGGCGAGCTTGATGAGCGCCCAGTCCTTGCCGTTGCCGTTGTAGCCGGGGGCCCGGTACACGTACGTGGAACGGACCTGGACCCGGCCGCTGGTGGACTGCAGGTCCACGACGCCGGCGGTCGCGGTGATGCTGGTGTTGGGGCCGGTCGAGCCCACGCAGTGCGCGGCCGTGAGCACGATCTGCTGGGTGTAGAGCGCGCCGCCGCAGCCCATGGAGAGCCGGACCATGAACGGGAACTCGCCCTGAGCGGCGCGGGTTCCACCGACGACGCGCTGGTCGGCGGCGTGCGCGGCCGAGACGGGCTGAAGGCTGACGATCGCGAGAGCGGCGGCGCCGAGGGCCGCGCATCTCTTGAGCGCGGTGATGAGCTTCTTCAACGTGATGCCTTCCGTGGGGGGTTGGACATACGAACGTGGAAAGCGCTGGAATGTCGGGGGCATGCCAAGCAGGGGGAGTGAGCTTCTACTGACATGCGCCGGTCAATTGTGTTGCTGGATTATGGGAATCCTGTGAGCGTCACCACAAGGGGCAATTTCCGGCCACGGTGGACGGTGGACCCATGACCGCCGGGAGGCTCGGGCGCGAAGCGGAACCCGAAAGTCCGATCTTCCTGTTTCGCAACCTGGTTGATAGTTCAAGCGTCGCGCTGACATACTCCGTTCCCCCGTCCTCACGGTCCGCGACCGCAGCGTGACTCACTCCCCACGGCTGTCCCTGTGGCCATGTCTCCGCAGTTCAGGCCAGTCACGTGCGCGACATAAGGCAGCGAAGAAGGTGCATTATGTCCCTCTATCCACCCCCAAATGAGAGTTACTATCCGCTCTTCCCGCCGGGGCCTGAACCCACAAGCCCGGAGTCGATACGCAACTCTCCTGAATTCCGCTCGATGCGCGGCGCCCACCGCTCCTTCGGCACGGCGGCGACGCTCGTCTCGGTGGGTGGATTCCTCACGTACGTCCTGCTGTCGGGTTTCGCCGCCGGCCTGATGAACCAGCCGCTGGCCGGCCACCTGACGATCGGGCTGGCTCTGGGCCTGTGTCAGTTCCTCCTCATGGCCGTGACGATCTGGCTCTACGTCCGGCACATGCGCCGACGGGTCGACCCGGTCGCCCAGCGCCTGCGGGCCCAACTGCACGACAGTCGGGCGCGGGCAGAGGCGCAGGCACAGGCACAGCAGGGCCGCGCCTCCGCGGAGAGGCGGTTCGGCACGTGGTGACGCAAGCCGCCGGTCAACTGGTGAATCACGCGGCGAGCGTCACCGACCGGGCCACTCTTCAGCTGACGCTCGTCCTCTTCATCACCGTCGTCGTGGTCACCCTGTTCACGGTGCTGCTGACGGCCCCGCAGCGGGACGAGATCAGCGAGTTCTATCTCGGCGACCGCGACATGTCGCCGCTGCGCAACGGGCTCGCCATGTGCGGTGACTACCTGTCGGCCGCGACGCTGCTCGGCAGCACCGGAATCGTCGCGCTGACCGGCTACGACGGCCTGCTCTATCTGGGCGGCACGGTGGTCGCCTGGATGATGGCGCTGTTGATGATCGCCGAACCCCTGCGCAACTCCGGCAAGTTCACGCTGGGCGACACCCTGGCGTCGCGGCTGCCCCAGGGACAGCGATCGGTCCGGCTGGCGCTCGCCCTGTGCACCCTGGCGGTGTGCCTGCTCTACCTGGTCGCTCAACTCGTGGGCAGCATCGCCCTGTTGGCGCAGTTCATCGGCGCCCCGAGCGGGACGGCGCGGGCGATGTGCGTGGTGGTCATCGGCACCATCGTCGTGGTCTACGCGGCGATCGGCGGCATGCCGGGTGCCACGGTCATCCAGGTGGTCAAGGCCGTGATGCTGGTCGCCGGGGTGGGCATCACCGCCGTGATGGTGCTGCACCACTTCAGCTGGAACATCGACCGACTCCTGTCGTCAGCCGCCGACAACAGCGCCCTGGGCGAGCGCTACCTCGGCCCCGGGCTGCGCTACGGCGGCAGCACCACCAACAAACTGGACTTCTTCAGCCTGCAGTTGGCCATCGTGCTCGGTCTGGCCGCTCTCCCGCACATCATGATGCGGCTGCTCGCCCCGCGCACCACGCGTGTCCTGCGCGGCTCGGTGGTGTGGGCGGTGGGGCTGATCGGCTTCGTATGCCTGATGGCGGGCGTGCTGGGCCTGGGCGCCACCGCGATCGTGGGCCGGGAGCAGATCGCGGACGTCGACCCCAGGGGCGATGCGGCGGTGCTCCTGCTCGGCTACGAGCTCGGCGGCGGCGTACTCGTGGCGCTCCTGTCCAGCCTGGCCTTCATCACGCTGCTGGGCGTGGCCGGCGGACTCACCCTCGCCGCGGCCTCCTCGATCGCGCACGACCTCTATGGCGCGGTGATCCGCAAGGGGAAGGCGACCGAGACGGAAGAGGTGGCCGTCGCCCGGCTCTCCGCGGCCGCCATCGGCGTCATGGGCATGCTGCTGGCTCTGCTGTCCTGGGGCACGAGCACCGCAACGCTCGCATTCCTCGCTTTCGCGATCGCGGCGTCCGCCATTCTGCCGACGATCGTCTACAGCCTGTTCTGGCAGGGCTTCACCGCACGTGGCGCGCTGCTGAGCCTGTACGGCGGTCTGGCCTGCTCGGTGCTCCTCGTCGTGTTCTCCCCGATCGTCTCCGCCACCTCCACCTCGCTCTACCCGAATGCCGACTTCGCCTGGTTCCCGCTGCAGAACCCCGGCATCGTGTCGATCCCGGCGGGCTTCCTGCTGGGCTGGCTCGGCTCCGTGCTGAGCAAGCGCCAAGCGCCCGAGGTCTTCGAGGAGTTCGAGGTCCGTGCGCTGGTCGGTGCCGACGAGCGGTGATGCGTCCCGGGGCTGGTGGGGTTGCCCGACGGGGCGCCTCTCCAGCCCCGGTGAAGGCGGGGGGTGTGAGTTCCCCCGGCCACGCCCGGTCAGGATGCGGGCCTGCCGCCCGAGTGCTGCCGGGCGTACCGCTCCCCGGCGGCATGCCACCAGCCGGGCGGAGAGGGGCCGTTGACAACCGAGGCCGGCTGATCGGGGTGCAGCCCGAGCGGCCACAGTGCGCCGGCGTCGACGTGGATGATGACCGACGAACGCCAGCGGCCATCGGCTCCCGGGCCGCACACCCGATCCACGCGGACCTCGTCCGCGCGCAATGGCATCCAGTCGATACCGCGCTCACGCAGTCAAGCCCGAACGGCGGCCAGAGGCCGGAGACAGCCCTTTTCGACCTTGTACGCGGTGATGCGGACCCAGGCGGTGCCCGGCCCCACCACGGAACCCTGAGCTGGTTGGGATGGTGCGGTCATGCCGGCCAGGATGCCCGAGTACGACCCTGACGCGCTTCCCGATATCGCCGGGCACCCAGGACCACCACGCCCGCCACCCCCTCCGACAGCGCGACCAGCACCGCGCTGACCCACACCGGCGAGCGGTATCCGAGCCCGGCCCCGATGGCCGTACCGCCGAGCCATGGCCCTAGCGCCGCACCCACGTTGAACGCGGCCGTAGCGAATCCACCGCCCAGCGTGGGCGCGTCGGACGCCGCGTACAGAGCCTGGGAGATGAGCGTGGACCCGACGCCGAAGGCCAGGGCACCCTGCACGAAGACGAGCCCGAGTGCCACGACCGGATTCCCGGCACCGAGCGCGAAGGCACACCAACCGACGCACAGGGCGATCCCGCCCGCGCCCAGCACGACCCCGGGCCACCGGTCGGCGAACCGCCCCCCGACACCGACCCCCACGAACGCGCCCAGCCCGAACAATGCGAGCGTGACGGGCACCCACCCGCTCCCCAGCCCCGTCACCTCGATGACCAGGGAAGCGAGATAGGTGAAGGCGCAGAAGGTCGCCCCGTTCACCAGGGCGCCCAGCAGCAGCGTGATGCGCAGCCGAGGGCTGCGCAGCGACCGCAGTTCACCCCGCAGGGCGGGACGGTCGGAGTGGTCCGCACCGCCGGGCACGGACCGCGCCACGGCCACGACAGCCGGCAAGGACACCAGCGCCACCGCCCAGAACGCCGCACGCCACCCCCAGAGTTGACCGAGCAGCGCCCCCGCGGGCACCCCCACCACACACGCCAGCGTGACCCCACCGAGCAGGGTGGACGTGGCCCGCCCCTTGGCGTCCGGCTCGACCAGGTGGACGGCGGCCACGAGGGCGACGGCCAGGAACCCGGCGTTCGCGAGCGCCCCGACGACCCGCGTGGCGAGAAGTACCCCGAAACTGTCGGTCACCGCCCCGACGACATGCACGCCGAGAAAGACGACCAGAAACCCGAGCAGCGCACCCCGCCGCGACCACCGCCGCGCGAGCCCGGCCATGAGCGGCGCCCCGACGACCATCCCCACGGCGAAGGCCGAGGTGAGCGCACCGGCGGCGGGCACGGAGACCCCCAGATCCCGGGCGATGTCCGGCACCAGCCCGGACAGCATGAACTCGGATGTCCCCTGGGCGAAGACGGCAAGGCCCAGCAGGTATAGAGCAAACGGCATGAAGAAACTCCGCAACCCGAAGTCGAAGACGAGAACGGCACGTCGATACGGCCGTCCGGCAGCGGAGTGAGCCCTGAAGGGAAGGGGCCGTGATCAGCCCGGCATCACGAGCAGCCACCGGAGAGCCGGTGGCCGAAGTCTGGAGGCTTCGGGGCTGGACACGGGGGCAGGCTATGCGGGCGCGGGGACAGGAGCCACCGGTTTTTTCCATGAAGGTGATCTCGTCGTCCTCGCTGAGCAGGTCGTTGTGCGCCCGGAAGTCGTCCTCCCGCCGTCATGGCGAGTCGACGGATGTTCCGGGACCCCTCCCGACGCAGACCTGCTCAACAACTGCCCTCTACTGGGCCGCAGGGCGATACAGGACGGAATCTGGCCTGTTCCGCGCCTATGGTGCCCATATGACCGCTTCCGACGGCACGGAACCCAACCCCTTCGAATCCGCCGCCGCCCTCGACTCCTGGCTGACCACCCACCCCGCCACCCCCGAGCACCCCGACCTCTGGATCAAGGTCGCCAAAAAGGGCTCCGGCATCCCGTCCGTCACCGCGGCCGAGGTCAACGACGTGGCCCTCTGCCACGGCTGGATCACCGGTCAGCGCAAGGGGCTCGACGCCGCGCACTTTCTCCAGAGGATCACCCCGCGACGGCCGGGCAGCCTCTGGTCCATGGTCAATGTGCGGCGGGTGGAGGAGCTGACGGCCGCCGGACGGATGCGGCCCGCCGGCCTCGCGGAGGTGGAGGCCGCGAAGGCGGACGGGCGGTGGGCGGCGGCGTACGAGTCGCAGCGGAACGCTCGGGTCCCCGACGAGCTGACCGCGGCGCTGGAGGACGATCCCCGCGCCAGGGCCGCGTTCGAGAAGCTCGGCAGGACCGAGCGCTACCAGATCATGCTCGGCCTCCTGCGCGCCCGGACCCCGCACGGCCGGGCGACCCAAGTCGCCGCGATTCTCCGGGAATTGACGAAGCGCCGGTGAGCGGGAGGCGCACCGGCGCCGTCGTGGAAGGGACGCGGAGGCGTCACGCGTTCCGAATCGCCGAGATGTCGATGTTCAGCTTGATCTTGTCCGAGACCAGCACCCCACCCGTCTCCAGCGCCGCGTTCCAGGTCAGCCCCCACTCCGAACGCAGCAGCTCCGCCTTGCCCTCGAAGCCGACGCGCTCGTTGCCGAACGGGTCCTTGGCGGCGCCGTTGAACTCCAGGTCGATGGTGATCGGCTTGGTGGTGCCGAGGATCGTCAGGTCGCCGGTGATGCGGTAGTCGTCGCCGCCGAGCGCCTCCGCCGAGGTGGAGCGGAAGGTCATCGTCGGAAACTCCTCGATCTTGAAGAAGTCCGCGCTCTTGAGGTGACCGTCGCGATCCGCGGAGCCGGTGTCGATGCTGTCCATCTTGACGTCGATGGACGCCTTGGACGCGGACGGGTCGTTCCCGTCCAACTGCAGCGAGCCGCTGAAGTCGAGGAACTTGCCCTTGACGTTGGTGACCATGGCGTGGCGGACGGTGAAGCCGATCGCGGAGTGGGCCGTGTCGATCGTGTAGTCGCCGGTCAGTGCGGTCAGGTCGGTGTTCGTCATGACGTGCTCCCTCGGTGATGTTGAATCTTGAACTACATCAACGCGACCGACCGTAGACCTATTCCGTTCGAGATTCAACATCACCCGCAGAGTGTCGCAAGGTGTTGGCGTGATTACGCTGAGGTGGTAGATGCCCAGTGCATGAACCCACAGCGAAGAGTCCCCATGGGCCCCGACCGTCGAAGCGTCTTACTCGCGATGGCGCTCATGACCGCGGCCGCTCCCGCTGCCCGCGCCGCCGTCGCCGACCCCTACGACGCCCTCCGCCGCCGCTGGCTCGACATCGCCCTCGGCGCCGGCTACGACCCGACGGCACAGCCGTACGCCTCCCGCCTCGCCGAAACCGGCACCCTCGCCCGCGGCTTCCGGGCCACCATGGCCCCCACCCCCACCTCCCTCTGGCCCGGCACCCCCTACGACCCACCCGCCGGCATCACCCGGAGCTACAGCCGCCTGTGGACCATGACCCAGGCCTACGTCCAGCCCGGCACCGGCTCCACCGCCGACCCGGCCCTGCTCGCCGACGTCCTGCGCGGCCTCGACCACCTGTCCGCCACCGTCTACAACCCCTCCACCTCCCGCTACGGCAACTGGTGGGAATGGCAGATCGGCAGCCCCCGCCTCCTGATGGACATCACGGCCGCCCTCCACGACCAGCTCACCGACGTCCAGCGAGCCGCCGCCTGCGCGGCCGTGGACCACTTCGTCCCGGACGCGATGCTCACCGACTACTCCGGCACCTCCACCGGTGCCAACCGCGTCGACCTGTGCCGCAGCGTCGCCCTGCGCGGCATCCTCGGCCGGTCCCCGGCGAAGATCACCCTCGCCCGTGACGCGCTCTCCCCGGTCTTCCCGTACGTCACGAAGGGCGACGGCCTCTACGCCGACGGCTCCTTCGTCCAGCACACCTGGGTCGCCTACTCCGGCACCTACGGCCAGGTCCTCCTCGACGGCCTCGGCCGCCTCTTCGCCCTGCTCGCCGGATCCGAGTGGGAGGTGACCGACCCGAACAAGCAGATCGTCCTCGACAGCGTCGAGCGCGCCTACGCGCCCCTCATCCACGACGGGTTGGTCATGGACAGCGTCAACGGCCGTGCCATCAGCCGGGGTTATCTCAAGAGCGACGACCGGCAGGTCATGCGCGGCGACCACTACCACGGGCACGCGATCATCGCCGCGATCGCTCTCCTCGCGGGCGGCGCGGGCGCGGCGGAACGGGAGCGCTGGTACGGCCGTATCAAGGGGTGGATCGAACGGGACACCGTCACACCGATCCTGACGTCGCGTCAGTTCGACGTCGCCGACCTCGCCCGACTGCACACCGTCGCCGCATCACCGGCCACCGCCGCTCCCGAACCCATCGGCCACCACCTCTTCGCCGCCATGGACCGCGCCGTCCACCGCCGCCCACGCTTCGTGGCGAACATCGCCATGGCCGGCGACCGCATCGCCCACTACGAGTGCGGCAACGGCGAGAACCCGCGAGGCTGGCACACCGGCGCCGGGATGCTCTCCTGGTGGGCGGACGGCCTCGGCGACCAGTACACCGACTGGTACTGGCCCACCGTGGACTGGTACCGCCTCCCGGGCACGACGGTCTCGTCCCTCCGCCTTCCCGACCGGGCCGGGGGCGAGTGGGGCGCCCCCAAGCCGGACGTGCGGTGGGTCGGCGGCGCGACCGACGGCGAGTACGCGGCGATCGGGCAGCACCTGAAGGGGCTGGGGTCGACGCTCGAAGCCCGTAAGTCGTGGTTCTGCGCCGCGGACGCGGTGATCTGCCTCGGGGCCGGGATCAGCTGCTCCGACGGAGTCCCCGTCGAGACGGTCATCGACAACCGCAACCTGGGGGAGGGTGGCGACCAGGCCTTCGTACGCGGCGGAGGCTGGGCGCACCTGGAGGGCCACGGCGGCTGGGTGGTGCCGTACGGCGAGCTGCACACCCTGCGCGAGGACCGCACCGGAGCCTGGGCCGACATCAACACCGGTGGTACGACGGAGCGCCGCACCCGCCGCTGGCAGACCCTCTGGCTGGACCACGGCACGGACCCCACCGACGCGACCTACGTCTACCTGCTCATGCCCGGCGCCCACCGCGACGAGGTGGCCGCCCGTGCCGCCGACCCGAGGTGGCTTTCGGTCCTCGCCAACGACACCGCCTGCCAGGCCGTCCGCGTCCCCTCCCTGGGCATGACCGCCGCCAACTTCTGGCAGCCGGGCACGGCGGGCCCGCTCACCGCCTCCGCCGGGGCGAGTGTGCTGCTCCGCCGCCGGGGCGGTACCGCTACCCTCTGCGTGAGCGAGCCGCCGCGCACCGGCGAGCCGCTGGACATCGTCTGGGACCGCCCCGTCCGACGGATCCTGCGCGCCGACAACTCGGTCGAGGTCCTCTCCACAGGCCGCCGACTGCACCTCCGCGTCACTCCGGGGATGGTATGCGAGAGCCACCGTTGTGAGGTGGCTCTCTGGTGACGGCTTTGTACGACCCCCACAACGCGCAGGCCCTCTGAGCAGTCGGAAGGGCTGCACGCCGCCATGGTTCTGTTCAGGGGCACCAGGAAATCGGTCGGAGGACTGTACGGAGTCAACGGCTCGCTTTCCTTGGTGTCCTTCGTAAGGTCGCTACATGACCGTTTTGGAAGAGGCACCGGGTGAGCCGATCGACGCGCGCGGGCGGACCGCCGAGCTGCACGAGATCCGTGCGCAGGCGTTGGCCGGCCCGAGCGAGAAGGCGACCGCGGCGCAGCACGCCAAGGGCAAGCTGACCGCCCGGGAGCGGATCGAGCTGCTGCTGGACCCGGGGTCCTTCCGGGAGGTCGAGCAGCTGCGCCGGCACCGGGCGGTCGGGTTCGGCCTGGAGGCCAAGAAGCCGTACACCGACGGTGTCATCACCGGTTGGGGCACGGTGGAGGGCCGTACGGTCTTCGTCTACGCCCATGACTTCCGCATCTTCGGCGGCGCGCTGGGCGAGGCCCACGCCACCAAGATCCACAAGATCATGGACATGGCCATCGCGGCCGGCGCGCCGCTGGTCTCCCTGAACGACGGTGCTGGCGCCCGTATCCAGGAGGGCGTCTCGGCCCTCGCCGGCTACGGCGGCATCTTCCAGCGCAACACCAAGGCGAGCGGGGTGATCCCGCAGATCAGCGTCATGCTGGGCCCGTGCGCGGGCGGCGCGGCGTACAGCCCGGCGCTGACGGACTTCGTCTTCATGGTCCGTGAGACCTCGCAGATGTTCATCACCGGCCCGGACGTGGTCAAGGCGGTGACCGGCGAGGAGATCACCCAGAACGGGCTCGGCGGCGCGGACGTGCACGCGGAGACCTCCGGTGTGTGCCACTTCGCGTACGACGACGAGGAGACCTGCATCGCCGAGGTGCGCTACCTCCTCTCCCTCCTCCCGCAGAACAACCGCGAGAACCCGCCCCGCGTGGACTCCACGGACGCGCCGGACCGCCGCAGCGAGGTGCTGCTGGACCTGGTCCCGGCGGACGGCAACCGGCCGTACGACATGGCGAAGGTCATCGAGGAGATCGTCGACGACGGCGAGTACCTGGAGGTCCACGAGCGCTGGGCGCGGAACATCATCTGCGCGCTGGCCCGCCTGGACGGCCAGGTGGTCGGCATCATCGCCAACCAGCCGCAGGTGCTCGCCGGTGTCCTGGACATCGAGGCGTCGGAAAAAGCTGCGCGCTTTGTCCAGATGTGTGACGCTTTTAACATCCCGATCATCACCTTCCTGGACGTCCCCGGGTTCCTCCCGGGCGTCGACCAGGAGCACGGCGGAATCATCCGGCACGGCGCGAAGCTCCTCTACGCCTACTGCAACGCGACCGTGCCGCGGATCTCGCTGATCCTGCGCAAGGCGTACGGAGGTGCCTACATCGTGATGGACAGCCAGTCCATCGGCGCCGACCTCACCTATGCCTGGCCGACGAACGAGATCGCCGTGATGGGCGCGGAGGGTGCGGCGAACGTCATCTTCCGCCGGCAGATCGCCGATGCCGAGGACCCCGAGGCCATGCGGGCCCGCATGGTCAAGGAGTACAAGTCCGAGCTCATGCACCCCTACTACGCGGCCGAGCGTGGCCTCGTGGACGACGTCATCGACCCCGCGGAGACCCGCGAGGTCCTCGTCCGCTCCCTGGCGATGCTCCAGACCAAGCACGCCGACCTGCCGTCCCGCAAGCACGGCAACCCCCCGCAGTAACCCACCGGTACCGCTGCGGAAACCTCTCTCACGGAGACTGACACCCATGAACCTCCCTGATATTCGCGTCGAGAAGGGCCACGCCGAGCCCGAGGAAGTCGCGGCCATCACCGCGATCCTCCTGGCCCGTGCCGCCGCCCAGCCCTCCACGACCCCGACTCACCGCGGCCGCGCGAAGGCGGGCTGGCGCCGCCTGGAGCGCGAGCCGGGCTTCCGGGCCCCGCACAGCTGGCGCTGAGGCCTGCGGCGCTTGTACGGCCCCGTTCTCCCGAGGGGGAGGGCGGGGCCGTCGGTTTTTTGCGCGCGAGAGCTCGGGGGGTGCGGTCTCGGGGGCGGCTGCGGGTAGTCGGGGGCCGTTCGCGCAGTTCCCCGCGCCCCTTAGGCCCTGTCGTTTGGATCATCCCGGTGTGCTCCCCCACGCTCGAACCGGCTCGCGCGGGGGCACCCCCATCGCCCCGCTCGGGTCGGCCGAGCGGAACCGATCCTCGCAGCCGAGCTGATCCAAACGACAGGGCCTAGGTGGGACAAGCCACTGGGCTGCCGCAGACGGCAGAAAACCGTCCGTGGCAGCCCAGTGGCCGAATAAGCGATTACCTACCGCAGGCGTGCCATCAGGGCGTGCTCGACCAGCGTGATCAGTGCCGACTTCGCGTCCGCGCGGTGGCGGGCGTCCGTCGTGATGATCGGGGTGTCGGGGCCGATCTGCAGGGCTTCACGGACCTCGTCCGGGTTGTACGGCTGGTTGCCGTCGAAGCCGTTGAGGGCGATCACGAAGGGCAGGCCGCTGTTCTCGAAGTAGTCGACCGCGGGGAAGCAGTCGGCGAGTCGGCGGGTGTCCACCAGGACGATCGCGCCGATGGCGCCGCGTACCAGGTCGTCCCACATGAACCAGAAGCGGTCCTGGCCGGGCGTACCGAAGAGGTACAGGATCAGGTCCTGGTCCAGGGTGATACGGCCGAAGTCCATGGCCACGGTCGTCGTGGTCTTGTCTCCGGTGTGGGTGAGGTCGTCGATGCCCGCCGAAGCGGACGTCATGACGGCCTCGGTGCGCAGCGGGTTGATCTCCGAGACGGCGCCGACGAACGTGGTCTTGCCCACGCCGAAGCCGCCAGCCACCACGATCTTCGCGGACGTGGTGGAGCGGGAAGGCCCTCCGCTAGAGCTTGCGAAGTCCACTGAGCACCCTTTCGAGCAGTGTCACGTCTGGCTGGCCGCCGGCGTTCTCGTCGCCGCCGGGCTGATGGATGGCGACCAGTCCCGCCTCCGCCAAGTCGGCGACGAGGATCCTGGCCACGCCGAGAGGGATCGTCAGGAGCGCGGAGATCTCGGCTACCGACTTGATTTCCCGGCAGAGGTTGCAGATCCGCTGATGCTCGGGCAGCTGGCCCTGCATCTGGTGCGGCTGCGCGGTGGTGTGCACCAGCGCCTCGATGGCGAGCTGGTAGCGCGGGCGCGTCCGGCCGCCGGTCATGGCGTACGGGCGCACCAGTGGGTTGTTCGACGCCCCGGCGGGCGCCGGCTCAGGGGCGCGTCGCTGCGGCTGCACCGGCTGGATGCGCGGGGCCGACGGCTGGTCGTACGGCGAGGGCCCGGGGCCCTGAGGGGCGTACGGCTGCCGCTGGCTCGGCGTGGAGGGGAAGTTGTACCGGTTCTGGGAACCGTCGCCGTGCCCCTGGGCAGGGCCGTACGACCAGTTGCCCGCTGACGAACCGTCTGGGGGTGTTGCCACTTTCTCCTCCTCCGACTGTGCCTGGCACCCATCATGTGGAGCCGCGTCCCGAAACCTTACGGCCCCGGGACGCCAAAACGCACCGACTGTCTGTTAGTTGAGCAGGCTGCCCTGGAGCTCCGCCCGCAGATCCGGTGTCAGGACCGTACCGGCACGGTCGACCAGAAGCGCCATCTCGTACCCAATGAGGCCGATGTCCGCCTCGGGATGTGCGAGGACCGCGAGCGACGAACCGTCGGAGATGGACATGATGAAGAGGAATCCCCGCTCCATCTCCACAACCGTCTGGTTCACGCTGCCACCCTCGAAGATGCGGGAGGCGCCTGCCGTCAGAGACGTCAGACCGGAGGCGACGGCCGCGAGCTGGTCGGCGCGGTCGCGGGGAAAGCCTTCGGACATCGCCAGAAGGAGTCCGTCGGCGGAGACCACCACCGTGTGCGACACCCCGGGGGTGTTGTCCACGAAATTGGTGATCAACCAGTTCAGGTTCTGTGCCGCCTGGCTCATCGGGCTCACACTAACGCTCCTGGTTGTAGGTGCTGTCAGGACCGAAGCCCTGGCCGTTCGTTTCACTTCCCGCACTGCGACCCCGCTGGACACCCCGGCGCAGGTTGCTCAGCCTGCCCCGGACGTCCTCGGGAGCGCGGGAGACCTGTGGGCCGCCCTGTGGGGTGGCTGCGGCGGCTCCCTCGACCAGGTTGGCCTTGGGAACCCGCCGCGGCAGACCGGAGGAGGTCACCCCGCCTGCCTTGGGCTTCCGGAGCTGCGCGGCCTGCTGCCAGCGGTCGTCGTTCTGCGAACGCCAGCTGCTGTCGCCGTTGCTGTCCGGTGTGGGGGCCGGCGCTTCCTGCCGCGTGGGCCGTGCGCCGTTGGTGCCGTTCGCGACGGACCCGCGACGCGGAAGACCGGCGTCGGTCAGCGCGTGGCCGGCGGAGGGAGCCGGTCCCGGACGGTCGAAGCCTACGCGGTCCCGCTCGTTCGCGTCATCGGCCTGCGCGGATTCCGTTTCCGGAGCGTACTGGTCCGGGTACCCGTTGCGGTAGCCGTTCGACTGCGGCCAGTCGTCCTGCTGACGCCGCTGTTCGAAGGCCGGGAAGCTCTCCGGCGCGGAGGCACTCGCGGCCGTCGGCTCCTCGCGGGCCGGCTCCGGATACGAGGGCTCGGGGTAGCCGCCGCCGGACGAGAAGGTGTCGTTGCGCGGCTGGCCGCCGTTCGGCGCGAAGTACTGGTCGTCGTACGACTGCCGCTGCGGCTCGTCGTATGCGGCCCGCTGCTGCTCCTCGTACGCCGCCTGCTGCTCCTCGTACGACGTCTGCCGCTGCTCCTCGTACGCCGGCTGCGGGTCGTACCCGCCGGGCTGCTCGGGGAAGCCGTTCTGGCCGTCGTAGCCGGGCTGACCCGTGAACTCGTCGTACCCGGACCTCTCAGAGGCCTCCTGGCCGGGCTGCTGTCCGTGCGCCTGGGCCTCCAGGGCCGCACGGCGCTCCTCGCGCATCAGGGAGCGGCCGACGGGGTCCAGCTCGCGGATGTCGTCCGGGACCTCGGTGTAGCGGCTGTCGTCGAAGCCGAGCTCCGCGGCCGTACGCATCGGCTGCTGGTTGAAGTTCTCACCCTGGAAGTTCTGCTCCGGGATGATCTGCGAGACGGTGAACTCGTCCTGGGCCGGCTGCTGCTCGCCGCCACCGCCGTGCGTGATCGCGTCCGGCAGCATGACCAGCGAGGTGGTGCCGGCCTGCTCGCCGGAGGGGCGGAGCTGGACGCGGATGCCGTGCCGGTCGGACAGCCGGCCGACCACGAACAGGCCCATGCGCTGCGAGATCGCGGCGTCCACCGTCGGCGGGTTGGCCAGCTTGTGGTTGATGTCGGCGAAGTCCTCGGCGGTGAGGCCGATGCCCTTGTCGTGGATCTCGATCATGACCCGACCGTCGGGGAGACGGGTGGCGGTCACGCGAACCTTGGTCTGCGGGGAGGAGAACGTCGTCGCGTTCTCCAGCAGCTCGGCCAGCAGGTGCACGAGGTCGGTCACGGCGCGGCCGTGGATCTCGGCCTCCGGGACGCCGGAGAGCTCGATGCGCTCGTACTGCTCCACCTCGGAGGAGGCGGCGCGCAGGACGTCGACCAGCGGGACCGGCTGGTCCCAGCGGCGGCCGGGCTCCTCGCCGGCGAGGACGAGGAGGTTCTCGCCGTTGCGGCGCATACGGGTCGCGAGGTGGTCCAGGCGGAAGAGGTTCTCCAGCTGGTCCGGGTCGGCCTCGTTGTTCTCCAGGTCGGTGATCAGGGTCAGCTGGCCCTCGATCAGCGACTGGTTGCGGCGGGAGAGGTTGGTGAAGATCGCGTTGATGTTGCCCCGCAGCAGGGCCTGCTCGGCGGCGAGCCGGACGGCTTCGCGGTGGACCTGGTCGAAGGCGCGGGCGACTTCGCCGATCTCGTCCCGGGTGTTGATCGGGATGGGCGCGACCCGGGTGTCCACGCGGCCGGGGTCGGTGCGCGAGAGCTGGTCGACCAGCATCGGCAGACGCTGCTCGGCGATGCCGAAGGCGGCGTTGCGCAGCTGGCGCATCGAGCGGGACATCTGGCGGGCCACCATGCCGGCCAGGATGAACGCGGCGAGCAGCGCGACCACGACGGCGGCACCGGTGATGAGCGCGTCGCGCTTGGCGTCGTCGGCGATGTCGGAGGCCTCGTTCACCGCCGTGTCGGCCAGGTCGGACTCGATCTGGCGGTAGGCGTTGAACTTGAGGGTGTTGACCGCCCACCAGTTCTCGGCGGTGACGCCCTTCTGGGCGAGCGCGGCACGCTCGGAGGCGTCCGTGGACTGCAGGCCCGCGATGAGCTTGATCATGTCGGTCGTCTTGGCCGGCGGCGGCACATAGTCCGGGTTCTTGGCCTTGGCCTCCTTGGCCAGGGCCGCGCCCTCCGCCCTGATCTGGGCCTCGGCGTCCTTGAGCTTCTGCTCGTCGGCCTCGGTGCCACCGCCGATGTACTCCTCGACGGCGATGCCTTCCAGGTACGCGTACGAGGTGAGGGCGACCCGCTGGCTGGCGAAGCTGCTCGGGGTCGGGCCGGGCTTGACCAGCAGGTGCATGCCGATGGAGCGCTGCAGCGACAGGGCCGCCTTGGTGAGCTCGATGGCGTAGACCGTACGGCCGTAGGAGGTGATGTTGCCCGTGCCCAGACCGAGCTCGTTGGCGAACTCCGTCAGGGGGTGCGCGACCTCGACGTAGCCCTCTTCGGTCTGCACACCGGTCCGCTTGCTGCCGTAGGCCTCCGCGCGCAGGTCCGTGAGCTCGGGCTCGACCTCGCGGAACAGGCTCAGGCGGCGTTCCAGACCCGCCTTCTGCGGCATGTTCTGGGTGGCAGCGTCGAACTCGTCGGCCGCCTTGTCGGTGAGGTCACGGGCCTCGGTGACCGTCGGGTCGTCCTCGCCCTTGCCCTGCAGCAGTGGGGCGGCGGTGACGTCACGCTCGTTGTAGAGGGCGTCGGCGTAGTTGAGGGAGGCCCGCACCAGTCGCGCGGTGTTCTCCGCGTCCTCGGCCTCCTGCCAGGTGTCGATCGAGCTCTTCACCTGGAAGCCGCCCATGACGAGGCCGACCAGCACGGGTATGAGCAGGATCGCGTTCAGCCGGGTCGGCACGCGCCAGTTGCGCGGGGAGAGGCGGCCACCGCTGGGGGCCGGCGTGGCCGCTGGTTCCGATCCGGGCACAGGGACAGGCGCCGCTCCGCGCGGCGGCGGGGTGAAGTTGCCCCGGGCCGACGGCTCGGGACTGTTCTTGCTTCGCCTCACTCGACCAACAACCTTCCGGCGGGGTCGGCACCTACGTTGTGCCGCAGTGTCTCAGAGCCCGGTTCGCCTAGGAGTACGCAGTACTGCTGAGTACGTCTTTGACTATTGGGCAGTTCAGGCATTCCAGCACGTCGGCCTGCGCTCTTCCAAACAGTGGAAGCGGCGGATTCGGAGTGATGTAAGCCCCAGATAAAACGGTCATAAAGAGCGAGCCCCGTCAAAAGACGGGGCATTTGTGCGCGTAGCGAGACCGCTTGACCGCGACGAGTGGCCGTACCACCCGATTCCTCTGCCGAAACGTTATGAACAATGGAGCCGACCGTGTCAAAGGCCACAGTCGGCTCCGGCACATCTACGACAACTGCCGTATGTCGCTGCTTACTTGATCTATCGCAGCCGGGCCATCAGCGCGTGCTCGACCAGCGTGATCAGCGCACTCTTGGCATCGGAGCGGTGCCGGGCGTCCGTCGTGATGATCGGGGTGTCCGGACCGATCTGCAGCGCTTCCCGCACTTCCTCGGGCTGGTAGGGCTGATGCCCGTCGAAGCCGTTGAGGGCCACGACGAACGGCAGCCCGCTGTTCTCGAAGTAGTCGACCGCCGGGAAGCAGTCCGCCAGGCGCCGGGTGTCCACGAGCACCACCGCGCCGATGGCGCCGCGTACGAGGTCGTCCCACATGAACCAGAAGCGGTCCTGGCCCGGCGTACCGAAGAGGTACAGGATCAGGTCCTGGTCCAGGGTGATACGGCCGAAGTCCATGGCCACCGTGGTGGTGGTCTTGTCCCCGGTGTGCGTGAGGTCGTCGATGCCCGCACTCGCGGACGTCATCACGGCCTCGGTGCGCAGCGGGTTGATCTCCGAGACGGCGCCCACGAACGTGGTCTTGCCCACGCCGAAGCCACCCGCCACCACGATCTTGGCGGAGGTGGTCGCCCGGCCCGGGTCAGAGCTTGCGAAGTCCACTGAGCACCCTTTCGAGCAGCGTCACGTCCGGAGCGCCGCCGTTGTTCTCGTCGCCGCCCGGCTGGTGGATGGCGACCAGGCCGGCCTCAGCGAGGTCGGCGACGAGGATCCTGGCCACGCCCAGCGGCATGGACAGCAGCGCCGAGACCTCGGCGACCGACTTCACCTCGCGGCACAGGTGGCAGATGCGCTGGTGCTCCGGCAGGAGCCCCATGAGCGCTGCCGGGTCGGCCGTGGTGCTGATCAGGGCCTCGATGGCCAGCTGGTAGCGCGGCCGGGTCCGGCCGCCGGTCATCGCGTAAGGACGTACCAGCGGCTGGTCGCCCTCATCCTCGTACGGCTCCGCGTACGGATCATGAGAGGCGGTGGGCGGGGTCATGAATCCTCCGGGCGGGGACAGCAAGTCGGTCAGTCAAGCCGTCTGGTGAAGGCCGATGGGGGGATTGTGGCGGCCGGACGGTGATTTGGTGAGACAGGTGGATCCGGGGGTGATCAGTGGAGCAGACTGCCTTGGAGTTCGGCGCGCAGGTCGGGCGTGAGAACCGCGCCCGCGCGGTCGACCAGCAGCGCCATCTCGTAGCCGACGAGGCCGATGTCGCATTCGGGGTGTGCCAGGACGGCAAGGGACGAACCGTCCGAGACGGACATCAGGAAAAGGAATCCCCGCTCCATCTCGACGACGGTCTGTGCCACGTCGCCGCCCTCGAAGATCCTGGACGCTCCTGCCGTCAGCGAGGTCAGACCCGACGCGACGGCCGCCAACTGGTCGGCACGGTCGCGCGGGAAGCCCTCGGACATCGCCAACAGGAGGCCGTCGGCGGACACGACGACGGTGTGGGACACCCCGGGGGTGTTGTCCACGAAGTTGGTGATCAACCAGTTGAGGTTCTGTGCTGCCTGGCTCATCTGGCTCAACTAACGCTCCTGCTGGTGAGTGGGGCTCGGGAAACTGCCCGTCTGGCCGGTGCCGGCCTGACGACCCTGCGCGATGCCCCGACGGAGATTGGTCAGCCGGCCACGTACGTCGTCAGGCGAACGCGAGACCTGCGGACCGGGTTGGTGCTGTTGCTGCTGAGCCGTACCCGGGACGAGGTTCGCCCTGGGCACCCGGCGCGGCAGGCCGGAGGTGGTGACACCGCCCGCGGCCGGCTGCCGGACGCGCTCCGCCTGCCGGACGAGGTCGTCGTTCGGCGAGCTTCGCCACGCGGTCGTCGACGCGGGAGGCTGGGACGCAGCCGCAGGGGCCTGCGGCTGCTGAGGAGCGGGGGCAGGAGCGGAACCGCTGGCGCCGGGCCGACGTCCCTGGTCCTGCTGGCTGCCGTGGAACCAGTTGGTCTCGAGCGTGTCGTACAGCGGGGTACGGCCGTCGCCGGGACCCGTCGCGGGCGGCAGCGCCTCGGGCTCCTGCCGGGCGGGCCGCTGCTGCGGGCGCGCCGGGGCCGGAGGCTGCGGGGCACCGAAGCCGGAACCGCCGCCGTACGTGCCGTTGGCCTGGGGCCGCTCGAACTGCCCGGTGGGCTCGGGGTTCTGGCGGCCCGGCAGGGCGTGCTGGCCCGTCGAGCTGCCGTCGTACGCCTGCGGTACGGCGAACTGGCCCGTCTGCGACGAGTTGTTCTGCCCGCCGGGGGCGCCGAAGACGTCGGAGCGGACGTACTGACCCGTGTTCTGCGGTTCGTTCCCACCGGGCTGGGGGAAGTCCGTAGTCGCGCCGGGGCCCTGACGGTCGTCGATCCGCGGCATCCGGGACGTCTGTGCGGGGTCCTCGTCGTGCCCGCGCGGGGCGTCGAGCGAGGCGCGCGGCACCGGCGGCTGGGCGTTCTCGTCGCTCCAGCTGGGCGTGCGCGGCTGGTTGCCGCCCGGCAGCTCGGCCCGCGCGCCACCGCGCGGCGGCAGCTGCGGCCGACGACCACGACGGCCCCTCTCGGCACCGGCGGACGGGGCGGCGGACGGCGGCGACGCGGGACCCTGCGGCCGGGACTGGTCGCGTCCGGCGGAACCGCCGAAGGCGTCCTGACGCGAACCGAACGCGTCCTGGCCGGGGCCGAACGGGTCCTGACCGGCGCCCGCAGCCTGGAGCCCCTGCGGAGCACCCGGGGCCTGGCCACCGTATCCGGCGCCCGCACCGGCCGGAGGCCGGCCCTGCGAAGGCGCGCCCGGACCCTGAGGCCCGCGCGGTGCACCCGGTCCACCCGGCAGCCCGCCACCGTCACGTCCCGGCAGTGCGGCCCGCGGTCCCTGACCGGCGCCCAGCCTGCCTCCGCCGGACGCACCGGCGCCGAGCGCACCGCCCGGCGCACCCGCGCCGAGGGAGCCGCCACCGGCCTGGGCCTGGCGACGAGCGGCTGCCGCACCGGCGGCGGCCTGCGCGGCGGCCGGACCACCGGAGGCACCGGGACCACCCTGACCGGGCTTGCCCGGAGCGGGCTTCTTGCCGCCCTGGGCGACGTCGACGGGGAGCATGACCAGCGCGGTCGTACCACCGGAGTCGGACGGGCGCAGCTGGATGCGGATGCCGTGCCGCTGCGACAGACGACCGACCACGAAGAGGCCCATGCGGCGGGAGACGGAGACGTCCACGGTGGGCGGCGAGGCGAGCCGCTCGTTGATCGCCGCGAGGTCCTCGGGGGAGAGGCCGATACCGGTGTCGTGGATCTCGATCAGGACGCGGCCGTCGGGCAGCGCGTGACCGGTGACCTTGACCTTGGTCTGCGGGGAGGAGAACGACGTCGCGTTCTCGAGCAGCTCGGCGAGCAGGTGCACGAGGTCGTTGACCACGCGGCCGGCCACTTCGGTGGTCGGCACGGAGGCCAGCTCGATGCGCTCGTACTGCTCCACCTCGGACGCGGCGGCACGGAGCACGTCGACCAGCGGGACCGGACGGGTCCAGCGACGGCCGGGCTCCTCACCGGCGAGGACGAGGAGGTTCTCACCGTTACGGCGCATACGCGTCGCGAGGTGGTCGAGCTTGAACAGCGAGGACAGCTGGTCGGGGTCGGCCTCGCGGGACTCCAGTTCGGAGATGAGCGACAGCTGACGCTGGATGAGGCCCTGGGAGCGGCGCGAGAGGTTGGTGAACATCGCGTTGACGTTGCCCCGCAGCAGGGCCTGCTCGGCGGCGAGGCGGACCGCCTCGCGGTGCACGTCGTCGAAGGCCGCGGCCACCTGGCCGATCTCGTCCCGGGAGTGCACACCGACCGACTCGACGGAGGTGTCGACGTCCTGCGGGTCGGACTCGGACAGCTGCTTGACCAGCTCGGGCAGCCGGTCCTGGGCGACCTTGGTGGCGGTCTCCTCCAGGCGGCGCAGCGAGCGGATCATGGACCGGGCCACGACGAAGGCGCCGACCAGCGAGACACCGAGCACGAGCAGGATCAGCGCACCGGAGATGATCGCCTCGCGCTCCGACTCGTTGCGCAGCTCGCGGGCCTTCTGCTCCATGTCCTCCAGCAGCGTCGTCTCGATGGCGCGCATCTGCTGGAGCTTGGTGGTGCTGTCGTCCACCCAGTCCCGGTACGACCGCTTGTCCAGCGACAGCAGACCGTTCGCGGAGGTCAGGGCCCGGCTGGCGTAGGTGTCGCTGGCCTTGATCGTCGGGTTGTTCTCGCCGATCGGCTTCAGCAGCTCCTCGGCGGACTCCGTGCCGTAGATGCTCTTGAAGCTGCGGAGCTCCGAGTTCTGGTTCTCCAGCGCCGAGTCGCCGTACAGCCGGTCGTTCTCCGACAGGTCGCCCTCGGACGTGCTGTTCGCCGGCAGCGCCGCCGCGAGGACCGCGCGCTGGATGGACGCGTACTCCTTGGCCGAGGAGAAGGCGGCCAGGGCACGCGTGCTCTGGATCATCTCCGGGTTGCTGGTCGCCTCGGCCATGTCCTGCGAGAGCTCGAGCAGGTGGGTGATGACCCGGTGGTAGGCCTCCACGGTCTGCGTGGAGTTGCCCTCGGCCTCGTAGGCGACGTTGCGGATCTCGGAGAGGGTGCCCAGTTCCCGGACGAGCTGGACGATGTTGTCGCGGACGCCCCGGAGGCTGCCGTCCTTGGTGCTGTTGTCGATCTCCTCGGAGGCGTCCCGGAAGCTCTGCGCGGCGCGGTCCGTCTTGTCCCGGAAGCCCTTGACCGTGTAGTCGGTCGCCTTGCCGCCGTGCGCCAGCGGACCGGCGGACTGGTCGCGCTCCTCCTGGAGCGCCGTGGCGAGCTCGGTGGCGCGCTTGGTCATGTCCGTCAGCAGCTTCATGTTCTCGAGCTGCTGGATGTCGTCCATGTTGTCGCTGATGCGCAACGCGCCCAGCGAGGTGGCCGCGACCACAGGAAGCGTCAGCAGCGCCACGAGGCGTGTGGAGATACGCCAGTTGCGCAGGGCTATTCGCGAGCCGGGGCCGCCAGGGCCCTGCGGCTTCTTCGTCGGTGGCGCGGGGGGAGTCGCCGAGCCCGAGGACGCCGACACGGCCGGACGCCCGGAGCGGTCACCGCCGTCGACCGACGGTGCCGGGCCCGGGTTCTGGGCGTGCTGGGGCGAGGGACCTCGGTCGGTCCCGCCGTGCTCCGGCTCCGCCGAAGCGCTGCCATCCCTCTTGAAACGTCCCTGCACTAGCGTCGCAACCTCTGGACCAGGCGCCCCTCCGCGTGAGCGGACGGACACGGTGTCGGCGTAGTAGGGAGCGTCCTGAATACGCTCCCCGATAGTCGTGATGGACCGGCGCTGGCTCCCCCTTCTCGCCGCCACTCGGCGCTCGGTGCGCCCCCTGTGCGCCGGCTCGATCCTGCGGCGGTCCGTGGAATTCCAGCACAGTGCAGGATCTCCAACAAGGCCCGTAGGTCGAGCCGTGACATACGTGACACCACGTGAGGGCGAGATTACCTGCCGTAGAAACTTATCCCACCCAAAACGGACCTATGCCCCCGATCCTCTTACGCGCGGGAGGTGTCCCAGTCGCCATGATCAGGAGCGGAATGATGGGTTCAGGTGCCCAATGTCCGTTTCGTTAGGGTGGCTTGCAGGTCTGAATTGACCGATTTGCCCGTCGATCCGTGAGCAAACTCACACGCGGGAGAAGGGGGGTCGATGACTTCCCGGGGGAATCGCATGTTTAGCCTGACGCTTTACAAGAGGGAAGCTTCTGCCAACCCGCGCCCCGGTCACAGGCCGCCCTGAGGCAGTTTCCGGCGCTCCGTCACGACAGGACTCAGAACCACCGTGAAGACGACGACGATGATCCGCACGATAGCCAACCCGCGGCGCACGACGCTGGCGCACCTCGACGACGCCGGCGAACTGCAGATCCCGCAGCAGCCGGAGCACTCCGTCGATCTTCCCACGCAGACCGCGAACCCCAAGCGCACCATCCTCCAGGAGATCCCCGTCACCGCCGCCGCCCAGTAGTACGCGAGCGGGCCGCCGATTGTTCAATCACATACGAACCTTCGGCGGCGGATCGCGTATCCACGACGGTCCCGACGGTTCGGACGGTTCCGTACGACGGTCAGGGCGCCCGCGGTAATACGCGAGGCGCCCACCCCTCCCCGCGCTAGCCTGGAGCGTCAGACTCCAGCCGGTTCAAGTGAGGGGCGCCAGATCCCGTGCGCATCGCCAGATTCTCCATCGACGGGAACGTCGCCTTCGGCGCGGTCGAGGGCGACAGGCCGGACGAGCTCGTCCTCGACATCATCAAGGGCATCCCGTTCGCGGACTTCGAGCTCTCCGGCACCAAGGTCCCGTTGAGCAAGGTCAGGCTGCTGCCGCCGGTGCTCCCCAACAAGGTCGTGGCCTTCGGCCGCAACTACGCCGAGCACGCGCGCGAACTCGGCAACGAGGTGCCCGACGCCCCGTTCGCCTTCTTCAAGCCGTCCACCGCGGTGATCGGCCCCGGCGACGAGATCCAGTACCCGTCCTTCACCGAGGACCTCCACCACGAGGCCGAACTGGCCGTCGTCATCGGACGCATGTGCCGCGAGGTCCCGCGCGAGCGCGTCAAGGACGTGATCTTCGGCTTCACCTGCGCCAACGACATCACCGCCCGCGACGTCCAGAAGCGCGAGAAGCAGTGGGCACGAGCCAAGGGCTTCGACACCTCCTGCCCGCTGGGCCCCTGGGTGGAGACGGACCTGGATGTCGAGACCGCGTCCGACCTGACGATCCAGCTCACGGTCAACGGCGAACAGCGCCAGCTCGGCCGTACCAGCGAGATGATCCACTCCATCGAGGACCTGGTCGTCAACATCTCCGAGGCCATGACGCTGCTCCCCGGCGACGTGATCCTCACGGGCACCCCGGCAGGGGTCGGCCCCCTCAACGTCGGCGACGAGGTCGCCGTCACCATCGAAGGCATCGGCACTCTCACCAACAAGGTTGTCAAGCGTGGCTAGCGCACCCGGCTCCCCCGTTCGCGTCCGTTTCTGCCCCTCGCCCACCGGTAACCCCCATGTGGGCCTGGTCCGCACCGCCCTGTTCAACTGGGCGTTCGCCCGGCACCACCAGGGCACCCTGGTCTTCCGCATCGAGGACACCGACGCGGCCCGCGACTCGGAGGAGTCGTACAACCAGCTGCTCGACTCGATGCGCTGGCTGGGCTTCGACTGGGACGAGGGCCCCGAGGTCGGCGGCCCGCACGCGCCGTACCGCCAGTCGCAGCGCATGGACCTCTACACGGACGTCGCGGCCAAGCTCCTGGAGGGCGGTCACGCCTACCGCTGCTACTGCTCCCAGGAGGAGCTGGACACCCGCCGCGAGGCCGCCCGCGCGGCCGGCAAGCCCTCCGGCTACGACGGCCACTGCCGCGAGCTGACCGAGGCGCAGGTCGAGCAGTACAAGGCCCAGGGCCGCGAGCCGATCGTGCGCTTCCGCATGCCCGACGAGACGATCACCTTCACGGACCTGGTCCGCGGCGAGCTGACCTTCACCCCGGAGAACGTCCCGGACTACGGGATCGTACGAGCCAACGGGGCGCCCCTCTACACGCTCGTGAACCCCGTCGACGACGCCCTGATGGAGATCACCCACGTCCTGCGCGGCGAGGACCTGCTCTCCTCGACGCCCCGTCAGATCGCCCTGTACAAGGCGCTGATGGAGCTGGGCATCGCCAAGGGCATCCCAGAGTTCGGCCACCTGCCGTACGTGATGGGCGAGGGCAACAAGAAGCTGTCGAAGCGCGACCCGCAGTCGTCGCTGAACCTCTACCGCGAGCGCGGCTTCCTGCCGGAGGGCCTGCTCAACTACCTCTCCCTCCTCGGCTGGTCGCTCTCCGCCGACCAGGACATCTTCACGACGGACGAGATGGTCGCGGCCTTCGACATCGCGGACGTGCAGCCCAACCCGGCCCGCTTCGACCTGAAGAAGTGCGAGTCGATCAACGGCGACCACATCCGGCTGCTGGATGTGAAGGACTTCACCGAGCGCTGCCGCCCGTGGCTCCAGGCCCCATTCGCCCCCTGGGCCCCGGAGGCCTTCGACGAGGTGAAGTGGCAGGCGATCGCCCCGCACGCCCAGACCCGTCTGAAGGTGCTGTCGGAGATCACGGACAACGTCGACTTCCTGTTCCTCGCCGAGCCGGTCTTCGACGAGCCGTCCTGGACGAAGGCCATGAAGGAGGGCTCGGACGCCCTCCTGCGCACGGCCCGCGAGAAGCTGGACGCGGCCGACTGGACCTCCCCGGAGTCCCTGAAGGAGGCCGTCCTGGCCGCCGGCGAGGCCCACGGCCTCAAGCTCGGCAAGGCCCAGGCCCCGGTCCGCGTCGCCGTCACCGGCCGCACGGTCGGACTGCCGCTCTTCGAGTCCCTGGAGGTCCTGGGCAAGGAGAAGACGCTGGCCCGGATCGACGCGGCGCTGGCGAAGCTGGCCGCGTAACACGTTCACAGCGGGGCGGCGTCCGGTTCGGGCGCCGCCCTTCGCATGCCCTTCAGGCGTCGTTCTCGTCCACCAGGCAGTGGCTCTCGCCGCCCGCCTTCTCGGTGACCGGGACGACGACGGTCGACTGACGGACACGCTCCCGGCGCCCGGGTTACCGTCGGATCATGGGCATTCGCGCCGTGGTCTGGGACGTGGACGACACCCTCTTCGACTACACCACCGCGGACCGCGCCGGAATGCGGGAGCACCTGCTGGCCGAGGGCCTGCTCGACGGGTACGACAGCGTCGAGCAGGCCCTGGTCCGTTGGCGGCGGGTCACGGACGCCCAGTGGGCGCGCTTCTCGGCCGGGGAAGCGACCTTCGAGGGGCAGCGCCGTGATCGCGTACGGGTCTTCCTGGGCGAGGAGCTGACCGACACCGAGGCCGACGCGTGGTTCCAGCGCTACATTCGTCACTACGAGGCCGCCTGGGCCCTCTTCCCCGACGTTCTGCCCGTCCTGGACGCCCTCGCCGCCAGCCACCGGCACGCCGTGCTGTCGAACTCCAGCCTCACCGTGCAGGACCGCAAGCTGCGCGTGCTCGGTGTCCATGACCGCTTCGAGGCGATCCTGTGCGCGGCCGAGCTCGGTGTCTCCAAGCCGGAGGCCGGCGCCTTCCACGCCGCCTGCGCCGCGCTGGAGCTCGCCCCGCACCAGGTCGCGTATGTCGGCGATCACCCGGAGATCGACGGGCAGGGTGCCGCGGAGGCCGGGCTGCTGTCGGTGTGGATCGACCGTGACGGCGCGTACACCAGGGATGACGCCCTCGGCGGACCGCACCGGATCGCCTCGCTCGCCGAACTCCCGGCGCTGCTCGGCGCGGATACTCGTTTTGGAGCCCCGTCCACCTTCAGGTAATGTTCTTCCTGCGCCGCCGGGGAGCGGGCCGAGAGGCCGGAAACCCGGGGGAGCAAACTAGAACAAGATCCCCCTCAGGGGCTTGCGTTCCAGTGGCCTATGGTGTAATTGGCAGCACGACTGATTCTGGTTCAGTTAGTCTTGGTTCGAGTCCAGGTAGGCCAGCTCGCAGAGCTCATCTGCAAAGCCCCCGTTGTGTAGCGGCCTAGCACGCTGCCCTCTCAAGGCAGTAGCGCCGGTTCGAATCCGGTCGGGGGTACGGATCCTTAGGGATCAAGGCCCCCGTTGTGTAGCGGCCTAGCACGCCGCCCTCTCAAGGCGGTAGCGCCGGTTCGAATCCGGTCGGGGGTACTGTCTGGTCTAAACCACATTGGTCTATGGTGTAATTGGCAGCACGACTGATTCTGGTTCAGTTAGTCTTGGTTCGAGTCCAGGTAGACCAGCTCGGGCCTGCGGAAACGCAGCGTCCACGCCCCCGTTGTGTAGCGGCCTAGCACGCCGCCCTCTCAAGGCGGTAGCGCCGGTTCGAATCCGGTCGGGGGTACATATCGCAAGGGGTCTCCGCTTCGGCGGGGGCCCCTTCGGCGTTCACACGATGCCGTAGCGCCGCGCCGACTCCTCCTCCTGCGCCATCCGGTGCAGCGCCCGCAGCACCGGCTCGAAGAGCACCGCTGAGGAGACCGCGAGCTCGACCTTCTCCGCGTCGGACTCGTACGTCTCCATCCGGTCGAGGTCCAGCCGGGCCGCCGCGTGCATCAACTGTGCGTAAGGCGCCATGAGTTCAGCGTCGCAGGGATAGCCGAGCCGGATCAGCAGGGCCACCAGCGCCACCAGGGAACGGTGTACGGGGGACAGCGCGCCGATCTCCCGGGCGGATTCCCAGCCCAGCTCGGCCAACAGCCGGTCCACCTGAGCCCGCGCGCCGGCCGTCGCCGGGTCCGCTTCATCCGGCTCGGGACCCTGCGGCAGCTCCCACAGGGCCGCGCCCAGCCGCATGGTGAGCCCCAGGGAGTCGTCGTCGACGTGTTTGAGGGCCTGCTTGGCGTTCGCCACCGGAACCCTGCCCACCTGGATCAGTGCCCGCACCAGCCGCAGCCGGCGCAGATGCTCCTCGCCGTACTCGGCCGTCGTCGCGTTGATCTGCCGACCCGGCGCCAACAGGCCTTCGCGCAGGTAGTACTTGATCGTCGCGGTGGACACCCCGCTGCGCTCGCTCAGTTCGCCCAGTCGCATGTGTTGACGCCTCTCCTTGGGAAGTGTCACTATCCAAGCATCGGCAGATGGATAGTGCCGCTATCCGACGAGAGAACCAGGGGGCCGCCATGTTCGCCAAGCCGGTGCTGGGTCGTACGACCGCGGACACCGAAGGCGATGTGGTGGTCCTGCTCATCGGGATGCGGATCAACCACTTCTGGGCGGTGCACCAGTGGCTGCCGGTCATGCTGTCGATGTTCCGCATGCTTGGGGAGCTTGCGGGGGACAGCGACCGGGGGCTGCTGGGGCGCGTGCTGCTGGCGGGCTCGCCGCGGACGTACTACGTCGTCCAGTACTGGGAGTCCAAGGAGAAGCTCTACGCCTACGCGACGGCGCCCGACATGTTCCACCACAAGGTCTGGGGGATCATCAACCGCAAGGAGCGGGCGGGGAAGACGCGCGGGCATGTGGGGATCTGGCACGAGGCGTATGTCGTGCCAGAGGGCGCGTACGAGTCGATCTACGCGGACATGCCGGCGTTCGGGCTCGCCGCGGCGCACGGGCCGGTTCGCATACCGGCCCGCGGCAGGGGTGGCCGAAGAGGCCGGGTGACCGGGGGGATCGGGGGAACGAGGGGGCCTGCCGCGGCGTTGAGGCAGGTCCCCTCGTCGACGTACCCGAAAGGTCAGCCCGTGCGGCGCAGGGCCTCGGAGAGGCGGGCGGCGGCGTCGATGACCGCCTGGGCGTGCATACGGCCCGGGTGGCGCGTCAGGCGCTCGATCGGGCCGGAGACCGATACGGCGGCCACCACGCGGTTCGACGGGCCACGTACGGGCGCGGAGACGGACGCGACGCCCGGCTCGCGCTCGCCGATCGACTGGGCCCAGCCCCGGCGTCGTACGCCCGACAGGGCCGTGGCCGTGAAGCGGGCGCCCTGCAGGCCCCGGTGCAGGCGCTCCGGCTCCTCCCAGGCCATGAGGATCTGTGCCGAGGAGCCCGCCTTCATCGTGAGCGTCGAGCCGACCGGGACCGTGTCCCGCAGGCCGGACAGACGCTCCGCCGCGGCTACGCAGATACGCATGTCGCCCTGGCGGCGGTAGAGCTGCGCGCTCTCGCCCGTGACGTCACGGAGGTGGGTGAGGACCGGGCCGGCGGTGGCGAGGAGACGGTCCTCACCCGCGGCCGCGGCCAGTTCTGCCAGGCGAGGGCCGAGAATGAAACGGCCCTGCATGTCGCGCGCCACCATGCGGTGGTGTTCCAGAGCCACGGCCAGCCGGTGGGCCGTGGGTCGTGCCAGTCCGGTGGCCGAGACGAGCCCTGCGAGGGTGGCCGGACCGGACTCCAGGGCGCTCAGGACAAGGGCTGCCTTGTCCAGAACGCCGACGCCGCTACTGTTGTCCATGAAACGATACTCGCGTCTCACTCTGTGAAACGCAAGTTCAATTTTCCGTGGAACACGCCACTCTGGAAGAACGAAGGCAGAGCGGCCCGCGAAACGAAACGGGCCTGGCGGCGGGCGCCCGTACACAGGGGCGTGGGCGGTGGCCGCCTTCTCAAGATCTCTAGTTGGGCCGGTGGACCGTATGCCGGCCGGAGGGAAAGCGATGGGTAGGACACTCGCGGAGAAGGTCTGGGACGACCATGTCGTCCGGCGCGCCGAGGGCGAGCCCGACCTCCTCTTCATCGATCTGCACCTGCTGCACGAGGTGACCAGCCCGCAGGCCTTCGACGGCCTCCGCAAGAGCGGTCGCAAGGTGCGTCGGCTCGACCTGACCATCGCCACCGAGGACCACAACACCCCGACCCTCGACATCGACAAGCCCATCGCGGACCCGGTCTCCCGCGTCCAGCTGGAGACGCTGCGCAAGAACGCCGCCGAATTCGGTGTGCGTCTGCACCCGCTGGGCGACGTCGAGCAGGGCGTCGTGCACGTCGTCGGCCCGCAGCTGGGTCTGACCCAGCCCGGCATGACCGTCGTCTGCGGTGACTCCCACACCTCCACGCACGGCGCCTTCGGCGGCCTGGCGTTCGGCATCGGCACCTCCCAGGTGGAGCACGTGCTGGCGACCCAGACGCTGCCGCTGGTCCGCCCGAAGACCATGGCCATCACCGTCAACGGCGAACTGCCCGACGGCGTCACCGCCAAGGACCTGATCCTGGCGATCATCGCCAAGATCGGTACCGGCGGCGGCCAGGGCTATGTCCTGGAGTACCGCGGCTCCGCCATCGAGAAGCTCTCGATGGAGGCCCGGATGACCATCTGCAACATGTCGATCGAGGCCGGCGCCCGCGCGGGCATGATCGCCCCCGACCAGACCACCTTCGACTACCTCGAGGGCCGTCCGCACGCGCCCAAGGGCGAGGACTGGGACGCCGCCGTCGCGTACTGGAAGACGCTGAAGACCGACGACGACGCCGAGTTCGACGCCGAGGTCGTGATCGAGGCCGCCGAACTGTCGCCGTTCGTCACCTGGGGCACCAACCCCGGCCAGGGTGCGCCGCTTTCCGCGTCCGTCCCCGATCCGGCTTCGTACGAAGACGCTTCGGAGCGCCTCGCCGCCGAAAAGGCCCTGGAATACATGGGGTTGGAGGCCGGTCAGCCGCTGCGCTCCATCAAGGTGGACACCGTCTTCGTAGGCTCCTGCACCAACGGCCGCATCGAGGACCTGCGCGCCGCCGCCGAGCTCGTGAAGGGCCGCAAAGTCGCCGACGGCGTACGGATGCTGGTCGTCCCCGGCTCCGCGCGGGTGGGCCTGCAGGCCGTCTCCGAGGGCCTGGACGTCGTCTTCAAGGAGGCCGGCGCCGAATGGCGGCACGCGGGCTGCTCGATGTGCCTGGGCATGAACCCGGACCAGCTGGCCCCCGGTGAGCGCTCCGCGTCCACCTCCAACCGCAACTTCGAGGGCCGGCAGGGCAAGGGCGGTCGTACGCACCTGGTGTCGCCGCAGGTCGCGGCGGCCACCGCGGTCCTGGGCCACCTGGCCTCCCCGGCCGACCTGTCCGACGCCGAGACCCGTACGCCCGCTGGAGTCTGATCAGTCATGGAAGCATTCACCACGCACACCGGACGGGCCGTTCCGCTGCGCCGCTCCAACGTCGACACCGACCAGATCATCCCTGCTCACTGGCTCAAGAAGGTGACCCGGGACGGTTTCGAGGACGGGCTGTTCGAGGCCTGGCGCAAGGACCCGGAGTTCGTGCTCAACCGGCCCGAGCGCGAAGGCGCCACGGTGCTGGTCGCCGGTCCCGACTTCGGCACCGGTTCCTCCCGTGAGCACGCCGTGTGGGCGCTGCAGAACTACGGCTTCAAGGCCGTGATCTCCTCGCGCTTCGCGGACATCTTCCGCGGCAACTCGCTCAAGAACGGCCTGCTCACGGTGGTTCTGGAGCAGAAGATCGTGGACGCGCTGTGGGAGCTCACCGAAAAGGACCCGACTGCTGAGGTCACTGTGGACCTTGAGGCTCGTGAGGTTCGTGCGGAAGGCATCACCGCCTCCTTCGAGCTGGACGAGAACTCCCGCTGGCGGCTGCTGAACGGCCTCGACGACATCTCGATCACCCTGCAGAACGAGGGTGACATCGCCGCCTACGAGGCGAAGCGGCCGTCGTTCAAGCCGCGCACGCTCCAGGCCTGATCCGAGGCCGCCGCGCAAGGCGACTTTCGGACACCGCAACACCCCCTCGGTACCCCCGATCGGCCCCGATCGGGGGTACCGGCATGTCTGCACCCGAACGGCCCTGCGCGGCTTGACGACGAGTTCAACTTCCCACGTTACGAGGGGTGTTGCCGGGGTACGCGAATCCCATGACCGCGGCTTCCGCAAGTGCCCGGAAGGCCATTTGAGGCCGGAGTTGCACCCCTGGCAGGCGACAACTCGCCCCAGATGGCACAATCTGTGCATGGAACACGACGGCCAACTCGAGCTCTATGCGGCAGTCGCGGACCAACTCAAGGAAGCGCACGCCAGGGTGCGCGCACTGCAAGTCCCGGAGGGCGTACGGATGGCGCTGACCCGGAAGCTGCTGGTCATTACGGCCGCGGCCAAGCACGACGTCGCCGAAGCGACAAGGCGTCTGGAGCGGTTCATCGCGGACCTCGACGCGGGGCGATTCCCCGAAGAGGAACGCTGAGAACACCTTCGAGATCGCCGAGTCTGTTGCGGCACAAGGGTGATTAGCCCGTTTCGTGTTTGATTTGCGGTATATATCTGCCTAACGTGCGAAAAAGCTTGAACACTTTCGTTCTGGCGATGTCTCCGAAGGGGAAGACGTGAACAAGGCGCAGCTCGTAGAAGCGATTGCCGACAAGATGGGCGGCCGCCAGCAGGCCGCCGATGCTGTCGACCATGTACTGGACGCGATCGTCCGCGCAGTCGTCGGTGGTGAGCGGGTCTCGGTCACCGGCTTCGGTTCGTTCGAGAAGGTCGACCGTCCGGCTCGTTACGCCCGCAATCCTCAGACGGGCGAGCGGGTTCGGGTCAAGAAGACCTCCGTTCCGCGCTTCCGTGCGGGTCAGGGCTTCAAGGACCTGGTGAGCGGCTCGAAGAAGCTCCCGCGGGGCGGCGAGGTCGCCGTCAAGAAGGCGCCCAAGGGCAGCCTGACCGGTGGCGCCGCGGCAACGGTCAAGAAGGCCGCCGCGAAGAAGACCACCAAGGCGGCCGCGGCGAAGAAGACGACCGCGAAGAAGGCGCCGGCCAAGAAGACGACGGCCGCCGCCAAGAAGACGACCGCGAAGAAGGCGCCGGCCAAGAAGACGACGGCCGCCGCCAAGAAGACGACCGCGGCGAAGAAGACCACCGCCAAGAAGGCGACGGCCAAGAAGGCCCCGGCGAAGAAGGCGACCGCCAAGAAGGCCCCGGCCAAGAAGTCGACGGCGCGGAAGGCCACCGCCAAGAGGACCGCGCGCAGCAGGTAGGACCGCCGAGGGCACTCACGCGCCGGGCCGGACTCCGTTTGGAGCCCGGCCCGCGGCGTGTTCGGGGTTCTGTGACGGTTCAGAGCGTCTGCAACGTCACCAGCGTGATCCGCAGGGCCTCGCCCTTGCCCTCCGTCTCGATGCGCACCCGCTGACCGGGGCGCAACAGCCGCAGTCCGCCCGCGTCGAACGCGGGGGCGTCGAAGGGGACCGGGGTGCCGTCGTCCAGCAGCACACTGCCGGAGCGGGTTTCGGCGTCGTAGGTGTATGCGGTGGCCTGCATGGCTGCAGCCTACGACGGGTTGTGGTTCGGGTGCGGCACCGTGGGGGCTGATCGCGCTGTTCCCAGCGGCCCTTCAGGGCGTTGCGGCTGCCGTTCCTTGATCAGCAGACGTGCGGCCGCCGCCGTTCGTGGGCCCACCCCCAAGGCCAGTGCGGCTCGGAGATCCTCGCCGGTGTCCACGTCCTGGCGTATGGAGTCCACGTCGTCGAGGCGGAGTTCCATCGCGCCCGACGCGCGGTGGCGGGCCCGGGAATGCTCGCCGAATGCGGGCAACAATTCATTACCGGGGGTCGCGGCCAGCAGAGTCGTTCCTATTGCCGCCGCGTCCGAGAGAAATGCGCGGGGGAATTCCGCAGCCGAGTCCAGGACGCGGGCCAGTTCCAGGGGGCGCAGCGCCGGGAGATCGGCGTTCAGGGCAGCCACGGCGGTATCGGGTCGGGACGCGCGTACGACCGCCGCCGCGTGTGCCAGTGCTGCGTTCAGGCCGCCGCCCGGCTCGTCCGGGACGATGTGCGCGCCAAGTGCGCCCAGCTCGCGGCCCGCCAGGGCGTCGTTCGTGACGACTGCCACATCCTTCACCGCCGGGCAGGCCAGCGCCGCGGCCACGGTGTCCTGGGCGAAGGCGAGGGCCAGGCCCGGGCGCAGACCGTCCGCCGCGGTGTCCGCGAGCCTGCTCTTCGCCCGCGCCAAGGGCTTCAGGGGTACGACCAAGGTCCACTGCACCAGCGTTCCGTCCCTCTCTAGTCGCGGCCATTGTCACTCAGCCGTCACCAGGGCCATCTGGCGGTGGGAGCGGCGAGGCGTACGGTGTTCTCGACAGACCGGCGGCCTGGGGCGACACTTGTGCGGCCCCCCGGCCCCACGTCCTTGATCCCTAGAGGAAGGTGCGCGCGTGCCCCGCCGCAGAATCGGCTTCTGGTACCGCTTCGCCGCGGTGCTCTGCAAACCGCCGCTGGTCGTTCTGATCAAGCGGGACTGGCGTGGAATGGAGCACATTCCGGCCGAGGGCGGATTTATCACCGCGGTGAACCACAATTCGCACATCGATCCCTTCACGTACGGGCACTTTCAGTACAACACCGGCAGGGTTCCGCGATTCCTGGCGAAGAGCGGGCTTTTCAAGAAGGGATTCATCGGAGCCGCGATGCGCGGCACCGGGCAGATCCCCGTCTACCGGGAGACCACGGACGCGCTGAGCGCCTTTCGTGCCGCGATCGACGCGGTCGAGCGCGGCGAGTGCGTCGCCTTCTATCCAGAGGGCACCATCACCCGGGACCCGGACCAGTGGCCCATGACCGGCAAGACCGGTGCCGCGCGCGTCGCCCTGCAGACCAAGTGCCCGGTGATCCCGGTGGCGCAGTGGGGGGCCAACGAACTCCTGCCGCCCTACGCCAAGAAGGCCAACCTCCTTCCGCGCAAGACCCACCGGGTGCTCGCCGGCCCGCCCGTGGACCTCTCGCGGTTCTACGACAAGGAGATGACCCCGGAGCTGCTGAAGGAGGCGACCGAGGTCATCATGGCCGCCATCACCCGCCAGCTGGAGGAGATCCGCGGCGAGAAGGCGCCCGACAGGCCGTACGACCCGCGCCAGGAGCGCATCGAGCAGCGGCGCAGGACGGCCGCGCAGACCCAGCGGGTGCAGCAGGCGAAGGCCGAGCAGGAAGAGGGGCAGGGCACGTGAGCAAGCCCGTCAAGGCGGCCGTCATGGGCACGGGATCGTGGGGCACCGCCTTCGGCATGGTTCTCGCCGACGCCGGCTGCGAGGTGACCCTCTGGGCCCGCCGCGCCGAACTCGCGGAAGCGGTCAACTCCAGCCGTACGAACCCCGACTATCTCCCCGGAGTCGAACTCCCGGAGAACCTGCGGGCGACGCCTGACGCCGCCGAGGCCGCGCACGGCGCCGACTTCACCGTCCTCGCGATCCCCTCGCAGACACTGCGCGGCAACCTCGCCGAATGGACGCCGCTGCTCGCGCCCGGCACGGTCCTCGTCTCGCTGATGAAGGGCGTCGAACTCGGCTCCGCGATGCGGATGAGCGAGGTCATCGAGGATGTCGCCAAGGTCGGTTCGGACCGCATCGCCGTGGTCACCGGCCCCAACCTCGCCCGCGAGATCGCCGCGCGCATGCCCGCCGCCGCCGTGGTCGCCTGCACCGACGAGTCCGTCGCCCAGCGACTCCAGGCGGCCTGCCACACGCCGTACTTCCGCCCGTACACCAATACGGACGTGGTGGGTTGCGAACTGGGCGGTGCCGTGAAGAACGTGATCGGCCTCGCCGTCGGCATCGCGGACGGCATGGGACTCGGCGACAACGCCAAGGGCTCGCTCATCACGCGCGGCCTCGCCGAGACGACCCGCCTGGGCCTCGTGATGGGTGCCGACCCGCTGACGTTCTCCGGCCTCGCGGGCCTCGGCGACCTGGTGGCGACCTGCTCCTCGCCGCTGTCCCGCAACCACACCTTCGGCACCAACCTCGGCAAGGGCATGACCCTCCAGGAGACCATTGCGGTCACCAAGCAGACCGCCGAGGGCGTCAAGTCCTGTGAGTCCGTGCTGGATCTGGCCCGCAGGCACGGTGTCGACATGCCGATCACGGAGACGGTCGTCGGCATCGTGCACGAGGGCAAGCCGCCGGTGGTCGCCCTCAAGGAGCTGATGTCGCGCAGCGCGAAGCCGGAGCGACGCTGAGCGAACGGCACCCTCCTAACGCTGACTCGGCCCCTACGGGCGGGTACGCTCATCGCGATATGAGCACCGAGAACCTCCCCCAGAGCCCTGACCAGCCGCCCCGCAAGCCGCGGGTGGCCGTCGTGTTCGGCGGTCGCAGCTCCGAGCACGGGATCTCCATGGTCACCGCCGGCGCCGTACTGCGCGCGATCGACCGGACCAAGTACGACGTCCTGCCGATCGGCATCACACGGGAAGGCCGCTGGGTGCTCACCGCGGACGAACCGGAGCGTATGGCGATCACCGATCGCCGTACGCCCGAAGTCGAGGACCTCACCGACTCCGCCGAGGGCGGCGTGGTGCTCCCCGTCGACCCGGCGAACCGCGAAGTCGTCTACACCGAGCCCGGATCCGTGCCCAAGGCGCTGGGCGAGATCGACGTCGTCTTCCCGGTGCTGCACGGCCCCTACGGCGAGGACGGCACCCTGCAGGGCCTGCTGGAGCTCTCCGGGGTGCCGTACGTGGGTTCCGGCGTGCTGGCCTCTGCCGTCGGCCAGGACAAGGAGTACATGAAGCGGGTGTTCACCTCGTTCGGGCTCAAGGTGGGCCCGTACGTGGTGATCCGGCCGCGCGAGTGGGAGCAGGACGAGTCCGCCGCCCGCAAGAAGATCGTGGACCTGGCCGGCGACCACGGCTGGCCGCTCTTCGTGAAGCCCGCGCGCGCGGGTTCGTCGATCGGCATCACCAAGGTCGAGGACCTGTCGGGGCTGGACGAGGCGATCGCCGAGGCCCAGCGGCACGACCCGAAGATCCTCGTCGAGGCGGCGCTGCGCGGCCGTGAGATCGAGTGCGGGGTGCTGGAGTTCGAGGACGGCCCGCGCGCCTCCGTCCCGGCCGAGATCCCGCCGCCGGACGCACACGCCTACTACGACTTCGAGGCCAAGTACATCGACTCGACGCCCGGCATCGTGCCGGCGCCACTGACGCCTCAGGAGACGGCCGAGGTGCAGCGCCTGGCCGTGGACGCCTTCGAGGCGGCCTCGTGCGAGGGCCTGGTACGGGCGGACTTCTTCCTCACCGAGGACGGGGAGTTCGTGATCAACGAGATCAACACGATGCCCGGTTTCACGCCGATCTCGATGTACCCGCAGATGTGGCAGGCGAGCGGGATCAGCTACCCGGACCTGGTGGATCAGTTGATCCAGGCCGCCCTGAGGCGGTCCACCGGGCTCAGGTAGGAGCCGTCGGTTCCGTCGTGGCTCAGTCGGCGATCCCTCCGGGGATCGCCTTCTTGATGGCCGACGCCAGGTCGATCAGCACACCCGAGGTGTCCCGGCCTTCCGGCACGGTGACCTCGACGTAGGCCCGCCGCAGGGCGGTGGTGAACCGGTAACCCCCGTCGCCCTGCTCCTCCATCAGCCAGCGGACGCCGTCCACACCACCGGCCACCGCGTCCGCATCCCTACCCTCGGCCACCTTCGGGTCGCTCATCTTCGGCGGCCGTACGACTCCGCACCGCAGTATGATCGCCGGGTCCCCCCACCCCGCGGTCAGCGCGGACGCGGGCGAGGGGTCCTCACGGCTCTCGCCGTCCACCTTGGCCGGCAGCACCTTGTCGAGGTTCTGGCACAGCCGCGTGGCCGTCGCGCCGGGGCTGGGAACCGCCGCCGACGCGCTGTCGTCTGCTGATGAGCAGCCCGCGGCGGTGATCAGCAGGACGAGCGCGGGCAGCCCGAGGACAGAAGTGTGCCGGTGACGGAAAACGTTCACCGGCCAAGGGTAGACGGGGGCTACAGATGTACGACCGGGCAGGTCAGGGTGCGGGTGATGCCGTCCACTTGCTGGACCTTCGCGACCACCATGCGACCCAGGTCGTCGACGGTGTCGGCCTGGGCGCGCACGATGACGTCGTACGGTCCTGTCACGTCCTCGGCCTGGATGACTCCAGGGATCTTGCTGATCGTCTCGGCGACGGTCGACGCCTTGCCGACCTCCGTCTGGATCAGGATGTACGCCTGTACCACGGAACCTCCAGGGCGGCCACGAGGATCATGTGGGGAAAAGGAACGCCACGGTATCGCGTCGCCGCTCGTCGCGGGGAGACCTGCGGGGACCGGGGCTTGCGCGCCGGGGTGCGAGCACGACAGAAGTTGACGTACACCTCGACCGTAGCGAGGACAGTAGTGACGCGCGACCGGGTACGGACAGGGACAGAAGGGGCGTAAGGGTAATGAAGGGCACTGTTGGTGAGCTCGGTGAGTTCGGGCTCATCAGGGAGCTCACCTCCCGTCTCACCACCACCCCGGCGGTCCGGGTCGGTCCCGGCGACGATGCCGCGGTGGTGGCCGCGCCCGACCGCAGGGTGGTCGCCAGCACCGACATCCTGCTGGAGGGACGGCACTTCCGGCGCGACTGGTCCACGGCCTACGACGTGGGCCGCAAGGCCGCCGCGCAGAACCTCGCGGACATCGCCGCCATGGGCGCCGTACCGACCGCGCTGCTGCTCGGCCTGGTCGTGCCGGCCGAACTCCCGGTGACCTGGCCGAGCGAGCTGATGGACGGCCTGCGCGACGAGTGCCAGGTGGCGGGCGCCTCGGTGGTCGGCGGGGACGTCGTACGCGGCGACACGATCATGGTGTCGATCACCGCGCTCGGCGATCTGCGCAACCAGGAGCCCGTGACGCGGGCCGGCGCGCAGCCCGGCGACCTCGTCGCGGTGACCGGCTGGCTGGGCTGGTCCGCCGCCGGATACGCCGTGCTCGCCCGGGGTTTCCGCTCGCCGCGCGCCTTCGTGGAGGCGCACCGGCGTCCCGAACCGCCGTATCACGCGGGTCCGGCGGCTGCCGGGCTCGGCGCGACCGCGATGTGCGACGTGAGCGACGGGCTGATCGCCGACCTCGGGCACATCGCCGAGGCCAGCAAGGTCCGAATCGACATCCGTTCCGGCGCGATCGACATCCCGACCCAGATGAACGACATCGGGCAGGCCGTCGGCGTCGACCCCATGCAGTGGGTGCTGACCGGGGGAGAGGACCACGCGATCGTGGCGACCTTCCCGCCGGACGTGAAGCTGCCGGCCCGCTGGAAGGTCATCGGCGAGGTCCTCAACCCCTCGGCGCTGCCCCAGGTCACGGTGGACGGGGCGCCGTGGACCAAGAAGGGCGGCTGGGACCACTTCGGCGGGGGCATCGAATCATGATCCCCAATGTCCTCACGGTGGCCGGCTCCGACTCCGGCGGGGGCGCCGGCATTCAGGCCGACCTCAAGACGATGCTCGCGCTCGGTGTGCACGGCATGAGTGTGATCACGGCGGTAACGGCCCAGAACTCACTCGGCGTGCAGGGGGCTTGGGAGCTCCCGGTGGAGGCCGTGCGGGCGCAGTTCCGCAGCGTCGTCGACGACATCGGCGTTCAGGCGATCAAGACGGGCATGCTGGCGTCGGCCGAACTCGTCGAGACGGTGGCCGATTTGATCGGCGGGACGAACGCGCCCGCCGTGGTGGATCCGGTGGGTGTCTCCAAGCACGGGGACTCGCTGCTGGCCGCCTCCGCGCTCGACTCGGTGCGTACGAAACTGCTGCCGGTCGCGACCGTGGCGACGCCGAATCTCGACGAGGTGGCGCAACTGACGGGCGTGTTCGTCGAATCCGAGGGCCAGCTGAGGGAGGCCGCGGCGGCCGTTCTGGCGTACGGGCCGCGGTGGGTGCTGATCAAGGGCGGTCATCTGTCCGGGGACGCCGTGGACCTGCTGACGGACGGCACGCAGGAGCACTGGCTGCGGGCACCCCGGTACGACAACCGGCACACGCACGGGACGGGGTGCACGCTCGCCTCCGCGATCGCCTCGGGGCTGGCGAAGGGGCTGCCCGTGCCGGAGGCGGTGGCGGCGGCCAAGGAGTACGTCACCGGGGCGATCAAGGGCGGGTTCGCGCTTGGCGGGGGGATCGGGCCGGTGGATCATGGGTGGCGGTTCCGCGGCGGCGCGTAGCCTCCCGGACGGTGGCTGAGCGGCGGCTGGGCACAGCAAAGAGCCGGTCCACCCGAAGGTGAACCGGCTCAATGGGGCGAACCAGCAGTGGCCGCGCGCTAAGCTGTGGGCGTCAGCGCGAGACCTTGCCGGCCTTGATGCACGAGGTGCAGGCGTTAACGCGCTTCGGCGTCCCGCCGACCACCGTACGCACACGCTGGATGTTCGGGTTCCAGCGGCGGGAAGTACGGCGGTGCGAGTGCGAGATGTTGTTGCCGAAGCCCGGCCCCTTGCCGCAGACGTCGCAGTTGGCAGCCACGGGTCACTCCAAAGACTTCAGATGCACTTACGGTTAATCCCGGCAGGCCGGGATCGAGATCGCAGGATCAGAGATCTGAGTGGCGTTGCCAGGGGAACGGCCCGATCTGCATCGGGCAACCGGAGCAGCATACAACGACTGCGCCAGTACAACGAAACTACCATGGCTGCTCAGGAGCCCGCTCCCGGCCCACTTCCGGCACACCCCGGCCCTGGGTCTACGCTGCGTGCCACGGCCGGCAGCTCAAGGAGGCGCAGGTGGCGCAGGTGCCGCAGACATTCTTCGATGCTCTCGCGGTGCGCACCTGGTGCGGCCTCGCGTTGGAGTCACTCGGTCGCGCGCGTGAGGAGATCGACGCGATCAACGTCTACCCCGTGGCCGACGGGGACACCGGGACGAACCTCTATCTGACCGTGGAGTCGGCGGTCGCGGCCGTGGAGGCCGTGTTCACCGCATACGACGTGGGGAAGCCCACCCTGGCGGATGCCGCCCGCGCGATGGCGCACGGGGCACTGATAGGCGCCCGGGGGAACTCCGGGACCATCCTCGCCCAGCTGCTGCGGGGCATGGCCCAGGTGCTCGCCGACGGTGAGACGGCTCATACCGACGGCTGCGGTCTGCGCCTCGCCCTGCGACAGGCGGCCGACGCCGCCCGCCAGGCCGTGGCCCACCCCGTCGAGGGCACGGTGCTCACCGTCGCCTCGGCCGCCGCCGACGCGGCCGGCGGGGCCACGGGCGACGACTGCGGGGCGGTCGCGCGGGCGGCCTACGAGGGGGCGCGTGCGGCACTGGCGGCGACACCCGGGCAGCTGGCCGTGCTGGAGCGCGCGGGAGTGGTCGACGCCGGTGGGCGAGGGCTGGTGGCGGTGCTGGGCGCGCTGGTGGAGACCTTCACGGGGGAGGCGGTCCCGGCGGTCTCCGGGGCGCACGCGCGCGTGGAGACCCGCGTGGGGACCGGGGCCGAGGAGTGCGCCGAGGCCCTGGACGCGGGCGGCCCCGCCTTCGAGGTGATCTACCTTCTCGAGGCCGAGGACGCCGCCGTGGCACGGCTGCGGGAGCGGCTCGACGGGCTCGGGGACTCGCTCGTGATCGTCGGCGGCGACGGGCTGTGGAATGTGCATGTGCACGTCGACGACGCGGGGGCCGCCGTGGAGGCCGGCGTCGAGGCCGGGCGGCCGTACCGGATCCGGATCACCCACTTCGGCGCCGGTGACGCGCACACCACGGGCGAGCGCTCGCCCCGGGAACGGGTCCAGCGGGCCGTCGTCGCCGTCGTGCCGGGTGAGGGACTGGCCGGGCTCTACACCGAGGCCGGCGCGACCACCGTCCTCGCACGCCCCGGGGAGCCGCCCGCGAGCGGGGAGCTGGTGCAGGCCGTACGGCGTGCCCACGCGCGCGAGGTCGTGCTGCTGCCCAACGACGCCGAGCTGCGCCACACCGCCGCCGCGGCGGCCGAGCAGGCCCGCGCGGAGGGCATCCGCGTGGCGCTGATCCCGACCCGCTCGGCCGTCCAGGGCATCGCGGCGCTCGCCGTGCACGAGCCGGAGCGCCGCTTCGACGAGGACGTCGTGTCGATGACCTCGGCGGCCGGCGCGACCCGCTACGCCGAGGTCGCCGTCGCCGAGCGCCAGTCCTGGACCATGGCCGGCATCTGCCAGGCCGGCGACGTCCTGGGCCTTGTCGACGGCGACGTGGCCGTGATCGGCTCGGACGTCACGGCCACCGCCGAGGCCGTGCTCGACCGCATGCTCGCGGCCGGCGGCGAACTCGTCACGCTGGTCCTCGGCGACGACGCGCCGGAGACGATCGCCGAGCACCTCGAGGCACGCGTGCGTGAGTCGTACCTCGCCGTCGACACGGTGGTGTACCGGGGCGGTCGGCAAGGGGCGTTGCTGCTCATCGGCGTGGAGTGAGCGGAATCCTGACGGGGGCGAGCGGCGCTGGACCAGCCTGAGCGGGCCCTAGGTCCTGTCGTTTGGATCAGCTCGGCTGCGAGGATCGGTTCCTCTCGGCCGACGCCGGGATGATCCAAACGACAGGGCCTAGTCCGTGCCGCTCTGCTCCCGCACCACCTGAAGCATCTGCTCCGCCTCCGCGCGTCGCTCCCGCGCCGCCTCGTCGCCCTCCTCGGCGCCGTCGTACTGCGCCAGCACCGCACGCGCGCGTGCCGCCGCCTCGGCCGGGCGGCTCAGATCGGCCTCCAGCCAGCCCGCGGCGAGTTCGGCGCCCGTGCGGCTGTGCAGGGCGTCGTCGCCGAGGGCGGCGAACACCGCGGCGGCCCGTGTCACCTGGGACAGGGCCTCCTCCAGCGAGGCCTGGATCGACTCGTCCTCGGCGTCCTCCGCGGCGGACCGGGCGAGGAGGTCGCCGAACTGCCGGTGGGTGTGGCCGAGTTCGGCGGTGAGCCGCGCGCGTGCCTCCTCGTCCCCGGCCGCGTCCAGCGCCGCCGCGCACTCCTCGACCGCGCTCGCCATCAGCTCGGAGGCCGTGTCGGCTCTGCCCTCCACGTCCTCCACGCGCAGCGCCAGCCACGCTCGTGCGCGCAGCGAGCGGACGAGGCCGTGCACGTTGCCGAGCTCGCGCCACAGCGCACCCGCGCGCGCGTAGGCCTGGTCCGCCTCGGCGAGCAGCCCCGCGTGGCCGAGCGACTCGGCGGCGAGGTGGGCCAGCGTGGCGTGGTCGTGCTGCTCGGGCCAGTGCCGGGCGATCTCGGCGGCCTGCAACCGGCGTTCGGCCGCGCCGTGGTGTTCGCCGAGCTCGCTCAGGCAGTCGCCGAGCCACCACTGGGTCTGGACGACCGCCCCGTCGCCGTGCGTCTCGGCGCTCAGGTCGGGCAGCACCGACTCCAGCACCTCGGCGGCCTCGGCGAACCGCTCCTGCCGCAGCAGGAACCCGCCGAGCTGCTGCCGCGCCCAGGCGCCCAGCGTGCGGCTCTCACCGGCCTCGTCGGCCCAGTGCGCCGCCTCCAGGGCGTGCTCAGCGGCCTCCTCGGAGAGCCCCCGGCCACCGAGCACCTCGGCCAGCTGGAGGTGCAGCTGTGCCCGCCCCGGGGCCTCCAGATGCGGCCCGCCGTGCTCCAGGGCCGCCCGCAGCGCCCGCTCCGCCTCCGCCGTGTCGCCGAGATGGTGCGCGAGCCCGGCCAGCCGCGCCTCGTACTCCACCGCGAACCACGGCAGCCCGGCGCCCACGAACGCCTCCGAGGCCCGCGCGAACAGCTCCGCGGCCCCCTCCACGTCCCCGGTGAGCGCCGCCAGCTCCGCGAGCATCGCCTGCGCCTCGGCGGCCCGGGAGGCGAGCCGTACGTCGTCCCCGGCTTGACCGTCGACGAGCGCGAGCACCTCACGGGCGGCGGTCTCGGCGTCGGTCACGACGGCCTGCGGCGCCGCGTCCTCCGCCGCGTGCACCCGCCGCATCAGGATCCGTGCCCGGCTCATCAGGACGGCCGCCGTCTGACGTACGCCCGTGCCGTCCTCGGCGTACAGCGCGAGCACCTGGTCGTACAGGCCGGCGATCGACGTGAGGGCCCGCGTCACGTCGCCCGTGAGAGCGCGTACGTACGCCCCACGCGCGCGTGCCGCCAAGGCCTCGCCGGGGTCGCCCGCCTCCGCGTACAGCTCGGCCGCCTCCTCGAAGAGGCCGATGCCCTCGGGGCCCAGGTCCATCGCCCGGTGATCGGCGATCTCCGCGCGGTCGAGGGCGTCCAGCTCGACGCCCTCGGCGGCCCGCGAGACGGCCGCCCAGGCCTCGATGGCGTTCGGCTGCAGGGTGTCCGACAGCCGCCGTGCCTCGGCGATCAGTTCGGGCAGGTCGGGCTCGGTGTCCTGCGGCACCTCGGTGACCGGCACGGGCACGGACACCGAAGCCGCCCGCGCCGCCGTACGCACCCCCAACGGCAGCCGCTCCACCAGTGGCCGCTGGTCCATACGCGCGCGTGCCCGCTCGCTGATGTGCCCCGTGCCGTTGCGCTCGTCGAAGCGCGCGGCGAGCGCGAGAGCCTCCTCGCGCGCGTGGGCGGCGAGTTCGCGGGCGGTCCAGGCACGGCCCGCCGGACCGGACACCTGCCGGTCGCCCAGCCCCAGCGCGGTCAGGCGGTCCATGAGCAGGGCCACCACGCTCATGAAGTCCAGCTTGCTGCGTGGATGCCCGTCGTCCGTGAAGTAGGCCGGCCGCTGCGCGAGCAGCTCGAGGCCGCGCGCCTCGTTCCCGGTCAGCGCGCAGAACTCCACGTGGTCGGCGTATGCGCCACGCATGCTCTCCATGGCCCGTACGAGCCTGAAGCCCCGCAGATGGTTGGCGCGGGCCTCGTCCACGCGGCCGAGGCGCAGCAGCGGCACCAGGGAGGACGCGAGGACCGTGTGCGGCTCGTGGGCGCAGGTGAACTCGCCCTCCAGGACCGGCCCCCACAGCCGCAGCGCCTCGGCGTCCCGGCCCCGCTCCACCTGCCACCAGCCCTGCCCGTGCAGCTCGCACGCGTGACAGTCGGCCATGCTGTCCCGGTCGGCGGCCAGCCAGGCGCCGTACGCCCGCTCGGCCCGTGCCACGTCCCCGACATGCGCGGCCACGCTGAACTCGGCGCTGCGCACGGCCCGTTCGGAGTGCCCGGCGAGCCGGTAGCGGTGTTCCATCTCGCCGAGCCACTTCTCGATCGAGGCGAGCGGGATGTGCGGCTGGTCGAGCATGCCGGACGACATCCACTTGAAGACCCAGTGCAGGGAGTGGGTCTCGTACTCGTCGAAGTCCTCCGGGCGCTCGTCCCACATGCGCAGCAGACGCGCGAAGGGGACGAACATCTTGTCCTTCTCGGAGCTGTAGTTGTAGACCTTCAGCTGGTGTCCGAGCGCCTCGATCACGGCGAGCGGGATGTTCAGCTTCTCGGCCTCGGCGAGCAGCTGCTCCGCGCGCGCGTTGCGGGCCGGGCCCTCCGGCTCCTCGGCGTTGTCGGCCATGGCCCGGCGCAGCGAGTCGAAGTCGGTGATCCCACTCATCAGCGGCCTCCCTCGCCGTTCGTGGCCCACTCCAGCAGACCGATGAAGGCCCGGTTCAGCAGCGCCGAGTCGGCGGGCCTGAGCGGGCGCTGCGCCATCAGCAGGGCCTGCCCGTAGAGGGACTCGGTGGCGGTGCCGATCAGTTCCGGGTCGCCCAGGGAACTGATCCGCCGGATCAGCGGGTTGAGGTTGTTCAGCACGAGACGCGCGCGTGGGGCGCTGCCGCGCAGCGAGCCGAGGATGCCGGCCCAGAGGTCGTCGGCCTGCTCCTCGGCCTCCGCGCGGGCCTGCTCGTGCCGGGCCGCCCGGTCGTCGAGGTGCAGCGCGGGCACGGACAGCGGATGGAAGGCGCGCAGCACGACGTCACAGCCCAGGGGGTCGAGCTTGGCCCGCGCGGCCGCCAGGAAGCCCGACAGGGCCAGTTCCTCGGCCGGGTCGACCGCGTCCAGATGGGCGGTCACGGTGTCCGCGTCCAGCTCGGCGACGACCGTTCCCGGCCGTACCGACGGCAGCGACTCGACCAGCTCGCTGTCGTACGTGTAGCCGCCGTTGATCACCCCGACGCCCTGTGCGGACGCGATGGGCGCGACCTGGCGGTACTCCTCCACGGTCCGCGTGAAGTGCACGACCGGGTGGCGCTGCGCGAACTCCTCCAGGGACAGCCGCCCGTCGGTCGTCTCGAAGGGCAGCCACGGCAGCATCGTGCGCAGCATCTCCTTGTCGTGCCGCGCGAGGGACTTCACGCCCAGGTGGTGCACGGACAGGAAGGCCGCCAGCCGCTCCGGATCACCGGCCGCCAGGCCCGTCAGCCAGGACCGAATCCTTTCGCCCAGCGCCTCCCGTACGGCCGCCAGCGTCTCGTCCTCGTACAGCGACTCGCGCGAGGCCGTGGGCCGCAGGCTGTCCGTGTCGAGCACGCACCGCACGAAGAACGCCCACTCCGGCAGCAGCTGTTCGGCCCGCTCGGTCAGCAGCATGCCCTTCAGGTGGACGCGATGACCGGCCCGCTGGGCCGGGCTGACCGCCGACGGAAGGACGTACGCCACGCCACGAATCCCCGCGAGCGGCACGCTCAGCTCGATGGAGTCCAGCGGCGTGAAGCCGAACAGGTCGTGACAGTGCCGGGCCAGCGCGACCCGCCGGTTGGCGGGGGAGGGGTACGGCCGGTCCCAGGGCGCGGGCAGGTCGGTGACCGCCTCGTCGCCGACCCGGACGTCGTACGGCAGCAGCGAGCCGAAGTCCCGCGCCAGCGCCAGCACCCGGTCCTCGGCCAGCCACTCGGCGGCCCCGGCGCGCGCCACCAGGTGCACGGTGGTGCCCGGTTCGGCGCGGGCGTCGTCCGGCAGCGTCCGCACGGTGTACGAACCGTCGTCCGTGGCCGTCCACTCCACGGGCGGCGCGTCCGGCGTACGGGCGCTGCGGCTGACCACCCGGATCCGCTCGGCGACCACGAAACAGGCCAGCAGTCCGATGCCGAACTGCCCCAGGAAGTCGGACCGGGCCTCCTGCAGCCCCTCGGCACGCTTGGAGCTGCGGCCGATCGTCGCGAGGAGGTTGTGCACATCCGCCTCGGTGAGCCCGACCCCGGAGTCCTCGACCCGCAGGGCGCCGCCGTCGGCGTACAGCCGCACCTTGGCCGGCGCGTCCGGCTCCTCGGCGCGTCTGGCGGTGATGGCGTCGACCGCGTTCTGCAGCAGCTCGCGCAGATAGACCTTGGGACTGGAGTAGAGATGGTGGGAGAGCAGGTCCACCAGACCGCGCAGGTCGACCTGGAACGTATGAGGTGGCTGGGGCGGCTGAGGTGCCTGGGATGACTGTGAGGTCTGGGAGTCCATCGTCGCAGCGCCGTTGGGGGGACTTGGCGACGGCGCGGGGTCGGGCGGCCCCGGTGAGGCGGTGACCGCGAAGAAGGATGGCCGGAGCGCGCCATCCTAGAGCCGGAGCGAGCCGCCTGACCAGGGGTTTCCGGGACGTTTACCTTGACGGTCGCCGCGACCTCTACGGCATTGTCAGTGGCGTGGTGTGGAATGGATCTCGTGCCCGCACTGGAAGAACCACTGAAGAAGGTGCTCGGCCCTCCCACCGCGAAGGTGATGGCCGAGCACCTCGGCCTGCACACCGTCGGCGACCTGCTGCACCACTACCCGCGCAGATACGAGGAGCGCGGCCAGCTCACCCACCTCGCCGACCTCCCCATGGACGAGCACGTCACGGTGGTCGCCCAGGTCGCCGACGCCCGCCTGCACACGTTCGCCTCCAGCAAGGCCCCCCGAGGCAGGGGCCAGCGCCTCGAAGTCACGATCACCGACGGCAGCGGCCGCCTCCAACTGGTCTTCTTCGGCAACGGCGTTCACAAGCCCCACAAGGAGCTCCTGCCGGGCACACGCGCGATGTTCGCGGGCAAGGTCTCCGTCTTCAACCGCCGCCTGCAACTGGCGCATCCGGCGTACGAGTTGCTGCGCGGCGACTCGGAGGAAACGGTCGAGACCTGGGCCGGCGCCCTCATCCCCATCTACCCCGCCACCGCCAAACTGGAGTCCTGGAAGATCGGCAAGGCCATCCAGACGGTCCTGCCCAGCGCCCAGGAGGCCGTCGACCCGCTCCCCGACACCCTTCGGGAGGGCCGGGGCATGGTCTCCCTCCCCGAGGCGCTCCTGAAGATCCACCGCCCGCACACCAAGGCCGACATCGAGGACGCCCGCTCCCGCCTGAAGTGGGACGAGGCCTTCGTCCTCCAGGTGGCTCTCGCCCGCCGCCGCCACGCCGACGCCCAACTCCCGGCGGTCGCCCGCAAACCCAGCCCCGACGGCCTCCTCACGGCCTTCGACGACCGCCTGCCCTTCACCCTCACCGAGGGCCAGCAGAAGGTCTCGAAGGAGATCTTCGACGACCTGGCCACCGAGCACCCGATGCACCGGCTGCTGCAGGGAGAGGTGGGTTCGGGGAAGGCTCAGCCGCTGGACTCGCTCGTGCTCACGCCCCGCGGTTTCCGGCGGATGGGCGATCTGGGGGTGGGTGATGAAGTCGTCGTGCCCGCAGGAGAGATCGCTCTGATCGACGGGGTCTTTCCACAAGGCGAGCGAGATGTGTGGCGCATCGTGCTCTCCGACGGAAGTTCGGTGGAATGCGATGACGAACACCTTTGGATCGTCGGCACGAGTTGCGGCTGGGATCGTGGTCAGCCCCCCAAAGTGCTGACCACCCGCGAAATCCGGCACGACCTGTTCAAGGCCAACGGATCGTCGAAGTGGTACGTCCCGGCGGCAACGCCCGTGGACCTCGGCGACGACTCCGGGCTTCCCTTGGATCCCTACCTGTTCGGGCTCCTGTTGGGTGACGGCTCGTTCCGGCACAACCTGCGGTTCTCCACCATCGACGAGGAGATCCGCGATGTCTTGGAGACCTCGGTGGCTCCCCGTAATCCGGTCATCCAGACTCTGCGTGATCTGGGCCTTTGGGGACTGACGTCACAGGACAAGTTCATTCCCGCCGAATTCAAGAACACGTCGATCAAGAACCGCCTTGCTCTCCTGCAGGGGCTCATGGACACCGAGGGCACAGTTGATCAAAACGGTATGAGTATTTCCCTGTGCTCGGCCTCGCCGACGTTGGCGGACGACGTGGCCTGGCTTGTGCGCTCTTTGGGCGGCCGGGCGCGTGTTCTGCCGAAGAAGGCCGCTTTCAACGTGTCGGTGGCGTTGCCGGATGGCTACGCCCCCTTCCGGCTCACCCGCAAAGCCGAACGTGTGCGCACACGCCCGAAGTACAACACCTTCCGCCGCGGCATCCGTGCTGTGGAGTACGTGGGGCGGAAGCCGGTCCAATGCATCAGCGTCGGCCACCCCAGCCACGCCTATGTCACGGATCACTTCACGGTGACCCACAACACGATGGTGGCGCTGCGCGCGATGCTCGCCGTCGTCGACGCGGGCGGTCAGGCCGCCATGCTCGCGCCCACCGAAGTGCTGGCCCAGCAGCATCACCGCTCCATCGTCGAGATGATGGGCGAGCTGGCCGAGGGCGGCATGCTGGGCGGGGCCGAGCAGGCCACGAAGGTCGCGTTGCTGACGGGCTCCATGGGAGCCGCCGCCCGCCGCCAGGCCCTGCTCGACCTGGTCACGGGCGAGGCCGGCATCGTGATCGGCACGCACGCGTTGATCGAGGACAAGGTGCAGTTCCACGACCTCGGCCTGGTCGTGGTCGACGAACAGCACCGCTTCGGCGTCGAGCAACGCGACGCCCTGCGAGGCAAGGGCAAACAGCCACCCCACCTCCTCGTCATGACGGCCACACCCATCCCCCGCACGGTCGCCATGACCGTCTTCGGCGACCTGGAGACCTCGGTCCTGGACCAGCTCCCGGCCGGCCGCTCACCCATCGCCTCCCACGTCGTCCCGGCCGCCGACAAGCCCCACTTCCTGGCCCGAGCCTGGGAGCGGGTGCGTGAGGAGGTCGGCAACGGCCATCAGGCGTATGTCGTCTGCCCCCGCATCGGGGACGAGGAGGACGACCCGAAGAAGGCCGGCAAGAAGAAGTCCCCGGAGGACGAAGCCGAGAAGCGTCCGCCGCTCGCGGTCCTCGACGTGGCGGACCAACTGGCCAAGGGGCCGCTCCAGGGACTCAAGGTCGAGGTGCTGCACGGCCGTATGCACCCGGACGACAAGGACGCCGTCATGCGCCGCTTCGCCGCGGGCGAGACGGACGTCCTGGTCGCCACGACGGTCATCGAGGTCGGCGTGAACGTCCCCAACGCCACGGCGATGGTGATCATGGACGCCGACCGCTTCGGCGTCTCCCAGCTCCACCAGCTGCGCGGCCGCGTCGGCCGTGGCTCGGCGCCCGGCCTCTGCCTCCTGGTCACCGAAATGCCGGAGGCCAGCGCGGCCCGCCAGCGCCTCAACGCGGTCGCCTCCACCCTCGACGGCTTCGAACTCTCCCGCATCGACCTGGAGCAGCGCCGCGAGGGCGACGTCCTGGGGCAGGCCCAGTCGGGCGCGCGGTCCAGTCTGAGAGTCCTGGCGGTCATCGAGGACGAGGAGATCATCGCCGAGGCGCGGGACGAGGCGGCGGCGCTGGTGGCGGCGGACCCGGAGTTGACGGGACTTCCCGGCCTACGGACGGCCCTGGACGCCCTTTTGGACGAGGAGAGGGAGCAGTACTTGGAAAAGGGGTGAGGGAGACTTCCCCAAGGGGCGCGGGGAACTGCGCGACCAGCCACACTGAACCTAGAGCCGCCCACAACCAAGGACCCAAGATGACCCGCGTGATCGCCGGCGCAGCCGGCGGACGTCGCCTGGCAGTCCCGCCAGGAACCGGCACCCGCCCCACCTCCGACCGAGCACGCGAAGGTCTCTTCTCCACCTGGCAGTCCCTCCTCGGGGGCCCCTTGGAAGGGGAGCGGGTCCTCGACCTGTACGCCGGCTCGGGTGCCGTCGGCCTGGAGGCACTGTCCCGCGGCGCCGGCCACACCCTTCTCGTCGAGGCCGACGCCCGAGCCGCCCGCGTCGTCCGCGAGAACGTCAAGGCCCTCGGCCTCCCCGGCGCCGAAGTGAAGGCGGGCAAAGCCGAACAGATCATCCAGACACCGCCACCGACCGAGCCGTACGACATCGTCTTCCTCGACCCGCCGTACAGAGTCTCAGATCACGATCTTCGCGAGATTCTGCTCACACTCCGCTCAGGGGGCTGGCTAGCGCCGGAGGCGCTCGTCACCGTTGAGCGCAGCACCAGAGGCGGCGAATTCAGGTGGCCGGACGGCTTCGAAGCGCTCCGGGCCCGTCGCTACGGCGAGGGAACGTTTTGGTACGGTCGCGCCGCCTCTACGTGCGAAGACGCACGATGACCGGACCGGAGAGCGAGGGATCACAAGTGCGCCGCGCCGTCTGTCCTGGGTCGTTCGACCCGATCCACAATGGACACCTCGACATCATTTCCCGCGCCTCCAGGCTGTACGACGAGGTCTACGTCGCGGTCATGATCAATAAGTCCAAGAAAAGCCTGTTCGAGGTCGACGAGCGTCTCGACCTGATCCGCCAGGTCACGGCCGAGTACGGCAACGTCCGGGTCGAGGCCTTCCACGGCCTCCTCGTCGACTTCTGCAAGCAGCGCGACATCCCGGCCATCGTCAAGGGCCTGCGCGCGGTCAGCGACTTCGACTACGAGCTGCAGATGGCCCAGATGAACAATGGCCTGTCGGGCGTCGAGACGCTCTTCGTGCCGACCAACCCCACCTACAGCTTCATGTCCTCCTCCCTGGTCAAGGAAGTGGCGACCTGGGGCGGCGACGTCTCCCACCTGGTGCCCCCCGTGGTGCTGGAGGCCCTGAACAAGCGCCTGCGCAAGGACTGATGGGGCTACAGTCGTCCCGTCCGTCTTAAAACACAGCTGTAGAGAATGGCGAGCACAGGTGGACGTGCAGAAGAAGCTCGACGAGATCGTGGCCGCGATCTCCGGCGCCCGGTCGATGCCCATGTCGGCCTCGTGCGTGGTCAACCGCGCCGAACTGCTCTCGATGCTCGACGAGCTCCGCGAGGCCCTGCCCGGCTCCCTCGCCCAGGCCCAGGAGCTGATCGGCGGCCGCGAGCAGATGGTCGAGCAGGCCCGCCAGGAGGCCGAGCGGATCATCCAGGGCGCGCACGCCGAGCGTGGCTCCCTGATCTCCGACACCGAGGTCGCCCGCCGCTCCCAGGCCGAGGGTGAGCGCATCCTCGCCGAGGCCCGCAAGGAGGCCGAGGACATCCGTGCCGAGGCCGACGACTACGTCGACTCCAAGCTCGCCAACTTCGAGGTCGTCCTCACCAAGACCCTCGGCTCCGTCGGCCGCGGCCGCGAGAAGCTCCTCGGTACCGGCCCCGGCACCGACGAGAACGGCTACGAGGACGAGGACGCCCCCGAGCGCAGCCACGACCCGGAGACCCTGCGCCACAACGCCGACCAGTACGTCGACGCCAAGCTCGGGGCCTTCGAGGCGGTCCTGGCCAAGACCCTGGAGGCGGTCGGCCGCGGCCGGCAGAAGCTGCACGGCCGTATCGCCACCGACGACCTCGGCGCCCTCGCCGACGACACCAGCACCGTCCAGCACTCCAGCGACGCCGACTACCTCGCCGACCTCGCGGCCCTCGCGGAGCGGGACACCCCGGCGGCGGCCCCGGTCGAGCCGGCGGCGGCAGCCGTACCGGCACAGCCCCAGTACGACCCGCAGCCCGTACAGCCGGCGTACGGCTACCAGCAGACGGACACCTACGGCGGCTACCCGCAGCAGGCCTACGGCCAGCAGCAGGACCCGTACGGCTACCAGCAGGCCGATCCCTACGCCTCCTACCAGGGCTACGACGGTCAGCAGGCGTACGACCCGCAGCAGGCCCAGCAGGCCCAGCAGGCCCAGCAGGCCCAGCAGTCCCAGCAGGCCCAGCAGGCCCAGCAGGCCCAGCAGGCCCAGCAGCCCCAGCAGACGCACCAGTCGTACGCCCTCGACGAGACCAGCCTCTTCGACACCAGCATGATCACTCCGGAGCAGCTGCGGGCCTACGAGCAGGGGCGCGGCCAGTAGCCCACCACCGGATTGGGCCGTGAGCGAAAGGTCCAGTATCCTGGCTCTTCGGTCGCGCGTACGTCCGCGATCAACGCTGCCCGGGGACACCGAAGGGCAGTGACCCTCTGAGCTCAGCAGATCGAAAGCAGGAATGGCGTGACAGCCCGCCTCGACCACCGCAACCCTCTCGTGTTCGACACACACGAGCTGGGTCGGCGGCCCGGTGCGCTGCAGCGCCTGACCCGCGAGGTCGACGCTCCCAAGGATCTCGGTATCCAGGGAGTCGTCGGAGTGCCGGAAGGCGCCCCGGTGGAGCTCGAACTCCGGCTCGAGTCGGTCATGGAAGGGGTGCTCGTCACAGGCACCGCCCGTGCACAGGCCGAGGGGGAGTGCGTAAGGTGTCTGGAGCCGCTTCAGCTCGACGTGGAAGCGGACTTCCAGGAGATGTTCTCGTACCCTGACGCCGACGATCGGGGCCGTCACCACCACGGTGCGGAACCCGGCGACGACGCCGAGGACGACGAGGACAGGCTCTTTCTCGAGGACGGCCTGTTCGACCTCGAACCCGTGCTGCGCGATGCGGTGGTGCTCGCACTGCCGATGCAGCCGGTGTGCCAGGAAGACTGCCCAGGACTGTGCGCCGAGTGCGGCGCACGCCTCGCGGACGACCCGGACCACCACCACGACGCCGTCGACATCCGTTGGGCGGCACTGCAGGGACTCGCCGATTCACTCGAACCCGGCGATAAGGACGAGAAGAGCGGCGCCGAAGCGGGCGTCGACGAGAAGCAGGAGAAGTAGCCGTGGCTGTTCCGAAGCGGAAGATGTCGCGCAGCAACACGCGCCACCGCCGGTCGCAGTGGAAGGCTGCGGTCCCCACCCTGGTTGCGTGCGAGCGCTGCCACGAGCCCAAGCAGCAGCACATCGCGTGCCCGTCTTGCGGCACCTACAACAAGCGCCAGGTCCTCGAGGTCTGAGCGGCTGGTGAGAGGCACTGTGTCCACGCCTAAGAAGAACGCTGCGGACAACACAGCCTCGTCCCACACGCTGTTGGAAGGGCGGCTCGGGTACAAGCTCGAGTCCGCCCTTCTGGTGCGTGCGCTGACCCACCGCTCCTACGCATACGAGAACGGCGGTCTGCCGACCAACGAGCGCCTGGAGTTCCTCGGGGACTCCGTGCTCGGCCTCGTGGTCACGGACACGCTGTACCGCACCCACCCCGACCTGCCCGAAGGCCAGCTGGCCAAGCTGCGGGCCGCGGTGGTCAACTCGCGTGCGCTGGCGGAGGTCGGTCGCGGCCTTGACCTTGGCTCCTTCATCCGGCTCGGCCGCGGTGAAGAGGGCACGGGCGGCCGGGACAAGGCGTCCATCTTCGCCGACACCCTGGAAGCGGTGATCGGCGCGGTCTATCTCGACCAGGGCCTGGAATCGGCGGCGGAGCTGGTGCACCGCCTGTTCGACCCCCTGATCGAGAAGTCCTCGAACCTCGGAGTCGGCCTGGACTGGAAGACCAGTCTCCAGGAGCTCACCGCGACCGAAGGCCTCGGCGTCCCCGAGTACCTGGTCACGGAGACCGGCCCCGACCACGAGAAGACCTTCACTGCTGCCGCCCGCGTCGGAGGCGTCTCGTACGGCACCGGCACCGGCCGCAGCAAGAAGGAGGCGGAGCAGCAGGCCGCGGAATCCGCGTGGCGGTCCATCCGGGCCGCCGCGGACGAGCGAGCCAAGAAGGCGAAGGCGGCAGTGGATGCCGCCGAGCCCGACGCCGACGCGTCGTCGGCCTCCGCCTGACCGAACAGCGCGACCCGAGCGCCCGTACCCCGCCGCGGGGCGGGCGCTCGGCCCATTGAGCGGACAGGCCACCCCAGGGTGCGAAAGCCCTACGGGCGGCCCACGCAGGTCGACGGGGGATCCCATGCCCGAATTGCCCGAGGTCGAGGTCGTACGGCGTGGCCTGGAGCGGTGGGTCGCCCACCGCACGGTCGCCGACGCCGAGGTGCTGCACCCGCGTGCCGTGCGCCGTCACCTGGGCGGCGCGGACGACTTCGCGCACCGTCTCAAGGGCCACCGCGTCGGTGTCCCCAGCCGTCGCGGCAAGTACCTGTGGCTGCCCCTGGAGGACACGGACCAGTCGATCCTGGCTCACCTCGGCATGAGCGGCCAGCTGCTGGTCCAGCCGCACACCGCGCCCGACGAGAAGCACCTCAGGATCCGCGTGCGGTTCGCGGACGCCCTTGACACCGAGCTGCGCTTCGTCGACCAACGCACCTTCGGCGGCCTGTCGTTGCACGACAACACCCCGGACGGCCTGCCCGACGTCATCGCGCACATCGCCCGCGACCCCCTTGACCCGCTCTTCGACGACGAGGCCTTCCACCAGGCCCTGCGCCGCAAGCGCACGACCATCAAACGGGCCCTGCTCGACCAGTCGTTGATCAGCGGCGTCGGCAACATCTATGCGGACGAGGCCCTTTGGCGCACCCGCCTCCACTACGACCGCCCGACCGCGACCTTCACCCGCCCGCGCAGCCTCGAACTCCTCGGCCACGTAAGGGACGTCATGAACGCCGCCCTCGCCGTGGGCGGCACCAGCTTCGACAGCCTGTACGTCAACGTCAACGGCGAGTCGGGCTATTTCGACCGGTCCCTCGACGCGTACGGCCGTGAAGGGCTGCCCTGCAAGCGGTGCGGTACGCCGATGCGCAGGCGGCCCTGGATGAACCGGTCCAGCTACTTCTGCCCGAAGTGTCAGCGGGCGCCGCGGGTCTCGTCGTAACGCCGACGCGCCGCGAGCACGTCGTCCATCCGGCCCTCCACGAAGTGGATGAGGCCCATCAGTCGCTCGGCGACTCCGTGCCCCAGCGGTGTCAGCTCGTAGTCGACCCGTGGTGGGTTGGTCGGCTGGGCCTCGCGGTGCACCAGGCCGTCCCGCTCCAGGGCGTGCAGCGTCTGGGACAGCATCTTCTCGCTGACGCCGTCGACCCGGCGGCGCAGCTCGTTGAAACGCAGCGAGCCCTCGTACAGGGCGCTGAGCGTGAGCCCGCCCCAGCGACCCGTGACGTGTTCCAGCGTGCCGCGCGAGGGGCAGGCCTTGGCGAACACGTCGTAGGGGAAGTCCTGCGCGTCCGCGCGCTCCTGCGTGGTGTCCATATCGAAAGCGTACTCGCAGGCAGCGCTGACTTGCAGAGGGCGCTAACCAGAAGTTAGCGCCCTGTGCGGGAGTGACAGTGTGGTTCCGGGGGCTAGTACCCGAAGTCCTGCGTCCACCAGGGCCCGCCGGAGCCGAAGTGCACCCCGACCCCCAGCGTCTTGAAGTCGCAGTTCAGGATGTTGGCCTTGTGGCCCGGGCTGTTCATCCAGGCCTCCATCACTGCGGCGGCGTCGGCCTGGCCGCGGGCTATGTTCTCGCCGCCGAGGTCGGTTATGCCGGCCTTCGCGGCCCGGTCCCACGGGGACGCCCCGTCGGGGTCGGTGTGGTCGAAGAAGCCCCGGGCGGCCATGGCCTCGCTGAAGTCCTGCGCCAGGTCGGCCAGCGAGCTGTTGGCGGAGAGAGCGCTGCAGCCCACCTGTGCGCGCTCCTCGTTGACAAGCTTCAGCACCTCGGCCGCGGCGACGGCCTCCGCGGACACCGCCACGGAGTCGCTGGGCTTCTCCGTCTCCTTCTCGGGCTTCTTCTCCGGCGCCTTCGTGGCCGTACGGGAAGGAGATTCCTTCGGCTTCTCGCTGGGCGTCGCCGACGGCTTCTTCGACGGGGTCTTCGTCGGCGCGGACGACGTCTTCGACGGGGTCGGGGAGGCGGGCCGCTCGACGTCGCGGCTCGTCGAGCCGCCGTCCTCGTGACCCTCGGCGCTGCCGGAGGTGCCGCCCTGCTCGCTGGGGGAGTTGGTCGGGGTGTCCGCGGCCTGCACGCGGTCCGCGCCGCTGCCCCCGCCGAGCTGGTAGTTCTCGATGCCGGGCACCACGCCCGTGGCGACCGCGACCGTGCCGAGAGCGACCGCCGCGGAGACGCCGAGCAGTCCGGTCTTCACCGGCGCCGCGGCCTTCTTCTTGCGGCGGCGGTGCGAGCCGTTCCCGGGGCGGCGGGAGCCGGCGTCGGGCGTGAAACCGTCACCGTGGAAGACCGCGGTGGCGGCGCCCGCGGGCCCGCCGACGGCTGAGGTGTCGCTCGGGAAGGTCGTCGGGTCGGTGATCCGGTCGTAGTCGTCGTCCGAGGCGAAGAGGTAGGCGTCACTCTTCGCGTAGGCCTCGGCGTACGCCTCCGGGTTCAGATAGGGCGCGATGCCCATCGTGGGGCGGTCGTTCGCGTACGAGTCCAGGGAGTCGTGGCCCCCCGTATAGGAGCCGTCCGTATGTGTGACCCCCGTGGCGCGGCCCCTGGCGGCGCGGCCGGCGGCGGAGCGTCGGTGGCGTCCCATGTTTCTGGCCTTCCTCGTCCGTGCGGTCTCAAGATCCCCACAGAACTCACTCGATCGTGTGAGTTTCATATGGGATTCATTGGGTGGGGACGGTACCGCATGGCGCCCGGGGAGGAAGTGCCCGAAGAGACATTGGCCCGTTAGGTTGCACTCATGAGCGAGGATGTACGGCTGGTCGCCTGGGTCCGTGGACGCGTCCAAGGTGTGGGTTTTCGCTGGTTCACGCGGGCCAAGGCCCTCGAGATCGGCGGCCTGAGTGGTTTTGCTCTCAATTTGGGCGACGGCAGGGTCCAGGTGGTCGCGGAGGGCCCGCGTGAAGGCTGTGAGGGACTTCTGGACTGGCTTCAGGGCGACGACACGCCCGGGCGGGTGGACGGTGTCACCGAGATCTGGGACACACCTCGCGGGGGTTACGACGGCTTCGCCATCCGCTGAGCCGGATCTGTAAAGCGGGCCTGGAACGAGCGGAGGGATCTGCCACCGGCAACTGCCCCGAGCAGAAATGAGCAGGTGGTTGCCAACAACCCCCTTGCAGTGGCAGGCTCCGCAGGCAAGGATGATCGCCACGCCCCGAGGGGCCCGCAGGAGTCGCAGCACCGCCGCTTTCCGGCCGTGCGCCCCCGGGTTTCCCACCGATACGGGGCGTGATCGTGTTGACCGTCAAACTTTTTGGTGAGACGCTGAAAGCCCCGCGCACCTTAGCTGTTTGGCATGGCTGAACGGCAGCACAACTTCAGGCCTGCCAAGCAACCGCGGGTGCGAATCCCTCACGACCCACACCGCTTCGGTCGGTCACTCAGTGTGGAGGACCATCCATCATGGCAAAGGCGCTTCTCGGTTACGTCGGCGGCTCCGACCCTCGACTCCTCGCCGAGATGCGACGGCTCCAGCAGCGTGTCCAGGACCTGGAATCCGAACTCGTACGGATCCAGGCGGAGAAGGATGCCCTGCAGGCTGCCGCTTCTCACGACAGGATCATGGAGAGCATCGACGCACACCAGGCGGAGCCTGCGCTCACCTGATCACTGCATCGCTCCACAACAGCACCAGCAGTGGTTGGGCTGCCCGTAACAACCGCTAAGTTCAACCGCTAAGTTGTCAACGGCTGGCCAGTCAGCCGTAAGAAGTTGCAAGGGACGCTTCGGCGTCCCTTCTTTCTTGCCCCCGTCTTAATGCCCCGCGCATTCTTTCACTCTCTTTAACGTCTGGTGTGCCCTGCACGTTCACCGGTGAAACCGTGGGTTCATGGAGCGAGACATCCCCGGAAGGTAGAGTCCAGCGGCGTGCACCTCAAGGCCCTGACCCTCCGCGGGTTCAAGTCGTTCGCCTCGGCGACCACGCTCCGGTTCGAGCCGGGGATCACGTGTGTCGTCGGACCGAACGGCTCGGGCAAGTCCAATGTCGTGGACGCGCTCAGCTGGGTCATGGGCGAGCAGGGTGCCAAGTCGCTGCGCGGCGGCAAGATGGAGGACGTCATCTTCGCCGGCACCACCGGCCGGCCGCCGCTGGGCCGTGCCGAGGTGTCGCTGACCATCGACAACTCCGACGGGGCGCTGCCCATCGAGTACTCCGAGGTCACCATCACGCGGATCATGTTCCGCAACGGCGGCAGCGAGTACCAGATCAACGGCGACACCTGCCGCCTCCTGGACATCCAGGAACTCCTCTCCGACTCCGGCATCGGCCGCGAGATGCACGTCATCGTCGGCCAGGGCCAGCTCGACTCCGTCCTGCACGCCGACCCCATGGGCCGCCGCGCCTTCATCGAAGAGGCCGCGGGCGTCCTCAAGCACCGCAAGCGCAAGGAGAAGGCCCTCCGCAAGCTGGACGCGATGCAGGCCAACCTCGCGCGCGTGCAGGACCTGACGGACGAGCTCAGAAGGCAGCTCAAGCCGCTCGGCCGCCAGGCGGCGGTCGCCCGGCGGGCAGCCGTGATCCAGGCCGACCTGCGCGACGCCCGCCTCCGTCTCCTCGCCGACGATCTCGTACGGCTCAGGGAGGCGCTCCAGGCCGAGGTCGCCGACGAGGCCGCGCTGAAGGAGCGCAAGGAGGCCGCCGAACAGGAGCTGAAGAAAGCGCTGCAACGCGAGGCACTCCTGGAGGACGAGGTACGGCAGCTCACACCGCGCCTCCAGCGGGCCCAGCAGACCTGGTACGAGCTGTCCCAGCTGGCCGAGCGGGTGCGCGGCACGATCTCGCTGGCCGACGCGCGCGTGAAGAGCGCCACCTCCGCACCGCCGGAGGAACGCCGGGGCCGCGACCCCGAGGACATGGAGCGCGAGGCCGCCCGGATCCGGGAGCAGGAGGCCGAGCTCGAGGCTGCCCTGGAGGCGGCCGAGCGCGCCCTCGAGGACACGGTCGCCCACCGTGCCGAACTGGAACGCGAGCTCGCCCTCGAAGAGCGGCGCCTGAAGGATGTCGCCCGCGCCATCGCCGACCGCCGCGAGGGGCTCGCCCGGCTGAACGGGCAGGTCAACGCGGCGCGCTCGCGGGCCGCCTCCGCACAGGCCGAGATCGACCGCCTGGCCGCCGCTCGCGACGAGGCCCAGGAGCGGGCCTTCGCCGCCCAGGAGGAGTACGAGGTGCTGAAGGCCGAGGTCGACGGCCTGGACGCCGGGGACGCGGAACTGGCCGAGCAGCACGAGGCGGCGAAGCGGCGGCTGGCGGAGGCGGAGGCCGCCCTGTCCGCAGCCCGCGAGGCGGCCACGGCCGCGGAACGGGGGCGGGCCGCGACCCAGGCCCGCCACGAGGCGTTGGCGCTGGGCCTGCGCCGCAAGGACGGCACCGGCGCGCTGCTCGGCGCCAAGGACCGCCTCACGGGGCTGTTGGGCCCCGCCGCGGAACTGCTGACGGTGACGCCGGGTTACGAGGTACCGCTGGCGGCCGCCTTCGGGGCGGCGGCCGACGCGATCGCGGTGACGTCACCGTCCGCGGCGGCGGAGGCGATCCGGCTGCTGCGCAAGCAGGACGGCGGGCGGGCGGCGCTGCTGCTGGCGGGAGAACCACAAGACACAGGTACGGCAGCCGACCTCAGGGGCGCGGGGAACTGCGCGACAAACCACGACGAACCCTCAGACGCCCGACCACCTCACGCGGCAGATTTCGTCCGCGGTCCTTCCGAACTCATGCCCGCTGTACGCCGCATCCTGCGCGGCATCGTCGTCGTCCCCGCCCTCGAAGACGCCGAAGACCTCGTCTACGCCCACCCCGACCTCACCGCCGTAACCGCCGAAGGCGACCTCCTCGGCGCCCACTTCGCCCACGGCGGCTCCGCAGGCGCCCCCAGCCTCCTCGAAGTGCAGGCGTCCGTGGACGAGGCCGCCGCCGAATTGGAGGAGCTGGCGGTGCGGTGCGAGGAGCTCACCGAGGCGCAGCACGCGGCGGGGGAGCGGCGTAAGGAATGTGCCGCGCTCGTCGAGGAACTGGGGGAGCGGCGCAGGGCCGCCGACCGGGAGAAGTCGTCCGTCGCCCAGCAGCTCGGCCGGCTCGCCGGGCAGGCACGGGGCGCGGCGGGCGAAGCAGAGCGCTCCGTCGCCGCCGCCGCGCGGGCGCAGGAGGCGCTCGACAAGGCCCTTGAAGAGGTCGAGGAGCTGGCGGAGCGGCTGGCCGTCGCCGAGGAGATGCCGGTCGAGGAGGAGCCCGACACGTCGGTACGGGACCGACTCGCGGCCGACGGGGCCAACGCCCGCCAGACCGAGATGGAGGCCCGCCTCCAGGTCCGTACGCACGAAGAACGCGTCAAGGGACTCGCCGGCCGCGCCGACTCCCTCGACCGAGCCGCCCGAGCGGAGCGAGACGCACGCGCGCGTGCCGAGCAGCGGCGGGCGCGGCTGCGCCACGAGGCGGCCGTCGCGGAAGCCGTCGCCTCCGGAACCCGCCAACTCCTCGCGCACGTCGAGGTCTCGCTCGCCCGCGCCGACGAGGAACGCACCGCCGCCGAGGCCGCCAAGGCCCGCCGCGAGCAGGAACTCACCGTCGCCCGTAACCAGGGCCGCGACCTCAAGGCCGAACTCGACAAGCTGACCGACTCAGTCCACCGTGGCGAGGTCCTCGGCGCCGAGAAGCGGATGCGGATCGAGCAGCTGGAGACCAAGGCGCTGGAGGAGCTGGGCGTGGAGCCGGCGGGGCTCGTCTCCGAGTACGGCCCCCACCAGCTGGTGCCGCCCTCCCTGGCCGCCGAGGGCGAGCAGCTCCCCGAGGACCCCGAGCACCCCCGCAACCAGCCCAAGCCGTTCGTCCGGGCCGAGCAGGAGAAGCGGCTCAAGGCCGCCGAGCGGGCCTACCAGCAGCTCGGCAAGGTCAACCCGCTCGCCCTGGAGGAGTTCGCGGCGCTGGAGGAACGGCACAAGTTCCTCAGCGAGCAGCTCGAGGACCTGAAGAAGACCCGCGCGGATCTGCTCCAGGTCGTCAAGGAGGTCGACGAGCGCGTCGAGCAGGTCTTCACCGAGGCGTACCGGGACACGGCCCGGGAGTTCGAGGGCGTCTTCAGCCGGCTGTTCCCCGGTGGCGAGGGCCGCCTGATCCTGACCGATCCCGACAACATGCTCACCACCGGTGTCGATGTCGAGGCGCGTCCGCCCGGCAAGAAGGTCAAGCGGCTGTCCCTGCTCTCGGGTGGTGAGCGCTCACTCACCGCCGTCGCCATGCTGGTGTCGATCTTCAAGGCCCGGCCGAGCCCGTTCTACGTCATGGACGAGGTCGAGGCCGCCCTCGACGACACGAACCTGCAGCGGCTTATCCGCATCATGCAGGAGCTGCAGGAGGCCTCGCAGCTGATCGTGATCACGCACCAGAAGCGCACGATGGAGGTCGCCGACGCGTTGTACGGCGTCTCCATGCAGGGCGACGGTGTGTCGAAGGTCATCAGCCAGCGGCTTCGCTGACCCCCTCCCTTCATTCAAGAGTTGAACACATTCCCCTCACCTGCTCCTTTCAAGGTCACATCCTCGATCCCTTGACTTCGAAACTTGAAGACATAGGGTCATCGACGTTGCTTTTGCCTTCACCCGGCAGCGTTGCCGGTGCCCGAGGAGTACACGTGACCAGCACAGCGCAGGCACCCACGTCAGGAGCCCGGACGTCGCATCCCGAACATCTCGGGCACGTCGTCTTCATCACCGCGGCGGCCGCCATGGGCGGCTTCCTGTTCGGTTATGACAGCTCTGTCATCAACGGAGCCAACGGCGGCATCCAGGCCCGGTTCGACCTCAGCTCCGGCGTCACCGGAACCGTCGCCGCCAGCGCCCTGCTCGGCAGCGCACTGGGCGCCGCGATCGCCGGCCGCATAGCCGACCGCATCGGCCGGATCCGCGTCATGCAGATCGCGGCGGTGCTGTTCGCCGTGAGTGCCGTCGGTTCCGGGCTCCCGTTCGCCGCGTGGGACCTCGCCGCCTGGCGTGTCCTCGGCGGCATCGCCATCGGTATGGCCTCGGTCATCGGCCCGGCCTACATCGCCGAGGTCGCCCCGCCCGCGTACCGCGGCCGGCTCGCCTCGTTCCAGCAGGCCGCCATCGTGATCGGCATCGCCGTGTCGCAGCTGGTCAACTGGGCCATCCTCAACATGGCCGACGGCGAGGAGCGCGGGACGGTCGCGGGCCTCGAGGCCTGGCAGTGGATGCTCGGCGTGATGGTCCTGCCCGCCATCGTCTACGGGCTGCTCTCCTTCGCGATCCCCGAGTCCCCGCGCTTCCTGATCAGCGTCGGCCGTATCGACGACGCGAAGAAGGTCCTCGCCGACGTCGAGGGCGACGTGGACCTGGACAGCCGGGTCGCCGAGATCGACCAGGCCATGCGCAGCGACCACAAGTCGACGTTCAAGGACCTGCTGGGCGGCCGGTTCGGTCTGCTGCCGATCGTGTGGATCGGTATCGGCCTCTCCGTCTTCCAGCAGCTGGTCGGCATCAACGTCATCTTCTACTACTCGAACCTGCTGTGGCAGTCGGTGGGCGTCGACCCGTCGAGCTCGTTCTTCTACTCGTTCGAGACCTCGATCATCAACATCATCGGCACCGTGATCGCGATGATCTTCGTCGACCGCATCGGCCGCAAGCCGCTCGCCCTGATCGGCTCTGTCGGCATGGGCATCTCGCTCGCGGCGGCCGCCTGGTCCTTCTCCTTCCAGAACGGCAACGACCCGCTCCCGACCGCGCAGGGCTACGTCGCGCTGATCGCCGCCAACGCCTTCGTCCTCTTCTTCGCCCTGTCCTGGGGCGTGGTCGTCTGGGTCATGCTCGGCGAGGTCTTCCCGAACAAGATCCGCGCCGCCGCCCTGGGCGTGGCCGCCTCGGCCCAGTGGATCGCCAACTGGCTGATCACGATCACGTTCCCGGACCTGTCGGACTGGAACCTGTCGCTCACCTACGTCATGTACGCGGTGTTCGCCTTCCTCTCCATCCCCTTCATCCTCAAGTTCGTGCCCGAGACCAAGGGCAAGAAGCTGGAGGAGATGGGCTGAGCCCCAGGAAGGGCTCCCCGAACTCGGGGAGAAGGGCCAAGTCCCCGCTGCCCCTCTCCCCGTAACCACGCCGCCGCCCCGGCTCGGCCACTGCCCGAGCCGGGGCGGCGGTTCGTGTACGACACGTCAGGCGCCGAGCCCGGGCAGCACTCCCTCGCAGAACAACCGCAGACTCCGCCACCCCTCCTCCACCGGCATCCCGCCCGACAACGGATGCAGTACGTAGTTGTCGAAACCCAGCGCCACACACTCCTCAGGCGTCACGATCCGGTACACACCCTCGGCGCGCAGCTCCTCCACCGTCGTGGCCCCCGACTTCACCGCCGAGCGGATGTCCCCGGACTGCCAGGACGCGTACGTCCGAGCCTCGTGCAGGAAGTGGCCGCCGTGCTCGGCCCAGGCCCGGTCGGGGTCCTCGGCGATGTGCAGCAACGGCGTCTCGGCGGCCGGCATCATGGTCCAGCCCTCGGTGCCGTACTCGACGAGCCGCTCCTTGTAGTACGCCTCCAGCTCCGGCAGATGCGCGCTGGGGAAGAACGGCAGGCCCAGCCGGGCGGCACGGCGCGCGGCGGCCTTCGAGGAACCGCCGACCAGGAGCAGGGGGTGCGGCTCGGTGTACGGACGCGGGGTGATCCGCACCGTCCGGCCGCGGTACTCGAACTCCTCGCCGGTCCACGCCTTCAACAGCGTCTCCAGCAGCTCGTCCTGGAGGCGACCTCGCTGCTTCCAGTCCACGTCGAACAGGGCGTACTCCTCGGGCCGGTACCCGATCCCGGCGACCGTGACCAGCCGGCCGCCGCTGAGCAGATCCAGTACGGCGATCTCCTCGGCGAGCCGCAGCGGGTCGTGCAGGGGGCCGATGATCGCAGAGACGGTGACCGCGATGCGCCGCGTCGCGCCGAAGACCGCCGCCGCGAAGGAGAAGGGGGCGGGGAGCCAGTTGTTCTCGGCGCCGTGGTGCTCCTCCGTCTGCACGGTGGTGATCCCGTGCTCGTCCGCGTATGCCGCCATCTCCAGGGCGGCTCGGTAGCGGGCGCTGAGCGAGGCGGGGGTCGCGTCGGGCTCGACGAGGTTGAAGCGTACGACCGTGACGGGCATGGGGGTCCCCCTTCACCGGGCGGGTGTGAAGGCGGACGTTAGCTGACGGTGTGTCAGACATCCAGAGCGGTGTCGCCGGCCTCCATGGCCGATACTGGACGCGTTATGGACATCGTCATCCTTGCTGTAGTCATCGCCGTGGTCGTGCTCGGCGCGCTCGGCGGGCTCATCGTCGGCAGCCGGCGCAAGAAGCCGCTGCCTCCGCCGCCCCCGGCCGCCCCCGACATCACCGCCCCTCCGGCCGAGCCGCATGTCGGCGACGAGGCCGAGACACCGCGCGACGAAGAGCGCCGGACGATAGAGGAGGTGGATCTCCCAGGCGGCTCGACCGGGGTCGCCGTCGAGGAACCGCCCGTCGTCGAAGAGCTCCCGCCGACCGCGATCGAGGTCCCGGAGCCCACCGCCGGCCGTCTGATCCGGTTGCGCGCCAGGCTCTCCCGCTCCCAGAACGCCCTGGGCAAGGGCCTGCTCACACTGCTCTCGCGGGAGCATCTCGATGAGGACACCTGGGAGGAGATCGAGGACACGCTGCTCACCGCCGACGTGGGCGTGCAGCCCACCCAGGAGCTGGTCGAGGGTCTGCGCGAGCGTGTGAAGGTGCTCGGCACCCGCACCCCCGAGGAGCTGCGCGGCCTGCTGCGCGAGGAGCTGCTCAAGCTGGTCGGCACCGATATGGACCGCACGGTCAAGACCGAGCCGGAGACGAGCAAGCCCGGCATCGTGATGATCGTCGGCGTCAACGGCACCGGCAAGACCACCACCACGGGCAAGCTCGCCCGCGTCCTCGTGGCCGACGGCCGCAGCGTGGTCCTGGGCGCCGCCGACACCTTCCGCGCCGCCGCCGCCGACCAGCTGCAGACCTGGGGCGAGCGGGTCGGCGCCTACACCGTGCGCGGGCCGGAGGCCGGCGACCCCGCCTCCGTCGCCTTCGACGCGGTGAAGGAGGGCAAGGAGATGGGGACGGACGTCGTCCTCATCGACACCGCCGGGCGCCTGCACACCAAGACCGGCCTCATGGACGAGCTCGGCAAGGTCAAGCGCGTCGTCGAGAAGCACGCGCCGCTGGACGAGGTGCTGCTCGTGCTGGACGCGACCACGGGGCAGAACGGCCTGGTCCAGGCCCGTGTCTTCGCCGAGGTCGTCGACATCACCGGCATCGTGCTCACCAAGCTGGACGGCACCGCGAAGGGCGGCATCGTCGTGGCGGTGCAGCGCGAGCTGGGCGTGCCGGTGAAGCTGGTCGGGCTGGGCGAGGGTGCCGATGATCTGGCGCCGTTCGAGCCGGAGGCGTTTGTTGACGCCCTGATCGGAGAGTGACACCCACCTACCAAATTCGGTACGTGGTTCGAAGAAGCGCCCGCCTCCCAAGGTGCAGTTGGGGGACGGGCGCTTCGCTGTGACGGCTGTGAGGGTTGTGCTCCTGTTACGCCCGCGACCGGTGCGCCACATACGCCAGCGTGCCCAGCAGCAACCGCGCCGCCGGCGGCTTCGTCGCCGTGTCCAGCGCGGGCGGCCGCAGCCAGCGCACCGGACCCAGTCCGCCCCGGTCGGACGGCGGAGCCGTGATGTGCGTACCGGGCCCGAGGCCGCGCAGGTCGAGGTGGGTCGGGTCGTCCCAGCCCATGCGGTAGAGGAGCTCGGGGAGCTCGGCGGCGGCGCCGGGGGCGACGAAGAAATGGGCGCGGCCCTCGGGGGTGGCGGTGACCGGGCCGAGGGGGAGGCCCATGCGCTCGAGCCGGGTCAGCGCGCGGCGCCCGGCGGGCTCGGCCACCTCGATCACGTCGAACGCCCGCCCGACCGGCAGCATCACCGCGGCGCCCGGAAACTCCGACCACGCCTTGGCGACCTCGTCGAGTGTGGCCCCGGCCGGAACCTCCGGCGCGAAGTCGAGGGGGTGAGCGCCGGGCGCGTCGCAGTCGGAGCGGCCGCACGAACAGGCGCCCGCCGAGGTTCGCGCGCCGGGCACCACGTCCCAGCCCCACAACCCCGTGAACTCGGCGACGGAGGTGCACTCCGAGAAGCGGCCGCGTCGCCGCGAGCCGGATCGGATCTCCCGGATGCCGCCGATCGTGAAGCCCATGCCCCCTCCAACGGGTCCAGCGCGCCCGTGGTTACGACGCGAATTCGGTTCGTGACCCTCTGTGTTCCTCGGCGGCCGGTTACCCAGTGACGCCGCTCAGTTCACGTGGCGCTCGGAAGTGCCCCGGGTCGCGGACTCGGCGACGCGCGCCCCTGGGTGCTTCGCTACGCCCACTCCCGGCCGTCCTATGTCAAGTGAATCGCGGAGACGCCACCGTTAGTTCATTCGAAGGGGTGGCGAATGGTGGCGATTCCGGGATCGCCATGGCTGGGGGCGTGATCGTAGGATTACTGTGAGTGCACGGAGCCTCGGGGCACATGCGCTCGTGGGTATGCCGGGGGCAAGTCGGCTTTCCGTTCGAAGGGTGAGAACTGCCGGACGGGCGACCGTGTTTACCGGCATTCTGATAGGGCTTGGCGCACTCGGTGACAAGTGGTCCAAGGGATGGGGGCGTTCCAGTGAGCGGCAACAGCGGAAGCGGTACGAGTGCTGGTGGCGCATCGCACGCTGACAAGCGCCCCAACGAGCTGCTCGCGTCCTGGTTCGTGCGCAGCGGCTGGTCGAAGGGCGAACTGGCCCGCCAAGTGAACCGCCGAGCCCGCCAGTTGGGCGCCAACCACATCTCCACGGACACCTCGCGGGTACGGCGCTGGCTGGACGGCGAGAACCCGCGCGAGCCGATCCCGCGGATCCTGTCCGAGCTGTTCTCCGAGCGGTTCGGCTGCGTCGTCTCCGTCGAGGACCTCGGCCTGCGCGCCGCCCGTCAGTCACCCTCCGTGTCCGGTGTCGACCTGCCCTGGACGGGCCCGCAGACGGTGGCCCTGCTGAGCGAGTTCTCGCGCAGCGACCTGATGCTGGCCCGGCGCGGCTTCCTCGGGACCTCGCTCGCCCTGTCCGCCGGCCCGTCCCTCATCGAGCCGATGCAGCGCTGGCTGGTCCCCGCGCCGCCCGCGCCGTACCAGGAGCCCGGACCCGTCCCGTCCTCACGCGCGCGTGGCCGTCTGTCGAAGCCCGAGCTGGACCTGCTGGAGTCCACCACCGTGATGTTCCGGCAGTGGGACGCCCAGTGCGGCGGCGGTCTGCGCCGCAAGGCGGTCGTCGGCCAACTGCACGAGGTGACCGACCTGCTCCAGGAGCCGCAGCCCGAGGCCACCACCCGCAAGCTGTTCAAGGTCGCCGCCGAGCTGGCGGAGCTGGCCGGCTGGATGTCCTACGACGTCGGTCTCCAGCCGACCGCGCAGAAGTACTTCGTCCTCGCGCTGCACGCCGCCAAGGAGGCGGGCGACCGGCCGCTCGGCTCGTACATCCTCTCCAGCATGAGCCGCCAGATGATCCACCTCGGCCGGCCCGACGACGCCCTGGAGCTGATCCACCTCGCGCAGTACGGCAGCCGGGACTGCGCGAGCCCGCGCACCCAGTCGATGCTGTATGCGATGGAGGCCCGCGCCTACGCCAACATGGGTCAGCCCGGCAAGTGCAAGCGGGCGGTCCGGATGGCCGAGGACACCTTCGCCGAGTCCGACGAGTGGGACGAGCCGGACCCGGACTGGATCCGCTTCTTCTCCGAGGCCGAGCTGTACGGCGAGAACTCCCACTCCTACCGCGACCTCGCCTATGTCGCCGGCCGCAGCCCCACGTACGCCTCGCTGGCCGAGCCGGTGATGCGGCGGGCCGTGGACCTGTTCGCGAAGGACGGCGAGCACCAGCGGTCGTACGCACTGAACCTCATCGGCATGGCCACGGTGCACCTGTTGCGGCGTGAGCCCGAGCAGAGCGCGGTCTACGCCGAGCAGGCCATGCACATCGCCAAGAAGGTGCGCTCCGAGCGCGTCAACACTCGTATTCGAAAGACGGTGGACACGGCCGCCCGTGACTTCGGGGATCTCGCCGAGGTCGTGGACCTCACCGACAAGCTCGCCGTGGAGCTGCCGGAGACCGCGGAGGCGGTCTGACCGACCCGGGCGAAACCCAGAAACCCCAGAACCCCGGCCGCGGCCGGCCCTCCCGAACTGCCCGACTCGGCTCCCCCATGCCAGGTCATCGGAAGGCCGACCGCGGCCGGTTTCGTTTCCCTCCGTGAAGGTTGCGCCACGATAACGATCGTGCAGCGCAACATCTCGGAGTTCATCAACGCGTAACACGCAGGGCGCCTTCGTCACGGTGGCGAAACAACGAGGGGCTTCCACCGAAACCGCGCTGCGCCAATCTCGTGGCGCATAACCGGCCCACCCCTCAATCCGCTCAGGCTTCGCCCGCACGGGGCCGTACCAACCACGAGGAGACGCCGATGGCTCCAGCCATCATGATGGCGGCAGACAAGGTAGAGCTGTCGCCCGCCAACACAGGTTTCATGCTCATCTGTTCCGCCCTGGTGATGCTCATGACACCGGGCCTGGCCTTCTTCTACGGAGGCATGGTCCGCGTCAAGAGCACCCTCAACATGCTGATGATGAGCTTCATCAGCTTGGGAATCGTCACCATCCTGTGGGTGCTGTTCGGCTTCTCGCTCGCCTTCGGCAAGGACTCCGGCAGCCTCATCGGCTGGAACTCCGACTGGGTCGGCCTCGGCAACCTCGACAAGGGCGAGCTGTGGAGCTCGGCCGGCACGACGTACAACATCCCGGTGCTGGTCTTCTTCGTCTTCCAGCTGATGTTCGCGATCATCACGCCCGCCCTGATCAGCGGTGCCCTCGCGGACCGCGTGAAGTTCTCGGCGTGGGCGCTGTTCATCGCGCTGTGGGCCACGGTCGTGTACTTCCCGGTCGCCCACTGGGTCTGGGGTGACGGCGGCTGGGCCTTCGACATGGGTGTGATCGACTTCGCCGGTGGTACGGCGGTCCACATCAACGCCGGTGCGGCCGCGCTCGGTGTGATCCTCGTGATCGGCAAGCGTGTCGGCTTCAAGAAGGACCCGATGCGTCCGCACAGCCTCCCGCTGGTCATGCTCGGCGCGGGCCTGCTGTGGTTCGGCTGGTTCGGCTTCAACGCCGGTTCCTGGCTCGGCAACGACGACGGCGTCGGCTCGCTGATGTTCGTCAACACGCAGGTCGCCACCGCCGCCGCCATGCTGGCCTGGCTCATCTACGAGAAGATCCGCCACGGCGCGTTCACCACGCTGGGCGCCGCCTCCGGTGCGGTCGCGGGTCTGGTCGCGATCACCCCGGCCGGTGGTTCGGTCACCCCGATGGGCGCGATCGCCGTCGGCGCCATCGCCGGTGTCCTGTGCGCCATGGCCGTCGGCCTGAAGTACAAGTTCGGCTACGACGACTCGCTCGACGTCGTCGGTGTCCACCTGGTCGGCGGTGTCGTCGGCTCGGTCCTGATCGGCTTCTTCGCCAGCGGGAAGGGCCAGTCCGAGGCCACGGGCGTCTTCTACGGCGACCACAGCTTCGACCAGCTGTGGAAGCAGCTCGCCGGTGTCGGCGGTGTGCTCGCCTACTCGCTGATCGTCTCCGCGCTGATCGCCTTCGTCCTCCACAAGACCATCGGCATGCGGGTCTCCGAGGACGAGGAGGTGGCCGGCATCGACCAGGCCGAGCACGCCGAGACCGCATACGACTTCAGTGGCGCCGGTGGCGGTGCCGCCAAGACCGCCGTCGCGGCCCCGGCCGCCGCGGCCGCGAGCAAGAAGGTGGACGCATGAAGCTCATCACCGCTGTCGTCAAGCCCCACCGGCTCGACGAGATCAAGGAAGCCCTCCAGGCCTTCGGAGTACACGGCCTGACGGTCACCGAGGCGAGCGGCTACGGTCGTCAGCGGGGCCACACCGAGGTCTACCGCGGTGCCGAGTACACCGTCGACCTGGTCCCGAAGATCCGTATCGAGGTCCTGGCCGAGGACGACGACGCCGAGCAGCTGATCGACGTCATCGTCAAGGCCGCCCGCACCGGCAAGATCGGTGATGGCAAGGTCTGGTCCCTGCCGGTCGAGACGGCCGTACGGGTCCGGACCGGCGAGCGCGGTCCCGACGCGCTCTGACAGAAGAAGAACAGGAGCTGCTGGGTGTCGAGTACGGATGTGCACAACGAAGCAGAGGACTCGGGACCCAGCGGCTACGCGGCGGCCCGGCTGCGCCTCCTCACCGAGGGGGCGCGGTCCGGGCCGCCGCGCCGTTCCGCCCTCGCGGAACTGACCGACGAGTGGCTGACCGGCCTGTTCGCCGCCGGTGCCGAAGGGCTGCGTGGCGTCTCCCTGGTCGCCGTCGGCGGCTACGGCCGCGGCGAGCTGTCCCCGCGCAGCGACCTGGACCTGCTCCTGCTGCACGACGGAGGCGACAGCCAGGCGGTGGCCGCCCTGGCCGACCGCATCTGGTACCCGGTCTGGGACCTCGGCCTCGCCCTCGACCACTCCGTGCGCACCCCCGCCGAGGCCCGCAAGACCGCCGGCGAGGACCTCAAGGTCCAGCTGGGCCTGCTCGACGCCCGGCACATCGCGGGCGACCTCGGCCTGACAGCGGGACTGCGTACGTCGATCCTGGCCGACTGGCGCAACCAGGCGCCCAAGCGCTTGCCCGAACTCCAGGAGCTGTCCGCCGAACGCGCCGAGCGCCAGGGCGAGCTGCAGTACCTCCTGGAACCCGACCTGAAGGAGGCGCGCGGCGGTCTGCGGGACGCCACCATCCTGCGCGCCGTCGCCGCGTCCTGGCTGGCCGACGCCCCGCGCGAGGGCCTCGACGACGCCCGGCGCCGGCTGCTCGACGTACGCGACGCCCTGCACCTCACCACCGGGCGCGCGACCGACCGGCTGGCGCTGCAGGAGCAGGACCAGGTCGCCACCGAGCTCGGACTGCTCGACGCCGACACCCTGCTGCGGCAGGTGTACGAGGCGGCGCGGGTCATCTCGTATGCCAGCGATGTCACTTGGCGCGAAGTGGGGCGCGTGCTGCGATCGCGCGCCGTGCGGCCCCGGCTGCGCGCCATGCTGGGCGGCGGAAAGCCGCCCGCCGAGCGCTCTCCGCTGGCGGAGGGTGTGGTGGAGCAGGACGGCGAGGTGGTGCTCGCCCGTGCCGCGCGCCCCGAACGCGACCCCGTACTCCCACTGCGCGCCGCGGCCGCCGCCGCACAGGCCGGACTCCCGCTCTCCCTGCACGCCGTCCGGCGCATGGCGGCCACCGGGCGCGCCCTGCCCACGCCGTGGCCCGCCGAGGCCCGCGAGCAGCTCGTGACCCTGCTGGGCTCCGGCCGCCCGACCGTCGACGTGTGGGAGGCGCTGGAGGCCGAGGGGCTGATCACCCGCTTCCTCCCCGACTGGGAGCGGGTGCGCTGCCGCCCGCAGCGCAACGCCGTGCATGTCTGGACCGTCGACCGGCACCTCATCGAGACGGCGGTCCGCGCCTCCGAGTTCACCCGCCGCGTCCACCGCCCCGACCTCCTGCTGGTCGCCGCGCTGCTGCACGACATCGGCAAGGGCTGGCCCGGCGACCACTCGGTGGCCGGCGAGATCATCGTCAAGGACGTGGCCGCGCGCATCGGCTTCGACCGCGACGACGTGACGGTGCTCTCCACGCTGGTACGCCATCACCTGCTGCTCGTCGACACGGCCACCCGGCGTGACCTGGAGGACCCGGCCACCGTGCGCTCGGTCGCCGAGGCGGTCGGCTCGCAGGGCACCCTGGAACTGCTGCACGCCCTGACCGAGGCGGACGCCCTGGCCACGGGCCCGGCGGCCTGGTCGTCCTGGCGCGGCTCACTCGTCGCCGACCTGGTGAAACGGGTCGCAGCCGTGCTCGCCGGGGACGACCCGGACGAGCCCGAGGCCGCCGCGCCCACCGCCGAGCAGGAACGGCTCGCCATCGAGGCGATGGCGACCGGCAGCCCCGTACTGTCACTGCGCGCCCAGACCGAGCCGCCGGCCGAGGAGCAGCCCTCGGGCGACCCGGAGCCGCTCGGCGTGGAGCTCCTCATCGCCGTACCGGACCAGCCGGGCGTGCTGCCCGCGGTGGCCGGCGTCCTGGCGATGCACCGCCTGACCGTCCGTACGGCCGAACTGCGCGCCCAGGACCTGCCCGACGGCGTCGAGGGCTCCGTGCTGCTGCTGAACTGGCGGGTCGCCGCGGAGTACGGCTCCCTGCCGCAGGCCGCCCGACTGCGCGCCGACCTCGTACGGGCCCTGGACGGCTCCCTGGACATCGCCGGCCGCCTCGCCGAGCGGGACGCGGCGTATCCGCGCCGCCGGGGCGTCGTGCCGCCACCGCCCAGGGTGTCGGTCCACCCGGCCGCCTCCCGGCTGGCCACGGTGATCGAGGTCCGCGCCCAGGACGCGCCGGGGCTGCTGTTCCGGATCGGCCGGGCCCTGGAGGACGCCAGCGTGCGGGTGCGCAGTGCGCATGTCAGCACACTCGGCGCCAACGCCGTCGACGCGTTCTATGTCACAGGGCCCGAGGGCGCCCCGCTGCCCGGCGACGAGGCGGCTGCCGTGGCGCGCAAGCTGGAGGAGACGTTGCGGGGCTAGGGCCCTGCTCGCAGAGCTCGGGGGAGTGCGTGCCAGGGCCCGCGTCCCCGAGCCGATCCGAAGGACAGGCCCTGAACCAGGGATCCCGGCAACCTGCGTCGCCGGGATACCCTGGAGGGCGATTCCCAGCTGCCACCGACCCCGAGGACCGCGAGCGCCGTGTTCGATACTCTCTCCGATCGCCTCTCAGCGACTTTCAAGAACCTGCGCGGCAAGGGACGGCTCTCAGAGGCGGACATCGACGCCACCGCGCGCGAGATCCGCATCGCACTCCTCGAAGCGGACGTGGCGCTGCCGGTCGTCCGGACGTTCATCAAGAACGTCAAGGAGCGCGCCCTCGGCGCCGAGGTGTCCCGGGCGCTGAACCCGGCCCAGCAGGTCCTCAAGATCGTGAACGACGAGCTCGTGACGATCCTCGGCGGCGAGACCCGGCGCCTGCGGTTCGCCAAGCAGCCGCCGACCGTGATCATGCTGGCGGGTCTGCAGGGTGCCGGTAAGACCACCCTCGCGGGCAAGCTCGGCCGCTGGCTGAAGGAGCAGGGCCACTCCCCGCTGCTCGTCGCCGCCGACCTCCAGCGCCCCAACGCCGTCAACCAGCTCAGCGTCGTCGCCGAGCGCGCCGGTGTCGCGGTCTTCGCGCCGGAGCCGGGTAACGGCGTCGGTGACCCGGTCAAGGTCGCCAAGGACTCCATCGAGCACGCCAGGACCAGGGTCCACGACATCGTGATCGTGGACACCGCCGGCCGTCTGGGCATCGACCAGGAGATGATGCAGCAGGCCGCGGACATCCGGGACGCGGTCTCGCCGGACGAGATCCTGTTCGTCGTCGACGCCATGATCGGTCAGGACGCCGTCAACACCGCCGAGGCGTTCCGCGACGGCGTCGGCTTCGACGGCGTGGTGCTCTCCAAGCTCGACGGTGACGCCCGCGGTGGTGCCGCCCTGTCGATCCGGCAGATCACCGGCAAGCCGATCATGTTCGCGTCGAACGGCGAGAAGCTCGACGACTTCGACGCCTTCCACCCGGACCGGATGGCCTCCCGCATCCTCGACATGGGTGACCTGCTCACCCTGATCGAGCAGGCGGAGAAGACCTTCGACCAGGCCGAAGCCCAGAAGATGGCCGAGAAGCTGGCCTCCAAGAAGGGCCAGGACTTCACCCTCGACGACTTCCTGGCCCAGATGGAGCAGGTCAGGAAGATGGGCTCCATCTCCAAGCTGCTCGGCATGCTCCCGGGCATGGGCCAGATCAAGGACCAGATCAACAACCTCGACGAGCGGGACGTCGACCGCACCGCCGCGATCATCAAGTCGATGACGCCGGGCGAGCGCCAGGACCCGACGATCATCAACGGCTCGCGGCGCGCCCGTATCGCCCGCGGTTCCGGTGTCGAGGTCAGCGCGGTCAAGAACCTCGTCGAGCGGTTCTTCGAGGCCCGCAAGATGATGTCGCGCATGGCCCAGGGCGGCGGCATGCCCGGTATGCCGGGGATGCCGGGCATGGGCGGCGGTCCCGGCCGCGCCAAAAAGCAGCCGAAGAAGGCCAAGGGCAAGCAGCGCTCGGGCAACCCGATGAAGCGCAAGCAGCAGGAGCAGGAGGAGGCCGCCCGCCGGGCCGCCGCGGCTCAGGGCGGCGGCGCCTTCGGGCTGCCGGGTCAGCAGGCCGGACAGGACTTCGAGCTGCCGGACGAGTTCAAGAAGTTCATGGGCTGACGGTTCGTTTCGTACGACCGTCTCGTCGCGTACGTCAGTGGGGGCGCCCCTCGTCATGGGGGCGCCCCCAGCGCGTGCCGTAGCCGGGTATCTGCCGTAACGTCCAGATATGAGCAATGCCGCGCCACCACGCAAGGCCCCTGACCAGCCGTGGCGCATCGAGGGCACTCCCGACGAGCCGCCCGGGCCGCCCCGCGGCCGACGGACCCGCGGTCGATGGTGGGGGCTGCTCCTCACCGCGGTGATCGTGTTCCTGCTGGCCTATGTGGGGCTGACGTACCTCGACCGGGGCAACGAGCCGACGATCTCCTACACGGAGTTCAGCAGGCAGGTCGACGCAGGAAACGTCGACAAGATCTACTCCAAGGGCGACGCGATCCAGGGCGAGCTCAAGAGCGCCCGGGACAACCCCGACGGCGACGGTGAGTACACCAGGTTCAAGACACAGCGCCCGGCCTTCGCGGACGACGAACTCTGGCGGCAACTGAGCAGCCGCGATGTGACGGTGACCGCGGAGCCGGTCGTGCGGGAGCGCGGCGTCCTGTCCAACCTGCTGTTCTCCCTGATCCCGATCGTGCTCCTGGTGGCGGTCTGGATCTTCCTCGCCCGGCGGATGGGCGGGGGCCTGGGCGGTGCGGGCGGCATGCTCGGCCGAAAGGCGCCGCCCAAGCCGGTCGAGCTCCAGCCGGGCAAGGAGCGCACGACGTTCGCCGACGTGGCCGGCATCGACGAGGTCAAGGGCGAGCTGGACGACGTCGTCGACTTCCTGGAACACCCCGACGCCTACCGCAGGATGGGCGCGAAGATGCCGCGCGGCGTGCTGCTCGCGGGTTCGCCGGGCACCGGCAAGACCCTGCTGGCGCGGGCGGTGGCGGGCGAGGCGGGCGTCCCGTTCTTCTCCGCCTCCGCGTCCGAGTTCATCGAGATGATCGTCGGTGTCGGCGCGTCCCGGGTCCGGGAGCTGTTCGGCGAGGCCCGCAAGGTGGCGCCGTCGATCATCTTCATCGACGAGATCGACACCATCGGACGGATGCGCGGCGGTGGCGCCTCGGTGAGCGGCCATGACGAGCGCGAGCAGACGCTGAACCAGATCCTCACCGAGATGGACGGCTTCTCCGGCTCGGAGGGCGTGATCGTCATCGCGGCGACGAACCGCGCCGACATCCTGGACCCGGCGCTGACCCGGCCCGGCCGCTTCGACCGGGTGGTCAACGTATCCCCGCCGGACCGAGGTGGGCGCGAGGCGATCCTGCGGATCCACACCCGCGAGATCCCGCTCGCCGACGACGTGGACCTGGCCCAGCTGGCCCGCACGACCCCGGGCATGACGGGCGCGGATCTGGCCAATCTGGCCAACGAGGCCGCCCTGCTCGCGGTCAAGCGGAAGCAGGGGCAGGTGACCGCGTCGGACCTGTCCGAGGCCCTGGAGAAGGTGCAGCTGGGCGCCGAGCGCACCCTCGTGATGCCCGAGGAGGACCGCCGTCGCACCGCGTTCCACGAGAGCGGACACGCCCTCCTCGGCATGCTGCAGCCGGGCGCCGACCCCGTACGCAAGATCACCATCGTGCCGCGCGGCCGGGCGCTCGGGGTGACGATGTCCACGCCGGAGGTGGAGCGGTACGCGCACTCGGAGGGCTACCTTCGTGGCCGCATCATCGGCGCCCTGGGCGGCATGGCGGCCGAACAGGTGGTCTACGGGGTCGTCACCACGGGCGCCGAGAACGACCTCGAACAGGTCACCAACATCGCACGCGGGATGGTCGCCCGCTGGGGCATGAGCGAGCGGGTGGGCCGGCTGTCCGCCCTGCCGAGCGATACCCAGCAGGCGTACGGGCTCGCGGCCGCCCCGCAGACCCTCGATGTGATCGACGCCGAGATGCGCCGGATCGTCGACGAGTGCTACGAGGAGGCGTGCGACAAACTCCGGGAGCACCGGGGGAAGTTGGACGCCCTGGCCGAGGCGCTGCTGGAGAACGAGACGCTGGAGGAGGCCGACGCGTACCGGATCGCCGGAATCACCCGGCTGGCCAAGGACACGGACGCGTAGCGGACAGGCTCAGGGCACGCGGGCGATCAGGTACCGGAAGACGTTCGGCATCCACACCGTCCCGTCCTGCCGCTGATGCGGATGCAGCGCCTCCGTCACCTCCTTGTCCACCTGGGCCTGGTCGGTCGCGGAGATCGCCGCGTCGAACAGCCCCGTCGACAGCAGTCCCCGTACGGCACTGTCGACGTCCGCGTAGCCGAAGGGGCAGGCCACCCGCCCGGAACCGTCGGGCCGCAGGCCCGCGCGCTGGGCGACCTCCTCCAGGTCGTCGCGCAGGGCAGGGCGCCAACTGCCCGTGCTGCGCAGGGGATCGGCCAGCTTCGTGGCGACCCGCAGCACGGACGAGGTGGCGCAGCGCTCCGGCGGCCCCCAGCCGGCGAGGACCACGGGCGCCCCGCGCCCGGCGAGCGGCACCGCGGCCGCGAGCGCCTCACCGAGCCCCTCGGAGTCGCCCGCGAGGCACCCGATGGGCTCGAACGCGGTCACGAGGGTGTAAGGGGGCGCCCCCGCGTCGGACGTGTCACGAGGCGAGCCGTCGATGAGCCGGGTGCCGACACGCGCGCGCGTGCCCCACGCCTCGGGCAGCAACCGCTGCCGAGCGAGGTCCAGTCGTTCTGGGGCGGAGGACTCGACACCGGTGACGGCCGCGCCTCTGGACGCCGCCAGCACAAGGGCGAGCCCGCTGCCGCAGCCGAGGCCCAGCAGCCGGGTGCCGGTGCCCACGTCCAGTCGCTCGTAGACGGCCTCGTAGAGCGGAACCAGCATCCGCTCCTGGATCTCGGACCAGTCACGCGCGCGTGCACACAGGTCCACGCGGGGTGTCGCGCCCGCGTGAGGCAGGTGCTGCCGCACGAGCGTAGGTGTCATGTAAAGCGCCCCAATCCACCGAGAGTTGACGATGTACCCGATTCAGTAGCCCCCGTGACTTGCGCTCGCGCTCCCCCCGTATGCCAGGAAACTCCGCGCTCGACGTCGCGTCCAGGGGTCGCGGAGCCCGGCTTGCCGGATCGCTGTGTCCGTGGCCGAAATTCACATTCCGGCAACATGGGCCCGTACCATCTGGCCATGGCAAAGGCACCCGTTCTTACGCCACGGGCACATGACTTCCCGCGCTGGTACCAGGAGCTGATCAACAAGGCGGAGCTGGCGGACAACGGTCCGGTGCGCGGCACGATGGTCATCCGGCCGTACGGGTACGGGCTGTGGGAGCGGATGCAGGCCGAGATGGACGCCCGCATCAAGGAGACGGGCACTCAGAACGCGTACTTCCCGCTCCTGATCCCGCAGTCGTATCTCGCGCGCGAGGCGGACCACGTCGAGGGTTTCGCGCCGGAGCTCGCGGTCGTCACACACGGCGGCGGCAAGGAGCTCGAGGAGCCCGCGGTCGTCCGCCCCACCTCCGAGATGATCATCAACGAGTACTTCTCCAAGTGGGTGCAGAGCTACCGCGACCTGCCCCTGCTGATCAACCAGTGGGCGAACGTGGTCCGTTGGGAGCTCAGGCCGCGTCTCTTCCTGCGGACCACGGAGTTCCTGTGGCAGGAGGGTCACACCGCGCACGCCACGTACGAGGACGCCCGCGACTTCGCCGCGTACATCCACCGCGAGGTCTACGAGGACTTCATGGTGAACGTCCTCGCGATGGACGTCGTCCCCGGCCGCAAGACCGTCAAGGAGCGCTTCGCCGGCGCGATCAACACCCTCACCCTCGAAGGCATGATGGGCGACGGCAAGGCCCTGCAGATGGCGACCAGCCATGAGCTGGGCCAGAACTTCGCCAAGGCCTTCAACACGCGGTACCTGTCGAAGGAAGGCGGGCAGGAACTCGTCTGGCAGACCTCCTGGGGATCGACCACCCGCATGATCGGCGCCCTGGTGATGACTCACGGGGATGACAACGGGCTGCGGGTGCCGCCGCGCCTCGCGCAGATCCAGGTCGTCGTGCTCGCGATCAAGGGCGACGAGCCGGTTCTGGCCAAGGTCCGTGAGATCGGTGCGCAGTTGAAGGCGGCCGGCATCCGCGTCCACGTCGACGACCGCACCGACATCCCCTTCGGCCGCCGCGCCGTCGACTGGGAGCTCAAGGGTGTGCCGGTCCGCGTCGAGGTCGGCCCCCGTGACCTGGAGAACGGCACGGCGATGCTGGCGCGCCGCATCCCGGGCGGCAAGGAGCCGGTGCCCGTCGAGTCGCTCGTACGGCTTCTCCCCACGGTCCTCGAAGAAGATCAGGCGCTGCTGCTGGCCCAGTCCCGCGAACGGCGTGAGTCCCGCACCGCCGACGTGTCGACGATCAAGGAGGCCGTCGAGGCAGCCGTCGCCGGCGGTTGGGCGCGCCTCCCGTGGGCGACGCTCGGCGAAAAAGGCGAGGCCAGGCTGGCCGAGCACGCCGTGACCGTACGGTGTCTGGTCGCCGAGGACGGGTCGGTGCCGGACGCCGACGACGCACCCGGTAACGTCGCCGTCGTGGCGCGCGCTTATTGAGATGACGCCCGTGGGGGAAGAGAGCGGCCGGAACCCCTCTTGCGCTTCCGCGGACCACAGCGGTCCCGGCGTGTGGACGCGATCTACACGCTGGTGCGTACGTCAGGCTACGCACCGGCTTGGTACGAGCTGTGAGGCTTCTCCGCAGATCGGCGCACCCGCCCTCGTCGTGGCGCATCATTCGCAACTGACGGGTACGTGCAAATTATTTGGGATGCCCCGGAATCGGAACACAGCGGCACTCCGGCTCGTTGTCATTACGTGAGCACGACACAGACACCACCTGTTCTCGCCGCAGAGCTGGCAGAGGCGTGGGCCGACATTCAGCGGTACCACCCCGAGCTGCCGGATCTCGCCGCGCCAGAGTCCCTGATCGGGGAGTCGTCGTCCGCCTGCGGTCACGAGCTCTCCTTCGAGCGACTGCTTCACGAGGCAGTCCATGGCATCGCCGCCGCGCGCGGCGTCCGCGACACCTCCCGGGCCGGCCGCTACCACAACCGCAGATTCCTCGCCATCGCCGAGGAGATGGGCCTGGACCACCCCGAGGAGCCGCACCCGAGCAGCGGCTTCTCCCTGGTCACGCTCAACCCCGAGGCCAAGCGCCGGTACCGTCCGACCATCGACCGCCTCCAGCGCGCCCTCAAGGCGCACACGGCGGCGACCTCCGCCGACACGAGCAGGACCTTCCGGGGCCCGGCCGCCCGCCACGGCTCCTCCGGCGGCGGCGTCCGCGTCAAGGCGGTGTGCGACTGCGGCCGTAACGTCCGGGTCGTCCCGTCGGTCCTGGCCCAGGCACCGATCGTGTGCGGCGGCTGCGGCAAGCCGTTCCGGATCCCGGAGGTCATGGGCGCGGCGTAACGCGTAACCGCGGGGGCGTCCAGCACCGGCATCTCGTGGCTGCCGGTCGGGACGCATGGCGCAGGGGTGCCGCTGTCCCCCGTGGCACCCCGTCAGCGCCGGGCTGCGCGACCAACCCCGAGGCACCCGAAATGCCGGGTGCCTCCCCAGCATGCCCAGCCACCCTCCCCGCCCCCTCGGCCAAAAGCGACCCGCAGGGTATGGCACAATGGCTAGCTGTACTCGACAGCCGCACAGGACCCCTCTCTCCTCCGGCTGACGCGTCCATCGGGCACTCGGGTACCGCAACCCCACGCGGCTTTCTCGCCGTGCCCAACCACGTCAAATCCAGGAGAACCCACTCCCGTGGCAGTCAAGATCAAGCTCAAGCGTCTCGGCAAGATCCGTTCGCCTCACTACCGCATCGTCGTCGCCGACTCGCGTACCCGTCGCGACGGCCGTGCGATCGAGGAGATCGGCAAGTACCACCCGACCTACAACCCGTCGGTCATCGAGGTGGACGCCGACCGTGTGGCGTACTGGCTGGGTGTCGGCGCGCAGCCGACCGAGCCCGTGCTCGCCATTCTGAAGAAGACCGGCGACTGGCAGAAGTTCAAGGGCGAGCCCGCCCCGGCTCCGCTGCTGGTTGCCGAGCCGAAGAAGGCGCGCCCGTCGTTCGAGGCCCTCGGTGGCGACGACGAGGGCAAGGGTGAGGCGATCACCCAGAAGAAGAAGGCGGAGAAGAAGGACGAGGCTGCCGCCGAGTCCGAGTCGGCCGAGGCCTGAGCATGCTCGAGGAGGCTCTCGAGCACCTCGTGAAGGGCATCGTCGACAACCCTGACGATGTGCAGGTCGCCTCGCGCAACCTGCGTCGCGGGCGTGTGCTGGAGGTCCGGGTGCACCCCGACGACCTCGGCAAGGTGATCGGCCGCAACGGCCGCACCGCACGCGCTCTGCGCACCGTCGTGGGCGCCATCGGCGGCCGCGGTGTCCGTGTCGACCTCGTCGACGTGGACCACGTCCGCTGACGCCGAACGCAGCACCGGCTCGGGCCGGGGAGGGCCACTGGGCCGTCCCCGGCCCGTCGTCGTCATGACAGGAGATCTTCGAAAAGTGCAGCTCGTAGTCGCACGGATCGGCCGCGCCCACGGCATCAAGGGCGAGGTCACCGTGGAGGTCCGTACCGACGAGCCGGAACTGCGGCTCGCGCCCGGCGCGGTGCTCCTCACGGATCCCGCCTCGGCAGGCCCGCTCACCATCGAGACCGGCAAGGTGCACAGCGGCCGGCTGCTGCTGCGCTTCGAAGGGATCAAGGACCGCAACGCCGCCGAGGCACTGCGCAACACCCTGCTGATTGCCGAGGTGGACCCGGACGAGCTGCCCGAGGAAGAGGACGAGTACTACGACCACCAGCTGATCGACCTGGACGTGGTCACCGCTGATGGCGTGGAGGTCGGCCGCATCACCGAGATCTCGCACCTGCCCTCCCAGGACCTGTTCATCGTGGAGCGTCCCGACGGCAGCGAGGTCATGATCCCGTTCGTCGAGGAGATCGTCACCGAGATCGACCTGACGGAGCAGAAGGCCGTCATCACGCCCCCGCCGGGCCTGATCGACGACAACGCGGAGATCGACTCCACCAGGGATGACAGCGCATGAGGCTCGACGTCGTCACGATCTTCCCCGAGTACCTGGAGCCCCTGAACGTCTCCCTCGTCGGCAAGGCACGCGCGCGTGGACAGCTGAACGTGCATGTGCACGATCTGCGGGACTGGACGTACGACCGCCACAACACCGTCGACGACACCCCGTACGGCGGCGGCCCCGGCATGGTCATGAAGACCGAGCCCTGGGCGGACGCGCTGGACTCCGTGCTCGCGGACGGTTACGAGACCGGCTCGCGTGCGCCCACACTGATCGTCCCCACCCCCAGCGGCCGCCCCTTCACCCAGGAACTCGCCGTCGAACTCTCCGAGCGGCCCTGGCTGATCTTCACGCCGGCCCGCTACGAGGGCATCGACCGCCGGGTCGTCGACGAGTACGCGACCCGTCTGCCCGTCCACGAGGTGTCCATCGGCGACTACGTCCTCGCCGGCGGCGAGGCGGCCGTACTGGTCATCACGGAGGCCGTGGCGCGTCTGCTGCCCGGCGTGCTGGGGAACGCCGCGTCGCACCAGGACGACTCCTTCGCGCCCGGCGCGATGGCCAACCTCCTGGAGGGCCCCGTCTACACCAAGCCGCCCGAGTGGCGCGGCCGGGGCATCCCGGACGTGCTGCTCAGCGGCCACCACGGCAAGATCGCCCGCTGGCGCCGCGACGAGGCCCTGAAGCGTACGACGGCCAACCGGCCCGAACTGATCGAGCGTTGCGACCCCAAGGCCTTCGACAAGAAGGACCGCGAGATGCTCTCCATCCTGGGCTGGATGCCCGACCCGGAAGGGGAGCGGTCCGGCCGATTTTGGCGCAGGACCGAGGGCGTGGAAGAATAGACAGCTGTTGTGCGCCGTCCGGCGTGCGCCCCTGCCACAGGGGGACACGACGCCCGCCCCGACGCGCACGGCACTCTCACCGAACATCTAGTTCCCGTTGATGACCTGTGGCATCAGCGAAGAAAGCAGACGAAATGTCTCACCTGCTCGACTCCGTCGACGCCGCGTCGCTGCGCAGCGACGTCCCGGCCTTCCGCCCGGGCGACACCGTCAACGTCCACGTCCGCGTCATCGAGGGCAACCGCTCCCGTGTGCAGCAGTTCAAGGGCGTTGTGATCCGCCGCCAGGGTGCCGGCGTGCGCGAGACCTTCACGGTCCGCAAGGTCTCCTTCTCTGTCGGCGTCGAGCGCACCTTCCCGGTGCACACCCCGATCGTCGAGAAGATCGAGCTCGTCACCAAGGGTGACGTCCGCCGCGCCAAGCTGTACTACCTGCGCGACCTGCGCGGCAAGGCGGCGAAGATCAAGGAGAAGCGCGAGAACTGAGCGCTTCCGGGGGCTCGCCCCCGCGGGGTCCACAGCGGGGCCGGATAGCATCTGGCCCCGATGGACACCGAAGCACAGCCGACGGAGCGCGACCGCTCCTCCCGCCCTTCCGACTCCGAGGAGACCTCGGACACAGAGGGGCCGGAGGAACGGTCGCGCTTCGCGTTGGTGTCGCGGATCACCGAGTGGCTCCCGGGCGGGCGGATCAGCCTGACGCTGCTGGTCTTCCTGACGTTCCTGCTGGTGCTCAACACGTTCGTCCTGCGGCCGTTCGAGATTCCCAGCGGATCCATGGAGTCCGGATTGAGGATCGGCGACCGCGTTCTCGTAAATAAGTTGGCGTACCGTTTCGGTGCCGAGCCGCAGCGCGGCGATGTTGTCGTGTTCGACGGAACTGGGTATTTCGGGGATGCCGACTACATCAAACGCGTTGTGGGTGTGGGGGGAGACCACGTGGTTTGCTGTGACAAGGAGGGGAGGATCCAGGTGAACGGCCGGTCGGTCGACGAGTCGACGTATCTGTACCCCGGCGACAGCCCGTCCACGGTGCGCTTCGACGTCGTCGTGCCCGACGGCACCCTGTTCGTCCTCGGCGACCACCGCAGCGAATCCAGCGACTCCCGCGACCGGATGGGCTCGCCCGGCGGCGGCATGGTCCCGGTCGACGACGTCATCGGCCGCGCCGACTGGATCGTATGGCCGACCGCCCACTGGACCCGCCTGCACCGTCCCGACGCGTACGCGCGCGTGCCCGCTGCGGAGGAGGGCGCGCATGGGTAACCGTGGCAAGCCCCGCGGCGTGCCCAGCAGTCCCGCCGACAATCTTCTGCCCACCGGCGCCCGGCGCGCCGCCAGCCCCGCGGGCGGCCGTACGCGCGCCGAGCGGCGCAAGCTCCAGCGCAAGGTCAAACGGCGCCGCAGGCGCTCCGCGATGAAGGAGATACCCCTCCTCGTCGGCGTCGCGGTCCTCATAGCGCTCGTCCTGAAGACCTTCCTCGTGCAGGCGTTCGTGATCCCGTCCGGCTCCATGGAGCAGACGATCCAGATCGGCGACCGCGTCTTGGTCGACAAGCTCACCCCCTGGTTCGGCTCCAAGCCGCAGCGCGGGGACGTCGTCGTCTTCAAGGACCCCGGCGGCTGGCTCCGGGACGAGCAGACGACGGTGAAGAAGGAGGATCCCGTCGTCATCAAGCAGGTCAAGCAGGCGCTCACCTTCATCGGACTGCTGCCCTCCGACGACGAGAAGGACCTCATCAAGCGCGTCGTCGGCGTCGGCGGCGATCGAGTGAAGTGCTGTGACGGGCAAGGACGGGTGACCGTCAACGGCGTTCCCCTGAACGAGGACTATCTGTATCCCGGCAACGCCCCCTCCGACTCGCAGTTCGACATCACCGTCCCGCAGGGACGGCTGTGGGTGATGGGTGACCACCGGGCCGACTCCGCGGACTCCCGGGTTCACCAGGACGAGGACTACGGCGGCACGGTCTCCGAGGAGGAGGTGGTCGGACGGGCGATGTGGATCGCCTGGCCCCTGGGCCACTGGACCACCCTGGAGGAGCCGAACACGTACGCTTCCGTGTCCGACTGGGGGACAGGGTCGACCGCAGCTCCCCAGCTGTCGCATAGGGTTGCTTCCGACGATTCGAACGGAACGATCCAGCTCCCGAGCCCTGCGGAACTCCCGCTCGTTATGGGAGTGGTGGGCCTGCGCCGCACATGGGGCAGGCAGCGGCACAAGGTAAGGAGTTGGCGTGGGGGATGTGGCGGTTGGCGCACGATCCGGGCACGACGGCGAGGAGCACCGCGGACGCCCCGTGGACGCGGCCGACCCGGCCCCGGACGGCGCCGTGACCTCAGGGAATGACCTCGGAGCGGACGGCGCCGGTTCAGGGGCGGGCGGGCAGCCCCCGACCGACGGCGAGGGGCCGGGCGGGGCTTCCCCCAAGCCGAAGAAGCAGCGCTCCTTCTGGAAGGAGCTGCCCATCCTGATCGGCATCGCGCTCGTCCTCGCGCTGCTGATCAAGACGTTTCTCGTGCAGGCGTTCTCGATCCCCTCCGACTCGATGCAGAACACCCTCCAACAGGGTGACCGCGTCCTGGTCGACAAGCTCACGCCCTGGTTCGGCTCCGAGCCCGAGCGCGGCGAGGTCGTCGTCTTCCACGACCCCGACAACTGGCTGGCGGGTGAGCCCACGCCGGACCCCAACGCCCTGCAGACCTTCCTCAGCTGGATCGGCCTGATGCCGTCCGCGGAGGAGAAGGACCTCATCAAGCGCGTCATCGGCGTCGGCGGTGACACGATCGAGTGCAAGAAGACCGGCCCGCTGACGGTCAACGGCAAGGCGCTGGACGAGCCCTACGTCTACCCGGGCAACACCCCCTGCAGCCAGGACGACCAGGGCGGCCAGTTCAAGGTGAAGGTTCCCGAGGGCCACATCTGGGTCATGGGCGACCACCGCCAGAACTCCCGCGACTCGCGCTACAACCAGTCCGACAAGAACCACGGCATGGTCCCCGTCAACGAGGTCGTCGGCCGCGCCATCGTGATCGCCTGGCCGATCAGCCGCTGGGACAACCTGCCGGTCCCGGACACCTTCGACCAGAACCTGAGCGCCCGGTCCGCCGCGCTGACGGTCGCACCCCAGGGGCTCGCGCTGGCCGGTGCGGTGCCGCTGGTGCTGTGGCGCCGGCAGCGGATCAAGGCGGCGGAGGGCCGCTGAGCGCGCGAGGTGGGGCTTCTCCACGAGGCCCGGGAGGCCGTGGCTCTCCATGAGGGCATGCGGGGACCGCCTCGGCCGAAGGCCGTGAGGGTCGCCTGGAAGGCCGTGAGGGTCCCCTGGGTGAAGGCTTGGGCGGCCGCTCGGACGGGGCTTCGGCACATGGCTGGGAAAGCTTTGCCGAGCGTGTGACCTCGAGCCCTCGGGAGGGGGCTGCCCGGTGTCGGTACTGCCGGGTAGTGTGCGGACCCATGGGTGGTGAGAGCACGACACGCACGGCGCCGCGCGACGGCGGCGCGAGCAGGGGCCCGGCGGCGGGCCGGACCGGACAGCGGTTGTCCGGGCTGGCCGTGGCGCTGGGCCTGGTGCTGTTCCTGGGCGGGTTCGCCTGGGGAGCCGTGGTCTACCGGCCGTACACCGTGCCCACCCGTTCGATGTCGCCGACGATCGGCGCGGGCGACCGGGTGCTGGCCGAGCGCGTCGACGGCTCTGAGGTGCGCCGCGGTGACGTCGTCGTCTTCACCGACAAGACCTGGGTGACCAACGCACCCGTCGTCAAGCGCGTGGTCGCCGTCGGCGGCGACACGGTCGCCTGCTGCACCGACGGCAAGCTGACCGTCAACGGTAAGCAGATCGACGAGCCGTACCTGGCCGGGGACTCTCCGGCCGAGATCCGCAACTTCCCGACGGTGACGGTGCCGAAGGACAGGCTCTTCCTGCTCGGTGACGAACGAAGCGGCTCCCTGGACTCCACGGCCCACCTCACGGACGCCGCCGGCGGCACGGTGGCGCGCAGCGCCGTGTCGGCCCGGGTGGACGCCGTCGTATGGCCCATGGACGGCCTGCTGGAGCGCCCCACCGGCTTCGAGGCACTCGGCGCGCTGTCGTCGCCGGGACCGCTGCGGACGATCGTCGCGTTGATCGTCGTGGGCGGTGCGCTGGTCATGGGCGGCGGGGCGTACGGCCCGATCGCCAACAGGCTGGCCAAGCGCTCGACGCCCCGGACGGAGCCCGCGGGTGCCCGCTGAGGCGGTCGGCGCGGGGAACGGACCGTACGGCGGGACAGCGGCGGGGAACGCGGCGTACGGCGACTTGTACGACGGCGGGCTGCGCAAGGTCGCACGTGTGGTGCTGCTCGACCCACGGGACCGCATTCTGCTTCTGCACGGTCATGAGCCGGAGGATCCGGCGGACGACTGGTGGTTCACGCCGGGCGGCGGCGTCGAGGGCGACGAGAGCCGCGAGCAGGCCGCGCTGCGGGAACTCGCCGAGGAGACCGGCATCACCGAGGTCGAACTCGGTCCCGTGCTGTGGCGGCGGAGGTGCTCCTTCCCGTTCGCGGGCCGCCGCTGGGATCAGGACGAGTGGTACTACCTGGCCCGTACGACGCAGACGGCGACGCGGGCCGTGGGCCTCACCGAGCTGGAGCGGCGCAGTGTCGCCGGAGCGCGCTGGTGGACGTGTGAGGAACTCGCCCGGGCGCATGAGACGGTGTACCCGACCAGACTCGCCGGGTTGCTGCGCACACTGCTCGACCAAGGTCCCCCCGCCGGGCCCGTGACCCTTGACCCCGAAATTGTCTAGGTGCGGACGGGACTGGCGCACAATGGTGGGATCGCACGGCTGAAGGGGAACATGCCATGAGCGCCGAGGACCTCGAAAAGTACGAGACCGAGATGGAGCTCAAGCTCTATCGGGAGTACCGCGATGTCGTCGGTCTGTTCAAGTATGTGATCGAGACCGAGCGGCGCTTCTATCTGACCAACGACTACGAGATGCAGGTGCACTCGGTTCAGGGAGAAGTGTTCTTCGAGGTGTCCATGGCGGACGCCTGGGTGTGGGACATGTACCGGCCCGCCCGGTTCGTGAAGCAGGTCCGCGTGCTCACGTTCAAGGACGTGAACATCGAGGAGCTGAACAAGAGTGATCTGGAGCTTCCCGGCGGGTGAGGCCCCCGGATTGCCCGCCTCACCCGGTTCACCCGCAGGGGTGAGGAAGTTATCCACAATCGCGTACTCGTCCACCAAGATCCAATAGCTCGGTGAGCTGCCCTCAATGTTGGCGCCGGAGGTGGTGCCGACATGAGCACGAGCAACGGAAACGCACGCAGCGCACTGGGCAGGTACGGCGAGACGCTGGCCGCACGGCGGCTGGTCGAGGCCGGGATGACGGTCCTGGAGCGCAACTGGCGCTGCGGCAGGACGGGCGAGATCGACATCGTGGCGCGGGACGGCGACGTCCTGGTCGTCTGCGAGGTCAAGACACGCAGGACGGGTGCCTTCGAGCACCCGATGGCCGCGGTGACCCCGGAGAAGGCCCAGCGCCTGCGAGGCCTGGCGGAGAGCTGGCTCCACGCACACGGAGGGGCACCACCGGGAGGCGTCCGCATCGATCTGGTGGGTGTCCTCCTGCCACAGCGCGGCGCCCCCGTGGTCGAGCACGCCCGGGGGGTGGCCTGAGATGGGATTCGCTCGTACGTGCTCGGTGGCCCTGGTGGGCGTCGAGGGGGTTGTGGTCGAGGTCCAGGCGGATCTGGAGCCGGGGGTGGCGGCGTTCACGTTGGTGGGGTTGCCGGACAAGAGTCTTTCGGAGAGCCGGGACCGGGTGCGGGCTGCCGTCGTGAACTCGGGGGGCGAGTGGCCGCAGAAGAAGCTCACTGTCGGGCTCAGCCCGGCATCGGTCCCCAAGGCGGGCAGCGGCTTCGACCTGGCCGTCGCGTGTGCCGTGCTCGGCGCCTGCGAGCGGATCGATCCGCGAGTCCTCGCCGACATCGTGATGATCGGAGAGCTCGGTCTGGACGGACGTGTGCGTCCGGTCCGGGGCATCCTGCCCGCGGTGCTGGCCGCGGCGGATGCCGGCTACGAGCAGGTGGTCGTCCCGGAGTGTGCCGCGGCCGAGGCTTCACTGGTGCCGGGCGTGTCCGTGCTGGGCGTGCGCAGCCTGCGCCAGCTGATCGCCGTCCTCGCGGACGAGCCCGTACCCGAGGAGGAGCCGGACGAGCAGGGCCGCCCGGACCCGCTGCTCGCGGGTCTGCGGATGCCGGGTACGGGCGCGGCCACGGGCATGCACAGCCTCGGCGCCGCCCAGCCCGATCACGGGCACGATCTCGCCGACGTGGTGGGGCAGATGTCGGCCCGTACGGCCGTGGAGGTCGCCGCGGCGGGTGGGCATCACCTTTACCTGGAGGGGCCGCCCGGCGCCGGCAAGACGATGCTCGCGGAGCGGCTGCCGGCCATCCTGCCCCGGCTCGCCAGGGAGGAGTCCCTGGAGGTCACGGCGGTGCACTCGGTGGCGGGTCTGCTGCCTCCGGGCAAGCCCCTGGTCGACATGGCCCCCTACTGCGCACCGCATCACTCGGCGACGATGCAGGCCCTCGTCGGCGGGGGCCCTGGCATCGCGCGGCCGGGCGCGGTGTCACTCTCGCATCGGGGTGTTCTCTTCCTCGACGAGACACCGGAGTTCAACAGCCAAGCCCTCGACGCCCTGCGGCAGCCACTGGAGGCCGGCCATGTCGTGATCGCGCGCAGCGCCGGAGTCGTCCGCTTCCCGGCGAAGTTCCTGATGGTGCTGGCGGCGAACCCCTGTCCCTGTGGCCGCTTCTCCCAGACGGACGATCTGTGCGAGTGCCCGCCCTCGGCCATCCGCCGCTACCAGGCGCGGCTGTCCGGGCCGCTGCTCGACCGCGTTGACCTCCGGGTGGAGGTGGACCGTGTCACGCGCGCCCAGCTGACGGAGCGGGGAGCCCGGGGCGAATCCACCGCGACGGTCGCCGACCGGGTGCGCGCGGCCCGCGAGCGGGCGTCGGCCCGCCTGGCCGGCACCCCGTGGCGGACCAACAGCGAGGTCCCCGGACGTGAGCTGCGAAGCCGCTGGTACGCCGCGGCCGGCGCCATGGACGATGCCGAACGGAACCTTGAACGCGGAGTTCTGACCGCCCGCGGCCTGGACCGTGTCCTGCGCGTCGCCTGGACCGTCGCCGACCTCGTCGGGCACGACCGGCCTGACGCCACCGATGTCGCCTTGGCGCTGCAGTTGCGCACCGGTGTGCCGCGGGGCGTGCCCATGGCCATCTGGGCGCTGACGTGAGCGGGAGCGAGGACCCGGACGACGAGCTGCTCGGCCGGGTGCTCCTCAGCCGAGTAGTCGAGCCCGGTGACGAGGTCGTCGGGCGGTGGGTGCGGGAGTACGGGATGGGGGAAGTGGTGTGGCGGTTGCGGGAGGGGGCGGAGGCCTTGCCGGGGGTGAGTTACAAGCGGTGGGACGGGTTGCGGGCCCGGGCATCGCGGGCCGAGCCCCGGCGTGATCTTGCCCTGGCCCGGGAGGCCGGGGTGCGGTTTCTGCGGTCCGGGGACGTCGAGTGGCCGCAGCAGCTCGATGATCTGGGGGACGCCCGGCCCATCGGGCTGTGGGTGCGGGGGCGGGCCAGCCTGCGGATGTGGGCCTTGCGGTCCGTGGCCGTCGTCGGCGCGCGGGCCTGCACCGAGTACGGGGCCCACATGGCGGCCGCCCTCGCCGACGGGCTCGCCGAGCGGGGGTGGGTGGTCGTGTCCGGCGGCGCCTACGGCGTCGACGGAGCCGCTCACCGGGGTGCCCTGAGCGCCGGCGGGGCCACCGTCGCCGTGCTCGCCTGTGGGGTCGACCGGCCCTATCCGCGCGGACACACCCAGTTGATCAACAGGATCGCGGAACAGGGACTCGTGATCGGGGAACTGCCACCCGGCGACCACCCGACGCCGAGCAGATTCATCGTGCGCAACCGGGTGATCGCGGCGCTCACGCGGGGCACGGTCGTCGTCGAGGCCGCCCATCGCAGCGGGTCACTCGTCACCGCGCGGGCGGCCCAGAAGCTGGTACGTCACACGATGGGGGTGCCCGGCCCGGCCACCAGCGGCCTCTCCGCGGGCGTGCACGAACTGCTGCGCGGAGATGCCGTGCTGGTCACCGACGCCGCGGAGATCGTGGAAATCGTGGGTGACATGGGAGAGCTGGCGCCCGAGCGGCGCGGGCCCGTCCTCCCGCGCGATCTGCTGGAGCCTGGGGCGCGCAGGGTTCTGGCCGCGCTCCCCGGTCGCCGCGCCGCACGGGCGGACGAGATCGCGCGCGGTGCGCAGACCACCGAGGACGACGCGATCGCGAGGCTGTACGAACTCCGCTCACTCGGTTACGTCGAACGACACGGCGACGGCTGGAAGTTGACACGCCAGGCGATTATGTCCGCTCGCGAAGATCGAAGTCGATCCTGACCGAGCAGGTTCGGCCGTACGGGGGAACACGGACGCCCTTGTGAATTCCCCCAGTTGGGGTGTTCGGGTGATCACGTAGAGCGACCGCCATGCCCCGGCGGGGCGTCCAGCGGAACGTATCTGCGTACGGCTTGCGCTTCATCCTTCGCGCACCGCGACGCCGCAGTCACGCTACGCTCACGAGAATTCCGACTCAGACCGGCCCCTCGACCCCGCAACAGCATCAGAACGACATCAGACCGGCAGCTCCCCCAGGCGCCCCCACATCACGGCAGAACGGCACAAGGCAACGAATGCCCCAGCACACCTCCGGGTCCGACCGTGCGGCGATCCCCCCAGCCGCCCGTGACGGTGGCAGCGTGCGGCCGCCCGCTCCCTCGACGCTCGACGAGCTGTGGCGGTCGTACAAGGCGACAGGGGACGAGCGGTTGCGCGAGCAGCTGATCCTGCACTACTCGCCGCTCGTCAAGTACGTGGCGGGCCGGGTGAGCGTCGGTCTGCCGCCCAATGTGGAGCAGGCGGACTTCGTGTCGTCGGGAGTGTTCGGACTGATCGACGCGATCGAGAAGTTCGACATCGACCGGGAGATCAAGTTCGAGACGTACGCGATCACGCGGATCCGGGGCGCGATGATCGACGAGCTGCGGGCGCTGGACTGGATCCCGCGGTCGGTGCGGCAGAAGGCGCGGAACGTGGAGCGGGCGTACGCGACGCTCGAGGCGCGGCTGCGGCGGACACCGACCGAGGCGGAGGTGGCCGTCGAGATGGGGATCGCGGTGGACGAACTCCACGCGGTCTTCAGCCAGTTGTCGCTGGCCAACGTGGTGGCGCTGGAGGAGCTGCTGCACGTCGGGGGTGAGGGTGGCGACGGGCTGAGCGTCATGGACACGTTGGAGGACACCGCCGCGGACAATCCGGTGGAGGTGGCCGAGGACCGGGAGCTGCGGAGGTTCCTGGCGCGGGCGATCAACACCTTGCCCGAGCGGGAGAAGACCGTGGTGACGCTGTACTACTACGAGGGGCTCACGCTCGCCGAGATCGGGAACGTGCTCGGTGTGACCGAGAGCCGGGTCAGCCAGATCCACACCAAGTCGGTGCTGCAGCTGCGGGCGAAGCTGGCCGGCTTCGGTCGTTGACCTGGCGGGACGTGTCGGGGGATCCGTGGAGAGACTCCCGTCGGCGGTGGCGCGTCCGTAAAGTGGTTGACGTGCCAAGGATTCGAGCGGCCTCCGTGGCCGAGCACCGGTCGATGCAGCGAGCCGCCCTGCTGGACGCGGCTCGTTCCCTGTTGTCCGAGGGCGGGACGGAGGCGCTGACCTTCCCGGCCCTCGCCGAGCGGACGGGGCTCGCGCGGTCGTCCGTGTACGAGTACTTCCGGTCGCGGGCCGCCGTGGTCGAGGAGCTGTGCGGGGTCGACTTTCCTGTGTGGGCCGCGGAGGTTTCGGCGGCGATGGAGCGGGACCCGACGGCCGACGGCAAGGTCGAGGCGTATGTGCGGCAGCAGCTCGCGCTGGTGGGAGATCGGCGGCACCGGGCCGTGGTGGCGATCTCCGCGAGCGAGCTGGACGCCGGGGCTCGGGAGAAGATCCGGGCGGCGCACGGCGGGCTCGTCGCGATGATCGTCGAGGCGCTGGCGGAGATGGGGCACGCGGAGCCTCGGCTGGCGGCGATGTTGTTGCAGGGGGTCGTGGACGCGGCTGTGCGGAGGATCGAGTTGGGGGCGGCGGAGGATCCCTCGGCGATCACGGAGGCGGCCGTGGCCATGGCACTGCGGGGTGTGCGGGGCTGACAGGCTGACCGGCGCGAGGTGCCGACGGGGCGGGAACGCCCGTCCGCGCGTGCGGGGTGCCGGTGCCCGCACCCCGCGCCGGCTAGGACGGCAACGGCACCCCCAGCACCGGCAGCAGCCTCGACGGTCCCCTGTGCAGTAGCGACGGGGGCAGGAGCGACAGCGGGTCCAGGTAGGCGTCGTCTCTCCGCAAACCCCAGTGGACGCACGTCCCCGCGCAGTGGGACCCGGTCGCCTGCACTGTCCCCACGACCTCTCCCGCCTCCACCTCCTCGCCCTTCTTCAGCATCGCCCGCACCGGTTCATACGTCGTCCGCAACGGCGGATCCCCCGTCCCGGTGAGCTCCACCGACACGACCCCCTTCCCCGCGACCCGGCCCGCGAAGGAAACCCGCCCCGCCGCCACCGCCCGTACCGGTGTCCCGGCGGGCGCTGCCAGGTCCACGCCGCGGTGGCCGCGGCCGTACGCGGTCGCCGGGGGCTCCCAGCCGCGGAGGACCGGAGGGCGTAACCCCACGGGCCAGGCCTGGCCGACCGCCGGCACTGTGGGGTCCTGGGCCGGCGCGGCAGGCACGCCACTGGCGGCCGGAGTCAGTCGTGGGACCGGTGTCAGCAGGACGGTCGCCGTCAGGAGCAGCAGTGACACCAGCCGCAACACCAGCCGCCCGCATGTCCTCGCCGTCTCCGCCGTTCTCGCACATCGCTTTGCTCGCATGCGAGAACCGTCCCGCACCCTCCCCGATCATGGCCGGTATCTGTGGATAACTCCCGGGTTGTGGACAGCGGCGTCACCCGGTACCTCCCGGGTCCCGTACACTTCTTCTGGCGATCCGGGTCACCGGGTCGACTTCGCACGCCCCGATACGGCCACCGGAGACGGTCCGTGTCAGCGCCTCTCGGTCCTTCGTGGCACGGCGCATGTGGGCGTCAGGCGCGGGAGCCATCCGGCATCCGCGGCACAACCGAGAACATTCAAGGAGATACGGCCATGGCCGTCGTCACGATGCGGGAGCTGCTGGAGAGCGGCGTCCACTTCGGTCACCAGACCCGTCGTTGGAACCCGAAGATGAAGCGCTTCATCTTCACGGAGCGCAACGGCATCTACATCATCGACCTGCTCCAGTCGCTGTCGTACATCGACCGCGCCTACGAGTTCGTCAAGGAGACCGTCGCCCACGGCGGCACGGTCATGTTCGTCGGTACGAAGAAGCAGGCGCAGGAGGCCATCGCCGAGCAGGCGACCCGCGTCGGCATGCCCTACGTCAACCAGCGCTGGCTGGGCGGCATGCTCACCAACTTCTCGACCGTCTACAAGCGTCTGCAGCGCCTCAAGGAGCTCGAGCAGATCGACTTCGAGGACGTCGCCGCTTCCGGTCTGACCAAGAAGGAGCTTCTCGTGCTCTCGCGCGAGAAGGCCAAGCTGGAGAAGACCCTCGGTGGTATCCGCGAGATGCAGAAGGTGCCCAGCGCCGTCTGGATCGTGGACACCAAGAAGGAGCACATCGCCGTTGGTGAGGCCCGGAAGCTCAACATTCCGGTTGTCGCCATCCTCGACACCAACTGCGACCCCGACGAGGTCGACTACAAGATCCCGGGCAACGACGACGCGATCCGCTCCGTCACCCTGCTCACCCGTGTGATCGCCGACGCCGTCGCCGAGGGCCTCATCGCCCGTTCCGGCGTGGCGACGGAGGGCAAGGGCGAGAAGGCCGCGGGCGAGCCGCTCGCCGAGTGGGAGCGCGACCTGCTCGAGGGCGAGAAGAAGGCCGAGGAGGCCCCGGCCGCCGCCGAGGCGCCTGCTGCCGAGGCCCCCGCTGCCGAGGCTCCGGCCGCCGAGGCTCCGGCTGCTGAGGCTCCGGCCGCCGAGGGCGAGCAGGCCTGACACCGTCAGCGTTGACGGCGGGAGCGGTCCTGCGTCCAACAGCGCCTCCGGCGCGGTTGAAGTCCGCTCCCGCCGTTCACCCGTAGGTCGACGGAAGGTCAGGGCCCCCGGATACATGGGGAGCTGCAGACCCCGTAGATCTTCGATCTTCCAGACTTCGAGAAAGATTCACAGACTCATGGCGAACTACACCGCCGCCGACGTCAAGAAGCTCCGCGAGCTCACCGGCGCCGGCATGATGGACTGCAAGAAGGCGCTGGACGAGGCCGAGGGCAACGTCGAGAAGGCAGTCGAGGCGCTCCGCATCAAGGGCCAGAAGGGCGTCGCCAAGCGCGAGGGCCGCTCCGCCGAGAACGGCGCCGTGGTCTCGATCATCGCCGACGACAACTCCTCCGGTGTCATCGTCGAGCTGAAGTGCGAGACGGACTTCGTCGCCAAGGGCGAGAAGTTCCAGGCCGTGGCCAACGCCATCGCCGAGCACGTCGCGAAGACCTCCCCGGCCGACATCGAGGCCCTGCTCGCCTCCGAGATCGAGGCCGGCAAGACCGTCCAGGCGTTCGTGGACGAGGCCAACGCCAACCTCGGCGAGAAGATCGTCCTGGACCGCTTCGCGCAGTTCGCCGACGGCTTCGTGCTCGCCTACATGCACCGCACGATGCCCGACCTGCCCCCGCAGATCGGTGTCCTCGTCGAGCTGGACAAGCCGAACGCCGAGGTCGCCAAGGGCATCGCCCAGCACATCGCCGCCTTCGCGCCGAAGTACCTCTCCAAGGAGGACGTCCCGGCCGAGGTCGTCGAGTCCGAGCGTCGCGTCGCCGAGGAGACCACCCGCGCCGAGGGCAAGCCCGAGGCCGCCCTGCCGAAGATCGTCGAGGGTCGCCTCAACGGCTTCTTCAAGGACGCCACGCTGCTCGGTCAGCCGTACGCGCTCGACAACAAGAAGTCCGTCCAGAAGATCCTGGACGAGGCCGGTGTCACCCTGAAGCGCTTCTCGCGCATCAAGGTCGGCATCTGAGTCCGTACCGCGATCGGCGCCCGACCCCGATAGGGTCGAGGGCAGTCGTCCGCGGACGCCGTCACCACGTACGCGCGCGTGACGGACGACAGCAGATCTGACGAGGAGGCCATTGCCGCGCATGGGATGCGAAACACGCCCCAACCGGCAATGGCCTTCTTCGTATGTGCACCACGTAACAAAGGCGGGATCTCGATGACCACCAAGGCCCAGAAGAGCGACGACGGCAAAGTACGCGGCCGGTTTCTGCTGAAGCTGTCCGGAGAGGCCTTCTCCGGTGGCGGGGGCCTCGGCGTCGATCCGGACGTGGTGCACAAGATCGCCCGCGAGATCGCCTCCGTCGTCCGCGACGGGGCGCAGGTCGCGGTCGTCATCGGCGGCGGCAACTTCTTCCGCGGTGCCGAACTCCAGCAGCGCGGCATGGACCGGGCCCGCTCGGACTACATGGGCATGCTCGGCACCGTGATGAACTGCCTCGCCCTCCAGGACTTCCTGGAGAAGGAGGGCATCGACAGCCGGGTCCAGACGGCCATCACCATGGGCCAGGTCGCCGAGCCGTACATCCCGCTGCGCGCCGTACGGCACCTGGAGAAGGGCCGTGTGGTCATCTTCGGCGCCGGTATGGGCATGCCGTACTTCTCCACCGACACCACCGCCGCCCAGCGCGCCCTGGAGATCGACGCCGAGGCGCTGCTCATGGGCAAGAACGGCGTGGACGGGGTCTATGACTCCGACCCCAAGACCAACCCCGACGCGGTCAAGTTCGACTCCCTCGGCTACGGCGAGGTCATCACCCGCGACCTCAAGGTCGCCGACGCCACCGCGATCACCCTGTGCCGCGACAACAAGCTCCCGATCCTCGTCTTCGAGCTTCTGGCGGAGGGCAATATCGCCCGCGCCGTCAATGGTGAGAAGATCGGCACGCTTGTGGGTGAGCAGGGCAGTCAGGGCTGACGCCCCAGAACAACCCCGTCCGGGGGACGGACGGGACGGACCCTGACCGGGGGATGGACAATGTCCTGCCGGTCGGGAACCGTGCAGGAAGAAGACGCGACGCAGCCGGCCGCCGCCCCCACCCTGGAACCGCAGCCGGGCCTTTTACTCAAGACACGCAGGAGCAAGTGGTGATCGAAGAGACCCTCCTCGAGGCCGAGGAGAAGATGGAGAAGGCCGTCGTGGTCGCCAAGGAGGACTTCGCCGCGATCCGCACCGGCCGTGCGCACCCGGCGATGTTCAACAAGATCGTGGCCGACTACTACGGCGCGCCGACGCCGATCAACCAGCTGGCTTCGTTCTCCGTGCCGGAGCCGCGCATGGCGGTCGTGACCCCGTTCGACAAGACCGCGCTGCGCAACATCGAGCAGGCGATCCGGGACTCCGACCTGGGCGTCAACCCGAGCAACGACGGCAACATCATCCGGGTGGTGTTCCCCGAGCTCACCGAGGAGCGCCGCCGCGAGTACATCAAGGTCGCCAAGGGCAAGGGCGAGGACGCCAAGGTGTCCATCCGTTCCGTCCGCCGCAAGGCCAAGGACGCCATCGACAAGCTGATCAAGGACGGCGAGATCGGTGAGGACGAGGGCCGCCGTGCGGAGAAGGAGCTCGACGACACCACGCACAAGTACGTCGCCCAGGTGGACGAGCTCCTGAAGCACAAGGAAGCTGAGCTGCTCGAGGTCTGATGAACGACTCTTCCTGGGGGGTGCCGTCAGGGGCCGGGCAAGCCGGGTACTGGGGCGCCGCCGAGCGTGGACCTGTCCAGGGGGCTGCCCCGGCGGGTCCCGCGTACGATGCGCCTGAGGCGCAGCAGACTCGCCCCATGCCCATCGTGCCCGACGTTCCCGCGTATGGCGGAGACCAGGATGACGACCGGGGGGCCGCTCGGCTGAGCGGCCCCTTGTTCCGCGAACAGCCGCCGCATGCGCGGCCGTACGACACGCCGCAGGCGCGGCCTTTCGAGGCGGCGCAGCAGAATCCGGAGCCCATGCCCGACGCCCCGCAGCCGGCGCCCCAGCCGCAGAAGAAGAGCGCGGGGCGCGACCTGGGTGCGGCCATAGGGGTCGGTGTCGGGCTCGGCGTGGTGATCGTCGCCTCGCTGTTCGTCGTCAAGGCCGTGTTCGTCGGTGTCGTCGCGGTCGCCGTCGTCGTCGGCCTGTGGGAGCTGACCAAGCGGCTCGAGGAGCGCAAGGGCATCAAGGCGCCCCTCGTCCCGCTCGCGCTCGGCGGTGCGGCCATGGTCGTCGCCGGGTACGTCCGGGGTGCCGAGGGCGCCTGGGTGTCGATGGCGCTGACCGCGCTGGCCGTACTGGTCTGGCGGATGACGGAACCGCCGGAGGGCTATCTCAAGGACGTCACCGCGGGCGTCTTCGCGGCGTTCTACGTGCCGTTCCTGGCGACGTTCGTCGCGATGATGCTCACCGCCGAGGACGGGGCGTTCCGCGTCCTGACGTTCCTGCTGCTGACGGTCGTCAGCGACACCGGCGCGTACGCCGTCGGCTGGCGCTTCGGCAAGCACAAGCTCGCCCCGCGCATCAGCCCCGGCAAGACCCGCGAGGGCCTGCTCGGCGCGGTGAGCTTCGCGATGGTGGCGGGCGCACTGTGCATGGAGTTCCTGATCGACGACGGCACCTGGTGGCAGGGCCTGCTACTGGGCCTCGCGGTCGCGGCCAGCGCCACGCTGGGCGACCTCGGCGAGTCGATGATCAAGCGGGACCTGGGCATCAAGGACATGGGCACCCTGCTGCCGGGTCATGGCGGGATCATGGACCGGCTGGACTCGCTGTTGCCGACGGCTCCTGTGGTGTGGCTGCTGCTGGTGTTGTTCGTGGGGTCTGGCTGACGGATTGATCAGCCTCTGTGAGCCTCCGCTCTCGTAGAGCGGAGGCTCCCTGGTGTGTGGGACGATTCCCGTGTACGTCAATGAAGGCACTCAAAGGGGACTCGAAGGGGGTCATCATGACCGCCATCCGAGAAGTCATCGACGTCGACTGCACGCCGGACGAGGTGTACGCGTATGTCACCGACCCGTCCCACCTGCCGGAATGGCAGCTGAGCGCAGTCTCGGCCGAGCCGCTGGACGCAGGGCCGATCCACGCCGGCTCCCAGGTGCGGGTCACCCGGCGCATCGGTAACCGTGAGATTCCGATGACCGTTGAGTTCGACGAGCTCGACCCTCCGCACAGCTGGGATCTGCACGGCATCGACGGCCCCGTCAGGCCACGTACCCACGGTGAGATCGAGCCGCTCGACGACGGCCGCCGCTCCCGAGTGACGATCGACATCGACTTCGAAGGGCACGGCCTCGGCAAGGTCCTGGTGCCCCTCGTCGTCCGCCCGCAGGTCCGCAAGGAGCTGCCGCGCGACGAGCAGTTGCTCAAGGACAGGCTGGAGCGCAAGACCGACTGAACCGTCCGATGACGCCGCAGGACGGTGGTGGCGTGGACCGCGTCTTCATCACTGGTCAGCGGTGACTCAGTGGTTCTCCACCTGATGGAGAGGGACGATTTCAGCGCGGACGAGTCGATGGGCATCAGAGGGGTGCGCGCTCGGGCTCCGGGGCACGTGATTCGATCTGCGACACTGGTACAGCCATGCCTAAGCCCGGAGAACTCACTTTCGTCGCCCCCCGCGGAGCCAAGAAGCCGCCGCGGCACCTCGCTGATCTCACGCCCGGTGAGCGTAAGGACGCTGTTGCCGCGATCGGCGAGAAGCCGTTTCGTGCCAAGCAGCTCTCGCAGCACTACTTCGCGCGGTACGCGCACGACCCGGAGCAGTGGACCGACATCCCCGCCGGGTCGCGTGCCAAGCTGCGGGAGGAGCTGTTCCCGGAGCTCATGACCGTCGTGCGGCATCTGTCGACCGACGAGGGCACCACGCGCAAGACGCTGTGGCGGCTGTTCGACGGGACGCTCGTCGAGTCGGTGCTGATGCGGTATCCGGACCGGGTGACCATGTGCATCAGCTCCCAGGCGGGGTGCGGGATGAACTGTCCGTTCTGTGCCACCGGGCAGGCGGGGCTCGATCGCAATCTGTCCACCGCCGAGATCGTGCATCAGATCGTGGACGGGATGCGGGCGCTCAGGGACGGGGAGGTGCCCGGTGGGTCCGCTCGGTTGTCCAACATCGTCTTCATGGGGATGGGCGAGCCGCTCGCCAACTACAACCGGGTCGTGGGGGCCGTTCGGCGGCTGACCGATCCCGAGCCCGACGGGCTGGGCCTGTCCCAGCGAGGGATCACCGTCTCGACGGTCGGTCTCGTCCCGGCCATCCACCGGTTCGCCGACGAGGGCTTCAAGTGCCGGCTCGCGATCTCCCTGCACGCGCCCGACGACGAGCTGCGCGACACCCTCGTCCCCGTGAACACGCGGTGGAAGGTGCGCGAGGTGCTCGACGCCGGGTTCGAGTACGTCGAGAAGTCCGGGCGTCGGCTGTCCATCGAGTACGCGCTCATCCGGGACATCAATGATCAGGCCTGGCGCGGTGACCGGCTCGGGCGGCTGCTCAAGGGCAAGCCCGTGCATGTGAATCTGATTCCGCTGAACCCGACTCCCGGGTCGAAGTGGACCGCCTCCCGGCCCGAGGACGAGAAGGCGTTCGTGGAGGCCATCGCCGCCCATGGTGTGCCGGTGACCATTCGGGACACCCGTGGTCAGGAGATCGACGGGGCCTGCGGTCAGCTGGCGGCCACCGAGCGGTAATCTGAGCGCGTACACCCGTACGTACATCTTCATATTCCGACAGGGGAGCGCCACAGCGCTGAGAGTGCGGCAACCGGGCCGCAGACCCTCTGAACCTCGCCCAGGTCATTCTGGGTAGGAAGTTCGGTCATCACTCAAGCTGTTGCGCCCTGCCCAGGAGCCGAAAGGACTCGTGGGCAGGGCCGCGTCTCTTCCTGGTCCACCCCAGGAGGAATTTCGTGAGCACCACCAAGAAGTTCGCGGCCGTGGCCGTCGGGCTGGGCCTCGTCACGCTGTCCGCGTGTGGGTCGTCCGACTCCGGCAGCGACACCGGCGAGTCCAAGAGCAAGAACGTCACGCTCGTCAGCCATGACTCGTGGGCCGTCTCGAAGAGCGTCCTCGCCGCGTTCGAGAAGCAGTCCGGCTACAAGGTCAAGGTCCTGGAGGACGGCGACGCCGGGCAGGCCGTCAACAAGGCGATCCTGACCAAGGACAACCCGCAGGGCGACGTCTTCTTCGGCGTCGACAACACCTTGCTCTCGCGGGCCCTCGACAACGGCCTGTTCCAGTCGTACGAGGCGAAGGGCTCCGACGGCATCAAGCCCGAGTACCTCGCCGACAAGGACGAGCACCGGGTCACGCCGATCGACACCGGCGACATCTGCGTCAACTACGACAAGGCGTACTTCAGCGAGCACAAGCTGGCCCCACCGACGTCCTACGACGATCTGATCAAGCCCGCGTACAAGAACCTCCTCGTCACCGAGAACGCCTCCACCTCCTCGCCCGGCCTCGGCTTCCTGCTCGGCACCGCCGCCAAGTACGGCGACGACGGCTGGCAGGACTACTGGAAGAAGCTGAAGGCCAACGGCGTCAAGGTCGTCGACGGCTGGGAGCAGGCCTACAACGAGGAGTTCTCCGGCTCGGCCGGCGGCAAGCAGGCCAAGGCCGACCGGCCGCTCGTCGTGTCGTACGCCTCCTCGCCGCCCGCCGAGGTGATCTACGCCGACCCGAAGCCGACGACCGCGCCCACCGGGGTCGCGACCGGCACCTGCTTCCGCCAGGTGGAGTACGCGGGTCTGCTCAGCAACGCCAAGAACGCCGAGGGCGGCAAGGCGCTCCTCGACTTCCTGCTCACCAGGACGTTCCAGGACGACATGCCGCTCAACATGTTCGTCTACCCGGTGGTCGAGGGCGCCCAGGTTCCCGAGGAGTTCGTGAAGTACGGCCCGCAGGCCGAGGATCCCGAGACCATGGACCCGGCGAAGATCGCCGACAACCGTGACGACTGGGTCAAGTCGTGGACCTCGCTCGTACTGAAGTAGCCCCACGAAAGGGAGCCCGCAAGGGACGCGCGGGCGGTGCGGCGGTGCGGCTCGGCCTCATCGCCGTGCCCGTCGCGTTCTTCGCGGCCTTCTTCGCCTACCCCGTCGCCGCGATCGTCGCGCGTGGTCTGAAGGTCGACGGGGTCTGGCAGTTCGGGCGGCTCTGGGACGTGCTCGGGCAGTCCGACATCCGGCACGTCCTGTGGTTCACCACCTGGCAGGCCCTCGCGTCCACCGCGCTGACCCTGCTGATCGCGCTGCCGGGCGCGTATGTCTTCGCCCGCTTCGACTTCCCCGGCAAGCAGATCCTGCGGGCCGTGGTGACCGTGCCCTTCGTGCTGCCGACGGTCGTCGTCGGTACGGCGTTCCTCGCACTCGTCGGCCGTGGCGGGCTCCTCGACGAGCTGTGGGGCGTACGCCTCGACACCACTGTGTGGGCCATCCTCCTCGCGCATGTCTTCTTCAACTACGCCGTCGTCGTACGGACGGTCGGCGGGCTCTGGGCGCAGCTCGACCCGCGGCAGGCGGAGGCCGCGCGGATGCTCGGGGCGTCTCCGCTGAAGGCCTGGCGTCAGGTCACCCTCCCGGCCCTCGCGCCCGCCGTGGCCGCCGCCGCGCTCATGGTCTTCCTGTTCACCTTCACCTCCTTCGGTGTCGTCCAGATCCTCGGCGGGCCGACCTTCTCCACCCTCGAAGTGGAGATCTACCGGCAGACCTCGGAGATCTTCGACCTCTCCACGGCCGCCGTCCTGACGATCATCCAGTTCCTCGCCGTGGCCGCGATCCTCGCCGTGCACGCCTGGACGGTACGGCGCCGGGAGAGCACTCTTCGGCTGGTCGACGCGTCCGTGACCGCGCGGCGGCCGCGCGGCGCGGGGCAGTGGGCGCTGCTGGCCGGTGTCCTGGCCGTCATCGTCGTACTCCTGCTGCTGCCGCTCGCCGTGCTGGTGCAGCGGTCGCTGGACGCGCCCGACTTCGGCCACTACCGGGCGCTGACCAGCGCCGACGGCGGGGTCTTCCTCGTCGCGCCGATCGAGGCCATCGGCAATTCGCTTCAGTACGCCGTCGTCGCCACCGTCATCGCCGTGCTGATCGGTGGTCTGGCCGCGGCGGCACTGACCCGACGGGACGCGGGGCGGTTCGTACGCGGTTTCGACGCGCTGTTGATGCTGCCGCTCGGGGTGTCCGCGGTGACCGTCGGGTTCGGGTTCCTGATCGCTCTGGACGAGCCTCCGCTCGATCTGCGCAGCTCGTGGATCCTGGTTCCGCTGGCTCAGGCGCTCGTCGGCGTGCCCTTCGTCGTACGGACCATGCTGCCCGTGCTGCGGGCCGTGGACCAGCGGCTCCGTGAGGCGGCGGCGGTGCTCGGGGCCTCGCCCTGGCGGGTCTGGCGTGAGGTGGATCTGCCGATGGTGCGGCGGGCGCTGCTGATCGCGGCCGGGTTCGCCTTCGCCGTGTCGCTGGGGGAGTTCGGGGCGACCGTGTTCATCGCGCGGCCCGACAATCCGACGCTGCCGGTCGCCGTGGCGCGGCTGCTGGGGCGGGCCGGCGAGCTCAACTACGGCCAGGCGATGGCTCTTTCGACGGTACTGATGGTGGTGTGCGCGGTGGCGCTGCTGGTGTTGGAGCGGCTTCGTACGGATCGGACGGGGGAGTTCTAGATGCTGTTGAGCCTGGCGGGTGCGACCGTACGGTTCGGCGGGCGGGCCGTGCTGGACGGCGTGGACCTCGATGTCGCCGAGCACGAGATCGTGTGCGTGCTGGGGCCGAGCGGCAGCGGCAAGTCGACGCTGCTGAGGGCGGTGGCGGGCCTGCAACCCCTCGACGCCGGGCGGGTGTCGCTCGACGGGCGGGACCAGGCCGGGGTGCCCGCGCACAAGCGGGGTGTCGGGCTGATGTTCCAGGACCACCAGCTGTTCCCGCAGCGGGACGTCGGCGGCAACGTGGCCTTCGGGGCGCGGATGCACGGCGCATCCAAGGGTGAACAGGCCGAACAGATAACGGAGTTGCTCGATCTCGTCGGACTGCCGGGCGCCGCCCGGCGCGCCGTCGCCTCCCTCTCCGGCGGGGAGCAGCAGCGGGTGGCGCTGGCCCGCGCGCTCGCGCCCCGGCCTCGGCTGCTGATGCTGGACGAGCCACTCGGCCAGCTCGACCGCTCGCTGCGTGAGCGGCTGGTGGTCGAACTTCGGGAGCTGTTCGGGCGGTTGGGCACCACCGTGCTGGCCGTGACGCACGACCAGGGCGAGGCCTTCGCGCTCGCCGACCGCGTCGTGGTGATGCGGGACGGGCGGATCGCCCAGACCGGCACGCCGCTCCAGGTGTGGCAGCGGCCCGTGGACGAGTTCGTGGCGCGCTTCCTCGGCTTCGACAACGTGGTCGAGGGCACGGTCGCCGGGGAGGCCGCGGACACGCCCTGGGGCAAGCTGCCGGTGGGCGAGGGCGCCGCGCAGGGCCCGCGGACCCTGCTCGTGCGGCCGGCCGGGGTGCGGCTCGTGGCCCCCGACGCCGGGCTGCGCTGCACGGTCACGGCACGCACCTTCAAGGGCACGCATGTCGCCGTTCACCTCCAGCCCGAGGACGCGCCGCGCCTGGAGGCGGCGTGTGCGCTGCGGGACGCGCCGGAGGTCGGGGACGTGGTCGGCGTCGAGTTCGATGCGGCTGAAATTGTCGTGCTGGACTGATCACCCGGCCCGTAGGGTGCGGGGCATGAGGCAGCTCGCGCATGATCGCTACTGTGACGAAATATCCCATCAGATCGGCCTGTTGAGGGCTGTGGTGACCTCCGGCGCCGATCTGTCGGCCACCGTGCCGACCTGCCCGGACTGGTCGCTGGAACAGCTCGTACGGCACACGGGCGGCGCCCTGCGCTGGGTGGAGCTGATGGTGCGGACGCGGGCACAGGAGGAGATCCCGGAGGAACAGGTGCCGGGGGCCGAGGGTCCCGAGGGGCAGGGCGATCCCGCCGCCCTGGACGCCTGGCTGGCGGAGACCGGCGAGATGGTCGTCGGCGCGCTGCGGGAGGCCGGGCCGGACGCCAAGATGTGGGGGTGGGCCGGCGTCCCCACCGCGGGATTCTGGGCCCGCCGTATGACACACGAGATCACCGTCCACCGCGCCGACGCGACCCTCGCCGCCGGGCTGCCCTACGAGGTCGCGCCGGACGTGGCCGCCGACGCGATCGACGAGTGGCTGGAGATCGTCGAGTGGGCGCAGCGGACGTTGCCGGACGACCCGGCGAGGGAGTTGCACCGGCCGGGGGGCAGTATCCATCTGCACGCCACCGACAACGCCCCCGAGGTGAACGCCGAATGGTTCATCGATCTCACCGGGGACGTCGTCACTTGGCGGCGCGGCCACGAGAAGGCGACGGTCGCCCTGCGCGGCCCGCTCACCGCCGTACTGCTCGCCTTCTACCGCCGACTGCCGCTGGACAGCGCGGAGTTGGAGATCCTCGGCGAGCGGGAGTTGCTGGAGTTCTGGCTCGAACGGGCGACGTTCGGCTGACAGGCGTATGGCCCGCCCCCGGGGAAGGGGCGGGCCACAACGGTGTTGCTGTGCGGGCGTGTCAGCGGTCGCCGCTCGTCCCGCGGCGACGCATGCCGAAGAAGACGGCACCGCCACCGATCGCCACGAGCGCGATCGCGATGCCGGCGATCAGGCCGGTGTTGGAGTTCGCACCGGTCTCGGCGAGGTTGGAGTCACCGGCGTCCGCCGGGGCCGGAGCGTTGCTCTCGGTGCCCGCGGGGGCGGTGCTCTCGCTCTGAGACGGCGTCGGGGTCGGGGTGTCGGTCTCCTCGGCCGGGGTCGAGGCGGAGTCCGACGGGGTCGGGGTGTCGGACGGAGCCGGCGGCTCCTCCTCTTCCTTCTTGCAGGCCGTGGACGGCGTGGTCAGGTTCGGCTTGATGTCCTCGTCGACATAGCCCTCGGCCTTGACGTGGACCCGGTACTCGGCGTCCGGCTTCCAGTTCTCTTCGAAGGTGATGGTCACACCCTCGCGAGAGCCCTTGACCACCTGCTCGCCGACCTTCTTCAGGTCGGCGCCGTTGTTCTGCAGGTACACGCTGACGGTCGCCGGGATCCCGCTGGGGTCCACGTCGGTCACCGTGATGACGCCCTTGACGCCGTCGCACTTGGCTTCGGCGGAGAATTCACTGATGTCGCACGCGAGCGCGTTGCCCGCGAGACCGAGCGCGAGCGCCGCGGATGCGGAGGCGACACCAAGAGCGCGCACGGAACGTGCGACAGTACGGCGGTTTATGGACACGTTTGTCCTTACGAGTTGCGCAACTGAGGGGGGTTGAAGAGGTTGGCGATTCTGACATCGCCGTCCCCAGGAGTCTCACAGGTTTATAAGCGTGACATAAGCAGTGTCAACGTGTATGCAGCCAACAGGCGTTGGCTTTGCCCTCTTATTAACCGCCCAGACGTTTCAACGCCTCCGGCACCTCCTCGATCCGGTCAACCAGGGCGATACGGGACTCCATCGAGCGGTCCCGCGCGAGCGACTGGAGCAGGGGCCAGGTCGGCAGTCTCTCGGTCCAGTGCGTGCGGTCGACCAGGATCATCGGGGTGGGTTCACCGCGCGACTCGTAGTAGTTCGGCGTCGCGTTGTCGAAGATCTCCTGTACGGTTCCGGCGGCGCCCGGCAGGAAGACGACGCCCGCGTTCGAGCGCGCCAGGAGGCCGTCCTCGCGGGTGGCGTTGGCGAAGTACTTGGCGATGTGGGAGGCGAACGGGTTCGGCGGCTCGTGGCCGTAGAACCAGGTCGGGATGCCCACGGAGCGGCCGCCCCTGGGCCAGCGGGCGCGCACGTCGAAGGCGACGGCCGCCCAGTCGGTGATCGAGGGTGTGAACCCGGGGGACTTGGCGAGGAGTTGGACGGCCTCGCGGAGCATCTCGTCGTCGTACGGGGCGGCGTACGCCCCGAGGTTCGCCGCCTCCATCGCGCCCGGGCCGCCGCCGGTGGCGACCGTGAAACCGGCGCGGGTCAGCTCCCGGCCGAGGCGCGCGGCACCCTCGTACGCCTCCGTGCCGCGGCGCATCGCGTGCCCGCCCATGACGCCGACCACCCGGGCGCCGGCGAGGAGTTCGTCGAGGGCGTCGGAGACCGAGTCGTCGTGGACCGCGCGGAGCATGGAGGCGTATATGTCCCCGTCCGCCTTGGTCTGCTGGAACCACGCGTATGAGCGTGCGTCCGGCGTGGCCTCGTATCCGTCCGCCAGGGACGTGAAGAGCTCGTCGGGGGAGTAGACCTGGCCGCGGTACGGGTCGAAGGGCAGATCCGGGACGGGCGGGAAGACCAGGGCGCCGTCCGTGCGGATCTTCGCGGCGGCTTCCTCGCGCATCGGGCAGCCGAGGAAGACGGCGCCCGCCGTGTCCGTGCCGAGCAGCTCGCGCGTACGGTCCGTCAGGTCGACGGCCTGGACACGGAATCCGGCGAGGGTGCCGCGCGACGAGACGGTCGCGTCGAACTCCTCGAGCGTCTCGATCTCACGGTCGTCGTGGTGGGCCGCATGGGCGGGCATCGTCTGCACGCGCCCATGCTAGGCACCGTCCGAGGGGGCGCGGGCGTCAGCCCTCGATGGCCGACGGGTCCATCCAGACGACCTCCCAGGTGTGGCCGTCGAGGTCGTCGAAGGCGCGGCCGTACATGAAGCCCATGTCCTGGATCTTCTCCGAGGCGGTGCCGCCGGCGGCGACGGCCTTCTCGACCAGTTCGTCGACCTTGTCGCGGCTCTCGGCGCTCAGGCAGACCAGCACCTCGCTGGTCTTCGTGGCGTCCGCGATCTCCTTGTCGGTGAAGGTCGCGTAGAACGGCCTGGTCAGCAGCATCGCGACGATGGTGTCACTGATCACGACGGAGGCGGCGTTCTCGTCGCTGAACTGCGGGTTGATCGAGTAACCGAGCTCCGTGAAGAACTTCTTCGAGGCGTCGAGGTCGTTCACGGGCAGGTTCACAAAGATCATCTGCTGGTACGCGGGGGCGGTCATCGTGGTCTCTCCCATCGGGTTCGATGCTGTTCGGTGGGGTAGACCGGGGGGTCGTGCGGAACTCATCGCCGCGGAGGGACTTTTTTCGTACGAGTTTTTCGCGCCCTGCTTCAGCGCGCCAGGGGCAGTGCGGCCAGCTCGGCCACGATCAGGGTGAGCGGGCCGAAGAAGGCCGCCAGGACACCGGCGCGCAGGGCGGCCGCGCTGCGCAGCATCGAGGTGGGGGCGCCGAGGCGGAGCAGGGCGGCCGTGGTGTCGGCGCGGGCCTGTTTGGCCTCCACGGCGGCCGTCAGGAGGGTGGCCACGGTGCAGCCGGTGACCAGGGCGACCCCGACGGTGGTGAGAGGGCCGAAGGCGGAGATGGCGTCGGGGTCGGAGAGGGTGGCCACGGCGTACGCGCCGGAGGCCGCGGCGCAGACGATGCCGAGAGGACGGCCGATGCGGACGGCTTCCGCCATGAGGACGCGGCCTGCCAGGAGGCGGAGGGCGCCGGGGCGGGCGGACTGCAGGAGGCGGCCGCAGAGGTGGGTGAGGCCGGGGGCGGCGAGGGCGAGGCCGAGGGCGGTGAGGAGCCAGCCGAGGAGAACGCCGGCGTGGCCGGTGGGGAGGGCGGCGGGCAGGGTGAGGGCGGCGCCGGTTGTGGCGTGGGCGGCGTAGGTCTCCGCGGCCAGGCCTGCGGCGATCACCGCGATGCCCCAGGGGAGGCCAGCGGGGGGTTTGCGGGGTGCTGGGGGGAGTGCGGAGTCCGGGGTGGCGGTGGGGTCGGCTACCGCTTCGGTCCAGTCGGTTGTCTGCTTGCCCGGGGTGGGGGCTGGGGTCTGGGTGGGCTGCGGGGGCCGGCTGTCCGCGGGCTGATGGCCGCCAGGTGCCTCAGCTGCTCCCCGCCCGCCCCGCCTCAGATGGGCCCCGAACCTGCCGTACGCCCCGAATGTCTCCCGCGTCGTCGGCCCGCTGCGCGAACCGAAGCGGCCGTGCGGCCTCGCCCCGCCCTGTGCGTGCGTGCGCTGCTCCTTCGGGCGGAGGGTGAACGCCACCGTCAGGGAGGCGATCGCCGGTGCCGCGGTGAGGAGGGTCAAGGTGGCCGGGAGGGGGAGGGGGGTGTCCGCTGCGAGGAACTCCTCGCCGGCGCCGTCGAAGGGCATGCCCGTCAGGTCGCCTCGCAGGTGCAGGAAGAACAGCAGGGCCACCATCGAGCCGAGGGTGCAGGACAGGGCCGTGGTCGTCGCCGAGACGGCCATCAGGCGGGCCGGGCCCAGGCCGATCGCCGAGAGGCCGGGGCGGGGCTTGGTGCCGGGGTCGGTGCGGGCCACCGCGACCGCGAAGTGGATCGTCGCGGCCAACGGGGGCACGCACCAGGCCAGGCGGAGCAGCGACGCGCCGGGATCGTCGGGGTGGGACAGGGCGTAGCCCAGGGCGCACAGGAGCAGGAAGCCCGTGCCCGCGGACGCCGTCGCCACCAGCAGGCGGCGCAGCTGGACGGCGGGTTGGGAGCCGAGGGTCAGGCGGAGAGCGAGCACGCGGCCCGGCCTTCCGCCTCGCCGACCGGGGGTAGCTGCACCGTGTTCACACGGCGTCCGTCCAGGAGGGTGAGCCTGCGGTCCGCGAGGGGCGCCGCGTCCGGGTCGTAGCTGGCCAGGACGACCGTGATGCCGTGCGAGCGGGCCGCCGTCGTCAGTGTGCGCAGGACCTGGGTGCGGTCGGTGCGGTGCAGGGAAGCCGCCGGCTCGTCGGCGAACAGGACCGTGGGCGAGGGGGCCAGTGCCCGGGCGATGCAGACGCGCTGGCGTTCGGCCTGGAGCAGCTGGTGCGGGCGCTTGCGGGCCACCTTGCCGACGTCCAGGCGCTCCAGCCACTCCAGCGCGGCCGTCTTGGCACGCCGGCGGCTGGTGCCGCGCAGCATCAGGGGGAGGGCGGCGTTCTCCCAGACGTTCAGTTCGGGGACGAGGGACGGGGCCGGGTCGATCCAGCTGAAGCGGTCGCGGCGGAGCCGCTCGCGGGCCAGCGGGCCCATCTTGTGCACCGGCACGCTGTTGAACCAGACGTCGCCCCGGCGTACCGGGAGCAGGCCGGACAGGCATTGCAGCAGGGTCGTCTTGCCGCTCCCGCGCGGACCGATGACGGCGAGGACCTCACCCTCCTGGACACCGAGCGAGACGCCGCTGAGCGCGGGTGAGCCGTCGTTGTAGGTGAAGTGCAGGGCGCGCGCCCAGAGCACGTCGTTGTCCGGCGGGGCCACCATGACGTACACCTCGCTTCTGATCCGTTTCCGTACCTGATCCCCCGTGCGGGGGAACGATGGCTCGGCCGATCGGTCACAGGAACGCTAGGCAGCCGTCCCCCGGACCCCGGACAGCACACGGCCCCGGGCCGCCGTTTCTCACTCGAACGGGCGGCTCCGGGGCCGGTGTTGATCATCCAGACGGAAGATCAACTTCCGCGGGTCGGCGGGGGCACCTGGGGCGCTTGGTACGCCTGGTGCGCCTGGCGCGTCACAGCTTGGTCCATGCCTCCGACAGCGTCGCGCGCAGGATCTGCTCGATCTCGTCGAACGTCTCCTGGTTGGAGATCAGCGGCGGCGCGAGCTGCACGACCGGGTCACCCCTGTCGTCGGCACGGCAGTACAGGCCGTTCTCGAACAGCTTCTTGGAGAGGAAGCCGTACAGGACGCGCTCGGTCTCCTCGGCGTTGAACGACTCCTTGGTCGCCTTGTCCTTCACCAGCTCGATGCCGTAGAAGAAGCCGTTGCCGCGGACGTCGCCGACGATCGGCAGGTCGTACAGCTTCTCCAGCGTCGAGCGGAAGGCGGCCTCGTTGTCGAGGACGTGCTGGTTGAGGTTCTCGCGCTCGAACAGGTCGAGGTTGGCGATGCCGACCGCGGCCGACACCGGGTGGCCGCCGAAGGTGTAGCCGTGCAGGAACGTGTTGTCGCCCTTGTAGAACGGCTCGGCGATGCGGTCGGAGATGATGCAGGCGCCGATCGGGGAGTAGCCCGAGGTCATGCCCTTGGCGCAGGTGATCATGTCCGGGACGTAGCCGAACTTGTCGCAGGCGAACATCGTGCCGAGGCGGCCGAAGGCGCAGATGACCTCGTCCGAGACCAGCAGCACGTCGTACTGGTCGCAGATCTCGCGGACCCGCTGGAAGTAACCGGGCGGGGGCGGGAAGCAGCCGCCCGCGTTCTGCACCGGCTCCAGGAAGACCGCGGCGACCGTGTCCGGGCCCTCGAAGAGGATCTGCTGCTCGATCTGGTCGGCGGCCCAGCGGCCGAAGGCCTCCGGGTCGTCGCCGTGGATCGGGGCGCGGTAGAAGTTGGTGTTCGGGACCTTGTGGGCGCCGGGGACCAGCGGCTCGAAGGGGGCCTTAAGGGCGGGCAGGCCCGTGATGGACAGGGCGCCCTGCGGGGTGCCGTGGTAGGCGACGGCACGCGAGATGACCTTGTGCTTGGTGGGCTTGCCGACCAGCTTGAAGTACTGCTTGGCGAGCTTCCAGGCGGTCTCCACCGCCTCACCGCCGCCGGTGGTGAAGAAGACCTTGTTGAGGTCGCCCGGAGCGTGGTCCGCGAGACGGTCGGCGAGCTCGACGGCCTTCGGATGGGCGTACGACCAGATCGGGAAGAACGCCAGCTCCTGCGCCTGCTTGAAGGCGGTCTCGGCCAGCTCCACGCGGCCGTGCCCGGCCTGGACCACGAACAGGCCGGCGAGACCGTCGAGGTAACGCTTGCCCTTGTCGTCGTAGATGTACGTGCCCTCGCCCCGGACGATGGTGGGGACGGGCGACTTCTCGTACGAGGACATGCGCGTGAAGTGCATCCACAGGTGGTCGTACGCGGTCCTGCTGAGGTCCTGAGGGGTGTCGGTGCTCACGGTTATCGGGTCCTCACGGTTATCGGGTTCCCCACATGTAGGTCTGCTTCTTGAGCTTGAGGTAGACGAAGCTCTCGGTGGAGCGCACTCCGGGGACGGCCCGGATGCGTTTGTTGATGACCTCCAGCAGGTGGTCGTCGTCCTCGCAGACGATCTCCACCATCAGGTCGAAGGACCCGGCGGTCATCACGACGTACTCGCACTCGGACATGGCGGTCAGCGCGTCGGCCACGGACTCCACGTCGCCCTCGACATTGACGCCGACCATCGCCTGGCGCCGGAAGCCCACGGTGAGCGGGTCCGTGACGGCGACGATCTGCATCACGCCCTGGTCGAGCAGCTTCTGGACGCGCTGGCGCACGGCCGCCTCGGACAGGCCGACGGCCTTGCCGATGGCGGCGTACGGCCGGCGGCCGTCCTCCTGAAGTTGTTCGATGATGGCGAGGGAGACGGCGTCCAGCTGGGGACCGCCGCCGTTCCTGGACTCGCGGGAGTCCCTGTGCTCTGCGCTTCGACTGGCCACGACGTCACTGTGCACGACGTCTCGACACTTCCGCAAGGTCGTAGCGATGAAATTCGTTGTTTACGTGACTGAGACCTGCGGATTTCGCAGCGGTGGCGGGATTGGGGGTGTTGAAAACGTGGGCCCGGCGATTAGGGTGGGTGTCTCAGTAACTGGACACCCCGTACTGACAGCCACAAGCAGTGAAGACCTGACAGGAGGCCGGCAGTGAGCACCGAGCTGCGTCGTCTGCGCAACTACATCGACGGTGAGTTCCGGGACGCCGCCGACGGACGGACCACCGAGGTGGTCAACCCCGCGACGGGCGAGGCGTACGCGACCGCGCCGCTGTCCGGGCAGGCGGACGTCGACGCCGCGATGGAGGCCGCCGCCAGGGCCTTCCCGGGCTGGCGCGACACGACGCCCGCCGAGCGCCAGAAGGCCCTCCTCAAGATCGCGGACGCGTTCGAGGAGCGCGCCGAGGAACTGATCGCCGCCGAGGTCGAGAACACCGGCAAGCCGGTCGGGCTCACCCGGTCGGAGGAGATCCCGCCGATGGTCGACCAGATCCGCTTCTTCGCGGGCGCGGCGCGGATGCTGGAGGGGCGGGCGGCCGCCGAGTACATGGACGGGATGACCTCGATCATCCGCCGTGAGCCGGTCGGCGTCTGCGCGCAGGTCGCGCCCTGGAACTACCCGATGATGATGGCCGTATGGAAGTTCGCGCCGGCCATCGCGGCGGGCAACACGGTCGTGCTGAAGCCGTCGGACACGACGCCGGCGTCGACCGTCCTGATGGCCGACATCATCGGCTCGATCCTGCCCAAGGGCGTCTTCAACGTCATCACCGGCGACCGTGACACCGGCCGCCTGATGGTCGAGCACCCGATTCCGGCCATGGCGTCCATCACCGGCTCCGTGCGGGCCGGCATGTCGGTCGCCGAGTCCGCGTCGAAGGACCTCAAGCGGGTCCACCTGGAGCTGGGTGGCAAGGCGCCGGTCGTCGTCTTCGAGGACACGGACATCGCCAAGGCCGTCGAGGACATCTCGGTCGCGGGCTTCTTCAACGCCGGGCAGGACTGTACGGCCGCCTGCCGCGTCCTCGTCCACGAGGCCATCCACGACGAGTTCGTCGCCGCGCTCGCGAAGGCGGCCACCGACACCAAGACCGGGCAGCCGGACGACGAGGACGTGCTGTTCGGCCCGCTCAACAACCCCAACCAGCTCAAGCAGGTCGAGGGCTTCATCGAGCGGCTGCCGGCGCACGCGCGCGTGGAGGCCGGTGGCAAGCGGGTCGGGGAGAAGGGCTACTTCTTCGCGCCGACCGTCGTCTCCGGCGTCAAGCAGGACGACGAGATCATCCAGAAGGAGGTCTTCGGGCCGGTCATCACCGTGCAGTCCTTCTCGGACGAGGCGCAGGCCGTCGAGTGGGCGAACGGTGTCGAGTACGCGCTCGCGTCGTCGGTGTGGACCAAGGACCACGGGCGGGCGATGCGGATGTCCAAGGCGCTGGACTTCGGGTGCGTGTGGATCAACACGCACATTCCGCTGGTCGCGGAGATGCCGCACGGTGGGTTCAAGAAGTCCGGGTACGGCAAGGACCTTTCGGCGTACGGGTTCGATGACTACACGCGGATCAAGCATGTGATGACGTCCCTGGAGGCGTAGTTCTCCGGCTGCGGGTGCGTGGGGGCTGGTCGCGCCCGCGCGGCGGAGCCGCAAATCGATACAGCCCCGCGCCCCTGAGGGACGTTGCAGCCCTGGACGCGTCAAGTACCGTCCGGGGCATGCCCTCTCGTCGCACTCTCCTTCGCGCGCTCGGTTCCGGCGCGATGCTCGGCGGGCTCACCGGCTGTGGTGTGCCCGCCGCCTACGTGCCGCCCGGCGAGCGGGCCGCCGCTGACCTTTCCGCCACCGACAAGCGGCTCGCCTGGGCCAACTGGCCGCTGTACATCGACACGGACGACGCGGACGAGACGCGGCGGCCGACGCTGGAGGCCTTCGAGAAGCGCACCGGCATCTCCGTCGAGTACGTCGAGGAGATCAACGACAACGACGAGTTCTTCGGCAAGGTCAGCCCCGCGCTGATGAACCATCAGCGCACGGACCGCGATCTCATCGTCATCAGTGACTGGATGTGCGCCCGGTTCGTACGGCTGGGCTGGGTCCAGGAGATGGACCGGGCGCGGCAGCCGAACGTGACGAAGTACCTTGATCCGCAGCTGCGTTCACCGGCGTTCGACCCGGGACGGAAGTTCACCGTGCCGTGGCAGTCCGGCATCACCGGCATCGCGTACAACCGCCGCAGGCTGGGCCGCGAGATACGCAGCGTGGCGGATCTGTGGGCGAGTGACCTGAAGGGCCGGGTGACGCTGCTCTCCGGGCTCGACGAGGCGTTCGCCCTGCTCATGCAGGGCAACGGCGTCGACATCACCCGGTGGAGCGCGGACGACTTCCACAGGGTCTGCGACCAGGTTGAGGAGCACGTGCGCAAGGGCCAGGTCCGCCGCTTCACCGGCAACGACTACATCAAGGACCTGTCGAGCGGGGACGTACTGGCCTGCCAGGCGTACTCGGGCGACGTCATCCAGCTCCAGGCGGACGAACCCGACATCCGCTTCGTCGTTCCCGAGGAGGGCGCCGAGCTCTGGTCGGAGTCCCTGATGATCCCCAACCTGGCCCGCCACAAGGCCAACGCCGAGCGCCTGATCGACTACTACTACGAGCCCGAGGTCGCCGCCGAGTTGGCGGCCTGGGTCAACTACGTGTGCCCCGTCCCGGCCGCCCAGGACGTCCTCGCCTCCGCCAAGGACGAGGAGACCGCCGCCCTGGCCGAGGACCCGCTGATCTTCCCGGACGCGGCGATGCGCAGGCGCCTGGCGATCGCGCGGGACATCACGGCCGGGGAGCGGGTGGAGTTCGCCAAGCGGTGGAATGCGGTGGCGGGGCTGTAGGGCGGGTGCCACACCTTTCGTCCGTCTCCCCGGGAAAGACGATGGCGCACTGCCGGCGGAGATGCAGCGGGCCACCTCGGCGGCCTCGAAGTTCTGGTTGCCGGCGGCGTCGCGGAGGAGGGCGGAGACGCCAGGACCTCGGGCGGCGTGCCGAGGATCCAGGTGGTGAGGGACAGGGACAAGGTGTCCGGCGGTCGTCCTCGACGTGCTCGTCGTAGGCGTGACAAATGGCGGGTGTGTCGGCCGTCCACCCGTCGGTCTCCCTTGTCGCGGGGCGCGTACCCAAATCCCGTGTGTCACACGGCAGTTCGGCGGCGTCAGACGAACGGCCCCCGCCGGTGCACCGCCGTACGCCCCACCGTCGCCGCCAGCTTGCGCAACCGGCGCCAGTCCAGGCGGGGGCCGCGCTGCGGGACGCCCGGGCGTTTGCGGGGGACGCGGACGCGCAGGGCGCCGGGGATGATGCGGCAGTGCACCGGGGCGGGCAGGACGAGGGCCTCGCCGTCGATGCCGGCCTCGATCTCCGCGCGGTCGGCCTCGATGACGACGTGGGGCGCGGTGAGGATGGTGAGGCCGCGCGGCGCGGGGTCGAGGATCAGTGCGGCGGCATCGGCCGCGCTGTCCACCCTGATGGCGAGGACACCGAGAACGGCGGCGTCGAGGCGGTCGCGGCGGCCGAACCCGAAGGGGTCGTCCGTGCGGTACGGGTTGTTGCTGACCAGCACGGCATGGGGGGCGTCGAGCGTCGTCCCGGCCGCCCGGGCCGTCAGTCGCGGGCCCTGCTGGCGGCTGAGCAGGTCGGGCAGCAGCTCCAGGCTGGTGCCGATCTTGTCGTCGCGGTAGGAGGGGCTCTGCACGATGGCCGCGTACGCCCCGAAGGAGGCGTTGTTGACGAAGGGCCGGTCGCCCGCGTAGCCGAGGTCGACGCGGAGCTCCACGCCGTCGGTGAGCGCGTCGAGGCAGCTGGACGGGTCGTCGCGGTCGAGGCCGAGGTCCATGGCGAAGTGGTTGCGGGTGCCCGCGCTGATCACCAGGAACGGGAGGTCGTACGCGGCGGCGATGGCCGCGACCAGCGCCTGCGTGCCGTCGCCGCCCGCGACGCCCAGCAGGTCCGCGCCCTCCGCCACGGCCTTGCGGGCCAGGGCGGTGACGTCCTGGTGCTGGTCCGGGTCGAGGAGGACGACGTGGGCGCCGAGCCGTTCGGCCTTCTCCTTGAGTGCGAAGCTGACCACCTTCCCGCCGCCCGAGCGCGGGTTCATGATGAGGACCGGCCGCTGCGGCGGCGGCGCCTTGCGCTCCCGCATGACCCGCACCCGCGTGCTGCCCGTGCCCCGCAGCGCGTACCGGCCGCTCCACACGGCCAGCGTCCACAGCGCCACGGACGCCAGCAGCGCCCAGAACAGGGTGGCCGCGAACAGTGCGACGACGGCGGCCGGTACGGCCAGGGCCACGACGGCCGCCGCCCAGCGCAGCGGCCCGCGCAGGGTCAGCGTCCACCACACCGCGACCGCGCTGAGACCCAGGCCCGCGGCGCCGGCCACCAGCAGCAGCACGCCGCCGACACCGCCGTAGGCGAGCGGCACGAGCACCGCGAGACCGGCCGAGGCCAACGCCGTACGCGCCGCCCACCGCTGGCCTCGGTAGGCCCGCTCGCTGAAGTCCCAGCCCATGATTCCTCCGTCCGCCGCGGACATCGTAGGGCGGGTGCGTCGCGCGTGTGACCAGCCCCGGCCGCAGCGCGGTGGTCAGGGCGGGGCAGCGCACGGCACACACTTTTGAACATGTTCAACAAGGGCGTACGCTACCCCCATGAGCGACAGAGCCGCCCTGCTCAAGGGCATCCGCGCCTGGTTGGCCTTCTTCGTCGTCTGCCTGGTGCTCAGCGGCGCCACGGCCTTCCCCCTCGTGCATGAACTGCGCTGGACCGAGGACCTGTTGCGCGCCCTGTCCGTGCCGGAGCAGCTGCCCGGCCTCATGGACTGGATCGAGCGCGTCCGGCACGGGCTCGACACCGCCGACGCCGAATACCCCTTCATCCTGTACGGCACGGACTGGCTGGCCTTCGCCCACCTCGTCATCGCCGTCGCCTTCTACGGCCCGTACCGCGACCCCGTCCGCAACATCTGGGTCGTCGAGTTCGGGATGATCGCCTGCGCCGGCATCATCCCGCTCGCCCTGATCTGCGGGCCGATCCGCGACATCCCCTTCTGGTGGTCGGTGATCGACATGTCCTTCGGTGTCTTCGGGGTGATCCCGCTGTATGTCGTACGGCAGAGGATCAAGCGGCTGGAGGCGCTGACCGAACAGTCGGCACCTCCGGCCGCTGCCGCCGCCGTCAGCGGTTGAACGCCGGGAACGCGAAGCGCTGGGCGATGGCCAGGCCGTCGCCCTTCGCGTCCGTGGAGTTGACGGAGTAGACGACCGTGCGGGAGAGGTCGCGGGTGGCCGCGACCACGGTGTGATAGCCGGGGCGGGCGCCCGTCTTGCCCCAGATCACCTTGCCGTTCAGCTCGTAACGTTCCAGCGCGGCGGCCATGGTGGCCCCCTCGACGTCCGGGACCGTGAACATCTCCTTCAGCTGCGGCTCGGGCACCACCTGGCCGCGGAACAGGGCGAACACCAGCCGTTCCAGGTCGGTCGTCGTCGAGATCATGTCGCCGGCGGCGAACCGGTCGGACATGTTCCACTCGGTCACGTCGACCAGCCTGCCGTCGATCCAGTCGTAGCCGCGGTTGTGCGCCCCGTGGATGCGGGGGTCCGGGCCGGCCGGGAACGAGGTGTGCCGCATGCCGAGCGGGCGGAAGATCCGTACGGCCGCCTGGTGGGCGTACGAGTCGCCGGTGACCTTCTCGATCAGCATGCCCAGCACCGTGTAGTGGATGTTGCCGTAGCGCTGGTGCTCGCCGGGCGCGTGGTCCGGGTCGGGGCCCTTGGCGACCGACGCGGCCACCACCTCCCCAGGGGTCAGCGTCTCGAAGCGGTGCTCGTAGCCGTCGTCGACGTCCTCGCCGAGGGATGCGCCCGGCTGGAGTCCGCTGGTGAAGTTCAGCAACTGCCGTACGGTGATGGGCTCGAAGTCGTCGGTGAGCAGGCCCGGCATGTACTGCTGCACCGTGCCGTCGAGGGAGAGCCGCCCCTCGGCGGCGAGTTGCAGCACGATCGCCGCGGTCACGATCTTCGTCGAGGAGCCCGCCCGGAACCGGGCGTTCTCCAGCGCGGGCGCCCCGGTTCTCACGTCCCGCACCCCGGCCGCCCCGTGCCAGCTCCCCTTGCCGCCGACGCGGATCAGCGCGGCCGTCGCGTCCTTGTCGGGCAGGCCGGCGAGCGCGGCGCACAGGGCCTTGACGTCGGGCCCGCTGGAGGGTGCGGTCTCGATGGCCTGCGCGGAGCACGACGACGATGGCGACGCTGGCCGCGCGGAGGCCGCCCCGGCCAGCGGCAGCGCGGTGAGGGTGAGCGCCAGCGCGGAGGTGAGGAGGGCGGGAAGCGGGCGTACGGGCATCTTCTGCTCCTGAAATCGACGGGGTGTCCGGTGAAGAGGTGGTGCGTGATCATCCTCGGGCGGTACGGCCCCGGCCGGATCGTCGGCGAGGAGGGGCTCGGCCCCTGAGCGAGCCCCGACCAAGTGCCGGGCGATACAGGGGAGTTGTAAGGGATCGCCCTTACGGGCCCCGTCCGCCGAAAAAAGTGTTATCGCCGCCCTCTTCACCGCGTCTCCACTCGCGTCCCTCCGTCCCCACACCCCGGAGCCACCCCCATGCCTCGCCTGTCCCGGAAGCGGAATGTGATCTCCGACATAGCCAACAGCGCAGGTCAGGCTGAGATGGTGCGTACGGGCAGCAAGTGACCCGGGAGAGGACGTACGTGGACGAGGCAGCCGGCAGGCAGTGGCGCTCCACCATCGCGGCGGCGCAGGGCGGTGACCGGCATGCGCTGGACGAACTGGTCGAGGGCTGGCTTCCGCTCGTCTACAACGTGGTCGGACGCGCCCTGAACGGCCATGCCGACGTCGACGACGTCGTCCAGGAGACCATGCTGCGTGCCGTCGACAACCTCGGCTCGCTGCGGGACCCGGACAGCTTCCGCTCCTGGCTCGTCGCCATCGCCATGCGGCAGATACGCGACCGGGCCCGCCGCAAGCAGCCCGTCCAACTCGACGAGTCCGCCGCGCACGAGGCGACGGACTTCGCCGAACTCACCGTGCTGCGGCTCCAGTTGGAGGGACAGCGGCGCGAGGTCGCGGAGGCCGTGCGCTGGCTCGACGACGAGGACCGGCAGTTGCTGTCGCTGTGGTGGCTGGAGGTCGCGGGCGAGCTGACCCGGCGCGAGCTGGCCGCCGCGGCCGGGATCAGCCGGCAGCACGCCGCCGTGCGCGTCCAGCGGGTGAAGGAACGGCTGGAGACCGCGCGCGGCATCGTCCGGGCCCTGGACGGCGCCTGCCCCGACCTGCGCGAGCTGACCGCCCGCTTCAGCGGCCGCCCCGACTCGGTCTGGCGCAAGCGGCTGGCCCGGCACATCAGGGGCTGCGGCTACTGCGGCGACACCCGCGAGGCCGTCGTACCGGCGGAACGCCTCCTCGTCGGCATCGCGCTCGTCCCGATCCCCGTCGGCTTCACCCTCTCCCTGGCCTTCGGCGGCAAGACGGCGGTCGCGGCGACGTCCGTCGGCTGGTCGGCCAAGGTGGTGGCCGCGCTCACCCAGCCCGCCGTCGCGGTGACGGCCGGCGCGACGATCGTCGCGGGCGGCGCGTACGTCGTCACCCAGGCCCCGGACGCCCCGCCGCCCCGGGCGGCCGCCCCCACCGCGGCCAGCACGGCCCGGCCCCGCCCGCCGTCGCCCACGCCGCGCGTGTCACCGTCGGCGACGCCCTCACCGTCGCCGTCACCGACGCGGAAGGCCGACCTGTACGGCACGGTCGTCGACGCCGTCGACCGGGCGCCCGACCCGAACGCCCGGCCCGCTGCCCTGCCGCACCGCCCCGAGTCCGGCATAACGAGCACGGGCGGCGCGCACGCCGTGATGAACCACCGCGGCGACAGCGCCACGCTCACCGGCCAGGGCTACATCCTCGTCCGCTGGCAGATCGCACCGCAGTACCGGCCGGGCGGCCTCGTCATGCCGGCCTGGACGGGACTGAAGGGCAAGCTCTTCCACGTGGCCTCGGGCGGCGGCCGCCGCATGGACGACCGCGTCAGCAGCACCGACAGCTCTGCCACCGGCATGGGCAGCACGACCACCGGGTACACCGTCCTGCCGCCCGGCACCCAGCAGATGTGGCAGAACGAGTACTTCTACCTCGACGGCAGCGTCACCCTCACCGTCAACGAGAGCGGCGCCGACTACAACCTCAGCGTCTTCCCCTCCAGCTGGGACGCCGCGAACAAGGACATCAACCTGGGACCGCCCGACGGCGTGATCCGCTACGGCCTGGTCCGCGACACCGGTAAGGACGACACGCCCGTCCCGCAGTACGTCACGCGCGCGACCCCGGCGGACGCGGCGACCGTGCCGCAGGAGTCCCGAGTGCGGAGCTCCTGAGCTCAGGCGGTGCGCAGGCCCAGGAGGGCGTCCACCCGGTTCGTGGTGATCGAGTCGACGCCGGCGTCCAGCAGGCGGCGCATGGAGCGGCGGGTGTCCGGGGTCCACACGGACAGCAGGTGGCCGTCGCGGTGGACGCGCTCGGCGAGGGCGTGGTCGACCAGCCCGAAGCGGTAGTTGAGCCAGCGGGGGCGTACCGCGTCCAGCAGCACGGGCCGTGGTGGCGCCAGCGTCGTCCAGGTCAGGGCGATCTCCGCGGCCGGGTCGGCGGCGCGCACGGCGAGCATCGCGGAGGCGCCCGCGCAGTAGTACACGCGGTCCTCGGCCCCGCACTCGCGCACGACGTCCACGACCCGGCGGGCGGCGCTCACATCGGGGGTGCCGGGCAGGTCGAGCATCACCCGGCTCCCGTCGCACACCGCCAGCGCCTCCTGAAGCGTCGGCACCCCGCCCGCCGTCAGCCCCCGCACCTCGGCCGCCGACAGCGCGAGCAGCGGCCGGTCCTGCTCCCACAGCCGCTTCAGGGTGTCGTCGTGCAACAGCACGGGCACGCCGTCCCTGGTGAGCCGTACGTCGATCTCCACCGCGTCCGCGCCCAGTTCGAGCGCGGAGCGCAGCGAGTCGAGGGTGTTCTCGCGGACGCGGTAGGGGTCGCCGCGGTGGGCGACGGCGGTCACGTTCTGCATGAGGGACATTGTGGTGGGTGGGGAGCCGTCGGGAGGTGTGGGGAGCCGTCGGCGAGGTTGTGGGTCGGTGGCGGTGTCAGGGCGCGAGCCAGTCGGCGGTGTACGTGTCGATCTCGGCCTCGATCCGCGCCTTGCCGGGCTCGTCGAGGAAGGACGCGGCCACGGCGTTCTTGGCCAGGTCGGCCAGGCCGCGTTCGTCGAGGTCGAGGAGGCGGGCGGCGACCGCGTACTCGTTGTTGAGGTCCGTGCCGAACATCGGCGGGTCGTCGGAGTTGATGGTGACGACGATCCCGGCCTTCGCGAACTCCTTGATCGGGTGCTCGTCGATGGTGCGGACCGCGCGCGTGGCGATGTTGGACGTCGGGCACACCTCCAGCGGGATCCGGTGCTCGGCGAGGTGCGCGAGCAGCTTCGGGTCCTGTGCCGAGCTCGTGCCGTGCCCGATGCGCTCCGCGCGCAGGTGGGTGAGGGCGTCCCAGACCGTCTCCGGTCCGGTGGTCTCACCGGCGTGCGGCACGGAGTGCAGTCCGGCGGCGATCGCCCGGTCGAAGTACGGCTTGAACTGCGGCCTCGGTACGCCGATCTCGGGCCCGCCGAGCCCGAAGGAGACCAGGCCCTCCGGGCGCACCCGGTCGTCCGTGGCGAGCCGCACGGTCTCCTCGGCGGCTTCGAGCCCCGCCTCGCCGGGGATGTCGAAGCACCAGCGCAGTACGGTCCCGAACTCGGCCTCGGCCGCCTTGCGGGCGTCCTCGATCGCGTCCATGAACGAGCCCTCGTCGATGCCGCGGCGGGTGGAGGAGAACGGGGTGATGGTCAGCTCGGCGTAGCGCACCTGCTGCCGGGCCAGGTCGCGGGCGACCTCGTAGGTCAGCAGCCGTACGTCCTCCGGGGTGCGGATCAGGTCCACGACGGACAGGTACACCTCGATGAAGTGGGCGAAGTCCGTGAACGTGAAGTAGTCGGCCAGGGCCTCCGGGTCGGTGGGGACCTTGGAGTCGGGGTGACGGGCGGCGAGTGCCGCCACGATGCGGGGGGAGGCGGAGCCGACGTGGTGGACGTGCAGTTCGGCCTTGGGCAGTCCGGCGATGAAGGCGTGCAGATCGCGCGGGACGCGGGCGTCGACGAGACGGTCGGTCAAGGTTCCTCCCCGGGAACGGCGTCCGCGGCCGGGTGTGGGGCGGCGGGCGCGGGTGATCGGCTGATCGGTGACTCGGGGGTCATCGTAGGCCGGGACCGCGAGGGCGGAGACGGGGCCTTAGCATGACGGCACGTACGAAAGAGGGGGGCCCGCGCATGTCCGACGATGCGGAGACGCCGGGGGTGGCGGAGGCGGCGGAAGTACTGGGGGCGTCGGAGGTATCTGGGGCTTCCTTGGAGAAGGGGCCGAAGGTGTCGCTCGGGAAGGGCGGCGATGGGGCGTCCGGGTCTTTGGGCGAGCCGGGGGTGCCGGGACCGGGGGGTGCGGTGTCGGGTCCTGAGCGGGATCCGTGGGCGCCTCCTGTCGGGGGAGCGCGGGTGGATTCCCCGGGGCCCGTGGGAGCCGGGCACACCTTCGCCCCGTACGAGCCGCCGACCTGGCCCGCTCCGTCCGTGCATGACCAGGAGACGGTTGGTTCGGCGCCGACGGCGGGAGTGCCGTCCGAGCCGCGGGACGCCGTCCCGCCGGCGCCGCCGTGGATGAATCCGTCGGCAGGAGGCGGTCCCTCGGCAGGGGCGGCGCCCGCGATGCCGGTGGACGGTTCGGCAGTGAACCCGTTCGCGCCGCCGGGCGGCTCGGCAGCCAACCCGTTCGCGCCGCCGGGGGCCGCGTCTCCCACGGCTCCCATGGCGTCCGCGTCGCTCGGGGCGCCGGTGAATCCCTTCGCACCTCCTGTCGGGCCCGGTCACTACGCGGCCCATGGCGAGCATGTGCCGCCGCCGCCCATCGGGCCCGAGGGGCCGGGGCGGGTGCCGTACGGCTATCCCGGTGGTCACGGTTTCCCTCCGGGGCCGGGTGCGGCGGGCTACTACGGGTGGCCCGGTATGCATGCCCTGCCCAGTAATGGGATGGGTACCGCGGGGCTGGTGCTCGGGATCATCTCGGCCGTGGTCTTCTGTCTGTGGCCGGTGGCGATCGTCGTGGGTGTGCTGGCGGTGATCTTCGGGTCGATCGGCATGGGTAAGGCGCGGCGGGGTGAGGCGACGAACCGGGGGCAGGCGCTTGCCGGGGTCATCTGTGGGGTGGCGGGTCTGGTGCTCAGCCTGGTGATGCTGGCGTTCGTGATCGCGACGTCATAGGGAACGCCGGGTGTTTCTCGCCCCCGCCGCCCCTACCCGTCCCGTCCCCGTCCTCAAACGCCGGACGGGCTAAGTCAGCCCCTCCGGCGTTTGAGGAGCGGGGGTCCAGGGGGCAGAGCCCCCTGGGAGCGGGGTCGAAGGGGCAGCAGCCCCTGGGGATGGGACGGGTAGGGGCGGCGGGGGCGAAAAACCGCCTACCCCCGCAACCGCTCCCGCGCCTCCATCAACGCAAACCCCAGCAAATTAGGCCCCCGCCACCGCTCCGGATCCCCGGCCCCCTCATCCCTCGCCGCCAACCCGATCCCCCACACCCGATCCACCGGACTCGCCTCCACCAGCACCCGATCCCCCGTACCCAGCAGAAACCCCCGCAGATCCGCATGCGCACCGAACTTGTGGACCGACCCCTCGACGACGATCCGGAACCGCTCCCGCTCCCACACCCCGTCGTCGAACCCCCGCACCAGCCGCCCGGCCTTCTTCGCCACCGACGGATGCCCGGCGTCGAGCACCCGCCGCTCCGCCTCCGCATCCCCGAACAGCCGCGCCTTCTCGGCCATCATCCAGTGCTCGGCGGTCGCGTACGCCACCCCGTCCACCGTGAACGGCGACGGCCACCACTGGCTCAGACAGCTCGCGCCCACCCGGCCGTCGGGCAGCGGCCGGTGCCCCCAGAAGTGCAGATACTTGACTCTCGCCCCCGCACGGACCGCCCCGAGAAGGGCGTCCCAAGAATCGATCTTCGCCATGCCCCCGAGCATCGCACGCACCACCGACAATCCGTCCTCGGTTTTCCAGGCGAACTCGACACCTGGTCGACAGATTCCGTCGCGTAACCAAAAGGCAACAACGGAATCACTTGTTGGAGTCCTCCTGCTCTGTCAGGATCGGCACTCAAATCGAGCCTGAGCCACGCCGGCCCCACCACGGGGACACGGAGGAGAGCGCCATGCAGAACCCGGGCACCGCCACCCCGGAAACCGCACCACCGGACACCACAACCCCGGAAACCGCCACCTCGGAACGATTCCCGGCCCAGGACCGCTTCGCGGACGGCGCGCAGCACATCGCGGGCCGTCCGGCGAAGGGGACCTCCGGTCGTACGCACGCCGTCGTCGACCCTGCCACCGGGGAGGAGGTGTACAGGTACGACCTGGCCGGCACCGACGACGTCGACGCCGCGGTCGCCGCCGCGCGCGAGGCCTTCCCCGCCTGGGCCGCCGCCACCCCGGGCGAGCGCTCCGACGCGCTGCACCGCTTCGCCGCCGTCCTCGCCGAGCGCGCCGAGGACTTCGCGCGCGCGGAATCCCTGCAGTGCGGCAAGCCGCTGAAGCTGACCCGCGAGTTCGACGTCCCGGGGACGATCGACAACACCGCGTTCTTCGCCGGTGCCGCCCGGCATCTTCAGGGGCAGTCCGCGGGGGAGTACTCCGGCGACCACACCTCCTACGTGCGCCGCGAACCCATCGGTGTCGTAGGCTCCATCGCCCCCTGGAACTACCCCCTCCAGATGGCCGCCTGGAAGATCCTCCCGGCGATCGCCGCGGGCAACACCATCGTGCTCAAGCCCGCCGAGCTCACCCCGCTGACCTCGCTGCTCTTCGCCCGGGCCGCCACCGACGCAGGGATCCCCGACGGTGTCATCAACATCGTCACCGGGACCGGGAAGGAGGCAGGGGAGCACCTCGTCGCCCACCCCGACGTCGCCATGACGTCCTTCACCGGCTCCACCGCCGTCGGCAAGCGCGTCGCCGAGATCGCCACCGGCACCGTCAAGCGGATCCACCTGGAGCTGGGCGGCAAGGCGCCCTTCGTCGTCTTCGACGACGCCGACCTGGAAGCCGCCGTCCACGGCGCCGTCGCGGGCGCGCTCATCAACACCGGGCAGGACTGTACGGCCGCCACGCGCGCGTACGTGCAGAGGCCGCTCTACGACGCCTTCGTGGAACAGACCGCCGCCCTCATGGAGAGCATCCGGCTCGGCGATCCCTTCGCCCCCGGCACCGACCTCGGCCCGCTGATCTCGCACGTCCAGCGCGACCGGGTCGCCGGGTTCGTGGACCGTGCGCGTGCCTACGCGCGCGTGGTCACCGGGGGTGAGGCTCCCCAGGGCGATCTCAAGAACGGCGCCTACTATCGGCCCACCCTCGTCGCCGACGCACCCCAGGACAGCGAGATCGTCCAGTCGGAGATCTTCGGGCCCGTCCTCGTCGTCCTGCCGTTCGACAGCGACGACGAAGGCATCCGCCTCGCCAACGACACCCCGTACGGACTCGCCGCCTCCGCCTGGAGCCGCGACGTCTACCGGGCGAACCGCGCCACCCGCGAGATCAAGGCGGGCTGCGTGTGGGTCAACGACCACATCCCGATCATCAGCGAGATGCCGCACGGCGGCTACAAGGCCTCCGGCTTCGGCAAGGACATGTCCGCGTACTCCTTCGAGGAGTACACCCAGATCAAACACGTCATGTTCGACAACACCGCGGTCGCCGTCAAGGACTGGCACCGCACCGTCTTCGGGGACCGATAGCCACGTCAGCGAGCGCGGCCGGCCGCCCGACCACGTCCGGCCGCTCCCCCTCCGAAAGGGCACCACGCGCATGGAGCAGTACGAGCCCGACCGCCTGAGCCCGGCCCGAGTGGCCGCCATGCGGCGCAGCTTCCGCAACGGCCGGGCCGCCATGACCCGGCGGTCACTGTTGCGCGCCTCAGCGGGCGGCGCATTCGCGGTCGGCGGCCTCGGGGCGCTGACCGGCTGCGGCATCCCCGCGGCCGGCAACACCGAGGGCGGCGTCTCGGCCGAGGACCACTCGGCCAAGGAGAAGGTGGTCAACTTCTCCAACTGGACCGAGTACATGGACGTGGACGAGAGCGAGAAGCACCACCCCACGCTCGACCAGTTCAAGCAGCGGACCGGCATCTCGGTCAAGTACACCGAGGACATCAACGACAACGTCGAGTTCTTCGGCAAGATCAAGCCGCAGCTCGCCGCGGGCCAGGACACCGGCCGGGACATCATCGTCCTCACCGACTGGCTCGCCGCCCGCCTCATCCGCCTCGGGTGGGTCCAGAAACTGGACCCGGCCAACCTGCCGCACGCCTACGCCAACCTGTCGGCACAGTTCCGCAACCCCGACTGGGACCCGGGCCGCGCCCACTCGTACGTCTTCCAGGGCATCTCGACCGTCATCGCCTACAACAAGAAGGCGCTCGACGGCGTCGAGGTGAAGACTCTCTCCGATCTGCTCGACAACCCCAAGCTCAAGGGGCGCGTCGGCTTCCTGTCGGAGATGCGCGACAGCATCGGCATGACCCTGCTCGACATGGGCAAGGACCCGGGCAGCTTCAGCGCCGACGACTACGACGCGGCCGTCGCCCGCATCCAGAAGGCCGTCGACAAGGGCCAGATCCGCCGCTTCACCGGCAACGACTACACCTCCGACCTGAGCAGCGGCGACTTCGCCGCCTGTATCGCCTGGGCCGGTGACGTCGTCCAGTTGAAGGCGGACAGCCCGGACATCGACTTCCTGATCCCGGACAGCGGCTACATCACGTCGACCGACAACTTCCTCATTCCGAACAAGGCCCGGCACAAGACGAACGCCGAGAAGCTGATCGACTTCTACTACGAGCCGAAGCCGGCCGCCGAGCTCGCCGCGTACATCAACTACGTGACACCGGTCGACGGTGTGAAGGCCGAGCTGGAGAAGATCGATGCGGATGCGGCGAACAACCCGCTGATCATCCCGGACAAGGCCATGGCCGCGAAGTCTCACGCCTTCCGCTCGCTGAGCTCGAAGGAAGAGACCGAGTTCGAAGAGAAGTTCGCGAAGCTGACTGGGGCGTGACCACCGTGACGAACAAGAACGAAACCGGCGGGGACGTCCGCCTCTCGGGCATCAGCAAGACGTACGACAACGGCTTCACCGCCGTCCACCCGCTCGACCTGACCGTGCCGCAGGGCTCCTTCTTCGCCCTGCTCGGCGCCTCCGGCTGCGGCAAGACGACCACGCTGCGCATGATCGCCGGTCTGGAGGAACCTTCCTCCGGCACCGTGCACCTCGGCGACCAGGACGTGACGGCCCTCCCGCCGTACAAGCGGCCGGTGAACACGGTCTTCCAGTCGTACGCCCTCTTCCCGCACCTCGACATATTCGAGAACGTCGCCTTCGGCCTGCGCCGGCGCGGCATCAAGTCGGTGAAGAAGCAGGTCGAGGAGATGCTCGACCTCGTGCAGCTCGGCGAGCAGGCCCGCAAGAAGCCGCACCAGTTGTCGGGTGGCCAGCAGCAGCGGGTGGCCGTCGCCCGCGCGCTCATCAACCACCCCAAGGTGCTCCTCCTCGACGAGCCCCTCGGCGCCCTCGACCTGAAGCTGCGCCGCCAGATGCAGCTGGAACTCAAGCGCATCCAGACCGAGGTCGGCATCACCTTCGTCCATGTCACGCACGACCAGGAGGAGGCCATGACCATGGCCGACACGGTCGCCGTGATGAACGCGGGCCGCGTCGAGCAGCTCGGCTCGCCGACCGACCTGTACGAGAACCCGCGCACGACGTTCGTCGCCAACTTCCTGGGCACCTCGAACTTCATCGAGGCCGAGGTCGACTCCAAGAGCGGCGACGACATCGTGCTGAAGGCGGGCGGCGGCAAGCTCGTCCTCCCCGAGGCGCGCTGCAGCGCGCCCACCTCGACCGGCGGCAAGGTGCTGGTCGGCGTACGCCCCGAGAAGATCTCCCTCACGCACGCCGACGAGGCGGGCGAGATCCCGGAGGGCCGCAACCGCATCACCGGCAAGATCGCGGACTCCTCGTTCATCGGCGTCTCCACGCAGTACGTCGTCGACAGCCCCGTCTGCCCCGAGTTCGAGGTCTACGCCCAGAACATCGACCGCGACCCCCGGCTCGTGCCCGGCGCCGACGTCGTCCTGCACTGGAACCCGGCGCACACCTTCGGCCTCGACGCGACCCAGGACATCGACGCCGGCACCGAGGAAGAGGCGGCGGTCTGATGGCGACCCTCACCGAGGCGCCACCGCCTCTCACCCCGACGGCACCCGAGAAGAAGCCCCCGCGCAAACGCGGCCGTCTCGTCCCCTACTGGCTGCTGCTGCCCGGCATCCTGTACCTGCTGGTCTTCTTCGCGCTGCCGATGATCTACCAGGCCTCCACGTCCGTGCAGACGGGCTCCCTGGAGGAGGGCTACAAGGTCACCTGGCACTTCGCCACCTACTGGGACGCCCTGTCCGAGTACTACCCGCAGTTCCTGCGCTCCGTGCTCTACGCCGGCTCGGCGACGATCCTGTGCCTGATCCTCGGCTATCCGCTCGCGTACCTCATCGCCTTCCGCGCGGGCCGCTGGCGGAACCTGATCATGATCCTGGTGATCGCGCCGTTCTTCACCAGCTTCCTGATCCGCACCCTCGCCTGGAAGACGATACTCGCGGACGGCGGCCCGGTCGTCGGCGCCCTGAACACACTGCACGTCCTGGACGTCACCAGCTGGCTCGGCATGACCGAGGGCGACCGCGTGCTGGCCACGCCGCTCGCGGTGGTGTGCGGTCTGACGTACAACTTCCTGCCGTTCATGGTGCTGCCGCTCTACACCTCGCTGGAGCGCATCGATCCTCGGCTGCACGAGGCGGCGGGCGACCTGTACGCCAAGCCGGTCACCACCTTCCGCAAGGTCACCTTCCCGCTGTCGATGCCGGGCGTCGTCTCCGGCACGCTGCTGACCTTCATTCCGGCGGCCGGTGACTACGTGAACGCGGACCTGCTCGGCTCCACGGACACCCGCATGGTCGGCAACGTCATCCAGACGCAGTTCCTGCGCATCCTGGATTATCCGACGGCCGCGGCGCTCTCCTTCATCCTCATGGCCGCCATCCTCGTCATGGTGACCGTCTACATCCGCAGGTCGGGAACGGAGGATCTGGTTTAAATGACCTTCGTCAACTGGCTCAAGCGCAATCTCGTCGTCATCGCGGGACTGCTGACACTCGCTTATCTCCTCCTGCCGAACATCGTCGTCACGGTCTTCTCCTTCAACAATCCGAAGGGGCGCTTCAACTACGAATGGCAGGAGTTCTCCACGGCCGCTTGGAAGGACCCGTGCGGCGTCTCCGACCTGTGCGGCTCGCTGTCGGTCAGCCTCCAGATCGCGTTCTGGGCGACCCTCGGGGCCACACTCCTCGGCACGATGATCGCCTTCGCGCTGGTCCGCTACCGCTTCCGCGCACGGGGCGCCGTGAACTCGCTGATCTTCCTGCCGATGGCGATGCCCGAGGTCGTCATGGCGGCCTCGCTGCTCACCCTGTTCCTCAACATGGGCGCGCAGTTGGGCTTCTGGACGATCCTCATCGCCCACATCATGTTCTGCCTGAGCTTCGTCGTGACGGCGGTGAAGGCCCGTGTGATGTCGATGGACCCGAGGCTGGAGCAGGCCGCCCAGGACCTGTACGCCGGCCCGTTCCAGACATTCGTCCGGGTCACCCTGCCGATCGCCGCCCCCGGCATCGCGGCGGGCGCGATGCTCGCCTTCGCGCTCTCCTTCGACGATTTCATCATCACCAATTTCAACGCGGGCTCCACCGTCACCTTCCCGATGTTCGTCTGGGGCTCGGCCCAGCGCGGAACGCCCGTTCAAATCAATGTCATCGGTACGGCCATGTTCGTCGTCGCCGTACTGTTCGTCCTGGTCTCCATGGCCGTAAGCAATCGCCGTAACAAGCAAAAGGCATAAACCCCTGTAGGGAGTTGAAATCATGGCCCCAAGCGCCATGAGTCGTGGCAATAGATGGACACAGGCACTCTCTGAAGCCCAGCCGGTCCCGTACTGGCTGGAAGACCCCGGCAAGCCCCACCCCGAGCCCGCCCTCACCACCGCCGAGACCTGCGACCTCCTCGTCGTCGGCGGTGGCTACAGCGGACTGTGGACCGCGCTCATCGCCAAGGAGCGCGACCCGCAGCGGGACGTCGTGCTGGTCGAAGGCCGCGAGGTGGGCTGGGCCGCCTCGGGCCGCAACGGCGGCTTCTGCGCCGCCTCCCTCACCCACGGTCTGCCCAACGGGCTCGCCCGCTGGCCGGACCAGATCCACAAGCTCGAGGAGCTGGGCGCCCGCAACCTCGACGAGATCGAGAAGGCGGTCGCCCGCTACTCGCTGGACTGCGACTTCGAGCGCACCGGCGAGATCGACGTCGCCACCGAGACCTACCAGGCGTGGGAACTGCGCGACTGGTACGAGGAGCTGCGGGACAAGGGCCTGGCGGAGGGCATCGAGTTCCTCGACGCCGATGCGGTGCGGGCGCAAGTCGACTCACCGACATTCCAGGCGGGCCTCTACGACCGCCGCGGCGTCGCCATGGTCCACCCCGCCAAGCTGGCCTGGGGCCTGAAGCGGGCGTGCCTGGACCTCGGCGTCCGCGTGTACGAGCACACTCCCGCCCTCACGCTGAAGCCGTACGGCGCCGGCATGGCCGTACGCACCCCCTACGGCCAGATCCGCGCCCGCAAGGTCGCCCTCGGCACGAACATCTTCCCCAGCCTGGTCAAGCGCGTCCGCGCCTACACGGTCCCGGTCTACGACTACGCCCTGATGACCGAGCCGCTCACCGAGGAGCAGCTCACCTCGATCGGCTGGACGAACCGCCAAGGCCTCGGCGACTCGGCGAACCAGTTCCACTACTTCCGCCTCTCCGCCGACAACCGCATACTCTGGGGCGGCTACGACGCCATCTACCCGTACGGCGGCCGGGTCCGCGCCGAATACGACGACCGCCCGGAGACGTACGCCAAGCTCGCCGGGCACTTCTTCACCTGCTTCCCGCAGCTGGAGGGCGTCCGCTTCACCCACGCCTGGGGCGGCGCGATCGACACCTGCTCGCGCTTCTCGGCGTTCTTCGGCACGGCCCATCAGGGCAAGGTGGCGTACGCGGCGGGCTTCACGGGCCTCGGCGTCGGTGCGACCCGGTTCGGCGCGGACGTGATGCTGGACCTGCTGTCGGGGGAGCGCACGGAGCGGACGCAGCTCGAGATGGTCCGCAAGAAGCCGTTGCCCTTCCCGCCGGAGCCCTTCGCCTGGACCGGCATCGCGCTGACCAAGTGGTCGCTGGCCCGCGCCGACGCGCACGGCGGGCGGCGCAATCTGTGGCTGAGGGCGATGGACCGGCTGGGTCTCGGCTTCGACAGCTGAAGGCGTCTCAGCTGAATGTGACCCAGTTCACTTCAAACTGGTCGCGCGAACCCGCGTAATGCCTGCCAGGTGACCTCCCTCTCCCTCGTGACGCGACCGGCGTCCACGAAGGCAAGGGAGGTCACCGTCATGACAGGGGCGAAGTCGGCGGTCGAGTGGCTGACATCCGTGGCTCCGAACCCCGCGGCCTGTCGCTGGGAGTGGGAACGCAATCCCCTCGGGGTTGCGCTGCTGCCGGCCGGCAAGGCCTGGGACGTACTCATCCTGCCGGGCGAACTCGGCTATCCGACCCTCGACGTCCTCACCCGCATCCTCGACCAACTCGGCCCGGTCCTGGTCGACTTCGGCGACTCGCGCATGGGCTTCTTCGTGCCGCCCGGCACGGCCGCCCGCTGGCTCGGCACCGGTATCCGCACGGCCGGGGCGGGCACCTGGATCGTCGTCCCGTACCCGGGCCGCGCCATCGGCGGCATCCGCTGGCTGATCCCGCCGGACGGCAGCGGCACCCTCACCGACCCGGCCCTCCTCGAACTGGCCATGCACGAGGCTGCCGCCGGCTTGGCCGACGACTGAGGCGAGTGCCGCGCCGGGTTGTCGGTCGGCAGCGGCGGCGTTGTGGCTGGTCGCGCAGATCCCCGCGCCCCTTGGGGGCGTTGCCGAACCGCCGGATACCTTGACAACCTGATTGGTCTGGACCAAGTTGTGGGCTTCTCCACCCTCCAATTCCCCCATGCCCGGAGGCACTTGTGGATCCCTCCAGACCCTTCGCCCTGCTGACCGCTGCGGCACTGACCCTGTCCGGCCTCACCGCACTCTCGTCGGCCGCCCGTGCGGCCGACGCGGACCTCGCCCGCAACGGCGGCTTCGAGGCAGGCCTCGACGGCTGGACCTGCACGGCGGGGACCACCGTCAACTCACCTGTCCGCAGTGGAAGTTCCGCGCTCCAGGCGACTCCCGCCGGGTCCGACAACGCCCGGTGCGCGCAGACCGTGACCCTGAAACCGGACTCCCAGTACACGCTGTCCGGCCAAGTCCGCGGCTCCTACGTCTACCTCGGCGCGAGCGGCACCGGCACCACCGACGTCTCCGCCTGGACCCAGTCCGCCACAGCCTGGCAGCAGCTGACGACCACGTTCCGCACCGGCCCCTCCACCACCCGCGTCACCATCTACACCCACGGCTGGTACGGCACCGGCGCCTACCACGCCGACGACATCTCGCTCGTCGGCCCCGGCGTGGACGCGGGGCAGCCGCCCGCGGCGCCGACCGGCCTGAAGACCGGATCCGTCACCTCGTCCAGCGTCGCCCTGTCCTGGTCGGCGGTCAGCGGCGCGACGAGCTACGCGGTCTACCGCGACGGCGCCAAGGTCCAGACGGTGAGCGGCACTTCGGCGACGATCGGCGGACTCGCCTCCTCGACGGCGTACGGCTTCCAGGTCACCGCGGTGAACCAGGCGGGGGAGTCCGCGAAGTCGGCCACGGTGACGGCGACGACGACGGCGGGTACCGGCGATCCCGTGGACCTCCCGGCCCACGCCCTGGTCGGCTACCTCCACGCGAGCTTCGCCAACGGCTCCGGCTACACGCGCATGACCGACGTCCCCGACAGCTGGGACATCATCGACCTGGCCTTCGGCGAACCGACTTCGGTCACCTCCGGCGACATCCGCTTCAACCGCTGCCCGGTCACCGAGTGCCCGAACGTCGAGAGCGACGCCGACTTCAAGGCGGCGATCAGGGCCAAGCAGGCGGCGGGCAAGAAGGTGCTGATCTCCATCGGCGGCCAGAACGGCCAAGTGCGGCTGACGACCACGGCGGCCCGCGACACCTTCGTCTCCTCGGTCTCGAAGATCATCGACCAGTACGGGCTGGACGGTCTGGACATCGACTTCGAGGGCCACTCGCTCTCCCTGAACGCCGACGACACGGACTTCAAGAACCCCAAGACCCCGGTGATCATCAACCTCATCTCGGCACTGAAGACCCTGAAGGCCCGGTACGGCGACGACTTCGTGCTGACAATGGCCCCGGAGACCTTCTTCGTCCAGCTCGGCTACCAGTACTACGGCACCGGCCAGTGGGGCGGCCAGGACCCGAGGGCAGGGGCGTACCTCCCGGTCATCCACGCGTTGCGCGACGACCTGACGCTCCTGCACGTCCAGGACTACAACTCGGGCCCGATCATGGGCCTCGACAACCAGTACCACTCCATGGGCGGCGCCGACTTCCACATCGCCATGACCGACATGCTGCTGACCGGCTTCCCGGTCGCCGGCAACGCGAACAACGTCTTCCCGCCCCTGCGCGCCGACCAGGTCGCCATCGGCATGCCCGCCTCCACCAACGCGGGCAACGGCTACGTTCCCCCGGCCGAGGTCACCAAGACCCTCGACTGCCTGACGAAGAAGACCAACTGCGGCTCGTACACCACCCACGGCACCTGGCCCGCGCTGCGCGGCCTGATGACCTGGTCGATCAACTGGGGCCGGTACGGCGGCTGGGAGTTCCAGCGGACGTTCGACGGCTACTTCGGCTGACGGACGGCCCGGCGCCGAGGGGGCCCGGACGCGGGCCCCCTCGCCCGCTACGCCGCCGACGTCGCCTTCAACGCCAGCCAGAGCTCCATCCGCACGTCCGCGTCGTCCAGTGACCGCCCCAGGATCTCCTCCACCCGCCGCATCCGGTACCGCAAGGTGTGCCGGTGCACCCCCAGATCCGCGGCCGCCGCGTCCCACTGCCCGTGCCGCGACAGCCACGCCCGCAGCGAGGCCACCAGGTCCCCCCGCCCGATCGCGTCGTGTTCGTGCAGCGCCCGCAGCAGGCCGTCCGCGAACGCCTTCACCGCGTCGTCCGCGAGCAACGGCAGCACGGACCCGGCGGCCAGCTGCTCGTGCTCCACGCACACCCGGCCCCGCCGCCGGGCCACCGACACGGCCTGCTCGGCCTGCTTGTACGCGGCCGCCGCGGCGATGGGCCCGGCCGGTGCCGAGAGCCCGATCACCAGCTCGTTCTCGTCGCCCGGCCGCTCGGGCGATGCCCCCGCCCGCGCCGCCTCCAACGCCGCCGCGTACTCCGCGCACGCCGCCACCGCCGCGCCCCCGTCCGCGGCGAGCACCACGACCCGAGCCGCTTCGCCCTCGCCCTCCGGCACCACGAGCACCGCCTCGCCGGCCCTTGCCGCCGCGGACTCCACCACCTCGGCGAGCGCACCCAGTGGATCACCGCCCGCCTCGGGCGTGGCGACCGGCACCGCAGTGGACGTCGCGGGGAGCGCCACCCGCGTCCCGGAGTCCACCACCCGCGCCGCCGACACCGGCGCCGCCTCGGCCACCATCACCCGGAAGGGGGCGTCCAGCAGCTCGCCGTACAGGTCTCCCGCCACGGCCCGCGCGTGATCCGGCTCCCCGGCGAGCAGCATCCGCAGCACCGCCGCCCCCACCCGCTGCTCGGCCGCGTGCAGCGACCGCGACCGCTCGGTGGTCAGCGTCAGCAGCGCGATCGCCGAGTGCACGGCGTACCGCTCCGCCGTGCCCAGCGCCGCCGCCGTCCCCACGGCCAGCGCTGCCCGTGGCCGGCGCCCCGTGCCGAGGGAGTGCAGCTCGACCCGGTCCTCGTGCTCGGGTCCGCCCACCACCGACGACGCCGGCGCGGGCCGCTCCCGCAGCCGCTCGACGTCCGCCGTGAGCCGTGCCGCCCTCCGACCCGCCCAGTCGGGTGCCGTCGCGACGACGGCACCGGACGCGTCGTACAGCGCCGCCCAGCCGTTCACCTGCGCCGCCAGCGCGGTCAGCAGCCCGTCCGGCCCGCCGGTCAGCGCCTGCTTCGTCAGCTCCCGTTGCGCCGCGAACCCGGCCGTCACCGCCCGGTACTGGTCCGCGGCGATGGCCGCCGAGACGGCCTTGCTGATGGCAAGGAAGGGCGTGCGGCGCGGCACCTCCAGCAGCGGCAGGCGCTCCTCCTCCGCCGCGTCGACCAGCGCCTTCGGGATCTCCTCGTAGTTGACACCGACCGCGAAGCCGAGCCCGACCACGCCCGCGCCGACCAGCCGCCGCACATAGCGCCGCATCGCCTCGGGGTTCTCCGCGTCCAGCTTGAGCGCGGTGATCAGCAGCAGCTCGCCGCCCTCCATATAGGGGACCGGGTCGGCGAGCTCACTGACATGCGCCCACCGCACGGGCACGTCCAGACGGTCCTCGCCCGCCCGCACGGTCAGCTTGAGCGCGGAGTGGTGGACGAGCGAGGCGAGCGTGGGGGGCATGAGGCCTTCAAATCGGTGTGATCGGTGTGATCGCGGTGATCATCGGTGTGGTCCCGGTGATCTTTTGGCCGCCGTGTATGAACGACCTGTGTCGATTCTGCCTCACCGTACGGTCACCGTGCGGTCGCGCACCCGGAAGCCGAGGTCACCCCCGCAGATCCACCAGCAACGGCGGCGCGTGCTCGCCCTGGACGCTGGTGAGCGACAGCACCGCATGGCCCGGTGGCACCGCGTGCGCCAGCTCGGACGCCGACCACCGCTCGCGCTCGACCTGCCGCACGGTCACCGCCCGCGCCGTCGGCGCCTTGCCGGTGATCACCCGCCGCAGCGCGTGCACCGCCTTCCCGGCCGGGGTCTCGGCGATGATCTGCCGGTCGGTGACGTCCCGCGCCTCGGTCCACTCCTTGCCCCACACCTCGGCGAAGTCCTGCCCGTCCCACGGCGTGACCCCGGCCAGCGCCATCCGGCACCCCGTGGAACCGAGCAGCGGCCCACGCAGCGGCCTCGGTACGTCGTCCAGGGTGCGCAGCGTGAGTACGGCGCCCGCGTTGCCCGACCGCAGCCGCTGGATCCCCCGTACGGCCTCGGGCGTCACGACCCCCGTCGCGTCGTCCAGCACCAGGCAGGCGAACAGCGACCGGTCCTCCCGGATCGCGACACTCGCCGTGAACTGCGCCAGCACCAGCCGCGCCAGCATCCGCGAGGCCTCGGCGTGCCCGCGCGCGGGCAGATCGATGCGGACCCGGACGGGGTGGTCGAGGGCCTGCAGCGAGAACGGCCGCGACTGTCCGGACGTGTCGAAGAAGCCCGCGAACGCGGGACGGTCCAGCAGCGCCACCCGGTCCGCCAGCACGGCCGACACATCACCGGGATGCCCCAACTGCCGCTCCCGCGCGTCCAGTTCCCGCAGCAGCGACTCCTGCCCCGATCCCTCCAGGGCCGTACGCAGCGCGCCGAGCGCCCCGGGCGAGCCGTCCAGCAGCTGCCGCAGCTCCGGCACGGACGGGAAACGGCCGTGCACCGCCCGGAACGGTCCGAGGAGCTGGGCCAGCACGGTCGTGGAGCGGCGGCTGTCGCTGCCGGGATGCGGGTCGACGAGGTCCCCGACGAGCGCCTCGGCGAGCACGGCCGCGGCCTCGTCGGGGTCGCTGGTGCCGCCGTACAGGTCCAGGTCGTAGACCGATTCCGGGTCTCCGATCCGTACGACGACGTCGTACGCGTCCGCCGGTCCGAGCCCCGCGCCCGCCGCGCCGACCACGACCACGGCGGCCCGCCCGGCCAGCGCGTGCAGACACAGCGACTCGGCGAGCGGCCGCACCACGGTCCCCGTCTTGCCGGACCCGGCGGGTCCGACGGCCAGCAAGGAGGTGCCGAGCAGGTCGGGCCCGAGGCCCAGGCCGGTGCCCCGATAGGCGTACGGATTGCGCGGATCGTCGGCGGTCGTGCCCAGCCGCACCTGACCGCTGACGAGGTCGTGCCGGGCGACCCGGGCGGGCAGGTCGCGCTCACCCGACGGGTGCAGACAGGCGGCGGCGCCGTCCCTGAGCACGGCGCCCGAGAAGGTGGCGAGGTCGTGCCGCCCGCTGCGCACGCCCTGCCAGGCACGAGCGATCCGGGCGTAGTCGACGTCGCGCATCTGCCCGGAGCGGGCGTCGGCGGCGAGCCGCTCGGCGGCGTCGGAGGCACCGGCGGCGCGCAGCGCGGGCCAGGTCGCGGGGTCCTGTTCGGGGGTCGGCGGACGCTCGGGCGTCGTTGCGGTGCCTCGCCAGGCGGGCGGGCCGTAGCGGCGCCAGACCTCGCCCCAGCGGCCCAGGCGGCCGACGGCGAACATGATGGCGAGGGCGATGAGCGTGTAGTAGCCGTACCAGAGGATCGCGTTGCCGACGCGGTCGTTGTTCTCCCGCCAGGAGTCGGGGGTGAAGAGCTCCAGGGGCAGCACCCACCAGCCGCCGAGATAGCCGTTCCACAGCAGCGACCAGATCAGCCAGCCGACCAGGAACGCGATCAGCGCCCCGCTCAGCAACTGCCGCGCCGGAATCCGCTCGGGCTCCTCGTCCGGCCGGGGCACGTGCCCGAACCGCCACACGCCCGGCAGCGCCTCCGGTCGCGGCGCCCGCAGCCACGTCAGAAACGCGGGTTCGCCCGGCGCCCGCGCAGGCCGCGGCGGCACCGCGGGGACCTCCGGCGGTACCGCTGGACGTGGCACAGGTGTCGCGTGCGTGCCCCGCGCGTCCTGGGTCCCGTCGCTGTCCATCGCCCTTGCCCCCTGACCAGCCGTTCCATCCGTGCCATCCACCATCAGCGAGTCAATCTAACGCCCTCTCCTGGGGAGTTCACCGCTTACACGGCCGACGCAGCGGACCGAGATGCTCCGGATATCGTCGTGACCTGCCTCAGACGCGCGGAACAGGAGACGGAGACTCCCCGGTGACCGATCAACTGCCCACTGATGAAAAGGACTTGACCGGAGTCTCGGGCGTCGCCTGGGACGACGCGGCGACCCGGCGGGCGTGGTGGCGGCAGACGGGGCGGAGCCTGCTGATCGTCGGGGTGTGCGCCGCATGGTGGACCTGGTACTCCGGAACGACCGTCGCGGTGCGCGAGCGGGTGGCCTGGCTGACCGTGCTGTTCTTCGTCGTCTCGCTCATAGGTCTGCTCCTCCAGCTGCTCGCCGAGCTCCCCAATGCCTGGCGTGTACGCCGCCTCCTGCGCGCCCACCCCTGGCGCACCGTGGACAACCCGCGGCACGGCCTGTCGGGCCACGCGAGGGCCCGGAACGTGAACGACGCCTGGTTCGAGGTCCCCGACCCCGACAATCCCCGGCGCCGACTGCCCCTGATCATCCATGCGCCGCTGTGGTGGAGCCGGCGCATGGACCGCAAGGCCCCCGCGGACCGCAGGGCCCGGATCGCCCGGTTCTGGTACTGCGGCCTCCTCGACGACCAGGTCGTCATCGCCGCCTCCCGCACCACGGAGCACGCACCCCGCCGCCTGCGCCACCGGTATCTGCGGCACAGCCTGCTGCCGGACAATCCCGAGCGGACGGACGCCCCGGTCCCGGACCCCTCCGGCAGCGCGCTCTCCCACCCGGCGACGCGGCGCGTGATACGCCGCCGCCTGGTCAACCGGGTCGCCGCGCTGCTCCTCGTCTGGCCGGCCGTGCTCGCGGTCCAGATCGCCGTGATCGTCGCCGACGAGGGCCACGACATGATCGGACTGGTGGTGATGGGCGCGCTGCTCGAGGTGACGCTCCTCCCGTTCCACATCTACCTGGTCGTCGCCACCCGCCGCACGGCCCGCACGCTGGGCGAGCACCCCTGGCGCCCGGTCGGCTGCGAGATCCGCAGCCGGGGCAGGCAGCAGCTGATCAAGGCCGAGGGGCGGACGCTGACGCCCAGCCCGTTCCGGGTGTACGTCGACGAACGGGCGACCGGCCTGTGGATGGCGGGCGATCCCGAGGGGCCCTGCGTCGTCTCCGTCCCCGGTGGCGCCAAGCCGGTCCGGGTCGCTATGTCCACCACGGACAAGCGGCGCCGCTGACAACGCCCACATGGAGCATGCCCACCCCCCGCTGCCAGCCCTAGCCTGCGAGAAAAGAGAAGACAAGAGTCCGTAACACCTCCAGGAGCCCCTCATGAGCGCACTTCCTCAGGAGCGCCGCGTCGTCACCGCCATCCCCGGCCCGAAGTCGCAGGAGCTGCAGGCCCGCCGTACCGCCGCGGTCGCGCAGGGCGTGGGCTCCGTGCTGCCCGTGTTCACCGCGCGTGCGGGCGGCGGCATCATCGAGGACGTCGACGGCAACCGCCTCATCGACTTCGGCTCCGGCATCGCCGTGACCTCCGTCGGCGCGTCCGCCGAGGCCGTCGTACGCCGGGCCACCGCGCAGCTCGCCGACTTCACCCACACCTGTTTCATGGTCACGCCGTACGAGGGCTACGTCGCCGTCGCCGAGGCCCTGGCCGAGCTGACGCCGGGTGACCACGCCAAGAAGTCGGCGCTGTTCAACTCCGGTGCCGAGGCCGTCGAGAACGCCGTCAAGATCGCCCGTGCGTACACCAAGCGCCAGGCCGTCGTCGTCTTCGACCACGGCTACCACGGCCGCACCAACCTCACGATGGCGCTGACCGCGAAGAACATGCCGTACAAGCACGGCTTCGGCCCGTTCGCGCCCGAGGTCTACCGCGTGCCGGTCGCCTACGGCTACCGCTGGCCGACCGGTCCGGAGAACGCCGGTCCCGAGGCCGCCGCGCAGGCCATCGACCAGATCACCAAGCAGGTCGGCCCGGAGAACGTCGCCGCGATCATCATCGAGCCGGTGCTCGGCGAGGGCGGCTTCATCGAGCCGGCCAAGGGCTTCCTGCCGGCGGTCCGTCAGTTCGCCGCCGACAACGGCATCGTCTTCGTCGCCGACGAGATCCAGTCCGGGTTCTGCCGTACCGGTCAGTGGTTCGCGTGCGAGGACGAGGGCATCGTCCCGGACCTGATCACGACCGCGAAGGGCATCGCCGGCGGTCTCCCGCTCGCCGCCGTGACCGGCCGCGCCGAGATCATGGACGCCGCGCACGCGGGCGGCCTGGGCGGCACCTACGGCGGCAACCCGGTCGCGTGTGCCGGTGCGCTCGGCTCCATCGAGACGATGAAGGAGCTGGACCTCAACGCCAGGGCGAAGCAGATCGAGGCCACCATGAAGGCCCGCCTCACCGCAATGGCCGAGAAGTTCGACATCATCGGCGACGTGCGTGGCCGTGGCGCCATGATCGCGATCGAGCTGGTCAAGGACCGGGCGACGAAGGAGCCGAACCCGGAGGCGACCGCCGCGCTCGCCAAGGCCTGCCACCAGGAGGGCCTGCTGGTCCTGACCTGTGGCACCTACGGCAACGTGCTGCGCTTCCTGCCCCCGCTGGTGATCGGCGACGAGCTCCTGGGCGAGGGCCTCGACATCATCGAGCAGGCATTCGCCCGCATCTGAGGTCACTGCAAAACCACTGGTGAGCGACAGGTCCCCGCTCCGGGAACCCCATCCGCCCCAGCCCTGACACCGCTCGCGGTTCCGGGGCTGGGGCGGCTACCGTCAGAGCGTGTGAAGAAGGTGTGCGAGGTGGATGGCAGGACGCGATTCCGCCTGTCTTACGCCGTCGCCCTGTCGTAGGTTCTAACCAGATGAGAGATACACCCCGCCCAGAGGGGACTCTGGGTGACATCAGGCCGAGGCCTCCCCAGCTTCGACCTGGTCGTGCCCTCGCGCACACAACCGGGGCTTCCGGCTCCGGATCTCCTCACCGATCGGACAGTCGCCCGCCCCAAACCCCCCGGGGCGCGCGACCATCCGATCCGGACGGCCGCCTCGGAACCACCCCCCCTGTTCCGGGGCGGCCGACCTCCCTCTCTCTCCTTCTCGGGCTTCCGGCCCTTCTCTTCGCGCTCATCACCTGGCAGGTGGTGGCCGACGGCCCGCTGGCCGACCTCGACGAGGCGGCCAGCCGGGTCCTGATCCACCCGGACCGCCTCTCCGAACTCCTCGCGGACCTGGGCAATGTGCAGGTCGCGGTGCCGGTGCTGGGCGCGGTCCTGGCGTACGTCACCTGGCGGGCCCGCCGCCGTGCCGGTACAGACCACTGGTGGTGGCCGGCCGCCGCGGCCGCCGCCCTCATGGCTCTGGTCCCGGCCCTGATAGTCCCCCTCAAGGAACTGACGGACCGCCCCGGCACCCCGGTCGTGCCACCCGGCACCGGCTACTACCCGTCCGGCCACACGGCCACCGCCGCCGTCGCCTACGGGGCCGCGACGATGCTGCTCCTCCCGTGGCTGACCTCCGTACTCGCCCGCCGAGCCCTCCTCGCCACCTGCGCTGTCCTCAACCTCGGCGTCGGCTTCGGACTGGTCCGGCGCGGCTACCACTGGCCACTGGACGTACTGGCCAGTTGGTCCCTGTGCGCGGTGCTGCTCGCCCTGCTGTGGCTGTTCCTGCGCAGGAACGCTCCTGCCGAACGGCGCTAGTCCTCGCGGTACTCCGCCAAATCGGTGCGCCCTCGGCCCTCACCACTACACCCCGGACAAACGCCCCTGTGCCCCCGCACCCCTACCGTGGACCACGACACACCAGGACACCCCCAACGCGGAAGGGCCGGGACTCCACTATGACTTCCACCCACGCCTTCTGGCTCGCCGGCCGCCAGGTCAGCGGCGAGGACAGCTTCGATGTCACCTCCCCGTGGGACGGGCGGGTCGTCGGCAAGGTGAGCGTGCCGACGGACGCGCAGATCGAGGAGGCCGTGGCCGCCGCGTACGCCGTCCGGGACGAGTTCGCCGCGACCCCGGCCCATGTGCGCGCCGCCGCCCTCGACCACGTCAGCAGGCGGCTCGCCGAGCGGACCGAGGAGATCGCCCAGCTGATCTCCGCCGAGAACGGCAAGCCCGTCAAGTGGGCCCGCGGCGAGGTCGGCCGTGCCGTGTCCGTGTTCCGGTTCGCGGCCGAGGAGGCCCGGCGGTTCAACGGGGGAGATGCCCAGCGGCTGGACACCGACCTCGGCGGTCAGGGCCGGCTCGCCTTCACCCGGCGCTTCCCCAAGGGCGTCGTGCTCGGCATCGCACCGTTCAACTTCCCGCTGAACCTGTGCGCCCACAAGATCGCCCCGGCCATCGCCGCCGGCGCGCCGATCATCCTCAAGCCCGCCCCGGCCACCCCGCTGTCCGGGCTGGTCATCGGTGAGCTGCTCGCCGAGACCGAGCTGCCCGCCGGCTCCTGGAGCATCCTCCCGGTCCCCAACGACCGGATGCCCGCGCTCGTCCAGGACCCGCGCCTGCCCGTGATCTCCTTCACCGGCTCCGAGACGGTCGGCTACGCGATCATGGACTCGGTGCCGCGCAAGCACTGCACCCTGGAGCTGGGCGGCAACGGCGCGGCGGTCGTGCTCGGCGACTTCGCCTCCGACGAGGACCTCGACTGGGCCGCCGGCCGCATCGCCACCTTCTCCAACTACCAGGGCGGCCAGTCCTGCATCTCCGTACAACGAGTGATCGCGGACGCGTCCGTGCACGACCGCCTCCTGCCGCGTATCGTCGCCGCCGTCGAGGCGCAGGTCACCGGTGACCCGAGCGACGACGCCACCGACGTCGGGCCACTGGTCAGCGAGGACGCCGCCAAGCGCGTCGAGACCTGGGTGGACGAGGCCGTGGCCGCCGGGGCCGCCCTCCTCACCGGCGGCAAGCGCGACGGCGCATCCTACGCGCCGACCGTCCTCACCGACGTACCGTCCGACGTCACCCTTGCCTGCGAGGAGGTCTTCGGACCCGTCCTCACCGTGCAGAAGGTCGACGGGGAGGCCGCCGCCTTCGCCGCCGTCAACGACTCCAAGTACGGCCTCCAGGCAGGGGTGTTCACCCGTGACCTGCAGACCGCCTTCCGGGCCCACCGGGCGCTGGAGGTCGGCGGTGTCGTCATCGGCGACGTTCCCTCCTACCGCGCCGACCAGATGCCGTACGGCGGTGCCAAGCAGTCCGGCGTCGGCCGCGAGGGCGTGAGGTTCGCGATGGACGACTACACCTACGAGCGGGTGATGGTCCTCACCGGCCTCGCCCTCTGAGCGAGCCCGCATCACCTCTGGCTAATGGGAACCATTTTCAGATAGGATCCCCGAAGGGGTCCGGCACCGATGCCTTCCGGTGCCGGGCCCCTTCTCTGTGTCGGCCTCGTCCGGACCCTCAACCGGAGAAGCCGACATGCGCGAGCCGCAGTGGGCCGCGCAGCCTGATGTGGACGTCGCGGACGCCCTCGGCGATGATCTCGGCGCTCAGCGTCGAGTAGTCGTACGGGCTCGCGTCCGCCGCCTTGGACGTCAGTACGGCGAGCGCCGGGCCGCCGTCCAGCGAGATCTCGACCACGCCGTCGCCGGAGATGCTCGCCGTCATCTCCGCGACGCCGTCCCCGAAGTCGCAGTCACGGTAGACCAGTTCTCCCGACCTGCCCTGCGCGGCCGTCACCGCGTCGCCCGACGTCTTCGTGCGGTCGACGATCGCGACGCCGCTCTGCTCGTCGAAGTCGGCCGCGCTCAGACCGCGTTGGAGGACCGGGCGGGGTGCCGGTGCCTCGCCGTCCAGGAGCACGGTCGTCCGCAGCCGGATGTCCTCACTGGAGGCACCGGCCAGCAGCTCGTACGGGCCCGGCTCGCGGCGCCATCCGCCCCGCGTCACGTCCCAGAAGTCGAAGGTGCGCAACGGGACTTCGAAGCTCAGCTCCCGCCGCTCGCCGGGTTCCAGGCGCACCCGGTCGTGTGCCACCAGCTCGCGGCGCGGGCGCGGCACCGTCGGGTCCACGGCGCGCGTGTAGAGCTGCGCGACCTCGTCGGCCGTCACGTCGCCGGTGTTGGTGACCGTGAAGGAGACGTGCAGTGCCTCGTCCGTCACGCCGGTGTCCAGGTCGGCGTAGGAGAAGGTCGCGTACGACAGGCCGTGGCCGAACGGGAACAGGGGGGTGCCCTCGAAGTACAGGTACGTCTGGCGGGCCCCGATCACGTCGTAGTCGAGGAGGTCGGGCAGCTCGGCGTCGTCGGCGTACCAGGTCTGCGGGAGGCGGCCGGCGGGGGAGACGTCGCCGGCCAGGACGCGGGCCAGGGCGGTGCCGGCCGCCTGGCCGCCGTGGGACGTCCACAGCATCGCCGGCAGGGACGCGTGGTCGACGGCGTACGGGTACGCCGACACCAGCGCCAGCACCGTGTTCGGGTTGGCCGCGCGGGCGGCGCGCAGCAGGCGCTCCTGGTGGGCGGGGAGGGCGAGTGTCGTACGGTCCTCGGTCTCGCGGCCGTTGATGTGCGGGTCGTTGCCCGCGACCACCAGGACCGCGTCGGCCCGCGAGGTGATCCGCGTTACTGCGTCCTCGCCCCGTTCGACGACGACGAGCTCGAAGATTTCCGGATTCGCTTCGGCAACCCTGACGCCGTCGGCGGCGACTGAGACGTGGCGACCCGTACCGATGTGCCGGAGGAGGTGTCCGTTCTCGTGCGGTTCCAGGCGGAATGTCTCCTGGACGACCCAGCCTCCGGGCTGGTCGGCGGAGGCGCGGACGCGGCCGTCCTCGGCGACCGAGAGGTAGCGGCCGTCGGGGGCACGCAGGGTCAGCACGCCCTCGCCCCAGTCGACAAGGGCGAGTTCGGTGCCGGCCGGGTCGGTGGTGAGCGGCGGCAGGTCCGTACGGCCGGCGAGCAGGGCCGGGTCGAGGGCGCCCTCGGCGCCGCGCACCTCGTCGGCGGCGTCGGCCTCGGGGACGTGCAGGAAGGCTCCGGCCGAGGTCTTCAGCAGGACGCGGTCCACGCCCTCCGCGAACTCCACACGCTCCGCGCCGAACCGCTCGTACACGCCCTCCAGCGGGGTCGAGCGGTGGATGAGCGTGCCGCTGTACCAGTCGAGCTTGCACTCGTCGGCGAGCAGCCCGACCACCGCGAGCCGGGTGTCCGGGGCGAGCGGCAGCAGGCCACCGCTGTTCTTGAGCAGGACGACCGACTGCTCCGCCGCCTCCTGGGCGAGGGCGCGGTGGGCCGGGGTGTCGAAGTCCCTGGTCAGCGCGTGCGGGTCGTACTCCGGGTCGAACTCGCCGAGCCGGAAGCGGACCGAGAGCTGGCGGCGGACCGCCGTGTCGATGTCCGCCTCGGTCAGCAGACCCTTGTCGAGGGCGCCGCGCACCCGTGCGGTGATCTTCGAGCTGTCGGTGCCGTGGTCGGTGAAGCTGTCGACGCCGGCCAGCAGCGCGGCGGCCGTCGCCTCCTCGTGGGTGTCGAAGTAGTGCTCGGAGTCGACCAGGTTGGACGGCGCGCCCGCGTCCGAGCAGACGAGGAGGTCCTCGTCGGTCCAGGTGCGCAGGTGCTCGCGCAGATACGGGGAGACGTGGTTGGGGCGGCCGTTGACCAGGTTGTACGCCGGCATCACCCCGGCCGTCGCGCCCGCCTCGACCGTCTCGCGGAACGCGCGCAGGTCGTACTCGTGCAGCACGCGCGGGCGCACCGAGGAGGACGTGACGTCGCGGCCGGTCTCGTTGTTGTGCGCCAGCCAGTGCTTCAGGACGGGCGCGGTACGCCAGTACGTCGGGTGGTCGCCCCGCAGGCCACGGGTGTACGCGGTGGCGATGGCCGAGGTGAGCTTCGGGTCCTCGGAGTAGCCCTCCTCGTTGCGGCCCCACAGGGGGTGGCGCAGGAGGTTGACGGTGGGGGACCAGACGTTCAGGCCCACGCGGTCGTCCCGGGCGCGCATCGCGCGGGTCTCCTTGGAGACAGCCTCGCCGACACGTCGTACGAGATCCGTGTTCCAGGTCGCGCCGAGGCCGACCGCCTGGGGGAAGACGGTGGCCGGACCCATCCAGGCCACCCCGTGCAGCGCCTCCTGCCCGGTGCGGAACCCGGCGACGCCCAGTCGCTCGACGGCGGGCGTGAACTGGTGCAGGAATCCGATCTTTTCGTCGAGGGTGAGCCGCGACAGAAGGTCGTCGATGCGCTTCGCGAACGGCAGCTGCGGATCGCGGAACGGCAGCGTGGGCGGCGTGTGTGCGGTCACGTGGGGATCCCCTTGCGATGGATCGGCTTGGTGCTTTCGAAGCGCTTCGATGCTCATTCGACTCAAGGGCGAGTGTCAAGAGATCGACACCGTTACTTCAAGCGGTGCATAAGAAGAGGTCCCTTCTTACACGTCGGAGGATTCTTGGAAGCGACCCTTGTGCACCCATGAGGGTTCACTTAACCTCACAGCAACATCGAAGCGCTTCGACTACGCATCTCGCCGCAGTGGTCGGAGGAGCGCTTCAGCTCAGCCAGTTCCACTCAGACACCGCAGCCGACGGCCCCCGCCGGGTGTCCAGGTGCGCCATGAAGGGTTGACGCAATGACGCCGAACGCCGCCTCCGCCTCCTCCGGACCCAGCCGGAGAAGCTTCCTCGCCTCCACGGCGGTCGCCACCGCAGCGGTGGCGGGAGGGATGCCGCTGCTCTCCGCCTGCGGCGGTTCGGACGGCGGGTCGCGCGAGGGGACCACGTCGGGCAAGAACGCCAAGAAGATCCTGCCGGCCTATGTGGCCAGCAACATCGTGCAGCCGGACATCCCGTCCAAGAACGGCTCCGCGATGGGCTTCACCAGCAAGCTCGACATCGCCACCCTCAAGACGTCGGTGCCGAAGAAGCTCGGCAAGGGCGGCAAGGTCACCATCATGTCGCCGTTCTGGGGCTCGCCGCCCAGGCAGAACAACCCCTACTACACGTCGATGAACGACCTGATCGGCGTCGACGTCCAGTGGCGGAACCAGGACGGCAACACCTACGACCAGAAGCTCGGCGCGGTCCTCGCCTCCAGCGAAGTCCCGGACGTGGTGGTCGTCCCCGGCTGGAACATGATGGGCAAGATACCCAGCGCCATCATCAGCAAGTTCGCCGACCTGGGCCCGTACCTGTCCGGGGACAAGGTCAAGGAGTATCCCAACCTCGCGGCGATCCCCAGCGATGCCTGGCAGCGCTCCATCTTCGGCGGCAAGCTGATGGGCCTGCCGATGCCCGCCGGGTACGTCGGGAACATCGTGCCGCTCTACCGCCAGGACATCTTCGACAAGGAGGGCTACGAAATCCCGCGGTCCGCCGACGAGTTCATGGCCCTGTGCAAGGAGATCACCAACCCCAGGGCCAAGCGGTGGGCCTGCGGCGACATGAAGTGGACCGCGTTCAGCAACTTCGGCGTGCTCGGGGGCGGTGAGAAGCCGCTCTGGTGGAACATGGTCGACGGCAAGCTGATCAACCGCATCGAGACCCCGCAGTACCTGGAAGCCATCGAGTGGACGCGCAAGCTGTTCGCCGCCGGAGTCGTCCACCCCAACTTCAAGCTGGGCAAGAGCCAGATCGCCGACCCGGCCCCCAAGTTCGCCGCCGGCGAGTTCCTGATCTGGAACAACGACATCTCCAACTGGCACGCGCAGCAGGCCTCCTTGAGGGCCCAGAACCCCGACGTCAAGGTCTGGGGCATGGACATCTGGGGCCACGACGGCGGTGACCCGACGCTGTACGCCGTGAACCCGGCCAACATCTTCGCCTTCGTCAACAAGAAGGCCTCCGAGTCCGTCATCCGCGACGCGCTGGCGGTCGCCAACGTCACCGCGGCGCCGTACGGCACCAAGGAGTGGATGATGACCCACTACGGGGTCGAGGGCACCCACTACACGCTCAAGGACGGCGTCCCCGTCAAGAACGACAGGGGCAACAACGAGGTCATCAACGCCTACGTCATGGTCGCGAGCCCTGCCGCGACCCTCGCCTACCCCGACCTCCCGGAATACACCCAGGGCATGGTCGAGTGGCAGCAGCGCATGGGCGCCTTCACCAAGAAGTCGTCCTTCTGGGGCCTGCAGATCACCGAGCCCTCCCGCTACACCAACCTCGCCAACGACTTCGAGCAGCTCGAGGACGACATCATCCGCGGGCACAAGAAGATCAGCGACATGCAGCAGGCCGTCTCCGACTGGAAGAGCAAGGGCGGCGACAAGCTGCGCGACTGGTACAAGAAGCTTCTCGACGAGAACGGTCCGGCGGCGAGCTGACGAGACTCTGAGGCAAGGAGAACGGCTGTGTCCCACAGCACGGTGCCTCGGAGCAAGGCCGAGGCCAGCACACCGGTGAAGACCACGGTGGCGTCCGACGGCGCCACCGGCCCCCGGGAGAAACGAGGCTCGGGCAAGCTGAGCCTGCGGCTCAGGTTCAGACGCGACCGCGTGCTGCTCCTCATGACGCTGCCGGCCGTCCTGCTCCTCCTGGTCTTCAACTACCTGCCGATCCTCGGCAACATCGTCGCCTTCCAGGACTACGACCCCTACATCAGCGACAACGGCATCGTCTCCATGCTCAACAGCCCCTTCGTGGGCATGGAGAACTTCCAGCGGATCTTCGAGGACTCCGCTTTCTGGAACGCCGTCGAGAACACGCTCGTGCTGTTCTTCGTCCAGCTCCTGCTGTTCTTCCCGATCCCGATCCTGCTCGCGCTGCTCATCAACAGCGTGGTCCGGCCCCGGGTGCGCGCGTTCGCGCAGGCCGTTCTCTACCTCCCGCACTTCTTCTCCTGGGTGCTGGTCATCGCTGTCTTCCAGCAGATGTTCGGCGGCGCGGGGATGCTCTCCCAGCTGCTCAGGCAGAACGGGTACGACGGCCTGGATATCATGACCAACCCGGACACCTTCCCCTTCCTGCTCACCGCGCAGAGCGTGTGGAAGGACGCCGGGTGGGGGATCATCATCTTCCTCGCCGCCCTGGCGTCGGTCAGCCCCGACCTGTACGAGGCCGCCGCGATGGACGGCGCCGGACGCTGGCGCCGTATGTGGCACGTCACGCTTCCCGCCCTGCGCCCGGTGATCGCCCTCCTCCTCGTGCTGCGCGTCGGCGACGCCCTGACCGTCGGCTTCGAACAGATCCTGCTGCAACGTGACGGCGTCGGACCGGGCGCGGGGGAGGTGCTCGACACCTTCGTGTGGTGGAACGGCGTGCGCAACCAGGACTTCGGCTACGCGGCCGCCGCCGGTCTCGTCAAGGGCGTGGTCAGCATCGGCCTGGTCCTCGCCGCGAACAAGGTGGCCCATCTCATGGGTGAGCAGGGGGTGTACAAGAAGTGACCGCCGTCATCGACAAACCGGCGAACAAGCCCCGCCGGTGGGCCGCACCCGAGCGCCCGGCGTGGGAGGAGGAGCCGTCCAAGGCCGGCCTAGCGGGCAAGGGCATCGCCCTGACTTTCGCCTGCCTGGCGATCCTCTTCCCGCTGTGGATCGTCGTCGTCACCAGCCTGTCCTCGCGCAAGACGATCGACGAGGCGGGCGGCCTGGTGATGGTGCCCAAGGGCATCACCTTCATCGCCTACGAGGAGCTGCTCAGCGGAGGCCAGGTCACCCGCGCCACGATCGTCAGCATCCTCGTCACCCTGGTCGGCACGCTGTTCTCGATGACGGTGTCGGTCCTCTGTGCCTACGGTCTGTCCCGCAGCGGTTCGCTCGGCCACCGCTGGATCCTGATGACACTGCTGGCGACCATGTTCTTCAGCGCCGGCCTCATCCCCACCTATCTTCTGGTGCAGTCCTTCGGCCTGACGGACACCTATCTCGCGCTGATCCTGCCGAGCGCGATCAGCGTCTTCAACATCCTGGTGCTGCGCGGCTTCTTCATGGGGATCTCGCAGGAACTCATCGACAGCGCACGCATCGACGGCGCCGGGGACCTGCGGATCCTCTGGCAGATCGTCATGCCGCTGTCGCGGGCCGTCCTCGCGGTGATCACGCTGTTCTACGCCGTCGGGTACTGGAGTGCCTGGTTCAACGCGTCCCTGTATCTGAACCAGCAGGACATGATGCCGTTGCAGAACGTCATGATCCAGCTCGTGCAGAAGCAGGAAGCGCCGGTCGGCCTGGGCCAGGCCATCAAGACCGGTCAGCTGTCCGGGCTGGCCATCCAGATGGCGGTCATGGTGATGGCCCTGCTGCCCGTGGCCGTGCTGTCGCCCTTCGTCCAGAAGCATTTCAAGAAGGGCATGCTCACCGGCGCCATCAAGGGCTGAGCCGCACATTCCGACTCCGCCGCGGCCGACCTGCCGCCATCAGCGGTCGGCCGCGGCGGGCCCAAGCTTCCCCTTTCTCCCCACCGCTTTCTCCCCACCGCACGGAACGAGGTATGTCATGCCCGCGTCCGCTCCGAGCCGACGTGCCGTTCTCGCCGGTACCTCGGCGACCGCCGCGCTCACCGCCGTCCCGTGCCTCCCCGGGCGGGCACTGGCCATGGCACCGGCCGCCACCGCCGCGCCGGCCTACCGCTGGCGCAACGCCGTCATCGGCGGCACCGGTTTCATCACCGGCGTTCTCTTCCACCCCGCCGTGCGCGGCCTCGCCTACGCCCGTACCGACATCGGTGGCGCCTACCGCTGGGACGACCGCACCGCCCGCTGGGTCCCGCTGACCGACCACCTCGGTGCGGACGACTGGAACCTCACCGGTGTCGAGGCCATCGCCGTCGACCCCACCCACCCCGACCGCGTCTACCTCGCCCTGGGCACCTACACCCAGTCCTGGGCCGGCAACGGGGCGATCCTGCGGTCCGACGACCGCGGCGCCACCTGGACCCGCGCCGACCTCGGCGTCAAGCTCGGCGCCAACGAGGACGGCCGGGGTACGGGTGAGCGGCTGCTCGTCGATCCGCGGGACAGCAACACTCTGTGGCTGGGAACCCGGCACGACGGGCTGCTCAAGTCGACCGACCGGGGCGCGACTTGGGCAGCCGTGACCGGATTCCCGGGTTCCCCGAGCGCCACCGGGCAGGGCGTCACCTTCCTCGTCGCCGCCGGGCGCATCCTCTACGCCGGCTGGGGCGACGGTGACGGCACGGCCAGTGCCAAGAACCTCTACCGCACCGCCGACGGCACCACCTGGGAAGCCGTCCCCGGCCAGCCCTCCGGCACCGCCGCCAAGGTCCCGATCCGGGCCGCGTACGACCGGTACACCCGCGAGCTGTACGTGACCTACGCCAACGCGCCCGGCCCCAACGGCCAGTCCGACGGCAGCGTGCACAAGCTCTGCACCCTCAACGGCAAGTGGACCGAGGTCACGCCGGTCAAGCCGGGCGGGACCGCAGCCGACGGATCCGCCGACGCCTTCGGGTACGGGGGTGTCGCCGTCGACGCCCGCCGGCCCGGCACCGTCGTCGTCTCCACCAACAACCGGTGGGCGGAGATCGACACCCTGTACCGGACGACCGACGGCGGCCGCACCTGGACGTCCCTGAAGGACACGGCCGTCCTCGACGTCTCCGAGACCCCCTACCTCAAGTGGGGCCAGGACAAGCCGAAGTTCGGCTGGTGGATCCAGGCCCTCGCCCTCGACCCGTACGACTCGCGGCACATCGTCTACGGCACCGGCGCCACCCTCTACGGCACCCGGGACCTGAGGAACTGGGCCCCGCAGATCCGCGGCCTGGAGGAGACGTCCGTGCGCATGCTGATCTCGCCCCCGGTCGGGGAGGCGCATCTGATCAGCGGGAACGGGGACATCGGTGTGATGTACCACGAGTCGCTCACGGCATCGCCCTCGCGCGGCATGGCGTCGAACCCCGTCTTCGGGTCGGCTGCGGGGCTCGCCCAGGCCGCGGCCAAGCCGGCGTACGTCGTCCGTACCGGCTGGGGCGACAACGGCAACGGCGCCTACTCGAACGACGGCGGGCAGACCTGGGCGCCCTTCAAGGCTCAGCCCTCCCTCGCCAAGGACGCGCCCGGGCCGATCGCCACCAACGCCGACGGCAGCGTGCTGCTCTGGGTGTTCGTGCACTGGGACGGCACGAAGTACCCCGCCTACCGCTCCGCGGACAACGGCGCCACCTGGTCCGAGGTCACCTCCTTCCCGAAGGGCGCCACGCCGGTCGCCGACCCGGCCGACCCGACGCTCTTCTACGCGTACGACACCGACACAGGAACGCTACTCGCCAGCACTGACAGTGGCCGTACCTTCACCGCCCGTGCGACCGGACTGCCCTCCGGCGACAGCCAGTTCAAGCTGGTCACGGCGCCGGGCAGATCCGGCGACCTGTGGCTGAGCGCCAAAGGGGAGGGCCTGCACCGGTCCACCGACGGCGGCGAGAGCTTCTCGAAGATCGCCGGCGTCGGGGCCTCGGAGTGTCTCGGTTTCGGCAGGGCCGCGGACGGCGCCGACTACCCCGCGATCTACCAGGTGGGCACGATCGGGGCCGTCACCGGCGTCCACCGCTCCGACGACGGGGCCAGAACCTGGGTGCGGATCAACGACGACCGGCACCAGTGGGGCTGGATCGGCACGGCCGTCATCGGCGACCCGCGCATCCACGGCCGCGTCTACCTCGCCACCAACGGACGCGGCGTCCAGTACGGAGACCCGGTGTGATGCCCGAATCGCAACGACCGACCCTCGCCGACGCCACCCGCGGCCGCCTCCTCTTCGGCGGCGACTACAACCCGGAGCAGTGGCCCGAGGAGACCTGGCACGAGGACGTCCGCCTGATGAAGGAGGCCGGGATCAACTCGGTCACCCTCGGCGTCTTCTCCTGGGCGAAGCTCGAACCCCGGCCGGGGGAGCGGAACTTCGGCTGGCTGGACCGGCTGATGGACCTGATGCACGCAGGCGGCATCGGCGTCGTCCTCGCCACGCCCACCTCCTCGCCGCCGCCGTGGATGGGGCGCCTGCACCCCGAGACACTGCCGCGCGACGAGGACGGGCGCACCGAGTGGTGGGGCTCCCGCCAGCACTTCTCCCACTCCAGCGCCACCTACCGCCGCTACGCCGCCGCCATCACCGAGGACCTCGCCGCCCGCTACGGCAGCCACCCGGCCCTGCGGATGTGGCACATCAACAACGAGTACTGCACCTATGACTGGGGCGACGAGGCCGAGGCCGCCTTCCGCCGCTGGCTGCAGAACAGGTACGGCACGCTCGACGCGCTCAACGAGGCCTGGGGGACCGCCTTCTGGAGCCAGGGCTACGGCGACTGGTATGAGGTCCTGCCGCCGCGCCGGGCGCACTACATGAAGAACCCCACGCAGGTGCTGGACTTCAAGCGGTTCACGTCCGACGCGCTGCTGGAGTGCTACCTCGCCGAACGGGACATCGTCGCCCGGCACACCCCGCACATCCCGGTGACCACCAACTTCATGGCGGTGTGGCAGGGCCTGGACGCCTGGACCTGGGCCGAGCAGGAGGACGTCGTGTCGATCGACGTCTATCCGGACCCGAGGGATCCGTTCGGCGGGCAGTCCGGCGCGCTGGTCCATGACATGACCCGCTCGCAGGCCCGCGGCGGACCCTGGATGGTCATGGAGCAGGCCGCCGGACCGGTCAACTGGCGCGGGGTCAACCACCCCAAACCGGCCGGCCTCAACCGCCTGTGGTCCCTCCAGGCCGTCGCCCGCGGCGCCGACGCCGTCTGCTACTTCCAGTGGCGGCAGTCCCGGCAGGGCTCGGAGAAGTTCCACTCCGGGATGGTCAGCCATGCCGGGGAGCACGGCCGTACCTTCCAGGAGGTCAAGCGGATCGGCGGCGAACTCGCGCAGTTGAGCGAGAAGGTGGCCGACAGCCGGGTCGAGGCCGCCGAGGTCGCCCTACTCCTCGACTGGAACGCCTGGTGGGCGAGCCAGCAGGACGGGCGGCTGTCCTCCGAGGCCGACCATCCGCAGGTCGTCCGCGCCTGGCACCGCGCCCTGTGGGAGGCGAACACCACCGTCGACTTCGCCCACCCCGAGCACGACCTGTCCGCCTACAAGCTGGTCGTCGTCCCGCAGCTGTACCTGATGACGGACGCCGCGATCGGCAACCTCGTCGCGTACGTCAACGCAGGCGGCACCCTCGTCGCCGGCTTCCAGACCGGTATCGCCGACGAGGACGACCGTGTGCGTCCCGGTGGGATGGACGTACGGCTGCGCGAGCTGTTCGGCATCCGCGTGCTGCACGAGTGGTGGCCGCTCGACGCGGGCGAGAAGGCCGACGTCGAGGGCTTCCACGGGACCCTGTGGTCCGAGGAGATCGAGGCGGCGGACGACGTGGAGGCCGTCATCCCTTACAAGGGCGGCGAGTTGGACGGACTCCCGGCCGTCCTGCGCAAGGGCCGCGCCTGGTACGTCTCGACCCTCCCCGAGCCGCACGTGTTGCGCACGCTCCTCGTCGACATCGCCGCTGAAGCAGGCGTACGGCCGACCCTCGCGGGGCTCCCGGCCGGGGTGGAGGCCGTACGGCGGGGCGGGCTGCTGTTCCTGCTCAACCATGGGCGCGACGGCGTCACCGTGCCGGTGCCGGGCCGCCACCGCGACCTGCTGACCGGCGCGGACGTCACCGACACCATGGAATTGGGCCGGTACGGGGTTGCCGTGCTGGAGTTGGCGCCATGAGCCCTACGAGCCCCGGCAGTCCCAGCCCCGTATCCCCGGCGTCCGAGCCGACCGCCCCCGTGCACGGCACCTGGGAACCCGCCCCCGCCGGCCGCTGGGAGGACGCGTTCCTGAGCGGGAACGGCCGGCACGGCGTCATGGTGTTCGGTGATCCGAACGACGACCGGGTGATTGTGAACCACCACACCCTGGTCCGCCCCAACGGCGGCGAACACGCTCGTCCGCCCGCGCTCGCCGCCGAACTCCCGTCCCTCCAGGACAAGTTGCTCGCCGGAGACGTGACAGCGGCCGAGCGCTTCACCGACGGGCGGGAGCTGCAGTGGGTGCAGCCCTTCCATCCCGCCTTCCAGATACGACTGCGCCGCCCGGCCGCCGACACCTCCGGCTACCGCCGGTCCGTCGACTTCGCCACCGGCATCACGCACGCGCAGTGCACGGACTGGAGCAGCCGGGTCTTCGTCTCCCGCGCGGACGACGTGGTCGTCCAGCAGGTCGAGGCGGCCGACCTCGTCGTCACCCTCGACCACCGGCTCCCGGGCGCCCCCGCCGCACTCATGGTCGGCCAGAGCATCGTCCGCGCCTCCGAGGGGGCCCTCCTCACCCTCCGCGTCCGCTACCCCGACAGCGACCGTGCCTACACCGGCATGACCCTGGTCGTGCCGACGGGCGGCCGTACCGCGCTCGTCCCGCCGGGCGCACGCGTCACCGGAGCCGCATCCGTCCTCCTCCTGACCCGGGTCGTGCGACACATCGGCGAACTGGACACGGCGACCCACGTCGAAGCCCTGCACGACCTGCTCACCGAGTCCGGCGCGTTCGCCCACCTCCTCGACCGCCACACCCTGCTCCACCGCGCCGCCTACGAACGCGTGACCCTCGACCTGTGCGCGAACCCCGCCGAACGCGCTCTGCCCGGGTCGGAGTTGGTCAGCCGCACCAAGAGTCCGGCCCTCCTGGAACGCCTCTTCGCAGCGGGCCGCTACCACCTCCTCTCCGCCTCCGGCATGCTCCCGCCCCGCCTGACCGGCCTGTGGACCGGCGACTGGGACACGGCGTGGTCGGGCGCCTTCACCACCGACGCCAACCTCAACCTCCAGACCGCATCGGCCGCCGCAGCCGCGCTCCCGGAGGTCACGGAGGCCCACGCCACCCTGATCCACGGCCAGGTGGCCCACTGGCGTGACAACGCCCGCGCGATCTTCGGCACCCGTGGCGTCGTGGCCCCCGCCCACACCGACGGCGAGTCCGGGCACCTCTACCACTTCAACCGCGAGTACCCCCTTCACCTGTGGACCGCCGGTACCGACTGGCTGCTCAAGCCCCTCGTCGACCACGACGAGACACGCGGCGACCGCGACCCGCGCACCGCCGCCGTCCTCGCCGAACTGGCCAGGTTCTACGAGGACTTCCTCACCCGGACCGACGACGACGGGCATCTCGTCGTCGTCCCCTCCTACTCACCCGAGAACCGCCCGGCCAACGCGAGCTGGGGCACGATCAACGCCGCCATGGACCTCTCCGCGGCCCGGCACGCCCTGCTCACGGCCGCCCAGTACCACCCGGACACCCCGGACGCCGGCCGCTGGCGCGCCCTCGCCGACCGCCTCCCCCCGCACCGGATCAACGAGGACGGCGCCCTCGCCGAATGGGCCTGGCCCGGCCTGGCGGACACCTACGACCACCGTCACCTCAGCCACCTCTACGGCGTCTGGCCGCTCGACGAGATCACCCCGTACGACACCCCCCACCTCGCGGCGGCCGCCCACCGCGCCCTCGAACTGCGGGGCGCCGAGAACGACTCCGCGCACGGCCACCTCCACCACGCCCTGATCGCGGCCCGCCTCCGGGACGCCGACCGGGTCGCCCAAGCCCTCGACCAGGTCCTGGGCGGCGACTTCTTCCACGCCTCCCTGATGAGCTCCCACTACCCGAACCGCAGCGTCTACAACGCGGACGCCGCGCACACCCTGCCCGCCGTACTGATCGAGATGCTCGTGCAGTCGACCCCGGACCGCCTGGTCCTGCTGCCCGCGCTGCCCCCCACCCTCCCGGAGGGCCGCCTCCGGGGCGTACGCACGCGGTTCGGCGCGGAGGTCGATCTGAGCTGGACGCGCGACGGGGCGACGGCGGTCGTGAGGCCGTCCCGCACCGTCCGCGTCGAAATCCGGACTTCATCCGGCGACGACGGCGACACACAGCCGCTCGACCTCGTCGCCGGAGAAGACCACGTCCTCGCGTTGGGGGCGTGGTAATCCCCCCGCATTTCCCCCCACCCATGGAAAGGGACACCATGGCAAAGAGCGCACTGCGCAAGATAACCATGGCGGTGCTGGCCCCGGCGATGGCCCTCGGCGCGACCGTCGGACTCGCCTCCGCCCCCGCCTCGGCCGCCGTCTGGAACACCTGCGACCAGTGGGGCAGCACGAACCTGAACGGCTACACGCTCTACAACAACATCTGGGGCTCCGGCGCCGGTAGCCAATGCACCTGGGCCAACTCCGGCACCAACTGGGGTGTCTGGGCCAACCACCCCAACACCGGCGGCATCAAGTCCTACCCCAACTCGACGAAGGCGATCAACAAGTCGATCGCGTCTCTCGGCTGGCTCACCAGCGACTACAACGTCAGCGTCCCGTCGTCCGGCGCGTACAACACGGCGTACGACATCTGGGACACCGACCACCAGTACGAGATCATGCTCTGGGTCAACCACAACGGAGCCGTCGGCCCGATCGGCGGCTACGACAGCACCGTCACGCTCGGCGGCCACAACTGGAACGTCTACCGGGGCACCAACGGGGCGAACCAGGTGTTCTCGTTCCTGCGGACATCCGACTCCAACTCCGGCACGGTGGACATCAAGCCGATCCTCCAGTGGCTCGCCTACACCAAGGGCTGGATGTCCAGCAACGAGACCATCGGTGACGTCCAGTTCGGCTATGAGATCACCTCGTCGTCCGGCGGACTCAACTTCAACACCAACAACCTGACCATCAACGGTGGCTGATGCGACATCAGGGCCGGGGTCGGTCCGCGTCCTCCTCAGGCGCGGTCGACCTCGGCCCGCAGCGCGTTGTAGCCGGCGAAGGCCGACTCGACCTCGGCACGGGTCAGGCCGTAGCGGGCCAGGTCGTACCGGTGCGGGCGGCTGCCCTTCGGGCGGGCGACGGCCTCGGGCAGCCTGGCCGCCTCGGCGTCGGTCCAGCGGGCGCCGACGGCCGAGTACAGCTTGGGGGCGCCGGCGGCCGGATCGGAGCCGAGCCAGGAGTACGGGGCGTCCACCAACTGCTCCGGGGGGATGGCGGCACGGGCCGCCATGCCGCGCGTCATGGCCCGGCTCAACAGGCCGAGCCAGGTGGCGCCGATGCCGGGCAGGTCGAGCGGGCGGGAGCTGACGGCCATGCCGTGCTCGATCAGGCTGCAGAAGGACGCCACGGCGGTGACCGGGTCACGGTGGCACCAGACGATCGTGGCGTCGGGGAACACCGTGCGCAGGGCGTCCAGGTTCTCCAGGTGCATGGGGGACTTCAGCACCCAGCGGCGGCGCGGACGGCCGTACTGCAAGACCTGGTAGACCTGTTTGAGATACCGGTAGTCGGGGACGAAGTCCCGCGCGCAGTGCCAGTCCCGGTACTCGGGGATACGGGCCTGGGAGAACGGCATCAGGGCGTGCGGGAGCGCGAACGTGCACTCCTCCGGACCCTCGGCCACCATCGCGTGGATGTCCCGGAAGCGCGGCGCGAAGAGGTCCGTGCCCTGGACCATCCGACGCCCGGTCGTGATCGCCTTCCGCCGCTGCCGGGGCGGCAACTCCAGGTCGGGCGCCAGCAGTTCCCACAGCAGCGGGCTGCGGTGATCGTCCGACAGCGACAGGACGGCGTGCGTGACCGTGGTCGCGGTGCGCGGCAGCCCCACCACGAACACCGGCTTCTCGACCGGCTCCCGCTCGATCTCCGGGTGCTCGGCGATCAGCCGCCGGATGCGGGCCCGGTTGGCGAGATGCCGGCGTACATGCGCCTGCGCCGACTGCCAGCCGACCGGCGTGAGCCGTTCGGCCTTCGCCCACCAGCCCAGCAGCGAACGGAAGCCGTCGACGAACTGCTCGTCACCGGGCGCCTCCCCGGCTTCCGCGGCGATCCTGTCGAAGACCCGGTCGGGATCGCGCCGGGAGCCGAAGCCGGGGCGCAGCAGCGCATTGGCGAGGGTGAGAGTGAGCGGAGACGAGGACATGCAGGGAACCTATCTCGTCGAACTGGCCGAGGCCGTAAGGAAGTTGGCCGAACATGCGGAGGGGGTGGCCGGAAGACCTCCACCCGCCGGCCACCCCCTCCCGCACGGCTACTCCGCTACAGGCAGCCGCGCCCCGTCCCGCAGGAACAGCGGGATGCGGTCCAGCGGGGCGTCGACCGTCACGGTCGTACCGCCCTCGTACGTCTCACCGGTCCACGCGTCCGTCCAGTCGGCGCCCGCCGGGAGATACGCCGTGCGGGCCGTCGCGCCCGCCGTCAGCACCGGCGCGACCAGCAGATCGCGGCCGAAGAGGTAGGCGTCGTCCACCGACCAGGCCGCCTGGTCCTCCGGGAACTCCAGGAACAGCGGCCGCATCACCGGCAGGCCCTCCTCGTGGGCCTCCCGCATGACCTCGAGCACGTACGGCTTCAGGCGCTCGCGCAGCCGCAGGTACTTCTCCAGGATCGCGCCGGCCTCCTCGCCGTACGACCACACCTCGTTCGGACCGCCGGTCATCTCCGGGCCGAGCGGCATGCCCGGGTCGCGGAAGCCGTGCAGGCGCATCAGCGGGGACAGGGCGCCGAACTGGAACCAGCGGACCATCACCTCGCGGTACGCCGGGTCGTCCGGGTCGCCGCCGTGGAAGCCGCCGATGTCGGTGTTCCACCAGGGGATGCCGGACAGCGCGGTGTTGAGTCCGGCGGCGATCTGGCGGCGCAGGGTCGGGAAGTCGGTGCCGATGTCGCCGGACCACAGGGCGGCGCCGTAGCGCTGGCTGCCCGCCCAGGCCGAGCGGTTGAGGGTGATCACCTCGTCCTCGCCGGACGCGCGCAGGCCCTCGTAGAAGGTGCGGGAGTTCTCGGCCGGGTAGCTGTTGCCGACCTCCAGGCCGGGGCCCGACCAGTAGCGCAGGTTCTCCTGGAAGCCGGGCTTCAGCTCCGGCTCGCAGGCGTCCAGCCAGAAGGCGGTGATGCCGTACGGGACAAGGTAGTTGTCCCGCACCCGCGACCACACGAACTCGCGGGCATCCGGGTTGGTGGCGTCGTAGAACGCCACCTGCACGGTGGAGGCCACCTCCTTGTCGGGCCAGTCGGCGTGCGCCATCGGCCCGTACTGGGTGCCGATGAAGTAGCCGCGCTGCTCCATGACGGGGTGGTTCTCGGAGAGCGGCGAGACCGAAGGCCAGACACTGACCACCAGCTTGATGCCGAGCTCGTCCAGCTCACGCACCATCGCCGCCGGGTCCGGCCACTCCTTCGGGTCGAACTTCCACTCGCCGAGGTGCGTCCAGTGGAAGAAGTCGCAGACGATCGCGGAGATCGGCAGACCGCGGCGCTTGTACTCCCGTGCCACGGCGAGGAGTTCGTCCTGGGTGCGGTAGCGCAGCTTGCACTGCCAGAAGCCCGCCGCCCACTGAGGCAGCATCGGCGTACGGCCGGTCACCGCGCTGTAGCGGCGCTGGCCGTCGGCCGGGGTGCCCGCGGTGATCCAGTAGTCGATCTGGCGGGCGGAGTCGGCGACCCACCGGGTGCCGTTGTGCGCGAGCTCCACGCGGCCGATCGCCGGGTTGTTCCACAGCAGCGTGTAGCCGCGGCTGGAGGACAGGACCGGGATGCCGACCTCGGCGTTGCGCTGGACGAGGTCGAGGACCAGGCCCTTCTGGTCGAACCGTCCGTGCTGGTGCTGGCCGAGGCCGTACAGCTTCTCGTCGTCGTACGCGGCGAAGCGCTGCTCCAGGCGGTGGTAGCCGTTGCCGACGGCGGTGTACAGGCGCGGTCCCGGCCACCAGAAGTGGGCGCGAGCCTCTGCGAGGAGCTCGGCGGAGTCATCCGTGCGCACGAAGCGGATCAGGCCCTCGGCGTCGACGTGAACGGTCAGGGCGCCCACCGTCAACTGCGCCTCTGCGTCACCGATCTTGACCGAGCTCGCCGTGGCCGCAGGCTCGTCCAGAAGGGCACCCGGCAGCCCGTCGAGGATCGGTCCACCGAGCCGGGTACGCACCCGGACTGCGTCCGGCCCCCATGGCTCGACGCGAACGGTCTCCTGGCGGCCGCTCCACTCGAGCGCGCCGTCCCGCTCGCGGAACGTGCCGACGGTGGGGGACGACTGCGCGAGACTGACCTTGGGCTGGTTTTCGGCAGGCTGATACACGAGGCGTGCTCCTGGAGGAAAGCAGACAGGAAAGCAGACAGGGACGTGCGTACAAGCACGTGAAGCAAAGGGCGTCAGGACGCCGACGGCGCCGGTCCCGTACTCGCCCGGACCGTCAACTCGGGTGCGATCAACAGGACTTCGTCGCTCCCGCGCCCGTCCAGCTTGGCCACCAGCTGCTCCACGGCATGCCGGCCCATCTCCTGCGCGGGGATGGAGACGGACGTCAGCCGCACCGAGGCCTGGGTGGCGACCTGGTCGGGGCAGATGCCGACCACCGACACGTCCTCGGGCACGGCACGGCCCTGCTGGCGCAGCAGGGCGAGCAGCGGCTCCACCGCCGACTCGTTCTGCACGACGAAACCGGTGGTGCCGGCGCGCTCGTCGAGGATCCGGGCGAGGGTGACGGCCATCGCGTCGTACCCGCCCTCGCACGGCCGGTGCAGCAGCCGCATGCCCAACTCCTGGGAACGCAGCCGGAGTCCGTCGAGCGTCCGCTCGGCGAAGCCGGTGTGCCGTTCGTAGACGGCCGGGGCCTCTCCGATGACAGCGATGTCGCGGTGCCCCAGCATCGCCAGATGCTCCACGCACAGCGCGCCGGTCGCCTTGAAGTCGAGATCCACGCAGGTCAGCCCGGTGGTGTCGGCGGGCAGCCCGATCAGCACGGACGGCTGGTCGGTGCCGCGCAGCAGCGGCAGCCGCTCGTCGTCCAGCTGGACGTCCATCAGGATCATCGCGTCGGCGAGCCCGCTGCCGGTGACGCGGCGGACGGCGTCGGGGCCCTCCTCGCCGGTCAGCAGCAGGACGTCGTAGCCGTGGGTGCGGGCCGTGGTGGCCACCGCGATGGCGATCTCCATCATCACCGGCACATACATGTCGGTGCGCAGCGGGATCATCAGCGCGATGATGTTCGACCTGCTGCTGGCCAGGGCGCGGGCGCCCGCGTTCGGGTGGTAGCCGAGCTCGCGGATGCTCTGCTCGACCCGCTGCCGGGTGGTCGCGGAGATCGACCGCTTGCCGCTGAGGACATAGCTCACCGTGCTCGCCGAGACTCCGGCGTGCTGGGCGACCTCGGCGAGGGTGACCATCCAGCTCTCCAAGCTTTGTGAAGCGCTTCGACAGTGCGCGGTGGGTACAGGGGTGGGTGTGAGGGTGGTTCGACACTAGCTCTGGCGCGCGCGGGTGTCCATAGGTTGTCGAAGCGCTTCGACAGCTTTTCTCGTACGAGAGTGCCGGCGCCGTGGGGGCAACCTGCGGGGCGGGGTCGGCGGCCACCGAGGATCGCACACGAACCGTCCCCCGGAAGCATCCCATCGAGTCCGGCAGCGAGGTCATCGGCTGAACGGCTGCACGCAGGGTGGTGGGGTCGCCCGGAATCGGGTACATACGATCGGGTAGCACCCGTCGGTAACCAAACGGCCCATGATCCCGATTCACGGCGAGGTGAGCCTCATGTCCGCAGCACCCACGTCGTCCTCCGGACGCCCTACTGTCACCGAACGTGAGGCCCGCCAGGTGGCTGAGGCGGCCCGGCAACAGGAATGGCGCAAGCCCAGCTTCGCCAAGGAACTGTTCCTCGGCCGCTTCCGCCTCGACCTCATCCACCCCCACCCGATGCCCACCGACGAGGCCGCCCAGCGCGGCGAGGAGTTCCTCGCCAAACTGCGCGACTTCGTCGAGACGAAGGTCGACGGCGCCCTGATCGAGCGCGAGTCCCGGATCCCCGACGAGGTGATCAACGGGCTCAAGGAACTCGGCGCCTTCGGCATGAAGATCGACACCAAGTACGGCGGTCTCGGCCTCACCCAGGTCTACTACAACAAGGCCCTCACCCTGGCCGGCTCGGCGTCCCCCGCGATCGGCGTGCTGCTCTCGGCCCACCAGTCGATCGGCGTACCCCAACCGCTCAAGCTGTTCGGCACCCCCGAGCAGAAGGAACGGTTCCTGCCGCGCTGCGCCCGCACCGACATCAGCGCCTTCCTGCTCACCGAGCCCGACGTCGGCTCCGACCCGGCCCGCCTCGCCACCACCGCCGTACCGGACGGGGACGACTACATCCTCGACGGGGTCAAGCTCTGGACGACCAACGGGGTGGTCGCCGACCTCCTCGTCGTCATGGCGCGCGTGCCCAAGTCGGAAGCCCACAAGGGAGGCATCACCGCCTTCGTCGTGGAGACCAACTCGCCCGGCATCACCGTCGAGAACCGCAACGCCTTCATGGGCCTGCGCGGCATCGAGAACGGCGTCACCCGCTTCCACCAGGTCCGCGTCCCGGCGGCGAACCGGATCGGCCCCGAGGGCGCCGGCCTGAAGATCGCGCTCACCACGCTGAACACCGGACGTCTCTCGCTCCCCGCCTCCTGCGTCGCGGCCGGCAAGTGGTGCCTGAAGATCGCCCGCGAATGGTCGGCGGCCCGCGAGCAGTGGGGCAAGCCCATCTCCCACCACGAGGCCGTCGGCTCGAAGATCTCCTTCATCGCGGCCACCACCTTCGCCCTGGAGGCCGTCACCGACCTCGCCTCGCAGATGGCCGACGAGGACCGCAACGACATCCGCATCGAAGGCGCACTCGCCAAGCTGTACGCCTCCGAGATGGGCTGGCTCATCGCCGACGAACTCGTCCAGATCCGCGGCGGCCGAGGCTTCGAGACCGCCGAGTCGCTCCGGGCCCGCGGCGAGCGCGGCGTCCCCGCCGAGCAGGTCCTGCGCGACCTGCGCATCAACCGCATCTTCGAGGGCTCGACGGAGATCATGCACCTCCTCATCGCCCGCGAGGCCGTCGACGCCCACCTCTCGGTCGCCGGCGACCTCATCGACCCCGACAAGTCCCTCCAGGACAAGGCCAAGGCGGGCGCGAACGCCGGTGTCTTCTACGCCAAGTGGCTGCCGAAGCTGGTGGCGGGCCAGGGGCAACTGCCGTACTCATACGGCGAGTTCAAACGCGGAGTCGACCTCTCGCCGCATCTGCGCTACGTCGAACGCACTTCCCGCAAGCTCGCCCGCTCCACCTTCTACGGCATGTCCCGCTGGCAGGGGCGGATGGAGACCAAGCAGGGCTTCCTGGGCCGTGTCGTCGACATCGGCGCCGAGCTGTTCGCCATGAGCGCGGTCTGCGTCCGCGCCGAGCACCTGCGCGGCCAGGGCGAGCACGGCTGCGAGGCCTACCAGCTCGCCGACGCCTTCTGCCGCCAGGCACGCCTGCGCGTGGAGGAGCTGTTCGGCCGCCTGTGGTCCAACACCGACGACCTCGACCGCAAGGTCGTCAAGGGCGTGATGTCGGGCACGTACGAGTGGCTGGAGAGCGGCATCGTCGACCCGTCGGACGACGGCGGCGTGTGGATCGCCGACGCGACCCCGGGCCCGTCGCAGCGGGAGAACGTGCACCGTCCGATTCGCTGAGGCGCGGGCAGCTGAGGCGATCAGGCGGAAATAGAGTCCACCCATGCGATCCGATATCCGGCCCGACTGGGTGGACACCCGCCTCCGTGCGCTCGGAGAGCGTATCCGCCTCCTGCGCGAAGCCCAGGAACTGACTCAGCAGGATCTGGGCAGGGTGACCAAGCTCGGCAGCAGGCGGATCGACCACATCGAGCACGGCGCCGTCGACACAACCCTCGACGAATTCCTGCTGATCGCGCATGTTCTTGATGTTCCGCCCGCGGACCTTGCGGCCGACTGAGCGGCAGTCCGCCCGAAATCGCCGAGGCGACGCCGGGCCCGAGTCAGCGGGAGAAGGGGCACCGCCCGATCAGGAAAAGCCCCGAGAGGTCACTGCCCGCAGTGACCTCTCACCATCCTGTAACCCGGCGAACGGGACACCCTGTCCACGCCGACAGCCGTTCCCGCCACAATGGGGGAATGAGCGACAGTCCAGCCCCCCTCGCCGACCCGCATCTCGTCTACGACCCCGTGGCGGGCGACGGCCCGAAGGACGTGGTGATCCTCGGCTCCACCGGCTCGATCGGCACCCAGGCCATCGATCTCGTGCTGCGCAACCCCGACCGGTTCCGGGTCACCGCCCTCTCCGCGAACGGCGGCCGGGTCGCCCTCCTCGCCGAGCAGGCGTACCGGCTGAAGGCGCGGACCGTCGCGGTCGCCCGCGAGGACGTCGTACCGGCCCTGCGCGAGGCACTCGCCGCCCAGTACGGCACGGGCGAGCCGCTCCCCGAGATCCTCGCCGGACCGGACGCGGCCACCCAGGTCGCCGCCTCCGACTGCCACACCGTTCTGAACGGCATCACCGGCTCCATCGGCCTCGCGCCCACCCTCGCCGCCCTGGAGGCGGGCCGCACGCTCGCGCTCGCCAACAAGGAGTCGCTGATCGTCGGCGGCCCGCTGGTGAAGGCCCTCGCCAAGCCGGGGCAGATCATCCCGGTCGACTCCGAGCACGCCGCCCTGTTCCAGGCGCTGGCGTCCGGCACGCGGGCGGACGTACGCAAGCTCGTGGTCACGGCCTCCGGCGGCCCCTTCCGCGGCCGTACCAAGGCCGAGCTGGCGAACGTGACCGTCGAGGACGCCCTCGCCCACCCCACCTGGGCGATGGGCCCGGTGATCACGATCAACTCCGCGACCCTCGTCAACAAGGGTCTGGAGGTCATCGAGGCGCACCTGCTCTACGACATTTCCTTCGACCGCATTGAGGTCGTCGTGCATCCCCAGTCGTATGTTCACTCGATGGTTGAGTTCACGGACGGATCCACGATCGCCCAGGCGACACCCCCCGACATGCGCGGGCCCATCGCCATCGGCCTCGGCTGGCCGGAACGCGTCCCCGACGCCGCGCCCACCTTCGACTGGAGCAAGGCGTCGACCTGGGAGTTCTTCCCGCTCGACAACGACGCGTTCCCGTCGGTCGACCTCGCGCGTCACGTGGGAGAACTCGCGGGAACGGCACCGGCCGTGTTCAATGCGGCCAACGAGGAGTGCGTGGAGGCCTTCCGGGCCGGCGCGCTGCCGTTCAACGGGATCATCGAGACCGTGACCCGGGTGGTGGAGGAGCACGGAACCCCGAACGCGGGAACTTCCCTCACCGTCGCGGACGTCCTCGAAGCGGAGACCTGGGCGCGCAGCCGCGCCCGGGAACTGGCGGCACACACGGCGGAGGCCCGTGCATGACGACCCTGATGTTCATCCTCGGCATAGTGCTGTTCGCGGTCGGGCTGCTCTTCTCGATCGCATGGCACGAGCTGGGCCACCTGTCCACGGCCAAGCTGTTCGGCATCCGAGTGCCGCAGTACATGGTCGGCTTCGGCCCGACCATCTGGTCGCGGAACAAGGGCGAGACCGAGTACGGCATCAAGGCGATCCCGTTCGGCGGCTACATCCGCATGATCGGCATGTTCCCGCCCGGCCCCGACGGCAGGCTCGAGGCCCGCTCCACCTCGCCCTGGCGCGGCATGATCGAAGACGCCCGCTCAGCCGCGTTCGAGGAGCTCAAGCCGGGTGACGAGACCCGCCTCTTCTACACGCGCAAGCCGTGGAAGCGGGTCATCGTGATGTTCGCGGGCCCGTTCATGAACCTGGTCCTCGCCTTCGGACTGTTCCTGACGGTGCTGATGGGCTTCGGCATCCAGCAGCAGACCACCACGGTGAGCTCGGTCTCCCCGTGCGTCATCGCCCAGACCGAGAACCGCGACGAGTGCAAGGCGTCCGACCCCGAGTCGCCGGCCGCGGCCGCGGGCATGAAGGCCGGCGACAAGATCGTCTCCTTCGACGGCGTACGGACCGACGACTGGAACACCCTCTCCGACCTGATCCGCGACAGCGCCGGCAAGGAGGTGCCGATCGTCGTCGACCGCAAGGGCGAGCAAGTGACCCTGGAGGCGAAGATCGCCACCAACCGGGTCGTGAAGAAGGACGCCGGCGGGGCCTATGTCGAGGGCGAGTACGTCAAGGCCGGCTTCCTCGGCTTCAGCTCGGCCACCGGCGTCGTGAAGCAGGACTTCGGCGACTCGATGGTCTGGATGACCGACCGGGTCGGCGACGCCGTCGACTCCCTGGTGGCCCTGCCCTCCAAGATCCCCGCCCTGTGGGACGCGGCCTTCGGCGACGGCCCGCGCGAGCCGGACTCCCCGATGGGCATCGTCGGCGCGGCAAGGGTGAGCGGCGAGATCGCGACGCTGGACATTCCGGCATCCCAGCAGCTGGCGACCTTCGTGTTCCTGCTGGCCGGCTTCAACCTCTCGCTCTTCCTCTTCAACATGCTCCCGCTGCTGCCGCTCGACGGCGGCCACATCGCGGGCGCCCTGTGGGAGTCCCTGCGCCGGAACACGGCGAAGGTGCTGCGCCGCCCGGACCCCGGTCCGTTCGATGTGGCGAAGCTGATGCCGGTGGCCTACGTCGTCGCCGGAATCTTCATCTGCTTCACGCTGCTCGTACTGGTCGCGGACGTGGTTAACCCGGTCAGAATCTCCTAGTCATACGGAGTTCGCGGCGGCCCGGGATCATCTGTCCCGGGCCGCCCTCCAATGAGTGGGTTTACAGGCTGTGATGTGCTGGGCCGAGCGCCCGTGCCGTAATCTCGAAGCCTGGAGCCCGCTGCTGACGGGACCGGACCTTGATCCACGACTTGGGGTTGCACAGCAGATGACTGCGATTTCTCTCGGCATGCCGTCCGTTCCGACCAAGCTCGCCGAGCGCCGGAAGAGCCGGCAGATCCAGGTCGGATCCGTGGCGGTCGGCGGGGACGCGCCGGTCTCGGTCCAGTCGATGACGACGACGCGTACGTCGGACATCGGCGCCACCCTCCAGCAGATCGCCGAGCTCACGGCCTCCGGCTGCCAGATCGTGCGCGTGGCCTGCCCGACGCAGGACGACGCGGACGCCCTCGCGACGATCGCCCGCAAGTCCCAGATCCCGGTGATCGCGGACATCCACTTCCAGCCGAAGTACGTCTTCGCGGCCATCGAGGCCGGCTGCGCCGCGGTCCGCGTCAACCCCGGCAACATCAAGCAGTTCGACGACAAGGTCAAGGAGATCGCGCGGGCCGCCAAGGACCACGGCACCCCGATCCGCATCGGCGTCAACGCCGGCTCCCTGGACAGGCGCCTGCTCCAGAAGTACGGCAAGGCGACGCCCGAGGCCCTGGTCGAGAGCGCCCTGTGGGAAGCCTCCCTCTTCGAGGAGCACGACTTCCGGGACATCAAGATCTCCGTCAAGCACAACGACCCGGTCGTGATGATCGAGGCCTACCGCCAGCTCGCCGCTCAGTGCGACTACCCCCTCCACCTCGGCGTGACGGAGGCGGGCCCGGCGTTCCAGGGCACGATCAAGTCGGCGGTGGCGTTCGGCGCGCTGCTCTCGCAGGGCATCGGCGACACCATCCGCGTCTCCCTCTCGGCCCCGCCGGTCGAGGAGGTCAAGGTCGGCAACCAGATCCTGGAGTCCCTGAACCTCAAGCAGCGCGGCCTGGAGATCGTCTCCTGCCCGTCCTGCGGCCGCGCCCAGGTCGACGTCTACAAGCTGGCCGAAGAGGTCACCGCCGGCCTCACCGGCATGGAGGTCCCCCTCCGCGTCGCCGTCATGGGCTGCGTCGTCAACGGCCCCGGCGAGGCCCGCGAGGCCGACCTCGGCGTCGCCTCCGGCAACGGCAAGGGCCAGATCTTCGTCAAGGGCGAGGTCATCAAGACCGTCCCCGAGTCCAAGATCGTCGAGACCCTCATCGAGGAGGCCATGAAGCTGGCCGAGCAGATGGAGGCGGACGGCGTGGCGAGCGGCGAGCCGTCGGTTTCGGTGGCGGGCTGACGCCGGTCAGCAATAACAGCCCGTCCGGCGTTTGAGGACGAGGCCCCTTCAGGGCCGAAGCGGGGGTCTGGGGGCGGCAGCCCCCAGTCGACGGCAACGACAACGCCGGGTACCTCCAAGCAGGCGGCACCAAGGCAGGGCGGCGCGGCTCAGCTTCCGCAGGTACAGTGCGGAGACCAGCAGTTCCCCCGGAGGGCCCCCGCACGTGTTGACCCAGACCACCTCACGGGTGCTCGAACCGAGTGACCTGGACGCCGCGCTCGCCGTCCTCGACCGCGAGCCGGTCGCGAACGCCTTCGTGACGTCGCGGGTGCAGGTCGCCGGCCTCGACCCCTGGCGCCTCGGCGGCGAGATGTGGGGCTGGTACGAGGGCGGCATGCTGACGTCCCTGTGCTACGCGGGCGCCAACCTCGTCCCGATCTGCGCGACCCCGCGAGCGGTACGGGCCTTCGCCGACCGGGCCCGCCGCGCGGGCCGCCGCTGCTCCTCCATCGTCGGCCCCGCCGAATCCACCGGCCAGCTCTGGCGCCTGCTGGAACCCGGCTGGGGCCCGGCCCGTGAGGTCCGCCCCCACCAGCCGCTGATGGTCACCCACCGCATGCCGGCCGACATCACCCCGGATCCGTACGTCCGCCGCATCCGCAAGGACGAGATGGAGACGATCATGCCGGCCTGCGTGGCGATGTTCACCGAGGAGGTCGGCGTATCGCCCCTGGCCGGCGACGGCGGCCTCCTCTACCAGGCCCGGGTCGCCGAACTCGTCGGCTCCGGCCGTTCCTTCGCCCGCCTCGACCAGAACGGAAAGGTCGTCTTCAAGGCGGAGATCGGCGCGGCGACGGACCGGGCCTGCCAGATCCAGGGGGTCTGGGTGGCCCCCGAGTACCGGGGCCAGGGCCTGGCGGCCCCCGGCATGGCGGCGGTACTGCGCTACGCCCTGGCGGACGTGGCCCCCGTGGTGAGCCTGTACGTCAACGACTTCAACACGGCGGCGAGAAGGACGTACCAGAGGGTGGGCTTCCAAGAGGTCGGCGCCTTCATGAGCGTTCTGTTCTGAACGTCCCTTCAGAGCACAACCCGCACCCGAACGACAACCTGAAGTCCCCGGCGCAATCCAGCGAAGCGCACCGGTACCCTCCCCACATGCGCCTTCCCGGTCACGGACACCGCCGCCAACCCGACGACATCGTGATCGGCCCCCTGGACTTGTCAGCCCGAGTGGACGAGGCTCTCGCAGTCCAGGCCGTAGCCTTCGGCCTGGGCCCCGACGAGGTAGCCGTACGCCGCCAAATCGTCCTGCGCCACATGACCTACCCCGGCGCAAGGGCACTCGGCGCCACCACAGCGGAGCGTCTCGTCGGCTTCGTCTACGGCATGCCGAACGACCGCACCCACTGGTGGTCCACCGTCGTGGAGCCCTACCTCCGGGCCCAGGGACACGACGCCTGGCTCGACGACTCCTTCGTCATCACGGAACTCCACGTCCACCCCGGCTACCAGAACCGCGGCATCGGCCGCACACTGATCACCACGATCACGGACGGCGCCACCGAACCCCGCTCGATCCTCTCGGCGATCGACACGGACAGCCCGGCCCGCGGCCTCTACCACTCCCTCGGCTACCAGGATCTCGCCCGCCAGGTGTTGTTCCCCAGCGCACCGAAGCCGTACGCCGTGATGGGTGCCCCGTTGCCCCTCCGCCGTCGCTAACCGATTTCCACCGCCCCGTACCCCCCGGCTAACCTCCTGCCATAACCCAAACCAGCAGGAGTACGAGAACCATGGCGAACGCACCGGTCCAGCGCATGTCCCAGTTGATGGCGAAGACGCTGCGCGACGACCCGGCGGACGCCGAGGTCCTCAGCCACAAGCTGCTCGTCCGCGCCGGCTACGTCCGCCGCACGGCGGCCGGTATCTGGTCGTGGCTGCCCCTCGGCAAGCGGGTCCTCGCCAACGTCGAGCGCATCGTCCGCGAGGAGATGGACGCGATCGGCGCCCAGGAGGTGCTGCTCCCCGCGCTGCTGCCGCGTGAGCCGTACGACGCGACGGGCCGCTGGGACGAGTACGGCCAGGAGCTGTTCCGGCTCAAGGACCGCAAGGGCGGCGACTACCTGCTCGGCCCCACCCACGAGGAGATCTTCACCCTGCTGGTGAAGGACCAGGCGTCCTCCTACAAGGACCTGCCGGTCATCCTCTACCAGATCCAGCACAAGTACCGTGACGAGGCGCGTCCGCGGGCCGGCATCCTGCGCGGCCGCGAGTTCCTGATGAAGGACTCGTACTCCTTCGACACCGACGACGAGGGCCTCGCCCAGTCCTACGCCCTGCACCGCCAGGCCTACCAGCGTGTCTTCGAGCGCCTCGGCCTCGACTACCGCATCTGCGCCGCGACCGCCGGCGCGATGGGCGGCTCCAAGTCGGAGGAGTTCCTCGCCCCGGCAGGCGCCGGTGAGGACACCTTCGCGGACTGCCCGAACTGCGACTTCGCGGCCAACACCGAGGCGATCTCGTACGAGCTGAAGCCGGTGGACGCCGAAGGCGTGGCGGCCCTCGAGGAGATCCCCACCCCCGACACCCCGACCATCGAGACCCTCGCCGCCCACCTCGGCGTCCCGGCCTCCGCCACCCTGAAGAACCTCCTGGTCAAGGTCGACGGCGAGATCGTCGCCGTCGGCGTCCCGGGCCACCGCGAGGTCGACATGGACAAGGTCGAGGCCCACTTCGCCCCGGCCGTCGTCGAGATGGTCACCGAGGCCGACTTCGCGGGCCGCCCGGACCTGGTCCGCGGCTACGTCGGCCCGCAGGGCCTGGGCGAGAAGGTCAAGTACATCGCCGACCCGCGCGTGGCCCCCGGCACCTCCTGGATCACGGGCGCCAACAAGGACGCCACGCACGCCAAGAACGTCGTCGCGGGCCGTGACTTCGAGGTCGACGAGTACGTCGACGTCGTGGTCGTGCAGGAGGGCGACCCCTGCCCGAACTGCGGCACCGGCCTCAAGCTCGACCGTGCCATCGAGATCGGCCACATCTTCCAGCTGGGCCGCAAGTACGCCGACGCCCTCAAGCTCGACGTCCTCGGCCAGAACGGCAAGCCGGTCCGCGTGACCATGGGCTCCTACGGCATCGGCGTCTCCCGCGCCGTCGCCGCCCTCGCCGAGCAGACGGCCGACGACAAGGGCCTGTGCTGGCCCGCCGAGGTCGCCCCGGCCGACGTGCACGTCGTCGCCGCGGGCAAGGCCCTGCAGACCGAACTCGCCCTCGACGTCTCCGAGAAGCTCGCCTCGGCCGGCCTGCGTGTCCTGTGCGACGACCGGGCCGGTGTCTCGCCGGGCGTGAAGTTCACGGACTCGGAGCTGATCGGCGTACCGCAGATCCTGGTGGCCGGACGGCGCGCTGCCGAGGGCGTCGTCGAGCTCAAGGACCGCAGGACCGGTGAGCGCGAGGAGCTGACGGTGGACGAGGCGATCGCGCGCCTGACCGCGTAAGCGACGGCGTAAAGCAACTCCTCAGAAAGCTCTCCCGGCGGCCAAAGCGCCTCACAGCTTTCTCTCAGACCGTTCCCCGACCGTAGTACGTGACAGAGCGTCACTACGGCGGGGAACGGTCTTGCGCACCAGGGAACGGGGGCCACGACATGGGAAACTGGCGATCAGGTGATGCCGATCAGGGGCGCGTGGAACTGCGCGACCAGCCCCCACACACCCGCAGACAAAACACAACCCCTCAAAGCCAGCCGGCGAATTCCAGCAACAACTCGGCATCCTTGGGCCGCCCCACCCGAAGCGCCCGAACTCCCGACTCCACGGCCCGGAACAAGGTCCACCCCCGCAACCGCTCCTGATCCACATCCAGCGACTCCGCAAGCCGCTTGACCCGCCGCCGAGTAGTCGCCGCCCCCGAAGGCGAGGCGATCAGATCCTCCACCCGATCCCGCACCAATCGCGCAAGATCGAACGCACACTCCCCGACCACCGGATCCGGCCCCACGGCCAACCACGGCATCCGCTCCCCGGCCAACACCTTGCTCTGCCGGAACGTCCCATGCAGCAAACGCTCCACAGGCGGCGCGGCCAACAACTCCTCGCGCGCAACGAGCGCGGCATCGACCAACACCGCCAAATCGCCGAAGGCACCCGCAGTCGCCCGCATGGCCTCAGCCTGCCGCCCGGTCCGCTCGGCCACCGTCTCGAAAACATGCTCAGCCGGCGGCTCCACCCACAGCCGTCGCAACGTCCCCGCCGCCTCCAGCAACGCCTTCGCCTCCGGCAACGACCGCACCGACAGATCGGGATGCAGCCGCTCCAACAGCAGTACGCCTTCCGTCACGAACGGTTCCAGAAGCTGTACGGCGCCCAGACCGTCCCAGTGCGCCAGCGCGGCCCGCTCGCTCTCCGGGCGGGACCGGGGCGGTGCCAGCTTGAGCACGGCGGGGGTGCCATCAGCGCGCCGCACCAGCACAACCAGGCTGCTGCGGCCGCCGGGCACCTGCACCCGTTCAACGGTCAACTCGCGTAGCGCGACGGCCTGGTGGGCCGCCTCCGGCAGCTTCTCCAACCAGTCGTCACCGTCCGGTGCCGTCTCACCGAGCGCCCTGACCAGACGCTGCGGCGGTTCGAAAGCCATGCGCGAGTAGTTCCCTTCCCGTACTGCCCGTACTGCCCGTACTGCCCGTACTGCCCGTACTGCCCGTACTGCCCGTACTGCCCGTACGTGCGCTGCGGCCCCGTCAGGCGCTGGGCGCCGCCGATGCCGTCGTGGTGCCCGCCCGCTCGGCCAGCCCAGGGAAGGCTACGCTCTCGCCCCGCCAGCGCACCGCCCGCACCGCCGCCTCGCGCAGGGCCTCGGCCGCGGTGCCCCGCAGCTCACCCTCGGTCGCCCGCACCAGGTCGGAGTACACCCCGGCCACCCGGTCCTCCAACTCGGCGGCGAGCCGGACGGCGGCGGCGGAGTCCGGCACCGGGAACGGCAGCGCGTACGCGGCGCTCGCGGCGACCGGCTCGGCGCCCAGGTCACGCACCTCGCGCGCCAGCGTGTCCCGCCGCGCCCGGTGCGCGTGGTACGCCGCGCGTGCTTCCGAGCGCAGCCCCTCGAGCACGAGCCCGCCGACGACCCCGTATCCGTACACGGCCGCGTGCTCGGCGGCGAGGGCCGCCTGGAGAGCCGTAAGCCGCTGCTTCCTCGTCTCGATCACTTGGCGCCCTCCGTCAGCAGATACGCGTGCACGGCCCCGGCCGCCGCCACCGAGGCCAGCAGCCTGGCCAACTCGCCCGGCACGTCGAGCAGCGCCTTCGCCCGCCGGTCGGCGAGCGCCCGTTCGGCGGCGGCCAGCTCGGTCAGGGCGTCCTTCTCCTTCGCGGGCACGGTGGCCGACGGGGCGGCCGACGGCGACGCCTTCCCGGCCTGCGGCGCCTCGGACGTCGTAGAAGAGCCCCTGGACGGCCCTGAGGCTGCGGGGGACGACCCGGCCGAACCCCCGCCGAACGCCTCCGCATGCCGTGCGGCCTCGTCCCGCAACGGCCCCACCAGCTCCGCCAGTGCCGGATGGACGGCGAGCACCGCGTCGTACCGCTCGACCAGACCCTCGCTGTCCCGGGCCGCACGCGCGCGTGCCCGCTCGGTGAGCGACGGGCTGCCGCTCGTGGTGCCGTCCGAGTCCTCGGGCCCGGAGGAGCAGCCCACCAGCAGGGCGGCCCCGGCGGCCGAGGCGAGCAGGGTTCTTCTGCGCGGCCCCGAGGGGGAGCGCGGTGGCGACGGGTACGGCACGGCAGACGTCCTCGGGGAACTCGTACGAAAGCACTTACGAAAGCAGCTGCGGAGCGGCCACGGAGTCAGTGGGCCGCGGGCCCGTGATCACCGTACCTGCGCAACCGGACGGCACCACTCACCGGCACCGTACGCGTGCAGGTGGACGGCAACACTCCCTGTGACCCGATACCCTTTGACCAGACACGCGACCCATCCCACAACAGCACACGCGGCCGAGGAGTCACCCGGATGAGCACCACCCAGAGCGAGAGGCTGCGAGAACTGCTGGAACCGCTCGTCAGCTCCCAGGGCCTGGACCTCGAAGAGATCGCAGTGGACTCCGTCGGACGCAAGCGCGTGCTGCGTGTCGTCGTCGACTCCGACACCGGGGCGGACCTGGACAAGGTCGCCGATGTGAGCCGTGCGCTCTCGGCGAAGCTCGACGAGACGGACGCGATGGGCGAGGGCGAGTACACCCTCGAGGTCGGCACCCCGGGCGCGGAACGCCTCCTCAAGGAGCACCGGCACTACGTGCGCGCCGTCGACCGGCTGGTGAAGTTCCAGCTGGCCGAGGGCGGGGAACTGGTGGCCCGAATCATGAAGGTCGACGACGAAGGTCTCGACCTCGAAGTGCCCGGAGTGAAGGGCCGCAAGGCCACCAGCCGCAGACTCGGCTTCCCGGAGATCGACAAGGCGCGCGTGCAGGTCGAGTTCAGCCGCAAGGACAAGAAGGAAGAGGAGGCGTAGCCGTGGACATCGACATGAGTGCCCTGCGGGGCTTGGTACGGGAGAAGGAGATCTCCTTCGACCTGTTGGTCGAGGCGATCGAGTCGGCCCTCCTCATCGCCTACCACCGCACCGAGGGAAGCCACCGCCACGCGCGCGTGAAGCTCGACCGGGAGTCCGGGCACGTGGTGGTGTGGGCGAAGGAAGACCCCGAGGACCTCGAAGAGGGCCAGGAGCCGCGCGAGTTCGACGACACCCCGTCCGACTTCGGCCGTATCGCCGCCACCACCGCCAAGCAGGTCATCCTGCAGCGGCTGCGCGACGCCGAGGACGACGCGACGCTCGGCGAGTACGCCGGCCGCGAGGGCGACATCGTCACCGGCGTGGTCCAGCAGGGCCGCGACCCGAAGAACGTCCTCGTCGACATCGGCAAGCTGGAGGCCATCCTGCCGGTGCAGGAGCAGGTCCCGGGCGAGACGTACCCGCACGGCATGCGGCTTCGCTCGTACGTCGTTCGGGTGGCGAAGGGCGTGCGCGGCCCGTCCGTCACCCTGTCGCGCACGCACCCGAACCTGGTGAAGAAGCTGTTCGCCCTGGAGGTGCCGGAGATCGCCGACGGTTCGGTGGAGATCGCCGCCATCGCCCGTGAGGCCGGCCACCGCACCAAGATCGCCGTACGGTCCACCCGCAGCGGCCTGAACGCCAAGGGCGCCTGCATCGGCCCCATGGGCGGCCGGGTGCGCAATGTCATGGGCGAGCTGAACGGTGAGAAGATCGACATCGTCGACTGGTCGGACGACCCGGCCGAGATGGTGGCGAACGCGCTGTCCCCGGCCCGGGTCTCCAAGGTGGAGGTCGTGGACATGGCAGCCCGCTCCGCGCGCGTGACCGTGCCCGACTACCAGCTGTCGCTGGCGATCGGCAAGGAAGGGCAGAACGCCCGGCTCGCGGCCCGGCTCACCGGCTGGCGGATCGACATCCGTCCGGACACCGAGCAGACCGGGGAATAGATCCAAGCCGCAGGGCGCTTAGATCACGTCACGTTATCGCCCGGCAACTGTTCGAATCCTGCCCCAAAGGGGTGAGGTCGGTACGGGGAGGTAGACTTAGCTGTGTCTGGCCGGACACGCGTCCGCGCATGCCCTGAACGCACCTGTGTGGGGTGCCGGGAGCGAGCGGCCAAGGCTGATCTGCTGCGGATCGTGGCGATCAAGGACGAGTGCGTCCCTGATCCAAGCGGTACGCTGCCCGGCCGGGGTGCGTACGTACACCCCGCTCTGGTCTGTCTCGACCAGGCGGTACGCCGCCGGGCGTTCACGCGGGCGTTGCGCGCCCCGGGAGCGCTCGACACAAAGGCGTTGCGCCAGCACGTCGAGCAGACAACAGTTGCTGAGCAGGCAACACCGTAAGAAGCGTCGTGCGGAACCCCCGCGCGGCCCAGGTACCCCGCGAGTTGGAAGTAGGTCGAGATTGCGATGAGCACTCGATGAGCACGCGATGAGTACGCCCATGAAGTAGCGACGGTCCGGACGCAACCCGGACCTAAAAGGAGCGAAGTGGCTAAGGTCCGGGTATACGAACTCGCCAAGGAGTTCGGTGTGGAGAGCAAGGTCGTCATGGCCAAGCTCCAGGAACTCGGTGAATTCGTCCGTTCGGCGTCTTCGACCATCGAAGCGCCCGTTGTCCGCAAACTGACGGACGCCCTCCAGCAGGGCAACGGAGGCGGCAAGCCCGCCCCCGCCCGCAAGGCTGCCCCGGCGAAGCCGGCAGCCCCCTCCCCGGCGCAGGCGGCCCGACCGGCCCCGCCGCGCCCGGCGGCCCCCAAGCCGCCGGCCGCCGAGAAGCCCGCGGCTCCGGCCGCCCCGGCTGCTCCCGGCCCCCGTCCCACTCCGGGCCCGAAGCCCGCGCCGCGGCCCGCCCCGGCGTCCCCGGCTCCGACCACGCCCGAGTTCACGGCACCCCCGTCGGCTCCCGCCGCACCGGCCGCCTCCCAGGGCTCCGGTCCGCGTCCGGGCGCCCCGCGTCCGGCCGGCCAGGCCCCGCGTCCGGGCGCTCCGCGTCCGGGTGGTCCCGGCCAGGGTGGCCAGGGCCGTGGTGACCGCGGCGACCGTCCCGGCGCTGCGCGTCCGGGTGGCGGCGCCCCGCGTCCCGGTGCCCGTCCGGCCGGTCCCCGTCCGGGCAACAACCCGTTCACCTCTGGTGGCTCCACCGGCATGGCGCGCCCGCAGGCGCCCCGTCCGGGCGGCGCCCCGCGTCCCGGCGGCCCGGGTGGCCCGGGCGAGCGTCCCGGCGGCGCCCCGCGTCCGCAGGGTCAGGGCGGTCCCCGTCCCCAGGGTGCGGCGGGCGGTCCTCGTCCGCAGGCTCCGGGCGGCGCGCGTCCCACGCCGGGCGGCATGCCCCGTCCGCAGGGCGGCGGCCCGCGTCCCGGTGGCGGCCCCGGTGGTCCGCGTCCTAACCCCGGCATGATGCCGCAGCGTCCTGCTGCCGGCCCGCGTCCCGGTGGCGGTGGCCCCGGTGGCCGTGGTCCCGGTGGCGGCGGTCGTCCCGGTGGTGGCGGCGGCGGTCGTCCGGGTGGCGGCGGCTTCGCCGGTCGTCCGGGTGGCGGCGGCGGTGGCGGCTTCGCCGGTCGTCCCGGCGGTCCCGGTGGCGGTGGCGGCGGTTTCGCCGGCCGTCCGGGTGGTCCCGGCGGTGGCGGCGGTGGCCGTCCCGGCTTCGGCGGTCGTCCCGGCGGTCCCGGTGGCCGTGGTGGCACGCAGGGTGCCTTCGGTCGTCCCGGTGGTCCCGCGCGTCGTGGCCGCAAGTCGAAGCGGCAGAGGCGCCAGGAGTACGAGGCCATGCAGGCCCCGTCGGTCGGCGGCGTGATGCTGCCTCGCGGCAACGGCGAGTCCATTCGCCTGTCGCGCGGTGCGTCCCTCACCGATTTCGCGGAGAAGATCAACGCCAACCCGGCGTCCCTCGTCGCGGTCATGATGAACCTCGGCGAGATGGTCACGGCCACGCAGTCCGTCTCCGACGAGACGCTGCAGCTCCTCGCCGACGAGATGAACTACACGGTTCAGATCGTCAGCCCCGAGGAGGAGGACCGCGAGCTGCTCGAGTCCTTCGACATCGAGTTCGGCGAGGACGAGGGCGACGAGGAGGACCTGGTGGTCCGTCCGCCGGTCGTCACCGTCATGGGTCACGTCGACCACGGTAAGACCCGACTGCTCGACGCCATCCGCAAGACGAACGTCATCGCGGGCGAGGCCGGCGGCATCACCCAGCACATCGGTGCCTACCAGGTCGCGACCGAGGTCAACGACGAAGAGCGCAAGATCACCTTCATCGACACCCCGGGTCACGAGGCGTTCACCGCCATGCGTGCCCGTGGTGCGAAGTCGACCGACATCGCGATCCTGGTCGTCGCGGCCAACGACGGCGTCATGCCGCAGACGGTCGAGGCGCTCAACCACGCCAAGGCGGCCGAGGTCCCGATCGTCGTCGCGGTCAACAAGATCGACGTCGAGGGCGCCGACCCGACCAAGGTGCGCGGTCAGCTCACCGAGTACGGTCTGGTGGCCGAGGAGTACGGCGGCGACACCATGTTCGTCGACATCTCCGCCAAGCAGGGTCTGCACATCGACTCGCTGCTGGAGGCCGTGATCCTCACGGCCGACGCCTCGCTCGACCTGCGGGCCAACCCGAACCAGGACGCGCAGGGCATCTCGATCGAGTCCCGCCTCGACCGCGGCCGCGGTGCCGTGTCGACGGTCCTCGTCCAGCGAGGCACGCTGCGGGTCGGCGACACGATGGTCGTGGGCGACGCCTACGGCCGAGTGCGCGCCATGCACGACGACAACGGCAACCTCGTCACCGAGGCCGGCCCGTCGACGCCGGTGCAGGTCCTGGGCCTCACCAACGTCCCGGGTGCGGGCGACAACTTCCTCGTGGTCGAGGAGGACCGTACGGCCCGCCAGATCGCGGAGAAGCGTGCCGCTCGCGAGCGCAACGCGGCATTCGCGAAGCGCACGCGCCGTGTCTCGCTCGAGGACCTGGACAAGGTGCTCAAGGCTGGCGAGGTCCAGCAGCTGAACCTGATCATCAAGGGTGACGCTTCTGGTTCCGTCGAGGCGCTCGAGTCCTCGCTGCTCCAGCTGGACGTCGGCGAAGAGGTCGACATCCGCGTCCTGCACCGCGGCGTCGGTGCGGTCACGGAGTCCGACATCGACCTGGCCATGGGCTCCGACGCCATCGTGATCGGCTTCAACGTGCGCGCCGCCGGGCGTGCGCAGCAGATGGCCGAGCGCGAGGGCGTGGACGTCCGGTACTACTCGGTCATCTACCAGGCGATCGAGGAGATCGAGGCGGCCCTCAAGGGCATGCTCAAGCCGGAGTACGAAGAGGTCGAGCTCGGTACGGCGGAGATCCGCGAGGTCTTCAAGTCGTCCAAGCTGGGCAACATCGCGGGTGTTCTCATCCGCTCCGGCGAGGTCAAGCGCAACACCAAGGCGCGCCTCATCCGCGACGGCAAGGTGGTCGCGGAGAACCTCAACATCGAGGGTCTGCGTCGCTTCAAGGACGACGTCACCGAGATCCGCGAAGGGTTCGAGGGCGGTATCAACCTCGGCAACTTCAACGACATCAAGGTCGACGACGTCATCGCGACGTACGAGATGCGCGAGAAGCCGCGGGTGTAACCGCACCGACGGTTCGTGCTGGCCGACGGGACTTCGGTTCCGTCGGCCAGCGCGCCGTTTGCCGAACGGAAACTCCGTCGAGCCGCCGGATGGTTCGCGGTACCGTTCTTGATGTCCCTGCCCCTACCGATCGCAGGGCCATCGATCCCGTACCGGCGGGTGAACCGGCTACACACATGTACGTGGGGACTCTGTCCTTCGACCTCCTCCTCGGCGACGTACGGTCGCTGAAGGAGAAGCGCTCCGTCGTCCGTCCGATCGTCGCCGAACTCCAGCGGAAGTACGCAGTGAGCGCGGCCGAGGTCGACCACATGAACCTCCATCGCAGGGCCGTCATCGGCCTCGCGATGGTCTCCGGCGACGCGGGGCACCTCAGCGACGTACTCGACCGGTGCGAACGGCTGGTCGCCGGCCGCCCCGAGGTGGAGCTGCTGTCCGTGCGACGGCGCTTCCACGGCGACGACGACTGACCACAGAACGAGCAGAAGAAAGAACGGGAGACGGACCAGTGGCCGACAACGCGCGGGCGAAAAGGCTGGCGGACCTCATCCGAGAGGTGGTGGCCCAGAAGCTGCAGCGCGGGATCAAGGACCCGCGGCTCGGCTCGCACGTCACCATCACGGACACCCGGGTCACGGGTGACCTGCGGGAGGCGACCGTCTTCTACACGGTGTACGGGGACGACGAGGAGCGGGCGGCCGCCGCGGCCGGTCTGGAGAGCGCCAAGGGCGTGCTCCGCTCGGCCGTCGGGGCGGCGGCGGGCGTGAAGTTCACGCCGACCCTGACCTTCGTCGCCGACGCCCTTCCGGACACGGCACGCACCATCGAGGACCTCCTCGACAAGGCGCGCCAGTCCGACGAGAAGGTGCGTGAGGTGTCCGCGGGCGCGAAGTACGCCGGTGAGGCGGACCCGTACCGCAAGCCGGGCGCCGAGGACGAGACGGACGGCGACACCGCGGAATGACGCAGAAGCACAGCACGCCCGACGGCCTTGTCATCGTCGACAAGCCGTCGGGCTTCACTTCGCACGACGTGGTCGCCAAGATGCGCGGCATCGCCCGCACCCGCCGTGTCGGGCACGCCGGCACCCTCGACCCGATGGCGACGGGCGTCCTCGTCCTCGGCGTCGAGAAGGCGACCAAGCTCCTCGGTCATCTGGCCCTGACCGAGAAGGAGTACCTCGGCACCATCCGCCTGGGCCAGACCACGGTCACCGACGACGCCGAGGGCGAGATCACGGGGTCGGCCGACGCCTCGAAGGTCACCCGCGAGGCCATCGACGCCCAGATCGCCAAGCTGACCGGCGACATCATGCAGGTGCCGTCCAAGGTCAGCGCCATCAAGATCGACGGGGTGCGCTCCTACAAGCGGGCGAGGGACGGCGAGGACTTCGACATTCCCGCCCGGCCCGTCACCGTCTCGTCCTTCTCGGTGTACGACGTCCGGGACGCCGTCGCCGACGACGGCACCGCGGTCCTCGACCTGGTCGTGTCGGTGGTCTGCTCCTCAGGTACGTACATCCGGGCCCTGGCCCGCGATCTCGGTGCCGGCCTCGGAGTCGGCGGCCACCTCACGGCGCTGCGCCGTACGCGCGTGGGGCCGTACAAGCTGGACGCCGCCAAGACGCTGGACCAGCTCCAGCAGGAGCTCACCGTGATGCCGATCGCCGAGGCCGCCGCGGCCGCGTTCCCGCGCTGGGACGTGGATGCCAAGCGCGCCCGGCTGCTGACGAACGGCGTCCGCCTCGACATGCCCGACGAGTATGCCGGCGCCGGTCCCGTCGCCGTCTTCGACCCGCAGGGGCGCTTCCTCGCACTCGTGGAGCAGCAGAAGGGCAAGGCCAGGAGCCTGGCCGTCTTCGGCTGAGGCAGCCCCTGTTGCCGGTGCCTGCCCGTGGAGCGGCGGTCACGGGGTAGTCCTCTGCCCGCCGCTCCACGGTCCCCCCTCGGTTCCCCCACCCCTAGGGTGTATCCAGCGACCCCCGTCTGTTCACCCGTCCGTGCAGGCGCTCGGAGTGAACCGAGGGAGCGGAAGGGGGCGCGTTCGCCGAGCGATCTGTCCCGCTGATCACCTCGCGCCTACCGTCGAGAACACAGGGCGCGGCCGTATGGGCGTATACGCGTCCGGACGTACGGCGGGGAGGTTCGACGATGGCGGGACGGGGCCCGCGGGCGGGCGGCGACCGGCGGACGGCGGAGGCGGCCGGTACTGCGGGGGGCACGCGGGGAGCTCACGGCACGTGGGACACGCCGGACGACATCGGCCGGTCCAGGCAGGACGACTGCGTACGGCACTCACGCCGCTGCCAGTCCCACGACGACGACCGGGCTCGCCTCCGTGAGGAAGCTCAGGCCCGTGTCCGCGCCGACGCCCAGGAACGCGCCCCTGACGACGCCCTGATCCGCATCCACGACCTGGCCGGGCGGCCCCGTGGGCTCGGCTTCGTGGCCGACCATCAAGGCACCGTCGTCACCAGCCACGAGGTCGTCGACGGCCTGCCCCGGCTGGTGCTGCACGCCGCCGAGAGCGGTCGGAGCTGTGTGGTTCCCGCGAGTGCGGTGACGCCGTTGCCCGCACTGGACCTCGCCCTCGTACGGACCGAAGGCCTGGGCGTGGATCCGTTGCCGGTGAGCGTGCGGGAGCGGGTCGAGACCGGGGCGTATGTGCGGATCGCGGCCGGCGGGTGGCGGGAGGCACGGGTGCTGGGCCCGGCGCTGGTGACGTACACGGCCACGGACCGTTTCCATCTCCTCGACGGCGCCCTGGAGTTGGCGATCGGTACGGCCGGACGGGACGCGTTGCGGCTGGGTGGTGGGGCGGCCGGGGGGCCTGTGCTGGACGCCGGGACCGGCGCGGTCGTGGGCGTCCTCGGCACGGCGCTGCAGTCCGGTGACCGCGGCGCCGGGTTCGCGGTGCCGCTGCGACCGCTTGCCGACGGCCCGCTGGCCGAACTGCTCGCCGAGAACGCGGCGACCGTGCCGGGGTACGGCGCCGACCTGAATCTGGCGGGCGTACTGGAACTGACGGCCACGTCGGTCGGGCAGGACGGTCCGCCGGGGACGCTGGCGGGCTGTGTGGGCCGGGTGGAGGCCGGGGGAGCGGGGGCCGCGGTCGGGGCGGTGGCGCCGGTCGAACGGGCCACGGTGGCAAGGGAGTTCGCCGCCTTCACCGAGAGCGGGGCGGCTGTCCTGGGCCTGGTCGGGCCGCCGGGCAGCGGCCGTACGACGGAACTCGCGGCCCTCGCCGCACGCCGCCACCGCGGGCCGGCACCGGCTCCCACGCTGTGGCTGCGCGGCGCCGACCTGAAGGACGACGACGACTCGGTGGCCGACGCCGCCCGCCGGGCGCTGACCCGGGCGGCCCGCATCGTGGCGGCGTCGACCCCGTCCGACCCCGCCGCCCTGGGCGACACGAGCCCCGACCGCCTGGCCCACCTCTCCCGCACCACCGGCCACCCCCTCCTGCTCCTCCTCGACGGCCCCGAGGAGATGCCCCCGCTTCTGGCCCATCGCCTCACGGACTGGACGAAGGGCACGGCGGCGTGGCTGCGGGAGACGGGAGCGCGGCTGGTGGTGGCGTGCGGGGCGGAGTACTGGGAGGGGGCGGGGGCGGAGTTCCCGGAGGAGTTGCTGTACGAGGGGAGTGGGAATTCAGCCCGTCCGGCGTTTGAGGACGAGGCCCTTCGGGCCGACGGGGGTCCAGGGGGCGGAGCCCCCTGGCGGGGTCGAAGGGGCGGAGCCCCTGGGGACGGGACGGGTAGGGGCGGCGGGGGCGACAACTCCCGGCGTCACCCGCCGTGCGTACGCCTCGGCGACCTCACCCCCGACGAGGCCCACCAGGCCCGCGCCCGCTACGGCATCCCGGAATCCGCCCTGGCCGCCCCCGACGCCCGCCACCCCCTCACCCTCCGCCTCCTCTCCGAGGTCCGCGCCGCCCTCCCCGACGTCCCCCACCCCCCACTCGACCGCGACGACGTCCTCTCCGCCCACCTCGACCTCATGTGCCTGCGCATCGCCGTACGCCTCGCCGCCGAGAACGGTCTGCGCGGCAGCGCCGTACGCCGCCTCGCCGCCAAGGTGTCCGGCCAGGTCCACGAGGCCGCCCGCCGCAGCCTCGGCCCCGGTCAGGGAGAGCTGGACCGAGCGTCCTTCGAGGCCGTGTTCCCGTGGGGTCCCGCTCCCGCGCGGCTCGGCGGCGGTACCGGCTGGGCGTCCGCCGTCCTCACCGAGGGCCTCCTCGTCCCCGCCGGCAACGGCTACCGCTTCGCCCACGAGGAACTCGCCGACTGGATCCAGGGCATGCACCTCGACCTCGACGAGGCCCTCCAGGCACTGGTCCACCGCCCCCGCACCGACCCCGACACCGCGCACCCGCTCCCCGTACCGCACCACCGCATCGGCCCCGTCGTACAGGCCCTGCTCCTGCTGGCCCGCCAGCACGGCACTGCCCAACTCGCCTGCCGAATGGAGGAGTTGACGCGCGCTCTCGACGCCGACCGGCACTCCTGGTGGGCCGCCCGCCTCCTCGCCGAAACCCTGCTGCGGGTCCCGGACGCGACGCCGTATCTGGACGTACTGCGCCGGCTCGCCGACCGCATCGTGGCCTGGCGGCACCGGGGACACCCCGCACCCCCGGACTTCCACCCCGACTTCTGGACGGCCCTCCGCCTCCCGGACACCGACCGCTTCGCCCTGTTCCGCGACCTCGTCCGCGCTGATGGCCCCCCGCACGAATCGGACACCGCCCCGAGCGACTCCCTCGCGCACGGCACCGACGGCGGTCCACAACAGCCGACCGCCTTCTCACCTGTCTCCTTCTCGCCCTCGCCCTCCTCCCGCACCCCCCGCTACCTCGACACCGCCGCCCAGCTCCTCGCCGCCGCCCCCACCGCCGTACAACCCCACCTCACCCGCTGGTTCGACGACGACCGCCCCCTCCCGGCAACCCCCCACGCGACCGTCGCCCGAGCAGCCCAGGCCCTCCTCTACGCCCACCGTCACCGTGCCCTCGACGACCTCACCGAGACGCTCGTCAACAGCGCGCACCGCAGGGCCGACGAACTCCTCGCCGTGCTGGCCGAGGAGGAACCGTCCGCCATCTGCCGGGCCGTCGACCGCTGGGCGCACGACGAGCGGCCCGGGCGACGGGTCGCGGCGGCGGCGTACGGACTGCGGGCCGCACCCCATGTCCGGACCGAGGCCGACCGCGAACTGCTCCGCTACGCCGCCCTCGCCCTGCTCGCCCGCCCCACCGACTGCACCCTGCACGGCGGCGCGATCGCCCTGCTCGTGCGCGACCCGCACACCCGCGCCCGCCACCTCCCGCAGGCGCTCGCGCTCTTCGCGGCCGACGACCCCCAGTTCCCGACCAGCGCCCTGGTCGCCGCTCTGGACACCCACACCGAACCGGTCCTGGACGCCTTCCGCGAACGCCTGAACCGGCCGGACCCCGGCCAGGCGCTGCGCACCCTCGCGGACGTCACCGAGCCCGGCCTCGCCCTCCGCGTCGCCGCCCTCGTACGGGAGGCGGTCCAGCGGCACCCGGAGACCGCCGCGGACGTGGCCGCCTACGTCGACCGGCGCCTCGACCAGGGCCCCACCGCACGCGTCGTACTCCTCCCGCTGGTCACCGGCCTGCTGGACGGCGGTACGGAACAGGTACGGGCCGCCCTGGCCGCCGTACTCGCCACCTCCGGCACCCCCGAGTCCCGCCCACTGCGCCGCGAACTCCGCGAGGTCCTCCTCGCTCACGAACGCGCCCCCGCCGTCCTGGACGCCTTCCTGCACGCCACCGTCCAGCGCAGCGGTGACCGGGTGGACGACGACCTCCGTGGCCTGGTCCATCACACGGGCCTGCTCCTCGTCCGCACCCCGGACGGCGCGGCCCGCTTCGACCGGGGCCTGGTCGACCTGGGCCGCCGCGTCCCGGGCTTCGCCGCGCGGGTCGCCGGGTGGCTGACCGACGCCCCGCACGAGTGGTCGGCGGTGGTCGGGCCGAGCTCCCGCCGGATGATCGAGAACCTGGCCGGCGGACGAGTCCCCGCCTGACCGGCGCATCCGCCCGTGCACCCGGTCACAGCCCATGCCGATGCGGGCCCGAGGCGCCCGGCATGGCACCCTTAGACCTGCGTAAGAGCGTCTGAGGCAAAGACGGACACGGGTTCGACGAGTTTGCGACAAGGAGCAGGCACAGTGCAGCGCTGGCGTGGCTTGGAGGACATCCCCCAGGACTGGGGGCGCAGCGTCGTCACCATCGGCTCCTACGACGGAGTGCACCGCGGGCACCAGTTGATCATCCGGCATGCCGTGGACCGCGCGCGTGAGCTGGGCGTTCCCGCCGTCGTCGTCACCTTCGACCCGCACCCCAGCGAGGTCGTCCGGCCCGGCAGCCACCCGCCCCTGCTGGCCCCGCACCACCGCCGCGCCGAGCTGATGGGCGAACTGGGCGTGGACGCGGTGCTGATCCTGCCGTTCACCACCGAGTTCTCGAAGCTGTCGCCGGCCGACTTCGTGGTCAAGGTCCTGGTCGACAAGCTGCACGCCAAGGCGGTCGTCGAGGGCCCCAACTTCCGCTTCGGACACCGCGCCGCCGGCGACGTCGAGTTCCTCGCCGAACAGGGCAAGATCTACGACTTCGAGGTCGAGGTCGTCGACCTGTACGTGACCGGTGAGGCGGGCGGCGGCGAACCGTTCTCCTCGACCCTGACCCGGCGTCTGGTCGCCGAGGGCGACGTCGGTGGCGCTGCCGAGATCCTCGGCCGTCCGCACCGGGTGGAGGGCGTGGTCGTACGAGGCGCTCAGCGGGGGCGGGAACTCGGTTTCCCGACCGCCAACGTCGAGACCCTGCCGCACACCGCCATCCCCGCCGACGGCGTCTACGCCGGCTGGCTGCACGCCCAGGGCGAGGCGATGCCCGCCGCGATCTCCGTCGGCACGAACCCGCAGTTCGACGGCACGGAGCGGACGGTGGAGGCGTACGCGATCGACCGGGTGGGGCTGGACCTGTACGGCCTGCACGTCGCCGTCGACTTCCTCGCCTTCGTCCGCGGTCAGGCGAAGTTCGAGACGCTGGACGCCCTGCTGGAGCAGATGGCCGAGGACGTCAAGCGCTGCCGGGAGCTGATCGCGGCCGCGGGCTGAACCGTACGACGACGAAGGGCCGGCACCGTGACGGTGCCGGCCCTCTCGCGTTGCGGTCGATGCGCTACTGCTGCTGTGGCGGCATCTGTCCCGGAGGGAACCCGGGCTGCGGCTGTCCGCCGCCGGTCTGGTCGTACGGCTGCTGCGTGAACCCGGGCTGCGGCGCGCCCGTCTGCCACGGCTGACCGGGCTGGACCCCGGGGGGACCCTGGTACGGCTGCCCGCCCTGGTAGGGCTGTCCGCCCTGGTACGGCTGCCCCTGCTGCGGCTGGCCCTGCTGCTGGCCCGGCATCGGGGGAGCCATGGTGGGCGGCTGCTGGTTGCCGTCCGAGGTCCAGAGCCCCTGCTCCTGCTGGGCCCGCACGAAGTCCTCGGCGACCATCGTGGCCAGGTCGAAGTACGCCTCTCGCACCTTCGGCCGCATCATGTCGAGGTCGACCTCGGCGCCCGCCGCCAGATGCTCGTCGAACGGCACGACGATCACGCCTCGGCAGCGCTGCTCGAAGTGGTTGACGATGTCCTCAACCTTGATCATCTTGCCGGTTTCGCGCACCCCCGAGATCACGGTGATGGACCGCGACACCAGCGCCGCGTACCCGTGCGCCGACAGCCAGTCGAGCGTCGTACTGGCACTGCTCGCGCCGTCCACCGACGGCGTCGAGATGATGATCAACTGGTCGGCGAGGTCGAGCACACCGCGCATGGCGCTGTAGAGCAGTCCCGTACCGGAGTCCGTGAGGATGATCGGGTACTGCCTGCCCAGCACGTCGATCGCGCGCCGGTAGTCCTCGTCGTTGAACGTCGTGGACACGGCCGGGTCCACGTCGTTGGCGATGATCTCGAGACCCGACGGCGCCTGCGACGTGAAGCGGCGGATGTCCATGTACGAGTTGAGGTACGGGATCGCCTGGACGAGGTCGCGGATGGTGGCGCCGGTCTCGCGCCGTACCCGTCGGCCGAGCGTGCCGGCGTCCGGGTTGGCGTCGATGGCGAGGATCTTGTCCTGCCGCTCGGTGGCGAGCGTGGCGCCCAGGGCGGTGGTCGTGGTCGTCTTGCCCACGCCGCCCTTGAGGCTGATGACCGCGATCCGGTAGCAGGAGAGCACCGGCGTGCGGATGAGTTCGAGCTTGCGCTGCCTCTCCTGCTCCTCCTTCTTCCCACCGAGCTTGAACTTCGACCCGCCCGGGGTGGGACGGCTGCTCTTGGCCTTCTGCTTCCGGCTGTTGACCAGCCGGTCGGAGGTCAGCTCGACAGCCGCGTTGTAGCCGAGCGGCGCGCCCGGGCCGACCTGGTTGCGCTGGTCGTGCTGCACGCTCTGCGGCCAGGCGGCACCGGTGCGGGGGTCGACTCCGGGCTGGCCGGGGGCCGGTGCGTAGGGCTGCTGGGCCTGCGGCGGCTGCTCCGCCACCGGCGGCTGTCCAGGATGGGCCTGTGCCTGCGGCTGGGGCGGGGCCTGCGGCGGAGCCTGGTGCGCAGGGGGCATGTGCTGACCCGGCTGCGCCTGGGGCTGCTGCTGGGGCTGTGCGGGGGCGGGCTGTTGGGGGTAGCCGTAAGCGCCCTGCGGCGGCTGGGGGGCGGGCTGCTGCGGGTAGCCGTAGGCGCCCTGCGGGTTCTGGGGCGTCGGCTGCTGGGGGTAGCCGTAAGCGCCCTGCGGCGGCTGGGGCGTGGGCTGTTGCGGGTAGCCGTACGCACCCTGCGGCGGCTGGGGGGCGGGCTGCTGCGGGTAGCCGTAGGCGCCCTGCGGGTTCTGTACGGCGGCGTGTGGCGGGAAGCCGTCGGCGCCGTGCGGGGCCTGGTTGGCAGCCGGGGCCTGGGGCTGTTGCGCGGCGGCCGGCCAGCCCGGCTGCGCGGGCTGCGGGGCCTGGGGCTGCTGAGCCGGGGCAGCCGGCTGCTGAGCGGGCGCGGGCGCGGCGGGGGGCTGCTGCTGTGGCTGCCCGGGCGCCGCCGACCACTCCTGCCCGGCGGCCGGTGCCGCGCCGCCCGTGGCCGCCGACGGGAACTCGGGCGGGAGCGGGGGAACGGTCCCCTGCGGAGCCGGCGGGGGAGTCCAGCCGGCCGACGCGTCCTGCTGAGGAGCCGCCTGTGGGGCCGCGTCCGGCTGAGGAGCCGCCTGTGGGGCCGCGTCCTGCTGAGCAGGGGTCGGCTGAACAGCGGCTTGCTGCTGCTCGCCGGTCGGTGCGGTCGAGTCGCCTCCGGAGGGTGCGGCGGCCTGCGGCTCGGCGGGGCCCGCTTCGGCATCGCCGGAGGGGACGGCGGCAGTACCTTCGGCGCTGTCCGAGCCTTCTGCGGCTATGTCGCCGGCGGTACCCGGAACTTGGTGGGCACCCTCCGAGCCGGCACCGTCGGTCGCGTCCTGCCCGGCTGTGGTGTCCGGTCCGGCCGTGGTGTCCGGTCCAGCTGTCGTGTCCGGTCCGGCCGTGGCGTCCTCGCCGGTGTCGGTCGGGGTTGGGGCGGTGCTGGGGGCCGGGGTCGCCGGCACACCGGCGTCCGCCGCCGCTCCCGTCGGCACCTGGGTGCCGTCGGCCGGAGTCGCCGACGTGGCGCCGCTGTCGTGCCCGGCGGCGGCCTCGTTCGTCGCGGGAGCGACCGGCGCGGCGGCGGGCTGCTGGACGTCACTCGTCGTGCCCGTGCCGGCGGACGGGGGTTCGGTCCGGCTCCCGGTGGCCCAGCTACCGGAATCCGTGGCGCCGGCGGGCGCCGCACCCTGGGAACCGCCGGCCTGGGCGGCGGACGGCCCCGGGACCTCGGGGGCCGCCGGCGGAGGGGTGGTCGGCGCGGGCTGGCTCGGGGCGACGTACTGGTTCGGAGCGACGTTCTGGTTCGGGGCCACGTTGGGATTCGCTGCCCAGGGTGCGGGCGGTGCGGGCGGCGTCGCACCGGACGCGCCGTGCGCCGTCGCAGAACCGGACGTATCGCCGTAACCAGGATGGGGCGCCTGAGTCGGAGGGACGGGGGCAGCAGGAGGGGCAGGGGCGGGGGCCGCGGGAGGTGCGGGAGGGGCGGGCGCTGGAGCTGCCGCCTCTCCGGCGGGTGCCGCGCCCTGTGTGTACCAGGCAGGCGCGGCGTAGTCGATGGTGAACTCACCCGTCATCTCGACGGCGGACTCCGCGTCGGACTGGTCATCGCTGGGCGTGGTCCAGCCAGCCCGCAGCCCGTCCCGATCGCTCTGCACAATTCCTCCTGGTGTGGTCGAGCACCCTCGTGCCCTGGGGGCATTCATGTGCCGGGCTGGGGCGACCGTTCCTGTTGTCCGATCCACTGGTGTCCCCTGGACGCGAACAACCCACCCGGGGGTTCCGACGTCGCACCCGCATCAAGCGTAAACGCCACAGGGGTCGGCAGGGCAGGCCCGTCCTGTGTGTGCTCGCACCCGCGGCACTGCTGTCTTCCTCGGGCTACTCCGCCGCGAGCCCGCCGTTGTGCGGTGCGGGCTCGAGGTCGAACTCGCCGTCGCGCGCGCCGAGTACGAAAGCCTGCCACTCCGCCTCCGTGTAGCGCAGCACGGTGTCCGGGTCCAAGGAGGACCGCATGGCCACCGCGCCGCCCGGGAGGTTGGCGATCTCGACGCGCTCCTCGTGCTCCTCGGTGCCGGGTGCGCTGTGCCACTCGACATCCGAGATGTCCAGGGCGTACAGCTCGTCCCGTTCCCTTTCCTTACGTGCCTTGACGTCCTCGTCCGGTGTCCCTGCGGCGCTGCCGGGTGCGTCAGCCATGGTCAAAGGCCCTTTCTGGTGGGCGAACGACGTGCAGGGTCACCTTACTCAGACTCCGCGGGCTCGCACGCTGCAACGATCTGGTCACGAATTGCAGGCAGGCGCCGGGGTGTTCGGGATACGACGAGAGTTTCCGTTCACGCAGAGCCCTCCCGCCCACGGAAGGCGGTCGTTTTCATCCATGAGTGTGCCGTTATGGCTGGGTGGTGACGTCGCCCTCCGGCGGACAGAGTGGACACGGTGGACACAATGGACACCCCGGCTGCCAGAGGTCGTACGCCGAACTCCCCACGATGACACACACGTTCCTGGGAACCCGGACCCATGTGCCACGAACGAGGCTCTCCCGCCGCGAACTCAGTCCGTACGGCGCCACCGAACTCAGTCCGTACGGCGCCGCGAACTCAGTCCATCCGGCGCGCGGCTCCGAGGAGTCCGGTCTCCGCGTCGGTGGGCTGGGTCATCACGTACTGCCGGTGCTTCTGCGTGCACCAGAGGGCAACGCTGTCGGCGAGGGTGGGCAGCGAAGAAGTGTCGTCCCGGCCCAGCCGCATCACCTTGCCCACGACGTCGGCCTCCTGCGGGGAGATCCGCTGCACGCCGACGACGTCGGCGTTGGCCAGCAGTCGCGGGGCGGTGGGGCCGAGATAGGGGAGCAGGGTCAGCACCGACTGCCAGGGCGCCGGGCTGAGGCGGCTCCTCGGCGGGCGGATGCCCAGGTCGCGGATGATGAGCACCGGGCTGGCGGGGGACGGGCCCTGCGGGGCTATCCGCCCCACCTGGTGCACCGTCACACACTGCTGACCGCCGCCGGCCGCCTGCGCCATCGGCGACCACAGCTGGGGACGCGCGGTCTCCACGGCCACGCGAGCGCCGATCGCCGCGGCGCGCAGGGCGACGACCTGGGCCAGCCAGGTGCCGCCCACCATCAGGATGTCCAACCGTGTGGGCCGGCACAGTCCCAGTACCGCGGGCTGGTTGTTGGGGTCGACCCCGAGGATCAGGCCGTCGTCGCCGGCGGGCAGCGCCAACTGCGCCAGTACGTCGGCGTCCACGAGGTGGCGCTCACGCCGGGGGCCGAGCAGACCGAAGGCGGCGCGCAGGCGTCGCTCCGGCCCCTGCCGAGCCGGTTCGGGGTTGCGGGGGAGATGGCCGGGACGCTGCCCGGGCAGGCCCGGCGCCGCGGACCCGAAGCCGGGGCGGCCGGACGCGGGAACGGTGGGGGCGGACATCAGCGGGTACCTCCGAGCGGCAGGGTGGCCAGAACGCCGGGCAGCTGCTCACGGTCGAGCCGCAGCAGACCGATCTTGAACGCGGACGCGGACCGCTCCAAGTGCTGGGTCGCCTGAGCCAGTTCGTTCTCACCGCGGCCGGTGACCCGCACGTGTCCCGACAGCGCCAGGGTGTTGCCCCGCCGCTTGCTGATCGTGAGCGAGAAGGTGCTGGCGAGCGCGGGCGACGAGGTCACCGCGCCGACCAGTTGGGGCAGCGCCGGGCTGCCGGGGCCGAGCTGCGGCCACCGGGAGATCCAGTACGTGGTGTGCCAACGGTCGTCGCAGCGCCAGGCCTTGGTGCTCTCGGCGGTACGGCGGTTGGAGCGGCTGCCGTCGAGCGCGGCACCGCCGGTGGTGGCCAGCGGGTTGACGCAGCTGGAGGTGGCGATGGCCGCGACGATCTCGGACTCGCTCAGCACCTTGGCCTGCAGGCCGGCGCCCATGAGGCGGCTGGCCAGCTGGTCGGCGACCCGCAGCAGCGCCCGCCGGGCCCCCTGAATGCCGCCGCCACGGGCCTCCACGGCCTCCGGGCACAGCTCCGGGTCGAACTTGAGCGCGACCCAGGTGAGCCGCATACCCGGAGTCATGCTCTGCGCCTGCAGCGGCCCGTAGGAGCGGACCGCCATGGCCTGCGGAGGCAGGTGCGTCGCCGGCGCGGGCTGGGTGTGCTGGACGACCTGGACGGAGGCGAGCCGGATGTCGTCCACCTCGAGCAGACCCTGGATCAGGTCGAGGGGAATGTCCCGGGTGCCCTGCGTCGGGCGCAGCGGAATGTCCGCGGCCTCCACCTGCACGAGGGCGGTGAGGAACGTACCGTCACCGACCATGCCGATCTCGCGCTGCTCACGGTCCTGGAAGGCGTAGGTCCGCAGCGCCGGGTCGCACTCGACGGCCGGGGCGAAGCCGGGGTCCGTGCCGGGCGGTACGGGCTCGGCGTTGCGCTTGCGGCGGTCTCGCAGGGCACGAGCGGTGGCGAACCACTCGGGCAGCGGCCGACCGCGCCTTCGCAGCAGCCCGGCCAGGACGAGCGGTACGGCCAGCACGATGCCGATGGTGAGACCGATGGGGCGCAGCAGCCAGCCGATCAACAGCACCGCGGCGGCCAGCTCGAAGCCGACCAGCTGCTGGACCCGGATGGGGCCGATGCTGCCGGGCCGCCTGGCGAGCACCGGCGTGACCGGGCTCTGGCGAGTAGGGGTTGCGGACCGCTGCGCGGGTTCCGGCCCTTGGTTTTCCTGCGTGCGACGGCTGCCGTTACGGCGCCGGGACCTGGTCGCAGTGCTCATCCCCCGCTACAACCCCTTTGCATTCTCTGGCCGCGACTTGAGCTGGCGGCGCACCACCGTACCCCGTACCGTACGGTGCGATCGTCACACGGCATAGTAGAGGTCCCTGCAGGAGCAAACGCCACGGAGTACCGGGCGGCCCTGGGGAGTTCCGCATACGGAAACAAAGCGAAAAAACGGGGAGTTGACCCATCGATGGCGACACGTCGGGATGAGCTGAACGCCTACTCCTTTGCGCGCAGGCGCACGGTGGCGGCGTTCTTGCAGCCGTCCCCGCACGGTTCCGAGGAGGCCGCGCCGCGCCCCCTCAAGACCGTCCTGCCGAGTGTCGGCGTGGCGGCACTGGTGCTCGTCGTATTCGGAGCGTGGGGCATGCTCAGCCCGACCGCGCCGAAGGGCTGGGACACCCAGGGCAAGAACATCCTCGTCGGCAGCGAGTCGACGACACGGTACGTGCTGGTGAAGACCAAGGGCGAGGACAAGCTCAGCCTGCACCCGGTCCTCAACCTCGCGTCCGCCAAGCTTCTGCTGAACGGCGAGAACCCACAGGTCATCAAGATCAAGGAATCGGTGCTCGACGAGAGCAAGTACCCGATGGGGGCGACCGTCGGGATTCCGTTCGCGCCGGATCGGCTTCCTTCTCCCGATGACGCGGAGAAGGCGAAGGTGTGGGCGTTGTGTGAGGCGCCGGGTAAGGACGGCCAGCCCGTCAGGGCGACGTATGTGCTGGACCAGGGCGATTACGACAACCTGCTGCACAAGGGCAACAAGGAGCTGAACCCGCGGCAGGCGCTGTACATCGAGGGGCCGGTCGCTAGCGGCGCGGTCAGCGGTGGCGGGCCGCGGTACCTGGTCACTTCGGACGGACGGGCCTACTTGATGGGCGGCGTGGGGTGGAAGCTCCAGACCGAGGCGGCGCTGAAGAGGCTGGAGCGAGCCGTTATCGGTGACGGCATGGAGCCGCAGAAGGTCAGCGCGGACTTCATCAACACGCTGAACGTCGTGGGAGACGTCGACTTCCCCGATCTGGGGTCGGCCGTGGCGACGCAGGCGAATGTCGACGACCTCGATCCCAGCCTGTCCAAGGTGGGCCTCATCCTCGAAGCCCCGTCCAACAACACGACGCAGAAGTACATCGTGCTGAAGGACCGAGTTCAGCGTGTGTCCGACTTCACGGCGCAGATGTGGCTGCTGAGCCCCTGGGCGGAGGGCGTGTACGGCGGCAAGACCCCGGCGCCGGTGAAGGTCTCCTTCAACGACATGCCGCCCGCGGACGGCGAGTGGATGTCGCAGAAGAACTGGCCCAAGGAACCGGTGAAGCAGGCCAACACGCACTGGGAGCAGGCCGGCAACAAGGTCTCGTGCAGCATCTGGCACGGCAAGAACGACGAGTTCACCGGCTTGCCGCAGATGACCGTCTGGGCCGGCCAGGACTACCCGAAGGACGTCGCCCAGAACGGCTCCAGCACGTATGTCTCACCCGGCAGCGGCCTCCTGTTCAAGCGGATCACGGGGACCGACGGCGGCGGAGGCAGCACCTACCTGGTGACTGACACCGGGCTGCGCTACTCGGTTCCGACCCGCAACGACAGCCAGGTCACCGGCGGCGAGAAGGCCGACGGCCAACAGACCAACACCGCGCAGGTGCGGCTCGGCTACGGGAAGATCCGCGCGGTCCCGGTGCGGGCGGCGTGGGCGGACCTGCTCGCGGCGGGTCCGGAGCTCAGCAGCGGCAACGCCGAGCAGGCGCAGGGCTCTTAGCGAGACGGGCGCAGGGCTCTTGGCGAGCCGGATACCGACCTCCTACACGCACCACGAGGTCAACTCATCAAACACTCAATGAACTGCCATGTGAAAAAGATGAGTTGGCTTCATCCCGATCCTGCTACAGGATCCGTCTGATGTTCGCTCTGTCGGTGGATGCGACTAGAGTGGAAGCAGACCAGACTGGATACGCCCGCCGTTTGCACGGCGTTGGCGTGCCACGTATGGATCTATCCAGAACTCCTACGTCTCATGGGGGACACAGCATGGCTGGACAGCAGTTCACCATGACCGAGGAGGAGATGGTCGCGTTCAGCGGCAAGATCTCCTCGGTCAACTCCTCGATCCAGGGCGAGATCCGTCGCCTGCAGACCGTGATCGACACGATCACGGGCGGGTGGAAGGGCTCGGCGGCCACCGCGTACAACAACCTGCAGTCGCAGGTGAACCAGGATGCGAACAAGATCAACCAGATCTTGAACGACATCAAGGAAGCCATCGACCAGAGCACCAAGGCCTACGCGGCTTCGGAAGAGGAGCAGCGGGCTTCCATCCAGAACATCGCGGCTTCGTCCCCGTTCGGATGATCGGCCCCGTGCGCCGCGGCGCACGTCCGTGACCGACTATCCATACATCTGAGGAGACACAAGACATGTCCGGGCAGATCCTCGTCAATTTTGCCACGATCTCCCAGGCCTCCCAGGACGTCCGCTCGACGGCGAACAACATCCGCCGTCAGCTGGACGACCTCGAGGCCGGCGTCAAGCGGATCGCCGCCAGCTGGGAAGGCCAGGCGCAGGAGTCCTACCGTGCCAAGCAGGCCGAGTGGGACCAGCGCGCCAACTCCATGCAGCAGACGCTGGAGGCCATCGCGAAGGCCCTCGACAGCGCCGCTCAGAACTACCAGGCGACCGAGTCGAAGAACGCCCAGATCTGGGGCGGCTGACGTGATCGCTTGATGGGGGCGGGCGCGCGACGGCGCGCTCGCCCCCATTGGCGGTTGACGGGTCGGGCGGATGACGGGCCGTGGAGACCATTTCGGCAGGTGCCGATCTCTGGTCTCCGGCCCTTCGGATCTCGGGACTTCGGATCTCGGGGACTTCGGGTCTTCGGACCCTGGGGCTCTGGGGCTCTGGGCCTCCGGACTTTGAACTCCGCACGGCCAGTAGCAGGAACGAAACGGGAGGACGTAAGACAGTGGGATCCGGGGCATCGCGCGCCGCACGCCGGAGCGCCGCAGGCACCGCCGCCCTGGCGGTCCTCGCCTGCGGGCTACCCTTCGCGGGCGCAGCACCGGCCGCCGCCGCGGAGCAGGTGCGGACCACCTTGGCCGACGACGACGTGCGTTTCCAGATCGACGACACCAGTTGCTCGTTCCCGTCCGACCCGATCAAGGGAACGCCCTGGTCCCTCCAGCGCATCGTCCCCGACCAGCTGTGGGCGGACACCAAGGGCAAGGGCATCAAGGTCGCCGTCATCGACACCGGCGTCGACATCGTCAACGCGCAGCTGCGGAAGGCCGTTGTCAACGGCACGGACTTCTTGAAAAAGGGCGGCACGGGCAAGACCGACCCCACGGTGGGGCACGGCACCAAGGTGGCCGGCATCATTGCCGCGCGTAAGTCGGACGAGACCGGTTTCATCGGTATCGCCCCGGAAGCCACGATCATCCCGATCCGGCAGAACGACGACCAGGGCAGCGGCAATGTCCGCACGATGATCCAGGCCATCATGTGGGCGGCCGACCACGGCGCCGACATCATCAACATCTCGCAGGACACCGCCTCAAAGATGCCTCCGCAGGTCGACGAGGCCTTCCGGGCGGCCATCAAGTACGCCCAGGAACAGAAAGACATCCTGATCGTCGCCGCGGCCGGCAACAACGGTGCGGACGGCGAGATCAAGGAGACGTACCCGGCGGCGTACCCCGGCGTCCTGGCGGTCGCGGCCTCCGACCGCAACAACGCCCGCGCCCCCTTCTCCCAGTCGGGCAAGTTCGTGGGCGTCGCGGCACCCGGCATCGACATGGTCTCGACGGTCCCCGTGGGCGGCCACTGCGTCGACCAGGGCACCAGTTTCGCGGCCCCATACGTCTCGGGCGTCGCGGCCCTGATCCGCGCCAAGCACCCCGACTGGACCTACAAGCAGGTCATCACCCAGATCGAACAGACCGCGGACCGCACCAAGCCGAACCGCGACGACTTCGTCGGCTGGGGTGTCGTCGACCCGGCCGCCGCGGTCAACGACGACTCGACGGAGCCGTCGGAGGACGGTCCGACGCCGGACCAGGTCGGGGCCGCGGGCGGCTCGGCGAATGTCGAGGCTGCGACGCTGGTGCTTGGGGAGTCTCGGCAGGAGCGGACGGAGCGGTATGCGTTGTACGTGTTCGCGACTGGGTTCGCTGCGGTGCTTCTTCTGTTCGGTGGTGGTCGGGTGTTGAGTGACTGGCGACGCAGACAGGGCATGAGTAACAACGTGGAGTCAACGGGGAGCTGAGGATGGCTGAGCAGTACAAGGTCGATCTGAGTGAGATCGAGGGCACGATCACGAAGCTGAATGGCGTCATCAAGGACATGACGACGTCCAAGTCGAGCTGCATGGGCAAGACTTACCTGCCGCAGGGGGCGCTTGGGACGGGCTTCGGCGAGGCCGAAGCGCTGTACAAGGCCCACGAAGCGATGAAGGAACGACTTTACGAGATCGTCGCGCACTTGGAAGAGGTGTTGGACGACTTCGGGACGAAGACGAAGAGGACGCATGACGCGTTCAGCGACGCTGAGGCAGAGAACTATGCGGCGTTCAACGGGAAGTAACGGGGTGTCCTGCTACGTGGATGTGAGGGGGCTGTAGACATGGGCGACAAGGACGTCGACAACTTCGAGTATGTCGAAGTAAATCAGTGCGTGTCGGAAAAGCACACCACGCCATTCGGGCTCGATTACGACATGGACCAAATGAAAGACATGGTCCGAGATGCCGATCCGAGAACCGTAGAGTTGGTGGCAGAGGCTTGGACGGCCCTCAGTAAGGACCTCGTCGGACCTGGCGGGATCAAGGAGAGTCTTGACACGGCTGTCCAGCACGTCCTCGCCCACTGGGAAGGACAGAGCGCGGATCTGTTCAGGGCACGGGCGCAGGTGATCGGCAAGAAGATCACAGACAGCTCCAAGTACGCCGACAACACCTCGCAATCTCTCAAGGGCGCCGCTGCGAAGCTTGCAGAGATCAAGCCTCAGGTCATGGCGATGGAGAAGCCGAGCAAGCTCTCCAGCGGGGCGGACTATATCGGCAACCTGGGTGACCGGGACGGCGGTCCGGCTGCGGACAACGCCATCCGGGGCGGGGCCAGCTCGCAGCAGGCCCTCGACGACAACGCGGGCAGCTTGTCGGAGGGTAAGGAACGGCAGCTCCAGATGGCTGCGAAGATGGAGATGCTGGGGGCAGCTTACAACAGCCGAGCCCGGGAACTGGGGTCGTGGAAGCCCGGCAGTGTCAACGACAGTGATACCTATCCAGGCGATCCTGGCGGCGCTGCACCTGCTCCTGCTCCTGTAATTGTCCCCGCCGGGACTGCGACTCGAAGTCCGCAAGGTGCGACAGGCGGGACCGCTCGGGGAAGCCAGGCCGGTAGGGTCGCTCCGTCGAAGCCAGTAGCCCCGCCTGCGGGTATCACCGGCGGCGCACACAAGCCGACCCCGCCACAGCCGCAGGTCAGCACTGCGATTGACGGCGTTTCCGGTGGCCGCCCTGGTGCACCCACGGTTGGCGGCGCCAGCACGGTTGGCGGTGGATCCACTGGCGTCGGTGGTGGATCTGGTGTCGTCGGCGGTGCGGCCGGCGGGGCGGTTGGGGCCGGTGCCGCTCGCGGCGGCATGGCCAATCGTGCCGGTGCAGCGGGCATGGCGGGTCGCGCCGGTGCTGGAGGCATGGGTGGTGCCGCTGGCGCAGGTGCAGCCAAGGGCGGTGCCGCGCGTGCCGGAGGCATGGCTCGCCAGAGCGGTGGCGTAGTTGGCGGGGCGCCCAGGACGGGTGCAGGTGCGGGCAGGGGCACTGCCGGTGGCTCGGGTCTGCACAGCAGCCGTGGTGCCGCTGGTGCCGCTGGACGGGGAGCCGCAGCTACTCGCAAGGGTGGCATGGTCGGCGTCCCTGGCGCACGCACCGGTCGCCCCAAGGACCAGGAGCAGCGCGAGGGCGAGCGTCCCGACTACTTGGTCGAGGACGAGGAGACCTGGGCCCCGCAGACCAATGCGGCGCCTCGCGTCATCGAGGAGTAGTCGGTTGGCTCTCACCGGCACGTGACAGGATGCGTGGGCGTGGCCTCCGGGTCACGCCCACGTTTCGGTATGGGAGAGGAAGAAGGAATGGCCTTCACGCGAACTGTGCGCGCTCTGGGCGCCACGGCACTGACGGGCGCGCTGATACTGGCGGCGGCTCCTACTGCCTCCGCAGACCAGACCAGACGTGATCAGTGGGCATTGGAGGCACTGCAGGCCGAGTCTGTCTGGAAGGTATCCAAAGGCAAGGGCGTCACAGTCGCAGTCATTGATGTTGGCGTGAACGCTGAGCACGTGGATCTGAAAAGTAACGTCCTCAAAGGCAAAGATTTTGTCGATGGGGATGATGATGCCTCGCCTGAAGCCTCGGATAATAAGCCGACCCACGGCACGCAGATGGCCGCAATTATCGCAGGACATGGGCATGGGCCCAGTGCGGCAGACGGCGTAATGGGTCTAGCGCCAGAAGCCAAGATTCTCCCTATCCGCGCGGACCTGGCCGGGTTTGCAGACGAGATTCGCTACGCGGTGGACAATGGGGCCTCTGTCATTAATATTTCCATGGATATTCGTGATGAGTACTCGGAAGCTGGCGGTTCTGTCGAAGATATGGAGGCGATCTCCTACGCGCTCGAGCATGACGTCCTAATCGTGGCCGGAACCGGAAACCAAGGGAAACGGAGAGTTGGATTCCCTGCTATGGCCCCGGGTGTCTTGGCGGTGGGAGGGGTTAACCAGAGTGGAAATGTTTGGCAAGATTCCAACTACGGACCCGAAGTTCTGTTGACCGCCCCTGCCACGCGTATTGTGAGCGCAGGATGGCCTGGCAACAATCTCCAGATCGGAGATGGTACTTCGGACTCGACGGCGTTCGTATCAGCAGCTGCTGCCTTGCTCCGGTCGAAGTTCCCGGACCTCACGGCAGGGCAGATCGCAAATCGCCTCGTAAAGACCGCCGTCCTTCCCGACTCCGCCAAGGGACTTTCCCTCCCCGACGAAAAGTACGGCTACGGCACCATCCGCCCGCTCGCTGCGCTGACGGAGGACATCCCCGCAGGCTCGAAGTACGGGCCGCTTAAGGCCCCTGGATCTGAGAGCTCCTCCGCTGCTCCAAGCACCGGCAAGTCCGACGCCGAGTACGCCGCAGAAAACAAAAAGGCAGACCAGAAGCAGATGCTGTTCTTCGTCATCCTCGGCGTCATCGCCCTGGCCGTGATCGGCCTCATCGTGCTCCTGATCGTGAAGCGGTCCCGGCGTAATAGCAACAACAGCGGTGGACCCGGCGGTCCTGCCGGCTACCCGCAATACGGTCAGCAGCCCTACCCGCCCCAGCAGAACCCGTACCAGCAGCAGGGGCCGCCGCAGCAACCGAACCCGTACCAGCAGCAGCCCACTCCGCCGCAGGGGCAGTGGCCGCCGCAGCAGTAGCCGCGGATTCGGTGCAGCGCGAAACTCGACATGAAGGTCGCGTGGGCGCAAAGACAATATTTTGTCTTTGCGCCCACGTTCACGTTTGGGTAAGGGACAGGAAGACGGAATGGTCCTCGCTCAGGCAATCCGCACGGTTGGCTGCGGAGTATTGACCGGTGCACTGGTTTTTGTCTCAACTCCGCTTGCGACGGCAGATCAGATCAGACAAGATCAGTGGGCGCTGGAAGCGCTCAACGCCCAGTCTGTGTGGAATATCTCTCAAGGAAGCGGGGTAACAGTTGCTGTCATTGATGATGGCGTGAATGCCAACCACATCGACCTTCAGGGCAACGTCCTTGAAGGGAAAGACTTCATGGACGGGGGTCCTACGACCCCACGTTCCGGTGACGACCACGGCACGGCTATGGCGTCAATCATCGTGGCGCACGGCCATGGCACTAACGATGGCGTCATCGGATTGGCGCCGAAGGCAAAATCTTGCCGGTTCGTGATTTTGGTACAGATGGGCCAGGATATCCCACGTCCATTCCATACGCAGTTGACCACGGCGCCTCCGTGATCAGCGTCTCTATGTGCTTCGATTCTACCGACCCTCGCCAGATAGAAGCAGCTAATGAGGCTGTAGCTTATGCTTTGAGTCGTGACGTGTTGGTAGTTGGTGGAGCCGGAAATGAGGGCGATAAAGGCGGTAAGTGCTATCCAGCCGCTTCGCCGGGTGCCTTGGGCGTAGGCGCCGTAAAGAATGACGGCTTCATCTGGGAGGGCTCGAACCCGGGGGACTTTGTGTCATTGGCTGCTCCCGGTACTCACATTGTCTCCGCAAGCGGATCCGGCAACGAATATCGTTCTGGAACCGGTACATCTGATGCCACTGCGTATGTTGCGGCAGCGGCTGCCCTCCTTCGATCAAAATTTCCTGACCTTACGGCAGGCCAGATCGCAAACCGCCTCGTGAAGACAGCGGCCCTACCGGATGCCGAGAAGGGCCTGTCCCTGCCGGACAAGCGGTACGGCTACGGCATCATCCAGCCGCTCGCAGCACTGAAAGAGGACATCCCGGCCGGCTCGAACTACGGTCCCCTCACCGTTCCGGAGTCCCTCAAGGAGAAGTCGGCCGCTCCTGCGATCGGCATGTCCGATGAGGAACAGGCAAGGGCTGATCGAAAGGCAATCATTGCCTGGACTGTCATCGGTGTCGGGGGACTGGCTGTCATCGGCCTGATTGTGCTCTTGATCGCCAAGCGGTCCCGACGAAACAGCAACCAGACTGGCGCTCCTGGCGGTCGTGCCGGCTACCCGCAATACGCTCAGCAGCCCTTCCCGCCCCAGCACAACCCGTATCAGCAGCAGGTTTCGCCGCACCAGAACCCGTACCAGCACCCAACCCCGCCTCACAGCCAGTGGCCGCCCCAGCAGTAGCGGCCTGATACGGCTCAGATCCCAGCGGGCGTGATGCGACCAGGCATCACGCCCGCTGGGCATAGTGCGAGTACCAGTGGCTCCAGTCTTACCGACGGAGGAGTCACAATCCCGGTGCGCGTCAGGCAACCTACGTTTCACCGCTTCCTGCGGCGCCGCAGGAACCATTTCGCCCCGTGCTCCGCACAGTCAGCGGATCGGTGGCGTCCACCCGCACTACGGGGCCGTCGTCCAGTCCCAGCACCAAGACGAACCCACCCGTGACAGACCGTTCACCCCGGACACTGCGGACGGTCCGCCACGCCCCGCGCAACTGGACCTGCTCCCCCGGTTGGACCGTGACCGCGGCGATCTCCCTTTCGATCGGGACAGCCGCGATGACCGGCGCCTTCAGCTCGGCCCACACCGTCTTCCCGATGCCGCCCTCGCGTTTCTGTACGCCCCAGCGGTGAGTCAGCGCATCCACGAGCAGCAATCCACGTCCCCCGTCCTCGTCCTCGCCGGGACTTCGTACCTCGGGCCTGCCCTCCGCAGCGTCGCTTACCTCCAGCCGCAGCAGCCCGTCCGCCTCGGAGTGCGCGATGCGGATGCCCACCTGGCGGTCACCTGGGGCCCGTGCCCGCAGTGCGTTGGTGACAAGCTCCGACAGCACCAGCTCCGCCGTATCGATGGCTTCTTGATCGATTCCCCAGGTGCCGAGCACTGCGGTGACCAGGGCTCGCGCCCGGGGAACGCTGCCGCGACGGCGGGACAGCTGAAACGCGACTTGGTTCAGTACGGCCATGGCAGCCCCCGGGGAGTAGATGCTTGACCGGGATCCCCTACAGAGAAGGCCAGTTGGGCAGCGGGACACCGGTGTCCATGGCCAACAGAATGAAGGTGCACCAACTCAATCTGCAACGTTTCCATTTGAGGCGGCAGCAATATTCCCTCTTTCGGATGGCGGCTATGTCTTGGCGCCCGCTGCCCTGCTAAAGGTGTTGTCATGCTTGCCAAAAACGACGCCGCGAGTCCATCGACCGTCCTCGGGCGCCAACTCGGAGACGAGCTCCGCCGGTTGCGAGAAGCTGCGGAGCTGACAACCGTCCAGGCCGCTGAGGCTCTCGACTGCACCAAGGGCAAGATCAGCCGTATCGAGAACGGACGAGTGGCGGTGAGGCTTCCCGACCTGACGGCCATGCTGCAGACGTACAAGGTGTCGGACGTCGATCTCCGTGAGCGACTGACCGCTCTGGCCCGTAAGGCCAACAGGCGCCGTAGGCAAGGGTGGTGGAACCAGTACAGCTCCGTCCTCGCCGACGCCTACCGCGACTACATCGCTCTGGAGGCCATGGCGGATTCCATCCGCACCTTCCAGGCGCAACTCGTTCCCGGCCTGCTTCAGATCCCGGAGTACATCCGTGCCGTAACGGTGGCATCACGGCAGTGGGAGACGGGGGACGAGATCGAACAGTTCGTCACGGTGCGACTGGCTCGGCAGCAGCGGCTGACAGGCGACTCACCTCTGCACCTCTGGGCCGTTCTGTCGGAAGCCGTACTCCTTCAGCAAGTAGGCGGAGCCCAGGTGATGAAAGGGCAGCTGCAACATCTTCTGGACGTTTCCGAGCGTCCCAATGTGACTGTGCAGGTGCTGCCGTTCTCCCGCGGTGCCCATGCGAGTATGTTCGGCCCGTACGTGGTGCTGGGCTTTCCCGAAGAGGGAGCCTTGGACGTGGTGTTGGCGGACAACCCAACCGGTTCGACATGGCTTGAGCGAGAGGCGGAAGTCGCTCGATACCGGGGCCTCTTCGACGCTGCACGCACATCCGCGCTCTCTCCAGTGGAGTCCCGTGCCGTCATCCATCGCAGGGCCAAGGAGTACAGACCATGAAGCACGCACGTCACGGCACGCCGGATCTGTCAGGCGCGAGGTGGCGCAGCAGCACATACAGTGGCGGAAACAATGAGTGCGTCGAGGTCGCCGACGACGTCCCCCACATAGTCCTGGTACGCGACAGCAAGCGACCTATCGCTCCTGTGCTCGAGTTCGGCCACCACGCGTGGAGCGCCTTCCTCAACCTCCTGCGGTGATCAGTCGTAGGCCTCAAAACCTTGTCGGCTCCGGCGGCGATCAACACCATGCTGGCGAGGGGGCCACCAGGTCGCCAACGTCACCAATCGCCAAACTCTTTGACCAGCAGGGGCGCCCAACGACTGAGAGGCGTATCTCTCCCACGCGGTCTAACGGAGTTAACCGCCTGACCAAAATCCTGCCTTACCTCTGCCACTGATGATCCATTTGGCATCTCTTCAGATATTCTCGACGTGACATGTGGTCCATGGGGCGCACCAACGGGGATAAAGAGGGGAAACCATGTCAGGCGGTACAGAAGTCGACAACCCGGAGTCGCTGCGGCAGGCAGGCAACGGGGCGGCGGAGATCGCTGGCGAGACAAGAACCGCCGGCAACCATCCTGTCGATGAGACCTATGCGGCAGCCAAGGACTTCAGTGCTGATTGGAGCGGCGGCGCGGGCGCCGCGCTGAACAGGCTCGCGTCGGTGTGGTCTCTCCAGGTGGATGGGTTGGTCGGCCGGTGCCGGGACCTCAGCGCCCAGTTCGGCGCCACGCGTAACAACTACGTCGAGGTCGAGTCGGCGAACACCCAGACGATGTCTGCGCAGCCGTCACCGTTCGGCTGATCAGCCGCGCATTAGCCAACCAGCTGTCACATCAGCATTTTCACGGGGAGAATTCCGGCCGATGCCGACGTACGAGCAGCTCTACCACCTCAAGCTTGGCAATCTCAGAAGCGCCGCTGATCGGTGGACGGAGACTTCCACCAAGTTCAAGGGCCTGCACAGCTCCTTCGGGGATCGGGTCGAGCGCCCCTATAAGGATGCCGGCTGGCGACAGCCGGTCCTCACCGCCACCTACGCGGGGACCAAGACCACAGAAGCCAAGCAGGAGTTCGACGATGCCCGGGTCGAGGCCGATGGCATTGCCAAGATCCTCGGCGACCTGCACACCAAGCTCAAGGGCTACCAGGCCGAGTTGCGCCACTGCGCCGAGGTGGAGGCCAAGGAGAAGGGCCTGCACGTCAGCCCCAAGGGCGAGGTCACCCCGGTCGACGACCTGTCCAAGGACCCGATGCGCCACCATGACCCCGACCTGCAGGACCTCATTCGCAAGCAGCACGCCAACATCGACGCGATTGTCGCCAAGCTCGACCGCATCCTTCAACGGGCCGCCGAGGCCGACGAAGAGGCCTGCTACGCGCTGAACAAGAACCTCGGCAGCGACAACGCGAACTTCAACGACAAGGTCTACACCTCGCTGGACGCGGCAGACGCTGCCCGGGACTCCGCCCGCGCTCTGGAGTTGGCCGGCAAGGGCAAGGACATGTCGGACCAGGAGCTGACGGAGCTCAACGCGCTTCTCAAGGAGCACAGCAAGGACAAGGACGCCAAGTTCGAGGAGAAGTTCGCCACCGGTCTCGGTCCTAAGGGAACGTTGGCATTCTGGTCCGAGATGGCCGACCCGTACCCCGCAGCCTATGGCCGCAGCGAGGAGCGGGAGAAGCTTCTCAAGGACCTCCAGAACCAGCTCGGCACCACCCTCGGCACCGCGACTCACTCCGACAGCAAGGCCATGACGGAGTGGAAGCAGGAAATGATCAAGCTCGGACCGCAGCGGCTCGAGATCGACGACGCGGGCAACCCTTACGGCTTCCAGGTGATGAGCAACCTGATGCGCCACGGCGAGTACGACAGGGAATTCCTCTTGGACTACGGCAACGCCCTGGTCGGCCATGAACGGAAGATGGGCGGCGGGGCTGACCTCGACATGGTCTGGACCGGCAACTTCAACACAGGCGATCTCAACTTCGGGGCAGAGAACGACCGGGGCAATGACCCGATGACCGGCTACCTGGAGGCACTCGGCCACAACCCCGAAGCCTCGGCAGACTTCTTCAAGAAGACCGAGAACTTCGACTACCTCGTCGGCGGGTCCGAGGAGACCGAGGCCCGTGATTGGCCGGCCGATGCTCGGATGGGCGACGCCAGCGGCAAGGTCGCCGGCCATGACTCCCTCGGCCATGCCCTTGAGTCGGCCACTATCGGACGTCCATACGAGTCCGAGGTTCCGCCGCTGCACCGGACTGCCGACGGCGCTGCGCTCATGGATCGTCTCGTCACGACCTACGGGGACCACCCGGAGCTCATGCACGAACGCCCAGGTATCGAGGACAGCCTCAGCAAGGTAGGCGCCGCATACATCGATGACCTCAACAACGGCGTCTCGAACTTCGGTAACCGTAACGAGGACACGCGTGACCCCTTGTACGACACGAAGGGGCAGGCCCACGCCAAGATCTCACGGGAGGATGCCCTCGACTTCCTGACGGTCATGGGACAGAACGAGGACACTCATGCAGCGATGTCCCAGGCGCAGCAGGCATACACACTCGGTGTCCTGGACTCGACGCACAACATCACGGAGGCCGAGTCCGCCGTGCGTACCGGCGCCCAGGTGCATGGTGTGCTCGATGACTCGCGGGTTCAGCAGATCGAGGCGGATTACCGGGGCGACGAGGAAAAGCAGAAGGAGGAGCTCGGCAAGTCCACCGAATGGATCAAGTGGGGGACTGGGGCTGTCATCGGGGGCGCCGTTGGCGTTGCAACCGGGGGCATGGGCGCGGCGATTGCGGTGCCTCTGGCGGCGGAGACAGTAGGTGGAGCGCTGGAGACCTTTGTGGGACAGCAAATCGACGACACAGCGAAGAAGTTCGAGGCAGACAACAATGACGCCATCGAGGAGGCCCGGGACGAATACGTTGTGACGGGGGAGAGCCGCGCGGCACTTCCTATCACTGCATACAACCGGGTGCATGGCATCGAGGAGTACTCGACACCGGACAGACGGCTAACGGCGGCGGCGGCGGCCGGATACGACCAGGGAAAGAGTTCTCGCGCTCCTTACAAGGAGGAGGACTGAGAATGGCAAAGCGCACGACACTTACCCTCGCCGTAGCCGTCTTGCCGCTCTTGGCCATGGCTATGGTGGGCTGTTCGAGCGAGAAGAGTGAAGGGGACACGACCTCAGTCCCTCAGCTTGCCCAGGAAGTCTGTGACTCCTCACTGAGTTCGGCAGCGAGGAAGGACTTCGAGAAACTCTTCGCAGGAAGGAAGGTCGAAGAGGCGTCGTACAGCAGCAGCCTGACGAAGGTGGCTGATGAGCTGAAGCAAGCCAAGGGCGACGACGTGGAAGCGTGCGGGGTCGTTCTTTCCGATACGACGGACCGCGGGATGATCATAAGGTTCGGTTGGGCCTACGGCCTCATGAGCCCTTCCGACACCTCCGAAGCAGCGTTCTTCTCGGTGGGCGACCAGGCCTATTCCGATGGGCGGATTGCCTACGCGCTCGTCAAGTGCAGCGCCTCCATCCGGAACCTTAATCCCGACAAGGAGCATTATCTTCTCGCCCGGCTTAACGGCCCCGACTCGGACCTCCCTCTCGCCGAACGCCAGAAGCTCCAGATCTCTCTCCTCTACCCGGTGTTGAGGAAGATGGCAGGACTTGTGGGATGCAAGGAAGCTGCCGATCTCCCAGCCTCGCCATCGCTGACCACCACGAGAGCGCCGGAATGACCTGACGGTCTTCAGGGCAGGCCTGACCTCAATCAGACCCGAAACGGTTTATTAAGGGAAATCGCCAAGTCTTCCGGGAATTCAGGGGAAGCATCGCGATCCGTCGTCGGAGCCCGACATCGGCGATGTTGTGGGGGCCGACAAGGCCTACAACGACGCCCATGCTGCGCGCGGGCAGCTACGCGGCGGGCATCGTGGGCACCGGCATCGGTGTCGGCACCTCCTTCGTAGCCACGCCGGCCGTCGGTCGGGACACCCGGGGGGACACGGTGTACCGCAGAGGTGCGGACTGGGAGAACGCGAAGCACTCCACATCGGCCCGTTCTCCAGGAGGCCTACCAGAACTCCGCGGCCCAGGGCAAGGGCGACGTCGCCGACTACAACAACATCCTGGCCAACGAGGTCGAGCAGGGGTTCCATGCGGCCGAGAGCAACCTGGGCGGTTACGGCCAGGACAAGAGGGGCACGGGGCAGGGCTGACCCGGACAGCCCGGGGGCGGTCCGAGGGTCACACGCGGTGCATGTGTAGGTTCGGTCAATCGTCAGGCAGACAGGGATTGCGGCAGATGAAGTGGGACTCTCGGGCTCTGTTCCGAGGAAAAGGGAGACGTGGGCTGATCGGCTCCACGGTTGCCCTCGCCGTGCTGGGGGCTGGGTACTACGGATTTCAGCTCCAGTACCCGGCTGCCAAGACCGGACGAGCGTGCAGTGGGATGCTTCCCGTCGACTCGGTACTGGACCTGGCGGGGAAGTCGAAACTTTCCCTGCTCGGCATGGGATTCGACGTCTCCAGTTCGCAGTTCGACGTGTCCGGCGATGTGACGGAACCTGCTGGACTGGCGACGAGATGCGAGGTCGACGGCATCGAGATAGCCATCGAGACCACGGCCGGCGCCCACAGCGCGTACGCCGCCTTCCAGGGGGACGAGAAGACCCCTGTCGTACCCCTGAGCGCCGGGTGGCAGGGGTTCATGGTCACCGATGACCTCGAGGCGACCGCGTCGGTACTCCTCAGCTGCAAGAACTGGTCACCGAAAGAGGGCAGCGGCATCCTCGTGACGGCCGATTCGCCGTACGACACCGAGGTCACAGAGTCCATCCGGCTCAAGCTCGCCCAAGTCGCCACCGGGACGGCACAGCGCGCGGCGGACAAGACCGGCTGCGAGACGCAGACGGGGGACACGGACAAGCTCACCGCTCCAGAAACCAATGCCAGGACCGTGTCGGCCGATGCCGCCACGGGGACCTGCAAGGGGATGACGTCCGTACCGACGGTACGGGAGACAGCCGCCGCGCAGGCGCCGGTGGAAGAGTGTGTACTCGTCGGTAGCCTGCGACTTTTCGCCGAGTACGGTCCCTTCAGCGACGCGTCCGACGCCGTCATCAACGGCAAGTACGGCGGCCACGACGCCCCCTCGGGAGTCGAGAGGTCCACGGCCTGGACGTCAGCCACATGCCAGGGCGCCCTGGGTATCGGCTACTACCACGCTTCGCCGGTCGAGGGGAGTGACCGAGAGTTCACATCGGCCCCTCTCAACAAGAGCGAACGGGCGGATATACAGCGCTTCGCCGACCAATCGGCCGCCCGCCATGGATGCGACAGCCCAGCCGCACTTCCCTAGCTCGCCGGGAGGCGTAGGGAAGATCAAGGGCGTGGGTTTGCAGGCTTCAGCGCCCGGTCGAAGGTGGGCGCGGCACTACTCGTTGTGGCGCCCCCCTCGGCTTCCCGTATCCCGGTATTCATTTGTATTCTTCCGGCATGGCTGACACCACCATCAAGATCAGTGAGTCGACAAGGGACCGTCTGCGTACCCTCGCCGAGGAGCGCGGTCTGAGCACGCGCGCCTACGTCGAGCGCGTGGTTGCCACAACGCCAACAGAGGCGGAGCGTGCGGAGCGAACGGCACGGGGCATCGCGTATGTACGGGCCAACCTGCGTAAGGACTTCACCGAGGCTGATTTGCGGGAGGCGCAGGAATGGCGCGCCGCGATCGCCTCCAGGCAACTGGGGGAGCGCCGTTGATCGTCCTGGACCACACGGCGGTGCTCGCCTTGTGCCGTGGTCACCGATTGTTGTCAGGCCTGGCCGCCGTCGAGGTCGACGATCCGGACCAGCGTGCGCACATTCCAGCGCTGTGTCTGGTGGCGGCGAGTCTTCAACTCCCCGGCGCGGCAGCACATGTCGGGGCATTGCCCGGGCTTGAGTTTCTGCCGCTTGACTTCGCCGGCGCCGCCACGGTCGAACAGGCGGTTGAGGCCGGTCTGGAGTGGGCGTACGGCCACGCTGTCCACGCCGCCGTCTCCGGTGCAGTCGAGGGTCAGGTACTGACCGCCACGCCCGAGGCATACAACGGTACGGGCGTGTGGGCCGTTGACATCGGCAAACCCTGACCGGAGTTGGCGGTCCGGCCACTACGGCGCCCTCTGCGGTGCCGCGCCCTAGCGGGGGAGAGCGCCATCCTGTCGGACGCCCGGGTCTCGGTCCAGGAGACAGTCATCCGGCGACGGGCTATTGGGTCCGCTCACGTCGTACATCGCCAATACGCCTACGTACGACGAGACCCGCCGGCACCCCGCCCTACGTCCGGCATGAACCGCTTCGGCTGAGGGGCCACCCCCGCCTGGTAACGGCAACTGCGTAGAAACCGGCGTGGAGGCATACTGCGACGGCCGCCGCCGAACTCAGCGCAGAGGCAGGCCATCGACGAGGAGCTTCCACCCTCCCCCCTGTGCCTTCACGTCGTACCAGGAACCGTCCCTGATGTGCCACCGCAGCGTGGCCTGCTGAGCGTCATGGGCGTCCCAGAGGGCATGCTCCACGCCGGCCAACTGCTCCCGGGGGACGGACCAGGCGATCTCGGCCTCGTGTTCATCGACGTACAGGAGGCTGACCTGCCGCTCCCCGACGGCCAGCACGCGTTCCCCCCAGAGGCACACAGCGATCCCGAGGCCTCCGGCCGAGCAGTTCCAACCGCCGTTGAGCCTCTTTTCCTGGGAACTCTCAGCAACCCACCTGCACGGCGAACGACTCCGCATGCGTCGGTACTTCCGCCACCAACGCTATCCAGGACTCGTCCGCGAACGTCAGCTCGAAACGGCCCCGTTGGAAAACCCCCTTGGGGTTCGCGCGAACCCCGAGGACAGCGGCTCGCGGGGCCTCCCACTGCACCTCGAACGCTCGCTTGGTCTGCCAGAGTTTCGCGCGGTCGGCGAGTACGAGCACTCGTCGGTCGGTGAACGCGGTTGCCAGTGTCGAGGCGGGCAGATACGCGGCGGTGTAGTGCGCCACCAGGAACTGGCCGGCCTGGCTCTCCCAGCCGCCATGCATGCCCTTGCCGTGGACTGCCCGGGCGAGAGCATCGTCCTTCGCCTGTTCAAGGCCTTCCATCTGCTGCTCGAACCGTCCCATGGGCTTCGGTTCCCTCGGCCGCAGGAACCGCTGTACGGCCCCGGGGAGACGGGACTTGATTCGGCGCTCCAGCTCCGACTCCTGGGACCTGGGTGGCTGACGCAACCAGACGGGACGCTCCGGGACGCCAGGCGCCGTGTGGCACTCACAGACCGCGATCAGCTGTTCCCCTGGATGGAGGTGCGGTTTGACCTGGTCACGGCAGTCCTTGTTCATCCGGTGTGTATCTCCGATCGGTCCAGTAGCCAGCCAAAGGGATTGTCCCGGTGGGGTGATTCGTCTGCCCAACAGGGGCGCAGATGAGGTGTATTGAACGCGGCTCGTCACTGGGCAAGGTGCCGGCGACCCTTGTTCCTCCCCTGGAATGGATGGCAATCGACCGTTGAAGAAACCCATTTTTGACGGGACTTCGCAGCTGCCGTCCAGTGCTGGCTGTCCTGGCGTGTTCGTAGTCTTCTTTCGCACGTCACGGACTGAAAGCGAAGGCCTGCGTCAAAGATGATCCGACGCGCGGCTTGTGGGTGTACCTCGCGGATGACCCCGGCATTCCGATCACTGGTTCTCCGCCTGCTTCGGCGTCAGCCGAGCACTGACCCGCCTCCGGTGCCCCTGAAGGTCGGGCCGGCCGATGTGGCCCGCCGCGCGCTCGGATTCGCCCAGCCACAGCTGCGGGACGAACTGCTGGACCGCCGCGACAACCTCCTGCCGGCAGGCGGCCGGGAAGGGGAGGCGGTAGCGCAGGCGGGGAAGCTCGGGGCGCAGTGGCTCCTCGTCGCGGACCAGGCCCCACAGGACCGGGTCGTCCCGGTCGATGGGGCCCGTTGGGAACAGTTCGAGGGAGTAGAGCTTCTGGCTTCGGCCGAGTTTGCTCCAGTAGAGGCCGACTCCGGCGAGGGTCTGCCACGGGATGACGTTCCGAAGCTTTCCGTTGTCGACCCACAGGCCTGTGTGGTCGAGGAGGATCCTGGCGCGGCGGTTCGCCCAGTTGCCGATGAAGAGGAACACGCCGAGTGCGCCGAGCGCCAGCATGAAGGCGATGCCTGCGAAGCCGGCGATGGACGACTCGCCCCGCTGATTCCCGGAGGCAACCACAACCGCGCCGAAGACGCCGATGGCGCCCATCGCGATGAGGACGACGGAGCAGGGCAACCCGGTCGTGGCTGCGCGGCGGCCGGTACGGATGACCGTGGCGTCCGGTGCGGGGGAGGGGGTGTGCGGCGGCAACATGGTGCGTGAGCTTAGCGAAGCCCTTCCCGCATTCAGAGGGCGCCTGTGGGGCCGTATGTGGTCGGTCGCCTGGCGCTGCTCACCCGTCGAGCGATCCCGCTCGTGCAGCGCTCTGAGGCCCACGCGTTCCAGGCAACCGGCGAGTTTCCTCGTACCGGCACCGGTGGCTACGCTCACCCGGTCGTAGAAGCGGAAGAAAGCGGTTCGGGGCATGAGTTTCATAGGCGGGGGCGACAGTCTTGAGCTCTTCCTCTCGCGTTGCCACATGATGAGCGTCGCGTCGGTGCCCGCCTGTTGGGCCCTCATGGCCTTCTTGATCAAGGAAGAGGGCTGGCACTTCAGCTTCCTCGTGTGCTGCCTCCTGCCGCTGATCGCTGCGTACCTGGGCAGCCGGGGCAAGCGGGAGATCCGTATGGGGATGGCGGTGACGGGTCTGGTGCTGGCGGTCGCCACCCTGCCGCTGACGCTCGCGTTGGCGTCCCTCGAAGGCTGAGAAGACGCGACCCGGGCCGCGGCGCCTCGGGCGCGCCCGCGCTTTCGCGACTCCATTGATCATGGCGGCATTGATCGCGAGGGCATTGATCATGACGGCATTGAGCGATCTTGAAACGGGAGAGGGCATCCGCCTCGGAGGTTTCTCGCTCCGTGCAGCCGCTCAATGCGGCGCTCCGACAACCACAGGATCTTCAAAAGTCGACGATACTCTGTCGTCGCCACAACGCCACGGGGGTGCCGTACCGCCCCCTGCGTTCCAAACGATCGCTTCACCGCAACGAGCAAGGGGGTCCTCAGTGGCTGGGGAATTCAAGGTCGATCTCGACCATCTGAAGTCATTCGGTGACACATTGAAGCGATCGGTCGAGGAACTGGAGGGAGCCCGCAAGGCTCTCGCGGACGTCCGCGCCGACCAGATCGGTACGGCTCGGCTGGACGAAGCCTGTGACACCTTCCAGGACAGGTGGGCGTATGGGACGGATCAGCTGAAGGAGCTGATCAAGGCGGTCGGTGAGGGCGTCGAGACGACCATGCTGAGCTACAAGACGTTCGAAGAAGAGCTGTCGAAGGCCCTGAAGCAGATGAACGACACGGCCGCCGCGAACGCAGGGGGGACCCGCTGATGGCCGCGAACCCGTATCCGAACCTCGGCTGGAACCCCGTTCCCGGGGTACCCGAAGCGGTTTCGGCGCTGCAGAAGAAGGTGAAGTCCGCGGCGGAGACGCTGGACAACTGCCATCGCCAGATCGAGAGGCTGATCGCGGCCAGTTCCTCCTGGGAGGGGGACGCGGCGAGCGCGTTCCGGGACGCCCTCGACGGCGACCTCAAGGAGTACATGAGGAACGCCGGGAACTCCCTGGGGAAGGCCGCCAACTGGCTGGGGACCTGGGACGGCGACCTTGCCTCCCACCGTGACCTGGCGAAGAAGTACGACGACGCCGCGCGCGAGAAGAAGTCCGCCATGGACTCGGCCAAGCAGCGTCGTGACGAGGCCAACCAGCACCCGGACCTCAAGCTCGCCGGGAAGGAGTTCCCCTCCCAGGCGGAGGCCGATGCCGCCACGACCCGGCTGCGGGCCGCCGAGAGCGCGTTGAACGAGGCCACCACCCAGCTCAACAACGCCACTACGGCGTACAACGACGTCATCAAGAAGGCGAAGGACCTGGAGGACGACCACACCAAGCGGGCCGAGTTCATCGCCGGCAAGCTCGACGAGGCCGACGACAAGCTGGCGCCGAAGGAGCCGGGGTGGCTCAGCAAGACCGTTTCGGCCATCGGTGAGGGCATCGCCTGGGTCGGCAAGCAGATCTACGAGCACGCCGGAACCATCGGCGCGATCGCCGGTCTCCTCGCCCTCCTTCCGACGCCGGCCGCGCCGATCTTCGCGGCGATCGCCGTGGGCGCCAGCGCGCTCGCCATGACCAAGAACCTCTCGAGCGAGGACTTCAGGGATTCCCTGATGGGCAAGTACGGGTGGAAAGAAGGGGCGTTCGCGTGGGGCGCGATGGTCGGTGACACCCTCGGCATGGTGCCCGGCGTCGGAGCGCTGGCCAGGGCCGGGAGCGAGGCGGGGCTCGCGGCGGCGGTCGCCCGGGAGGGCGGAGAGGCCCTGTCGCTCGGCTCGAAGATGGCCAACTTCGGCAGCGAGATCGTGCCGGCCTTCAAGTTCAAGGCGCTCGAGGCCGCGACGGATCCGGCGGTCGGTGCGCTCCAGTACTCGATCCAAGGCGTGAACGTACTCGCGAACGGGGCTTCGTCGCTGGAGACCGCCGGCGTTCTTCCGAAGAACGGCTACGGACATGACGCCGCCGAGGTGACGAAGATCGGCGCTGCCTCCACCGGGCTGAAGGGCGGCGCCATCGGCATCCTGACGGACATGGGCGAAATGATGAGGGGCATCCGACTGTGAACAGCTTCCTTGACATCGCCCCGCCCGAGCCGAAGCCGGATTACTGGTACGGACTCCCGTACGGCTACCTCAAGTTGGACCTCCAGCCGACGGCTGAGGGGCTCCTGGAGATGGCTCGGCAGATCAGTGAACTTCCCGCGGAGGCGCGTGATCGCGCCGATCAGGTGTTCCGCCTCTACGCCGTCGTCGTGAGCATGCTGCGGAGCCAGCAGGTGCAGGGGTGCGCGCTCGGAATGCACCCCGACGACAGCACCGGTGACCCCGTCATGTCCGTCCTGACGGTCTCCACGCTCTCGACGCCCAAGGGGAACCCGAAGGCGGCGCTCACGCAGATGCTGGCGGCCGGTGCCGGGACCGGTGCGGACAACGGCATCGTTCCGGTGGAACTGCCCATCGGTACGGGTTTCCTGATCGAGTCGGAACGGCGCACGGTCTCTCCGGGCGCACCGCCCCAGGGGCAGGACGAGCCCCTGGAGGAGACGGTCTGGCAGGGCACGGTGGCCATTCCGGACACGCGCTCCTCGTCGGTCATCACCGTGCAGTTGGTGACTCCGGCGGTGCAGTTGGCCGACGACTACCGGGGAGTGCTGCTGGGCGTCGCCCGGACGGTGACCTTCACCGACCCGAACGCTCCGGCGGAAGCGAACGGCGCATTCGGACCCTTCGGAGCTCCTGGGGCCGGCTCGGGGGAAAAGAGTCCCTTCGGATGAGCACGGGCGAGACTGGAGGATCCGCAGTGTCAGAGATGGTGCAGGCGCCTTACGCGACGGACGGCACGGACTTCAAGGGCGCGCTGGGGTATTACTACCGCTCCGCCCTGACGCGGTTCGCGAAGCTCGGTCTGCCCAGTGCGGCTCTGTTTGTCCAGATGTTCGCGTGGCCGATGGACTCGCGCGGGTACGCGCTGCCGTTCGCCATCGCGGGAATGTTCGGCCTCCTCATCGCGTTTTTCCTCGCTTACGGCCGACTGTTCCTGACCTGGCGATGCGCGCGCGTCTTCCGTACGTACCCTCTGGAATTCCGTGCGCCCGTCGAGAAAGTCAAACTGGAGCGGCCTCTACGGCTCCACATGAGGCTGGGCGACAAAGCCGGCCAGCCGCCGGTAACCCTGCTGGCCAAGGATCCCCTGGGGCAATCCCGCTGGCCGGACGGCATCGCCAACGGCGTGTGGTTCGCCGGGGACGAACCGTTCGGCGGCGCGGCCATCGTGCCGGGCAGTGGTGAGCTGCTCTTCATGCAGCCCACTGAATGGGCGCTGTCGGCGAAGGAGCGCGACAGCGCGGGGGAGGATCGCGTCGGGCGGGCCAAGCGGGCTGGAATCAAGAGGCCTGTGCGGTACCGGTAGTCGGCCTTTTCTGGACGAGGACGGGTCGGCCCGGGAGAGTGCAAAGATCGACTACCTTCTGCCTCTCGCGATTGTCGGGATACTTGGATCTCTGGTCACGGGGCGCCTTCTACGCGAGACTGGATCGATCACGATGCTCGCGAAGTACGCCCTGGGCGGTAACGGCTGGCCGCAGGACATCGAAACCGGCGTGTGGGCGAAAGCGCCGGGGAAGCTCGCATCGAGAAGGCCAGGCGTGCCGGCATCGAGAAGGCCGTCTCCTACTACCGGTAGTTCGACCAGGCTCCCGGATCTTCCGCGTACCAGGTGCCTTCCGCCTGCCAGCAGGACGATCAGCGCCGGGGCTGGACCTCCATGAGGTCGGTCCCGCCCGGCAGCCCGAGGACACCGTGGCCATCGGCGTCCCCCGCGTACCAGGCGCCGTGCTCCATCGCCTGCGGCCAGCGGCGGCGGTGGACCGTGCCGCGGGCCGACATGAAGCCATCCGACTTCGTCGAGTCCGTCGCGGCGTTCAACTGGAGCTGGATGGGTACACCGGCGGCGTCCTTGAGGGCGCGGTGCCTGTGAGCGCCGGCGATCGGTCGCCATGGGTGTGCTTCGAGGACGCGTCGGATGCGCTTCAGGCAGCGCAGGGAGCTGACGTAGAGGTAGAGGAAAGCGACGTAGACGAAGAGCAGCAGAGTCAGGATCAGGCCGAGGAGTCCGCCGTCCTTTTTCTCGCTGCCTGGCAGAGTGATGATGCCGAAGCCCTGCAGCACGCTGAGCGTGATGAACGACGCCACGAAGAGGAAGGTCGCCAGTGACATACGCGTGATCGTTGTGCCTCTTGCCTTGGCCCAGGCGGTCCGAGTCCCTGGGTGGTCGAAGGCGACCTTCCCCATGGGGACTTGAGTCTCTCGTTCCTGCACAGTTGGTTCTCGCATTACGTCCTTCCACCGCTCCAGCAAGCCATGGCCGCGCGGTCCCAGCATGTGGCTCGGGAGGCTGAGGATTGTCGTCCGACCCTACTCGTTACCGGCCCTACAAGGCCGCCAGCACGCGAGCCGACGACGCTCTGCCGAACGGCGAGCGGTCGCTGGGCAGTTCGGTGGCCGTGCCGGGGCACCGGTGCCGAAGCCCCGGTGGGAGCGGCGGCCGGACGTGCTGCGCGGTCTGCGGATGCCGGGGGACCGGTTGGCGGGGGTGTCCGGGGTCTTCTGGCGCGTGGCTGCCCTTCCCGAGGCTCTGGGCTTCGACTGGCTCAACATCCAGCACAGCGACTCGTACCAGAACGTCAGCCTGGAAGACCTGATGAGCACAGACACCCACCCGACACCTGCCACCACCACCCCGGCCGCCTCCTGGCGCCGCTGGTCCCTCCTGGTGCCCGCCCTCGTCGTCGCTTCGGCGGGGCTGGTGGCGGCCCACTTCTCGTTCGAGGGCGACGTCTTCCGGAACTGCCGGTACCTGGGCCCGTCCACCCGGATGTACGTCACCGCCTGGGCCGCCCCCGTCTGCGCCCTGGCCGCCCTGCTGCTCCTGACGGCTCTGCGCCGCGGAGCTCGCCGGCGGGGGCAGCGGCCGGGGGCGGTGTGGCAGGGGCGTGTGGCCATGGTGGCCGCGTGCCTCGTCCCCGTACTGCTGCTGGTGCAGCTCGCTGCCCTGGCCTGGGTGTACGAGCCGGATCCCTCGAGTGGGCACGACTGCTCGGGGCTGGCGCCGGTCCATGAGCGGAGTGCCGCCGCACCTGTCTGAACGAGGCAAACGAAAGCTCCCGTTGGCCGGTAGACAGGATGCGCCTGCGGCCGACGGGAGCTTCTCGCTGAACGTGAGCTTCTCAGTGAGCAGATGCCGAGCGACTCAGCCCGAATACGGCCCCTGAGGCGGCATCATGCCCGCCGGTCCCATCGGCGCCGGCGCGGCCATGGCCGCCGGCCCCCTGCGGCGGCCCGACCGCACCAGGAGGACACCGCCGATCACCGCCACCAGCCCCACGCCGGCGGCGGCCCCGCCCGTCATCACCAGCTCCTGCTCCAGCGCGGGGTGCGTGGACTTCGGGGTGCCGTCCGGAGTCGCGAAGTGCTCCTTGCCCTCGTACGCCGCCGGCGCCGTCTCGTCCTTGGGAGGCGAGGCGGAGGCCTTCACCGCCGCGTTCGCGTTGATCGGCCCGTAGCCGAGCAGGGCACTGCCACCCCCGGCGGGGCGCTGTGCGGTGGCGATCAGGACGTCGTTCACCTGGGCCGGGGTCAGCTTCGGGTTCTTCGCCTTCATGAGCGCCACGACGCCGGCGGCCAGTGCGCAGGCCGGTGAGGTGCCGTTGACCGGCTTGTAGCCGCCGGTGTTCGTCGCGCTGGTGATGGCGACGCCCGGCGCGGCGATGTCGTTGTAGGTGTGCACCGTCGAGAACTCGGCGCGGGTGCCGTTCTGTTGGGTGGCGGCCACCGCGATCACGCCGGCGTAACCGGCCGGGTACGAAACGCTGTTGAGCCCGTCACCCGAGTTGCCGGCCGAGGCGAGCACCGGCACGCCTGCCACCAGGGCGTAGTCCACGGCCGCGGACTCCTCGGCGGCGTACGTGTTGAACCAGTCGCTGCTGCCGAGCGACATGGAGATCACATCGGCACCGTGGTCGACCGCGTACTGGATGCCTTCGGCGATGGGGCTCTTGCCCTGGTTCCGAAGGTCTTTCAGGTCCTCGATGTCGGGTGTCTCGTCCTGCTCGTCGTCGATCACGCGAACAGAGAGGATCTTGGCTTTCGGAGCCACCTTGAGGACGTCCGAGGCCATGGCGGTGCCGTGCTGCCCCCACTTCGGGTCCCCCGGCTCCAGTCCGTCCTCGAGGAAGTCGGGTCCGGTGGTCACCCTGCCCTTGAGGGCGGGATGGTTCTCCATCACACCCGAGTCGAGAACGGCGACCGTCATCCCCTCGCCCTGGCTCTGCTGCTGCGCCGCGGACAGGCCGAGCGCCTGCCCCTCCCAGCCGACCGGCGTGGCCGCCTGCGCGGGCGTGGTGGCCAGCGTGCCCAGCAGGCCGGTGAGGGCGAGCGTGGTGCAGGTCGCGCGTATGCCTATGGTCCGGAGCTTCACCGTGAGGTCCACCTCGCCAGGTTCCTGATGTGCGTGCCGAACGTCCCGGCGAGGGCCTCGGCCTCGTCCATCCACGGCTTTCGGTCCTCTTCGTTGTAGTCGGCGAAGTCGCCGGGCAGGTTGGCCGAAGCGCGTCCGTCGACCGCGCCGGTGGTGACAGCGACGGCGTACGTTCCGACGGGGTCCCCGCCCATGCCGTTGCGCCTGCTCTCCTGCCACTTCGCCGCGAGGGTCCCGGGAACCGTCAGCGGAACCACCGCGGCGTCGGGGACATCCTCGTTCGACTGCTCCCTGAGGTACTCGCCCAGCTCCGACCCGGCTTCGCTGTCCTTGGGCATCACGACTATCGCGATGGTGGCGACCATCTCACCGGTGAGATCGACGTACGTCGCACGCAGCACGGCCTCGCAGCCGAGCTCCAGCGCCTTCTCCTTGGTCTCTCCGCTGAGGCCCTTGGAGCACGAGGTGTCCTCGGAGATGCCCATCCGGTTCCACTGCGCGATCTTCTTGTCCGACGCCTCGTACGTGTAGTTGGGCGGGTCGCCGATGGTCTCCGGGAAAATCGACTCCGTGGTTTCGTTGCGCCACACCACCGCGTCGTAGGCCTGGTTGGGGATCGTCTGCTGCGCGTTGCTGTACGCGTGGGCCACCAGCGCCCCGCCGCCGAGCATGCCGAGTACGCCGAAGACGGTGAGGACGATGCCGAAGGCCTTACGGCCGGTCCGGCCGCCGCCCGAGGGGGGCACCGGCGCCCCGGGTACCGGGCCGCCGGGGACGGGGTACCCCGGGACAGGGCCGCCGGGTACAGGACCTCCGGGGACGGGACCCCCGGGGACAGGGCCCCCAGGAACAGGGCTCCCGGGCGGAGCGTACCCACCGTACGGAGACGGCCCCGGCTGAGCCGGAGCGGCCGCCGGGGGAGGCCCGGGGGGCGCCGCCGGCATGGGCGGCGGTGCCGGAGCCGCTCCCGGTACCTGCCCTTGCGGTTGCCAACCACTCTGCGGGGGCGGCTGCCCATACGGATTACCGCCGCCGGGCGGCGTGGGGTAAGACATGGTTCCCTCTCACACGTCCTTCTGCGAGGGAGCACGATGCGTGGTCCGGGCTCACACGAAAGGAGCCCGCATCTCCACCGACCCGTAGCCCAGGTCGTCGCGAGGCTCGACCTGATCGAGCCACTCGCGCGTCTTTCGGCACCCCCGTGAGTCTCCCGACACCCTATGGCCTTCGCAGACGCAAGGTGTGACCGGTCCCGTGGAGCTCATATAACGATCTTATCGACGGGCTTGTTCGCGGTAGAGCGCTATGGCCGCCTCCACCGGGTAGTTGGGGACGGTGACCGTCTCGCCGGTGTCCTTCGCGACGACGATCTTGCTGCCGCCGGGTGGCGCGGGCTGCGGCCGGCCCGAGGCGTCGGTGGTGGGCGGGAACGTCGCGTACACCAGGTAGCCGAGGTCGAATTCGTGGACGTGCATCGGGGCCGGTGTGCCGTCCGGCAGCGTGGGTTGGGCGTAGCGGCTGCGGACGATGGCCAGGGCCTGCTCGGGGGTTGCCGGTGGGGTGGGGGTGTCGGGCGGCATGAGGCCGGCGGTCTCCTCGGTGCGAGTGGTCGGGTCGTTCATACGGTCGGGTGCCGCCCGATCCTCGTGGGAGTCGGGCGGCAGCCGGCCGTTGTCCGTGTCGCCGCTAGGCGGTGGTGGGGAGGGCGACCAGGGTGTACGCCTTGTTCGACAGGCCGGTGAGGGGATCCGCCAAGGCCATGTAGAGCCGGTCCTCGTGCCAGAACGGCGTGCCGCTGGTGCCCATCGCCTTGCCGACTTCGACCGGGTACTCCACGACCGTCTTCATCGAGCCGTCCTCGGCTCCGAATTCGACCAGCTCGGGCCCCTTGTCGTTGTCAACGCTGGTCACGTAGGCCAGGATGCGATCGCTTCCGGCCGTCGGCAGCGGGTAGTACTTCTTGAACTCGGTCGGCTCCGTCTTCCACAACTGCTTACCGCTGTCGAGGTCGTACGCCGCTATGAGGCCCTTGCTCTTCTCGTCGGTCACGCCCATGACAAACGTGTCACCGAAGACACCGGCCTCCGGCCAGCGACCGCCGTCCGAGCCGGCGGTGTGGAGGTATTCGGCCGGCTTGGCGGGCGAGAACTCGCTGCGTACCTTCCCTGTCTTGTCGTCAAGAGAGAAGAGCTCTTCTCCGTTGTCGCCCTCCCGGATCATGACGATGGGAGACGTCGAGAGGACGTTGCCGCTGGAGAGCTCGCCGAAGCTGTCCTCGGGGATTTCGTGACGGTAGGTCCAACGGGCCTGCCCGGTGGCTGGGTCGACCAGCGAGACCTCGTCCCAGCCGTCGAGCCAGTCGGGGTCGTCGGGGTCGTTGATCTGGCAGTGACGGACCCTGAGCAGTGCCTCGCCACCGCTGAAGCCGCCGGGGCCGCAGTCGGCCGTCGCGAACCGCTTCGGATTCCAGGCCGGCGTACCGTCGGCCGCCTTCAGGGCAAGCGCCGTGTCTCCGCCATTGATGACGACGACATCGCCGGCACGAGCGACCGACGCACCGTCCGAGGAGTCACCGAGGGTGATCTTCTTGTCCCAGAGCTCCTTGCCGGTGTTGAGGTCGTATGCCACGACGTGGTCGCAGGCGCGGCCCTCTCCATAGGTGACGACTCCGATGTCGCCCGAGGAGTTCTCGGGCGCGATGCACGAATGGTTGGTGCCACCGGGCAGGGACGTGGCCCACAACTGCTTACCGGTATCGAGGTCGTATGCCTTCAAGCCGCCGGTCAGGGCCTGGACCACCGCCTTGTCGGTGAACCAGGTGCCGCGATTGGTTTCGAGGTTCGAGTCGACGGACGATCCCGCCGACTTGGGGGCGGCCACGCTCCACAGCACGTTGTTGCTCGGCGAGCCGACGAACATGTACCAGGCCCCGTAACCGGCGCCGCTCAGTACGAGTACGGCCATGACGAGCAGCACGATCATCCCGACCGGCTTCTTGCGCGCGTTCCCCTGGTGAGGCGGGCCGCCGGGGCCGGCGTAGCCGTACCCCTGCTGAGTCTGTTGCGGGTAGCCGTAGCCCTGCGGGGGCTGTTGGGGATAGCCGTATCCCGGCGGGGGTGCCTGTGGGGGCGTCTGCGGCGGCCCCGGCTGCGGGGCCTGCTGCGGCGCACCGTACCCGTACTGCTGGGGAGGCAGCTGAGGAGGCTGAGGAGGTTGTGGCGGGCTCTGCGGCGGCACCGGAGGCTGCTGGGGATAGCCGTATCCCGGCGGGGGTACGGGCGGTGGAGGCTGTTGGCCGTACCCGCCGCCGGCTCCCTGCATACCGTCTGTGGACATCAGCTGTTGCTCCTCACGTAACTGGCCCAGGCGGCCTCGAACTCGCTCTCGCCCATGCCCGTGGCCTCGCGCAGCTGCTGGTCGAGCTGGTCGGGGTTGTCGTAGTGGTCGGTGACGAACTTCAACGCCGCGGCCTCGCCGCCCTTTTCGGCGATGAATCGGAGGGCCATGTAGCTGAGCGTGTAATTCGTGGAGACCTCGTCGCCGATCCCTGCCTCATTGGGCAGCGAGCCCCCGAATGCCTTACCGGTGACGTCGCTCCGGATGTTCCACTCGCCGAGCTCACGGTCGTAACGGAACGCCACGTAGTCGGCGAAGCCTTCCACGACCCACCAGTTCGGGTAGGTCTCGGAGTCGAATCCGGAGGCGGCTTCGAGTGGCTGGACGATGGCGTGCGCGAACTCGTGGTGGGAGATCTCCTGGACGAGCTTCGGCCAGTACGTCGCGTTGGTGAAACGCTTCCCGGACATGTCCATCTTCACCCGGGCGCCGCCGTACTCCAGGTCCTTCTCGTCACCGCTGGAATCGGCATCGAAGGTGGGCATCGGCACGCTCTGGCCGGCTTCCCACTCGACGGATTCCGAGCCGTACAGGGAGGAATAGGCCTTGCGGTCGCGCTCGAGAACCGCCACGAATCCGGTGGGAGTCTCGGTTCCCGCGGGCCCCTTCGACTTCCACAGCTCGATGTCGTCCTTCGCGGCCTTCTCGATGTACGGTGCGAAACGGTCCGTGTCCGCGGCGTACTTCTTGTCCGAGATCGTGAGCGAGTGTTCCTGCTTCACGACGTGCATGTCCTCGTAGAGGTCCCAGGGAGCCGGGTAGTACACGTAGCTCGCGGAGCCGTAGGCCCCGGGCGAGGGCCCCACTTTGGTGATCTGCGGATCGGCGTTCTTCGATTCCCGCTTGATGATCCAGCGGTACCACTCGGACACCGGCCGGACGTCCACGTTCTGGATCTTGTGGACGAAGGCGACGTCGAGGGCGACCGTCGCCCCGTCGCCGTATTCGTCGGTGGTGTTGCCTCTTTGGTTGAGGATGGCGTACTCGGCCTGCGAGAAGGGTATTTTGCGCAGGTTCTGGAAGAGGTTCTGCTGCGTGTCCTTGGCCTTGCCGGTGAAGGGGGCGAGATAGGCGTCCTCGTCACCGCTCTGCAACGCCTGGCTACGTCCGTCGAGCAACTCCTCGATGTCCTCCTGGCTGAGCAGTTGCTCGCTCTGCTTGTCGCCGCCCGCGGTGGGCAACGAGCCTCCGCCGACGGCCTGGTAGACAGCGAGCCCGCCGACCCCAAGGACCGCCAGCACGGCCAGGACGACAACGCCGATGACTGCCCTCTTCAGGCCCTTGCCCTGATTGCCGCCGCCTCCACCTGAGGGCTGTTGTTGTGGGTAGGGCTGCTGTTGCGGGTACGACGGCTGGGCCCCGGGCCAACCAGGGACCGCGCCGGGCTGAGGCGGCGGCGGGTAACCGACGTACCCCGGTGTGCCCTGGGGCTGGTACGGCGCGCCGCCCTGCTGCGGCACCCAACCTCCCTGACCCTGCGGCGATCCCTGCGGATACGCGCCGCCCGGCCCTCCGGGCGGCGGAGGGTACGACATGAACTGCCTCTCCCGTGCATCTCGATGGAGCGCGGGACCAGTCAGTGCCCGCGCAGGCATCGGAGAGCTCGTGGCCGCGAAGCCGCAGAGAAATGGAGCGTCACTCGAGCGCTCGACCCCGTCTGTCGAACCGATGGGTCGAGCCGGATCACCTCGGCGTGATCAACTTCAGCGTTCGCACGGGCGATGACTCGCCGCTCATGCCTCAGCTTCCCCGTTAATGCTCATGACACCCTACAAGCAGGTGAGTTGCTGGTCAGGGCGGTTCCCTATCCATGTGGTAAAGCTCGTGAAGATGTTGTGCGGGCTGCAGGGTGAGGGTGCGCGTCCTTCTCACCCGGCACGAGAAGGAGCGCCCGAACTGCTACAAGTCCCGTACTGCACCTGTGGTCCATTCGTGGAGGCGCGGTCTCATGGGACCGCTCTGTCCCACCCGCCCCACGACTGCACGACTGAACTCTGAGAGCCTGAAGTCCGTCATCATCGTCAACGACAGTTGGGCGGCCATGAACCACAGCAGCCGGGGATGGGCTTCGGAGGGGCAGCCGCCCGGGCAGCCGCAGTATCAATCGCAGGCTCCGGGACAGTACGGGCAGGCCCCGGCCGCGACGCCGTATCCGAACCCCGCGCCATTGACCATGGTCGAGATTCAAACCATTGGCTGGGCAGGCACGACCGGGTCACGGCGGGGGAGCCGACCGTCACCATCCGCTCGGCGGATCCGGCGACGAAGGGCAACGCGATCGCGTACGTCCACGTGCCGCAGGACGCTCCCAAGGGAGGGCGCACAGCGCGGCCGCCGTTCACCGTCGGCGGCCTCCAGGGTGAGGTGCTCTGCTCGGTCCGGTCCACCGGCGAAGGCACTTACGACGTTTACGGCGGCGACGGCACACCCATCGGGCGGATCACGCGGCGCGGCGGACGTGTGCTGCCCTGGCCGCGCCGTGCGCACTGGACCCTGCAGCCGGCAACCGGGGCCGAGCCGTTGACCGCGAAGCGGGGAACGGCGGGGGGCTGGGCGGCCTGGTCAATCCTCGGCTTCCCGATCTACTTCGTCGCCTGGGCGCTCTCAGCCCTCCAGGGGCTGCTTCTGCTGCTGGTCGGGGACAAGGACGGGGCGAAGAAGGAATCGGCCTGGGAGCTGGAACCTCCAAGCCCTGCCCTGTGGCATCCGTCCGGTGGCTCCGACGCCGTCGTCGACTACCGGGGCGGGAGCATCTTTCACATCGAGTCGCAGCGGCTGGACCTCCGGCTCGCCTACGCACAGGCCGTGCTGCATGTGTGGGACGGCATCTGAGGGGCAGCAGCGTCATGTTGGCAACCGCGAACCTCCTCGTGTACCACGGAGGTTGGCGCTCCGATAATCTGTGCGGCGGTCACTGGATCACAACTACGGGGAGACACGGGGATGGCGGACTTCCAGATCGATGTCGATCGCATGAAGACCCTGATCAACAGGTTGGACCAGGTGGACGACCGCATGCGCGGTGCCCAGCAGCGGCTGAACAAGGTCGGCCCGAAGGGCCTGGGCACGGACGGCCTCGACAACGCCTGCGACGACTTCCAGGACGCCTGGGGCGACGGCATCAAGCGCATCGCCGACTCCGCCAAGCAGTTGCACGAGGGGCTCAAGAAGACGGTCGAGGCGTACGAGACGACCGACAGGGACATGCAGAAGGGCTTCAGCCAGAAGTAGCCCTGGCCGGCGCCGTACGGCCGTACCGCCGACTCGCACATCTCGCACACAACGGGGAGAAGACGATGGGAATTTTCGACGATCCCAACTGGCCAGGTCTGACGTTCAACCCGGCCAAGGGTGATCTGCACACGATCGAGTCACTGGCGTATGACGTCAAGACGGTCGGTAACGAGCTCGACGAGATGCGCGAGACGCTGCTCAGCATCGGCAAGACGGACGGAGCGTGGGAGGGCGAAGCCGCCGCCAAGTTCAAGGAGAAGATCGGCGAGCTGCCCAAGTACCTGAAGCAGGGCTACGAGTCGATGACCGCCTGCTCGAAGGCGCTTCAGGGCTGGCACGACCAGCTCCAGACCATGCAGCAGCGGGCCAGGAGCCTCGAGGACCAGGCGCTCGAGGCGCGCAACCGGCTCGATCAGAAGAACGAGGCGGTCGACCGGGTCAACGTCAAGATCACGGGTGCCCAGTTCCGACAGCTCACCGAGCAGGAGGCCAAGGCCCTGTCGGAGGAGGCGGACTCCGCTTCAGCGGCGGCCAAGGATGCCGCGGCCGATCTCAAAAAGATCATCGACGACGGCGAAGCGCTGCGCAAGTCCTGGGAGGAGCAGGCGGCGAAGGCGGAGAACGCCATTCGCGAGGCCTCGGAGAACCGGCCGCCGGACATCAGTATCTGGGACAAGATCACGGATGGACTGAAGGGCGCCTGGGACGGCTTCACGGACTTCCTCGCCAAGAACGCGGACCTGTTCTCCAAGATCGGATCCGTTCTGTCCATCCTCTCCCTGGCGACCATGGCCATCCCGCCCGTGGGCGCGGTGCTCGGGGCACTGGCCATCGGTGCCAGCGCGCTCGCCCTGGCCGGATACGGCGTCAGGACAGCCCGTGGTGAAAAGGTCGGCGTCATGGACTGGGTCGGCGCCGGCCTGGGCGTCCTGCCGGGGATCGGGGCGGTCAAGGGACTGACTGCCGGAGCGAAGGCGGCCAAGGCGGCGGCGACCGGCAACCGCCTCAAGGGTGTCTTCGCCAACGCCGACGAGATGGCGACCTCGGTCAACGTGGCCAGGGGCATGGCCGACGGCGTCATGTACAAGAGCCTCGCGTTCGCGGGCAAGCGAATGAACCTCAGCGACGAGGTTCTGGACGTCGGCAGCTGGGCGATGCGCGGAACGCAGATGGGCGTCAAGGGCATGGGCCTGGGGCTCGGCTTCCTGGCAGGGGGGTCGAGCACCCAGTCGGCCAGTGCACCGCCCTCCAACGCGTTCATGTCGGCGGCGGGAGCGGCGTAACCGATGGACACCATGCTTCCCGGCGACGACTCGGCCGATCCCACGGCCGCCGCCGCTCCGCGGCTGACGTTCCGTGTCCCTCCCAGCTTTTTCGAGCTCCCCGTCTACGAGGATCCGGAGCAGGTCGGCCAGGCGCTGATCGAGCTGGCCCAGGATGTCTATCCGGAGGGCAACCCGGAACTCTGGTTCCAGTACGCGGCGATTCAACTGCCGGTGGTCGCCGAGATGATGGATGCCGGAATCAGCTACGCCGGTTTCTGTCTGCTCGACCTCGACGGGCGACGCAGCACGGCGTCGGTGACCGCGACCCTGCTGGAGTCCGTGCCGGACGGCCAGAAGATGACCGCGTCGAGTGTCGCCGCGGAACTCTCGGGTTCCGGGGACGAGAGCCAGATCGAGACGGTCTGGCTCACGGCCGGCGAGGCGGTGGCCCGGTTCACCTCGGAGATCATGACCCTTCCCGCGGAGATCACCGATTCCGGCCGGCCCGAGGAGGTGGAGATCGGGAAGATCACCGTCTTCCTGCCTCTTCGACGGGAGGCGGAGATGGCACTCTTCGAACTCAGCACTCCGTGCATGGAGGACTGGGACCTGTACTCCGAACTTTTCTTCAACATCGTCAACACTCTCGAAGTGGCCGATGTCGAGCGCCCGGCCGATGATTCGCCCGCGCCGCAGCAACCGGATCAGGCCCAGCAATCGGATCAGGCCCAGCAATCGGATCAGGCGCAGCAACCGGATCAGGCACAACAACCGCAGCAGCCGCAGCAGTTGGAGCCGCCTCAGAGTACGCCTCCCGGCCTGCCCACGGACCTGGCCCAGGGCATCGAGGTGCCCCTGCAAGCGAAGTCCGTCCGAGACGTGTTCGGATGAGTGCGGCGCATGCCGGGTGATGAGAGTGCCGTCTCCGATGAGGCGCTCGGGCTGCTGCAGGTGACCGCCGCTCACCTGGCGGCCGTACCGGGCCTGTCCGACGACATTCGGGCGATCGGCGTCGACCGGGGCATCGACTACCTGGCCGACCGGGAGGTCGCGGCGATGCTCGAACGGCATCGCCGGCTGCTGGGCAGGATGAACTCACGTGGAGCGTGGGGTGGCCTGCTGCTCGCTCCCGGAGCGGCCGGGGCCTGGTTCCTGCTCGACACCACCGACTTGGGCACCCTCGAACCGGTGGTCGGCCTGGTCCTCTTCACACCCGTCGCGCTCCTGCTCTCGCTCGCCGTGTACCTGCTGTCCCGAGCGTTCTGGTTCCGGCATGTGTGGATACACGGCGGAACTCGTGATCAGGTCAACGGGTACCTGGAGGTCCTGTCGGCAGCGGGGCTCCATCGCCATAAACTGCCCGCGTGGCTGAAGCCGGTCACCGGAAAGAGATGGCGATGACCTGCGACCTGCGACCTCGAAACCATTGCCGCTGACAAATTGGGCCAGGAATTGTGAGTACTGTATTTAGCGTGCACGTACCGTCCGCACAGGAAAACGCGGCTTACAACCTTCAGCGCGTCATCAAGGTGCGAGGCGGAAACCCTGTCTACGCCGGGGGAGAGCTCCCGAACAAGGACATGCCGGATGGAGCCGGCCCCAGGTTCACCCTCTACGAGGACCTGGCAGGTCACAAGCCCTTGTGTTCCGTGGCCCAGCGGGCGCCGGGGATGAGCGCGGACATCGCTCTGGCCGTGATCGGGCCTGGCGGAGCCGAGTTGGGCGTGCTGCGGCTCCCCACCCGAGGACGCGGCTGGCGGCCGCCGTACGAGATGGCAATGCCGGACGGCACGAACCTGGTCGGCCGCCGTGGAACCATCAGCGCGTGGGTCTTCTACGTCCTGGTGTCGCCGTTGCTTCTGATCTTCAACGTAGCGGGTCTCCTCGGCGGGTACGGACGCCCTGACTGGTATCTGCCGACACGTACGGCATGGCGGACCAAGGGTGGCCTCGCACTTGGGCTCGCCCCCGTGAAGTTCTACGGCATGAGGGACAAGTACAAGGTCCGCTCCTCCCGTTTGGACCTGCGCGTGGTCTACGCGCAGGCAGTACTGCACGACTGGTCCAGCTGAATCAGGCTCCGCCGCCCGGCCTCTGACGCCGTACCGCGGTTCGGCAGCGCATACGGGTACGACTATTTCGACGACGACACCGTCAGGCGGACGTTGGCCGACCACGAGGTATCCCTCGCCGGGTCAATGTCGTTGGCGGGCGCAAGCTGCGCCACCCCTTCCTCGAGGGCTACCGGCACGTTCTGGCGGCGGCGCTCGCACACGGCGCGCCCGTGGCCTTCGTTCCCCCCTGGCTGACCGGCCGAGGTGGGCGGCGAACCGCAGGCGGCCCCGCTGCCGTCGTACACCGCACCGTCCGGTGCCGCCGCCCCGGCACCCGGTGTCGAGGCGCTGCCGCCCGAGCCCGCGGCGTCGATCGACTCCAGGCAGCGGATTGTCGAAACTCTCGCCGTTGAACGGTGGAACAAAAGAAGGGGTTGGGCCGCGGACACGGCCCAACCCCTCAGCACTTCACCGAAGCAGACTCAGCTCTCCGGCAGATACCCCGTCTGAACCAGCTGCCCGCTGGTCCGGCGCGAGATGAACTGGCCACGTCCCGGCGGCATCGGCGCGGCCTTGATGTTGTTGAACACCGGCCCCTCCGACGGGTCACCGGAGAGCACGATGCCCTGCGCGCCGAGCTCCTTGATCCGGGTGAGGACCGGCTCGAAGGACGACCGCGAGGCACCCGAGGTGGTGCGGGCCAGGATGATGCGCAGGCCCAGGTCACGCGCGAACGGCAGGTACTCCATGAGCACCGACATCGGGTTGCCCATCGACGTGGCGACCAGGTCGTAGTCGTCGATGAAGATGAACGCGTCCGGCTCGTTGTACCAGCTGCGGTTGCGCAGCTGGTCCGGCGTCACGTCCGGCCCCGGCATACGGCGGCTCATCGAGCCGGCCAGCGACTCCATGACCTCCTGCAGCTGCGGACCCGAGGCGCAGTACTTGTACATGTGGCTCTCGGGAACCTGCCCGAGCAGCGCGCGCCGGAAGTCGGAGACCACGAACAGCGCCTTGTTGGGCTGGTACCGCTCCGCGATCTGCTTGGCCATGAACCGCAACAGCGAGGACTTGCCGGACTCGCTCTCGCCGTAGATGACGAACAGCGGGTCGGTCTCGAAGTCCACGAACACCGGCGACAGCGTGAGCTCGTCGACGCCGACCGCGATACCGCGGCTGCCGAAGTCGCCGCCACCGGGCAGCTCGGAGGCGTGCAGCATCGTCGGCAGCATCCGCACCTTGGGTGCCGTCGGGCCCTGCCAGGCGTTGTTGACGCTCTGCACGAGGTTCGCCATGCCGTCGGCCAGGTCCTCCACCGCGGGCGACCCGTCGATCCGGGGCGTGGCGGCCAGGTAGTCCAGCTTGTCCGGGGACAGACCGCGACCGGGCTTGCCCATCGGCACGTTCTCGGCCCGCTTGCGGTCGAACTCCGACTCCATGGCGTCACCGAGCCGCAGCTCGAGTCGGCTCAGGATCTGGTCGCGCAGCGCCGGCCGCATCTCGGTGTACCGGGTCGCGGTGATGATCAGGTGGACACCGAAACCGAGACCACGGGTCGCGATGTCCGCGATGACCGGGTCGAGCATCTCGTAGTCGTTCTTGAACGTCCCCCAACCGTCGATGATCAGGAAGACGTCGCCCCATTGCTGGTCGGGGTAGTGGCCCTGCGCCCGGCGGTTTCGGAACGTGGCCATCGAGTCGATGCTCTTGGAGCGGAAGAACTCCTCGCGGGCGTTGAGGATGCCGTGCACCTCCGCCACCGTACGCCGGACCTTCTCCTGGTCCAGACGGGAAGCGGCGCCACCCACATGGGCCAGGTTCTCCAGGGCGAGCATGCCGCCGCCGCCGAAGTCGAGGGCGTAGAACTGCACTTCGGTGGGCGTGTGCGTGAGCGCGAACGACGTGATCATCGTGCGCACGAGCGTCGACTTGCCGGACTGCGGGCCACCGACGATCAGCGCGTGACCGGCGGAACCGGACAGGTCCGCGTACATCACGTCACGGCGCTGCTCGAACGGCTTGTCGACCAGGCCGACCGGGACGACGAGCTTGCTCTGGGCGTGGTAGCCCTCGGCGTGCAGACCGCGCTCCGCGCTGATGTTCAGCACCGGCAGCAGCTGGTCGAGGCTGAACGGCTCGTCCAGGGGCGGCAGCCACACCTGGTGGGCGGGCGGGCCCTGACCGTCCAGGCGGCTGACGATGACGTCGAGGACGGTGTCGGCGAGCGCGTCGTCGACCTGGTTGGAACGGGTCTCCGGCTCCGGCTCGGTGAGGATCCGCACCGGCACGGGCGCGGCGGTGAACAGCACGGGCGAGCGGTCGATCCGCCCGCCGCCCTGGACGACCGGCCCGTTCGGCCGGTAGGTGCCGGACACGTACGCCGCCTTGAACTGCACCATCGTGCCGGTGTCGTACTTCAGGATGCCCGCGCCGGGGACGTTCGGCAGGTGGTAGGCGTCGGGGACGCCGATCGCCGTACGGGACTCCGCGGCCGAGAAGGTCCGCAGACCGATGCGGTACGACAGGAAGGTGTCGAGGCCGCGCAGCTTGCCCTCTTCGAGTCGCTGCGAGGCGAGCAGCATGTGCACACCCAGCGAACGGCCGATACGGCCGATCTGGATGAACATCTCGATGAAGTCGGGCTTGGCGGCGAGGAGTTCGCTGAACTCGTCGATGATCAGGACGAGCGAGGGCAGCGGGTCGAGCGCGGCACCGGCCGCACGAGCCTTCTCGTAGTCGGTGATGTTGGCGTAGTTGCCGGCCTGTCGCAGGAGCTCCTGACGACGGGTCAGCTCACCGGTGATGGAGTCGCGCATACGGTCCACGAGCGTGAGCTCGTCGGCCAGGTTGGTGATCACGGCGGAGACGTGCGGCATGGAACCCATGCCGGTGAAGGTGGCACCACCCTTGAAGTCCGCGAGGACGAAGTTGAGCGTCTCCGACGAGTGGGTGACCGCGAGGCCCAGCACCAGGGTGCGCAGCAGCTCCGACTTACCGGAACCGGTGGCACCGACGCACAGGCCGTGCGGGCCCATGCCCTCCTGCGAGGCCTCCTTGATGTCCAGCATGACCGCCTCGCCGTTCTCGCCGAGGCCGATCGGGACACGCAGCCGCTCGTGCAGCGTACGAGGCCGCCAGGTACGCGAGACGTCGACGCTCGCCGCGTCACCGATCTGCATCAGGTCGGTGAAGTCCAGGTTCGCCAGCAGCGGCTCGTCCGCGTCCGCGGCACCCAGGCGCAGCGGCGCCAGCTGCCGGGCCAGCGACTCCGCCTGCGCCTGCGACAGCACGTCGGGCTTGCCGGTGAACACACCGGTGCCCGCCTCCAGCTCCATGGCGTCGGGCCACACCCGCACCGACAGTGAGCCGCGCAGCTCGTCGAGTTCACCGGGCACCACCTCGAGGATGGTCACGCCCTGCAGGCCCTCCGCCGACGCGAGGACCGAGTCCGCGGGCACGCCGCCGCCGTCCAGCACGACGACCACGTGCGGCTGGTCCAGGATCGGCTGACCGTCCCGGCTCCACCTGGGCCGTCCCTCCAGCTGCTGGGCGATGGCCTCCTCCAGCTCGCCGAGGTCGTAGCAGAGCAGCCGCCGCGTGCCGGCACCGTCGGACTCCTTGTGCTGCATGTGCGGCAGCCACTTGGTCCACTCCCAGTCAACGGCCGCGCCCGGCGCGGCCACGACCGCGATCAGCACGTCCTCGGGCGAGTGCAGCGAGGCCAGTTGGCCGAGCACCGCCCGGGTCTGGCCGTAGACCGTCTCCGCCTCGCCCGAGATCGTCACGTGGTAGAAGGAGCGCAGCCCGATCGCCAGGGGAAGTTCGTTGATCGTGCCGTAACTGGCGATGAACTGCTGCATCGCATGGGCGGTCAGCGGCTCCAGCTCGTCCACCGGCGCCGTCTCGGGCGCTACCAGCGGAGTCGCCAACTGCTGCGGGCCGAGACCGATACGCACCTGGGCGAAGTCCTGGTCCGTGGAACGCCGCTCCCACAGCCGCGAGCCCTCGGCGACCAGCGCCCACAGTTGCTCGGGAGCGGGGTGGAGGTAGTACTGGGCGTCGCGCTGCTTGTGCGCGGTGCGCCGGATCTCACGCCGCTTCTGGGCCAGGTACTTGAGGTAGTCCCGCCGCCCCTCGGCCATCTGCCCGGACGGACCCTTGCGGGCCCGCACGATCTGGGCGATCAGCATGGCGACCGTGGACACCATCATCAGCATGCCCATGATCTTCATAAAGCCCTGGGCGCCCGGCATGAAGAAGAACGCCGCCGACGAACCCATGCCCAGCATGGGCAGCAGGTTCATCAGCAGGCTGTCGTCCTCGTTGCGAGGGATTTCGGGAGGAGATTCGAGCTTGACCTCCTCACTCGGCACCTCCGGCGGGAAAACCCGCGGCGGGCGCTTGACGATGACGACGCTCACCGATCCACCAGTCCTTCACGCAATCGCAATCTTGAACCGCCCCCGTCGTGACGGCCCCCGTACGTACGTCAACTCGCGCCGGTCGATACCGGGTCCAGGAGTCGGGCGTTGATCCTACTGTTCTGCGGGGACGTTGAGTCGGGAGGGGATGAGGAGATGCAGCGTGGGGACGGTAGGGTGACGCTCCAAACGAAGCGCGGAGCGGGAATCGCCCTGGCAAACCGCGACGAATCACCGAGTACTGGACGAGGGGGAACCGTCAGTGAGTACGGTTTCAGCAACCGGATTCTGCAGAGTCACGGTGGCGGCACCGAACAGCCGGATCGATGTGGCACTCCCGGAGGACGTACCGCTCTCTGACGTTTACCCGGAGATCCTGCGGCTTTCGGGGCAGACGCCCGAGGAAGCCGCGCCCACCGGGTACAACTTGGTACGCAGGGACGGCTCCGTCCTCGACGACGGCCGCTCACTCGCCGAACTGCAAATCCGCGACGGCGAACTGCTGTTGCTGCGGCCGTTCGCGGACTCGCTGCCGCCCGCCGTCTTCGACGATGTCGTGGACGCCGTGGCAGCGGCCGTCGAAACGGACCGCCGTAGCTGGAACGACGGCATGATGCGCGGCGTCGGCCTGGTCGCCGGCGCGCTCCTGCTGACCATGATGGCGTTGGCTCTGTGGTTCTCGGAGCCGATCAAGCACGACATGAACGGCCTGCCGGGCATCATCGCCGGGGCCACCGGCGTCATCCTCGTCGCGCTGGCGGCCGTACGGGCGCGGGTCTACGACGACCACCACGCGGCGGCGGCCCTGGGCCTGGCCTCGCTGCCCCACCTGATGGTGGGCGGCTCGGGCATCGTGGGCGTGCCCGCGAACGAGGGCCCCGGACGGCTGCACCTGCTCATCGGTCTCGCGGTCGTGCTCGTCGCCGCCGTGCTGCTCGTCCTGATGCTGCCCCAGAACGACGCGCCCTTCATCGCCGCCGCCTTCGCCTCCGGCATCGGCGTCCTCGCCACCTTCGCGGCGATCGTCAGCGAGGCCGAGCCGCGCGAGACCGCCGCCGTCACCGCCGTGGTCATGGTCGCCGTCATCGGCTTCCTCCCCGGCTGGTCCGCCCGCTTCGCCAAGCTCCCCATCGGCTTCCGCTCGCCCGACCAGATCGCCAAGCGCGGCCGCGCCGACGAACAGCAGGAGCAGGAGCCCGTCGACTTCCAGGTCATCAACGACCAGGCGCGCCGCGGCCACGAACTGCTGCTCGGCCTCGTCGGCGGCTGCGCGCTCGGCGGTGTCGCCTCCGCCGGTGTGGTGCTCGGCTTCTCCACCAGCGGCTGGGCCCAGCTGCTGTCGCTGGCGGCCGGCCTCGCCCTGCTGATGCGGGCCCGCCTCTTCCTGTACACGTCCCAGGTCGTGACCCTGATGGTCTCGGGCATCATCACGATCTGCCTGCTGGTGCTCGGCCTCGCCCTGAACCCGCCGGCCGACATCCTGAAGGAACTGCTCTACAACAAGAACAGCGCCCCGCTGGACATCCGCACGATCTGGCTCTCCGCCGCGGTGGCGCTGGCAGCCATGATCCTGGTGGCCATCGCCCTGATCGTGCCGCGCAAGGGCGTCACCCCCTTCTGGGGGCGCATGCTCGACCTGAGCGAGGGAGCGGTTCTGCTGTCGCTCGTCCCGCTCTGCCTGGCGGTGCTCGACCTGTACGCGGCCGCCCGGGGCATGACCAGCTGACTGCCGCCCGGCCACCAGCAGCGCACAGCGGCTGCCACCTGCGAGGGTGGCAGCCGCTGTGTCATGCGGGGTGTCATGCGGGTGGAACGACCCGGTCTGCCGGGCTGGTACGCTGTGTGACGGCCGTTTGTGTACGCGCCCCCGGTCCACCTGGGGGCTGCGCCCAGCGGATCCCCGCCTCCCGAGTCATGGAAGCTCCCCTGCGAAGAAGACCAGGGGCACTCGGTGGCAACAGAAGACCAACGAGGAGTACGCGTGTCGCTCGACGCCGCTACGAAGAAGCAGATCATGGCCGAGTTCGGTACCAAGGAGGGTGACACCGGCTCCCCCGAGGTCCAGGTCGCTCTGCTGTCGCGCCGGATCTCCGACCTGACCGAGCACCTCAAGACCCACAAGCACGACCACCACTCCCGCCGTGGTCTGCTGATCCTGGTCGGTCAGCGTCGCCGCCTGCTGCAGTACCTGGCCAAGAAGGACATCCAGCGCTTCCGTGCGCTGGTCGACCGCCTCGGCATCCGCCGCGGTGCGGCGGGCGCCAAGTAAGACGCCATGTGGGGAGCGGTTCCCGGAAGGATCGGGAGCCGCTCCCTTTGCCGTACGTACGGAAACGTGCGGAGTGTCACACCCGCTTTGTAGTGTGGTAGCACAACGCAGTACGAGGAGAAGTGCACCTCGCCGCCGCCGGTCCTCGGTAGTGGCCCCCGGGCGATCCGAACCCCGGGTGCTTCGATCGAAGACCGGCCCGCACCAGATGGAGCGCTTCTCCGACCACGTCCCTCCGCCACACGGGCGGACCGGGACAAAAGACGAAAAGTAACGGAGAAATTGCTAGTGGAGAACGAGACCCACTACGCCGAGGCCGTCATCGACAACGGCTCCTTCGGCACCCGCACCATCCGCTTCGAGACGGGCCGCCTGGCCAAGCAGGCCGCCGGCTCCGCCGTGGCGTACCTGGACGACGACACCATGGTGCTGTCGGCCACCACCGCCTCCAAGAACCCCAAGGACCAGCTCGACTTCTTCCCCCTGACGGTGGACGTCGAGGAGCGGATGTACGCCGCCGGCAAGATCCCCGGCAGCTTCTTCCGGCGTGAGGGCCGCCCCTCCGAGGACGCCATCCTCACCTGCCGCCTGATCGACCGCCCGCTGCGCCCGTCCTTCAAGAAGGGCCTGCGCAACGAGATCCAGGTCGTCGCCACGATCATGGCGCTCAACCCCGACCACCTGTACGACGTCGTGGCGATCAACGCCGCGTCCGCGTCCACGCAGCTGGCCGGTCTGCCCTTCTCCGGCCCGATCGGCGGCGTCCGCGTCGCGCTGATCAACGGCCAGTGGGTGGCCTTCCCGACGCACTCCGAGCTCGAGGACGCCGTCTTCGACATGGTCGTCGCGGGCCGCACCCTGGAGGACGGCGACGTCGCGATCATGATGGTCGAGGCCGAGGCCACCGAGAAGACCATCCAGCTGGTCAAGGGCGGCGCCGAGGCTCCGACCGAGGAGGTCGTCGCCGCCGGTCTGGAAGCCGCGAAGCCCTTCATCAAGGTCCTGTGCAAGGCCCAGGCCGACCTCGCCGCGAAGGCCGCCAAGCCGACCGGCGAGTTCCCGATCTTCCTGGACTACCAGGACGACGTCCTCGAGGCCCTCACCGCCGCCGTCAAGCCCGAACTCGCCCAGGCGCTGACCATCGCCGGCAAGCAGGAGCGCGAGTCCGAGCTGGACCGCGTCAAGGCGCTCGCCGCCGAGAAGCTCCTGCCGGAGTTCGAGGGCCGCGAGAAGGAGATCTCCGCCGCGTACCGCTCGCTGACCAAGACCCTGGTCCGTGAGCGCGTCATCAAGGAGAAGAAGCGCATCGACGGCCGTGGCGTGACGGACATCCGTACGCTCGCCGCCGAGGTCGAGGCCATCCCGCGCGTGCACGGTTCCGCGGTGTTCGAGCGTGGCGAGACCCAGATCCTGGGCGTCACCACCCTCAACATGCTCCGCATGGAGCAGCAACTGGACACCCTCTCCCCGGTGACCCGCAAGCGCTACATGCACAACTACAACTTCCCGCCGTACTCCACCGGCGAGACCGGCCGCGTCGGCTCCCCCAAGCGCCGCGAGATCGGCCACGGCGCCCTCGCCGAGCGCGCCCTGGTGCCGGTCCTGCCGACGCGCGAGGAGTTCCCCTACGCGATCCGCCAGGTCTCCGAGGCGCTGAGCTCCAACGGCTCGACGTCCATGGGCTCGGTCTGCGCCTCCACCATGTCGCTGCTGAACGCCGGTGTGCCGCTGAAGGCCCCGGTCGCCGGTATCGCCATGGGCCTGATCTCCCAGGAGATCGAGGGCGAGACGCACTACGTCACCCTCACCGACATCCTCGGTGCGGAGGACGCCTTCGGTGACATGGACTTCAAGGTCGCCGGCACCAAGGAGTTCGTGACCGCGCTCCAGCTCGACACCAAGCTGGACGGCATCCCGGCCTCCGTCCTGGCCGCCGCCCTGAAGCAGGCCCGTGACGCCCGCCTCCACATCCTCGACGTGATGATGGAAGCGATCGACACGCCGGACGAGATGTCCCCGAACGCGCCGCGGATCATCACCGTGAAGATCCCGGTCGACAAGATCGGCGAGGTCATCGGCCCCAAGGGCAAGATGATCAACCAGATCCAGGAGGACACGGGCGCCGAGATCACGATCGAGGACGACGGCACCATCTACATCGGTGCCGCCGACGGCCCGTCCGCCGAGGCCGCCCGCACCACGATCAACGGCATCGCCAACCCGACGATGCCCGAGGTCGGCGAGCGCTACCTGGGCACGGTCGTGAAGACGACGACGTTCGGCGCCTTCGTCTCCCTCCTCCCCGGCAAGGACGGTCTGCTGCACATCTCGCAGATCCGCAAGCTGGCCGGCGGCAAGCGCGTGGAGAACGTCGAGGACGTCCTCGGTGTGGGCCAGAAGGTCCAGGTCGAGATCGCCGAGATCGACTCCCGCGGCAAGCTCTCGCTCGTCCCCGTGATCGAGGGCGAGGAAGAGGCTTCCGAGGACAAGAAGGACGACGCCGACCAGTGACGTCGAGTAGCTCCAAGGCGACGGCCCGCCCCTCTTCGGAGGCGCGGGCCGTCGCCCGTACCCAAACCCTCATCAAGGGCGAGAACGGCATCGGCACGGTCCGTAAGACCACCCTCCCGGGCGGCCTGCGCATCGTCACCGAGACCCTGCCCTCCGTCCGCTCCGCGACCTTCGGCATCTGGGCGCACGTCGGCTCCCGCGACGAGACGCCCTCTCTGAACGGCGCCACGCACTACCTGGAACACCTGCTCTTCAAGGGCACCACCCGCAGGTCCGCCCTGGACATCTCCTCCGCCCTCGACGCGGTGGGCGGCGAGATGAACGCCTTCACGGCGAAGGAGTACACGTGCTACTACGCGCGCGTGCTCGACGCCGACCTGCCGCTCGCCATAGACGTCGTCTGCGACATGCTCACGGGCTCGCTCATCCTCGAAGAGGACGTCAACGTCGAGCGGGGCGCGATCCTCGAAGAGATCGCCATGACGGAGGACGACCCGGGCGACTGCGTGCACGACCTGTTCGCGCACACCATGTTCGGCGACAACCCCCTCGGACGCCCGGTCCTCGGCACGGTCGACACCGTCAACGCCCTCACCGCCGACCGCATCCGCCGCTTCTACAAGAAGCACTACGACCCGACCCACCTCGTGGTCGCGTGCGCCGGCAACATCGACCACAACAAGGTCGTACGACAGGTCCGCGCCGCCTTCGAGAAGGCGGACGCCTTCAGGAACGGCGACGCCGCCCCCATCGCCCCGCGCGCCGGTCGGCGCAGCATCCGCACCGCGGGCCGCGTCGAGCTGCTCGGCCGCAAGACCGAGCAGGCCCATGTCGTCCTCGGCATGCCCGGCCTGTCCCGCACGGACGAACGCCGCTGGGCGCTGGGCGTGCTGAACACGGCGCTCGGCGGCGGCATGTCGTCCCGCCTGTTCCAGGAGGTCCGCGAGAAGCGCGGCCTGGCCTACAGCGTCTACTCGTACACGTCCGGCTTCGCCGACTGCGGCCTGTTCGGCGTGTACGCGGGCTGCAGGCCGTCGCAGGTCCACGACGTGCTGAAGATCTGCCGCGACGAACTCGACCACGTCGCCGAACACGGCCTGCCCGAGGACGAGATCGACCGCGCCATCGGCCAGCTCCGCGGCTCCACGGTCCTCGGCCTGGAGGACACCGGTGCCCTGATGAACCGCATCGGCAAGAGTGAGCTGTGCTGGGGCGAGCAGATGTCCGTCGACGACATGCTGGCCCGGATAGCGGCGGTGACCCCGGACGACGTCCGTACCGTCGCCCGCGACATCCTGGGACAGCGGCCCTCGCTGTCGGTCATCGGCCCGCTCAAGGACAAGCAGGCGTCCCGGTTGAACGACGCCGTCGCCTGACCCGTCCGCCCTCGGAACATCCGACGTAAGGAAGCAACAGAGATGAGCAAGCTGCGCGTGGCGGTCCTCGGCGCCAAGGGCCGTATCGGCTCCGAGGCGGTACGGGCGGTCGAGGCCGCCGAGGACATGGAGCTGGTCGCCGCCCTGAGCCGGGGCGACAAGCTGGAGACGCTCGCGGAGACGGGCGCCCAGGTGGCCGTCGAACTGACCACGCCGGACTCGGTGATGGGCAACCTCGACTACTGCGTGAACCGCGGCATCCACGCGGTCGTCGGCACGACGGGCTGGACCGACGAGCGCCTCGCACAGCTGAAGGGCTGGCTGGCCGCGTCCCCGGAGACGGGCGTGCTCATCGCGCCGAACTTCTCCATCGGGGCCGTCCTGACGATGAAGTTCGCGCAGATCGCCGCGCCCTACTTCGAGTCGGTCGAGGTGGTCGAGCTGCACCACCCGAAGAAGGTCGACGCGCCCTCCGGCACCGCCACCCGCACCGCCCAGCTCATCGCCGAGGCCCGCCGCGCCGCCGGCACGGCCCCGGCCCCGGACGCCACGGAGACGGCCCTGGACGGCGCGCGCGGCGCGAACGTCGACGGCGTCCCGGTCCACGCGGTCCGCCTGCGCGGCCTGCTGGCCCACCAGGAGGTCCTGCTCGGCGGCGAGGGCGAGACCCTCACCATCCGCCACGACTCCCTCCACCACAGCAGCTTCATGCCGGGCATCCTGCTCGGCGCCCGCCGCGTGGTGACCACTCCGGGCCTGACCTTCGGCCTCGAGCACTTCCTGGACCTGGGCTGACCCGGGGCTCACCGATGCGCGCGAAGATCTCCTACGCCATAACGGCCGCCGTCCTGGTCGTCTACTTCGTCCTGGTCGGCAGCCGCGGCGTGATGCTCATCCAGTCCGGCACGGTCCTCACCGTCACGTTCGGCGTGGCCGTGCTGATCCTGCCGGTCATCGGCGTGTGGTTCCTGTGGAAGAACACCCAGTTCGTCCGCAAGGCCAACGCACTCGCCGCCAAGCTCGACGCCGAGGGCGGCCTGCCCGTCGACGAGCTGAAGCGCACCCCCAGCGGACGTATCGACCGCGACTCGGCCGACGAGGTCTTCGCCAGGCGCAAGGCGGAGACGGAGGCGTCCCCCGAGGACTGGCGCAGCTGGTTCCGCCTCGCCGTCGCCTATCACGACGCCCGCGACACCCCGCGCGCCCGCAAGGCGATGCAACGGGCCATTGCGCTGCACGACGGCAAGACCGTCGAGGCCTGAACCCCAGCAGCGGCGATTCAGCCGTACGACGACTGCACAGCCGTACGCCGAAGGGGCCGGCCCGCACTCGCTGCGGACCGGCCCCTTCGGTGTCGTCCTTGTCCGGGTCAGCCCTGGCCGTTCTCAGCCGCCCACGCCTCGACCGCGTCGGCGGCCCGGTCGAACGCCGCCACCCGCCCCAGGAAGTCCCCGTTGTGCGTGGTCATCAGCACCGGCATGTCATCCGACGCCCGGCCTCGGCGTACGAGCATCAGCGCCTGCCCCTGCACCGTGCGCGGCAACCCCAGCCAGCGCACCGGCTGCTGCACCGTCCGCACGGCGACGACCTGCTCCCAGGGCACCGTACGCGTCAGCATGAGGCCAACCTGGCGCAACCCGTGCCCACTCACCCACACGCCCATGCGCAGCAACCGCAGGGCGCCGGTGATGATCACCAGGGCGATGCCGAAGACGACGGCGGCCTCGGTCACCGTGCCGGTCAGGGCGATGATGACCGCCGCGAACAGCACATACGAGGCGAGCAGCAACCACAGCGCCGCCACGCCCACCCGCCACGGCCCCGGACGGTAAGGGCGCCGCCAGCGGTCGCGGTCCTCGAAGGGCAGCGCGACATCGTCGGCGGCCTCGAAGGTGCGGTCGGCCGTCAGGAAAGGCAGGGGCACGGCTGGTCCTCACTCAATCCATGCGTGGGCTGTGCCCGGTGAGGCTATCCACCCGCGTCCCCGCTCACCACCCTGGGGGGCCCGAAGGAGTCAGCGCCCCTGGGACGCCTGCGACTGCTGGGTCTGTGCGCCGGTATCGGTCGACAGCGCCGGCATACCGACCACCAGCGAGCCCACCAGCCCGGCGACGATGGTGAGCCCCAGCAGCCACCGCCCGGCTATCTGACCGGCGGACGCCCGCTCTCGGGGCGGGGGAGTGACATCGCTGCGGAACTGGTCGGCTTCGGCGAGGAAGGCGAAGGGTACGGACTCGCCGGGGGCACCTCCCGGCGGTAGCTGGGGGAGGAACATCGGTAGGTCTTCTCCTCTCGGGAACGTATGAGTGACCGTCACTGACACAGACGAGCGAGTGCCCCAAAAGGTGCCCGGTTTCACCGAATTCACAGAAATTCGCCGATGTTCGCCGACGTATGTCGTGACCCGGCACCGAACGCCCCGTTGTCAGAGCCGGGCCGTAGAGTGGGCGCCGCCCAGAGAAGTGATGGAAGGACCCTCCGAGCCGTGACCGACACCCCCGCCGACGACCTCAAGCCCAGCTTCCGCAGCGACGTCACCGTCGAGCTGGTCAAGCACAGCGCGGCCGACTCCGACGTGCTGTGGGCCGCCCGCGTCTCCACCGCCGGCGAGCAGTCCCTGGACGAGCTGAAGAAGGATCCGGAGCGCTCCAAGGGCCTGATCAACTACCTGATGCGGGACCGGCACGGCAGCCCCTTCGAGCACAACTCGATGACCTTCTTCATCAGCGCCCCGATCTTCGTCTTCCGCGAGTTCATGCGGCACCGCGTGGGCTGGTCGTACAACGAGGAGAGCGGCCGCTACCGCGAGCTGCAGCCCGTCTTCTACGTCCCCGACGAGTCCCGCAAGCTGGTCCAGGAGGGCCGCCCGGGCAAGTACGTCTTCGTCGAGGGCACCCAGGCCCAGCAGGAGCTCACCGGCCGCGTCATGGAGGACTCCTACCGGCAGGCGTACGAGGCCTACCAGGAGATGCTCGCCGCCGGCGTCGCCCGCGAGGTCGCCCGCTCTGTCCTCCCCGTCGGCCTGTTCTCCTCGATGTACGCCACCTGCAACGCCCGCTCCCTGATGCACTTCCTCGGCCTGCGCACCCAGCACGAGCTGGCCAAGGTCCCGTCCTTCCCGCAGCGGGAGATCGAGATGGTCGGCGAGAAGATGGAGGCGGAGTGGGCCAGGCTCATGCCGCTCACGTACGCCGCCTTCAATGCGAACGGCCGCGTGGCGCCGTAACGCAACCCGGGCGCTGGGGCATGCGTCAGCCTCATGAAGTGTCCGTATTGCGGCATTTAGAGAAGTTCATCTAGCCTGATCAAACGGACCCGGCACTGCTTGAACCCCCGAGCAGGCAGTGCCGGGCTCCATATTTGTCCGGACTTTCCCGCACCCCCCGAGGGCAGACCACGGCGTGCGCAACGAGTAGCGTGTAACCCATGGCTCCGACCTCCACTCCGCAGACCCCCTTCGGGCGGGTCCTCACCGCCATGATCACGCCCTTCACGGCGGACGGCGCACTCGACCTCGACGGCGCGCAGCGGCTCGCCACGCACCTGGTGGACGCAGGCAACGACGGCCTGATCATCAACGGCACCACCGGCGAGTCGCCCACCACCAGCGACGCGGAGAAATCGGACCTCGTACGAGCCGTACTGGAGGCGGTCGGCGACCGGGCCCACGTCGTCGCCGGCGTCGGCACCAACGACACCCACCACAGCCTCGAGCTCACGCGCGCGGCGGAGCAGGTGGGCGCACACGGCCTCCTGGTCGTCACGCCGTACTACAACAAGCCCCCGCAGGAAGGCCTGTACCGGCACTTCAAGGCCATCGCCGATGCGACCGAGCTGCCGGTCATGCTCTACGACATCCCCGGCCGCAGCGGCGTCCCGATCAACACCGAGACGATCGTCCGCCTCGCCGAGCACCCGCGGATCGTCGCCAACAAGGACGCGAAGGGTGACCTCGGCCGAGCCAGCTGGGCCATCGCGCGCTCCGGCCTCGCCTGGTACTCCGGCGACGACATGCTGAACCTGCCGCTGCTCTCCGTGGGCGCGGTCGGCTTCGTCTCGGTCGTCGGCCACCTGGTCACCCCCGACCTGCGCGCGCTCGTGGACGCGTATGCCTCCGGTGACGTCCAGAAGGCCACGGAGATCCACCAGAAGCTGCTCCCGGTCTACACCGGCATGTTCCGCACCCAGGGCGTCATGACCACCAAGGCCGCGCTCGCACTCCAGGGCCTCCCCGCCGGACCACTGCGCGCCCCCATGGCGGAGTGCTCACCCGAGGAGATCGAGCAGCTCAAGATCGATCTTGCCGCAGGCGGGGTACAGCTCTAACACCAGACTTGGCGCGCCGGACGCGCAGCAGACTCCACAACTGAATAAGCAGGCCACCGGTGCCTGCGCCCAAACACAACGACAACTGCTTCTGCACGAACGTCATGCGCGCCACGTGCCCTACCGGTACGTGGCGCGCGTGGTGAGGAGAGTCTTTTGAGTCATCCGCATCCTGAACTGGGCCCGCCCCCGCCGCTCCCCGAAGGCGGCCTGCGGGTCACCCCGCTCGGCGGCCTCGGCGAAATCGGCCGAAACATGACGGTCTTCGAGTACGGCGGCCGCTTGCTGATCGTCGACTGCGGAGTGCTCTTCCCCGAGGAGGAGCAGCCCGGAATCGACCTGATCCTGCCGGACTTCTCGTCCATCCGGGACCGCCTCGACGACATCGAGGGCATCGTCCTCACGCACGGTCACGAGGACCACATCGGCGGGGTCCCCTTCCTGCTCCGCGAGAAGCCGGACATCCCCCTGATCGGCTCCAAGCTGACCCTCGCCCTCATCGAGGCCAAGCTCCAGGAGCACCGCATCCGCCCGTACACCCTCGAGGTGGCGGAGGGGAACCGCGAGCGCATCGGCCCCTTCGACTGCGAGTTCGTCGCGGTCAACCACTCCATCCCCGATGCCCTGGCCGTCGCGATCCGCACGCCCGCCGGCATGGTGGTCCACACCGGCGACTTCAAGATGGACCAGCTCCCGCTGGACAACCGTCTGACCGATCTCCACGCGTTCGCACGGCTGAGCGAGGAAGGCATCGACCTCCTCCTCTCCGACTCCACGAACGCGGAGGTGCCGGGCTTCACCCCGCACGAGCGGGACATCTCCAACGTCCTGCGCCAGGTCTTCGCGGGCGCCCGCAAGCGCGTCATCGTGGCGAGCTTCGCCAGCCACGTCCACCGCATCCAACAGATCCTGGACGCGGCCAACGAGTACGGCCGCAGGGTCGCCTTCGTGGGTCGCTCGATGGTCCGCAACATGGGCATCGCACGTGACCTCGGCTACCTGAAGGTCCCGCCGGGCCTGGTCGTGGACGTCAAGACCCTCGACGACCTCCCGGACAGCGAGGTGGTCCTGGTCTGCACGGGCTCCCAGGGCGAACCCATGGCGGCCCTGTCCCGGATGGCCAACCGCGACCACCAGATCCGCATCGTCGAGGGCGACACGGTGATCCTGGCGTCGTCGCTCATCCCCGGCAACGAGAACGCGGTCTACCGCGTCATCAACGGCCTGACCCGCTGGGGCGCGAACGTCGTCCACAAGGGCAACGCCAAGGTCCACGTCTCGGGCCACGCCTCGGCAGGCGAGCTGCTGTACTTCTACAACATCTGCCGCCCGAAGAACCTGATGCCGGTCCACGGCGAATGGCGCCACCTGCGCGCCAACGCCGAACTGGGGGCCCTGACGGGAGTCCCGCACGACCGCATCGTCATCGCCGAGGACGGCGTCGCCGTCGACCTCGTCGAGGGCAAGGCGAAGATCTCCGGCAAGGTCCAGGCGGGATACGTGTACGTCGACGGCCTCTCGGTCGGCGACGTGGGCGAGCCGGCGCTGAAGGACCGCAAGATCCTGGGCGACGAGGGCATCATCTCGGTCTTCGTGGTGATCGACTCGTCCACCGGCAAGATCACGGGCGGCCCGCACATCCAGGCCCGCGGCTCCGGCATCGAGGACTCCGCCTTCGGAGAGGTCATCCCGAAGATCACGGAGGTCCTGGAGCGTTCGGCGCAGGACGGTGTGGTCGAACCCCACCAGCTGCAGCAGCTGGTGCGCCGGACCCTGGGCAAGTGGGTCTCGGACACGTACCGGCGCAGGCCGATGATCCTGCCTGTGGTGGTGGAGGTCTGACGGTCCGTCGGACACACGGCTGCGTGAACCAGGAGCGGGGCGCCTCGATTTGCATCGGGCCGCCCCGCTCCAGTACGTTTACGGCTCCGCCTGAACGGGAACCCGGTCGCCTCGTGCGCCGGAACCAGCTCCCGGAGGGGGCGGAAATTCCGACTCAGAATCTCTGATAAAGTCGGAGCCGCCGGAAAGGGAAACGCGAGAGCGGGAACCTGGAAAGCACCGAGGAAATCGGATCGAGAAAAGATCTGATAGAGTCGGAAACGCAAGACCGAAGGGA
>NZ_JOFS01000019.1 GCF_000719285.1 Streptomyces bicolor | reverse complement strand
TTCCCGCCGCCAACACCGGGGAATGACCAACATCAACTGACGGACCGGGGGTCAGAGTTCACTGACCACCACTGGGTTCACTTTCAGAGACCGCCGACACACTGCGGCACGCACGACACCCCTGACCGTGCTTCTGGCCAGGGGCGTCACAAGTGCAGGGTGTTTCAGAGCGGCTTGTTGGCTGGGGAAAGGGTGGGTTGAGGAGGAGGATGATGCCGCCATGGCAGATGAATCGAGGCGCCCCCTCAGCGAGCTTCGTCAAGGCGAAACAGTCCAAGCGACGATCACTGGCCACCAGCCATGGGGGCTCACGGCGGAGCTCAAGGAGTACGAACCTGTAGGCGCCTCCCTGGACGTAATCCGCCGCCGCAGCGAGCCAGGCGTGCAGCGACTCGCCCGGGAGCTGCCCCCTGTAGGGGCGACCGTTGACCTCGTCATAGGCACCGTGCGTACTTGGCACCTCAAGCCTTGGATATGGGTGGATCTCACGGCACCTGGCCATGGCGAAGTGCCGGGAGCGGCCAGCGCACAACGGAACGGCCCCTGACCGTCTTGCCTGGTCAGGGGCCGTTCACCTGCGCGGTGGGTGTGGGATTTGAACCCACGGTGACATCGCTGCCACGACGGTTTTCAAGACCGTTCCCTTAGGCCGCTCGGGCAACCCACCTCGGCCCCGCACCACCGGGGGCGGGGCGGGTACAGCGTACCGGCACCGCACGTCGTGCGGGGTTGGTGGTCCGCACCGGGCCGGTTGGCCTCCGGGGTCAGGAGCCGTCGCTCACGCGGACGCCGTTGACGGCCGTGTCGAAGACCGGACGGTACTCGTGCCAGTCGGCGTCCGGCGCGGAGAGGTAGATCACGTACTGGGTGCCGTCGGTGCTCGCGAAGGCCAGTTCCGCGGCGCGGTACGGCCGTGCCCTGCCGTCGAAGGTGAACTCCCAGTAGGCGGCGGGCCGTCCGCGGAACGTCGTCTCGGCCATCCTCACCCGCTCGTAGCCGGGATTGTCCCGGGCGGTCTGTTCCTCTTCCGTGTCGCGCCAGTGCTGCAGCGGATCGGTGCCGGCGAACTCGATGACGTTGACTCTGAGGCCCACCAGCTCCGACGGGTCCAGGTAGGCGACTTCGCCGCCGGCGAGCGTCTTGCGCTTCCAGCCGTCCCGCACCGGCACGGAGATACCGCTGTCCGGCTCCTCGAGGTGGTATCCGGCGGGCACCGGCGGCACTGAGGCGCTGCCGGAGCCGGGGGTGGTGTCAGGAGTCGTGTCGGTGGTGGTGCCAGGAGTGGTGCTCGCCGTGGGGCCGGACGCCTCCGCACCGGACGCCTGCCTGCTCGGCCCATCGTCCCTGCCGCCCAGCCACCACACCGCGCCGCCCGCGAGACAGGCGGTGAGTGTCACGGCCAGGGCCGACAGCACGACCGTACGGCGGCGGTTGGCGCCGCTCCTTCGCGCGGGCGGCGTGAGGTCCTCGGCACGGTCCGGCCGCGTCGGCGGATCGAGGGGCGCGGTGCGCGTGCCGGTCACGTCGCCCAGGCGGCGCTCGACCTCGTGGACGTCCAGGCGCCGGTCCGGGTCCTTGACGAGCAGGCCCTCGATCACCGGGGCCAGGTCCCCGGCGTTGCGCGGGGGTTCGTACGGGTCCGTGGCGATGGCGTACGCGGTTTCGATCGCGGTGTCACGGCGGAACGGGTCCCGTCCCTCGACCGCCTGGTACAGCGTCGCCCCCAGGGCCCACAGGTCGCTGGCGGGGCCGGTCTCGGGGTGCGCGCCCCGGAGCCGTTCGGGCGCCAGGTAGCGGATGGAGCCGATCAACTCGCCGGGCTTGGTCAGCGAGGACGTGCCCGACTCCATGGCGATCCCGAAGTCGGTGAGGACGATCCGCCCGTCGTCACCGAGCAGCACGTTGGCGGGTTTGACGTCCCGGTGCAGCACCCCGGCGTCGTGGGCGGCGCGCAGGGCGGCGGCCATGGCGCGGCCGACCCGGGCGGCTTCCTCGGGTGGCAGCGAGCCCCGCCGCTTCAGTACGTCGCTCAGGGTGACCGAGGGGACGTACTCCATGACGATGCACGGCAGGCCCTCGTCGTCGACCACGTCGTGCACGACGATCACGTTGGGGTGGGTGATCCGGGCGGCGCTGCGGGCTTCGCGGCGGGTGCGCTCGTAGAGCGTGCGGACCTCGTCGTCCTGCAGGTGCGGTGGGATGCGCAGTTTCTTCACGGCGACGTGGCGGCCGAGCATCTTGTCCTCGGCACGCCAGACGGTGCCCATGCCGCCGCTGCCCACCCGCTCGACCAGCAGATACCGGCCGGCGACGAGCCGCCCAAGATCGGACACCGCGAGATCGTCCCCTTGTCTGCTTCCCATTCGCGGCTCTGCTTCCCGTTAGCGAAGAGTCGAGGTCGAGAAGGCACGATAGCCCATTCGATTGCATGGACATGGCGGCCGGTCGGCCCCCAACTCCCGGCGCGGGTCGCGCATCCGCATCGGCGAACAGCGCCCCACACCGGCGTACCGGCGAACAGCGCCCCACACCGGCGTACCGGCGAACGACGCCCTCGCCGTCCGCCCGGGCTGTCGCCTCGGCGGTCTGCCGTGCAAACGGGGGCCGCCCGGTGGGGTGGACGCGATTCGTGGCGTCCTGGTTCCCCGCCGCTGCTCATGAGGACGGGGGCGGAACGCAGCCACGCGCGCGTAGTCGGCTCCTGTCCGGAACCGGATCTACGCGCGCGTGGCCGTCGAGCGTCAGCTGTCGCCGGTGCGGGAGCCCAGGGTGACTTCGACCGTGCGGGACTTGCCGTCCCGTTCGTAGGTGATCGTGACCTTGTCGCCGGGCTGGTGGGTCCAGATCTCGCCGATCAGGGTGGGCCCGGAGTCGATCACCGTGTCGTCGAGCTTGGTGATGACGTCGCCGGGCTGGAGGCCGGCCTTGTCGGCGGGGCCGCCCGCCTCGACCGCGTCCGTGCCGCTGGCGCCCTGTTCGGTGATCTTGGCGCCGTCGCTTGTGTCCTCCAGGGAGACGGAGGCGCCGATCTTGGCGTAGACCGGCTTGCCGGTCTTGATCAGCTGCTGGGCGACGTACTTGGCCTGGTTGATCGGGATGGCGAAGCCGAGGCCGATGGAGCCGGACTGGCTGGTGCCGCCGAGGCCGTTGGCGGCGGACTGGATCGCGGAGTTGATCCCGATGACGTTGCCCTGCGCATCCAGCAGCGGGCCGCCGGAGTTGCCGGGGTTGATCGAGGCGTCCGTTTGCAGGGCGCTCATGTACGAGGCGTTGCTGCTGGTGCCGTCGCTGGAGGCCACCGGGCGGTTCTTGGCGCTGATGATGCCCGTCGTGACCGTGTTGGACAGGCCGAAGGGGGCGCCGATCGCGATCGTCGAGTCGCCGACCGCCACCTTGTCGGAGTCGCCCAGCGTCAGCGGCTTGAGGCCCGACGGGGCGTTCTTGAGCTTGATGACCGCCACGTCGTAGCCCTGCGCGTTGCCGACGACCTCGGCGTCGTACTTCTTGCCGTTCGGGAAGGTCGCCGTCAGCTTGCCGCCGTCGACCGCGTCGGCGACCACGTGGTTGTTGGTGAGGATGTGGCCCTCGGTGTCGAAGACGAAGCCGGTGCCGGTGCCGCCCTCGCCCGCGTTGCTCTCGGCCTGGATGGTGACCGTGCTGGGCAGCGCCTTGACCGCCACGCCCGCGACGGTGCCCGGGTCGCGCTTGACGGAGCCGCCGCTGTCGGAGGCGGAGACGGTCGTCGAGGACGTGCTGTCGTCGTTCTTTGCCAGGGTGTAGCCGAGGCCGCCGCCCAGGCCGCCCGCGACCAGCGCGGCGATGAGGACCGCGGCGAGCAGACCGCCGCGGCCGGACTTGGGCGCCGACGGCTGGTACATGGCGCCCCAGCCGGAGCCCGTACCCGCACCCGCACCACCGGCACCCGCACCACCGGCCGCGGCGCCGCTGTCCGAGCTGTCCGAGTAGAGCGGCGTGCCGGGCGGCTGCGGAGGCGGCCAGGAGGCGTCCGGGGCCGAGCCCTGGGTGACGGGCGGCTGCGCGCCGTTCGAGGCGGGCGGCTGTGCCTCGTTGGCGGGGGCGGCGTACGGCTGTGTGCCGTTGGCGTTCGCCGGGGCGCCGCTGGGCACCGGCGGGAGCGGGGCGGTGGGGGCGGCGTCGCCCTCGGGGGCCGGGCGCTCCTGGGACGCCGGAGCAGCGGGAGCATCCACCGGCACGGGGGGTGCGGACGGGGCCGGGGGTACCGCGGCGCCCTCGTTCTCGGTGCTCACAGCTTCTCTCCTCGATCCACGGCTGTTGTCTTCGGTCGCACTCGGTCACGCCCGTTCACGCTGGCCAGTGCTTGTCGGCGGTCGGTGCGCTTCAGCTGTGCATGCCTTTATGTATGCCGTCAGCTTTTCCCACGGGCCGTCAGAGCACCATAAGCGGTCGCTGTGGGTCCGCGGCCATTCTTTATATTGCTCATGTAGGACTAAAAGGGCGCAATCCCTGCACCCTCGCCGTTCCTCCGGTCGCACGTCTACCCCGGTGCGGTGGCACCATGACGCGGTGACCCACGCACGGCAGCAGCAGATCCAAGTCGTCGCCCACCGCGGAGCCTCGGAAGACGCTCCCGAGCACACCCTGGCCGCGTACAAGAAGGCGATCGAGGACGGGGCAGACGCCCTCGAGTGCGACGTACGCCTCACCGCGGACGGCCATCTCGTCTGCGTCCATGACCGACGCGTCAACCGTACGTCCAACGGCCGCGGCGCGGTCTCGGCCCTGGAGCTCGCCGAGTTGGCCGCCCTGGACTTCGGCTCGCGGAAGAACCGCGACTCGTGGAAGAACCGGGCGGAGGAGCCCGACTGGGAGGTGCGGCCGGAGGATCCCGAGGACACCTCCGTGCTCACCCTGGAGCGGCTGCTGGAACTCGTCGCCGACGCCGGGCGGCGGGTGGAGATGGCGATCGAGACCAAGCACCCGACGCGCTGGGCGGGACAGGTCGAGGAGCGGCTGCTGGTCCTGCTGAAGCGGTTCGGGCTGGACTCGCCCGCCACGGCCGAAGAGTCCCCGGTGCGCGTCATGAGTTTCTCGGCGCGCTCGCTGCATCGCGTGCGTGCCGCCTCGCCGACGCTTCCGACGGTCTATCTGATGCAGTTCGTCTCGCCCAGGCTGCGGGACGGCCGGCTACCCGCGGGCGTCCGTATCGCCGGCCCCTCGATCCGCATCGTGCGCAATCACCCGGCGTATGTGGAGCGCCTGAAGCGGGCCGGTCACCAGGTGCACGTCTGGACCGTGAACGAGCCCCAGGACGTCGACCTCTGTGTCGAACTGGGCATCGACGCCATCATCACCAACCGCCCGCGCGCGGTGCTGCACCAGCTCGGCCGCTGACCCGCGCGCGTGATCAAGCGACACGCGCGCACTGAAAGCAAACCGCCCACTCGGAAACCACTAAAACCTCATCAATCCCTGCACAACCTCTTGACCCCGAAGTCCCATCTGCCCCATCCTCCACTCTCGGCCACACCGAAGAATTCCAGCCATCTCGACTACAGGGAGTGCTCCGGCGCGTTCGGTCCGTATTCGATCGTGGTGAATGCGTCGCCGGACCTTGATTGGCCGGTTTCCGGTACAGGCCAATGGGGCATCCACACCGTGGCGTGGGGCAAAGGAGGTCTCGGGGGTGGCGTTGGTGGTGGCACAGGAGGTGCCCACGTCGTCGAGCATGGCCGTACCCCATGGCCCTGCGGGCGTGGGGGAAGCGAGACACCGTATGCGCTCGCAGTTGCGCAGGGGCGGGGTGGCGGAATCGGTCATCGACGATGCCGTACTGATTCTTTCCGAACTCTTGAGCAACGCGTGCAAACACGGCCGGCCGCTGGGCGACGCCCTGTCCGGGGACGGCGACGTCCGGGCCGCGTGGCGTGTGGACGCGAGCGGCAGACTCACGGTCGAGGTGACGGACGGCGGTGGTCCCACCCGCCCTGCTCCGGCCACGCCCTCGGTCACCGCGCACGGCGGCCGCGGGCTGAACATCATCACCGCCCTGGCCGACGACTGGGGGGTACGGGACGACGCCCGCGGCGAGGTGACGGTCTGGGTCGTGGTCCACGACGACGTTCATGATCCCGATGCCGGGCACCGCCGCGACGACTTCGCTACGCGCGTCACGGCACCGTCCGTGGGCGCGATATCCGGCCTCGACTTCGCGGATGCCTTCGACGACCTGGATTGACAGCACCGGCGACTGCGTACGGCACGACCCGTGGGTTGTCCACAGGCTCCCGTCGGCCATGGCGTGAACGGCTAGGCTCGCGCCCGTACGAGACGAGCCGTAACCGGGAGACAACTCACGATGGCCAAGAAGCGACCCCAGACCAAGGCCAAGCGCCCGCAGCTCAGCGATGCAGCCCGTGCCGCAGGCGCTGATGTGAACGTTCCGGTTGTCGGCGCACGCGAGCCCTGCCCCTGCGGCAGCGGCCGCCGCTACAAGGCCTGCCACGGCCGGGCCGCCGCACAGGCGGTGACCGAGCTGGTGCACCGCCCGTTCGAGGGTCTGCCGGGCGAGTGCGACTGGGTGGCCCTGCGCGAACTGGTGCCGGCGGCCACCGTCGAGCTGCCCCTCAAGGGCGGGCTCCCCGAGGGCGTCCCGTCCGTCACCCTGGCCACCGTCCTGCCCATGGCCTGGCCGGCGCTGCGCCGCGACGACGGCTCGGTGCTGCTCGGCCTGCAGAACGACACGGCGTCGGGCGACATCAGCCGCGACCTCGCCGACACCCTCCAGCAGGCCCTCGCCGCCCAGCCCGGCACCCCGGTCCAGGGCCGCCGCGCCCCGGCCGACGGTCCGCGGCTGCAGGATCTGCTCGACCCCGAAGGCGCGTTCGAGCCAGTTGTGCACCAGGGCTTCGAGTTCTGGGTCCCGGACGCCGAGAACGCCACTCCGGAAGTGGCCGCCTCCCTGGAGCGGGCCAACGCCGCGGCCATCCCGACCGTGAAGCTGACCGGCGTGGACGCCGCCTACTGGTGCCGGACGCCGGAGAAGAACCACCTGCGCTGGGTCATGCCGCATCCCGAGGAGCAGCTTCTGGACGCTCTCGCACGGCTGCACGCGGCGGGGAAGTCGAACCTCGGCGAGGGCACCCGGCTCGTCGGTTCCTTCCGCGCTCACGGCCTCACCGTGCCGGTCTGGGACCTGCCGAGCGAGATCGGCGCGGAGGACGTGGAGAAGCCGGCGGCCGAGTTCGCCGAGCGCCTCGCCGCGGCCCTGGCGGCGGACGCTCCGCTCACCGCGGACGAGCGCCGCGCGCGTGGCGGCCTGACCAACCGGCAGGTCACGCTCAGCTGACGCACAGGATGGGGGTCGGCCTCGGCTGAACGGCCGTTCAGCCGAACCGGCCCTCACGGGAGGGGTGAATCCGATCACAACTCCCATGTGGAGCAAGGGAATCCGTGACTTGAAAGCCCGGATCGAATTTGCGTACAGCCGATCTCTTGTTACCGTTCCATTAGCCCGGTTGCTGGTGCATCCCCCGTCGCCAGCAACCGGGTCTTTCCATGTCGGCGTCGTGTACGGATTGACGTCGCGTGTCAACTGCCCGTGGGTGCCGTGGAATCGTCCGGCACGGAGTTGCTCGCGGCGCGCAGCAGCAGCGGCCCGTTCACGGCCCCCGAGGCGAACTCCGCGACCGCCGTGTAGGCGTCCAGGTTCCCGCGGGTCGGCTGCCGGGGCGTCTCGCACGTGCCCGGCTCGTCCTCGGCACCCCCGGCGCAGCGCATCTGCACGGTGCGCCCACCGGGCCCCATGAGGCTCAGCACGGAGTCCAGCGCGCCGCCGGTGGCGTTGCGGAAGTAGGTGCGCGCCCAGGTCTCCTCGCCCTGCGTGAGGACACAGGTCTGCGCCTCGATGCCCTCCGGGGAGATGAGCTCGGGTCCGCAGCGGGCGGCGGTGGCCAGCCCCAGGCCGAGCAGCAGGGGCGAGCCTTCGGCCTCGGCGGAGGGCCCTTTGGCGTCGGCGGCGGGGGAGGAAGGGGCCGACGGCCGCTCGGCCTTGCGTGACGTATGGCCGAGGGCGCGCTCCTCCTCGCCGACGGGCCCCGCGGAAGCGACGGCCAGCGGCAGCGCGACCGCGCCCACCACAACGCCGGCGAGGGCGGACAGACGGACTTTTCCTGAACCTGGACGGCGTGTCTCAGCGTGACGGGGCATACAGCGGAATGTAACGACCGCGCAGGTGTGCGCCGTTCCACGCGCGCCGGAGTGGCCTACAACTCGGGCGCGCTCACACCCGTACGAGTGAGGGCCTCGATCACCGCGTCGACGACGGCCTCCACATCGGGCACCCACGGAGAGGCCGAGCCGGGCAGCGGGGCGCGCTGCCAGCTGAGGGGACCCTGGCCCGTCTCGGACGGGGGCAGGGCGAGATAGCCACCCTCGCCGTGGAAGCGCAGGGAACCCGGGACGAAGTCCTTGGCGTACAGCAGTTCGCCCAGCTGTTCCATGGAGTACGGCTTCACCAGGATCGCCCAGCGGGTGGGCGAGGCGACGACCGGGCCGAGGCGCATGCCCATGCGGTCGAGTGCGGTGAGGGCGTGAGCGGCCGGCAGGGCGGGGAGACTGACCGCGCAGGGCGCCTTGCCGCCGGTGGCGAGGATGATCGGGGCCGCGGGGCGGTTGGTCCACCACCAGCGCACCATGCGCTCGTCGGTGGTGGCCGCGAGGAGGCCCGGGTCGAAGGGGTGGGCACCGGGCACCGTGCACTCGGGGTCCGGGCAACCGCAGCGGTCCCGCCCCTGCGGATCCGCCGCCACACCCGGGAGTACCGGCCACTGCCATTGCGTCGCGAAGGTGAGGGCCGCGCTGATCAGCTCAGGCCTCCCGTCACCGCGCAGGGGCCTGCGTCGCCTTCCGAGGATCTCGCGCATGAGCGCTCGTTCCTTTCCGTTGCACCGCTGGCAACACCGTGGTCCACATCACACCATGTGTCGATCACTTCACTGTGCGTACCTAATGGCGCATCACACCCCTGCCTTGAGCAAGGGAAACCCCTATGGGCCGAGCGTTGACTGCTTCCGCGGCAGCCTCGTCCATACTGCGTCCATCAAAAGCATGGGCGTGGCGTGGGGTGGCGAAGTCTGGCGTTTTACCGTCGCGCGTATTTCTCTTCGCCTCCGCCACGGGAGGATGGGGCACGATCGTCGGTGGCTAAGACGCCCGGGTCCGTCACCAGGTTCCGGGTGGTTGTCAACCACCCCTGGCCTTCACCGAGTACGTACCCATCACGACCGCTGTGACGCTCCGTGGAGCGAAACCAGTCGACCGCAATACCCCGTTCACTGCGGCAGTTTTAAGCCAACTTTGCCTTTGCGCAAGAGGTCTACGCCGAGTGCTCTGGTTGCCCACGGACACCAGGAATCCCGGCAGGACAATGCTGGACATCCCCTCACGAGTGCGTGTACATGTGGAGACACTGCTAGCGGCGCAGAATGACATGGGGGTTTGCGATGCTTTTGAGCAATACGCACCGGTCGGAAAGCCGGACGCCATGAACGCTCCCCACCCTCCGAAAGTGGCCGGAATCGATTCGACGGTTCCCTCGCCCGCACACACTGTCGCGCCCGCGCAGGCGGCCTCGGGTGCCTCAGCGGTCCCCCCGCCGAACCCCCCGGGGGTGCTGCTCCAGGACCGTCTGGCCGGCTGGGTCTCGGACCTCACGACACTCCACGAACTCACCGAACGCCTGGCCCGCACGAGCGTGCTCGCCGAGGCCATGGAGGAACTGCTGCGCGCCGGATCCGCCCTCGTGGGCGCCCGGCGCGGTCTCGTCGTACTGGAACCGGCGGACGGGCTGGGCCCCGACACGACCATCGGGCTCGGACTGGCCCGCGCGGACCTCGGGCACATCGAGACCGTCCCGCGCAGCGTGATGTCGTACGGCAGGATCCTCGACGGCCTCCCGGGCGGCGACGGCGAGATCGCCGAGCCCGACCTGTTCGCCGAGGACGGGCTCGACCCACGGCACCGTGAGGTGGCCGCACGCCTCGGCTACGCCGCGAGCTACGCACTCCCCCTGTCCACCGAGGCCGCCGGCCGCCTCGGCGCCGCCGTGTGGCTGTACGACGAGCCCGCCGAACCGGCCGAACGCCGACGCCACCTCGTCGGCCTGTACACCCGATACGCCACCGAGCACCTGGCCCGGCTCCTCGAAGTCGAGCGCACGCGCGCGTGCATGCGGACCATGGCGGAGGAACTGCTCCCCTCCCGGCTGCCCCGCGTGGCGGGCGTCCAGCTCGCCGCCCGGCATCGCACCGGCCCGCGCGGGGGCGGCGACTGGTACGACGCGCTGCCGCTGCCGGACGCCGCGCTCGGCCTGGCCGTCGGCTCGGTGACCGGTTCCGGGCCCAGCGCGGTCGCCGCGATGGGACGGCTCAGGGCCAGCTTGCGGGCGTACGCCGTCATGGAGGGCGAGGACCCGGTCGCGGTGCTGTCCGACCTGGAACTGCTGCTCAGACTCACCGAGCCCGCCCGCTCCGCCACCGCCCTGTTCGCCTACTGCGAGCCCGCCCTGCGCAAGATCACGCTCGCCGGTGCCGGACACACCCCGCCGCTGCTGATCGGCGAGCGGCGCACCGAGTTCGTGGAGACGTCCGTGTCCGCGCCGCTGGGCATGCTGGCCTGCTGGGAGGCGCCGAGCGTGGAGCTGACGGCGCAAGCCGGAGAGACGGTTCTGCTGTACACCGACGGACTGCTGCACCGCACCGGCGACCCCACGGACCGGGCGTTCACCCGGCTGCACGCGGCGGCAGCCGGGGTACCCAGGGCCATCCGGCACGAACCGGACGCCGTCGTCGACCACGTCCTGCGGACCGTGCTGCCGGACGGGCTGGACCGGGCGGACAGCGAGGAGGACGTGGTCCTGCTGGCGGCTCGGTTCGAGTAGGCGGCCCATAACGGGTTTCGTGATCACGGCATAGCAGCCCTCGGTGACGGTCCTTCGACCCTGGGTTCCCTCCTGTACGTCCGTACGATGGAGGGGGTCCAGTGCCGTATCGAGGAGGATGACCGTGGCCGACGAGCTCACCCCGGAGACCCCGGAAGAGTCGGAAGAGCCCATCAAGCAGCGCAAGAACGGCCTGTACCCGGGCGTGTCCGACGAGCTTGCCGAGAACATGAAGTCCGGCTGGGCCGACACCGAGCTGCGCGACCTGCAGCCGATCCCCCAGGCCGCCGAGACCGCCGCGCGGCGCGCCGCGCTTTCGGCGCGGTTCCCGGGCGAGCGTCTGGTGATCCCCGCCGGCAACCTGAAGACGCGGTCGAACGACACCGAGTACCCCTTCCGGGCGTCGGTCGAGTACACCTACCTCACCGGCAACCAGACCGAGGACGGCGTGCTCGTCCTGGAGCCCGTCTCCGACGGTCACAAGGCGACGATCTACCTCCTGCCGCGCTCCGACCGCGAGAACGGCGAGTTCTGGCTCTCCGGCCAGGGCGAGCTGTGGGTCGGCCGCCGGCACTCGCTCACCGAAGCGGAGAAGCTCTACGGCATCCCCGCGTCCGACGTGCGCGAGCTGGCCGGCAAGCTGCGCGAGGCGACGGGTCCGGTGCGTGTCGTACGCGGCCACGACGCCGGCATCGAGGCCGCGCTGACCGACAAGGTCACCGCCGAGCGGGACGAGGAGCTGCGCGTCTTCCTCTCCGAGGCCCGGCTGGTCAAGGACGAGTTCGAGATCGGCGAGCTGCAGAAGGCCGTCGACTCGACGGTGCGCGGCTTCGAGGACGTGGTGAAGGTCCTCGACAAGGCCGAGGCGACCTCCGAGCGCTACATCGAGGGCACGTTCTTCCTCCGCGCGCGTGTGGAGGGCAACGACGTCGGTTACGGCTCCATCTGCGCGGCCGGCCCGCACGCCTGCACGCTGCACTGGGTGCGCAACGACGGGCCCGTGCGCTCCGGTGATCTGCTGCTGCTGGACGCGGGCGTCGAGACGCACACGTACTACACCGCCGACGTCACGCGCACGCTGCCGATCAACGGCCGGTTCAGCGAGATCCAGAAGAAGATCTACGACGCCGTGTACGACGCCCAGGAGGCCGGCATCGCGGCCGTGCAGCCGGGCGGGAAGTTCCGGGACTTCCACGACGCGGCACAGCGTGTGCTGGCCGAGCGGCTCGTCGAGTGGGGGCTGGTCGAGGGCCCGGTGGAGCGGGTGCTGGAGCTCGGGCTGCAGCGCCGGTGGACGCTGCACGGGACCGGGCACATGCTCGGCATGGACGTGCACGACTGCGCCGCCGCGCGCGTGGAGTCGTATGTCGACGGCACGCTGGAGGCGGGCATGGTGCTGACCGTCGAGCCGGGGCTGTACTTCCAGGCCGACGACCTGACCGTGCCGGAGGAGTACCGGGGGATCGGGGTGCGGATCGAGGACGACATTCTGGTGACGGCCGAGGGCAACCGGAACCTGAGCGCTGCGCTGCCTCGGCGGTCGGATGAGGTTGAGGACTGGATGGCCTCTTTGAAGGGCTGACGTCGGATCGATGGCCGGGTGCCGGAGGGGTGTCCGGCCATCGTCGCGGTCTGCGGGTCGTGGGGGCTGATCGCGCAGTTCCCCGCGCCCCTGGGGGGGTTGGGGTGGACCTGCACCTGGAACTCGCCGTCGGCGACGGCCGTCGTGCTGGGCTTGAGCGGGCGCTGCGCGATGCCGTGCGGGCCGGGCGGCTGGCGCCCGGCGAGCGGTTGCCTGCCACGCGGCGGCTCGCGGACGAACTCGGGATCTCTCGGAACACCGTGAAGGCGGCGTACGACCAGCTCGTCGCCGAGGGATACCTCACCGCTCGGCAGGGGGCTGGTACACAGGTCGCTTCTCTGCCCCTCCCTGACGCCGAACCGCCGGAGGCCTCCGCACGCGCGCGTGAGCCGCGTTTCGATCTGCGGCCGGGGAGTCCGGATGTGGGGGCGTTTCCGGCGGCCGCCTGGTTGCGGGCGCTGCGGCGGGCCATCGCGACGGCGCCCTCGCTGGCGTATGACTACGGCGATCCGCGGGGTCGGATCGAGTTGCGGACCGCGTTGTCGGGGTATCTGGGGCGGGCGCGTGGGGTGATCGCGCCGCCGGAGCGGATCGTGATCACCTCGGGGTATGTGCAGGGGCTGGCGTTGCTCACGCGTGTGCTGGAGGGCGGCGGCGTCGCCATGGAGGACCCGGGGCTGCCGTTCCATCGGGAGGTGGTCCGGCGCAACGGGGGCGTCGTCGTGCCCGTGGGGGTCGATGGAAGGGGCGTCTGCGCGGAGGAGTTGGGGGACTGCTCGGCCGTGGTCGTCACGCCGGCGCATCAGTACCCGACCGGCGTGACGCTGCACCCCGAGCGGCGGCGGGCGCTCACCGACTGGGCACGCGCGCGTGGCGGGCTGATCGTCGAGGACGACTACGACGGGGAGTTCCGCTACGACCGCCAGCCCGTCGGCGCGCTGCAGGGGATGGCACCGGGCCACGTGGCGTACCTGGGCACGGCCTCGAAGACGCTCGGGCCCGCGCTGCGGCTCGGCTGGATGGTGCTGCCGCCGCACCTGGTCGACGCCGTCGCCGACGCCAAGCTGCACAGCGACCATCACACCGAGACCATCGGCCAGTTGGCACTCGCCGAACTGATCGACAGCCATGCGTACGACCGGCATGTGCGGGCCTGTCGGCTGCGGTACCGGCGGCGCCGGGATCAGCTGCTGGACCGGCTGGGGGCGCGGCGGCCCGTGCGCGGGATCGCGGCCGGGCTGCACGCGCTGGTGGAGGTCGACGACGAGGCGCGGGTGCTGGCGCGGGCGGAGGCGGAAGGGCTCGCGCTGGGGCGTCTTGGGGAACACTGGCATGCCCCGGGCGGCGGCGAGGAGCGGCCGCAGGGGCTGGTCGTGGGGTACGGGACGCCTCGGGAGCGGGTGTATCCGGAGGCGTTGGAGGTGCTGGTGAGGGTGTTGGAGGGCGGCTGAGCGGGGCCGGGCGGTATGCCCCGAACGGGCCATGGGGACAGCGAATTGGGCCATTGAAGCAACCAGGGATTGGTCCTGTTGAGCGGCCCACTGCGTTCTTAGTGTCGTAGGCATGACGAACTCGCTCGTCCCGCCCGCCGGTCCGCAACGCGTCCTCGCCCTCGCCCAGTTGAGCAACTCGGTCGGGGACGGCGCCTACTACACGACGTCGGCCCTCTACTTCAGCCAGATCGTCGGCCTCGCCCCCGCGCGCGTGGGGCTCGGGCTGACCGTCGGCTGGGCGGTCGGCTCGCTGGTCGGGGTTCCGCTGGGGCGGCTCGCGGACCGGTGCGGACCGCGCGGTACGGCGGTGCTGCTGGCCCTCGCGACGGGGCTCGCGGTGGCGTCGTTCACGGTCGTGCGCGGCTTCGTGCCGTTCGTGCTGGCCGCGTGCGCGTACGCCGCCGTGCAGTCCGGGCTCGCGGCGGCGCGGCAGGCGCTGCTGGCGGGACTGGTGCCCGCCGGGGAGCGGACCGGGCTGCTGGCGCATCTGCAGTCGACGCTCAACGCCGGGCTCGCGGTGGGTGCGGGGCTGGGCGGGCTGGCGCTGCACGCCGGGACGCGGGCGGCGTATCTCGGGGTGTTCGCGTTGGACGCGGTGAGCTTTCTGGTGTGTGCGGGGCTGTTGCTGCGATTGCCGGCCGTGCAGGCGGTGCGAGCAATTCCGGTGGGGCAACGGGGACTTGAGCGGAAACGTCACGGCATGGCGGTGCTGGGTGACCGGCCGTACGTTGTCGTGGCGCTCCTCAATACGGTCCTGCTGCTCCGGTTGCCGCTGCTGAGTCTGGTGCTGCCTCTGTGGATCACCCGCCGGACCGAGGCGCCGGCCTGGCTGGTCTCCGCACTGTTCGTACTCAACACCGGTGCGGTGATGCTGTTCCAGGTCAGGGCGGCGCGCGGCGTCACAGGCCTTGGCACCGCCACGCGCGCGGTGCGTCGCGCGGGCTGGGTGATGCTCGCCGCGTGCGTGGTGTTCGCGTTGTCGGCGGGGGCCTCCCTGTGGGTGGCCGTCGGTGTCCTGGTGGTGGGTGCGGTGCTTCAAGTGGTCGCCGAGATGGGGCACTCGGCGGGTTCCTGGCAGCTGTCCTTCGATCTGGCTCCGGAGGGGCGCGTCGGCGAGTACCAGGGGCTCTTCGGGACCGGCGTCACCGTCGCCCGCACACTCGGCCCGCTCCTGCTGACGACCCTGCTGGTGGAGTGGGGGGCGCCGGGCTGGCTGCTGCTGGGCGGGGCGATGCTGGCCGCGTCGTACGCCATGGGACCGGCGGCGCGCTGGGCCGCCGGTCGCCGGGTGGAGGAGACGGTCGGGGAACCCGCGCTCCTGCCGTGACGGGCGGGGCGACCCGCGCACCTGAGGTGACGGACGGACGACCCGCGCACCTGCCCTGGCGTTCAGGCGGGCCGCCCGCATGCCGTGCCGTTCAGGCCGCCCGCACTCCCGCCGTGACCGGAAGCGAGTCCAGGAACAGCGCCCCCGCCAGCAGCCCGGCACTCCCCCTTGGGCTCCACGCGCGCGCGTGCAGGTCGGCGTCGAGGTCGGCCAGGGCTTCCGCGCCCGCCTCGGTTGCCGTACCGCCCGCTTCCAGGACTGCGCGCGCGCCCGCTTGGACGTGCCGGAGGCCGATGGGGCCCGCGGTGTAGAGCAGTTCGGTGTCCTGGAGGGTGGACATCACCGTGAGCAGGGCGTCCAGGCGGGCCTGCTCCTCCGTGGCGCCGGCCGAGCGAGCCTCGGTGAGCGCGTCCAACGCCCGCCGTACGTGCGGGAATCCGGCCCGTGCCTCGCCCCGTGCCCCGGCGGCGCCGTACTTGGCGGACACCAAGGAGCCCCGAGAGGGGCTGCGCTGGGCGCGTTTGTCGGTGTGCGCGGCGATGCGCTTGGCGGTCGCGGCGACGTCCTTCGCGCCGGTCCTGGGGTCGAGTGCGGCCGCAGCGACCAACAGGCCGAGCGCCCACAGCGCGCCCCGGTGGCCGCCGCCCGCGAGGTGTACCGAGTGCTCGGTGCACCTGCCGATCGCGCCCAGTTCGCTGTGGAGACCGGGCGTCGGCTCGCCCGCGCGCCGGGCCGCGGCGGACATCGCCGCGAGGCCCGGCCCGAGCGCCCTGGCCGACCAGCGCAGCATGCGGTGGTCCCAGCGGGTGACGCGGGTGCCGAGGTCGCGCGGGTCGGGCAGGCCCGGCTTGGGAACCAGGGCCAGCTGCCCGGTGAGTGCGGTCACGGCGGCCTGCGCCAGCGCCTCGTCCTCGCGGCTGCTCATGGCCGTATCCCCTACGAGGAGGCCGAGGCAGAGGCCGACGGGGCGTCGCTGGGCGGGGGGCCCGTCGGCGCGTCGCCCGGCGGCGTACCGCCCTCGCCGCCACCGCCGCCGCTGCCCGCGCCGGTGTTCTCGGCGTCGGGGTCGATGCCGATGGTGAGGAAGCCCTTGTAACCCTTGGACGGGTCGGCCTTCTTGACCGGGCTGAGGGTCAACAGGCCGCTGGAGGCGCCGCCGCCGTCGTAGACCATGTCGTCGTCGAGGGTGGTGTAGCTGCCGGAGTGCTTCGAGTAGGGCTCCAGCGTGAAGATCTCCTGGGCGATCTCGTCGTCGAAGAACAGCTGGCCGGTGTAGTTGACCTTGCCGCCCGCGTAGGTGCCGTCCTCCTTCTGGCCGCCCGTGTGGACCTTGAGGTGGATGTGGCAGGTGCGCGGGGTGTACCAGCCCGGGAAGATCGTCTCGAACTTGACGACCCCGTTGGCGTTGGCGATCTGGTAACCGCGCAGGTAGGTGTTGTCGTTGGCGGTCGAGCCGTCCTCGCTCTCGGCGGGTGCGGAGCCGCCGGGGTTGGCCGTGGTGTAGCCGGAGTAGTAGCCCCAGGCGTCGCAGTGCCAGATCTCCACGGCGGCGCCGGGGACCGGGGTGCAGCCGTCGGTGGCGTCGACGACGGTGAGGCGCAGGGTGAGCGGGACACCGCTCTTGCCCTCGGTGATGTCCTTTCTCACCAGGGCGTTGTCGAGGTAGTACGGGCCTTCGGTGACGCTCGACATCAGCGTCATGCAGGTGCCGGCGCTCTCCGAGGCGGTCGTGCTTGCCGTCGCCGCGGCCTCGGTCGTGGTCGTGCCGGTGTCGGCGAAGGCCGCCTGGTAGCCCGCGACGGCGAGTCCGCCCGCCGCGACCGTGCCTCCGGTCACCGCGATCGCCCGGCGCCGAGTGATCGACTTGTCCTTGTGGTTTCCCGTCATGACCAGGAAATTAGGGACGCCACCCATCAGAGGCGTGGGGTGGCGCTGTGCGGGGGCTGTGAGTCCTGAGGAAGCCGAAGTCGGCGGCCGTCATCGTCCGTTGGAGCGCGGCGACGACAGCGGGTACTTCCAGTCCGCGCTACACCGCCACCAACGGCGTGTCCTTGCGCCACTTGAGGATCTTGTCGAAGCTCACCACCGCCCCGGTCCGCCCCGGCTTGTTGCCGATCTGGACGTGGTCGGCGAGTTCCGCGATGAGGCAGAGGCCGCGACCGTGCTCGGCGTCGGTGGCGGCCGGGCGGGGGGCACGGGGTGGTGCCGTGAAGCCGGGGCCCGCGTCGGTGACCTCGATATGGCACTTCTCGCCGTCCAGGTACGCCGTCACGCGGTACGCCTGGGGGGAGCCGTCCGGCGCGCAGTCGCCGCCGTGTTCGACGGCGTTCGCACAGGCCTCGCTGAGGGCGACGGAGAGGTCGTACGACACGTCGGGGTCGACGCCCGCGGTCTCCATGGTGCCGATCAGCAACCGCCGGGCGAGCGGCACGCTCGCGGCTTCCCGCCGCAGATGGAGTGACCACCAGATGCTCATGCTCCAGCCTCCTGGCCGCGGCTCGACATACCGTTACGTATTGCCACGAGTGCGGGGGTGTAAGCACATCCTTGACGTGATGCCGCCCATATGGTCGATGCGCCCACGCGGGAATCGGTGTATGTGGGGTCGGCCCACACCAGAGGGTGATCTTCCGGTCGTACGGTCCTTATCGCCCCGTGCGTCCCGAAGCGCCCGTATGTCATCTTGCGGACCTGCCGTATGGCGGTCATAAGGCCAGTGCGATGATGAGCCCGCCATGACTGCCCCCCACCCGCGCACGGTGCGCTCCGGAGGAGATCTCCGGATACTGCGGGCCGCGGTGTTCGCCGCGGTCTGCGTCGTGCTGGCCGGGGTCGGGCACGCGCTGGGGTCCTGCGCCACGATCCCGCTGTGGACGCTGGGCGCCGGGTTCCTGGGGGTGCTCCTGGTCACGGTGCCGTTCGCGGGGCGGGAGCGCTCGCTCCCCTGGATCGCGGCACTGCTCGCGGCCGGCCAGACCGTCCTGCACACGCTGTTCGGGCTCGGGCAGCACGGAGCGGCCACCGGGGTCTCCGGCACGGCGACCACCTCCGACGCCGCGCTCATCGAGCAGGCCGCGCGGCTCGTCTGCGGTACCGCCGCGGCGGCCATCAGCCCCGCCCAGGCCCAGCGGATCCTCACCGAGGCACGGCTCCACCCGGCCGCCGGTACGCACACCTCGCATTCCTCGGCGAACGCCGTGTCCGGTGCCACGGACGCCTCGGCGTCCCTTCTGCCGTCCCTGCCCATGGTGCTCGCCCACCTCCTCGCGGCGGTCGTCGCGGGGTGGCTGCTGCGGCGCGGGGACCTGGCCCTGCTGCGCATCGTCGAGATGTCCGCCCTGTCGGCGCACTCGGTCGCGGAGGGGGCGTTCGTACGATCCCTGCGCGGGGCGCTCGCGCTGGTGCGCGCCCTGCGTGCCGGGCTGCCAGGCGCTCCGGAGGCGAGCCCGCCGGCCCAGTTCGCCGAATGGTCGGGCCCGCCCGAGCCCCGCACCCTCGCACTCCAGCACACGGTGATCAGGCGCGGCCCGCCGGCCGGCGCCGCACTCGTCCTCGCCGCCTGACACGACGCGACCGCCACTCCACCGAAGTGGGCTGAGGGGCCGCCGTCGTGCGGCACGCGCGTACCCGGGTTCTCCGATCGAGGGACAGCTGACTCCTGTTCTCCCTGCTGATCGCCCTGATCGCACTTGATCGGGCACCCCCGCGCACGCGTACCCCTCTTCACCACCGGAATCCGAACCTCATTCACAGTGGAGTGCTCAGCATGAAGGCCTCTCGTATCGCCGCCACGGGCGCGCTCGCCGGCACGGCCGTACTCGCCCTGTCCGTCCCCGCGTTCGCCCACGTCAGCGTGCAGCCCGAGGGCACGGCAGCCAAGGGCGGCTACGCGGTCGTCGACTTCAAGGTGCCCAACGAGCGCGACAACGCCTCGACCACCAAGCTCGAGGTGACCTTCCCGACCGACCACCCGCTGGCCTCCGTGATGCCGCAGCCCGTTCCCGGCTGGACGGCCAAGGTCACCAAGTCCACGCTGGACAAGCCGCTGGAGATGCACGGCAAGAAGATCACCGAGGCCGTCACCAAGGTCACCTGGACCGCCGACGGCAAGGGCATCGAGCCCGGCTTCTTCCAGAAGTTCCCCGTCTCCGTCGGCACCCTGCCCGAGGACACGGACGAACTGGTCTTCAAGGCCATCCAGACGTACTCCAACAAGGAGGTCGTGCGCTGGATCGAGGTGCCGCAGGAGGGTCAGGAGGAGCCCGAGAACCCGGCGCCGGTGCTTGAACTGTCCGCCGCCGAGGACGGCCACCACGGCTCGTCCTCCTCCGACCAGGCCTCCGACTCCGACGACGCCGAGGCCGCCTCCGCCAAGACCGAGGCCGCCGAGCCCGCCGACAGCAGCGACACCACCGCCCGCGTCCTGGGCGTGGTCGGCATCGTCGTCGGTGCGCTGGGCGTGGCGTACGGCGTGCTCGCCGGCCGTCGGCGCACCGACGCCTGACGGCTCCTTTGATTCACGGCGCGCGCCGGGGCACGCCCCCGGTGCGCGCCGGAGCACTCACGACTGGGACATTTTTCTATGCGTAAGAAGACTTGCCATGCGTAAGAAGACCTTCGCTGCGGCCGCCCTGGTCGCCGCCGCCACCCTGACCCTCTCCGCCTGCGGCAGCGGCGACGACAGCGCCCAGCCCGTCACCGTGGTCTCCGAGGAGGCCGGCTCGGACAAGGCCGCCATCGTCCTCGACAAGCCCTTCGAGAAACCGGACCTGGTCCTCACGGACACGAACGGCAAGAAGTACGACCTCCGCAAGGAGACGAAGGGCAAGCCGACGCTGATCTACTTCGGCTACACCAACTGTCCCGACGTCTGCCCGCTGACGATGAACAACATCGCCGTCGCCAAGAAGCAGCTGCCGAAGGCCGAGCAGGACGAGCTGAGCATCGTGTTCGTCACGACCGACCCGGAGCGCGACACCGCGTCCGCGCTCGGCAAGTGGCTCAAGGGCATCGATCCGCAGGTCGTCGGCCTGACCGGCGACTTCGACACCATCCAGGCCGGTGCCCGCACCCTCGGCATCTCCATCGAGCCGCCGCACAAGGACAAGAACGGCAAGATGGTCTCCACCCACGGCACCCAGGTCGTCGCGTTCTCGCCGAAGACCGACGCCGGGTACGTCCTCTACACCGAGGACGCCACCGTCGACGAGTACACCAAGGACCTCCCCAAGCTGATCAAGGGGGAGAAGCCGTGAGGCGGTTCGCCCCGGTGCGGCCGGTGACCCTGGTGACCCTGGTGACGACCGGCGCCCTCGTCCTCACGGGCTGCGGCTCCGAGGACGCCCCGGCCGATTCCACGGCCGAACTGTCCGTCAGCGGCGCCTACATGCCGCAGCCGGTCTCCGACTCCATGGCGGCCGGCTTCCTGACGGTCACCAACAAGGGCAGTACGAAGGACGAGTTGACCTCCGTCACCAGCGACGTCGGCGAGGTGACCGCCCACGAGACCGTGGGTTCGTCGATGCGGGAGGCCAAGGACCTCGCCGTCCCCGCGCACGGTCAGCTCGTGTTCAAGAGCGGTGGCAGCCATCTGATGTTCGAGAAGCTGAAGCGGAAGCCCCAGCAGGGCGAGAAGGTGACCGTGCAGCTCCACTTCGCCGAGTCCGGCACGGTCACCGTCGAGATGCCGGTGGAGTCCGCGACGTACAACCCGAAGACCGGACACTGAGGGAGAGACCGCCGTGACCCTGACCATCGCTCCCCGCGTCCGGCCCCGGGTGCTGCCGCGCGTCCGGACCCTGGTGCTGCCGCGTGTCCGGACCTTGGTGCTGCTGCTCCTGGCCGCGACCGGTCTGCTCCTCGCCGGTGCCGGGCCGGTCTCCGCGCACGCCGCGCTGACCGGCAGCGACCCCCGGCAGGGGGCGGTGGTCGACAAGGCCCCGACGCAGGTCTCGCTGACCTTCTCCGAAAAGGTCGCCCTGTCCGACGACTCCCTGCGCGTGCTCGACCCCAAGGGCGAGCGCGTCGACCAGGGCGACCCGGCCAACGTCAGCGGCACGACGTACGCCGTGAAACTCCACAGCGGCCTGCCCGACGGGACGTACACCGTCACCTACCAAGTGGTGTCCGAGGACAGCCATCCCGTCGCCGGCGCCTACACCTTCTCCATCGGCGCTCCCTCGCAGACCAGCGTCTCGGTCTCCGGCCAGGAGGCGGGTGGCGGCATCGTCGGCTGGCTCTACGGGCTCGGGCGATATGTGTCGTACGCCGGCTTCATCGTCCTGGTCGGCGGCGCCGCCTTCGTGCTCGCCTGCTGGCAGCGCGGGTCGGGCGTGCGGGTGCTGCAGCGGCTCGTCGTCTCCGGCTGGCTGGCCCTGACCGCCGCCACGCTCGGGCTGCTGCTCCTGCGCGGCTCGTACACCAGCACCGGGAAGATCGGCGACATCTTCGACCTGGAGCTGCTCGGGCAGGTGCTGCAGACCAAGACGGGTGCGGCACTCGTGTCCCGGCTGCTGCTGCTCGCCGCGGCGGCGCTGTTCATCGCGGTGCTGTTCGGGGCCTATGACAAGCGGGAGGACGAGGAGAAGCGGGACCTCACCTTCGGGCTCGCGATCGGCGGGACGGTCGTGGCGGCCGGGCTCGCGGCGAGCTGGGCGATGTCCGAGCACGCCTCGACCGGGCTCCAGTCCGGCATCGCGATGCCGGTCGACGTCGTCCACCTGCTGGCCGTCGCTGCCTGGCTCGGCGGGCTCGCCGCGCTGCTCGTGGCGCTGTACCGGGCGCCCGCGGACACTCCCGTCGGGGCGTCCGCCGTACGACGGTTCTCGCGCGTCGCCTTCGGCAGCGTGCTCGCGCTGGTCGCGACCGGGATCTACCAGTCGTGGCGGCAGCTCGGCTCGTGGTCGGCGTTCACCGGGACGCGATACGGGCAGTTGCTGCTGGTCAAGATCGGGCTTGTGGTGCTGCTGGTAGGGGTCGCGTGGATCTCGCGGCGGTGGACGGCGCGGCTGGTGGACACAGTGGTGGGGAAGGCGAAGGACGCCGACGGGGGCGAGACGGAGAAGGGCACAGGTGAGGACGAGAAGGCGCACGCCGCTGCCCAGTCCCGTGCCTCCGCCGCCACGTCGACATCGGGCTCGGGCAAGAAGGGTGCCTCCGCCGCCGTGTCCGGCAAGGGCGATGCCAAGCGTGCCGCCCAGCTCGCCCGGCAGCAGGCCGCGATCGACACGGCACGGCAGAAGCAGCAGCGGGACGCCGACCCGAACCGGTTCGGGCTGCGCCGCTCGGTGTTGGCCGAAGCAGGCGTCGCCGTCGTCCTGCTCGCCGTCACCACCATGCTGACGTCGACCGAGCCGGGCCGTACGGAACAGGAGGCCAGGGCGGCCACGTCGTCCGCGTCCGCCGACGCGTCGTCGTCCGGGGCGCTGACCCTGGACATGTCCTTCGACACCGGCGGTGAGGACGGCAAGGGCGTCGTACGGGTCGACCTCGATCCCGCGCGTGTGGGCGGCAACGAGATGCACGTCTACGTACAGCGTCCCAACGGCCGTGCCTTCGACATCCCCGAGGTGAAGATCGCCTTCACCCTCGAGTCCCAGGACATCGGGCCGCTGCCCGTCGTCCCCGACCACATCTCCACCGGACACTGGTCGGCGAGCGGAGTGCAGATCCCCATGGCGGGCGAGTGGAAGATCGCCGTGACCGTGCGGACCTCCGACATCGACCAGGCCACCGTCTCCAAGAACGCGCAGATCGGCTGAACCTCACCATGGCTGACCAGTCCATCCCGGAGGCCCGTACTCCCAAGCCGCCGCTTGATGCGGCACGCAATGGCGAGACGGCACTTAATGGCGGCGTTTCCGAAAGCGCCGCCAAGGGCGCCCTCAAGGAGGGCGTTTCGCGGCGCCGGCTGCTAGGGACCGCCGGTGCCACGGGGCTGGTGCTCGGTGCGGCCGGCGGGGCCGTGGGATACGCCGCCCGGCCCGCCGAGGCGACACCGCTCAGCTCGCTGGGCGCCGACCAGGTGATGTTTCACGGGAAACATCAGCCCGGCATCCTCCAGGGGCTCCAGGCGCGCGGCCACGTCGTCGCCTTCGACCTGGCGGCGGGCGCCGGCCGCAAGGAGGCGGCTGCGTTGCTGCGCCGCTGGTCGGAGACGGCTCGGCGGCTGATGGCGGGCGAGGCGGCCAAGCAGGATGACACGGATGTCGCCCGCGACGCCGGTCCCTCCTCGCTGACGCTCACCTTCGGCTTCGGGCACAGCTTCTTCGCGCGGACCGGCCTGGAGAAGCAGCGCCCGGTCGCCCTGGACCCGCTGCCCGACTTCTCCTCCGACCAGCTCGACAAGGCACGCAGCAACGGCGACCTGTGGGTGCAGATCGGCGCCAACGACGCCCTGGTCGCCTTCCACGCCCTGCGCGCGATCCAGAAGGACGCGGGCAGCGCCGCCAGGGTGCGCTGGCAGATGAACGGCTTCAACCGGTCGCCGGGCGCCACCTCGCACCCCATGACTGCGCGCAACCTGATGGGCCAGATGGACGGCACGCGCAATCCGAAGCCGACGGACGGCGACTTCGACCAGCGGATCTTCGTGCCGGAGTCCGGCTCGAAGGACCCGGCCTGGATGGCGAACGGCTCCTACGCCGTCGTACGCCGCATCCGCATGCTCCTCGACGACTGGGAGCAGCTCTCGGTCAAGGAGCAGGAGGACGTCATCGGGCGCCGCAAGTCCGACGGGGCGCCGCTGTCCGGGGGCACCGAGACGACCGAGATGGACCTGGAGAAGACCGACAAGGCAGGAAACCTGGTCGTCCCCATCAACGCCCACGCCCGTATCACCCGGCCCGACCAGAACGGCGGGGCGGCGATGCTGCGGCGCCCCTTCTCCTACCACGACGGCATCGACGCCAACGGGGTGCCCGACGCGGGCCTCCTCTTCATCTGCTGGCAGGCCGACCCACTGCGCGGCTTCGTCACCGTCCAGCGCAAGCTCGACCGGGGCGACGCGCTGTCGAAGTACATCCGCCACGAGGCGAGCGGGCTCTTCGCCGTGCCGGGCGGGGCGGCGGAGGGGGAGTATGTGGGGCAGGGGTTGCTGGAGGGGTGACGCTGGGGGCCGCGACGAGCTGGGCGGGGCCGGGAGTGCTGGGCTGGGGGATCGGCTGAGCTGGGGTGTATGCCTGAGCCAAGGGATCGGCCGAGCTGGGCCTATGCGTGACCCACGGGATCGGCCGAGCTGGAGCGTATGCGCGAGCCTGGGCCGGAGAGCGGGGGCTGGGCCGGCGCGCCTGCCCGAGCCCGGACCGGAGTGCCCCTTGGGGCAGCCGGGTGAGATGTGCACACCGTGTTTCGCAAGGCCCATTAGGGTGAGGTCATGCCAGCGAGCTATGCCTATCTCGGCCCCGAGGGCACCTTCACCGAAGTCGCCCTGCGCACCCTTCCCGAGGCCGCGACCCGGGAACTGATCCCCTACGTGTCCGTGCAGTCCGCGCTCGACGCGGTGCGTGTCGGCGAGGCCGAGGCCGCGTTCGTGCCGATCGAGAACTCCGTCGAGGGCGGCATCACGACGACGCTCGACGAACTGGTCGCGGGCGCGCCGCTGATGATCTACCGCGAGGTGCTGCTGTCGATCACCTTCGCGCTGCTGGTCAGGCCGGGCACCAAACTGTCGGACATCAAGACGGTCTCCGCCCACCCGGCCGCCCAGCCGCAGGTGCGCAACTGGCTGAAGAAGAACCTCCCGGACGCCCACTGGGAGTCGGCCGCCTCGAACGCGGACGCCGCGCGCCTGGTCCAGGAAGGCCAGTACGACGCCGCCTTCGCCGGCGAGTTCGCGGCCGCCCGGTACGGCCTCGAGGCCCTGGAGACCGGCATCCACGACGCGGAGAACGCCCAGACCCGGTTCGTGCTGGTGGGCCGGCCCGCCCGGCCCGCGGCGCCGACCGGCGCGGACAAGACGTCCGTCGTGCTGTGGCAGCGCGACGACCATCCCGGCGGGCTGCGCGACCTCCTGGGCGAGTTCGCCACGCGCGGCATCAACCTGATGCTGCTGCAGTCCCGGCCGACCGGCGCGGGCATCGGCAACTACTGCTTCTGCATCGACGCCGAGGGCCACATCTCCGACCGCCGGGTGGCCGAGGCGCTGACGGGGCTGAAGCGGATCTGCCTGGAGGTGCGCTTCCTGGGCTCGTATCCGCGCGCGGACATGAAGCCCGGGGATGTGCAGCCGCCGCGCCTCGGGACGTCGGACGACGAGTTCGTGTCGGCGGCTGACTGGGTGGCCCGGTGCCAGGACGGGCGGTTCTGAGTGCGGTTCTGAGCCGCCTCGGTCGTCGTCCCGGACGCTGGATTTCCGCCAGTCCTATCAGCCGATTGTCGTTATCCACAGGAGTTATCCACAGGTCCTCATCTCGACCTGGGGACAAGTCGACAAGCAAGCATGACACTGTCGACAAATCACTCCTCAGGGCCCGTCGGCGTCCACCATTGCGCAAGTCACCCTTCGTCCACTCTTTTCCTTTGGATAATCCTTTGGGGCGACCCCTTTCCACTCGAACGTGGGGATGCGCAAGGTTTGTCCTGGGAATCCTCGACTCGCGCGACGCGTTACGGAGTGATCAATTCCGGCGTCCACAACCCATCCACACAGCCTGTGGATAACTCTTGACGGGCTGGGGGCAGCTGTGGACAACGGAGACCCAAGTCCCGTTCCCCACAAGGAAATCGAGTCAACCGGCCGCCACAGCCCTGCCCCGTTCCAGGGAGTGAGACACTTTTTATTGACACGTTTCGCAATTCCCCCATAACGGAACGTAAGCCGCAGTTCGGAATAGCGAGTCGTGGGCTGTCACCCCGCCCCGGTAGCCTTGAGCGCGTGATTGACCTTCGCCTGCTCCGTGAGGACCCCGACCGAGTGCGCGCCTCGCAGCGCGCCCGTGGAGAGGACGTCGCGCTCGTCGACTCCCTCCTGTCTGCCGACGAGCGGCGCAGGTCGTCCGGCGTCCGCTTCGACGAGCTGCGTGCCGAGCAGAAGCAGCTCGGCAAGCTCATCCCCAAGGCCTCCGGAGACGAGAAGGCCGAGCTTCTGAAGAAGGCGAGCCAGCTGGCCGCCGACGTCAAGGCGGCCGACGCCGAGCGCGACGCGGCCGACGCCGAGACCCAGGAGCTCCTCCTCCAGCTCGGCAACCTCGTCCACCCCGACGTCCCCGTGGGCGGCGAGGAGGACTTCGTCACGCTGGAGACGCACGGCGAGATCCGCGACTTCACGGCCGAGGGCTTCGAGCCGAAGGACCACCTGGAGCTCGGCACCATCCTCGGCGCCATCGACGTCGAGCGCGGCGCCAAGGTCTCCGGCTCCCGCTTCTACTTCCTCACCGGCGTCGGCGCCTTGCTGGAGCTGGCCCTGGTCAACGCCGCGATGGCCCAGGCGACGGCGGCCGGCTTCACGCCGATGCTGACCCCGGCGCTGGTCCGCCCCCAGTCGATGGCCGGCACCGGCTTCCTCGGCCAGGCCGCGCAGGACGTCTACCACCTCGACAAGGACGACCTCTACCTGGTCGGCACCTCCGAGGTCCCGCTCGCGGCGTACCACATGGACGAGATCCTCGACGCCGACAAGCTCCCGCTGCGCTACGCCGGCTTCTCCCCCTGCTTCCGCCGCGAGGCCGGCTCGCACGGCAAGGACACGCGGGGCATCTTCCGCGTGCACCAGTTCGACAAGGTCGAGATGTTCTCGTACGTCGCTCCCGAGGATTCGCAGGCCGAGCACCAGCGCCTGCTGGAGTGGGAGAAGCAGTGGCTGACGTCGCTGGAGCTGCCGTTCCGCGTCATCGACGTGGCCTCGGCCGACCTCGGCTCCTCGGCGGCCCGCAAGTTCGACTGCGAGGCGTGGATCCCGACGCAGGGCAAGTATCGCGAGCTGACCTCGACCTCGGACTGCACCGAGTTCCAGTCCCGGCGCCTGTCGATCCGCGTCCGTGACGGCAAGCAGGTCAAGCCGCTGGCCACGCTCAACGGCACGCTGTGCGCCGTACCGCGCACCATCGTGGCGATCCTGGAGAACCACCAGCAGGCCGACGGCTCCGTCCGCGTCCCCGAGGTGCTGCGCCCGTACCTGGGCGGCCGGGAGGTCCTGGAGCCGGTCACCAAGTGAGCGCCGGCCTCCCGTACAAGCTGATCGCGACCGACCTCGACGGAACGCTCCTGCGCTCCGACGAGTCGGTGTCTCAGCGCACCCGTGACGCCCTCACCGCGGCCACCGAAGCGGGCGCCGCGCACATCGTCGTCACGGGCCGGGCGGTCCCGTGGACCCGGCACATCCTCGACGACCTCGGCTACCGGGGCCTCGCGGTGTGCGGCCAGGGCGCGCAGGTGTACGACGCCGGCGAGCACCGCCTGCTGACCTCGGTCACCCTGGACCGCCAACTGGCGGGCGTGGCACTGGCCAAGATCGAGGCGGAGGTCGGCCCTCTGTTCCTGGCGGCGAGCCGCGACGGCCTGGACGGCGACGTCCTCGTGGGCCCCGGTTACGCGGTCACGGGCTCCCTCCCGTCGACCCCGTTCACGGACGCGTCGGATCTGTGGACGGCCCCGCTGAACAAGATCTACATACAGCACCCGAACCTGTCGGACGACGAACTGGCAGAGACTGCCCGCCAGGCAGCGGGCGGCTTCGTCACGGTCGCGATGGCGGGCGAGGGCATCGTGGAACTCCTCCCCCTGGGCCTGTCCAAGGCGACCGGCCTGTCACTGGCGGCCCGACGCCTGGGCATCAAGGCAACGGACACGATCGCCTTCGGCGACATGCCCAACGACATCCCGATGTTCGCCTGGGCAGCGAGGGGCGTGGCAATGTCCAACGCCCACGAGGAACTCAAGGCGGTCGCGGACGAGGTGACGGCCTCCAATGAGGAGGACGGCATCGCGGTAGTGCTGGAGCGACTGCTCGGCTGACGCCGGCTGCGCACCTGGAGCAACTGCTCGCCTGACGCCCGCTGTTCGCCTGACCACTGTTCGGCTGGCGGCGGCTGGCGGCTGGCAGCGGCGATCTGCCCCAGCCGCGGGCAGTCGTGCCGCTGGGGCGGCACGGGTGGGCGCGGGCGGCAACCCGCAAGCGCCGGGCTGCGCACCCAACCTCTGAGCCACAGCACCGGCCTCCGCGGCCAACCTCTCAGCCACAGCACCGGGCCCTTATCAACGCCCCCCAACCCCTGCACATCGGCCAAGCCAAAGTGGCAACGTCTCGCGGAGGATGCACGAATCGAACGTGCGCGGGCTTTTCAGGCCCGACCACGGCTTAGCAAGCCGGTGCCTTACCACTCGGCCAATCCTCCGGGTGGGCGGCCCACGCGAGAGCGACATCGCGTGCTCGAAGCGGCCGCCCCGGGCAGCTCCCCGTGCGGTACGGACTCGACGGAGGGGTAGCGATTACTCCGGAGCCCGCCGCCGGCTGCCCTGACGGGAGCTGGACGTGCTGCCGTGCATGGACATCGTCCGGCTCCTCTCCCAGAACGTGGCGCCGAACTCACCGTCCGGCGATGTGGACACAACCACTGTGCCTGTACGTCGAGTTGGGCGCCACTGATTAAAAAGCCCGGGAATGACCGCGAACGCCCGCTACCGGCGCCGCCACCTGCGGCGGCGCCCCTTGCTGAAGAACCACCCGGCGGGCGGTTCGTCCGAGCGCCACGGCTGCGGCTCGGGCTCCTCACGGCGCCAGCGGGCGGCAAGCATCCGGGCCCGGGCGGAGGGTTCCGAGGTCTCGGCCCCACGTATGAAGTCGTCGTCCAGGACCAGGCTGTCCCAGGTGTCGTCCCCGGACCGTTCGCGATCCTCGTGCTGCGACGTGCCGCCTGCCATCCCCGTCCTCCAGTTCGTGCAGTGCCCCCGGTCGTCCAGTGTGCCCGGACAAGGGTGAAGCCTCCGTCAAGAGCGGGCCCGGTCAGGGGCCCGCTCTTTACTCCGCGCCTGCCTACTCCTCACCCGCCAGCGTCAGCGACCGCAGCTTCTGCCCCGCGTACCAGGTGGCGAGGACAGTGACCACCGCCAACAGCACTGTCGCCGTGGGCAGAGCGACATCCGACGTCACCATGTCTCCGCCGGCGACCTTCTGCGCCACCGCCAGCGACCACTGCTGGACGCTCAGCGTGCGCGCACCCTCGACCAGGGAGCCGAACAGGGCCTCCCAGACGAGCGCGTAGACGAGCCCGAAGACCACGGCGTGCCGGGACACCGTGCCGAGCAGCAGGAAGATCGCCGCGTACGCGATGGAGGCGACCAGCGCGGCGACCGTGTAGGCGACGGCGATCTGCTGGCCGTTGCCGTTGAGGATGAAGCCGGCGATGAAGGTGGGCAGTGCCGAGAACACCATGGTCACGGCGATCGCCACGATCAGCTTGGTGAAGATGATCGTCGGCCGTTTCACGGGCTTGGACAGCAGATACACCACCGAGCCGTCGTCGATCTCCGGCCCGATCGCGCCCGTGCCGGCGATGACGCCGATGATCGGCACCATGGTGGCGAGCGCGAGCCCGCCGAGCAGGTCCGACGCGGTCTGGTCGTCGGCGCCGGCGAGAAAGCGCACCAGCACGGAGATGATGATGAGCAGCAGCGGCAGCGCGCCCAGGATGAGGGCCCGGCGGCGGCCGAGCAGGGCCCGGTAGGTGAGTCGGGCGACTGTGGGGTCGTACATCTTCGGCCTCCTACGCCGCGACCAGATACGAGAAGACGGACTCGAGGGACTCGTCGGACGGCGAGACCGTGAGCAGGCGGATGCCGTGGTCGCGCGCCACCCTCGGCAGCAGGGCGGTGAAGCGGCCGAAGTCGACGGCCTGGATGTGCAGCGCGCCCTCGGCCAGGTCGACCTCGATGCCGGACGTCGACGGGTCGGCGATCAGCGCGGCCGCGAGGGCGCGGTCGTCGCTGGAGCGCACGAGGTAGCGGTGCGGGCGGTCGGTCATCAGGCGGCGGATCTTGCGGAAGTCACCGCTGGCCGCGTGCCGTCCGGCGACCACGACCTCGATGTGCCAGGCGAGTTGCTCGACCTCTTCGAGGATGTGGGACGAGAACAGCACCGTGCGGCCCTCGTCGCCCATCTTCCGCAGCAGGTCCATCAACTGCATGCGCTGACGCGGGTCCATGCCGTTGAAGGGCTCGTCGAGCAGGAGCAGCGAGGGGTTGTGGACCAGGGCGCTCGCCATCTTCACGCGCTGGCGCATGCCCTTGGAGTAGGTGGAGATCTTGCGGTCCTGCGCGTACTCCATCTCGACCGTGGCCAGGGCCTTCTGGGCGGCCTTGGCGCCCAGGCCGTGCAACTCGGCGTTGGCGACGACGAATTCACGGCCGGTGAGGAAGTCGTACATCGCCTCGCGCTCGGGGACGATGCCGATGTGCTTGTAGATCGCCTCGTTGCGCCACACCTGCCGGCCGTCGAGGGTGACGGTGCCGGTGGAGGGAGCGAGGAAGCCGGCCATCATGTTGATGAGGGTGGACTTTCCGGCGCCGTTCGGGCCGAGCAGGCCGGTGACGCCGGGGCCGATCGTCATGGTGATGTCGTTGACGGCGACCACGTTGCCGAACCAGCGGGAGACGTGGTCGATCTGGAGCGTGGTCACAGTCCCACCTTCTTGTAGCGGCGCATCAGGAGGCCGTAGCTGGCGGCGATCAGACCCAGGGTGACAAGGACGTAGACGACGCCTTCGCCGTTGCTCGGGCCCACCCCGCCGGGGAACGCCGAGCTAGCGCCCAGGAAGGCGGACTGCACGCCGTCGATGAGGGTGACGGGCGAGAAGAGGCCGATCCAGGCGATGGCGTCGGCGCTGCCGCCGCCGTTGATGGACTGCGCGTCGGCGATGGCCTGGAGCGTGGAGACCGCGCCGTAGGAGATGGTCATGACGGCGATCACGGCCGCGATGCCGAAGCCGCGGCGCGGCGTGAACGACGCGATGACCAGGCCGATGCCGGCGAAGAGCAGCGAGAGCAGTGCCACGGAGACGAGTCCCTGCGCGAATCCCTTGGTCTGGTCGGCGAAGTCCAGCTTGGCCAGCAGGGCGCCCACATAGAGCACGATCAGCGGGGCCGCTGTGAGGATGAACAGTGCGGAGGCGAGCGCCGCGAACTTCGCGCGGACGTAGTCGGCGGTCTCGATGGGCCGCGAGAAGTACAGCGGTACGGTCTTGAAACGCAGGTCGCGGGAGACCGACTGGGGTGCCTGCGAGGCGACGTAGAGACTGATCACGGCCTGCATGACGATCGCGTAGCGCGTGTAGTCGACGGGAAGGTCGTTGGCCTTGGTGGCGACCGCGACGGCGACCATGATGGCCGCGGGCACGCACATCACCACGAACAGCAGCATCGGCAGCACCTTGGACTTCACCGAGCGGCCGAGGCCGTAGGCGCCGCGCAGGGACTGCGAGTAGAGCGAGCGGGTGGCGTAGGAGCGGCCGAGGCGGGGGCCGTCGTAGGTGCGGTAGCCGATGTTGTGGATGCGGGTCTGGTCACCCGCCTGGGTTGCTACGGGGTGCTCAACCGCCATGGCCGACCGCCTCCTTCCGCTGTGTGTCGGTGCTGTGCTCGCTGCCCTGCTCGCTGTCCGTGAAGACCTCCGAGATGTGGTGCCGGCGCTGTTCCATGCGCACGAGGCCGAGGCCGAGGTCGGCGACCACGTCCCGTACGAGGTCGTAGGTCTCGTCACCCTGCGCGGTGAGCAGCAGGATGTGACCGGCGCCGGGCAGGCCGCCGCTGCCGTCGAGTACGTCCACCCCGCGCGCGTGGAGCGCGTCGCGCACCGCGCGGGTGCCGTCCGGGTGGTCGTCGGTGTCGGTGACCTCGATGGCGAGGGTCGTGGTGGTCTGGGTGAAGTCGGTGGTGGAGCTGGAGCGCAGGAGCTTGCCGCCGTCGATGACGACGACGTGGTCGCAGGTGCGCTCCAGTTCGCCCAGCAGGTGCGAGGTGACCAGGACCGAGATGCCGAAGTCCGTGTGGATGCGGCGGATGAGTCCGAGCATGTCGTCGCGACCGACCGGGTCGAGGCCGTTGGTCGGCTCGTCCAGGAAGACCAGCTGCGGGTCGTGCACCAGGGCCTGCGCCAGTTTCACGCGCTGCTTCATGCCGGTCGAGTAGCCGCCGATGGGGCGGTAGCGCTCCTCGTACAGACCGACGTGACGCAGGGTGTCCGCGGTGCGCTCGCGCGCGGCGGTGGGCGGCAGGCCCGACATGCGGGCCATGTGCACGACGAACTCGGTGGCCGAGACGTCGGGCGGCAGGCAGTCGTGCTCCGGCATGTACCCGACCCGCTCACGGATGGCGGCGCCCTTGGTGGCGACGTCGAGTCCGAGCACCTCGGCTCGGCCCTCGGTGGCGGGGGACAGACCCAGCAGGATCTTGATCAGTGTGGACTTGCCGGCTCCATTGGCTCCGACGAGTCCGGTCACACCGGGCCCGACGTCCACGGAGAGCCGGTCAAGCGCGGTCACCCTGGGGAACCGCTTGCTCAGGCTTTCGGTCGCGATCACAGTCACGCTTCGAAGGTAGTGACGCCGACCACGCTGGTCGTCACCCCGCAGAGCTGTCTTGAGGTCAGACTCCAGGAGTACGGGTCCCTAGGGGTCACCCTGAAGTCGAACAACGCGACCTAGGTTTTCCACATGCGCGAGGTTTTCCACAGCTCTCGGCACCCCTATTGACGCAGCCTCTAACAACTGTCACATTCGCCAGTGTCAAGTTACGGGCACGTACCGCAGTCAGCGTGGACAAAGTGGGGCGGTGGCATGACTACGGCGGTGGCAGGCGAACTCCGTGCGGATTCCGCGGAACTGCGTGGGTTCAGACGGGTCCAGCGGCTGGCGTACGAGTGCGCGGAGGCCGTCGCGGCGCAGCTGGAGCCGGGTATCACCGAGCGCGAGGCGGCGCGCATGCAGCGCGAGTGGCTGCGCGAGCGCGGGGTGCGGGACTGGTTCCATCTGCCCTTCGCCTGGTTCGGGGACCGCACGGCGTTCGTCGACTTCCGCATCCCCCTGCAGTTCTTCCCGACCAACCGCCGCCTCGAGCCCGGGATGCCGTTCATCCTGGACATGGCCCCTGTGTACGAGGGTTACACGGCTGACATCGGCTACTCCGGCTCGCTCGGCATCAACCCCGTGCAGGACAAGCTGATGGCCGACCTGGAGGCGCATCGCGAGCTGATCCTGCGCGAGGTGCGCGAGCGGCGGCCGCTGCGGGAGATCTACGAGGACGTGGACCGCCTCATGGTCCGCCAGGGCTATGCCAACCGGCACCGCGCCTATCCCTTCGGTGTGATCGCGCACAAGGTCGACAAGGTGAAGCAACGCCGCTGGTCAGCTCATGTCTTCGGGTTCGGCACCCAGTCCCTGAAGGGCCTGGCGAGCGACGCGCTGCACGGTCATCGCGAGGGCTGGTCCCCGCTGTGGTCGCCGTACCGCTTCTCCGACCATCCGCCGCAGCCGGGCCTGTGGGCGGTCGAACCGCATCTCGGCTTCCGGGGTACCGGCGCCAAGTTCGAGGAGATCCTGGTCGTCACCGACTCCGCGGACCCCGAGGAGAGCGCCTTCTGGCTGGACGACGATCTGCCGCATGTGCGGCGCTGGGCGGAGGAGAAGTGACGGTGCCGGTGACTCTTCAGGGTGCGCGCGAGCGCCGGGTACGGACCGGCGGTGTCGAGCTGTGCGTCGCCGAGCTGGGCGATGCCGGGCAGCCGACGGTGGTCCTCGTGCACGGCTATCCGGACAGCAAGGAGGTGTGGTCCGAGATCGCGCCGCGGCTGGCCGACCGCTTCCACGTCGTGCTGTACGACGTCCGGGGCCATGGCCGGTCGACGGCGCCCAAGCCGCTGCGGGGCGGCTTCACGCTGGAGAAGCTGACCGACGACTTCCTGGCCGTCGCGGACGCGGTCAGCCCGGACCGGCCCGTGCATCTGGTGGGGCACGACTGGGGCTCGGTGCAGGCCTGGGAGTTCACCACGGTCAAGCGCACGGAGGGCCGGATCGCCTCCTTCACCTCGATGTCCGGACCGTCCCTCGACCACTTCGGGCACTGGATCAACAGGCGCCTGAAGCGCCCCACCCCACGCCGGGTCGCCCAACTCCTGGGACAGGGCGCCAAGTCCTGGTACGTCTACGCGTTGCACACGCCCGTACTGCCCGAACTGGCCTGGCGCGGTCCCCTGGGCAAGCGCTGGCCGAGGCTGCTGGAGCGCTTCGAGAAGGTGCCCGGCAACGGCTACCCGACCTCGTCCCTGCCGACGGACGCGGCACACGGGGCATGGCTGTACCGCGACAACGTACGGTCCCGGCTGACCCGTCCACGCCCCGACGCGTACGCACACGCGCCCGTGCAGCTCATCACGCCCCTCGGGGACGCCTTTCTGTCCGAGCGGCTCTACGACGATCTGGAGCTGTGGGTACCGCAGTTGACCCGGCGCACGCTTCCCGCGAAGCACTGGATCCCGCGCAGCCGCCCGGACCAACTGGTGTCGTGGATCACGGAGTTCGTGACATCCGTTGAGGGCGGGCGGCCGGAAGGGGTGACGGCGACCGGGAAGTACGCCGATCGCTTCGGCGGTCAGTTCGTCCTGGTCACCGGCGCCGGCAGCGGCATCGGACGGGCGACGGCGTATGCGTTCGCCGAGGCCGGCGCGCGCGTGGTGGCCGTCGACCGGGATGCCGAGGCCGCGGTCCGCACCGCCGAGATGTCCCGTCTGATCGGCGCGCCCGAGGCCTGGGCGGAGACCGTCGACGTCTCCGACGAGCAGGCCATGGAGAAGCTCGCCGAGAAGGTCGCCGGCGAGTACGGCGTGGTGGACGTCCTGGTGAACAACGCCGGGATCGGGCTGTCGGGTTCCTTCTTCGACACCACTCCGGAGGACTGGAAGAAGGTCCTCGACGTCAACCTGTGGGGGGTCATCCACGGCTGCCGGCTCTTCGGCAGGCAGATGGCCGAGCGCGGGCAGGGCGGCCACATCGTCAACACCGCATCGGCGGCGGCGTATCAGCCCTCCAAGGCGCTGCCCGCCTACAGCACCTCCAAGGCGGCCGTCCTGATGCTCAGCGAGTGCCTGCGCGCCGAACTGGCGGGCCAGGGCATCGGTGTGACCGCGATATGCCCCGGCTTCGTCAACACCAACATCACCTCGACCGCGCACTTCGCCGGGGTCGACGCCGAGGAGGAGAAGCGGCGCCAGAAGAAGTCCGCGCAACTGTACGGGCTGCGGAACTACCCGCCGGAGAAGGTCGCCGACGCGATCCTGCGGGCGGTGGTGCGCGGGGAGGCCGTCGTTCCGGTGACACCGGAAGCGCGCGGGGCGTATCTCATGTCGCGGTTCACGCCGAAGACGCTGCGCCGGATCGCACGGCTGGAGCCACCGCTGTGATCAAGGACGACGCAGGTCACGAGGGGCACGCGGCGGTCGCACAGACGACACCGCGGGCGGCCTGGAACTAACGGCACGGCAGGCGGAGGGCACGACAGCGGACGGAGTGAGCGAGCGTGGACCAGGCGTACCGGATCGAGGACCTCGCGCACCTCAGCGGTGCCACCGTCCGCACCATCCGCGCCTACCAGGACCGCGGCCTGCTCCCCCGCCCCGAGCGCCGTGGCCGCGCCAACGTCTACTCGGACGCCCACCTCGTCCGCCTGCGCCAGATCGCCGACCTCCTCGACCGCGGCTACACCCTGGCCTCCATCAAGGAACTCCTGGAGGCCTGGGACGCCGGTCGCGGCCTGGGCGGAGTGCTCGGTCTGGCCGCCGAGGTGGACGGGCCGTGGACCGACGAGGAGGCGGTACGGATCTCGCGCGCCGAGCTGGACGAGCGCTTCGGCGGCACCCCGGACGACGCGGCGGTGGCTGAGGCCGTGGAACTCGGCGTACTGGAGCCGGTCCCGGGCGACCCGGACTCCTTCCTCGTGCCGAGCCCGCAAGAGCTCGCCGTGGCCGTCGAGTTGCACGCGGCGGGTGTTCCCCTGTCGGCGATCTCGGGTCACCTAAGGGAGTTGAGAGGTCAGGTCGAGCACATCGCCGCCCGTTTCCTGGAGTTCACCACCGAGCATGTCTTCGCCCGCTATCTCGACGGACCACACCGCCCGACGGATGCCGAAGCGGCCGAAGCGGCCTCACTCGTACGCCGGCTGCGCCCGCTCGCCCAGCAGACGGTGGACGCGGAACTCGCCCGCGCTATGCGCCTGTTGGCGGTGCGGCACCTGCGTCAGCACCTGGGAGCGGACGAGGAGCCGGATCCTCGCAAAAGCACTCGAAACGTGCCGATCCCGTTGGGGACAATGCAGGCTGTGGAAGGACTGGTTGGCCAGAAGCAGGCTGCGGAGTTCGTCGGTTTGGCCGTCGAACGGGAGTTGCGGGCACGAGCTTTGGACCGGCTCGCCACAAATCACAGTTCATCGGCTGATCTTGATGAAACCCCTTGAGGCGTCGGCTCGTTGTCCACAGAATCGCCAATTCCCCTGTGGATAACCTTACTTGGTTGTGGATCAAACATGGGGAGCGAAATCATTCGCGTGATTCATGCCGCTCGCGGCAGGCTGGAGACATGGACGAAAGACGCACCGTGAAGGTGTCGAAGTACCTCTCGAAGCACCTGCGCCACCAGCCCGAGCGCATCGGGCTGATCCTCGACGAGGGCGGCTGGGTCGAGATCGACACACTGATCGCCGCGGCGGCCGCGCACGGATTCCGCTTCAGCCGGGAAGAGCTGGACCACGTGGTCGCCGCCAACGACAAGAAGCGCTTCGCGATCGAGGGCAACCGGATCCGGGCCAGCCAGGGCCACAGCATCGACGTCGACCTCGGGCTGTCCCCGGCGACGCCCCCGCCGTACCTCTACCACGGCACCGTGGCTCCCCACCTGGACGCGATCCGCAGCGAGGGCCTCAGGCCCATGAACAGGCATGACGTGCACCTCTCGGCCGACCGCGAGACCGCGACCCGGGTCGGCGCCCGACGCGGCCGCCCCGTGGTGCTCCGCGTGGACGCCGGCGCCATGCACCGCGACGGCCATGTCTTCCATGTCAGCGCGAACGGGGTGTGGCTGACGAAGGCCGTGCCGCCGGAGTACCTGCGCTTTCCCGAGTCGCACTGAACCGCATTCCGGCGCGCCCTCGCCGCCGAGTACGGGCGCGAGATCGAGGTGAGCCATGACATCGGCGCTGACCAGACCTCCCGCCGCAGCTCCGCGGGCGTCGGCGTGATCACCGACCCGGACGGCTCACCGCCCCACGAGGCACGGGGCACTCGACGCCCTCGACGGTGATCAGCGCGTCGTTCTCCGGGTAGAGCCACACGTCCACCCGGGGCAGGCTGCCCAGCTCGACGTAGCCCACGTCAAGGCCCGCCGCTTCCCGCCGGGCTACTTCCTGATCGTGCCGCTTCCCGGCGACCGTACGCACCGGGAGTTCATGCCGATGATCAACCTCACTCCGTGGCTGAGCAGCCGCGTGCGGTGACCGTTTCACGTGAAACCCATCCGGCCGCTTAGGCTCGAAACATGAGTCTGCGCCTGAGCACCGTGATCCTCCCGTATCGTCGCTGGTCGGAGGGGGGACGCGAGGCATGGCAGCGCGCGGAGCAACTCGGCTTCCACAGCGCGTACACCTACGACCACCTCTCCTGGCGCAGCTTCCGGGACGGCCCGTGGTTCGGTGCCGTGCCGACGCTGACCGCCGCCGCGGCCGTCACTGACCGAATGCGGCTGGGCACGCTGGTGACCTCGCCGAACTTCCGGCACCCGGTGACCCTGGCCAAGGAGCTGATCTCCCTCGACGACATCTCGGGCGGGCGGATCACGCTCGGCATCGGCGCGGGCGGCACCGGCTTCGACGCCACCGCACTCGGGCAGGAACCCTGGTCACCGCGCGAGCGTGCCGACCGGTTCGCCGAATTCGTCGAGCTGCTGGACCGGCTGCTGACCGAGGACTCGGTGTCGTACGAGGGCGACTCCTACTCGGCGCACGAGGCTCGCAACATTCCTGGCTGTGTGCAGCGCCCCCGGCTGCCCTTCGCGGTCGCGGCGACCGGGCCACGCGGGCTGCGTCTCGCGGCGCGGTACGGGCAGGCCTGGGTGACCACCGGCGACCCCAAGCTGTACGAGAACGGCACTCCTGAACAGTCGGTTCAAGCCATTCGCGGACAGGCCGAGAAGCTGGCCGACGCGTGTGCCGAGATCGGCCGTGACGTGGCCGGGCTCGACAAGATCCTGCTCACCGGCTTCACGCCGGACCGCGGCCGCCCGCTGGAGTCCCTCGACGCGTTCGTGGACTTCGCGGGGCGCCACCAGGAGCTGGGAATCACCGAGATCGTGATCCACTGGCCGATCCCGGACTCGGACTTCGCGGCCGACGTGAAGGTCTTCGAGCAGATCGCCATGGACGCGGCCGCGCAGCTGCGGTGAGGCGGGCAGGCGCAACGGTGCTGGTGAAGGGGTTGTCGGCGGCGTCCTCAACGGCGGTTTCTCCTCAGACGCCGCCTCAGATGTGCGGACTGCCGCACGGCCGTGCAGGCATATGCGGGAGAATGACCCGGTGACCTCAGCGACTCGACGGCCCCAGACCCCGGCCTCCCCCGAGCCCTCCACTGCGCTCGAACAGGGCAAGACCCCCACGGTCCGCCCGCGGCTCATCGCCACCGACCTGGACGGCACCCTGCTGCGCGACGACAAGTCGGTCTCCCCCCGCACCGTCGCCGCCCTGGCCGCGGCCGAGGAGGTGGGCGTCGAGGTGTTCTTCGTCACCGGCCGCCCGGCCCGCTGGATGGATGTCGTCAGCGACCACGTCCACGGTCACGGTCTGGCGATCTGCGGCAACGGCGCCGCGGTGGTCGACCTGCACGGCGGCCCCGGCGCCCACCGCTTCGTGAAGGTGAGGGAGCTGGCGCGGGAGAACGCGCTGGACGCCGTACGGCTGCTGCGGGACGCGGCACCGGGCACGGTGTACGCCGTTGAGCAGACGTACGGCTTCTACCAGGAGCCGGACTACCCCAAGCTGCACATGGAGATACCGGACGAGCTCGCTCCGGCCGAGGACCTCCTGGCACCGGACGGCCCCGGTGCCGGCGAACCGGTGCTCAAGATCCTCGCCTACCACCCCACGCTCGACCCCGACGCGTTCCTGTCGCTCGCCCGTCTCGCCATCGGCGACCGCGCCAACGTCACCCGCTCCAGCCCCAGCGCCCTGCTGGAGATCAGCGGCCCCGGCGTCTCCAAGGCCAGCACGCTCGCGCTGTGCTGCGCCGAGCGGGGTATCTCGCACGAGGAGGTCGTCGCCTTCGGCGATATGCCGAACGACGTGGAGATGCTGACGTGGGCGGGCCAGTCGTACGCGATGGGCAACGCACACCCGGATGTCATCGCCGCCGCGTCGGGGCGAACGGTCGCCAACAACGACGATGGCGTGGCGGTCGTGATCGAAGAGCTGCTGGCGGAGCGGAACCAGACCTAGACCCAGACCTACCCGAGCCGCACTCCCCGCGCCGTCAGCCACGACACCGGATCCACCGCCGAGCCCATCTCCGCGGTGACCCGCACCTCGAAGTGCAGGTGCGGGCCGGTCGAGTTGCCGCTCGTGCCCGACTGGCCGATCCACTGCCCGGTGTCGACCCGTTCGCCCTGGTCGACGGCGACGGCGGCGAGGTGGGCGTACTGCGTGTAGTAACCGTCCGCGTGCCGCAGCACGACCTCCATCCCGAACGGGCCTCCACAGGACACCCTGGCCACGCTTCCGTCCCCGACCGCCCGCACCGGCGTGCCGATCGGCACCGCGAAGTCCTGCCCGGTGTGCAGGTTCGCCCACCGCTCCCCACCGCTGCCGAACGCCGCGGACAGCTCGTACGACTCCAGAGGCTCGACCCACTCGCTACTGAAGTCCGTCCGCGGCTGGTCCAGCCGGGCGGCGCCACGGCAGGAGCCCGCGGCCACGGAGGCGTCGGCCTGCCCCTGCAGCTGCCACCGAGCCTCTTCGAGCTTCTGCTCGATGTCCTTCTTCAGTTCGGCGAGTTCGGCGTTGCGCTTCTCCAGGTTCTTCCAGGCCGCCGCCGCCCTGGCCTCGTCCTTGGCGAGCCTTGCCTCGGCGCGGCGGCTCTTCTCGATGGCGGTGCCGACGGCCATGTTCGCCCGCGAGAAGACGCGTTGACCGCGCATCAGCTCGTCCGGGTTCTTCGCGAGGATGATCTGTGCGGTGATTGGCATGCCGCCGCCGCTGCGGTACTGGGCGCTCGCGATCCGGCCGAGGTCCTTGCGCAGGACGCCGATCTCCCGCCGCTCACGTTCGAGCAGCACCTCGATCCGCTGGGCCTTGGCCCGCTGCACCTCGACCTTCCGCCGGCCCGCCTCGTACCGCTGGGTCGCCCGGGCCGCGTCCGCGTACAGCCGCACCACCTGCGCGCTGAGAACGGAGTCGCCACCGGTTCCGGTGCCGTTGTGGCCCGGGGCGCTCTTACCGTCGCCGACGGCGCCGGCGGGCAGGGCCGCGAGGACGGCGAGCGCGCACAGCAGCGCCGGTACGAGCAGGAGACGACGACGGCGATGTGAGCGCATGTCAGCGATCGTGGCCCGCAAGGCGGGTCACGGTCCTGTTCAGGTCGTACGCCTGGGGGATGCGTTGCTGCGGACGGGTCAGTACTGGTGTTGACGCGAGCGGCCACTGGGCTGCGCCGGCGCCGCTCGTCCGCGCCCGGTCGTTCCCTTCCGACGAGGAGACCGGTCGCTACGGCGTCCCCACCAGCTGATCCGCCTGCTCCTCCCGCGCGAGCATCCCTCGCAAGGGCCCGTCCGCAGCGGCCAGCTCCGCGAACGCCCCCCGCTGCACCACACGCCCCTCGTCCAGGACGACCACCTCGTCCACGGCCTCCAGCCCGGCCAGTCGGTGGGTGATGAGCAGGGTCGTACGGCCCTCGGTGGCGGCCAGCAGGTCGGCGGTGAGGGCGTCCGCGGTGGGCAGGTCGAGGTGCTCGGCGGGTTCGTCGAGGACGAGGACGGGGAAGTCGGCGAGCAGTGCCCGGGCCAGCGCGAGCCGCTGCCGCTGCCCACCCGACAGCCGTGCCCCGTGCTCGCCCACGAGTGTGTCCAGCCCGTCGGGCAGACCGTCGGCCCAGTCCAGCAGCCGGGCTCGCTTGAGAGCGTCGCGCAGCTCGTCCTCGGTGGCGTCCTTCTTGGCGAGGAGCAGGTTCTCGCGTACGGAGCTGTCGAAGAGGTGCGCGTCCTGGGCGCACAGTCCGACGAGCCGCCTTACGTCGTCGCCGTCCAGCGCGTACGCGTCCACGCCACCCAGCGTGTACGAGCCCGACTCCGCGTCGAGGAACCGCAGCAGCGCCTGCGCCAGTGTCGTCTTGCCGGACCCGGACGGCCCGACGACGGCGATCCTGCGGCCCTTCTCCAGGGTCAGGTCGAGGCCGGCGAGCGCGTCGCGGTCCTGCCCCGCGTGGCGGGCGGTCAGGCCCCTGACGGCCACCGGGAAGGGCGACACAGGTGCCTGTCGCGGCCGCTCCGGTTCTCGTACGGGTTCGGGGGCGTCCAGCACCTCGTAGACGCGCTCGGCGCTCTTGCGCACCCGCTGCCGGTACTGCACGGCCAGCGGTAGGCCCAGGACGGCCTCGAAGGCGGCTAGCGGGGTGAGGACGACGACGGCCATCGTCACGCCGCCCAGCCGTCCGGCGCCTACCGCCTGGGCGCCCACGAGGGCGGTGACGGCGACGGTGAGCCCGGAGATCAGCGCGGTGAGTCCGTCGCCGAGCGCGGTTGCCGTGGCGGCCCGTGAGGCGATCCGGGTGAGCGTTCCGTCGGCCCGCCGCGCTTCGGCCGTACGGCCGCGCAGTGCACCGGCCACGGTCAGCTCCGCGGTGCCGGTGAGCAGATCCGTCACGCGCGTCGCGAGCACTCCCCTGGCGGGGGCCAACCTGCGCTCGGCGCGGCGGGCGACGGCGCCCGTGACGAGCGGGACTCCGGCGCCGGCCGCCAGTAGGCCGGCGGCGAGCACGGCTCCGGCCTCGGGCAGCAGCCAGGCGGTGAAGCCCACGGCTCCGGCGGACAGGACGGTCGCGGCGGCGGCGGGCAACAGCCACCGCAGCCAGTAGTCCTGCAGCGCGTCCACATCCGCGACGAGCCGCAACAGCAGGTCGCCCCGCCGGGTGCGGCGCAGCCCGGCGGGCGCCAGCCGCTCCAGCCGCCGGTACACGGCGACCCGGGTATCGGCCAGCATCCGCAGCACGGCGTCGTGGGACACCAGCCGCTCGGCGTACCGGAACACAGCCCGCCCGATACCGAAGGCCCGAGTAGCCGTGACGGCGACCATCAGATACAGCACCGGCGGCTGCTGCGAGGCCCGCGAGATGAGCCACCCTGAAGTGGCCATGAGTCCGACAGCGCTGCCGAGCGCGAGACTCCCGAGCAGCAGTGCGAGCGCGAGGCGGCCGCGCCGGGCACCGGACATGGCGCGGACGCGGGCGAGGACACCCTGTGCGTCTGTCGTGCGCGACTCGGCCTGGGCGTCATCCGAGGTGGAGCCGTCGTGTGCGTCCTGCTCGATCGGACGGTCAACGGACACCTTGGGCAAGCCTTCTGCCGGCGCAGCTGCCTCGGCCACCGGTGCTTCGGCTTCCACGAGCCGCACGACCCGGTCCGCCAGTCCCAGCAATGCCGGCCGGTGCACCACCAGCAGCACCGTGCGGCCCACCGCCAGCCTCCGCACGGCCTCCACGACCTCGGCCTCGGTGGCCCCGTCGAGCGCGGCCGTCGGCTCGTCGAGCAGTAGGACAGGCCGGTCCGCGAGGAACGCCCGGGCCAGCGCGAGCCGCTGCCGCTGCCCCGCCGACAGCCCGGTCCCGTCCTCACCCAGCATGGTCTGCACGCCCTGGGGGAGCGCGTCGACGAACTCCAGTGCCCCGGCGTCGTCCAGCGCCCGGCGTACGGCAGCCTCGTCCGCGTCCGGGCGCGCCAGGCGTACGTTCTCCGCGATCGTCCCGGCGTACAGGTGCGGCCTCTGCGGCACCCAGGCGATGCGCGAGCGCCACTCCTCCAGATCGAGCTCGGCGAGATCGGCTCCCCCGACCAGCACCCGTCCCTCGGTCGGCCGCACGAACCCCAACAGCATGTTCAGCAGCGTCGACTTGCCCGCGCCGCTCGGACCGACGAGCGCGACCGTCTCCCCGGGCTCGATGGCGAAGGACACGGCCGACACGGCGTCGGCGGACCGTCCGGGGTAGCGGACCGAGACGCCCTCGAACGCGAACGACGCCGTGCCCGTCGGTACCGCCGCGCTGCCCGACGTCGGCACCGGAGTCTCCAGCACCTCGAAGATCTCCTCGGCGGCCGACAGCCCCTCGGCCGCCGCGTGGTACTGCGCGCCCACCTGACGCAGTGGCAGATAGGCCTCCGGGGCCAGCACGAGGATGACCAGGCCGTCATACAGATGCATCTCGCCGTGGACCAGCCGCATGCCGATCGTCACGGCGACCAGCGCCACCGAGAGCGTCGAGAGCAGTTCCAGCGCGAAGGACGAGATGAAGGCGATCCGCAGCGTCCGCATGGTCGCCCTGCGGTACTCGCCGGTGATCTGCCGGATCGACTCGGCCTGCGCCTTGGCCCGCCCGAACACCTTCAACGTGGGCAGCCCGGCGACCACGTCCAGGAAGTGTCCGGACAGCCGGGACAGCAGCCGCCACTGACGGTCCATCCGGGACTGCGTGGCCCAGCCGATCAGCATCATGAAGATCGGGATGAGCGGCAGGGTGCCGACGATGATGGCTGCGGAGACCCAGTCCTCGGTCACGATCCGTGCCAGCACCGCCACCGGCACGACCACCGCGAGGCCCAGCTGCGGCAGATAGCGTGAGAAGTAGTCGTCGAGTGCGTCGACCCCTCGCGTGGCTAGGGCGACCAGCGATCCCGTCCGTTGGCCGGTCAGCCAGCCGGGCCCCAGCTCGGCCGCACGCTCCAGCAGACGCCCCCGAAGCTCCGACTTGACGGCAGCACCGGCGCGGTGGGCGGCGAGCTCGGTGAGCCACGCGACTATTGCGCGGCCTACCGCGACAGCCGCCAACAGCAGCAGGGGAGTGCTGAGTTCGGCTGCGGACATCCCATGTTGGAACGCCCCCACCACCGTCTCGGCGATGAGCATCGCCTGGGCGATGACCAGTCCCGCGCCGACGGCACCCAGGCCGACGACCGCGATCAGGAAGAGGCGCGTGGCGCGGGCGTATCGGAGAAGACGCGGATCGATCGGTTTCACGTGAAACATGCCCTTCGGTCCAGGGCGGGGTGTTTCACGTGAGACATCGTGAACCACCCCGCTTCAGCGGACTCAGTGCGCGGATCCCGCGGCGGCGCCCGCGGCAATGTGCTGCGTACCGATCCGCTTGCGGAACACCCAGTAGGTCCAACCCTGGTAGAGCATCACGATCGGGGTGGCGATGACCGCGCACCAGGTCATGATCTTCAGGGTGTACGGGCTCGACGAGGCGTTGGTGACCGTGAGACTCCACTCGTCATTGAGCGAGGACGGCATGACGTTCGGGAAGAGCGTCAGGAAGAGCATCGCCACGGCGGCCACGATGGTGACGCCGGAGAAGGCGAACGACCACCCCTCGCGCCCGGCCTGGTTAGCCACCAGCGCCGCCACCAGTGCGGCTACGGCCACCACAAGCGCGACCAGGCTCTGGCCATCGCCGTTCTCCATCTGCGTCCAGACCAGGAAGATCAGCGCCAGCCCGGCGGTGGCGAGGCCGACCGACAGGGCCAGCTTCCGCGCCCGCTCCCGGATCTCCCCGACGGTCTTGAGAGCGGTGAACACCGCCCCGTGGAAGGTGAACAGCGTCAGCGTCACCAGACCACCGAGGAGCGCGTACGGGTTGAGGAGGTCCAGGACGGTGCCGACGTACTCATGGCTCTGGTCGATCTTCACGCCCCGCACGATGTTGGCGAAGGCCACGCCCCACAGGAACGCCGGGATCAGCGAGCACCAGAAGATCGCGTGCTCCCAGTTGCGCTGCCAGTTCTCCTCGGGTCGCTTGGCCCGGTACTCGAAGGCGACACCCCGGACGATCAGGCAGACCAGGATGAGCAACAGTGGCAGATAGAAGCCGGAGAAGAGCGTGGCGTACCACTCGGGGAACGCGGCGAAGGTGGCGCCACCCGCCGAGAGCAGCCACACCTCGTTACCGTCCCAGACGGGACCGATGGTATTGATCAGTACCCGCCGCTCGGGCCGGTCACGGGCGAGCAGCTTGGTGAGGACGCCGACCCCGAAGTCGAAGCCCTCCAGGAAGAAGTAGCCGATCCACAGGACGGCGATCAGGACGAACCAGACGTCGTGAAGTTCCATGACTGTGCAGCTCCCTCGGCCTAGTACGAGAAGGCCATCGGCTTGTCGGCGTCACGGGAGTCGCCGCCGATCTTCGTGGGCGGGTTCAGGTCGGCCTCGGTGAGCTCGGGCGGGCCGGCCTTGACGTACTTGACCAGCAGCTTGACCTCCACGACCGCGAGGATCGCGTACAGCGTCGTGAAGACGATCATCGAGGTGAGGACCTCGGCCTGGGAGACACCGGGGGAGACCGCGTCGCGGGTCTGCAGGACGCCGTAGACAACCCACGGCTGACGGCCCATCTCGGTGAAGATCCAGCCCCAGGAGTTGGCGATCAACGGGAAGCCCAAGGTCAGGACGGCGATGCGCCAGTACCACGTGGTGAGCTTCGGACCGAGAGCCTTCTTGGCCTTCGGCAGCAGCACGAGATGCGGCACCTCGTCATCACCGACCCGCAGATGCTGCGGCAGCATGAACTTCTTGCGGGTCAGCCAGAGTCCGATCAGGCCGATGGTGAACGACGCCATGCCGAAGCCGATCATCCAGCGGAAGCCCCAGTAGGCGACGGGAATGTTGGGCCGGTAGTCGCCGGGACCGTACTTCTCCTGCTCGGCCTTGTTGACGTCGTTGATGCCGGGGACGTACGAGCTGAAGTCGTCCTTGGCCAGGAAGGACAGCAGGCCCGGGATCTCTATCGCGACCTTGTTGTGGCCCTTGTCGACATCGCCGACGGCGAAGACCGAGAAGGGCGCCGGCTCCTCGCCGTCCCACAGCGCTTCGGCTGCGGCCATCTTCATCGGCTGCTGCTCGTACATGATCTTGCCGAGGACGTCACCGCTGATCGCGGTGAGCATGCCGCCGATGACCACGGTGACCAGGCCGAGCCGCAGCGAGGTCTTCATGTCGCGGATGTGCCTCTTGCGGAGCAGGTGGAAGGCGGAGATGCCGACCATGAACGCCCCACCGGTGAGGAAGGCCGCCGAGAGGGTGTGGAAGGCCTGCGCGAGCGCGGTGTTCTGGGTCAGCACGAGCCAGATATCGGTCAGCTCGGCCCGTCCCTTCGCCTCGTTGATCCGGTAGCCGACGGGGTGCTGCATCCACGAGTTGGCCGCGAGGATGAAGTACGCCGACAGGATCGTGCCGATGGAGACCATCCATATACAGGCAAGGTGGATCTTCTTCGGCAGCTTGTCCCAGCCGAAGATCCACAGACCGATGAAGGTGGACTCGAAGAAGAAGGCGATCAGGGCCTCGAAGGCGAGCGGGGCACCGAAGACGTCACCGACGAAGCGGGAGTAGTCCGACCAGTTCATGCCGAACTGGAACTCCTGCACGATGCCGGTGACCACACCCATCGCGATGTTGATCAGGAAGAGCTTGCCCCAGAACTTCGTCGCTCTGAGGTACTTCTCCTTCTCCGTGCGTACCCAGGCGGTCTGCAGTCCGGCCGTGAGGGCGGCCAGGGAGATCGTCAGGGGGACGAACAGAAAGTGGTAGACGGTGGTGATACCGAACTGCCAGCGCGCCAGAGTCTCCGGCGCAAAAGCCAGGTCCACGTCGCCGCTCCTTACCTACGCTTGTGAAAGCGTTCACATTCACAAGCAATTATGCAGCACGGCCCTTTCGAGCCTCGGCGGGGGGTCCCTTGTTCAAGCCCAATCCCTTGGCGCGAGCTTCAACATATTGTTGAATCTGCTGTATGCAGACACAGTCGCCGCTACAAATGCGGATCTCCTGGCCCGCAGGGCACGTCACCGCGACCCTCGACGACACGCCCACCACGCAGGCTCTCGCCAAGGCCCTGCCCCTCGTCTCCACCGCCCGCACCTGGGGCGAGGAGGTGTACTTCGACACAGGAGTGTCCGTTTCACGTGAAACGGACGCCCGGCAGGTCGTCGACCCGGGCACGGTCGCCTTCTGGACGGACGGAGACGCCCTCGCCCTCCCCTACGGCCCCACGCCGATCTCGCGAGGCGACGAATGCCGCCTCGCGAGCCCGTGCAACGTCCTGGGCCGCCTTGACGGTGACCCCCGCCTGCTCGCGACGGTGCGCGACGGCGACCCTGTACGCGTGGAACTCGTAGACGCCTGAACTCATAGGCGCCTGAACTCGTCCGCAGCCTGACCGACCTCGTGGAGCCCTACAGCTCCCTCCGAAACCCTTCCGCCACCTTCAGGAAGATGTCGTTCGCCTCGGCCTCCCCGACCGTCACCCGCACACCCTCGCCCGGGAACGGTCGGACCACCACGCCGTGCTCCTCGCACGCCGCCGCGAAGTCGACCGTGCGCTCTCCCATTCGCAGCCACACGAAGTTGGCCTGCGTCTCGGGCACCGTCCAACCCTGAGCGCGCAGCCCGTCGACCACGCGGTTGCGCTCGCACACCAATGAGCCGACACGGCCGAGCAGTTCGTCCTCGGCGCGCAGCGAGGCGATGGCCGCGTCCTGAGCGAGCTGGCTCACCCCGAAGGGCACGGCCGTCTTGCGCAGCGCCGCCGCGACCGGCTCCTGGGCGATCGCGAAACCGACACGGAGACCGGCGAGGCCGTAGGCCTTGGAGAACGTCCGCAGAACACAGACGTTCGGCCGCTCGCGGTAGATCTCCACACCGTCCGGCACCTCGGGGTCCCGGATGAACTCGCGGTAGGCCTCGTCGAGCACGACCAGCACATCGCCGGGCACCCGGTCGAGGAACCGCTCCAGCTCGGCCCGCTTCACGACCGTGCCCGTCGGGTTGTTGGGATTGCAGACGAAAATCAGCCTGGTGCGGTCGGTGATGGCGGCGGCCATGGAGTCCAGGTCATGCACATCGCCCGGCGTCAGCGGTACCTGCACCGAGGTCGCGCCGCTGATCTGCGTGATGATCGGGTACGCCTCGAAGGACCGCCAGGCGTAGATGACCTCGTCGCCGGGCCCGGAGGTGGCCTGCAGCAGCTGCTGGGCGACGCCGACCGAGCCGGTGCCGGTGGCCAGGTGGGAGGCGGGGACGCCGAAGCGCTCGGACAGCTCGTTCATCAGCCCTGTGCACATCATGTCCGGGTAGCGGTTGAAGGACGAGGCGGCTGCCGTCACGGACTCCATCACGCCGGGCAACGGCGGATAGGGATTCTCGTTGGAGGACAGCTTGTAGGCCACCGGACCACCGGCCGCGGCAGGCTTGCCCGGCTTGTAGGTGGGGATACCCTCCAGCTCGGCGCGCAGCTTGGGGCTCGTCTCGCTCACCGCAGTCCTCCTCGCGACCACCGGCGGCCCGTCATCACCGCCGGCTCCAATACTGCTCACCTTAAGAGGATTCGGCGCCGATGCGTACAGGTGAGACGTCCCCGAGTGCGGACCCCTTCTGTCACACCTGCATCAGGGGCATCGGCGTACGAAGCTGTACGAATTGGGGGGCGCATCACACATATATCTACGCGCCGGTGGCTCACGCCGTGGCGCGCATCCCTCGTGAAGGTGAGTTGAGACCTCTTCGAAACATCGGGCACTTGGCAGGCTCATACGTGCCGACAAGTCACGTCCTACTATTGGATCGTTCAACTCCCTTGCTTTCCAAGGAGTTTGGCGTCCAATGACCATGCAGAAACGTGCCTGTCAACGAGTGCATATGCGTCCGCACTACCCCACCGCATGAGCCCTACTATCGGCTCGCCATGACAGCAGCAGGGAAGCACCAGGTGAGCCGCGCGGAAACCTCACGCCGAGGCAGTCGGCCCGGCCGGGCCGGGATCAGAGACGTGGCCGCCGCTGCCGGGGTCTCCATCACGACCGTTTCCGACGCCCTCAACGGTAAGGGTCGGCTCCCCGACGCCACCCGACGCCATGTCCGCGAGGTCGCCGACCGACTGGGCTACCGGCCCTCGGCCGCCGCTCGCACGCTCCGTACCGGCAAGTCGGGTCTGATCGGCCTGACCGTGACGACATACGGGGATGAACCTTTCACCTTCACGGAGTTCGCGTACTTCGCCGAGATGGCCCGCGCGGCCACCTCGGCCGCGCTCGCCCGCGGCTACGCCCTCGTGATCCTCCCCGCGACCTCGCGCCACGACGTCTGGTCGAACGTCGCCCTCGACGGCACGGTCGTCATCGACCCGTCCGACCAGGACCCGGTCGTCAGCGAACTGGTCAGACAGGGCCTGCCGGTCGTCTCCGACGGCCGCCCGGCCGGCTCGCTCCCGGTCACCGCCTGGGTCGACAACGACCACGAGGCCGCCGTTCTCGGCATCCTCGACCACCTGGCCGACGCGGGCGCCCGCCGGATCGGACTGCTGACGGGCACCACGACGGACACGTACACCCATCTGTCGACCACCGCGTACCTGCGCTGGTGCGAGCGGGTCGGCCAGGATCCGGTCTACGAGGCCTACCCCGCGCACGACCCGTGCGCCGGCGCCGTCGCCGCCGACCGGCTGCTCGCCCGCCCCGACCGCCCCGACGCCGTCTACGGCCTGTTCGACCCGAACGGCACCGACCTGCTCGCCGCCGCCCGCCGCTACGGTCTGCGCGTGCCGGACGACCTGCTGCTGGTGTGCTGCAGCGAGTCGACCGTCTACGCCAACACCGAGCCGCCCATCACCACGCTCTCCCTCAAACCGCGCCGCATCGGCACGGCCGTGGTCCAGCTCCTCATCGACGCCATCGAGGGCGTGGACTCGGACCAGCCGGTCGAGCAGGTGATACCGACCGAGCTGATCGTGCGTACCTCGTCCCAGCGACGGCCGCCGCGTACGACGGTCAGCCCGCCTCGGTCGCCCGAGGAGCGCTAGGAACTGCTCGGGGGAAGCGGCGGACGCTGTTCGGCGGTGGGTGAAGCGCAGGTCCCGGAGCGACGGAAACAGGTCAAGGAGCGACGGGGAGCGCGGCCGACAGACGGCCGAAGCCCTGCCCAATCGGGGCGAAAGCCGCGGTGAACAGGAGTCCTGCTCCGATTCACCACCCCTGGGTCATCACATGGCGCGATCGGCATTCCTATGATGGGCCCACGACACCGCGGGCCGCTGCGACCAGGCAGTCCGATGCGGTGCAGCTGCGGCGCGATGGTGGAGGGGTCTGATGACTCAGGGGGCCGGTCAGGGACCCGAGGTGGAGCGGACGGCGACGTTGCGCGACTTCCGCGTGCCCGCTTACGTCCACGAGACCGGTCCGTACGGCCACAGCACGCACCCCGGCGACGTCGTCCCGCTCCTCGACGAGGCGTATCCGGAGGGGTACACGCCGACGGAACGCGACCTGCCTGTCATCAACCGGGGTGACACGGTTCAGGTGCAGGTCGACCCCGCGTCCCTGCCGGCCCCGCAGTCGGCGAGCGGTCCCGGCCCGCTGTTCGTCGTAGGCGACGTGCACGGCTATCTCGACGAGTTGGTGGCCGCTCTGCAGGAGAAGGGCCTCGTCGACTCGGCGGGGAACTGGTGCGCTGGCACCGCCCGGCTGTGGTTCCTCGGCGACTTCACCGACCGCGGCCCGGACGGCATCGGCGTCATCGACCTCGTGATGCGGCTGTCCGCGGAGGCGGCCGCGGCCGGCGGCTACTGCAAGGCCCTCATGGGCAACCACGAGCTGCTGCTGATCGGCGCCAAGCGGTTCGGCGACACCCCCGTCAACTCCGGCGCGGGCACCGCCACCTTCCAGGCGGCCTGGCTGCTCAACGGCGGCCAGAAGACCGACATGGACCGCCTCCAGGACCACCATCTGCAGTGGATGGCGCGACTGGACGCCATGGAAGAGGTCGACGGCCATCTGCTCGTGCACTCGGACACCACCGCCTATCTCGACTACGGCGACTCGATCGAGGCGGTCAACGACACCGTCCGCGAGACCCTCACACGCAACGACGCCGACGAAGTCTGGGATCTCTTCCGCAAGTTCACCAAGCGCTTCTCCTTCCGCGACGAGGGCGGCGCCGACCATGTGCGCTCCCTGCTCGATACGTACGGCGGCACCCGCATCGTTCACGGCCACAGCCCCATTCCGTACCTGTTGGGCGAGGTCGGCTCCGAGGAGAGCGACGACGACAGCGGGCCCCTGGTCGAGGGACCGCACGTCTACGCCGACGGCCTCGCCATCGCGATGGACGGCGGCGTGACCATGGCCGGAAAGCTGCTGGTCCAGCAACTGCCCCTGGATATCTGAACGTTCACCGGGCAGGCGTCCCCCCGTCCCGCAGCGCCGGAGGACGGTGCAGGCCAGGGCCCAATTTTGGCAAACCCCCTGTCACCGTGTGCCGTCACCGCTCTACCATCGGCTTATCCGTAGCAGGCTCCCCTCCGTTTCTGCCCGACGGCTCGTTGCCATGCGAGCCCCAAGCCCTACGGAGCATCGGGGGATGCACATGAACAGCGTTCCGCAGCACCTGCACAGCGAGGACCGCCAGGACTACGAGCGGATCCTCGACGAGGCGCTGCGCTCCGCACCACACCGCCCGGAACTGACCGCTGTCGGACAGCGGCTCAACCCCGAACAGCTGCGCACCATGGCGCTCAACGCCTCCGCACTCATCACGGCGGCCGCGGCGACCGAGTACCAGCACTACGTGAAGGTCCGCGAGGAACTGCGCCAGCCGGCGCCGTCCACCCCGTCGTCCGCCCGCGAGTCCGGCTCCACCGAGTCGGGCACGGGTGCGATGGGGCTCGCCACCACCATGGGAGAGGTCGCCGAGACCGCCGGTCCCGGCGTCATCGCCGTCCTCGCCGTCCTCGCACCCGTCCTCGCCGGCACCGCGGCGGCGATCTTCCTGCTCGTCGGCTACATCCTGAAGATGTTCGACCCCGAGCCGGCGTTCGCCCAGACGATGCTCACCACGGGATGGGTGTTCGGCGCCGTGGCCGCGGCCGCGATCCTGGTCGCCGCCGTCGGTCTCCTGCTCACCGCGCTGCGCAACCGGCCCGCCTTCGACGGCGGACCGTACGGCGAGCTGGGCGAGGAGGTCGCCCGGGCCAGGGAAGCCTGGCGCGAGGCCCTGCTGGAGCGCGGCATCCTGCCCTTCCTTCGGGAGGCACTCGCCGACCCCGGCACGGCGACGGCCCTGCACCGTACGCCACCGTCGACGCCGGCCGGCCGCATCCCGAACCTCGGCTACGACCGCCCGGGTTTCAGCAGCCCGGGCGACGGCTCCTCCCCGGGACCGCGACCGAGCTTCACCAGCCCGGACTACACGAGCCCGGACTTCGGAGGGCCGGAACACCAGCCGGAGTAGCCCCTCGGCTTGCGCCCCCGCCGTAGGAGAGCCCCCGTCAGGGGACCCTCCTCCGCGACGGAGCCCCGGGGAGACCTCCTCGGGGAGGCGCAAGCCGAACAGCCGGGCAGCACGCCTGGCACCCGGCCACGCGCCGGACACCGGGGCATGGCGCCCTGGGTCAGGACGTCGACGTCAGTCCGCGATCGGCAGGTATACGCGGTTGCCCGCCGCCGCGAACTCCTTCGACTTCTGAGCCATGCCCTCCTCGATCTCCTCCCGGGACTCGCCGTGTTGGCGGCGGATGTCCTGGGAGATCTTCATCGAGCAGAACTTCGGCCCGCACATGGAGCAGAAGTGGGCCGTCTTGGCGGGCTCGGCCGGCAGGGTCTCGTCGTGGAACTCCCGCGCCGTGTCCGGGTCGAGGGCGAGGTTGAACTGGTCCTCCCACCGGAACTCGAAGCGGGCGTCGGAGAGCGCGTCGTCCCACTCCTGCGCACCGGGGTGCCCCTTGGCGAGATCGGCCGCGTGGGCGGCGATCTTGTAGGTGATGACGCCGGTCTTGACGTCGTCACGGTTGGGCAGGCCCAGGTGCTCCTTGGGCGTGACGTAGCAGAGCATGGCCGTGCCCCACCAGGCGATCATCGCGGCACCGATGCCGGAGGTGATGTGGTCGTACGCCGGCGCGACGTCGGTCGTCAGCGGGCCGAGCGTATAGAACGGAGCTTCATCACAGATCTCCTGCTGAAGGTCGATGTTCTCCTTGATCTTGTGCATCGGGACATGTCCCGGGCCCTCGATCATGGTCTGTACGTTGAAACGCTTCGCGATCCGGTTGAGTTCCCCGAGAGTTCGCAGTTCCGCGAACTGCGCCTCGTCGTTGGCGTCCGCGATCGAGCCGGGCCGAAGGCCGTCGCCCAGTGAGTACGTGACGTCGTACGCGGCGAGGATCTCGCACAGCTCCTCGAAGTTCTCGTACAGGAAGCTCTCCTTGTGGTGCGCCAGACACCACGCGGCCATGATCGAGCCGCCGCGCGAGACGATGCCGGTCTTGCGGTTGGCGGTGAGCGGTACGTACGGGAGGCGCACGCCCGCGTGGACCGTCATGTAGTCCACGCCCTGCTCGGCCTGTTCGATGACCGTGTCCTTGTAAATCTCCCAGGTCAGCTCCTCCGCGCGGCCGTCGACCTTCTCCAGCGCCTGATAGAGCGGCACCGTGCCGATGGGGACGGGGGAGTTGCGCAGCACCCACTCGCGGGTGGTGTGGATGTTGCGGCCGGTCGACAGGTCCATGACCGTGTCGGCGCCCCAGCGGGTCGCCCAGGTCATCTTCTCGACCTCCTCCTCGATGGAGGAGGTGACCGCGGAGTTGCCGATGTTGGCATTGACCTTCACCAGGAAACGCTTGCCGATGATCATCGGCTCGATCTCCGGGTGGTTGACGTTGGCGGGCAGCACCGCACGGCCCGCCGCGATCTCCTCGCGGACCACCTCGGGAGAAACGTTCTCCCGGATGCCCACGTACTCCATCTCGGGGGTGATCTCGCCGCGGCGCGCGTAGGCGAGCTGCGTGACCGCCTTGCCGTCACGGCTGCGACGCGGCTGACGCGGCCGTCCGGGGAAGACCGCGTCGAGGTTGCGCAGACCGCCCCGGGGCGAGGTGTGCTTGATCCCGTCGTCCTCGGGACGGACGGGACGGCCCGCGTACTCCTCGGTGTCGCCGCGGGCGATGATCCAGTTCTCCCGTAGCGGGGGCAGGCCCCTGCGGACGTCGGTGTCGGCGAGTGGATCGGTGTACGGGCCTGACGTGTCGTACAGCGTGACCGACTGCCCGTTGGTGAGGTGCACCTGGCGGACCGGCACCCGCAGATCGGGGCGTGAGCCCTCGACATACGCCTTGTGCCAGCCGATGGACTTCCCGGCCTCCTGGGACTTCTCGTCCTGGACGGAGGCAGGCGTGCGTGCGTCCTTGTTGGTCATGAGACCTACTCCCTACGCCGGCATTACCCGGTAACAGGTTCGGCGGTCGACGCAGCGGTTTCCGTCTGCCGACGTTTCGTGTGAAACATCACTCGCGATGGGTGATGTTTCATGTGAAACATCGCTGGGACGGAGGTCAGCGCCCTCTCAGCCCGGTGCTCCGAGCTCCCGCGTGTACAAAGGTGGCACCACGCTAGCGTCAATTCGGGCGCGCTGAACAGAGGGCCCCGGTCGTTCTTGCGATGATCGGTCGGTGACCACGACGCATGAACCTCCGTACCCACCGCCCGAGCGGCCCCGCGGATCCGGCGCCGGAAACGGCCCCGCGCGGGGCAACGGCCGTGCAGACGGCCGGGGTTCGGGGATTCCCGGAGCACGATACGACGGCGGATACGGCCGTGGCCTGGGAGACGCCCGCGACGATCACGCCGCTGGAAACGGCGGCTGGCACGAACACGGTCCCGGGGCCAGTGGGATGCACGAGCCCGGGAGCCGACCTGGCGGCGGGCACGGGCGGGATACGGGACCTGGTGGAGCGTACGAGCACCGTCCAGCTTCCGGTGACGCCCACGAGCACGGCTCCGAATCCGGTGGCTCACCGGGGCAGGAACCCGGCCCGGGTGGCGGGCATGGGCACAATTCCGGTGGTGGTCATGGACACGGGCCCGGATCCGGCGGATCGCACGGCGGCGGCGACGGTGGCGGGTACGGGCACTCGCACAGTCACGCCCACGGTCCTGCGGCGCCCGTCTCCCAGCACCTGCGCAAGGTCATCGCAGCGATCCTGATTCCGTTCGCGGCGGCTGTGGTGGTGGGGCTCGCGGTGCTGTGGCCGGGCGGTGCCCCGCCGCACGAGCGCACGGGCGTGGGCTTCGACCGGCAGACACAGCAGGCCACGGTCACCAAGGTGGTCGAGGTGAACTGCAAGGACGTGGGCGCCTCAGGGGTGCCCCCGACCGGTGACACTTCCACCGCCGAGGGTTCTTCCGCCGTGCAGCAGGAGAACGGCACCTGCAAGAAGGCGACAATCCGCGTCGACACCGGCACGGACAAGGGCCGTACGTTCACGGAGATCGTCCAGCCCGACCAGTCACGGCAGTTGCACGAGGGCCAAGAGGTCGTGGTCGCCTATGAGCCCTCGGCGCCCAAGGACCTGCAGTACTCGGTCACCGACGTGAACCGGCGCGTTCCGTTGGCGGTACTCGCCGGCATCTTCGCCCTCGCCGTCGTGCTCGTCGGGCGGATGCGGGGCGTGATGGCGCTGATCTCGCTGGCCATCAGCTTCCTGCTGCTCAACTTCTTCATCCTGCCCGCGATCCTGCAGGGCTCGAACCCGCTGGTCGTGGCGGTCGTGGGGTCGAGTGCCATCATGCTGATCGCCCTCTACCTGTGCCACGGCCTCTCGGCACGTACATCGGTGGCGGTGCTCGGCACACTGATCTCGCTGTTACTGATCGGCGTCCTCGGCTCGGTGTTCATCGACTGGGCCGCGCTCACCGGCAACATCGACGACAACACCGGCCTCATTCACGGGCTGTATCCGTCGATCGACATGAGCGGTCTGCTGCTCGCCGGCATCATCATCGGCTCGCTCGGCGTCCTCGACGACGTGACGGTCACCCAGACGTCCGCCGTCTGGGAACTGCACGAGGCCAACCCGACGATGGGCTGGCGCGGACTGTACCGCGCGGGCATCCGCATCGGCCGCGACCACATCGCGTCCGTCGTCAACACCCTCGTCCTCGCCTACGCGGGCGCCGCGCTGCCTCTGCTGCTGCTCTTCTCGATCGCGCAGAGCGGCGTGGGCACCGTCGCCAACAGTGAGCTGGTGGCGGAGGAGATCGTGCGCACCCTCGTGGGCTCCATCGGCCTGGTCGCCTCGGTACCGGTCACCACGGCTCTCGCGGCCCTGATGGTCGCGGCCGACAGGCCGGAGAAGGGGACGGCGTCTACGGGCACCCAGCCGGTCCCAGCGGGCGCACAGCCGGCTCCTGGGCGCGGAGGGCGGGGACGGCGGCGGAAGCGTTGAGACGGCGGCGGAGGCCGTGATACGGCGTTGTGGGCGGCAGTGAGGCGACGACGTGGGCCCTGAGGCGACGTTGGATCCGGCGAGATGGCGGCGGAAGCCGTGAGGGGAACATCCGCCGATCCGCCGTCGCCCGCCTGGCCCATCCGGTGCAACGCGAAGCACGCCCGCGAGGAAACACTCCCATGCACGCCGTTTGCGCCCGGCGAAGCGTTACGCCACCCCTCCTGGCCGCCGTGACACCTCAACCCGCGCTCTGCTCCTCCGCCAGGATGCGGTCCAGGGCCTCGTCGAGATGGGCGTCGAAGTCGGCGAGCGCGCCCTCCTGCCCGAGCGGCACCAGCTTGTCCGTGCGGTCGAGGAAGGCCACGAGCGGTGCCACCGAGGAGCGGAACAGCGCCTGGTCGGCGCCGACCTGAAGCCTGATCAGCACGTCTCCGAGCGTCTCGGAACCGGTCGGCGAGACCCGTACGTCCCCCTCCCCACACGGCCTGCCGACCCCGTCGACCAGCAGCTCGCGGCCGAAAGCCCAGGTCACCGGGGCGTCGCCGGGCAGGTGGAAGGTCAGCCGTACGGCATAGGGATCACAGGTCTCGTAGCGCAGCTCCACCGGGATGCGGAAGGAAAGCTCCTCGGATACGAGAAAGCTCATCATGACCTCTGCCTGTACGGACTCGCGCATCGCCTACCCCGTCGTTTGCCTTCGACTGGCCGGGAACGGACCCCGACACTGTGGAATCTTGCTGAACGTACACGAGAGATCACAAGGAGTGAGTTTTCACATACTGATAGAGATCGAGAGTGACCCCAGGAGCCGCCCGACCTCGTCCTGCAGCTGACGTGCCGCCGGCAGCAGCCGATCGGCCTGATGGACGGGCAGGGAAATGGCGATCGTCGCGGCCGTACTGCCCACCGTGATCGGGATCGCCGCACACACCGTGCCCAGCGCGTACTCCTGGCGCTCGGTAACCGGCTCCATCCGGCGAATGCGTTCGAGGCGGCGGAGCAGGGTGCGGCTGTCGCGGACGGTGTACGGGGTGATGGCCTGTACAGGGTGGCGGTCGAGATGGTCCAGGCGCGCGTCCTCGTCCATCTGGGAGAGCAGGCACTGGCCGATGGCATGCGCGTGGCCGGTCTCGCGGAAGTCGGCCCATTCCTCGACTGCCGGATTGCCCGGGGTGTCCGAGACGCCCATGACCTCGATCTCGCCGTCGCGGTACAGGGCGTAGTACACGGGTAGGCCCAGGGCGTCACGGCAGTGGGCGAGCGCGTCGGTGACCGTGCTGCGACGTTTCTGCTCGGCTCCGCTGCTGCTCAGCCGCACAGCGGCCTCGCCCAGGAAGAACAGCCCTCTGTCGCGGCACAGATAGCCCTCATGCACGAGGGTGCGCAGCAGGTGGTATGCGGTGGGCAGCGCCAGGCCCGTCTCGCGGGCGAGTTGCTTGGCGGGAGCGCCGTACTCGTGTCCGGCGACGCATTCCAGCAGGCGCATCGCACGTTGGACGGATCCGATGAGCGTCGCGGAGTGCGGCTGCTCGGGGGGTCTCGGGGACGCCTGCCGCGGGACCTGGGGACCGGAGGAAGGCGGCCGTCCGACAGGTGCGTGGGGTTCTGAGGGTGCGGTGTCAACCGTGGCCAAGGGTCACTCCCTGAGCGCGAGGGGGGAGCCCGTGCGGGGGAACACGGGAGGGGGTGCACGCCGCTCGCGGGGTCGTCCCCGCGTCGATTTCCGGACTCTATTCGTCCGCCACCGCTCACAGACGCCCTGCCCGGAAAACTTCCCTCGGCCGAGGGAAGCGGCGATTCCTGTTACCGCCTCCCTGTCCCCACGACCCTCACCAGTCGCTGCGCGACGAGGAGCTCGACGTGAACTTCCGTACGACGTAGATCAGTCCACCGACCAGGGCCACGAAGACCAGCACCTTGAAGAGCAGTCCGATGACGAACCCGACGACGTTGGCGATCAACCCGCCGAACACGACCAGGGCGATAACCGGCACCGCGATCCACTTCACCCACCACGGCAGTCCTGCGAAGATCTCACGCATCGCCCTCGTCCTCACCTCTCCGGCCGTCATGTGCCGGGTCCTGTTGCTTCGAATCTGCTGATTCCCTGCACTCGATGCTAGGACGGGCAGGTGCCCGCGCGGGGGCCTCGCAGCCCTTGTCCTCCCCTGATCGATCCCCTAGGGAACCCCGAGGCCAAAGGTCAGCTCTCGGGCGGAGAGAACACCACGAGCACCCGCAGATCCTCGCTGATGTGGTGGAACTTGTGGGCGACCCCGGCCGGCACGTACACCACGCTGCCGCGCGCCACCTGCGTGGTCTCCATGCCGACGGTGATCTGGGCACGTCCGCTCACAACGAAGTAGACCTCGTCCTGGTTGTGCGGCTTCTGTGGATCGTGCTCGCCGGCGTTGAGCGCGTAGAGGCCGACCGACATGTTCCGCTCCCGCAGAAACTGCAGGTAGGCGCCCTCGTTGGCGGCGCGCTCCGCCTCCAGTTCGTCAAGCCGGAATGCCTTCATCGCTGTCGTCCGCCCTTGTCCCGGTGCTCATGGCCGATGTCGTCTGCCACGATCAGACACATGAAGAATTTCGTAGTCAAGACGATCGCCAACGCGGGCGCCCTGGCGGTCGCCGTCTGGCTGCTCGACAAGATCACCCTCACCGGTGACAGCACGGGCAAGAAGATCGGCACCCTGCTCCTCGTCGCGCTGATCTTCGGTGTGGTGAACTTCCTGGTCAAGCCGATAGTCAAGCTGCTGAGCCTGCCGCTGCTCATCCTGACGCTCGGCCTGTTCACGCTGGTCGTCAACGCGCTGATGCTGCTGCTGACCTCGTGGTTCGCCGACAAGCTCGACCTGAGCTTCCATGTCGAGGGCTTCTGGACGGCCGTCCTCGGCGGCCTGATCATCTCGATCGTCTCCTGGGCGCTCAACGTCGTCCTGCCCGACGGGGACTGAGCATCCGATGACCTACCGCGTCTGCTTCGTCTGTACCGGCAACATCTGCCGCTCGCCGATGGCCGAGTCCGTCTTCCGCGCCCGCGTGGAGGAGGCCGGGCTCGGCTCTGTGGTCGAGGTCGACAGCGCCGGCACCGGCGGCTGGCACGAGGGCGACCCGGCCGACCCGCGCACCGTCTCCGTCCTCGAGGAGCACGGCTACGACAGCCGCCACACCGCCCGGCAGTTCCAGCGGTCCTGGTTCGCCCATCTCGACCTCGTCATCGCTCTCGACACCGGCCATCTCAAGGCCCTGCGCCGCCTCGCGCCCTCGCCGGAGGACGCGGCGAAGGTGCGGCTGCTGCGTTCCTACGCCCACCCGTCGGCGAGTTCTTCGCAGGCCCCTTCTGGTTCCGCGGGCGAGGACCTGGACGTGCCGGACCCGTACTACGGCGGCAGGGACGGCTTCGAGGAGTGCCTCGAGATGGTGGAGGCGGCAAGCACAGGCCTGCTCGCAGCGGTCCGCGAGCAGGTGGAAGGACACGCGGCATGAGCGGCCCACAGGCGCGGGGGACGGCTTCCGGCGACGGAGACGGCACACGCGCGGTCCGGGCCGGCCTGCCCGAGCCGGCCAAGTATGAGCCGACCCTTCCGGGCCCGGTCTTCGCCGCCCACTACCACCTGCCGGGCGAGCCCACGGGGCCGTACACCTACGGCCGTGACGAGAACCCCACCTGGGCCCACCTGGAGCGCGCCGTCGGCGAGTTGGAGGCGCCAGGGGAGGACGGCGTGGAGACGCTGGTCTTCGCCTCGGGCATGGCCGCCATCTCGTCGGTGCTCTTCTCCCAACTGCGGACCGGGGACGCGGTCGTCCTGCCCAGCGACGGCTACCAGGCGCTGCCCCTCGTGCGCGCACAGCTGGAGGCGTACGGCATCGAGGTGCGCACGGCGCCGACCGGCGGGGACGCCCAGCTCGGCGTCCTGGACGGCGCGAAGCTGCTGTGGCTCGAGACCCCGTCGAACCCCGGCCTGGACGTGTGCGACATCCGGCGGCTCGTTTCGGAGGCCCACGCGCGTGGCGCCCTCGTCGCCGTCGACAACACGCTCGCCACGCCGCTCGGGCAGCGGCCGCTGGAGCTCGGAGCCGACTTCTCGGTGGCCAGCGGCACCAAGCAACTGACGGGACATGGCGACGTGCTGTTGGGATACGTCACCGGCCGCGACACCGAGGCCATGGCCGCCGTACGGCGCTGGCGCAAGATCGCCGGGGCGATTCCGGGACCCATGGAGGCCTGGCTGGCGCACCGTTCCCTCGCCACGCTCCATCTGCGTGTCGAGCGGCAGAACGCCAGTGCCCTGGCGGTCGCCGAGGCGCTGCGGGACTGGCCGGAGGAGCTCGGGGTGCGCTATCCGGGGATGGCCGGCGACCCCTCGCACCCGATCGCCTCCCAGCAGATGCGGCGCTATGGCTGCGTGGTGTCCTTCACGCTGCCCACGCGCGCGCGTGCCGAGCGTTTCCTGGATGCCCTGCGACTCGTCGACGACGCGACCAGCTTCGGCGGCGTGCGCTCCACGGCCGAACGTCGGGGACGTTGGGGCGGCGACGCCGTACCGGAGGGATTCATTCGCATGTCGGTCGGCGCGGAGGATCCCGAGGATCTGGTGGCGGATGTGCTGAGTGCGCTGGAAGAGTCAGCGCGGTGAGCGGGGCTTTACCTGCATCAGTCGGTGTCCGCATACGTCGAACGGGCGGTCCGAGCCTCCCCCCTCGTGGCTCGGACCGCCCTCGGTTCCGCGCGCGAAGAACCGCGCGAACAAGGCTAGTTGACTCTCTGTCAGTGTCCAATCACAGTAGCGACAGCGACCTATCGACTTATTTATAGTTGGGCCCTGCCCTGGGGGTGGGGAGAAGGGCGGGGAAGGGGAGGGTGTCGCATGGATCTGGCCTTGTTGCGCACCTTTGTGACCGTGCACCGGGCCGGCTCCTTCACCCGTGCCGCCGCGCTGCTCGGGCTGTCGCAGCCGGCCGTGACCTCGCAGATACGCACCCTCGAACGGCAGCTGGGCCGCCCCCTGTTCCTGCGGCAGGCCCGCGGGGTGACGCCGACGACCATCGGCGATGAACTCGCGCACAAGGCCGCGCCGCATCTCGACGCCCTGGTGGAGATAGCCGAGACCGGCCTCGACGACGAGTCCTCGTTACGAACCCTGCACCTGGCCGGCCCTCCCGAGTTCACCGCCGAGCGAGCCCTGCCCGCGCTCACCGAACTGACCGGCGAGGACAGCCAGGGATTCGCCCTGCGCGCGTCCTTCGGCAACGCCGAGGAGACCCTGGAAGGGCTCGCCGCCGGGCATCATGATTTGGCCATCAGTACGGCCCGTCCACGCGGCGCGCTGCTCACCGCGACTCCGCTCTGCGACGAGGAGCACATGCTTGTCGCCGCTCCCCGCTGGGTCGACCGAATCGGAGCGGGGCAGCTGCGGCACAAGGGAGCGCACGCGCTGGAGGAGGTTCCGGTGGTGGAAGTGCACGAGTCCCTCCCGTTCGTCTCCCGTTACTGGGCTTCGGTCTACGACTCCCGTCCCGCCGCCCCGGGCACCGTGATCGTCCCTGACCTGCGCGCGGTCCTCGCCTGCGCGGTCGCGGGGGCCGGCCTCGCGGTGCTGCCCCGCTATCTGTGCGCGGCCGCGCTGAAGCGCGGTGACGTCGTCGCCCTGCACGATCCGCCGGTGCCGCCGCTGCGGACTTACTTCCTGGTGGTCCGCACCGGCACGCTGGCGATGCCGCATATCGCGCGGGCTCATGAGTGGCTGCTGCGGGCTGCTACGGAGTGGGCCTGATACGGCTTTCGATGGGCCCGGGCAGGGCGGTTCGACAGGGCCTGAGCTGGGCATTCGACAGGCTCTGAGCTAGGCATTGGGCAGGCTCTGAGCTAGGCATTGGGCAGGGTCTGAGCCAGGGATCCGCGACCATCACAGCGCGAGCTCGACCGGTGACGTTTCGCGATGTTTCACGTGGAACCAGCGGGGCCACATTTCTCCCATGACCGTCCGACCCGTGGTCAAGCGCACCGCCCGCGCCGTCCTCCTGGACGGCGATGACCTGATCCTGATCAAGCGCACCAAGCCCGGTGTGGATCCCTACTGGCTCACGCCCGGGGGCGGGGTCGAGCCGACGGACGCGACTGTCGTCGACGCCCTGCACCGCGAGGTGTACGAGGAGCTCGGCGCCAAGATCGTCGACGTGGTGCCCTGCTTCGTCGACACCGTCGAGCACATCGGCGACGACGGCGGCGCGACCGGTGTGAAGGTGCAGCACTTCTTCGTCTGCCGCCTGGAGTCCATGGACCCGTCCTTGCGGCACGGGCCCGAGGTGGACGAGCCCATAGGCGAGTACGAGATCGTGCGGGTGCCGTTCACTCGGGTCGGGATCGCCTCGGTTCATCTCGTACCGCTGTCGCTGCGGCACTACCTGGACGGGAACATCGAGGGCGTACGCGCGATGCACGCCCCCGACCTGGGCTGATCCAACCGAAGGTCAGCTACCGGTGGCGACGAGTTCCTCCACCGAGTCATGCCGTATGCGCTCGGACGGGATGCCGCTGTCTCTCAGCGCGTCCACACCGCTGCGGATCATGCCCGGCGGTCCGGAGACGTAGGCGTCGTACTCGGTCCAGGGTCCGTACTCCCGTATGGCATCGGGTAGCTGGAGAAGTCCGTCCCGGTCCACCACCGGGCGGACCTGAAGCCACGGGTGGGACTGTCGGAGTCGGAGCATCGTGTCGATGTCGTACAGGTCCGTATCGCTGCGGGCGCCGTAGAAGACCTCGACCGGTCGCCGTTCGCCGTGCTCGGCGACATCCTCGATCAGCGCCTTGATGGGCGCTATGCCGGTTCCTCCGCCCAGGCAGAGCAGACCACTGTCCGTGGTGTGGTCCACGGTCATCGAACCGGCCGGCGGGCCGAGCCGGATGATGTCCCCCGGCCGGGCTCGGTGCACCAGCGCGTTGGAGACCCAACCGGCGGGCACGGCCTTCACATGGAACGTCAGCAGGCCGTCGGAGCGGGGCGCGGAGGCGAAGGAGTAATGCCGCCAGATCCGCGGCCACCAGGGCGTCTCCACGCTCGTGTACTGCCCGGCGAGGAAGGGATAGGGCTGGTCGGGGCGGACGGTGACGACCGCGATGTCCCGGGTCCGGAGGTCGTGCGCCACGACCTCCGCGTACCACCAGGCGGGGGCGCGTAGTTCGTCCGCCGCCGCAGCGTCGATCATGACCTGCGAGATCGTCGTGTACGCCCGGACCCAGGCGGCCTCCATCTCCGCGTCCCAGACGCCGTCGGCGTACTTGCTCAGCGCGCCGATGAGGCACTCTCCGACGGCCGGGTAGTGCTCGGCCCGGGTGCCGTACTTGCGGTGGCCGCGACCGAGGTTCTGCAGGTACTCGATGAGGACGGGCTTGTTGTCGATGTGCTCCGCCGCTGTGAGAAGGGCCTTGAGCAGCCGGTCCCGCTGGGTGTCCATCGCGGCCGGAAACAGGGAGCGCAGATCGGGGTGGCGTACGAAGAGCAGCGCGTAGAAGTACGAGGTGACCTTGTCGGCGACGGGGCCGACCTCAGCCATCGTCCGGCGGATCAGGATGGCGTCCGGAGAAGCGGCTTGAGGCGGGGCGGGGCGCTGCGCCGGAACGTGCAGTGGCGGGGAGAGCGGGGAGATGGAAGTGAGGCCCGATATCGCCGAGTGGGTTGTGGTGGCCTGGGTTGGGGCGGGAGGCGCCTGGCCTGGAGTCTGAGTCGGGGCGAAGACTGAGGCCGGCGGCTCTTGGTCTGGTGCCGCGGCAGCAGCCGAGGACTGGCCCGGAGGCGGTGCAAGGGTGGAGGACCGCCCCGGAGCCGGGCCACGGGCTGACGTCGGCTGGCCTGTGGCCGAGGCGGACGCCGGCGTGAACAGCGGGGGCGGCGACATGTAGCTCGGGGCAGAGGTGGCGGGAGGCGGTGTCGCGGCCGGTGCGCCTCGTTCCGGTGCGGGGTGCGCGGCGGGGGCCGGTGTGCCGGGATCCGAGCCGGCGTCCGCGGGGGCCTGCTCGGCCGGGCCGTCCGTCGTGACGGGCTGTGTGCCGTCCTGGGTCGGCGAGGCCATGCCCGCGCCTGTGGCCGTCCTGCCGACCGGACGCATCGCGGCCAGGCGGCGACCCTCGGCCGTCTCCTGTTCAGCGCTCGGAGTCGTCGCCGGCTGCTTGCGCGGCGTGAACCAGCCGCCCCCGCCGCCGGAAGTGCCGTTGTCGGCCGACGTGGTGGTCGGAGCGTCCATGGTGTGCCTCGCCTCGAACATCTTTCGGTCGGTCTGCGCACTTCCTCGGTTGGAAGGTGCCTGCTTCCCCCGTGACGGCTTGCTTCTCCCCGTTCGTTGCCGTGACCAATACGGCCACATTCAACCCGTATTCACACTCAGTACGGACAAGTAAGATAAGAGTGTGACATTGGCCGCAGTGCTCTCACCGAAGCCTCCCACCGCGAGTGGGCGCCTTGGCCGCAATACCCGAGAATGCGGGTCTTCGATCTCTCCGTCCCGTTAGGCTGCGTTACCTTGCGGCCGGTCCGCGCTGGGAGTCTGGATCACAGCTCGGAAACGAACCGGAGTCGACCCTACCGGCCGACGCCCCGATCACAAGTCCCCCCTTCCTCTCTCACGAATTGGGGCAGGCGGCGAACGCGTAGATCCTTCAATTACCGGCTGATGCGCACCAATTCATAGGCTTCCCACAGATCCGTCCCTATGTAGGAGTGGGTCGCGAGTCCGGCCAGCCGGTCGGCGATACGGACCTTTGCCGCCGCGCTGAGCACGCCTGACGGTCCACAGGCTGGCTGAACGGCACGGCTGGAAAGCGGAAACCGTACGCCGCGTGCGCTCCCCAGTCCGTCAGCCGCTCCACGAAGAAGGAGGGTGAAAGGGATAGGACGGCGCAGTAGTCGCCCTCTCCCCTGATCTCCGCCCAGACATCACGGATCCGGGCCAACCAAGGAGCACTTTCGAAGGCGGCCACAACATGAGCCTCAGTGAGACCCGCCCAGAGTGCGTTGGAGGTCGAAGAGGTGAAGTCTCGCCAGGGGCCTTGAGGCTAATCGGATGGGCTGTCGCTCCCGCGTCTCGACGAACGCTCACCGTACGCACCTGATGGGCGCCTACTGATGGACGCTCGTCGTTCGTCCATGTTTCACGTGAAACACCCAGCGTCGGTCGCCACGCTGTGCGGTGGCTCATGAGATGGCCAAAAGCTCGTACGTCTCCCCGGAAACGGCTGGACGACCAGGGCAGTCGTCAGACAGCCTGACCTGCGTGCCGACTCCTTCCCTCGCCGCTCTGCCCATCCGCCGTCTGACGCATCGCGACCTCACCGCCTGCGCTGACTTGTCCGAGGATCGGGGTTGGCCCCGTGAGGAACACAAGTGGGGATTCCTCCTCACCGCCGGGAGGGGATACGGCATCGACGACCCCGACGGCGGGCTCGTCAGCGCCTGTGTGGTCACGGAGTACGGGCCTCAGGGCCGTCCGGACCTGGGGGCCATCGGCATGGTCCTGGTCGCCGAGCGGCACGCCCGACGGGGCATCGGACGCCGGCTGATGCGTCACGTCATCTCCGCGATGGGCACGACCCCGCTGACACTGCATGCGACGCCGAACGGCCGACCGCTCTACGAGGAACTCGGCTTCAAGGCCACCGGCCGGGCGGAGATGCTGCGCGGGCACTTCCGCCGTGGTCCCTCGGTACCTGACGTCGCCACACGCGCGGCGACCGCCGAGGACCTGGCCGCGATCGTGCGGCTCGACGAAGAGGTGTTCGGCGCCGACCGCACGCACATCATCACGCGGCTCCCCGCTTTCACCGACCAGTTGCGCGTCGCCGAGGCCAACGGCCGGATCGTCGGCTACGCGGGCGCCTGGCCCAACATGGACACACAGGTCGTAGGCCCGCTGATCGCCCACGACACTGCTACCGCGAAGGCACTCATCGCCTCCCTCGCCGCCCACACCGACCGCCCCTTGCGCACCGATATCGACGTGCGCCACGAGGAGTTGCTGGCCTGGGCTAAGGAGCATGGTCTGGCCTCCGTCGCCTTCAACGCGGTCATGACGTACGGCATCTCGGAACTGCCCGGTGACTGGACCCGGCGATTCGCTCCGCTGACGGTGGCGGCGGGCTGACGCAGGCAGCTGCGGGCTGAGTCACGCTGCTGGGGGCTAAACCCCACACGAAGCGCCGGTCCCATTTCGGGGAACCGGCGCTTCGTCCGCGATAGGGCGGTGCTGTCAGCCGAGTGCCTCGATCGCAGCCGTCGCGAAGCGGTGGTCCTGCTCGGGTGCGCCACCGCCGACCCCGATGGCGCCGATCAGTCGGCCGTCTCGACGGATCGGCACACCGCCCGCGATGAAGAGCAGGGGCCGATCGAGCGCGGTGGGCAGGGTGTGGAAGAGGCCACCGGGCTGTACTGCGTCGACGAGGTCTGCGGTGGGGGCGTCGAGCTGGAGTGCCGTGTAGGCCTTGCGAGTGCTGGTCTCACCGGAGATCAGCACGGCTCGGTCGTCCCTCCGGAAGGCGAGCAGATGGCCTCCGGCGTCCAGGACGGTGACACTGACGGTCACCCGGGAGGCCTCGGCAGCCTGGTGAGCGGCGGCGACGAGGACGTCGGCGTCCTGGGTGGTCAGGGGGACGGTGACGGTGGCAGTGCTCATCGGGAGTTCTCCTTGCAGGGTGGTGCTGAGGTGGACGGCAGAGGGGCCGTTCGTGAGGGGGCGGCCCTGTCCCCGCACAGGGCTCGGCTCAGTGGTGTACGACGGCTCGTTGTTCGGCGGGCGTGGTGCCCGTGACGACGGCGCTGGTGGATGCTCTGTCGCGGCGCTCCAGTGCGGCCGAGAGGAACGCGAGAAGCAGCGCGGCGGCGGCGAGGGCGGCGCCGACCCAGTTGGGGGACGTGTAGCCGAATCCGGCCCCGATGACGAGACCCCCTAGCCAGGCGGACAGGGCATTACCGAGGTTGAAGGCGCCGATGTTCACGGCCGAGGCCAGCGTGGGGGCGCCGTGCGCCTGGTCGAGGACGCGCTTCTGCAGCGGAGGGACGGTGGCGAAGCCCAGGGCTCCGATCAGCGCGATCGTGACCGCCGCGAGGATCTTGTTCTGCGCGGTGACCGTGAAGAGCGCGAGCACGACGGCGAGAGCGCCCAGCGAGACGTACAGCATGGGCATCAGCGCGCGGTCGGCGTACTTGCCGCCGACCAGGTTGCCGCCGACCATACCGAGCCCGAACAGGACCAGTAGCCAGGTGACGGAGCCGTCGGCGAAGTCGGCGACATGAGTCATCATCGGCGCGATGTAGGTGATGGCCGCGAAGACGCCGCCGAACCCCAGGACCGTCATCGCCATGGCGAGCAGGACCTGGGCGTTCTTGAAGGCGGCGAGCTCGTGGCGCAGGCGTACGCCCTGCTGCTTGGGCATGTCCGGGACGAGCTTGGCGATACCCGCCAGGCCGACCAAGCCGAGGGCGGCGACGATGCCGAAGGTGACGCGCCAGCCGACGGACTGCCCGACGAACGTGCCCAGCGGGACGCCGACGACATTGGCCACGGTCAGGCCGGTGAACATCATCGCGATGGCCCCGGCCTTCTTGTCCGGGGCGACCAAGTCGGCCGCCACGACCGAGCCGATGCCGAAGAAGGCACCGTGGGCGAGCGAGGCGACCACACGGCCGATCAGCATGACGGCGAAAGCGGGAGCGACAGCGGACAGCAGGTTGCCGACGATGAACAGCCCCATCAGCAGCATCAGCATCCGCTTGCGGGAGACCTTGGTGCCGAGCACGGTCATCAAAGGAGCGCCGAGCACCACGCCGAGCGCGTAGCCGGTCACCAGGAACCCGGCAGTGGGGATGGAGACCCCGAAGTCGCCCGCGACCTCGGGCAGCAGGCCCATGATCACGAACTCGGTCGTTCCGATTCCGAAGGCCCCGATCGCGAGGGCCAAAAGCGCGAGAGGCATGAAGGGGTACACCTTCCCAAGAGATTGCAGGAGCGCTTTACGCTTGGAGACAATACTTGCGTACGCGGCATATTTGCAAGCGCAGGCAATTGCAGTTCTGCTCTACCTTGACCACACCGGGACGGAGGACACCGGCGCCATGACCGCCACGGACCCCGCGCTCACCGCCGTCACCCAGGGCTGGTGCGCCCTCTCCCTGCTGCACAGGAGGATCGAGGCGCACATCGAGCGCGCCTCGAACTCCTCGAAGAGGCACGCCCCACCAACGAGGCCGCGTTGCGCGAGGCCCTCGACGAAGCCGCGAAGAATCCCGAACTGGCCCCGCTGGTACGGGTCGTCGAGTCGCTCCCGGCTCCCGGCTCCCGGCTCCCGGCTCCCGGCTCCCGCATAGGCTGCGGGCATGGGAGATCTTGAGATACGCCCCGCTGTGGCCGATGACATTCCCGCGATCGTCGCGATGCTCGCGGACGATCCACTGGGTGCCCAGCGTGAGTCACCGGACGACCTGAGCCCCTACATGGCCGCACTGGAGCGGCTCAGCAGTGACCCGAACCAGCACCTGGTCGTCGCCGTCCGCGAGAGCCGTGTCGTCGGCACACTCCAGCTCACGGTCATTCCCGGGCTGTCGCGGCGCGGCTCCACCAGGTCGATCATCGAAGCCGTACGCATCCACGCCGACGAGCGAGGCAGCGGCCTGGGCACACAGCTCATCGAGTGGGCGATCGAGGAATCCCGTCGGCAGAACTGCCAGCTGGTGCAGCTGACCTCCGACAAGAGCCGTACGGACGCCCACCGCTTCTATGAGCGGCTCGGTTTCACGGCCTCACACGTAGGCTTCAAGATCCAGTTGTGAAACGGTGAGTGCGCCTGTTTCACGTGAAACAGGCGCACTCGCCAGACCCTCAGAAGGAGCTGCTGCCCCGCCACCCGTCGGGATCCACACCTCCCGGTACCGCGGCCCCCTCGTCATACGGCTGACGCGTGAAGACGAACGACCCGAGGTCCAGATGGTCCAGCGCCCCGTCCGGCCGCCGTACGGCCTTCAGGAGCTCGCTGGCGTAGTAGCCCTCCAGGCCCGTCCATGTGCCGTCGCCGTTGGGACGGAAACGCGAGCGGCGCCCCTTGCCGGACAGCGGCTCCAGCGAGACGAGTCCGTCGGAGGTCAGCCGTAGGGCGAAGGGGTGTGTTCCCCAGTACCACTGGCCCGCCAACTCCAGGACCTCCGCATCGACCTCAGGCATCGGCCGCCACGACTCGGGAATACGCGGCTCGGCCTCGGCGACGATACGGACGAGGTCGGCGGCGACGAGGGAGACCAGTGGTCCGGAGGTGCAGTTGGCCAGCACGACGGCCGCGACGTCGTCTTCCACGCTGATGGTCAGACTCGCCAGGAAGCCCGGCAATGACCCGCCATGCCCCACGAGGAGCCGTCCGTCCCGGTACTGGATCTGCATCCCCAGGCCGTACGCCGCGCCCTCCACCACGTCGGCGGCTTCGGGCGGCGCCGCAGGGGTCCGCATCTCCCGCACGGACTCAGCGCTCAGCACCCGGTCGTCGCCGCCGGCCAGGAGGACGGCGAACCGTGCCAAGTCGTCGGTGGTGGACCACAGTTGACCAGCCGGTGCCATCCGTCCGAGATCTTCGATGGGCTCGGGAAGCATCACATCGGCCCAAGGATGCACGGCCCAGCCTCCCGCGTGGGGTGCCTGCGGTCGCGTACTCGTGCGCTTCAGGCCCAGGGGTTCGATCACTTCACGCCGGAGTACCTCCTCCCATGGAGCCCCACGCAGCTTCTCGACCAGCGCACCCAGCAGCGTGTAGCCGGGATTCGAGTAGTGGAACCGGCGCCCGGACGGATGCAGGAAGGGCTGCTCACCCAGAACGTCGGAGAGCTCGGGCCGCAGTGATCCGGAGGTCCGTTCCCACCACGGCGCCGGCGACTCGGCCGCCAACCCACTGGTGTGTGCGAGCAGTTCGGCAACGGTGGCCTCCCCCGCGTCCGTGCCCGGCAGATGTTTCTCCAGCGGGTCACCGAGGTCGAGCAGGCCCTCGTCACGCTGCCGCAGGACGAGAACGGCGGTGAAGGTCTTAGTGATCGAACCGATTCGGTACTGCACATTCTCATCCGGCGCGTGCCCCTCCATCGAGGTGCGCGAGCCATGCCACACGGCTCTGCCGTCCCGTACGACCGCGGCGACCAACGAGGGGGCACGCCCTTCGGCCTGGGCCACGGCGATGCGGTGCAGCAGTGCCCGACGCGTGGCGGGGAGCAACTCATCCTGGGAAATCGTCATGCCCCAGTCCACCACCTTTCCGTGGCGTCGGGCCTGTGCGGAATGTACGACCCCGCTGACAGCGGCGAACAGGGTCATTCCACCGGTCCCGAGGACACTGTCAGCGACCATGGCGAGGTCGAGGCGGCCTACCTTCAGGCGGTCGCTGCCTTCGCCGCGGACACCGGCGTCGATCACCTCGTCGTACGCGAACCGCAGATTCCGTCCCTCGCGCACTTCGGTGTCGAGCCTCCCGTAGACGGTTTCGGGCTGGAAGGGCTCTTCCCGTCCGGCCAGGCCGGCTTCCACGACGGGGCACAGGTGCCGCTCGATATCGCGCTGGAGTTGGTGCGGGTCATGCTGCGAGACAGCGGTGCCTGGTGCCGGCTGGAGGCGGAGGAAACGTTCACGGTCCATGTGGGGTGGGACCAGTGCCTCTACATCAGCAGCAGCCGACCTTGCGAGGAAGCAGTGGCCCGCACCCGCGAGCTCGGGCTGTTCCCAGAGCGCCTGGCCGTCTCCCCGTACGCCTTCGAGGCGGAGGAAGAACAAGACATCCAGAGGCCCGGAGATGACGGCTTCTGGGCAGACCTGCGCAGGGCAGTCGCCGCCGGCCATGCAGGAATCCTGGAAGAGACGTATCTGGAAGGCGCCTCACGATGGCACCGCCTCACCAGCGACACCATCGACCCGGTTCGCGCCGGACTGGCTCCCCGGGCCCATCTCGCTGTCTGGCCACCCCTGTCCACCGACATCGATGCCGTCCTGAGAGCCCTCCCCGCTGATGGTCTCATCGAAGGCGTGTGGCACGGCGACGACGGCCTCATAGTGCCGTCGCCGACGAGGACGAGTTCCCGGAACTGACCGCCCGGATATCCAGAGCCCGCGCTGCCGCGCTCCTGTCTGTAAATGCGGGGGAACGTATGCCTCTATGTACTGCGGTTATGCCCGACAGCGCCGGAGTCGTACGGGCTCGTTGGCGAACCAAGTCGACGCCAAGCGACCGAGACTGGGCCCGGACCTGAGACTGTGAAGTCAACCGCGAGGTATGACAGAGCTGGTATCAGGTCTGCGCCATGTCCACGAACCGCGAGTAGTGGCCCTGGAAGGCGACCGTGATCGTCGCCGTCGGACCGTTACGGTGCTTGCCCACGATGATGTCCGCCTCGCCCGCGCGGGGCGACTCCTTCTCGTAGGCGTCCTCGCGATGCAGCAGGATCACCATGTCGGCGTCCTGCTCGATGGAGCCGGACTCACGCAGGTCGGACACCATCGGTTTCTTGTCGGTGCGCTGCTCGGGTCCACGGTTGAGCTGCGAGAGCGCGATCACCGGGACCTCCAGCTCCTTGGCCAGGAGCTTGAGGTTACGGGACATGTCCGAGACCTCCTGCTGACGGCTCTCGGATCGTTTTGAACCACCGGACTGCATCAGCTGGAGATAGTCGATGATCACGAGCTTGATGTCGTTGCGCTGCTTCAGCCGACGGCACTTCGCGCGGATCTCCATCATCGACAGGTTCGGTGAGTCGTCGATGTAGAGCGGAGCCGCCGACACCTCCGGCATCCGGCGCGCCAGGCGTGTCCAGTCCTCGTCCGTCATGGTGCCGGAGCGCATGTGATGCAGGGCCACACGGGCCTCGGCCGACAGCAGACGCATCGCGATCTCGTTGCGTCCCATTTCGAGGGAGAAGATGACGCTCGCCAGGTTGTGCTTGATCGACGCCGCCCGGGCGAAGTCCAGCGCGAGCGTGGACTTACCCATGGCCGGACGTGCCGCGATGACGATCATCTGGCCCGGGTGCAGGCCGTTGGTGAGCGAGTCGAGGTCGGTGAACCCCGTGGGCACACCGGTCATCTCGCCACTGCGGGAGCCGATGGCCTCGATCTCGTCGAGCGCGCCCTCCATGATGTCGCCGAGCGGCAGATAGTCCTCGCTGGTGCGCTGCTCAGTGACCGCATAGATCTCGGCCTGGGCGCGGTTGACGATCTCGTCGACGTCGTCGTCGGCCGCGTATCCCATCTGCGTGATGCGGGTGCCGGCCTCGACCAGGCGGCGCAGCACGGCGCGCTCATGGACGATCTCCGCGTAGTACTCGGCATTCGCCGCCGTCGGCACCGTCTGGACCAGGGTGTGGAGATACGAGGCGCCGCCGACCTTGTTGATCTCTCCGCGTTTGGTGAGCTCGGCGGCGATGGTGATGGGGTCGGCCGGCTCGCCCTTGGCGTAGACGTCGAGGATCGCCTGGAAGATCGTCTCGTGCGCGGGCTTGTAGAAATCGTGGCCCTTGAGGACCTCGACCACGTCGGCGATGGCGTCCTTGGACAGGAGCATTCCGCCGAGGACGGACTGCTCGGCATCAAGATCCTGCGGCGGTACCCGCTCGAAGGCCGAGCCGCCGCCTTCCCACTCGCCGTTGTCCCGGCCACGGTCATGCTGCTCGTCGCGTGCTCGGCCACCGTCACCGCGTCGGCGGGAGGCGGGCAGACGATCGCTGGGACCGCTGTCGGCCCACGGATCGTCCAAGGGCTCGGAAATGCTCACCGAGCCACCTCCTCCCGTCCGCAGAGCGGACCCTCGCCGTGCCCCTCTGTTCTACGGCACGCCACTGACAAATAAGAGGCCCAACTCCGGTTCTGGCACGTCGGTTTTGTGACGCTTTCACGGCCGACAGACGGAGCGGGCGCCGGACTACGGTAGGCCCGCGGGCACCGTCAGCCAATCTGGTTATCCACAGGCCATGTGGACGACGGCCCGGATGCTGTGGAGAACTCCGTAAAACCTGTGCACGACACGGTGGACAGCCCTGTGAACAAGCTCCGCGCGATTCCCGGGGAGCTGCCTTGACCTGCGGGTTTGCCGTCCACCGGCTGTGCAGAAGAAAAACTTCCCCAGTCGGACCAAGATCGCTTCGTACGGTGCGAGGAAGCACACACGACGAGACGGTCTGTAAGGGTCACTATTCCATTGCATCTCTTACCTGTGGACGATTAGATTGGTGGCCATGACACAGGCTCCCGCGACTCCCAAGGCCGCCCGGCGACAGCACGACCGAGAGATCGTCGCACTGGCCGTCCCGGCCTTCGGCGCACTCGTCGCCGAGCCCCTCTTCGTCATGGTCGACAGCGCGATCGTCGGACATCTCGGCACCGCACAGCTCGCCGGGCTCGGGGTCGCCTCGGCCCTCCTCATGACAGCCGTCAGCGTCTTCGTCTTCCTCGCCTATGCCACCACGGCGGCCGTCGCCCGACGCGTAGGAGCCGGCGACCTACAAGCCGCCATCCGCCAGGGCATGGACGGCATCTGGCTGGCGCTCCTTCTCGGCGCGGCAGTCATAGCAGTCGTCCTCCCCACAGCTCCGTTCCTCGTGGAACTCTTCGGCGCCTCGGACACCGCAGCTCCTTACGCGACCACCTATCTACGGATCTCGGCACTCGGCATCCCGGCCATGCTCGTCGTGCTCGCCGCCACCGGCGTTCTGCGCGGCATGCAGGACACCAAGACGCCCCTCTACGTTGCCGTCGCAGGCTTCGTCGCCAACGCCGCGCTCAACGCGGGCCTCGTCTATGGCGCCGACCTCGGCATCGCAGGTTCCGCGTGGGGCACCGTCATCGCCCAATGCGGCATGGCTGCGGCTTACCTCGTGGTCGTCATCCGCGGCGCCCGTGAGCACGGCGCCTCCCTGCGCCCCGACGTGGCGGGGATAAGAGCCTCGGCACAAGCCGGAGTGCCCCTCCTGGTCCGCACCCTCTCGCTACGGGCAATTCTGATGATTGCCACGGCTGTCGCAGCCCGCCTCGGGGACGCCGACATCGCGGCGCACCAGATCATCCTGTCGCTCTGGAGCCTGCTCGCCTTCGCGCTGGACGCCATCGCCATCGCCGGGCAGGCCATCATCGGACGGTATCTCGGTGCCAACGACGCCGAGGGCGCCCGGGCCGCCTGCCGTCGGATGGTGGAGTGGGGCATCGCGGCCGGCGTAGCACTCGGACTGCTCGTGGTGATCTCACGCCCAGCCTTCCTGCCGTTGTTCACGAGCGACTCCTCGGTCACGGACACTGCCCTGCCCGCCCTGGTGATCGTGGCGCTCTCCCAGCCGATCTGCGGCGTCGTCTTCGTCCTGGACGGCGTGCTGATGGGAGCGGGCGATGGCCCCTACCTGGCCTGGGCCATGGTGGTCACCCTTGCGGTCTTCACTCCGATCGCGCTGCTCGTCCCCGTGCTCGGCGGCGGACTCACCGCGCTCTGGGGAGCGATGACGCTGATGATGGCGGTGCGCATGCTGACGCTCTGGCTACGCGCCCGTTCGGGCCGCTGGGTCGTCACGGGAGCGACCCACTGACCGTTTCACGTGAAACAGCGTGTTTCACGTGAAACGAACTCGACCGTGCCGACACGGAGAAGCCACAGCGAAGGGGCCGTACCCCAACGGGTACGGCCCCTTCGTTCAGCTGTTCAAGCCGAGCGCAGCTATCAGGCCGCGATGACCTCGATGTTGACCTTAGCGGCAACCTCGGGGTGCAGACGCACAGACGTCTCGTGGGCGCCCAGGGTCTTGATCGGCGCACCGAGCTCGATGCGGCGCTTGTCGACCTCGGGGCCACCAGCAGCCTTGATCGCGGAAGCGATGTCGGCCGGGGTCACAGAACCGAAGAGACGACCGGCGTCGCCGGAACGAACGGCCAGACGGACCTTGACCGCCTCGAGCTGGCCCTTGATCTGGTTGGCCTGCTCGATGGTCTGGATCTCGTGGATCTTGCGAGCACGACGGATCTGCTCGACGTCCTTCTCGCCACCCTTGGTCCAGCGGATAGCGAACTTCCGCGGGATCAGGTAGTTGCGAGCGTAACCGTCCTTGACGTCGACGACGTCGCCCGCAGCACCGAGGCCGGAGACCTCGTGGGTGAGGATGATCTTCATTAGTCGGTCACCCTTCCCTTAGCGCGCGGTGGACGTGTAGGGCAGCAGCGCCATCTCACGGCTGTTCTTGACGGCCGTGGCGACGTCACGCTGGTGCTGCGTGCAGTTGCCGGTCACGCGGCGGGCACGGATCTTGCCACGGTCGGAAATGAACTTCCGCAGCATGTTCGTGTCCTTGTAGTCCACGTACGTGACCTTGTCCTTGCAGAAAGCGCAGACCTTCTTCTTCGGCTTGCGCACAGGCGGCTTCGCCATGGTGATTCTCCTGTGTGATCAAGAAGTTTGGGTACGACCCGCCCTCTGACCCGGACCGACCCGGAGGCCGAGCCCAAAGGCCTAGAAGGGGGGCTCGTCCGAGTAGCCGCCGCCCTGGCCGCCGCCGGAGTTTCCACCCCAGCCGCCGCCACCGCCCTGCTGGCCACCGGCGGGAGCGCCGGTTGCCCACGGGTCGTCGGCGGGAGCGCCGCCGCCCTGCTGACCGCCGCCGGGGCCACCGCCCCAGCCGCCGCCACCCTGGCCGCCACCGCCGCCGTAACCACCCTGGCCACCGCGAGCGCCACCGGCGGTCTTGGTGACCTTGGCCGTGGCGTTGCGGAGGCTGGCGCCGACTTCCTCGACGTCCAGCTCGTAGACCGTGCGCTTGACGCCCTCACGGTCCTCGTAGGACCGCTGCTTCAGCCGGCCCTGCACGATGACGCGCATGCCTCGCTGGAGCGACTCGGCGACGTTCTCCGCCGCCTGACGCCAGACCGAGCAGGTCAGGAAGAGGCTTTCGCCGTCCTTCCACTCGTTCGTCTGGCGGTCGAAGGTGCGGGGGGTGGACGCGACACGGAACTTCGCGACCGCCGCACCGGACGGGGTGAAGCGCAGCTCGGGGTCATCGACAAGATTGCCGACGACCGTGATGACGGTCTCGCCTGCCATGGGGGAACCTCTCGGCGGGTTTGCTCTGGCTGCTTGCTACTCGAATCCCGGGATCAGCTGAGCGGAGCTCAGTGGGTCTCGGGGCGGAGGACCTTGGTCCGGAGGACCGACTCGTTCAGGTTCATCTGGCGGTCGAGCTCCTTGACGACCGCAGGCTCGGCCTGCAGGTCGATGACCGAGTAGATGCCCTCAGGCTTCTTCTTGATCTCGTACGAGAGACGACGACGGCCCCAGGTGTCGACCTTCTCGACCTTCCCGTTGCCCTCACGGACGACGGAGAGGAAGTTCTCGATCAGAGGGGCGACAGCGCGCTCCTCCAGATCGGGGTCGAGGATGACCATCACCTCGTAGTGACGCATGTGGAACCCACCTCCTTTGGACTCAGCGGCCACGGTCGTTCCGTGGCAGGAGGGTTGTGATGCGTACGCAACGGTATCGGCCGCCACTGACAATCGGGGGGCCGGTTGGCGGCTTCCCCTGCGTGGACTGGGCGGACTCCCTGGCATGGCCTGGGCAGACACCGGTGCAGACGGTACAGAGTACCCGCACACGTGCTTCCGGTTGAAATCAGCCCTGGGGGCCCGTCAATCTGTACACATCGGGTGTGTATGGCGCTACGATGCGCCGCCTTCCGCAGGAGGTGCCCTATGGCACAGGAATTGCGACCCAACACCGTCGGAGGCCTCTTCGCCACGGACGGAAAGCCCCACCCTCTCCAGGACACCCTGCTCGCGGTGACTCTGGTGCTGGGCCTCACGTCTTTCGTCACGGCGCAGTTCCACCACCTACACCTGCTCAGCTCCTGGACCGGCCTGGTGGGCATCCTCGTCGGTGCGTACGGCCAGTGGATCTCGGAGACGACCCGCGAGCGCTTCGCGCTGATCATCGGTCTCGGCGCCTCGGCGGTCGGCTTCTTCCTGGGCATGGCGCACGGCGGTCTCTTCTGACGCCAGGGGCACCGTCCTCCGCACGCCGCCCACGGAGACAGCTTTTCTCCGAACACCGGTAGAACACCGCATAGAACGGCATCGAACGTCTCGGCGGCCCGTAGGCCGGGGCGAAGCTGCCGTACGCCCAGTCGGGGCGCTCCCGAGGCGCAGTAGGCTTCGGCGCGAGAGCCGGAGCCCCTGTACCCATGGGGACACACCAGCCCGAGGAGCGCCCCGAATGAGCCTGACCCTGAGGACGATCAGTCGCGAGCAGCATCTGGCATACATCCAGAGCCTGCCGTCGGCGAGCCACATGCAGGTCCCGGCCTGGGCGGATGTCAAGGCGGAGTGGCGCTCGGAGAGCCTCGGCTGGTTCGACAAGAGCGGTGAACTGGTCGGCGCCGGCCTCGTCCTCTACCGTCAGCTGCCCAAGATCAAGCGCTACCTCGCCTACCTGCCCGAGGGCCCGGTCATCAACTGGTTCGCGCCAAACCTGAACGACTGGCTGGAACCGATGCTCGCGCATCTGAAGCACCAGGGCGCCTTCTCCGTGAAGATGGGCCCGCCGGTGATCATCCGGCGCTGGGAGGCCGGCTCCATCAAGCAGGGCATCCAGAACCCGGACGTGAAGCGGCTGCGCGACATCGAGGCCGACTTCATCGAGCCGCGCGCCTTCGAGGTCGCCGACAAGCTGCGCCGGATGGGCTGGCAGCAGGGTGAGGACGGCGGGGCCGGCTTCGGCGACGTGCAGCCCCGCTATGTCTTCCAGGTGCCGCTGGCCAACCGGTCCCTGGAGGAGGTCCACAAGAACTTCAACCAGCTGTGGCGCCGCAACATCAAGAAGGCCGAGAAGGCCGGCGTCGAGGTCGTCCAGGGTGGCTACCAGGACCTCGAGGAATGGCAGCGGCTGTACGAGATCACGGCCGTGCGCGACCACTTCCGCCCGCGCCCGCTCTCGTACTTCCAGCGCATGTGGACGGCTCTCAACACCGAGGACCCCAACCGCATGCGGTTGTACTTCGCCCGTCACGAGGGCGTGAACCTGTCGGCGGCGACGATGCTGATCGTCGGCGGGCACGTCTGGTACTCCTACGGGGCCTCCGACAACATCGGCCGTGAGGTCCGGCCCTCGAACGCGATGCAGTGGCGGATGCTGCGCGACGCCTACGCGCTCGGCGCCACCGTCTACGACCTGCGCGGCATCTCCGACTCGCTGGACGAGACCGACCATCTCTTCGGTCTGATCCAGTTCAAGGTGGGCACGGGCGGCCAGGCCGCCGAATACCTCGGCGAGTGGGACTTCCCGCTGAACAAGCTGCTCCACAAGGCTCTCGACATCTACATGTCGCGTCGCTGACCTCGCGCTCCCTGCTCCGATACCGTCAACTGCTGCACCGTCGATAGCTTCCATATCTCTGATACACCGCAGCCACGAGAAAGGTTCCAGGTCCGGCCATGGCGCTCACGCTCTACGTCGACACCGCGCGCTGGCGGGCGCACCACAAGCACGTGCAGGAGCAGTTCCCGGGGCTCGTCCCGGTCTGCAAGGGCAACGGCTACGGGTTCGGGCACGAGCGGCTGGCGGAGGAGGCCACACGGCTGGGCTCGGACGTCCTCGCCGTCGGCACGACGTACGAGGCCGCGCGTATCAAGGACTGGTTCGGCGGTGATCTGCTGGTGCTGACGCCGTACCGGCGCGGCGAGGAGCCGGTGCCGCTGCCCGACCGGGTCATCCGCTCGGTGTCGTCCGTGGACGGCGTCTACGGCCTCGTGGGCGCCCGTGTCGTCATCGAGGTGATGTCCTCGATGAAGCGGCACGGCGTGAGCGAGCGCGACCTGCCGCAGCTGCACGCCGCCATCGAGAACGTCCGACTCGAGGGCTTCGCCATCCACCTGCCGCTGGACCGCACCGACGGCTCGGACGCCGTCGAGGAGGTCATCGGCTGGATGGACCGGCTGCGCGCGGCCCGGCTTCCGCTGCACACGATGTTCGTCAGCCACCTCAAGGCCGAGGAACTCGCCCGCCTGCAGCAGCAGTTCCCGCAGACCCGCTTCCGCGCCCGCATCGGCACCCGGCTCTGGCTGGGGGACCACGAGGCCACCGAGTACCGCGGCGCGGTCCTGGACGTCACGCGCGTCTCCAAGGGCGACCGCTTCGGCTACCGGCAGCAGAAGGCGGCCTCTGACGGCTTCCTGGTGGTCGTGGCGGGCGGTACGTCGCACGGGGTGGGCCTGGAGGCTCCCAAGGCCCTGCACGGCGTCATGCCGCGCGCCAAGGGCGTTGCCCGGGCCGGCCTCGCCACGGTCAACCGGAACCTTTCTCCGTTCGTCTGGGGCGGCAAGCAGCGCTGGTTCGCCGAGCCGCCGCACATGCAGGTCTCGATCCTGTTCGTCCCCGCGGACGCTCCTGAGCCGCAGGTGGGCGACGAACTGGTCGCCCATCTCCGGCACACCACCACCCAGTTCGACCGGCTCGTCGACCGCTGAACAACGGCCGCCCGGCAACGCCGTAACAGCAGAAGGCCGTACACGGACTCTCCCGTGTACGGCCTTTTGCGTGCCTTCCTGAACTCTGTTCGCTCAGAGCGAACCGCCGGTCGCCTCTCGGCTTCCCCACTCCACCTGCGGCCCGTCGAAGTGGGCCGCGTGCCGTGGTGGATGGGCCGCGGGACCGAGCACGAAGACGTCCTCCGCCCGGTCGAGCACCCCGCCCGAGGGGTCATCGTCGCCAGCCCTGCGCACCGGGTCCCGCTCAGGCATGAGAATGTCCCGTACGACGAGGGCGCACAGATACAGCGTCCCCAGCAGGTGCGCGCCGATCGCCCAGTGGTAGCCGTCGGGCGGCAGTCCCTTGTGAGCGTCCCCGCTGGTCGTGTACGCGAGGTACATCCAGATCCCCAGGAAGTACGCCACCTCGCACGCCTGCCAGATGAGGAAGTCACGCCACCTCGGCCGGGCCAGCACGGCCAGGGGCACCAGCCACAGGACGTACTGCGGCGAGTAGACCTTGTTGGTGACGATGAACGCCGCGACGATCAGGAAGGCAAGCTGGGCGAAGCGCGGACGGCGCGGCGCGGTGAGCGTGAGCGCGGCGACGCCGGCACAGCACAGGAGCATCAGCAGCGTGGCGAGCGTGTTGACGGTCTCGGTGCTCAGCGGGTCGGTGGAGTTCTGGGCCATGATCAGCCAGAAGGAGCCGAAGTCGACGCCCCGTTCCTGGCTGAACCGGTAGAACTGCGACCACCCGTCCCAGGCGAGGAGCATCACCGGAAGGTTCACGACCAACCAGGCGAAGGCGGTGCCGCCCAGCGCCTTTCCGAAGTCCCGCAACTTGCCGGCGCGCCAGCACAGCACGAACAGCGGGCCGAGCAGGAAGACGGGATAGAGCTTGGCGGCCGTGGCGAGCCCCAACAGGACACCGAAGGCGAGCGAGCGGCCCCGCGACCACATCAGCATCGCCGCGGCCGTCAGAGAGACGGCCAGCAGGTCCCAGTTGATGGTCGCGGTCAACGCGAAGGCAGGGGCCAGGGCGACCAGCAGGCCGTCCCAGGGGCGCCGGGTGTGAGTGCGCGTCACGCAGACGGCGATGACGGCCGCGCACACCATCAGCATCCCGGCGTTGACCATCCAGTACCACTGCTCCTGGTCCTGGATGCTGCCACTGCTCGGCGTGAGCCAGGAGGCGACCTCCATGAACACGCCGGTCAGCACCGGGTATTCGAGGTACTCCATGTCGCCGGGGAGCTTGTCGAAGTACGGCACGAGCCCGTCGGCGAATCCGCGCCCCTGGTAGAGATGCGGGATGTCCGAGTAGCAGGCATGCGTGTACTGCGAGCTGGCGCCGAAGAACCAGGCGCCGTTGTAGCAGGGTGCCTTCTGGACCAGACCGAGGGCGAACATGCCGATCGCCACGAGCGCGATGATCCGCACAGGCGTCCACCAGGACGTCCCGAGCAGGGCGCGCCGTCCGATGGGGCCACCGATCAGCTCACTCCCGCTTGCGGCGACCTCGTCCTCCTTGGTCGGCCGCACCGGGTCCGGCTTGTGCATGCTCGTGGGCGTCGTCTCTGCACTGGACATGAGGCACATCCTGCCGTACGTCCCTGAGACGTCCCCATGCCTCCAGCGAACAACGTTGTGTGCGCCTGCGCCTCGGAGACCGCTACCAAAGGAGTCCTGCGGCTGAGTGTTTCACGTGAAACCGACGTTTCACGTGAAACAGGCCGACGCCCGAGTGCCCCCCAAGAGGCGAAACGGCCGGTGGCCGGCACCCACCAAGCGGGGTGCCGGCCACCGGCCTTCATGCGACGGGTGAGCCATCGGTCAGCCTGACGGTCCGCCGAAGATGCCTCCGTTGCCGTTGGCATTGCCGTTGCCGTCGGTCTCCGTCTCCGTTGGCGTCGGTGTCGAGGTCACGCCTCCGTCAGTGCCGCCGTTGTCCGCACCTCCGACGTCATTGCACTGGAAGCCGAAGCAGGTCTCCGTCGGCGTGGGCGTCGGCGAGGTCAGCGACTCACTGGGCGTCGGACTCGGAGTCGGGCTGGCTTCCTCGGTCTGGCTGGGCGTGGGAGTAGGCGTCGGGGTCGGGATGTCGTTGATGACCTCACCGATGGCCTCCGGCGTCGGGAAGGGCTTCGGCTGCGTGCCCTTCAGCGCCTGCTCCATGTAGTCATGCCAGATCTCGGCCGGGAACGAGGCACCGTGGATCTTCTCCTGGCCACCCGTTCCGAACATCTTCAGGAACTCACGGTTCTGGTTCTTCTCGTTGTCGTCCATCCTGAACATCGAGATCGCCGTCGACAGCTGCGGGGTGTAGCCGACGAACCAGGCGGACCGGTTGCCGTCCGTGGTACCGGTCTTGCCCGCCACCTCACGGCCGGTCAGCTGGGCGTTGGTACCCGTGCCGTCCTCGACCACCGTCTTCAGGACGTCCGTGACGTTGTCAGCGACCGCCGAGGTGAAGGCATCCTTGGTTAGGGTTTCGTGGGTGAAGACATCGCCGTCCTTGCTCGTCACCTTCGTGACGGAGAAGGGAGCACGCTGCTTCCCGCTGGCCGCGAAGGTGGCGTACGCGCCCGCCATGCGGATGGCACTCGGCTGGGAGGTGCCGATGGAGAAGGACGGGTAGTTGGCACCGGCCAGGCTGCTCTCCAGGACGCCGGCGTCCACCGCCGCCTCCTTCACCTTGTCCAGCCCGACATCCATGCCGAGCTGCACGAAAGCGGAGTTCACCGACTCCCGCATCGCCTCACGAAGGTCGATCCGGTAGCTCGGCGGAGTGCCGTACGACTCATCGCCGTCGTTGACCTGGTTCCACTCTTCGCCCTTCTCGTTCCGCCAGATCTGACGGTCGTAGTCCTTGATCTTGAGCTTGTTCTTGCCGCTGTAGAAGCTCTTCGGAGAGACCTTTGTGCGTTCGTCCTGGGCCTGCTCCGCGGGGCCGTCAGGGTTCCGGACGCCCCACTTCATCGCGGCGGCGAGCACGAACGGCTTGAACGTCGAGCCGACCTGGGCACCGGTCACATCGCAGTTGTTGGTGAAGTGCTTGGTCGCGTCCGAGCCTCCGTAGCAGGCCCTGATCGCACCGGTGGACGGATCCACCGAGGCCCCGCCGAACTGGACGTGGGTGTCGGTCTTCGGCCGCTCCTCGGGCTTGATGTTGGCCTTGTAGACCTTCGTCACTGCCTTCTCGAGCTCCTTCACCTTTTTCTTGTCGAAGGTGGTGTAGATCGAGAGGCCGCCCTCCCGCAGCTTCTGTTCGGTGATCCCGGTCGTCTTGCTGTTGTTGACCAGGTAACTGTTGGCCAGATCGACGAGGTAGCCGATCTGGCCGCTCAGGGCGGTGTTGAAGCGCGGGTTCTGCACTTCGGGGAGCTTGGTGTACTTGGCTCGCTCCTCCGCGCTCAGATGCCCGTACTCGACCATCTTGGTGAGGGTGTCCTGCATCTGGATCAAGGCCCGCTTGCTGTTCGCCTCGGGGGTGGCCGCCGGATCGATGGACGTCGCACCTGCGGGGTCGTAGTACGTGGCGCCCTTGAGCATGGCCGCCAGGAATGCGCACTGGCCCGCGTTCAGGTCGATGGCGTTCTTGTTGAAGTAGGCGCGGGCAGCGGCCTGGATCCCGTAGGCATTGCGGCCGTAGTAAGCGGAGTTCAGGTAGCCGGCCATGATGTCGTCCTTCGGCACCGTGGTTCCTACCTTGACCGAAATGAAGATCTCCTTGAACTTGCGAGAGATCGTCTGCGACTGGTCACCGAGCCGCGCGTTCTTCACGTACTGCTGGGTGATGGTGGAACCACCCTGCGTCTCGCCACCGGTCGCCATATTGAACACCGCGCGGGCGATGCCCTTCGGGTCGATGCCGCTGTCATCGTAGAAGGTCTTGTTCTCCTGCGAGATCACAGCGTTCTGCATCGCCTTGGGGATCTGCGACAGGTTGATGATCTGCCGGTTCGTCTCACCGCCCGTGGAGACCATCTCGTCTCCGTTGGACCAGTAGTAGACGTTGTTCTGCGCCTTCGCGGCCAGGTCGACCTTGGGGACGCCCACCATGGCGTAACCGATACCGGCCACGGCAACCAGGCTCCCGAAGAAGGCCAGGAAGAGGCCCGACACGAGCTTCCACGAAGGCACCCAGCGCCCGACGCCGTACTTACCCGCCCGCGGATAGTCGATGAACCGCTTCTTTCCGGGGGGAGCGGCCCTGCCGCGGCCCCGCCCGGGACCGGTCGGCCCGCCCGGAGCGGCCCGGCGGCCACCCCGGCCAGGCTCGGCCGCTCTACGGCGGCCGCCACTTCTCTGGGCCGCGCGGCGTGCCTCGGCTCGGCCGCCGTACTGGCGTTCCTCGCCTCCCGAACCGCTGGGACCCGACCCGTACGAGTCGGAGGGAGACCCGGTGGCGCCTCGCGGTGCCGCGCGGCGGCCGGAGGACGAGCCGGACTGGCCGCGTCGGGCCGCGGCACGTCCGCCTCCCTGCGGCTGCGGCGGTTTGCGACGGTGCTCGCTCATCGAACGACTACTCCTCGGGCAGGCGCACCCCTGCGCGCCTGGCAACGGCGGCGATTTTCCGGTCCCCCCGGAGTACGGATGTGGTCGGTCCCGCATTCACCCGTACTGCACCAAGGACAACGACGCCCACGGACGTCGCTCGGTTCCCGGTGGTGTGCATGGCGCACAGACTACGCACCGGCAAAGCCCGCCTTGCACCGAACTTCACCCCAAATCAGGCAACTCGCTCCCCATGAATCGTTGATGTGATCCCGTTCACCGTTCCCCCACTTGTCGCGTCCGGAAGGCCGTTCTATCGTCTTGATGTATCGAGTCGATACATCAGCGCGAGATAAGCCGAGGAGGCGAGGGGATGAGCCGACGTTCCGGGATCCTCGAGTTCGCCGTACTCGGACTGCTCCGCGAGTCCCCGATGCACGGCTACGAGCTGCGCAAACGACTCAATACATCGCTGGGCGTGTTCCGTGCCTTCAGCTACGGCACGCTCTATCCCTGCCTCAAGACGCTGGTCGCCAACGGCTGGTTGATCGAGGAAACGGGGAACACCGCCGAGGACGCGGTCGCAGCGCCCCTCGCGGGCCGTCGCGCCAAGATCGTCTACCGGTTGACGGCGGAAGGTAAGGAACACTTCGAGGAGCTGCTCTCGCAGACCGGCCCTGACGCGTACGAGGACGAGCACTTCGCTGCCCGATTTGCCTTCTTCGGACGCACACCGCAGGACGTGCGCATGCGCGTGCTGGAGGGCCGCCGCAGCCGGCTGGAGGAGCGCCTGGAGAAGATGCGCGCCTCTCTGGCACGCACTCGGGAGCGCCTCGACGACTACACGCTTGAGCTCCAGCGCCACGGGATGGAGTCCGTGGAGCGCGAAGTGCGCTGGCTGAACGAGCTCATCGAGAGCGAGCGGGCCGGGCGGGACCTGAAAGGTTCCGCTTCCGGGGGGTCCGCTCAGCAGGACACCACATCTGGAGAGCCGGGCGATCTGCCCCGTCCCGGGGACGCCCCCAAGACGGATTCGCCCGGCGACACCGCCACGTGAGCGCCCAGTCAGGGCCTCACTCGTACACACAGGGAGCAACCGGAATGGGTTCGGTTCGCGTAGCCGTCGTCGGCGTGGGCAACTGCGCCGCGTCGCTGGTTCAGGGAGTCGAGTACTACAAGGACGCCGACCCGGCGTCCAAGGTCCCCGGCCTGATGCACGTGCAGTTCGGCGACTACCACGTCCGGGACGTCGAGTTCGTCGCCGCCTTCGATGTCGACGCGAAGAAGGTCGGCCTCGACCTCGCGGACGCCATCGGCGCCAGCGAGAACAACACCATCAAGATCTGCGACGTGCCCCGCACCGGCGTGACCGTCCAGCGCGGCCACACCCTCGACGGCCTCGGCAAGTACTACCGCGAGACCATCGAGGAGTCCGCCGAGGCCCCGGTCGACGTCGTCCAGGTCCTCAAGGACAAGCAGGTCGACGTCCTCGTCTGCTACCTGCCCGTGGGCTCCGAGGACGCGGCGAAGTTCTACGCCCAGTGCGCCATCGACGCCAAGGTCGCCTTCGTCAACGCCCTGCCGGTCTTCATCGCAGGTACGAAGGAGTGGGCGGACAAGTTCACGGAGGCGGGCGTCCCGATCGTCGGTGACGACATCAAGTCCCAGGTCGGCGCGACCATCACGCACCGCGTCATGGCGAAGCTGTTCGAGGACCGCGGCGTCATCCTGGACCGCACGATGCAGCTGAACGTCGGCGGCAACATGGACTTCAAGAACATGCTCGAGCGCGAGCGCCTGGAGTCCAAGAAGATCTCCAAGACGCAGGCCGTCACCTCCCAGATCCCCGACCGGGAGCTCGGCGAGAAGAACGTCCACATCGGCCCGTCCGACTACGTCGCCTGGCTCGACGACCGCAAGTGGGCGTACGTCCGCCTCGAGGGCCGCGCCTTCGGTGACGTCCCGCTGAACCTGGAGTACAAGCTCGAGGTCTGGGACTCCCCGAACTCCGCCGGCGTCATCATCGACGCCCTGCGCGCCGCGAAGATCGCCAAGGACCGCGGCATCGGCGGCCCGATCCTGTCGGCCTCGAGCTACTTCATGAAGTCCCCGCCGGTCCAGTACTTCGACGACGTGGCCCGCGAGAACGTGGAGAAGTTCATCAAGGGCGAAGTCGAGCGCTAGCGAGACACGGCACTGTGCTGGCGAGACGCAGCACTGCGCGCCAAAGCACCGCAGCGCCGCACCAGAACGCTCCTGCCAGAGCTGCCGAGGGTCCCCGGGTTGTACCGCCCGGGGACCCTTCCCGTATGTGAGGCTGGGCCCCATGTCCGTCGTACGCGACCTGCGGGTCCTGCTGCGCTTCCGGAACTTCCGGCGCCTGCTCACCGTACGCCTGCTCTCGCAGGGCGCCGACGGCGTCTACCAGACCGCGCTCGCCACGTACGTCGTCTTCTCGCCGGAGAAACAGACCTCCGCCGCCGCGATCGCCTCCGCGATGGCGGTGCTGCTCCTGCCGTACTCCCTGGTGGGGCCGTTCTCCGGTGTCCTGCTGGACCGCTGGCGCCGCCGCCAGGTTCTCCTGTACGGCGGCCTGCTGCGCACCGTGCTGGCCTCGGCGACGGCTGTCCTGATCCTCACCCAGGTCCCGGACTGGCTCTTCTACGTCTCCGCCCTGTGCGTCACCGCCGTCAACCGCTTCGTTCTGTCCGGCCTGTCCGCCGCGCTGCCACGCGTGGTCGACGAAGAGCGCCTCGTGATCGCCAACTCCGTTTCCCCGACTGCCGGAACGCTCGCCGCGTTCGCAGGTGGCGGTCTGGCCTTCGTAGTACGGCTGGTGATCTCGGACTCCGACGCCGCCGTGGTGCTCCTGGCAGCCGTGCTGTACCTGTGCGCGGGGCTGGCGTCGCTGCGCATGTCACGAGAACTGCTGGGACCTGACCTCGAGTTGGTGCAGCCAGGTCTCGCAGCCGCCCTCTCCGGAACCGCACGCGACCTGGCGGCAGGCGTACGCCATCTCGCCACTCCGCCACGCCGGGAGGCCGCCTGGGCGCTGTTCACGATGACCCTGATGCGCTTCTGCTACGGCGCCCTGCTGGTCATGCTGCTGATGCTCTGCCGGTACGCCTTCTCCTCGAACACCGATGACGGACTCGCCCTGCTGGGGCTGGCCTTGGCCATCTCCGGCGCGGGATTCTTCGCCGCCGCCGTGGCAACCCCCTGGGCTGCGGGGCGACTTGGCCCGGGCCGCTGGATCGTGGTGTGTGGGGCGACAGCGGCGATCCTGGTCCCCGCGCTCGGCCTACCACTCGCCACAACTCCCATGCTGGCGGCGGCATTCGTCCTGGGTCTGACGACACAGGGTGCGAAGATCGCTACGGACACGATCGTGCAGACCTCGGTCGAGGACGGCTTCCGGGGCCGGATCTTCTCCGTCTACGACGTGCTGTTCAACGTCGCATTCGTCGGAGCCGCCGGCGTGGCCGCCCTGATCCTGCCGCCCGACGGCCGCTCGACACCTCTCCTGGTCACAGTCGCCGTTGTCTACGCGGCAGTTGCTGCGGCTATGGCCCGCTTTGAACACCGCTCCGTGTCACATCAATGACACGGAGTCCCCCTCGATTGAGGGGCTGTCAGTGGTGGCCGGTAACTTACGTCCGTCTTATAACGCGCATTGCTCGCGTCACACACCCATGTTCCAGGGGGAACCTCAAGTGACAACTCCGCCGCCCCAGGGCAACCCGTACGCCCAGGGCCAGAACCCGTACGCCCAGGCTCAGCAGCCCTACGGTCAGCCTCAGGGTCAGGCCCCGTACCCGCCCCAGGGCGGCTACCCGCAGCAGCCGGGCCAGCCGGGATTCCCCCCGCAGGGGGCGGCGCCGTATGCGCCGGTTCCGCCGCAGCAGCCGGGCCGCAGGTTCAGCTTCAAGACGATCAAGAACGTTCTTGCCGTCACGGCCTTCGGCATCATGCTCATTGTCGCCTACGTACTCAGCCAGGACGATCCCAAGAACGCCGCGGAGGGCGACTGCCTGAAGGCCCCGTCTTCGTCGGTCTCGGATGACACCCTCGAGATTGTGGACTGCTCCTCCTCCGAGGCCGAGGTGAAGATACTCAAGAAGATCAAGGGGCACTACACGTCTCTTACCGCCCAGACCGAGTGCAGCAAGGTCGAGGGGGCCACCAGCGTCTACACCGAGACGATGAAGACGGGCACCAGCGACGAGGAGTTCCTGCTGTGCCTCAAGACCCTCTGATCTGACCCTGTTGTTTCACGTGAAACATCGAAGAGGCGGGGCCATGTTTCACGTGAAACATGGCCCCGCCTCTTCGTCTGCCCGGGTCCACTCAGGCCTCTGACTCCTGGGCCCACCACTCCTTGAGCGCACCCACCGCCTCGTCGTACCCCATCGGCCCGTTCTCCAGCCGCAGCTCCAGCATGTGCTTGTACGCGCGGCCGATGACCGGCCCCGGACCGACGCCGAGGATCTCCATGATCTGGTTGCCGTCGAGGTCGGGGCGGATCGCGTCCAGTTCCTCCTGCTCCTGGAGCTGGGCGATCCGATCCTCCAGACCGTCGTAGGCGCGGGACAGTGCGGCCGCCTTGCGCCTGTTCCGCGTGGTGCAGTCCGAGCGGGTCAGCTTGTGGAGGCGGTCCAGGAGCGGGCCCGCGTCACGGACGTAGCGGCGGACGGCGGAGTCCGTCCACTCTCCGGTGCCGTAGCCATGGAAGCGCAGGTGGAGCTCGACCAGACGTGAGACATCCTTCACCAGCTCGTTGGAGTACTTGAGCGCGGTCATGCGCTTCTTGGTCATCTTCGCGCCGACCACCTCGTGGTGGTGGAAGGAGACCCTGCCATCCTTTTCGAAGCGGCGCGTGCGCGGCTTGCCGATGTCGTGCAGCAGCGCGGCCAGCCGGAGGGTCAGGTCGGGCCCGTTCTCCTCCAGCGCCATCGCCTGCTCCAGGACGATCAGCGTGTGCTCGTAGACGTCCTTGTGCCGGTGGTGCTCGTCGCTCTCCAGCCGCAGGGCCGGCAGCTCCGGCAGCACATGCCCGGCGAGCCCGGTGTCGACCAGCAGCGCCAGGCCCTTGCGCGGGTGAGCAGAGAGGATCAGCTTGTTCAGCTCGTCCCGCACTCGCTCCGCCGAGACGATCTCGATGCGCCCGGCCATCTCCTTCATGGCCGTCACGACCTCAGGAGCCACCTCGAAATCGAGCTGCGCCGCGAAGCGCGCCGCCCGCATCATGCGCAGCGGGTCGTCCGAGAATGACTCCTCGGGCGTGCCCGGAGTGCGCAGCACATGCTCCGCGAGATCCTCCAGCCCACCGTGCGGATCGATGAACTCCTTCTCCGGCAGCGCGACGGCCATCGCGTTCACGGTGAAATCGCGCCGGACGAGGTCCTGCTCGATGGAGTCGCCGTATGACACATCGGGCTTGCGGGAGGTCCGGTCGTAGGCCTCCGACCGGTAGGTCGTCACCTCGACCTGGAAGCCGTCCTTCTGTGCCCCGACCGTTCCGAAGGAGATCCCGACATCCCATACGGCGTCGGCCCATGGGCGCACGATCTTCAGCACGTCCTCGGGGCGGGCGTCGGTCGTGAAGTCCAGGTCGTTGCCGAGCCGGCCGAGCAGCGCATCCCGGACCGATCCACCGACCAGGGCGAGTGAGAACCCGGCATCCTGGAATCGGCGGGCGAGGTCGTCGGCGACAGGGGCGACCCGCAGCAGCTCGCTCACCGCGCGGTGCTGCACCTGGCTCAGGACACTGGGCTTGTCTTCGTTGGCGTTCGGCACAACAGAAGAGGGTACGTGGCCCTGGCGGCCGCGAGCTCCTCCATTAAACGTGCACACTGCGTGCACGGACACCTCTGTCCATACGGGCGCAAGGACTGCTCTTGAGGCGCAGAGAAACGCTCCTCTTTATACCTGTACATAGAGGGACAGGACGACGGCCCGGACCGATCTTGCGGAGCACTCCGCGGCACTTCCCCTCAGCGCGCATCGTTACCATGCGTGGACGAGCATTCCGACGACCACTGACGACGACGAGGGACGGGCGAGCGCGTGGCCGAGGCGGCAGACTTCCAGGGGACGAGTCCCTCACCTGCCCGCCGGTGGCTGCGGCGGACAGGAGCACTGTTCGCCGGAGCACCTCTGCTGGCCGGCCTGCTCCAGCTGCCCGCTGCCGCGCCGACGCACGCCGCCGAGCAGGACTCCCTGAAAGCGGCCTCCGGCTCGGGCACGGTGTCCGTCGCCGTGGATTCGCTCACTCCGACTGTTCCCGGTGAGGGCGACACACTGACCGTGTCCGGCACGGTGACCAACCAGGGCAAGCAGGCGGTCACCGACGCGCAAGTGGACCTGCTCCTGGGACCCGCCCTGAACACGCGCTCCGAGATCGACACGGTCGCCGAGCGCGCCGGCTACCAGGCGGGCCTCGACGGCGCCCCGGTGGGCGGGAAGTACGTCAAGGAGTTCTCCAAGCTCACCCCGGGCGTCGCCCAGCGCTTCAGCATCTCCGTGCCGGTCGACAAGCTGGACCTCGGCGGGGACGGGGTCTACCAGTTCTCCGTCTCCCTGTCCGGCGAGACGTCCGCGCAGCCCTGGGACCACGTGCTCGGCATCGAGCGGACGTTCCTGCCGTGGCAGCCCGACGGGGCCGACACGAAGACCCGGACGACGGTTCTGTGGCCGCTCGTCTCCACCGCGCACATGACGGCGCAGACGGGGTCGAACGAGTCGCAGACGCCGGTCTTCAGCGACGACGAGCTCGCCGAGGAGCTCTCCGCGGGCGGCCGTCTGCAGCAGCTCGTGTCGCTGGGCAAGCAGCTCGATGTCACGTGGGTGATCGACCCCGACCTGCTGGCCTCCGTGGATGCGATGACGGAGAGCTATCGCGTCGAGGGCGAGGGCGACACGACCACGGCGGGCGCCCATCGCGAGGTCGCCCGGCAGTGGCTCGCCGAGATGCAGAAGGCGGTGCAGGGCAAGGAGGTCGTCGCCCTGCCCTTCGCCGACCCGGATGTGGCGTCCCTGGCACACAACGGCACGAACGTCACCGGCTCGCTGAGCCACCTCAAGGAGGCCACCGACGTCGCCGCCGACACCGTCGAGTCGATCCTCCATGTGGAACCGACCACAGACTTCGCCTGGCCCGTGAACGGCGCTGTCGACCCGTCCATCGTCAAGGTCGCCACATCCGCCGGCGCGGACAAGGTGATCGCCCGCAGCGACAGCCTGGTGGAGACCGGCGGCCTGCCCTACACGCCCTCCGCCGCCCGCCCCATCGGCGGCGGCACGACAGCGGTCGTCGCGGACGCACGGATGTCGACGGCCTTCCAGGGGAACCTGACAAGGGCGTCGAGCTCGACACTCGCGGTGCAGCGGTTCCTCGCCCAGAGCCTGGCCCTCAACCTCCAGACGGACAAGCAGCGCAGCATCGTCGTCACCCCGCAGCGGATGCCGACGGCGAGCCAGGCCCGGGCTATGGCCGAGGCGGTGACGGCGCTCCAGGGCAGCACATGGTCCGAGTCCCAGGAACTCACGGCCGCGGCCACGGCAAAGCCCGACTCCGGTGCCACCACGAAGGTGCCGGCGGCATCCCAGTACTCCTCCTCCCTGCGTAAGCAGGAGCTACCGCGCGCGGCCTTCGAGCAGATCGCGACCACGAAGGACAAGCTCGACAACTTCAAGGTGATCCTCAGCAGGGAGTCCCGCGTGGTGACCCCCTTCGGCCGGGCCATGAACCGCGAGATGTCCACGTCGTGGCGCGGCCGCTCCGGCGAGGCAGCCGACTACCGCAACGGCATCGAGGCCTACATCGACTCACTGGCCGGCCAGGTCACGCTGATCGAGAAGTCCGAGACAAAGCTCTCCGGGCGCAGCGCCACGATCCCCGTGACCGTGCAGAACAACCTGGTGCAGGGCGTCGAGCACCTGGTGCTGCGGCTCACCTCCAAGAGCCCCAGGCGCCTCGAGATCGGCGGCGATACCTTCTACGAACAGCGCGTCACGGTCTCCGGCGGGCACAGCCAGACGGTGAAGTTCCCCACGTCGGCTCAGGCCAACGGCCAGGCCACAGTGGTCGCCCAGCTGTTCACGGAGGACGGTCAGCCGTACGGCTCACCCGTCACCTTCGAAGTCAAGGTCACCGAGTTCACGGCCACCGTGATGCTGGTCATCGGCGGCGGCTTCCTCCTCCTCGTCCTCGCCGGCTTCCGTATGTACACGCAGCGCAAGCGCGCCGCTGCCCGAGAGGCCGAGCAGGACTCCGCCCAGGAGGCGAGCGAGACCGACGGCGACCCGGAGAATCCGGAAGGCGCCGAAGACCGTCTCACGCCCGAGGACCTCCTCAAGGAGGAATCCGTCACCGGAACCCGGGCAGACGCCCCGGGGCAGCCGAGTGACCCGACACCGGACACCCCAGCGGAAAACGCAGACCCGTCCGGCACGGGTGAGAGAGTGGACCGTTGAGCGATGTCGTGGCCGGTCGGCCCGGGACGATGAGGTGGGGTAACCATGAACGCGCCGTACGACGGTGACCGCGGCCAGGCCGCGGGCGGCTCGGGCCACCCCGAGGGCCCGCCGCCCGAGCCGGGCCAGGTACCGCCGCAGCACCCCGCGGACATGTACCTCCAGGACGCCTACGACCAGGACCCCTACCGGGCCCAGGACCTCTCAGCCCAGGACCCCGTCGCCGAGGCGCTCTACGACCGTGCCGCCCACCCGCCGCCCCCGCCGGGCACCTACCCGCCGCCGGAGCAGCTGTACGCCCAGCCGCCCCAGTCGCCGTACGCCCCCGACCCGCACGTGTGGGCCCAGACCCCGGCTCCCGAGCCGGAGGGTCCGAGCCAGTACCTGCCGTACGGCGACGACCACCGCACGACCCAGTACGTCGGCGTCGACGACCTCGTCACGCACTCCACCCAGGCGAGCCAGGAACACGACGCCTTCGCTCATCTCTTCCGGGACCAGCAGCAGGGCGGACATCCGCACTACCAGCCACCGGGGGTTCCGGGACCTTCACCGGCGCCCGCCGAGGGCTCGTACCAAGGCTCTGCCACGCCGCCTGCCGCAGCCGAGTCCCCCGCGTCGGCTCCGGCACCCGCGGCGCCGCCCGCGCCGGCGCCTGTCGCCAAGAAGGGCGGGCGGGTCGGCGGTCTGCTGAAGTCGAGCGCGGTGATGGCGGCGGGCACGCTGGTCTCGCGGCTCACTGGATTCGTCCGCTCCATGATGATCGTCTCGGCCCTGGGCCTCGGCCTGCTCGGCGACTCCTTCCAGGTCGCCTACACGCTGCCGACGATGATCTACATCCTGACCGTCGGCGGCGGCCTCAACTCCGTCTTCGTGCCCCAGCTCGTGCGCGCCATGAAGGACGACGAGGACGGCGGCGAGGCCTACGCGAACCGTCTGCTGACCCTCGTGATGGTGGCGCTCGCCGCACTCACCGCCCTCGCGATGGTCGGCGCGCCGTACCTGGTCCGCGCACTGTCCAACCCTGTGGCCGGCAACCCCGCGGCCAACGACGTCGCGGTCACCTTCACCCGCTACTTCCTGCCCTCGATCTTCTTCATGGGCGTCCACGTGGTGATGGGGCAGATCCTGAACGCCCGCGGCCGCTTCGGCGCGATGATGTGGACACCGGTCCTGAACAACATCGTCATCATCGTGACCCTCGGCGCGTTCCTGTGGGTGTACGGCACCGCCGAGCACTCCGGCATGCAGGTCACGAACATCCCGCCGGAGGGCCAGCGGCTCCTCGGCGTCGGCGTACTCCTCGGTCTGGTCGTCCAGGCCCTGGCGATGATCCCCTACCTGCGTGAAACCGGCTTCCGGCTGCGGTTGCGCTTCGACTGGAAGGGTCATGGCCTTGGCAAGGCCGCCATGCTGGCCAAGTGGACGATCCTGTTCGTCCTGGCCAACCAGGCGGGTGCGCTCGTGGTCACCCAGCTGTCCACCTCCGCCGGCATCGCCTCCGGCGTGGACGGCACCGGCTACGCCGCCTATGCCAACGCGCAGCTCATCTGGGGCCTCCCGCAGGCCATCATCACCGTCTCTCTGATGGCCGCCCTGCTGCCCCGTATCTCGCGTTCGGCCGCCGAGGACGACTCGGGCGCCGTACGCGACGACATCTCCCAGGGCCTGCGCACGACAGCGGTGGCGATCGTGCCGCTCGCCTTCGGCTTCGTGTCGCTGGGTATCCCGATGTGCACGCTCATGTTCGGCACCTCGGGCACGAGTGAGGCCACGAACATGGGCTTCATGCTGATGGCCTTCGGCCTCGGCCTGATCCCCTACTCGGTGCAGTACGTCGTGCTGCGCGCCTTCTACGCGTACGAAGACACCCGCACACCCTTCTACAACACGGTCATCGTGGCCGCGGGCAACGCAGGGGCGTCGGTGCTCTGCTACCTGCTGCTCCCGGCCCGCTGGGCCGTGGTCGGCATGGCCGCCGCGTACGGCCTGGCCTACATGATCGGCGTGGGCGTCGCCTGGAACCGGCTGCGCAAGAAGCTCGGCGGCGACCTGGACGGCGCCCGGGTGATGCGGACCTACGCCAGACTCTGCATCGCGTCGGTGCCGGCGGCGCTGCTCAGCGGTGCGGCCTGCTACGCCATCGGCCGGACCCTCGGTCAGGGCGTCCTCGGCTCCTTCGCCGCTCTGCTGGCCGGCGGAGCCGTGCTGTTCGCGGTCTTCTTCGTCGCCGCCCGCAAGATGCGCATCGAGGAGCTGAACTCACTGGTCGGCATGGTCCGCGGGCGCCTGGGTCGCTGAAGCGGGGGTATGCGCACAACCATCGTCCGCCACCGTGTGTCGTGCATAGCGGCGGACTGTGGGCACAATTGGTTTCGGCGTCGGACGGCGCGCACGGAGTCGGACGGCGCGCAACGGATGGGGAGGCAGGAACGACGGTGGCGGAACGGAGCACGGCTGCCGTCGACGTGGCAGACAACAGCGGCGATGAGCCGCTGACCGCACAGGCGGACCAGTCCACGGCCGACGGGGTGGCCAAGAATCGGGAGCGGGACACGGACACCGACGAGGCACAGGGGAGTGGCGGGACCGATGGTCCCGGAAAGGCCTCACCACCCGAACTGCACAGCGGTCACAAACTCGCCAGACGCTACCGCCTCGAGGAGTGCGTCACCCGTCTGGACGGTTTCAGCAGCTGGCGTGCGGTCGACGAGAAGCTCCGTCGCGCCGTCGGCGTCCACGTCCTGCCGGCGGACCATGCGCGAGCCCGTTCCGTACTGGCCGCGGCCCGCTCGTCGGCACTGCTCGGCGACCCCCGCTTCGTCCAGGTCCTCGACGCCGTCGAGGAGAACGACCTGGTCTACGTCGTCCATGAGTGGCTCCCCGACGCCACGGAGCTGAGCACCCTCCTCGCCTCCGGCCCGCTGGAGGTGTACGAGGCCTACCAGATGGTCACCCAGGTGTCCGCGGCCATGGCCGCCGCGCACCGCGAGGGCCTGGCACATCTCCGCCTCAACCCGAACGCCGTGCTGCGCACTTCCTCCGGCCAGTGGCGCATCCGCGGCCTCGCGGTGAACGCCGCGCTGCGCGGCATCAGCTCCGACACCCCGCAGCGCACTGACACGGAGGCCATCGGCGCGCTGCTGTACGCCGCGCTCACCCAGCGCTGGCCCTACGAGAGCGACGCCTACGGCCTGTCCGGGCTGCCCAAGGACGTCGGTCTGATCGCCCCGGACCAGGTGCGCGCCGGCGTTCACCGCGGTCTGTCCGAACTCACCATGCGCGCACTGGCCAACAACGGCGCCACGGCCTCCCGGCACGAGTCCGCGTGCACCACGCCGGAGGAGCTGGTGAAGGCGATCGGCGAGATGCCCCGCATCCGCCCGCCGGAGCCTTCGTTCACGGCTCCGCCTGACTATCAGCGCACGACCTACCAGCAGGGCACATACGGCCGCCAGGCGCAGCATCCTGGCGCCACCCAGCCGGTGCCGACCCCGCCGCCCCCGCTGCAGAGCCGTACCGGCAAGGCCCTGAAGTGGGCCGTGTCGGCCCTCCTGATCGCCGCGCTGGGCCTTGGCAGCTGGCAGCTGGCGGATGCCCTGATGGACCAGGGCAACAAGTCAGAGGACTCCAACCAGACCCAGACGACGGACGGCGGCGACGACAAGAGCCCGACGCAGCCGGCCAGCCGGCCGATCGCCATCGACGGTGTCCGTGACTTCGACCCGCTTGGCTCGGACGGCGAGAATCCGCGCGACATAGACAACATCTACGACAACGATCCGAGCTCGTACTGGCAGACGAGTTGGTACTCGAGCTCCGACTTCGGACGGTTGAAGTCCGGCGTAGGAGTCATCCTTGATCTCGGCAAGGTCCAGGACGTCGGAAAGGTGACCGTCACCTTCGTAGGCGACACCTCCGTCGAACTGCGCGCCGCTTCCGGTGACACGGGTTCCGCACCCACGAACCTCGAGAGCTACGCCCAGGTGGCAGAAGGTGCCGGCACGAGTGTCACGCTCAAGCCCGGCGAGTCCCTCAAGGCCCGCTATCTTCTGGTGTGGCTGACCAACCTGCCGAAGCAGGTGGACGACGGGCAGTTCCGCGGCAGGATTGCGGACGTCAAGGTGAGCAGCTGAGACCGAAGGGGAGGGGGTCCGATGGCGGATGGCACCGCGTTCCGTGACACAAGCGATCAGGACCTTCTCGCCCGCCATGTCGACGGGGACCCCGACGCCTTCGGGGAAATCGTGCGGCGTCACCGCGATCGCCTCTGGGCGGTGGCGCTGCGCACCCTGGGCGACCGTGAGGAAGCCGCTGACGCCGTTCAGGACGCCCTCGTCTCCGCCTACCGGGCCGCCCACACCTTCCGGGGCCAGTCGGCCGTCACGACGTGGCTGCACCGGATCACGGTGAACGCCTGTCTGGACCGCGCCCGCAAGGCGGCTTCCCGGAAGACCTCACCGGTCGACGACACGGAGCGCCTCGAGCAGCTGCTGGAGCCGCACGAGTCCGCCTCGGCGCCCGCTGAGCGCAACGATCTGCATCGCCAGCTCCTGGAAGCGCTCGGCACCCTGCCGCCCGATCAGAAGGCGGCGCTCGTCCTGGTGGACATGCAGGGATACCCCGTCGCCGAAGCGGCCCGCATCCTCGACGTGCCCACGGGCACCGTCAAGAGCCGGTGCGCGCGTGGCAGAGCCAGACTCCTGCCTCTCCTCGCCCATCTCCGGCCGGAAAGTTCCGGTGACGGCAAAGACCCCGGGGTGAGGCGGAACCAGACCCAGGGGGCATCCGTCCCACCGGCAGCGGGTCAAGAGGCCACGGCGCCACACGCCACGGATCCGCGAGATACCGGGCCGAGTGATTCAGCTGCAGTGAAGGGCGGAGGTGGGCGAGCGTGACATCCACGACTGACACGGCCGGGCACCCGGACGTCGCCGAGATCTCCGACCTCACCGAGGGCCTTCTACCCCCGTCCAGGACCGCCGACCTACGACGGCATCTGGACGAGTGCGAACTATGCGCAGACGTTCACGCATCACTGAAGGAGATCCGGGGGCTGCTTGGCACGCTGCCCGGCCCGGCACGCATGCCCAACGACGTCGCCGAACGCATCGACGCCGCCCTCGCGGCAGAGGCTCTGCTGAGCGCCACGGCGCCCGATGACATCGACCAGCCGAAGCTTGCCGCCCCTGTCCCCTCGGTCTCCGATGCGGACGACGGCACCCATGTTTCACGTGAAACGTCGGCAGCAGGCCGTCCGGCGGGGTACGCCCGCTCCTCGACCACCGGTCCCGGCCGCAAGAACCACAAGAAGACCGGGCGGCGGAAGGTAGCCGTACTGAGCGCCGCATTCACCGCCGCCGCTCTGGGGCTTGGTTCCGTACTGCTGACCTCGCTGATGGGCGGATCAGGTTCCGGTCCGTCGGCCGACGGCGGCCAGACCACCGGCGACACATTCTCCGCGGCGAAGCTGGAGAAGCAGGTCTCCAGTCTTCTCGCCAAGAACGAGAGCTCCGTGGGTAGCTCCCGCAAGCCGGAACACAGCTTGGGGATTGAGGGCGGGCCCGAAACCGAGAGCCCTCGAGTCTTCCGCGAGAACACGGTGCCCCAGTGCATCCGCAAGGGCATCGGACGCAACGACGCGGCCCTCGCCACCGAGGAAGGCGTCTACAAGGGCAAGGATGCTCTGCTCGTCGTGCTGCCCGACGCCTCTGATGTCAGCCGGGTCACCGTCTACGTCATGGACGCGACCTGTGTGAAGCATCCTTCGTCGATGACGGCTGAGGTCCTCCTGAAGGACTCTTACGCTCGCCGCTGAGGCTACGAAGGTTCGTCTCCGTTCGAGGCGGCAACCCGCGCGGTAACGCATCACCGTGTGCCCGGACACAGTGGGAATGCGCGCCCCTTAGGATCCGTTGGGTGGGGTGAGAGTTCCGAAAGAGGCTCCCACCGGTCCGACGACGTATTCCAGAGACGAGGAATCAAGCCGTGAGCGACGTCCGTAACGTGATCATCATCGGCTCCGGGCCCGCCGGCTACACGGCGGCGCTCTACACCGCGCGCGCGTCGCTGAAGCCGCTGGTCTTCGAGGGCGCCGTCACCGCCGGTGGTGCGCTCATGAACACCACCGAGGTGGAGAACTTCCCGGGCTTCCAGGACGGCATCATGGGCCCCGAGCTCATGGACAACATGCGCGGCCAGGCCGAGCGCTTCGGAGCCGAGCTCGTCCCGGACGACATCGTCAACGTCGACCTCACCGGTGAAATCAAGACCGTCACCGACACCGCGGGCACGGTCCACCGTGCCAAGGCCGTCATCGTCGCCACCGGCTCGCAGCACCGCAAGCTCGGCCTGCCGAACGAGGACGCCCTCTCCGGCCGCGGTGTCTCCTGGTGCGCCACCTGCGACGGCTTCTTCTTCAAGGACCAGGACATCGCCGTGATCGGTGGCGGCGACACCGCAATGGAAGAGGCCACCTTCCTCTCCCGCTTCGCCAAGTCCGTGACGATCGTCCACCGCCGGGACACTCTCCGCGCTTCCAAGGCGATGCAGGACCGCGCCTTCGCCGACCCGAAGATCAAGTTCGTCTGGGACAGCGAGGTCGCCGAAGTCCAGGGCGACCAGAAGCTCTCCGGCCTGAAGCTGCGCAACGTCAAGACCGGCGAGCTGTCGGACTTGGCGGTCACCGGCCTGTTCATCGCGATCGGCCACGACCCGCGCACCGAGCTGTTCAAGGGCCAGCTGGAGCTGGACGAGGAGGGCTACCTCAAGGTCGACGCCCCCTCCACGCGCACCAACCTGACCGGTGTCTTCGGCGCCGGCGACGTCGTGGACCACACCTACCGCCAGGCGATCACCGCAGCCGGCACCGGCTGCTCCGCCGCCCTCGACGCTGAGCGCTTCCTCGCCGCCCTCGCGGACGAGGAGAACGCCGAGCCCGAGAAGACCGCTGTCTGACCCCCACCCGCCCCACGCACCAAACAGTTAAGGAGCCCGCCGTGGCCGGCACCCTGAAGAATGTGACCGACGACTCCTTCGAGCAGGACGTCCTCAAGAGCGACAAGCCCGTCCTGGTGGACTTCTGGGCCGCCTGGTGCGGACCCTGCCGCCAGATCGCTCCGTCCCTCGAAGCGATTGCCGCCGAGCACGGCGACAAGATCGAGATCGTCAAGCTCAACATCGACGAGAACCCGGGTACGGCCGCCAAGTACGGCGTCATGTCCATCCCGACGCTGAACGTGTACCACAACGGTGAGGTCGCCAAGACCATCGTCGGCGCCAAGCCGAAGGCCGCGATCCTCCGCGACCTCGAGGACTTCATCGCCGAGTGACGTTTCACGTGAAACACGAATGGGCCAACCCGACCAGGTTGGCCCATTCGCTTTACAGGAGGCCGGTCGCTCTAGAGAGGCCGCAGGGCTGGTTCCTTCTGCACGGCACCCAGCAGCCGGTCGATCGCCAGCTCCACGTCTTCCTTCCAGGACAGCGTCGTCCGCAGCTCCAGCCGCATACGCGGGAAGGTGGGGTGCGGGCGGACCGTCTTGAAGCCCACGGCCAGGAGATGGTCTGCGGGCAGAACACATGCCGGCTCTTTCCAGCGCGCGTCGCCAAAGGCCTCGATCGCCTTGAAGCCTCGCCGCAGCAGATCCTTGGCGACCGTCTGGACCATCACCCGGCCCAGCCCCTGGCCCTGGTAGCCCGGCATGATGAACGCGGTCATCAGCTGCACCGCGTCCTGTGAGACAGGGCTCGTGGGGAATGCCGTCGAGCGAGGGACATAAGCCGGGGGCGCGTACAGCACGAAGCCGACAGGTACGTCGTCGACATAGACGACCCGTCCGCAGGAGCCCCAGTCCAACAGGACGGCGGAGATCCAGGCTTCCTTCTCAAGGGCGGGCGTACCCGCCTTTACCGAGGCTTCACCGCTGACCGGGTCCAACTCCCAGAAGACACACGCCCGGCAACGTTTGGGAAGGTCCTGAAGGTTGTCCAGCGTGAGCGGTACGAGCCGACGCCCCATGAAGGCTGTTCCTCGCTTCCTTCGCCCGCAGCGTCGCGAGCGGCTGTCAGGGCGTTACGTTCCCTGAGCAGGCTGCCGACGAACCCGCCGACCGCGCCCAGCCCAAGACCCACGCCCACCAGTCCGGTGCGGCTCACCGTTCGCATGGACCCCGCCTCCCCTAAGAGGTCTGCCAGGTGGTTGCGCCATACCCGAACGCATCGTATCCATGAAGCGATTCCATCGATACCAGCCAGAAAGCAAAGAGCGGGCCGTGTTCCGGTACACACCGGACACGGCCCGCTCGGATAGGCCGGAAGGCAACAGCCGGCCAACTGGGCGTCAGCCCTCGGAGTCCTCCGCGTCATCGTCCAGAAGGCTTCTCTGGAGAGCCAGCTTCTCGCCCGGAGCGAGCGTGCTGAGGATCCGCTCGAGGTCGTCCGGGGAGGCGAACTCGACGGTGATCTTGCCCTTCTTCTGACCCAGCTCGACCTTCACGCGCGTCTCGAAGCGATCCGAGAGCCGGGTCGCGAGATCGGACAGCGCTGGCGAGGGCACAGAGCCGGCCCGCGGCCCCCTGGAACGCTGAGTCTTCTGGGGGCGCGAGCCCATCAGCGTCACGATCTCCTCGACGGACCGAACCGACAGCCCTTCGGCCACGACTCGGTAGGCCAGCCGCTCCTGCTCCTCCGGATCCTCGACGGAGAGGAGCGCCCGCGCATGCCCGGCGGAGAGAACTCCGGCGGCCACCCGGTTCTGGACCTTGGGCGAGAGCTTCAGCAGACGCAGGGTGTTGGAGACCTGCGGCCGGGAACGGCCGATGCGGTCCGCCAACTGGTCGTGCGTGCAGTTGAAGTCCTTCAGCAGCTGATCGTAGGCAGCTGCCTCTTCGATCGGGTTCAGCTGAGCGCGGTGCAGGTTCTCCAGAAGCGCGTCCAGGAGGAGCTTCTCGTCGTCCGTGGCCCGCACGATCGCCGGGATCGCCTCGAGACCAGCCTCACGACAGGCCCGCCAGCGCCGCTCGCCCATGATGAGCTCGTAGCGTGCGGGGCCGATCTGCCGTACGACGATCGGCTGGAGGAGACCGACCTCCTGGATGGAGGTGACGAGCTCCTGCAGAGCGTCCTCGTCGAAGACCTCACGGGGCTGTCGCGGGTTCGGCGTGATCGCATCGAGGGGGATCTCCGCGAAGTGCGCGCCCATGGGAGCTGTGGGCGTCTCCACGGCGCCGCTCAGCGACGGCTCCTCGGTTTCATGTGAAACATGCGGCAGCGTGGCCACCTTGGCCGCGGCCACTCCGCGCTCGGACAGCACCGGGACAGCGGCCGGGGACGTGGGAGCACCGCCCACCACCGGGGCCGGGGCCACCGTCTTCTCCGTCGGTGCTGCAGGGATCAGTGCGCCGAGACCACGGCCCAACCCCCTCCGTCGCTCGCTCACTGGATCCCCTCCACCATGCTCGGGTTGCTCTGAGCGCCGATATGGGCGTGCGTCGGGTCGTAACTGACCCCGACACCCTTCAGCGCGATTTCTCGTGCCGCCTCAAGATAGGACAGGGCACCGCTCGATCCTGGATCGTAGGTCAGCACCGTCTGTCCGTAACTCGGCGCCTCGGAGATACGAACCGAGCGCGGAATGCTCGTCCGCAGCACCTCGTCGCCGAAGTGGTTGCGCACCTCGTCCGCGACCTGTGACGCGAGCCGCGTCCGGCCGTCGTACATGGTGAGCAGAATCGTCGATACATGCAGGGCAGGGTTCAAGTGCCCCCGCACGAGGTCGACGTTGCGCAGCAGCTGGCCCAGTCCCTCCAGCGCGTAATACTCGCACTGGATGGGGATCAGGACCTCCTGCCCAGCCACGAGCGCGTTGACCGTCAGAAGGCCGAGCGAGGGCGGGCAGTCGATCAGGATGTAGTCCAGCGGCTGCTCGTAGGCCTGGATCGCCCTCTGCAGTCGGCTCTCACGTGCCACCAAGGACACCAGCTCGATCTCCGCACCGGCGAGATCGATCGTGGCAGGGGCACAGAAAAGACCCTCGACATCGGGGACCGGCTGGACAACTTCTGCGAGCGGCTTACTCTCGACCAACACGTCGTAGATGGAAGGGACTTCCGCGTGATGATCGATCCCCAGGGCAGTGGACGCGTTGCCCTGCGGGTCGAGATCGATGACCAGCACACGGCCGCCATGCAGAGCAAGCGACGCGGCAAGGTTGACGGTCGTCGTCGTCTTGCCCACGCCCCCCTTCTGGTTGGCGACCACCATGACGCGGGTCTGCTCGGGCCGTGGCAGGCCCTCGCCGGCGCGGCCTAGAGCCTCCACCGCCAGTTGGGCAGCACGACCGATGGGAGTGTCGTCCATCGGGGGCGGTGTTTCACGTGAAACATCCTCCCCCATCGACTCGGTACGGGGACCGGGGACCGGATCGGTCATCGGTCCCGCGATGTTGGCGTCGGACCGCAAGGATTCACTCTCCTCGACTTCAGGCTCGCAATGAACAGAGCCTCCCATGTCTTCGGGGTCGTGAACCAGTGAGGCCTGGTGTTCTGTGGAGAAATCCACCTCTGTGGAAAACTTCGTGCCCCTCAAGAGGGACGGAGCGTCATCAGAAGGGCCGTCTCCGAGAGAACCGAGAGGCTTTCGGTCGCGCGGTTCGGCCGCAGCGCGGCCCCGACTGATGATGCCGTGCAGCAGTGAGCGACGTTTCACGTGAAACACGATGCACAGCGGACGTGGCCGAACTGTCGCGACACTCCGGCATGCATAGGTTTGCCAGCTTGTGTGGAGTACGTCTCGTCGTCAGGACGGATCAGCGGCGCCGACGGGCACGTCCCGTCCTGGCCGCCTTCGCCCGCTTCGCTGCGAACCGCACCCCGCCAGGGCTCTCCCCGACCTCGACACGCACGACCGTGGACATCGGATCCACGACGCCCTCCCCGACATGAAGGATCGACGTCTCGACCGCACCGAGCTTGCTCAGAGCCGTCGACGCGCTCTTCAGCTCCTCCTCCGCGGTGTCGCCCTTGAGCGCCAGCATCTCGCCGTACGGGCGCAGCAGCGGGATCCCCCACGTGGCCAGCCGATCCAGCGGAGCCACCGCACGCGCGGTCACGACATGCACCGGCTGCAGCTTCCCCATGACCTCCTCGGCGCGGCCCCGGACGACCGTCACGTGGTCGAGGCCAAGCAGCTCCACGACCTCCGTCAGGAAGTTCGTACGCCGCAGCAGAGGCTCCAGCAGCGTGATCTTCAGGTCTTCCCGGACAAGCGCCAGGGGAATGCCGGGCAGGCCGGCACCCGAGCCGACGTCGCACACCGTCACGCCCTCGGGAACCACCTCGGAAAGCACCGCACAGTTCAGAAGATGCCGCTCCCACAGCCGGGGCACCTCACGCGGGCCGATCAGGCCACGCTGCACACCCGCCTCGGCGAGCAGTTCGGCGTAGCGGACCGCATCAGCGTAGCGATCGCCGAACACCTCACGTGCCTGCTCGGGCGCAGGGGGAAGCTCCGCTGCCTCCGTCACGGGGGACCGTCCTTCCGTACCGCGCCGACGCACCGAGCGCCGACACCAGAACCAGAACTATCAGGCTGACAAGGTTCGGCCCCGCCTGCGGACAGACGGGGCCGGTGCAAACGTATGGGCCGATCAGGCGGGAAGCACAACGACGAACCGCTGCGGTTCCTCACCCTCGGATTCGCTGCGCAGGCCCGCCGCCTTGACCGCATCGTGCACGACCTTGCGCTCGAACGGCGTCATCGGCTTCAGCTTCACGGGTTCGCCGGTGTTCTTCACATCGGCGGCGGCCTTGGCACCCAGCTCGGAGAGCTCGGCGCGCTTCTTGGCCCGGTAACCCCCGATGTCGAGCATCAGCCGGCTGCGGTCCCCGGTCTCCCGGTGGACGGCCAGGCGCGTGAGCTCCTGAAGCGCCTCCAGCACCTCGCCGTCACGCCCGACCAGCTTCTGCAGGTCTCGGCTGCCCGCGTCGCTGATGATCGAGACAGCGGCGCGGTCGGCCTCGACGTCCATGTCGATGTCGCCGTCGAGATCGGCGATGTCGAGCAGACCCTCGAGGTAGTCCGCCGCGATCTCGCCCTCCTGCTCCAGGCGGGTCAGGGTGTCTGCACCCTCGGCAGCGGCGGAGGTGGTGCCTTCCGTCACGGGATGGGCTCCTTCTTACTTCTTGGACGGGGACTTGGGGCGCTGCGGACCGCCCTTGCGCTGCCCGGACTGGGCCTTGCTGCGGCCGCTGCCGGACTTCGGCGCGGCCTTCTTGGCAGCGTCGGGCTTGGCGTCCTCGGGCTCGTCGGACTTCTGCAGCGACGTCGCTTCGCCGACCGCCTTCGGACCGCCGGACTGACGCTGGGCCTTGGTCTGCCGCTTCGGCTGCTGACGCTTGGCGGCGCCGGTCGTCGGCGTACCGTCCTCGGCCACCGTGGCGACAGCGGTCTCGCTCTTCACCACGGTGCCGTCCGCCTGCGCCGCGAGACCGGCCTTGCTCAGGCCGTTGATGAACTTGCGCTCGTACTCATTGCGGTCACGGCCCTTGGCGACGATGGCCTTGACGATGGCGCGCTCGCCACGGCCGCGGGTCTTGCCGTGGTGCGTGACGTGCTTGGTCAGCCGCTCCAGATACGCGGCCTGGGCCTTGGAACCCGGGGTCGGGTTGTTGTGGATGACGTACATCTGCTGGCCCATGGTCCACACGTTGGTGGTCAGCCAGTAGACGAGGACACCGACCGGGAAGTTGATACCGAAGACGGCGAACATGACCGGGAAGATGTACATCAGCATCTTCTGCTGCTGCATGAACGGCGTCTTCACCGTGGTGTCGACGTTCTTCGTCATCAGCTGGCGCTGCGTGTAGAACTGCGACGCCGACATCAGGACGATCATGACCGCGGTGACGATGCGGACAGTGGTCAGCGACGCGTCGAGCGCGGCGACCTCAGCGGAGCTGTCGGTGAACTTCGCGGCCAGCGGAGCACCAAAGATGTGCGCCTGCTGCGCGCTCTCCAGCAGACGCTCGTTGATGACACCGACGGTGTCGTTGTTCGCGATGCTGTTGAGCACGTGGTACAGGGCGAAGAAGAACGGCGACTGCGCCAGGATGGGAAGGCACGAGGAGAGCGGGTTGGTGCCCGTCTCCTTGTACAGCTTCATCATCTCTTCGGACTGACGCTGCTTGTCGTTCTTGTAGCGCTCCTGGATCTTCTTCATCTCGGGCTGGAGCGTCTGCATGGCCCGGGTCGCCTTGATCTGCTTCACGAAGAGCGGGATCAGGCAGATACGGATCAGAATCACCAGGGACACGATGGACAGGCCCCAGGCCCACCCGGTGTTATCGCCGAAGAGGGCGCCGTACACCTTGTGGAACTGGACGATGACCCAGGAAACAGGTGTCGTGATGAAGCTGAAGAGGCTGGCAATCGTGTCCACTAATCATGCTCCTTGGGCATGGGGCGAGGTCTCTGCGGCCGGGCTCGAAGGAACATTCTCCTCGGTGGCCGTTTCGGCGGCGGAGGGCCCGCCCTTCCGTGCACGCCACGCATTGCGCAGCATCTCGTGCCACCGCGGGCGCTTGCGCGGCGGGACATGGTCCACACCACCCAGCGACCACGGGTTGCACCGCAGGATGCGCCAAGCGGTGAGCGCCGTGCCCTTGATCGCACCGTGCCGGTCGATGGCCGTATACCCATAGTGGGAACACGACGGGTAGTACTTGCACACCGGCCCGAGCAGCGGACTGATCGTCCACTGGTACAGCTTGATCAGAGCCAGCAGTGGGTACTTCATCGCGCGCCCCCTCCCAGCAGCCGCTGCAGAGCGGCATCCAGGTCTTGGGCCAGCTGTGCATGGTCGGCGTCACCCGCACCGGGCAGCGCTCGTACGACTACCAGGCTACCGGGGGGCAGCCGGTCGACTCGGTCGCGCATCAGATGGCGAAGCCTGCGCTTCACCTTGTTCCGCACGACCGCGCCACCCACTGCCTTGCTCACGACGAAACCCGCACGCGTCGGGGGAGCGCTCTCCCCAGGCGCGTGCGGGTCCGTGGCACCGCTACGAAGGTGGACGACGAGATGCTGGCGTCCTGCCCGGCGTCCTCGTCGTACCGCGGTCGCGAAGTCCTCGCGCCGCCTCAGCCGGTTCTCGGTGGGCAGCACGACGTCATGACCTGACCGGGATCAGGCGGACAGACGGGCGCGACCCTTGCTACGGCGGGACGCGAGGATCGCGCGGCCGGCACGGGTGCGCATACGCAGCCGGAAGCCGTGGGTCTTCGCGCGACGACGGTTGTTCGGCTGGAAGGTGCGCTTGCTCACTCGGGGGCTCCAGAAATAAATCGGTAGTTGCGGGGTGCCGTCCTGGCTGTCACCGTGCGCCCACGAGTAGCTCGCAGTAACGCCCGAGTGCACCGCTTCCCGATCACCGAAACGCGATCTGTGCCCATCGGAGGCAGGCGGCAGCAGCCATCGACAACTCGACCTGGTTACGGTACGCGCGGCTGCGCCATCCGGTCAAACCGGAGGCCACGGGGAGACACTATCCACAGGCTGGGGACAACAACTTGAACCGCACCCGCCGCCCTGACTACCGTGACTGAACTCCGATTCGTTCCCTTGATTCTGGCTCCACCCTTTTGAATCCCGACCCGTCCCACAATCACACGTTCGTGGGACCCGTGAGAGAGCGTGCCCTGTGGCTGACGTACCTGCCGATCTTGCCGCAGTGTGGCCACGAGTGCTCGAGCAACTTCTCGGTGAGGGCCGCGGGCAGGGTGTCGAGGCGAAGGACGAGCACTGGATCCGGCGCTGCCAGCCCCTCGCGCTGGTGGCCGACACCGCCCTGCTCGCCGTACCGAACGAGTTCGCGAAGGGCGTACTGGAGGGCCGTCTGGCCCCGATCGTGAGCGACACCCTGAGTCGCGAGTGCGGCCGCCCGATCCGTATCGCGATCACCGTCGACGACTCCGCCGGCGAACCCCCTGCCCCGCCGGTCCCACCGGCCCAGCACCAGTCACGCTACGAGGAGCCCGAGCCCCCCTCCTACGACGGCTACGGCCGCCATCGCGCCGACGACCGCCACTCCGGCGCCGCCGACCCGCTGCCCACCGCACGCCCTGCCTACCCGAGCGAATACCAGCGCCCGGAGCCCACCCCCGGCAGCTGGCCGCGCCCGACGCAGGACGAGTACGGCTGGCAGCAGCCGCGGCTCGGCTTCCCGGAGCGGGACCCGTACGCATCGCCGTCGCAGGACTCCTACCAGCAGGACTCCTACGGCGGCCCCTCCCAGGACTACCGCCCACAGCCGATGGAGCGGCCGTCCTACGACGGACACCGCCCGGACTACGAGCCGCAGCGGCCCGACTACGACCAGCCGCGCTCCGACTACGACCAGGGCGCCCGCCGCGACCTGCCCGAACCGCCCCCCGGCTCCGGCCATGTGCACCGCGGCGGCCCCGTCGGCGCCAACCTGCCCACCACGGGCGCCCCCGGCCCGCTGGCCGCCCAGCCCGCGCCGGCGCCCGGACCCGGTGAGCCCACCGCGCGTCTGAACCCGAAGTACCTCTTCGACACGTTCGTCATCGGCGCCTCCAACCGCTTCGCGCACGCAGCCGCGGTCGCCGTCGCCGAGGCACCGGCGAAGGCCTACAACCCCCTCTTCATCTACGGGGAGTCAGGGCTCGGCAAGACGCACCTGCTGCACGCGATCGGGCACTATGCGCGCAGCCTCTACCCGGGCACGCGCGTGCGCTATGTGAGCTCGGAGGAGTTCACCAACGAGTTCATCAACTCCATCCGCGACGGCAAGGGCGACAGCTTCCGCAAGCGCTACCGCGAGATGGACATCCTGCTCGTCGACGACATCCAGTTCCTGGCGGACAAGGAGTCGACGCAGGAGGAGTTCTTCCACACCTTCAACACGCTCCACAACGCCAACAAGCAGATCGTGCTGTCCAGCGACCGGCCGCCCAAGCAGCTGGTCACGCTGGAGGACCGGCTGCGGAACCGTTTCGAGTGGGGCCTGATCACCGACGTCCAGCCGCCCGAGCTGGAGACGCGTATCGCGATCCTCCGCAAGAAGGCGGTCCAGGAGCAGCTCAACGCCCCGCCGGAGGTGCTGGAGTTCATTGCCTCCCGCATCTCCCGCAACATCCGTGAGCTGGAGGGCGCGCTGATCCGGGTGACGGCGTTCGCCTCGCTCAACCGGCAGCCGGTGGACCTGGGCCTGACGGAGATCGTCCTCAAGGACCTGATCCCCGGTGGCGACGACGCGACGCCGGAGATCACCTCGACGGCCATCATGAGCGCCACGGCCGACTACTTCGGCCTCACCGTCGAGGACCTGTGCGGCAGCTCCCGCGGCCGCCAGCTGGTCACCGCCCGCCAGATCGCCATGTATCTCTGCCGCGAGCTGACGGACCTGTCGCTGCCGAAGATCGGCGCGCTGTTCGGCGGCCGCGACCACACCACGGTGATGCACGCCGACCGCAAGATCCGCAATCTGATGGCCGAGCGACGCTCCATCTACAACCAGGTCACCGAGCTGACCAACCGCATCAAGAACGGCTGACAGAGCCGGCCGACGACGGCCGGAAGAGCCCGCCGTACGACGCCGAGGGCGCCCCCGGAGGAGATCCCGGGGGCGCCCTTCGTCGTGTCACGGCCGTCGGCTGTTCGAATACCTGCCGCGTTACGGCCACTCTCCACAGATTCGGTGAGTTTTTCGCGTCCACACCCTGGGGACTGGGAAGTTGTCCAGATTGTGTCCACAGGGGCCCCTGTTGAAAGACCATCACACCAGGTCACCGGGGTGTGGATTCGTGGACGAACGATCTCCACAGACTGTGGACAGAGCGGAGATCCACAGGCTGTGCATCAAGTTGTCCACGGGCAACCCACAGGCTGGGGCTGGTTGTCCCCAGTGATCCCCAGCTTCTCCACACCGCCGTCCACTGTTCGGCAACGCGACGCGCCTCCTCACCGAGTCGAGTGAAAGCCGTCACACAAAGATGCCGGGTTGGGCTGTGGGAAAGGTGGGTGAAGCTGGGGACGGTGCTGGGGAGAAGTCGCCCGAGGCTGTGCACGGCGTGTGCAGAACTTTCCGTTCTCCACAGAGACGCCCAGTTGTCCACCGCCGCCACCCACAGGGCCCGTGGACAAAATTTCCCCGCTGACCTGCGAAAACAGGGTTATCCACCGTATCCACAGGCCCTACTACTACTCCCAACTAGAGAGAGCTGGGAATCCGTTTCGAAGAGGGCCCTGTGCACAACTCGCTGTCCGGCTCCCGGCTGCCCCTCGTCACGACTTGACCCCGAGAGGCACCTACTGTCAGTGGGGTGCGTCAGACTGGTCCCCGGCGTCCTTCCCCTCCCAGGGGCCGACGACACCGAGAACAGACGACGAAGCCAGGCAGGCCGAGAAGCGCCGGCAACAGCAGGAGGCGGCAACAGTGAAGATCCGGGTGGAACGCGACGTACTCGCGGAGGCAGTGGCCTGGGCGGCGCGCAGCCTCCCGGCCCGTCCGCCGGCGCCTGTCCTCGCCGGCCTCCTGCTCAAGGCGGATGACGGTCAGCTGAGCCTGTCGAGCTTCGACTACGAGGTCTCCGCGCGCGTGAGCGTCGAGGCGGAGGTCGAGGAAGAGGGCACGGTCCTCGTCTCCGGCCGTCTTCTCGCGGACATCTCGCGTGCTCTCCCCAACCGGCCGGTTGAGATTTCCACAGACGGTGTACGGGCGACCGTGGTCTGCGGCTCCTCGCGGTTCACACTCCACACCCTGCCTGTGGAGGAGTACCCGGCGCTCCCGCAGATGCCGAACGCGACCGGCACGGTCCCCGGCGAGGTCTTCGCCGCGGCCGCCGCCCAGGTCGCCATCGCCGCGGGCCGTGACGACACGCTGCCGGTGCTCACCGGTGTGCGCATCGAGATCGAGGGCGACCGGGTCACCCTCGCCTCCACCGACCGCTACCGCTTCGCGGTCCGTGAGTTCCTGTGGAAGCCGGAGAACCCGGAGGCCTCCGCGGTCGCCCTGGTCCCCGCCAAGACGCTCCTGGACACCGCCAAGGCGCTGACCAGCGGTGACAGCGTCACCCTGGCGCTGTCCGGCTCGGGCGCGGGCGAGGGCCTGATCGGTTTCGAGGGCGCCGGGCGTCGTACGACGACCCGTCTGCTGGAGGGCGACCTCCCGAAGTACCGCACGCTGTTCCCGACGGAGTTCAACAGCGTCGCCGTGATCGAGACCGCCCCCTTCGTGGAGGCCGTCAAGCGTGTGGCCCTGGTCGCCGAGCGCAACACCCCGGTGCGCCTCAGCTTCGAGCAGGGCGTGCTGATCCTGGAGGCCGGCTCCAGCGACGACGCACAGGCTGTGGAAAGGGTCGACGCGCAGCTCGAGGGCGACGACATCTCGATCGCCTTCAACCCGACGTTCCTGCTGGACGGCCTGAGCGCCATCGACTCCCCGGCGGCCCAGCTGTCGTTCACGACGTCCACGAAGCCGGCGCTGCTCAGCGGCAAGCCGGCGGTGGACGCGGAGGCGGACGAGGCCTACAAGTACCTGATCATGCCGGTGCGCTTGAGCGGCTGAGCAGCCGGAGTTGTCCACAGGCCGTGGAGAAGATGGCCCGGCCTGTGGGAAACCCGCAGGTGAGGGTGTACGAATGAGCGCGTATGCCCACAGCTGTGCGTGAGCGTCCGGGTTTAGGCTCGTACGCGGGTACGAAGGTGCCCCACACGCCACAGCAACCTAAGGAACACAACTGATGGAGTTCGGTCTCGTCGGCCTCGGCAAGATGGGCGGCAACATGCGCGAGCGGATCCGCCGCGCGGGCCACACCGTCGTCGGATACGACCGCAATCCTGACCTCGCGGATGTCCACAGCCTGGAAGAGCTTGTGGGCGGGCTTTCGGGCCCGCGCGTCGTCTGGGTCATGGTCCCGGCGGGTGCGCCGACCCAGTCGACCATCGACGAGCTGGCCGAGCTGCTGGAGCCCGGTGACGTCGTCGTGGACGGCGGAAACTCGCGCTGGACGGACGACGAGAGGCACGCCGAGGAGCTGGCGGCGAAGGGCATCGGCTTCGTCGACTGCGGTGTCTCGGGCGGCGTCTGGGGCCTGGAGAACGGCTACGCGCTGATGTACGGCGGAGACGCGGAGCACGTCGCCAAGGTGCAGCCGATCTTCGACGCCCTCAAGCCGAAGGGCGATTTCGGTGCCGTGCACGCCGGCAAGGTGGGCGCGGGGCACTTCGCGAAGATGGTCCACAACGGCATCGAGTACGCGATGATGCAGGCCTACGCCGAGGGCTGGGAGCTGCTGGAGAAGGTCGACTCCGTGACCGATGTCCGGGAGGTCTTCCGCTCCTGGCAGGAGGGCACGGTCATCCGCTCCTGGCTGCTGGATCTGGCGGTGAACGCCCTCGACGAGGACGAGCACCTGGACAAGCTGAAGGGTTTTGCACAGGACTCCGGCGAGGGACGCTGGACTGTGGAAGCCGCCATAGACAACGCAGTGCCGCTGCCGGCGATCACCGCGTCGCTCTTCGCGCGGTTCGCGTCCCGCCAGGACGACTCTCCGCAGATGAAGATGATCGCGGCGCTGCGGAACCAGTTCGGCGGCCACGCGGTCGAGACAAAGTGACCGTCGGGGAAGACGCGGCGGTCGGGAACGAGCAGAAGTAATCCACACCCTGGGGATGGCACCCTGGCAACCTCGGGAGTGGCCCGGTTGTCCACAACTGGGGAAAGTACAAGGACACGTTGGGGGAGGTCGGCGAACGACCATGCACGTCACGCACTTGTCGCTGGCCGACTTCCGCTCGTACGCCCGGGTCGAAGTTCCGCTGGATCCGGGCGTCACCGCCTTCGTGGGCCCCAACGGCCAGGGCAAGACGAACCTCGTCGAGGCCGTCGGCTATCTCGCCACCCTCGGCAGCCATCGCGTCGCCTCCGACGCCCCCCTGGTCCGCATGGGCGCCGACCGGGCGATCATCCGGGCGCAGGTGCGGCAGGGCGACCGGCAGCAGCTGGTCGAGCTCGAGCTGAACCCCGGCAAGGCCAACCGGGCCCGCATCAACAGGTCCTCGCAGGTCAGACCCCGTGACGTACTCGGCATCGTGCGGACCGTCCTGTTCGCGCCGGAGGACCTCGCCCTGGTCAAGGGCGACCCCGGGGAGCGGCGCCGCTTCCTCGACGAACTGATCACCGCCCGCTCCCCGCGCATGGCGGGCGTCCGCTCCGACTACGAGCGGGTGCTCAAGCAGCGCAACACCCTCCTGAAGTCGGCCGCGCTCGCGAGAAGGCACGGCGGCCGCTCCATGGACCTGTCCACACTCGACGTCTGGGACCAGCATCTCGCGCACGCGGGCGCCGAGTTGCTCGCCCAGCGCCTCGACCTGATCGCGACGATCCAGCCGCTGGCCGACAAGGCGTACGAGCAACTGGCCCCCGGCGGCGGGCCCGTCGCCCTCGACTACAAGCCGTCGGCCCCCGGTGAGGCGCACACGCGCGAGGATCTCTTCGAGCAACTGATGGCGGCGCTCGCCGAGGCCCGTAAGCAGGAGATCGAGCGGGGCGTCACGCTCGTCGGCCCTCATCGGGACGATGTGCTTCTCAAACTCGGTCAGCTGCCGGCCAAGGGATACGCCTCCCATGGCGAGTCCTGGTCCTACGCGCTGGCGCTGCGGCTGGCGTCGTACGACCTGCTCAGGGCGGAGGGCAACGAACCCGTGCTGGTCCTCGACGACGTCTTCGCCGAGTTGGACGCCCGTCGTCGTGAGCGCCTGGCCGAGCTCGTCGCGCCCGGCGAACAGGTCCTGGTGACCGCCGCGGTCGACGACGACGTACCGCATGTGCTGACCGGGGCGCGGTACACGGTGTCCGAGGGAACGGTGGAGCGCGTATGAGCGACGACCCGTCGCAGAACCCGGCCGAGAACGCGTCGAAGAAGGCTCCCGAACCCTCCGGCGTCGACCTCGCGCGCGTGGCGCTGCGTGCGGCCAAGGAGCAGGCACGCGCGCGTGGGGACGTGGCGCGGCAGAAGAAGCAGGCGCGGCGCGGGGGCCTGCGCTCCGGCGCCCGGGCCGACGGCCGCGACCCCCTGGCGCTCGGCGCTGCCATCAACCGCTTGATCACCGAGCGGGGCTGGGAGACCCCGGCCGCGGTGGGCGGTGTGATGGGCCGCTGGCCGCAGATCGTCGGCGACGACGTCGCCAAGCACTGTGTGCCGGAGAAATACGACGAGGACGAGCGGATCCTGGTCGTGCGCTGCGACTCGACGGCCTGGGCGACGAACCTGCGGCTGCTCGCCCCGACGCTCGTCGCCCGGCTCAACGAGGACCTGGGCCATGGCGCGGTACGGCAGATCAAGGTGAACGGCCCCGGTGGTCCTGCCCGCCGTTACGGCCTTCTGCGCGCGCCCGGCAGCACGGGGCCCGGCGACACCTACGGCTGATCAACCCGGAGCGGGGCGAGCGGACCCCGTAACCACTGGGCGAGGGCCCGGCGACGACAGGTGTACTGCGCCTGCTCAGTCCCGTCACAGTGGTCCCCGCAGTCCCGTCGGCCACAGGTGACCGACATCACATCAGCAGCCGCGCACGGGGCATGAGATACCGCCGGCGACCTCCCTGTCGTACAACCGCACGCGGTTGCGAATCACGACCTGACTCCGAAGTAGCCAAGGGTTGACGGCTCGAAGCGCTGAGTGGCGCTGTGAGCCTCTTGGAGCCCCCATCCGCATATCGGGAGTCGGTCGAGCCGGGTTCAGGGCGGCACATGCGGACTCAGGTACCGGCAAACCCCCATCACTGTCGGCGCTACCGGTAGACTGGAGCCCAATCCCGCCCCCATCGTGGGGACCGTCCGGGAAAAGCTGAGCAACGCTGATCAAGGCTTACCAACGCAACATGCCGCAGCCGCTCCGGCAACCCGCCGACGAGCCTGGCTCGTGCTGTGCCAGAAAGGGCGCTTCGTGGCCGATTCCGGCAACCCCAACGAGAACATCCCGTCCACCGACGCCGGCGCCAACGGCGCGGTGACCCCGTCGAACGGCGAGGTCACCGCCTCGTACGACGCCAGCGCCATCACCGTCCTCGAGGGTCTTGACGCGGTCCGCAAGCGACCCGGCATGTACATCGGCTCGACCGGTGAGCGAGGACTCCACCACCTGGTGCAGGAGGTCGTCGACAACTCAGTCGACGAGGCGCTGGCCGGCCACGCGGACACGATCGACGTCACGATCCTCGCCGACGGTGGCGTCCGGGTCGTCGACAACGGCCGTGGCATCCCGGTGGGCATCGTGCCGTCCGAGGGCAAGCCGGCCGTCGAGGTCGTGCTGACCGTCCTGCACGCGGGCGGCAAGTTCGGCGGCGGCGGCTACGCGGTCTCCGGCGGTCTGCACGGCGTCGGCGTCTCCGTGGTGAACGCCCTGTCGACGAAGGTCGCCGTCGAGGTCAAGACCGACGGCTACCGCTGGACGCAGGACTACAAGCTCGGCGTCCCCACCGCCCCGCTCGCCAAGCACGAGGCCACCGAGGAGCACGGCACCTCGGTCACCTTCTGGGCCGACCCGGACATCTTCGAGACCACCGACTACTCCTTCGAGACGCTCTCGCGGCGCTTCCAGGAGATGGCGTTCCTCAACAAGGGTTTGAGGATCAAACTCACCGACGAGCGTGAGTCGGCCAAGGCGACGTCAGGTGCGGACGAGGCGGGCGCCGACGACAAGGCCGAGGTCAAGTCGGTCGACTACCACTACGAGGGCGGCATCGTCGACTTCGTGAAGTACCTCAACTCCCGCAAGGGAGACGTGGTGCACCCCACCGTCATCGACCTGGAGGCCGAGGACAAGGAGAAGCTCCTGTCCCTCGAGGTGGCGATGCAGTGGAACAGCAGCTACACCGAGGGCGTGTACTCCTTCGCCAACATCATCCACACCCACGAGGGCGGTACGCACGAAGAGGGCTTCCGCGCCGCGCTGACCTCGCTGATCAACAAGTACGCGCGCGACAAGAAGCTGCTGCGTGAAAAGGACGACAACCTCACGGGCGACGACATCCGCGAGGGTCTGACGGCGATCATCTCGGTCAAGCTGAGCGAGCCGCAGTTCGAGGGCCAGACCAAGACCAAGCTGGGCAACACCGAGGTCAAGACCTTCGTGCAGAAGGTCGTCTACGAGCACCTCGCGGACTGGCTGGACCGCAACCCCAACGAGGCGGCGGACATCATCCGCAAGGGCATCCAGGCGGCCACCGCGCGCGTGGCGGCCCGCAAGGCCCGTGACCTGACGCGTCGTAAGGGCCTGCTGGAGACGGCGTCCCTGCCGGGCAAGCTCTCCGACTGCCAGTCGAACGACCCCACCAAGTGCGAGATCTTCATCGTCGAGGGTGACTCCGCCGGCGGCTCGGCCAAGTCCGGCCGCAACCCGCAGTACCAGGCGATCCTCCCGATCCGAGGCAAGATCCTCAACGTCGAGAAGGCGCGGATCGACAAGATCCTGCAGAACCAGGAGATCCAGGCGCTGATCTCCGCCTTCGGCACCGGCGTGCACGAGGACTTCGACATCGAGAAGCTCCGCTACCACAAGATCATCCTGATGGCGGACGCCGACGTCGACGGCCAGCACATCAACACCCTGCTGCTGACCTTCCTGTTCCGCTTCATGCGGCCGCTGGTCGAGGCCGGGCACGTGTTCCTGTCGCGTCCCCCGCTCTACAAGATCAAGTGGGGCCGGGACGAGGTCGAGTACGCGTACTCCGACCGCGAGCGCGACGCACTGCTGGAGATGGGCCGTCAGCGCGGCAAGCGCGTCAAGGAGGACTCGATCCAGCGCTTCAAGGGCCTCGGTGAGATGAACGCCGAGGAGCTGCGCGTGACCACCATGGACCAGGAGCACCGCGTCCTCGGCCAGGTCACCCTCGACGACGCCGCCCAGGCCGACGACCTGTTCTCGGTCCTGATGGGCGAGGACGTCGAGGCCCGCCGCGCGTTCATCCAGCGCAACGCCAAGGACGTCCGCTTCCTCGACATCTGAGTCGGTCTCAGCTGACCGCACCAGGAAGGATCTTCACCAGCAATGACCGACGAGAACACTCCCGTCACGCCTGACGAGGGACAGATCCTGCGCGTCGAGCCCGTCGGGCTCGAGACGGAGATGCAGCGCTCTTACCTCGACTACGCGATGTCCGTCATCGTCTCCCGTGCACTGCCGGACGTCCGGGACGGCCTCAAGCCCGTCCACCGTCGCGTCCTGTACGCCATGTACGACGGCGGCTACCGCCCCGAGCGCGGCTTCTACAAGTGCGCGCGCGTGGTCGGCGACGTCATGGGTAACTACCACCCCCACGGCGACAGTTCGATCTACGACGCCCTGGTCCGCCTGGCCCAGCCGTGGTCGATGCGCATGCCGCTCGTCGACTCCAACGGCAACTTCGGCTCTCCGGGCAACGACCCGGCGGCGGCCATGCGCTACACCGAGTGCAAGATGGCGCCGCTGTCGATGGAGATGGTCCGCGACATCGACGAGGAGACCGTCGACTTCACGGACAACTACGACGGCCGCTCCCAGGAGCCGACCGTCCTGCCCTCCCGCTTCCCGAACCTGCTGATCAACGGCTCGGCCGGTATCGCGGTCGGCATGGCGACCAACATCCCGCCGCACAACCTGCGCGAGGTCGCGGCCGGCGCCCAGTGGTACCTGGAGAACCCGGAGGCCTCCCACGAGGAGCTCCTCGACGCCCTGATCGAGCGCATCAAGGGCCCCGACTTCCCGACCGGCGCCCTGGTGGTCGGCCGTAAGGGCATCGAGGAGGCGTACCGCACGGGCCGTGGCTCGATCACCATGCGCGCGGTCGTCGAGGTCGAGGAGATCCAGAACCGCCAGTGCCTGGTGGTCACGGAGCTGCCCTACCAGGTCAACCCGGACAACCTCGCGCAGAAGATCGCCGACCTGGTGAAGGACGGCAAGATCGGCGGCATCGCGGACGTCCGCGACGAGACGTCGTCCCGCACCGGTCAGCGCCTCGTCATCGTGCTCAAGAGGGACGCGGTCGCCAAGGTCGTACTGAACAACCTCTACAAGCACACGGACCTGCAGACGAACTTCGGCGCCAACATGCTGGCGCTGGTGGACGGTGTGCCGAGGACGTTGTCGCTCGACGCGTTCATCCGCCACTGGGTGACGCACCAGATCGAGGTCATCGTCCGCCGTACGCGCTTCCGGCTGCGCAAGGCGGAGGAGCGGGCGCACATCCTGCGCGGTCTCCTCAAGGCCCTGGACGCCATCGACGAGGTCATCGCGCTGATCCGGCGCAGCGACACTGTCGACATCGCGCGCACGGGCCTGATGGACCTCCTGGAGATCGACGAGATCCAGGCCAACGCCATCCTCGAGATGCAGCTGCGCCGCCTGGCCGCCCTGGAGCGCCAGAAGATCGTCCAGGAGCACGACGAACTCCAGGCGAAGATCACCGAGTACAACGAGATCCTGGCCTCGCCGGTCCGCCAGCGCGGCATTGTCAGCGCGGAACTCGCCGCGATCGTCGAGAAGTACGGCGACGACCGCAAGACCATGCTGGTGCCCTACGACGGCGACATGTCCATCGAGGACCTGATCGCCGAGGAGGACATCGTCGTCACGGTCACGCGCGGCGGTTACGTCAAGCGCACCAAGACCGTCGACTACCGGGCGCAGAAGCGCGGCGGCAAGGGCGTACGCGGCACGAAGCTGAAGGAGGACGACATCGTCGACCACTTCTTCGTGTCGACCACGCACCACTGGCTGCTGTTCTTCACCAACAAGGGCCGCGTCTACCGGGCGAAGGCGTACGAGCTTCCGGACGCCGGACGCGAGGCGCGCGGCCAGCACGTCGCGAACCTGCTGGCCTTCCAGCCGGACGAGGCGATCGCCGAGATCCTCGCGATCCGCGACTACGAGGCGGCGCCGTACCTGGTGCTCGCCACGAAGGCCGGACTTGTGAAGAAGACGCCGCTGAAGGATTACGATTCGCCCCGCTCCGGCGGTGTGATCGCGATCAACCTGCGTGAGCGCGAGGACGGTTCGGACGACGAACTGATCGGCGCCGAACTCGTCTCGCCGGACGACGATCTGCTTCTGATCAGCAAGAAGGCACAGTCGATCAGGTTCACGGCGACGGACGAGTCGCTGCGTCCCATGGGCCGCGCCACCTCCGGTGTCAAGGGCATGAGCTTCCGCGAGGGAGACGAGCTGCTCTCGATGAATGTTGTTCGAACCGGTACGTTCGTGTTCACTGCCACCGACGGCGGGTACGCGAAGCGGACCCCCGTCGACGAGTACCGCGTCCAGGGTCGCGGTGGCCTCGGTATCAAGGCCGCCAAGATCGTGGAGGACCGCGGTTCTCTCGTCGGTGCGCTGGTGGTCGAGGAGACCGACGAGATCCTCGCCATCACGCTGGGCGGCGGTGTGATTCGTACGCGAGTCAACGAGGTCAGGGAGACGGGCCGTGACACCATGGGCGTCCAACTGATCAACCTGGGCAAGCGCGATGCCGTGGTCGGCATCGCTCGTAACGCCGAGGCGGGGCGCGAGGCGGAGGAGGTCGACGGCGACGTGGCCGTCGACGAGACCGTCGAGGGTGCCGCCGCGACCATCGGCACGGACGAGGGCGAGGCGCCCTCGGCCGAGTAGCACGAGGAGAGAGTCATCGTGAGCGGAGCCACAGGCGCCGGATCGTCCGGTACCTCGACCGGTTCTACTGCCGGTAACGAGACGGACGGCGGCGGCCGTGGCTCCGCCGCGCGTGCGGCCGACACGCACACCACCCAGCTGAAGGCGATCAAGGCGCCCGCGAAGAACGCGCCCTCGCCCGACGCATCTGGATCCCAGGGGGGACCCGTGACGGACACCCGAGGTCCGCAGAGCCAGCAGTACGCCGCCGGCGCGGCTCCGGGCGCCCAGCCGCAGCCCGCGCCCACAGGGGCTCAGCAGGCGGCCCAGACGCCGTCGGTATCGCCGCTGCCCGGGGAACGGCAGCCCCAGCAGGCCGCCGGGCCCTACCACCCGCCGCAGGCCTACCAGGCGGCTGCTCCGGCCGGCTCGGTACGCCGGCCGCGCACGGGAGCGAGCACGACGCCGCGCACCCGCAAGGCGCGCCTGCGCGTGGCCAAGGCCGACCCGTGGTCGGTGATGAAGGTCAGCTTCCTGCTCTCCATCGCGCTGGGCATCTGCACGATCGTCGCGGCCGCGGTGCTGTGGATGGTCATGGACGCGATGGGCGTCTTCTCGACGGTCGGCGGCACGATCTCCGAGGCGACCGGCTCGAACGAGTCGAACGGCTTCGACCTGCAGTCCTTCCTGTCGCTGCCGCACGTCCTGATGTTCACGTCGATCATCGCGGTCATCGACGTCGTCCTCGCGACGGCGCTGGCGACGCTCGGCGCCTTCATCTACAACCTCTCCGCCGGCTTCGTGGGCGGCGTCGAGCTGACGCTCGCGGAGGACGAGTGAGGGTGACCGAGGCCGGATGACGGTTGCCGTCGGGAGGCGGTTTCAAACCTCCCCTGACGGTCCTCCGACAACCGATTTTGGGACTGCCCATGTCGTGCGCTAATCTTCAGGAGTCAGCGCGCGGGACACACACCGCAAAGCGCGGCGGGGCTATAGCTCAGTTGGTTAGAGCGCATCCCTGATAAGGATGAGGCCACAGGTTCAAATCCTGTTAGCCCCACCAGTCAGAACCCCCAACCGATAACGGTTGGGGGTTTTTGCGTTCTCAACCGAAGCTGTTGATCGAAGCCGTCGACCGAAGCCGTCGTTGGGAGCTCGATTGTCAGTGCCGGGTGAGAGCCTGGCGGCATGATCGTCGAACGGGCATACGCGCATGTCGCCGAGGGCGAGCTGGGGGAAGGCAGCCAGTGGCCGTGGTCGGTGCCGTGCGTGCGGCAGCTGCTGGAGGACGGCCTGAAGTTCACCGCGCCGGTGACGTTCCTGGTGGGGGAGAACGGTTCGGGCAAGTCGACGCTGGTCGAGGCGCTGGCGGAGGGGTTCGGGCTGGATTCCTGGGGCGGATCCGCGGGCTACAAGTACGCGAGTTGGCGCGAGCCGTCGGCACTGGGCGGGCGGATCCGCTTCGAGGCGACTGTGGCCGGCCGCCGTATGCTTCAAGGGCCTCGTACGCGCCGCAGAGGCTTCTTCCTGCGGGCGGAGACCGCGCTGGACGCGCTGGGCCGGGAGCAGCAGACGGGAAGGCTGTCCGGGGCCGTGGACGAGATGAGCCACGGCGAGGGCTTTCTGATGGCCTTCCGTGAGCGGTTCCGAGAGCGGGGGCTGTACGTCCTGGACGAGCCCGAGGCCGCTCTGTCCTTCGCTTCCTGTCTTCAACTCGTCGGGCTGCTGCATGAACTGGGGCGTTCCGGCGCGCAGATCATCTGCGCCACGCACTCACCTGTGCTGACGGCGCTGCCCGGCGCCGAGATCATCGAGGTGGGCGACCACGGAATGCGTCCCGCCGACTGGCGGGATCTGGAGCTCGTCGACCACTGGCGGCGTTACCTCAACGACCCGCAGGCCTATCTCCGGCACATCGTCGAAGGGGGATGAGGTTCGCCGTAGGGGCCGTCGTCATGGGAGTCACGGCATCAGGGGCGCTGCTTAGTGGTTCTGCTCAGTGGTACTGCGTCAAGGGTGCTTGAGCGTGCCAGGTAAGGCGGCTCGCTGCTTCCGTGCCGTCCGGTTCGGTGCCGGCCGGCAGAAGAGGTGCTGCAGTTCGGGCCTGGCGGTGACGGCTCGGGGCGGACCGCCGGTTCAGCGCTGGTGCGGGACCAGGGGCCGGGCCGGGGCGGCGACGGAGTCGCACCCGCCGGTGGCCGAGGTGGTCGTGGCCGCTTCCGATTCCGTCAGAGGGCGGTGCCGGCAGCCGGGGGTCCTGCCGTGGGCCTCGGCGCGGATGCGCTGCTTCATCGTGGGCGGTAGTGATCTGGCGTAGGACCAGGCCCACTGCGGCATCGCCGGCACCGTGAGCTGCATCGTGTTGCGGTCGCCGTCGTCGCTGCCGCTCTTGCGCGCCGTCTCGGTGTGCGGTACGGCCGCGGCGGCGGTGGTCGTGACGAATCCGAGCGCCGTGAACAGCGCGAGGAAGGCGGTGACGATGCTGGTCCACAGGTTCATGACCTTGTTCCTGGTCATGGCCCCTCACTTTCGGGTTGGGCGATTTGCGTACTTTCCTCATGATGTGTATGGGGGCCGAGAAGTCATGGACCGACGCTCGTGGCGCGTCGATCTTCAGATGAACACCACTCGGATGGGTGTAAGAGACCCGGAAAGTCGGCGAAAGTGCGGTAGGTGGGGGGATGGGGGTGAAAGCTACCGTCTGTCGGGGTGTGATCACCCTCCGATCGGAGCGGTGCAATCCGCTTCTACTGCGCTGTTCCGGACGGCAGTTGAGCTCTGACGCAGGTCACCGATCGATATCGGTCGGTGTGTATAGTCGGGCGCCAGAGGTCCCCTACGTCAAGGAAAGACGAGGTCGCGCGGTGAAGAAGCTTCTCCTGGTCGCACTGGCCGCCATCGGCGGGCTCCTCGTGTACCGCCAGATCCAGGCGGATCGCGCCGAGCAGGATCTGTGGACGGAGGCGACTGACTCCGTGCCCACGGGTTCGTGAGCCATCACATCGGAAACTGAAGCAGACCCCGGCCGCCATCGCGGTCGGGGTTTTGTGCGTCCGGGGGCGTGGAGGGCCGGAGCTCGGGTGCGTGCGGCCCTGTGGCGCGCCGCGGTGCGGGAGTGGCGCGCTGCGGAGAGTCTGAGCAGGGGCTGAGGAGGGTCCCGAGCGGGCCGTGGAGTGCTGTTGCGTCGAGTTGCGCGAGCGGTTCGGATGCCTTAGACCGTGTCCTACATGGTCAGTTTGCCGAGGCGTTTGTAGCAGCAGAGGGCCGCTGCGAGGCCGAGGAAGGCCAGGTAGTTGCGGGGATGTCGCTCGTAACGGGGTGACAGGCGGTGGTAGCCGGTCAGCCAGGAGATCGTGCGCTCGATGACCCACCGGCGGCGGCCCAGTCGTTCGCTTGAGTCGATTCCCTTGCGGGCGATGCGGACGCCGATCCGCTGGCTGTGCAGCCATCGCCGCACGTCAGGAACGTCGTACGCTTTGTCGGCGTGCAGGCGCTGAGGTTTGGAATGGTCGCTGTGCCATTCGTGTCCTACGTGGAAATGCGCGACCATCGGCTTCAGCCCGAGGCTGTCGTGAGTGTTCGCCGCAGAGAGTCCGACGCGTAGGGGCAGTCCGTTCGCGTCGGACAGGATGTGCATCTTGGAACCTGGCTTGCCCCGGTCCACGGGCGATGGACCTGCAAGTTCGCCCCCTTTTTGGCGCGGACGTGAGCGGAGTCGAGCACTGCCCGGGAGAGGTCGACCAGGCCCTGGCTGTCAAGCAGTTCGAGCACCTTCTGGTGCAGCCGGCCCCAGACACCCGCACGCGACCAGATCAGGAACCGGCGGTGCACCGTGGACTTCGACGCCCCGAAGCACGGCGGCAGGGCCCGCCAGGCGCAGCCGCTGACCAGGATGTAGATGATGGCCGCGAACACCGCCTCGTCATCGATGTTGGCCACCCCTCCGCCCTGCGGCCGCACCCGCGCCGGCGGCAGCAAAGGCCTGGCGATCTCCCAGAGTCCGTCCGGAACGATCCATCCCCACCGTCCACTCCCCATGCCCAGCTCAACTGCCAACTGACCATGTAGGACACGGTCTTAGAGCCGGGCGTTTCGGACGGCCGTACGGATTGCGTGGGTGACGCGAGGCCGGGCTGGGCAGGATGGGCGACGTCCATGGTCCGGTGACGACAGGGGTGGCGCGTGATGGGGCGGCGTACGGCGCGGTGGCGTCGCGAGAAGGTGCGGCGCGGTCATTCCTCGCGCTCGGCACGCGCGCGTGCCGCCCTCGCAGGCGGGGCGCTGCTGCTGGGCACGACGGTTGCCCTGCCGGCCCAGCCCGCAGTCGCGGCCGGAACGCCCAGCCCCTACGCCTACGCACCGGACGCCCGCCCCGTCCCCGGCTCGCCGAGCACCACGGACGCCCCGCTCCTCACGCCCGGCGCGACGTACAAGAGCTCCCTGCCGAGCAGCGGCGAGATCCACTACAGCCTCGACCTCGACGCCACCTCTGACGTGTACGTCTCCGTGACCGCCATCCCCCCTCCCGGCAGCACGGTCGACGCGAGCGACGGCATCAAGGTGTCCCTGGAGGACGCCGGCGGCAGTCGCTGCTCGTTCAGAAGCGAGAACTTCGGCGTCGTCCACAGCGCGCGACCGATCGCGGTATGGGGGGTGCGCGAGGCCTCCTCGAACCGGCCTCGCTGCGAGAAGGCGGGCACCTACTACGTGACCGTACAGCGCGTCGGCAGGGCGGACTCCGCGCCGGAAGCCTGGGACCTGGAGCTCTTCGCCACCTCGGAGCCGTCCCTGGAGCAGGTCGGCGCCACCAGCGCCCCCGAGGCCTGGAACTCCGCCTCTCCGGCCCCCCTCACCGACGAGGACGTGCCCCGCGAAGGGGGATCCGGCTTCGCCTCGGCGGTATCCGTCGACCAGGGTGCCTGGCGTTCCGACATCACGCCCGGCCGAACGCTCTTCTACAAGGTGCCGCTCGACTGGGGCCGACAGTTGTACGCCACCGCCGAACTGGGCGGTTCGAGCGGCGGCGGCTCCGCCGGCTACGCCCTGAACCTCGCCCTCTACAACCCCGCGCGCGGCTTCGTCGACGACGTGAGCACCGCCTACAACGGCCGACGGACCGCCGCCGAACTCGACCCTCTCCCACCGGTCGCGTACGAGAACCGGTACGCCCTCCCCAAAAGGTTCAGCGGCATGCGGTTCGCCGGGCCCTACTACCTCGTGGTCCATCTCGCTGCCGAGGTGGCCGAGACGTACGGAGACGGACCGTTCGGGCTGACGCTGCGTGTGCGGGTCGGGGGTGACGAGGCGACCGGTCCCCGTTATGCGGGGCAGTCCGAGCCGGAGGGTGTCTTCCAGGTCGCGGCGAGCGATCGGCAGGTGGTCGCGGGGGACGGTTCCGAGGGCGGCGGTGACCCTGCGATGACCGTACTCGCGGTGAGCGGGATCGGAGGGGGGACCTTGGTGCTGGTGGTGCTGGGGGTGTGGGCTGTGGTGGCTCGGCGGAGGGTTGGGGCCTTGTAGGGCGGGTGGAGGTCCGCGGAGGGCTGGATCACTCCAGCGATGTCAGATCTGGGCAAGTGCCCAGAACCCCACGGCGTAGCAGGCCAGCGCAAGCAGCAGGAGTGGGACCGCCACCTTGGCGGGTGGGCCGGGGCGGCGTGTTCGTTCTTGGGCTGTACGGCGGGCGGCGCGATGGCTGCCGCGGCGGCGGGGCTGCGGATGTGGGGGCGCCGAAGGTGGAACCTGCGGGCTCTGAGCGGTGTACGAAGCAGTAGAGGCATCGACGAGTTGGTCTGATGACGGCGTCGGCGTCGAGGGCTGAGCCGAGTACTGCGGTGCGTGCCGAGGAGGGGAGGACAGGACGTGCGTGGTGTCGTAGGGGGAGATGTGGGGAGCGGAGTGGTGCTGCGCGTCCCCACGTGCCTGGGCCTGGAAGTGATCCTGGCCCTGGCCCTGGCCCTGGCCCTGGCCCTGGGCTCGGGCTTGGCCTTGCGCTTCGTCCTGGTGTCTCGGGCTGTGTGCTTGCGGGTGGAGTGGTGCCTGTACCGGGCGTGGCTGTGGCGAGGGCGTGTGAGTCTGCGGGGAGGAACCGGTGGCCTGTGGCGGTGGCAGAGGGAAGCTGCCGGTGTCCGACATGGCGAGGGGACCGCTGCTGTCACCGAACTGCGAGGGAACGGAGGGCTCCTGGACGGAGGGCGGGTGCCGCGGCGGCTGGGGTTGAGGCCCCGGCAAGGGCATGTGCGGAGCGAGCTCGGACAGGGACCCCGTGAGGTCGGCGGCCGGGATCGGCCCGGCGACACCCTGACGCGGATCGCTCGGTGCGGTGCCTGCGCTCCCGGTGTCTGTCGGCACGGAGCCGGTGCCGGTCTGCCCAGAGCCAGAAGCGCCCGCCCCGGATCCATGGATGCCCGCCCCCGAGCCATGAGCGTTCGCCCCCGAGCCATGAGCGCTCGACACGGAACCATGGGCGCTTGAGAGGGAGCCGGCGGCGCTCGATGCGGACCCGGTGACGTCCGCCCCCACCGAGCCCGCCCCGAACCGCCGGGAGCCACCCCTGCCCCCTTCGACACCTGGAGCCGGTTTGAGCGGCCCGTTGGGTCCGTACCCCGGGGGCAGCGGCCCGAGTTGGTCGAAGATCTCGATCAGCTCGTCGTCGGGGCCCGGTTCCGGCAGGAGTTCGGCGGCCGACGCGAGCGCCTTGCGCGCACCCGTGGCCGTGCGGAACCGCGCCTGCGGATCCGGCTGCAGCAGCGAGGCCACGACCTGCCACAGAGGTTCGGGAATTCCCTTGGGCGCACTGGGAGTTCCATGCTCGGCGAAGTACAGGATGAGCGCCTTGGCGTCAGGCTTGGCGCCCTCCAGCAGATACAGCGCGACCAGTCCTACGGCGAACAGATCGGCCGGGAAGTCCGGCTCCGCGCCCATGAGTTGCTCGGGCGCGAGGTAACCGGGCGTCCCCACCACGAGGTTGGTCTCGGTCAGGCGCGGCTCGCCCAGCCGCATGGCGATGCCGAAGTCGGACAGGCGCAGTCGCGGGCGTGCCGTGCCGGTGGCCTCGAGGAGGAGGTTGGCGGGCTTGATGTCACGGTGAACGACGCCCTCCGCGTGCACCGCGGCCAGTCCCGCGAGGAGCTGGTCGAGGAGCGTGCAGACGAAGGAAGGCGGCAAGGGACCGTAGTCTCCGATGAGATGGACCAGCGAACCACCGGCCACCAGGTCCATGGTGAACAGGACCTTGTCGTCGTCGGCGGCCCAGCTGGCCGGCGCGAGCACATGGGGATGATCGATCCGGAGGGCCTGTTCGCGGACGAACCGCAGCAGCGAGTGCGCGTCGCTCTGCTGCAGCACCTTGGCGGCCACGTACCGGCGCCGGCGGTGGTCCCAGGCACGCCAGACGGCGCCGACGCCTCCGCGTCCGATCGGGTCGACCAGTTCGTACCGGCCGGCGAAGACCTCACCCATGGCTGTGCGTCGCTCCTCCCCCTTTGGTTACCCCCCTTGCTTCCCCCTACGAGCGATACGACTCCCCCTCGCTGCACTCCTTCGCCCCCGACGGACTCCCTCATGGGACTCCCCGTTGCCGGATTCCCCCGTCTCCGACTCCGTTGTCAGGGACTCCCCGACCCGACCCTCCTCGCTGAGCCACACGCCCCCCGTCGTGCAGCTCACCGCGAACGCGTCGGCCGGACGCCCGTGTGACCTCGCCGCTGAACCGCACGACCCCCTCGTGCCGTCCAGGACGCAGTCCGTCGGCCCGGCTGCCGAACCCCCTTCGGCGACCGGGACCTCGGGGTCAGTTCTGGTGAGACTGGTAGTGCGTGACCGCGTCGGAGGTGCGACCGGCGCCGTACACCCGGAGGAACTCTGCCAGTTCCGGGTGGGTGGGGGCGAGAGTGTCAGCGGCCTCGATGATGTCTCCCGCGGCCGCCACCGAGCGCAGCAGCGACTGGATCTCGCGGACCACCCGCTTGACCGTGGGCGCCCCCGAACTGCTCGTCGTCTGCGTGGTGTTGCTGAGCACCGAGCCCCCCTGCGACTTCTTGATCTCCTCCATGCGCTCGGTGGCCTCGGCCGCGCTCACGCTGCCGTCCGCGACCTGCCCCGCCAGGTCCTGCAGCAGCTGCACCCGCTGGACCACGGCGGGATTGCCGATCTTCGCCCGCTGGCCGCTCATCAGCTGCGACAGCATCGGTGCGGACAGTCCCAGTACCCCCGCGAGACGAGCCTGGTTGAGACCAAGATCGTCGATGAGCTTACGGAAGAGCGCCCCCAGTGGCTCCCCGTACCAGTTCCGCTGCAGTTCCCGCGCTCTTGCGGTGGCTTCCTGCTGTGCGGCGTCCATTGCGTCTCCCCATCGCTTCCCCAAAAAAACTTGGGTTCGCTGTAGCGAACCACGCCGAGCATCTTACGGAGAGTGGTCGCTTACCGGGACCCCCAATCCTTTTGCGGGATACGGGGGGCGACCGGGTACTCTGGTCTGGGCGCCCGGCGATGTGTGGTTTCCTTTCGTCGGACGTTCCGTCTTCGGGGCCTTAGCTCAGTTGGTAGAGCGCTGTCTTTGCATGGCAGATGTCAGGGGTTCGACTCCCCTAGGCTCCACTCACCCAGCCCTCTGACCTACGCCGGACGCAGGTCAGAGGGTTTTCTGGTTTCCGTTCGAGCGGGGTCGGCTCGCAGAAGTGGCGGCGATTTCCCGCGCTGGCCTGATAACCGGCGACGCAGAGCTCGTCCAGGGGCGCGGTGCGCCCACCCAACTGCACCCGCCAGCCGCCAGGCCGGCCCTCCCGTGGCCCGAGCACGTTGAAGCGCAGCCCAGGGCGGGCCCTTGCCCCCGCCATTGCCCGAGCGGGCGATGTTCCACGTGAAACATCGCCGTGGGACGGAAGACCTCAAGTCTCCCGTCCCACGGCGGAGTTCACCTACCGGTCGGCGCCGGCCTCACATCACCGGCCCTCGTCGCGACGGGCCGCCTCCTCCTCGGCTTCCTTCGCCTGGACCTCGGGATCAAGGGCGGACTGGCCGCTGCCGTCCACCGAAGCGAGATGGCTCGCCTCGGGTACCTCGGTCGCGGCGGGAGGCTCGACCAGCCAGTCCGGGTTGGCCTGCTTGTCCCACCACTTCCAGGCCGCGAAGGCAGCGCCCGCGAGGACACCGAACACCGCCAGCGCCTTCGTGGCACGACCGGCCTTGGCGCGCCTCTCGTGCCTGCGGACCAGCTTCTGGATCTCCTTCGGCGAGACCTGGCCGCGCAGCGCCGCCAACGCGGCGGCACCGCGCGCGGCGGCCTCGCCCCTGACGGGCCCCGCCACGGCCACTGCCTGTTCGATCCTCGGCCTGGAGTAGTCGGCTGCCTGCCGGGCAGCCTTACGTGTACGTGCGGCGGCCTCATGGGCGGCGTGGTCGACCTTCGGTGGCACATGCGCACGGGCCTGCTCCAGACGCGGCGCGACATGCGTGCCGTACTGCAGAAGTGCCTGCGCGCGGGCCTGCTCGGTGGCCTGCGACACCTTGGGCGCGAGCCGTACGCGTGCCTCGTGCGCGTATTGCGCGGCCCTGTCCTTGGCGGTGTCGGCGTAGGGCGCCACCACTTCCGCGGCGTGCAGCACGCTGTCCTTCGCCGAGCCGGTCGCGGCGCGCACGCTGTCAATGCGGGTCACGGGATCCTCCTCCTCGGTGGCGTACGGTTTTCGACTTTCCACCCTTTTACGGATCATGCCTGTCAGAACGCTCTGCGGCATGTGAGGGCGGGCATATGGGTGCCGATGGAGCTGATCAAGTGCAATAGCGGATTAATGAGGGTCAACGCGGGCTTGTCGTCGACAATGCCACGGTTCGGCGCTTCGCGCCCCCGCCACGGGCCTTCTCGACGGGATTTCTGCAAGCGATCGCCACGGTTGCCTGCCGGTGAACGAGTGCCGGGCGACGTACGCCGCCGTCCATGCGAGGATCAGGGGGTCACAGGAAGACAACGGAAGGCAGATCGTGGCTGAGCAGCTCTACGCCACCCTGAAGACCAACCACGGCGACATCGAGGTCCGGCTCCTCCCGAACCACGCGCCGATCACGGTCAAGAACTTCGTCGAGCTCGCCAAGGGCGAGCGTGAGTGGACGAACCCGGCCACCGGAGAGAAGTCCACGGCCAAGCTCTACGACGGCACGGTCTTCCACCGGGTCATCAGCGGCTTCATGATCCAGGGCGGTGACCCGCTGGGCAACGGCACCGGCGGTCCCGGTTACCAGTTCCAGGACGAGTTCCACCCGGACCTCTCCTTCGACAAGCCGTACCTGCTCGCCATGGCCAACGCCGGGCCGGGCACCAACGGCTCGCAGTTCTTCATCACGGTCTCCCCGACCACCTGGCTGAACCGCAAGCACACCATCTTCGGTGAGGTCACCGACGCGGCCAGCCAGAAGGTCGTGGACGTCATCGCGACCACCCAGACCAACCCGCGCACCGACCGTCCGGTCAAGGACGTCGTCATCGAGTCGGTCGTCGTCGAGACCCGCGAAGGCTGAGTCCGACACCTCCCTCAGGGAACCGTTCGACAACTCCCACAGGGAACAAAACGCCCCGCTCATCCGTAAGGAAGAGCGGGGCGATGCATGTGGACGTGCACCGCGTACGACGAACTAGGGGATCTCATGGACCAGCCGGCCGGCAGCTCGCAGGACGCCCAGAGCCTGCCCGTCTGCTACCGACACCCGGGCCGCGAGACCGGCGTCCGCTGCACTCGCTGCGAACGCCCGATCTGCCCTGACTGCATGGTCAGCGCCTCCGTCGGCTTCCAGTGCCCCGACTGCGTCCGCGGTGGTTCCGGCACCGGACATGCCCCTGACGCCGCCCGTCCCCGCACCATCGCCGGCGGCACCATCACCGCCGACCCCCGTCTGGTCACCAAGATCCTCATCGGGATCAACCTCGCGGTGTTCATCGCCGTGCAGACCAGCACCACCCTGCTGAACGACCTGGTCCTCCTCGGCGCCTGGCCGCCCGCCCCGTTCAACCCGACCGAAGGCGTTGCCGGCGGCGAGTGGTACCGCCTCGTGACCTCGATGTTCACCCACGAGGCCATCTGGCACATCGCCTTCAACATGCTCAGCCTGTGGTGGCTCGGCGGCCCCCTCGAAGCCGCACTAGGCCGTGCCCGCTACCTCGCGCTCTACCTCTGCTCCGGCCTCGCGGGCGGCGTTCTGGCCTACCTGCTGGAGTCCCCGACCACGGCCACGCTCGGTGCCTCCGGCGCCATCTTCGGCCTCTTCGGTGCCACAGCCGTCCTCATGCGCCGCCTCAACTACGACATGCGGCCGATCATCGCGCTGCTGGTGATCAACCTGATCTTCACCTTCAGCCCCGGGTTCAACATCTCCTGGCAGGCCCACATCGGCGGCCTCGTCGCCGGCGTCGTCATCGGCTACGCCATGGTCCACGCACCGCGTCAGCGGCGGGCGCTGATCCAGTACGGCACATGTGCGCTGGTCCTGGCCGTGATTGTCCTGGTGACCGTGCTGAGGACCTTGCAGCTCACCTGAGCGGCACGTTGTCCACAGCGTGTGGCCAATCTTGTGCATAGTGTGCGCGAACAACTGTGCCCCCTGTCACCGACCCGCGTTTTCGCAGGTCAGATAGGGGGCGAACGCTCGTCCGGATCCGTGGTGTGTCAGTCGTATCGGCGTCAACGCCCGAGGGGTTATCCACAGATCGTCGTTCTTTTCCCCAGGTCCTCTGTGGATGCTCTTGCGATCTGTGGATAACTCAGCGGATAGCCGTGGGTAGAACTGAGTTCACCGAGAAGCGGCCGCTACTTCCACTGCGTGGAGACGCCGAATCCGGCGGCGATGAAGCCGAAGCCCACCACGATGTTCCAGTTGCCCAGCGCATCGATGGGCAGCGAACCGTCGGTCACGTAGAAGACGACGATCCATGCCAGGCCGATGACGAACATGGCCAGCATCACGGGCGCGACCCAGGCGCGGCTGTTCAGCTTGATGGTGGCCGCCTGCTTCGACGGCGGCGGCGTGTAGTCGGCCTTCTTGCGGATACGTGACTTCGGCACGAGGGTCTCTCCTGTCGATGCGCTGCGTGGCCGCGCAGGGAACTTTGGCTGGCTCCGGGGCAGCGTACAAGGGGACTCTGATTGCTCCCCCGGGCGTCCGTTAGCGTAGTGCTTCCGCGGCGCCGAAGGAGATAAGGGTACGTTGAGCAATTCTGCCGACTCCCCCGGGACGGGATCCAGTCCTGTCCGTGGCCGCTTCCGGCCGGTGCGGGTGCTCACCGCGGCCGTCTTCGCTCTCGCGGGGCTCATTTTCTTCACGAGTTTCAATACGGCCAAAGGCACCGATATCCGCACGGACGCCTCATTGCTGAAGCTCTCGGACCTGATCCAGGAACGCAGCCACGAGAACGGCCGGCTCAACGAGTCCAACGCCGCCCTGCGTGACGACGTGGAGGCGCTGGCGGAGCGGGACGACGGCAGCACGAAGGCCGAGGACGACAAGCTGGCGGCGCTGGAGCAGAGCGCGGGTACGCAGAAGGTGACCGGCGAGGCGATCACGGTCACGCTCAACGACGCCCCGCCGGATGCCACCGCCAAGCTGCCCGGGTATCCGGAGCCCCAGCCCGACTACCTGGTCATCCATCAACAGGATCTCCAGGCCGTGGTCAATGCCCTGTGGCAGAGCGGCGCCAAGGGCATCAAGGTCATGGACCAGCGGTTGATCTCCACGAGCGCCGTGCGCTGTGTGGGCAACACGCTGATCCTTCAGGGCCGGGTCTACTCACCGCCGTACAAGATCACGGCGGTCGGTGATCCGGAGAAGATGCAGCAGGCGCTCGCGGCCTCGCCGTCGATTCAGAACTACATGGTGTACGTCAATGTCTACGGCCTCGGCTGGAAAGTCACCGAGGACGGGACGGTGACTCTGCCGGGCTACTCGGGCACAGTGGATCTGCAGTACGCCAAGCCCGTGGAGTGAGCCCTCTCTGGAGCTGCCGGTGCGTGTCGTCGTCAGGACCGTCAGCGAGCTCTGCATCACCGTCGGCTCTGTGATCGTCCTTTTCGTCGCCTACGTACTGTTCTGGACCGGCGTGAAGGCCGACAACGTCATGGACGTCCAGATCGATCGGCTGGAGAAGCGGTGGGCGCAGGGGGCGGTGCGCCCGACGGCCGCGGCTCCCGGCGATGCGGCGAGCCCGGGCGCGGCCACGAGTCCCCCTGAGCCCGCCCCGTACAGCGCGGACGAACCCTTCGCGATCATGTACATCCCGCGCCTTGGTTTCACGTGGAACAAGCCGGTTCTCGAAGGCACCGCCACCAACACCCTCAAGAAGGGCCTCGGCCACTACGCGAGCACCGCCCAGCTCGGTCAGAAGGGCAACTTCTCGGTGGCCGGCCATCGGCGTACGTACGGCGATCCCTTCAAGGACTTCCCGAAGCTGCGCCCCGGGGACGCCGTGGTCCTCACCGACGGGACGACCTGGTTCACGTATCGGATCGACAAAGGCCCCTACAAAACCGTTCCTACGGACATTGAGGTGATCGACCCTGTGCCCCGTAAGTCGGGGTACACCCGTGAGGGCCGCTATCTGACCCTGACCACGTGTGATCCGGAGTGGGGACACAGTCACCGGCTGATCGTGTGGGCCCATCTGGACTCCACACAGCCTGTGGAGGCCGGGAAACCGGAGGCGTTGCGCCGTTAGTCTGTTGGCTGTACGGCGTGAGTCTGGTGCCGTGGTGCGACGGAAGGGACGGCATGTACGGCTGGATCTGGCGGCATCTGCCGGGGAACGCTTGGGTGAGGGCGCTGATTTCACTCGCCTTGGTCGTGGCCGTGGTCTACGTCCTTTTCCAGTACGTCTTCCCGTGGGCAGAGCCGCTGCTTCCCTTCGGCGATGTGACGGTGGAGGGCCAGTGAGCGCGCGCATTCTCGTCGTGGACAACTACGACAGCTTCGTCTTCAACCTGGTGCAGTACCTGTACCAGCTGGGCGCCGAGTGCGAGGTGCTGCGCAACGACGAGGTGTCGACGGCACACGCCCAGGACGGCTTCGACGGTGTGCTGCTGTCGCCGGGCCCGGGTACGCCGGAGGAGGCCGGGGTCTGCATCGAGATGGTGCGCCACTGCGCCTCGACCGGGGTGCCGGTCTTCGGTGTCTGTCTCGGCATGCAGTCGATGCAGGTGGCGTATGGCGGTGTCGTCGACCGCGCGCCGGAGCTGCTGCACGGCAAGACCTCGCCGGTCGAGCACGAGGGTAAGGGCGTCTTCGCGGGCCTGCCGTCGCCGTTCACGGCGACCCGCTACCACTCCCTCGCCGCCGAGCCGGAGACGGTGCCGGCCGAGCTGGAGGTCACCGCCCGCACGCACGACGGGATCATCATGGGCCTCAGGCACCGTGAACTCCCGGTCGAGGGAGTGCAGTTCCACCCCGAGTCGGTGCTCACCGAGCACGGTCATCTGATGCTGGCCAACTGGCTGGTGGAGTGCGGTGACCAGGGTGCGGTGGCGAGGTCGGCGGGGCTCGCCCCGGTGGTGGGCAGGGCCACGGCGTGACCGCGCTGCGCCCCGAGCGCGAGTCCGGCGCCGCATACGGGGAGTCCTTCACGGATTCCTACGGCGACGCCGGCGACCAGGGCACCTCGTACGGGCAGCAGCCGTACGAGGCGTCCGGTGCGCTCGGGGACTGGTACGGCGGGGAGGGCCACGTCGCTCAGGGGCAGAGTGCCGGGGGATACGGCGCCGAGGGCTATGGCGCCGCCGACGGTTACGGGAGCGATGGTTACGGCACTGAGGGTTACGGCACCGAGGGTTACGGCTCTGGCGGCCTCGGCGCGGAGGGGGCCGTAAGCGCCCAAGAGCCGTACACGGAGCCGTACATACCGCCACCGGACGACGAGACCGTGGCGCTGCGGATAGCGGATCCGCCCTCAGGAGAGTCCATAGCGGCCTCTGCGGCCTCTTCCGCCACGTCGGCCACGGGAACCCCAATGGGCGGCCGCGCGGCCCGCAGAAAGGCCGCCAAGCGGCGTCATGGGCGTCATGGAGGCGCTCGCCCGGCGTCGGAGGCCGCCGAGAGCGGTTCGGAGGCCGCGCAGGCTCCTCTCTCTCGGGTGGAGGCGCGCAGACAGGCCCGGGCGCGCCGGCCCAGCCCGGGTGTGCTCGCCAGCCGGGCGATCGGTGAGGTGTTCATCACCACCGGCGTGCTGATGCTGCTGTTCGTGAGCTACCAGCTGTGGTGGACGAACGTCCGCGCGCACGCGCAGGCGGACAAGGAGGCGAGCAGCCTCCAGGACGACTGGGCGAGCGGTAAACGCGCTCCGGGGACGTTCGAGCCGGGGCAGGGCTTCGCCATCCTGCATATCCCGAAGCTGGACGTGGTCGTACCGATCGCGGAGGGCGTCAGCAACAAGAAGGTGCTCGACCGGGGCATGGTCGGTCACTACGGCGAGGGCAGGCTGAAGACGGCGATGCCGGGGGACAAGACCGGCAACTTCGGGCTGGCCGGCCATCGCAACACCCATGGCGAACCGTTCCGGTACATCAACCGGCTCGCCCAGGGCGACGCGATCGTCGTCGAGACGCAGGACAAGTACTTCGTGTACAAGATGGCGTCGATCCTGCCGGTGACCTCGCCGGGCAACGTGAGCGTGCTGGACCCCGTTCCGCGGGACGCCGGTTTCACCACACCGGGCCGCTACATCACACTCACCACGTGCACTCCTGAGTTCACCAGCAAGTACCGGTTGATCGTCTGGGGCAAGATGGTCGAGGAACGGCCGCGCAGCAAGGGCAAGCCGGATGCGCTCGTCAGTTAAGGGCAGATGAACGTGGCAGCGACCACCGACGACACCGAGCACGCGCAGCGCACCGTCGCGTCCCAGTCCCCGCGCCGGCCGCCGCGCCGCCGCATGGGCCGGGTCGCGATGGCGGTCAGCGTCTTCGGCGAACTCCTCATCACGGCGGGCCTGGTGCTCGGCCTGTTCGTCGTCTACTCCCTGTGGTGGACGAACGTCGTGGCCGACCGGGAGGCGGCCAAACAGGCCGACAAGGTCCGCGACATCTGGGCCCACGAGGACGGGGATTCCGGCCGTCCCGCCGAGTTCGACTCCAAGAACGGCATCGGCTTCCTGCACGTGCCCGCGATGGGTGACGAGGACATCCTGGTCGAGAAGGGCACGACGTCGAAGATCCTCAACGACGGCGTCGCCGGCTACTACACCGACCCGGTCAAGGCGACCCTGCCGACGTCGGGCAAGAAGGGCAACTTCTCCCTCGCCGCACATCGCGACGGCCATGGCGCCGAGTTCCACAACATCCACAAGATCAAGAAGGGCGACCCGATCGTCTTCGAGACGAAGGACAAGTGGTACGTCTACAAGGTCTACGCCGTCCTTCCCGAGACCTCGAAGTACAACGTCAAGGTCCTCTCCGCCATCCCGAAGGAGTCGGGCAGGACGAAGGCGGGCCACTACATCACGCTGACGACTTGCACGCCGATCTACACGAGCCGGTACCGGTACATCGTGTGGGGCGAGTTGGAGCGGGTGGAGAAGGTGGAGAAGGTGGATGGGGAGCGAACGCCGCCGGAGGAACTGCGTTAGCGTGACGTGTTGTCACGCTTAAGATGAGGGCCCGAAGCCGCAACCTACCTTTGCGGCTTCGGGCCTCTTTCTCTTTACGCTGTTAATGGCCCAGAACCTTCAGCGGTTCCCCGGCGCTCCACTTCTCCAGTAGCGCGCGGTCTACGGCGGTGATGCCGCTGTCGGTGGCGATGCTCAGTGCGTCAGGTGTGAAGGGGCACGTCGCCACGAAGAGAGCTACGTCCGCGCTGTACAGCTTGGCCGAGCCGACGAACTTCTGGACGTCGGAGCTGGTGATGGAGATGTAGGGCGCGAACCTCTTGCACTGGGCGACGAGGCGTCGTCCGTCGGCTGTGAGCGCGATGACGTCGATGCCCCGGTCGCCAGGACCTCCCTGCACGACGACATCCGTGCAGCCGTCGCGGTTCAGCAGTGTGGCGATGTGCTCCTCGAACTTGCGGCTGTTCATGGCGTCCATCGCGGCCATGACACCGGCGAGGGGGCGTTCCTCCAGCGGTGCCTCGAGCCTCTGCAGCCGGGCATGGTGGTGCCGAAGCCGTCGCTCGATGCGCTGGACGCCTGCGCGGAGCGCGATCAGCTCCCTGCGGTGCTCGCCTGACGTTTCGATCAGGGCGTTGAACATGGGGACGACGGTCTTGCCGAGGATTTGGGTGATGCGCTGGTCGATGCGGTCGTCGAGGGAGACGACGTCGGTGGGGGTCGGGTTTTCCACAGGCTGTGTGCGGGCCAGGTACTCCATGTCGAGGAGGTAGGTACGTACATGACGAGCGACCGTGCTGTCGCGTAGGAGCATGGCGACATTGAGCACCGCCCGCCGGGAGAAAACAGTGAGGCTTCGGCGAGCCTGTGGATAACTACCCAGCGAGAGTGACATGTTGTCACTCTCGAATTTTCGAAGGTCAGAGCCTCGCAGTACGGCCATGCCGTTGGCTTCCAGCTCTTCACGGTGGCGCTTCGCCAGCTGCCGGATGACTTCGACAGTGACGTCGAAGTACGCCGCCACCATCGCCGTCGTCACATGCATCCCGTCCGGCAGCAGCGACAGCGCCTTGACTCTGTCGAGCACGTCGGTTCGTTCCAGCACGCTGTCGCGCAGGCTCTTCGACTCCAGCAGCGCCGATTCGTTGATCACGTTCTGCCCTTCCGCTTGTGGTGTGGCCGTACGGCCGGGGCAGAGCTCTGACTCCCCACCCCACCCGATCAACGAGTCGGGAAATGTGAAGACACGATCGATGCGGGAGCGAGTGTTCGGCGTGTGTGGTCGCGACTGCTGGGCATGAGTGAGCCCCGATGCCCTGCTCAGGGCATCGGGGCTCACTCATGCGGGCTGGTGTCAGTCCTCCGTGCGGGCGGACGTTCCCGTCACGCCGCCGAAGATCTGACCGCCGTCGCCGCCACCGCCGTTGCCGTTGCCGCCCTGGTCGACGGCGACCAGGTTGACCGCGGTGCCCTGGGGCACCTGGGTGTTCGGCTGGGGATCCTGGGCGAGGACCACGGCGTTGTCGTCCTGGGAGCCCTGGACGTTGCCCACCGTCAGACCCACGTCCTCGAGGGCCTTCCTGGCGTCCTTCAGGGACAGCTGGGTCACGCTCGGCACCGGCACTTGCTGCTGCGCGGCCGCCTTGCCGATCCGGATCTCCACCTGGGAGTTCTGGGGGACCTGGGAGCCGATCGCCGGGTTGGTGTCGATGACCTTGCCGACCTGGTTGGGGTCCTGGGTCTCCACCTCGACGCAGGAGCCGACCAGGTTGTTGGCCGACATCTGGACCTTCGCCTCGTCGCAGGACTTGCCCTGGACGTCCGGAACCGTGGACTGTTCCTTCTCCTTGGCGACGGTGAGGGTGATCGTCGAGCCCTTCTCCTGCTCAGTGCCACCCTCGGGGTCCTGGCTGATGACCACGCCCGGAGTCCGGTCGGACTCTTCGGTCTTCTGCTCGACCCTGAAGCCCTTGTCCTCGAGGTCGGACTTGGCCTCGGTGTATTGCGCTCCCTCCACGTCCGGAACTGTGACCTTCGGGGCACCGGTCGACACCACGACGTTGACGGTGGAGTTCTTCTTGACCTTCGTCCCGGAGTCCGGGTTCTGCGAGCAGATCTGGCCCGCGGGCTTGTTCTCGCAGGGTTCCTTCTTGGAGGTCAGCGTGAGGTCGCTGTTGGACGCCTCTTTCCTGGCCTCGGGCAGCGTCTTGCCGATGAAGTTCGGCACAGGCACCGTGTCGTTCGCCACACCGTCACCGCTGAACACCCACTTGCCGATCAGCACCGCACCCACGAGAACCAGCACCGCCGCGAGGACCAGCAGGATCGTCGAGGTGTTGGACTTCTTCTGGCGCCGCCGGTCCACGCGGTCGTCGTAGCCGTAGCCGCCGTCGTCCGGGTTCATGGGCGGCAGCATCGACGTGGCGCCGGCGTCCGTGGCGCGCAGGGCCGTGGTCGGCTGGTCGTCGGGGTAGCCGCCGTAGCCCACCGAGCCCATCGCGGCCGTGGCGGCGACGGGCTGGCCGTCGAGGCAGGCCTCGATGTCGGCGCGCATCTCGTCGGCCGACTGGTAGCGGTAGTTGGGGTCCTTGACCAGCGCCTTCAGGACGATGGCGTCCATCTCCGGCGTGATCTCGGGGTCGAAGACGGACGGGGCCTGAGCCTCTTCGCGTACGTGCTGGTACGCGACCGCGACCGGGGAGTCGCCGACGAAGGGCGGGCGGACCGTCAGGAGCTCGTAGAGCAGGCAGCCCGTGGAGTAGAGGTCCGAGCGAGCGTCCACCTGCTCGCCCTTCGCCTGCTCCGGCGAGAGGTACTGGGCGGTGCCGATGACGGCCGCGGTCTGGGTCATCGTCATGCCGGAGTCGCCCATGGCGCGGGCGATGCCGAAGTCCATCACCTTGACCTGGCCGTTGCGCGTGAGCATGACGTTGGCCGGCTTGATGTCGCGGTGGACGATGCCGCTGCGGTGGGCGTACTCCAGGCCCTGGAGGATGCCGATGGTCATCTCCATGGCGCGCTCCGGCAGCAGCTTGCGGCCGGAGTGGAGCAGTTCGCGGAGCGTCGAGCCGTCCACGTACTCCATGACGATGTACGGGATCGACACGTTGTCGATGTAGTCCTCGCCCGTGTCGTAGACCGCGACGATCGCGGGATGGTTGAGCGAGGCGGCCGACTGGGCCTCCCGGCGGAACCGGGCCTGGAAGGACGGGTCGCGCGCGAGGTCCGCGCGCAGCGTCTTCACCGCCACGGTGCGGCCGAGGCGGGTGTCATGCGCGAGGTAGACCTCCGCCATGCCACCACGACCGAGCACCTGGCCCAGTTCGTACCGGCCGCCGAGGCGACGCGGCTCTTCCATAAGCTACCTACCAGCCCTCTCCGTCGGTCCCGACCTCACCCTTGTGGGTGCGTCGGTGTGCCGTCCGGGCATACCGTACCCGGCTCATCTTGTGTGACCTGGCCAAGCCCGTAACCCGATACAGGACCGGTATCGCAACGTGCACCGATGTGAAGGGGACGTGAGCGGGGTCACTTCTTGCTGTCGATGACCGCCTCCATGACGCTCTTGGCGATGGGGGCCGCGAGGCCGCCACCGGAGATGTCGTCGCGGACCGCGTTCTCGTCCTCGATCACCACGGCCACGGCGACCGGCGAGCTGCCGTCGTCGAGCTTGGCGTAGGAGAGGAACCACGCGTAGGGGTTCTCGCTGTTGTCCACACCGTGCTGGGCGGTACCGGTCTTGCCGCCCACCTTGACGCCGCCGATCCGCGCCTTCTTGCCGGTGCCGTCCTCGACGACCGTCTCCATCATCGACTGCAGGATCTGAGCGTTCTCCGCGGACAGCGGCTTGCTCAGCTCCTCGGGGTCGGTCTTCTCGAGCGGGTCGAGGTTGTGCGTCTGGACCTCGTCGACCATGTACGGCTTCATCAGCGTGCCGTCGTTGGCGACGGCCGAGGCGACCATGGCCATCTGCAGCGGGGTGGCGGCGGTGTTGAACTGGCCGATGGAGGACAGCGCGGTCTGCGAGGGGTTCATGTCGTCGGAGAAGACCGACGCGCTGGTGCGGACCGGCGTGAACTGCTCCTCGGTGAAGCCGAACTTCTTGGCCTCTTCCAGCATCTTGTCGTTGCCGAGGTCGGAGCCGATCTTGCCGAAGACGGTGTTGCAGGACCACTGCAGGGCGACCCGGAGCGTCGCGTTCTTGCAGGGGATGTCGCCCTCGTTCTTCAGCACGGTCGTGGTGCCCGGCATGGTCCACGGCAGCGGCGTCCTGGTCTGCTGGTCCGCCTCCGTGTAGAGGCCGTTCTCCAGTGCCGCGGCCGCGGTGACGACCTTGAAGGTCGAGCCGGGCGGGTAGACCTCGCGCAGCGCCCGGTTGAGCATCGGGTCGTCGGGGTTGTTCTTCTTCTGGAGCTTCGCCCAGGCCTCTTCGTCGGAGGTGCTGCCACCGGCGATCGTCGACGGGTCGTACGACGGGAAGGACGCCAGCGCCAGGATCTTGCCGGTGGACGGCTCGATGGCGACGGCGGCACCCTTGCCGCCCTGGTTCTTCAGACCCTGGTAGGCGGCCTTCTGCGCGGCGGCGTTGAGGGTGGTGACGACGTTGCCGCCCTGCTTCTCCTTGCCCGTGATCATGTCGAGGGTGTTGCGGAAGAAGAGCCGGTCGTCGGTGCCGCTGAGGATGCCGTCGTTGATGGACTCCAGCTGGTTGGCGCCGTAGGCCTGCGAGACGAAGCCGGTGACGGGCGCCCACATCGCGCCGTCCTTGTACGTGCGCTTGTACTTGAAGTCGCCCGAGGTCTCCGTGTACCCGGTGATCGGGTCGCCGCCGACGATGATGTCGCCGCGGGGCGTGGCGTAACGGGCGATGAGGACGCGGCGGTTCTTGGGGTCGTCCTTGAGGCTGTCCGCCTTGACGTACTGCAGCCAGTTGTCCCGGATGAGCAGGGTGAGGATCAGGAGGCCGCAGAAGATCGCGATCCGGCGCAGGGGCTTGTTCATGACGGGCGGACCACCTGGGTCATCTCGGCGTCGGGGTTCGGAGCGGGGGCGGGCGCCGGACGGCGGGCGGTGTCGCTGATGCGCATGAGGATGCCGATGAGGGCCCAGTTGGCGATGACGGAGGAACCGCCGTACGCCAGGAACGGCATCGTCATACCGGTGAGCGGGATCAGGCCCATGACGCCGCCCGCGACGACGAAGACCTGGAGGGCGAAGGCGCCGGAGAGGCCGACGGCGAGCAGCTTGCCGAACGGGTCGCGGGCGGCGAGGGCGGTGCGCACGCCGCGCTCAACGATCAGGGCGTAGATCAGCAGGATCGCCATGACGCCGGCCAGGCCGAGCTCCTCGCCGAAGGTGGCGAGGATGAAGTCGGAGTTGGCGGCGAACCGGATGAGCTCGGAGTGGCCCTGGCCCCAGCCGGTGCCGAGGGTGCCGCCGGAGCCGAACGCCCACAGGGCCTGCATGGCCTGCTCGGAGTGGCCGCCGACGCCCTGCCGGCTGAGGGTGTACTCGCGCATCGGGTCGAGCCAGGCGTCGACGCGCTGCTGGATGTGCGGTTCGAAGGAGGCCACGCCGACGGCGCCGACCGCGGACATCAGCAGACCGAAGACGATCCAGCTGGTCCGCTCGGTGGCGACGTACAGCATGATGACGAACATTCCGAAGAACAGCAGCGACGTACCGAGGTCGGTCTCGAAGACCAGGATGAGGATCGAGATCGCCCAGACGACGAGGATCGGTCCGAGGTCGCGGCCGCGCGGCAGGTACAGGCCCATGAAACGGCGGCTGGCGAGGGCCAGGGCGTCTCGCTTGACCATCAGGTAGCCCGCGAAGAACACCGCGAGGACGATCTTCGCGAACTCGCCGGGCTGGATGGAGAATCCGGCGACGGAGATCCAGATCTTGGCGCCGTAGATGTTCTGGCCGAGGCCCGGCACCAGTGGCAGCAGCAGCAGGAAGAGCGCGCCGACCATGGAGATGTAGGTGTAGCGCTGCAGGACGCGGTGGTCCTTGAGGAAGATCAGGACCGCGATGAACAGGGCGATGCCCATCGCCGTGTACAGCAGCTGCCGGGGCGCGGCGGTGCCCGCCTGCTTGATCTGCTGGAGCAGTTTCGACTGGTCCAGCCGCCAGATCGCGACCAGCCCGAGTCCGTTCAGCAGGGTCGCCAGCGGCAGCAGCAGCGGGTCCGCGTAGGGGGCGAACTTCCGTACGGCGAGATGGCCGATGCCGGCGAGGAGGCCGAGGCCTATGCCGTAGCTGAGGAGGCCGGCCGGCACCTCGTCGTTGATCGCCAGGCCCACGTTGGCGTAGGCGAACACCGGAATGACAACCGCGAACACCAGCAGCGCGAGTTCGGTGTTGCGCCGGCTCGGCGCGCCGATCGCGCCGATCGTGGACGTGTGGTGGGTCGGCGAGTTCGTAGTACTGCTCATCGTGTGACGGGGCCTCTCACGGCTTGCCTACTGCGTGCCGCAGTTCGTGACGACCTTCTGCTCTTCCTCCGAGAGAGTCGGGCCGGGGCTTGGCGTCGCAGTCGGGGTCGGGGAGGTGGAGGAGGACGGGGGCGGGGTCTGGGACTTGGACGGCGATGGGTTCGGCGTCGGTGTCGCCTTGGACGTGAGGGAGGAACGGGTGGTTCCCGTGGTGCCTCCGGCCTCGCCTTCGCCGGTCCCGGAGTTCTTCGCGCTCTCGGCGGACTGCTGCGCGGACCGCTTCTTGCACGCGGAGGCCTGCACGGCGAGTTCGTCGATCTTCTTCTGGGCGTCCTTCAGGCCGCCCTCGGCGATGGTCGCCTCGACCGACTTCTGCCAGACCGGCGGCAGGTACTTGAGTTCGATCTCGGGGTGGTCCTTCTCCACCTCCGAAAGCGACACCCATGCCAGGTCCTGGCTGATGCCCCGGTAGAGGGCGACGTGGTCACCGTTGGTGCCGACGTAGTACTGCGTCTGCGTCCACTTCCAGCCGCCGTACAGGCCGCCGCCGATCACACCGAGCGCGAGGGCGATGTAGAAGGATCTCTTCAGCCACTTGCGGCCCTTGCGGGGCTTGACGAAGTCGTCGTCGGTGTAGTCGCCGAAGCTGCCCGCCGGGATGTAGCCGGTGGTGTCGCCGGAGCCGGGCGGGCCGAACTCGCCGCCCCCGCCGCCCTGTCCGGGGAACTGGCGGCCGAGCCCGGAGGCACGGCCTGCCGGGGTCTGCATGATGCCGTTGTCGTGCAGTTGGTGCTGGTTCTCGGCGACGGCGCCGACCACGACCGGGGTGTCGGACAGCTGCCCGGCGAGGGTGTCGTTGGTGTCCAGGTCGAGGACGTCGGCGATGATCACGGTGATGTTGTCGGGGCCGCCGCCGCGCAGCGCGAGCTGGATGAGCTCCTGGACGGTCTCCTGGGGGCCCTGGTAGCTGGCGAGGGTGTCCTCCAGCGTCTGGTGGGACACCACCCCGGACAGACCGTCGGAGCAGATCAGGTACCGGTCGCCGGCGCGGACCTCGCGGATGGACAGGTCGGGCTCGACATGGTCACCACTGCCCAGGGCGCGCATCAGCAGGGCGCGCTGCGGGTGGGTGGTGGCCTCCTCCTCGGTGATCCGGCCCTCGTCGACGAGGCGCTGCACCCAGGTGTGGTCCTGCGTGATCTGCGTGAGGACGCCGTCGCGCAGCAGGTAGGCCCGTGAGTCGCCGACGTGGACCAGGCCGAGGCGCTGTCCGGTCCAGAGCAGGGCGGTCAGCGTGGTGCCCATGCCTTCGAGCTGGGGGTCCTCCTCGACCATCGAGCGCAGCTGGTCGTTGGCGCGCTGGACGGCCGTACCGAGAGAGGTGAGGACGTCGGAGCCGGGGACGTCGTCGTCGAGGGCGACGATGGTGGAGATCGCCTCGGAGGAGGCGACCTCGCCCGCTGCCGCGCCGCCCATGCCGTCGGCGATGGCGAGCAGGCGGGGTCCGGCGTATCCGGAGTCCTCGTTGCCCTCGCGGATCATGCCTTTGTGCGATCCGGCGGCGAAGCGCAGTGACAGACTCATGCGCACCTCGCCCGTCGGCTCCGGGTACATCCGCACGGTGCCCACCCTCCGGTCGGGAGCGCGCCGGGGCCCGTGGTGTGGGTCGCCGCTGCGTGCTCGCTCCGCTCGCTCATTGTCGTACTACTTCCGCAGCTCGATGACGGTCTTGCCGATGCGGATCGGCGCGCCCAGCGGAATCGGTGTGGGGGTCGTCAGCCGCATTCGGTCGAGGTACGTGCCGTTGGTGGAACCGAGGTCCTCGACGATCCACTGGCCGTCGCGGTCCGGGTAGATCCTGGCATGCCGGCTGGAGGCGTAGTCGTCGTCCAGCACGATCGTGCTGTCGTGCGCCCGGCCCAGGGTGATGGTCTGGCCCTGCAGCGCCACGGTGGTGCCGGTGAGGGTGCCCTCGGACACGACCAGTTTGGTGGGGGCGTTACGGCGCTGGCGGCCGCCGCCCTGCTGGCTGCGCTGCTGCGGAGGCGCTGCCTGACGTGCGGTCTGCTGCGGTCGGGCGGTCTCGCGGCGCGAGCCGCGCTGAGTGACGCGCGTACCGAACAGGTCGCTGCGGATGACCTGCACGGCCACGATCACGAACAGCCACAGGACGGCCAGGAAACCCAGCCGCATGACCGTGAGGGTCAGCTCTGACATTGCCCCCGCTTCACCCTTCGGCTTGCCTATAGATAACGGTGGTGCTGCCCACGACGATCCGCGAGCCGTCGCGGAGCGTAGCGCGGGTGGTGTGCTGCCCGTCCACCACGATGCCGTTGGTGGACCCGAGATCCTGGATCGTCGAGGGCGTTCCGGTCCGGATCTCGCAGTGCCGGCGGGAGACGCCGGGGTCGTCGATCCGCACGTCGGCCTCGGTGCTGCGGCCCAGCACCAGCGTCGCGCGGGAGATCTGATGGCGGGTGCCGTTGATCTCGATCCAGTAGCGGGTGCGGCCGCCGGCCGCGGGCGCGGCGGGAGGACGCTGGCCGCCCGCGGGCTGCGGGTAGCCGTAGCCGCCGGGGCGGCCGCCGGGGGGCGGCGCGGCCGGCATGGGAGGTGCGCCCGCGGGCGCGGCGGCCGGCGGGTAGCCGTAGCCACCCGGGGCACCACCGGGCCGCCCGGCCGGGGCGGCGGGTGCGGGGGCCTGCCGGCCGCCGCTCTGCTGGTCGGTGGAGCCGGCGAGCGTACGGCTGCGCACGCGGTACAGGCCGGTGTCGAGGTCGTCGGCCTTCTCCAGGTTGACCTTGATCGGGCCCATGAAGGTGTAGCGCTGCTGCTTGGCGTAGTCGCGGACCATGCCGGCGAGCTCGTCGCCGAGCTGGCCGGAGTAGGGGCTCAGCCGCTCGTGGTCCGGTGCGCTCAGCTCCACGATGAAGTCGTTGGGGACGACCGTGCGGTCGCGGTTCCAGATGGTGGCGTTGTTGTCGCACTCGCGCTGGAGCGCTCCCGCGATCTCCACGGGCTGGACCTCGGACTTGAACACCTTGGCGAAGGTGCCGTTGACCAGACCTTCGAGACGCTGCTCGAACTTCTTCAGGACTCCCATGAGGCACCTCCTCCGTCGTTGCCTTCGTCCTGTGTCCCGCCGGGCGGGCACTGCCTTACCTGGTACTGCTTACTGATCGTATCCACGCGCCGGTGAATCGGCTGGTTCCCCCTGTCGGCCCGGTCGACGGGTGTCGACGCCCTCGAAGTTCCCTTCGGAGCTCCCCTTCGAACTCCTCACGGACACAGTCTTGCCATGGATCGTAGAGGGGGCCGCAAACCAGTGTCCCGCACCTGACTGTGGACCCCGACCGGCTCCTGGGGAGATGGGCGGTACCGGTACGAGGTTGATACGTGAACAGGTACTCGTTGATACGGAGCGGAGGGCGTCGCGGGTTGCCGGGTGCCCGGGGCGCGTGCCGACTGCGCTGGTGAGCGGCGGCGGGGCCGCTGGGCGGCGGGCTGCCTGGGGATAAGGGATGTGAACCCACCCTGGGCGCCGTGCTAATGTTCTGGATGTCGGAAGGCGCCGGACCGCAAGGGAAGGGCCCGAGGACACACCCAATGCGCGGGTGGCGGAATAGGCAGACGCGCTGGATTCAGGTTCCAGTGCCCGCAAGGGCGTGGGGGTTCAACTCCCCCCTCGCGCACTCTGGAGCACCGACGAAAGTGCTCTAGCTGCACCGACGGAATGGGCGGCATCGCGATGGCGATGCCGCCCATTCCTGTTTCTGCGGTGTGATGTCTGTCTCTGGGCACGGTGAAGCGGACCGTCGGTGGCTGAGGGCCGTCGGCGGTCCGTGTTCGTTTTGTGTGTCTTGCTTGAGCAGCTCTCGGGGCGCGCTCTGTGAGGAAGGTCTCAGCGCTGGGTGATGTGGCTCTTGGGGGTCCATGTGCCCAGCGGCTCGGTCCTGCGACGGCGGGTGGGCGTCGGCGGGGCCGTTCGCCGCCCAGGGCGATGGCGTCGGCCCAGGAGGCGAGCTTGCGGCGGTTGGCGTGGGCGAGCTGGAAGGCCAGGAGGAGGGTCTGGGCTGCGATGCCGCGGATTCGGAGGGTGTCGGCGTCTTCGAGGCGTTCCTGGAGGCGGTCCTTGGCGAAGCCGTTGATGCCTTCGACACTGTTGCGGAGCCGGAAGTAGCCCGTTGCCAGGCTTCGGAGCCGTACTGGAGGGGCTGCCAGAGGTTGGTGCCGGCTTCCGGTCATCGTCAGGATGATGGGTCAGCTCACCGGAGGCGGGCGGAAGGGCGGCGGCACACCGTGAACCCTGTCCGAGCGGTCATGTTCGGAGCCTGGGTACAGTCCGCCCGCCGTCCGCCAGTGACGACCAGGGACAGCGGGCGGCAACGGCCGTCCGCGCTTGGGTGGAGTTAGCTGGTTTCCCATCGGCATCAGTCAGATTGCCCACGCCATGCCCACAGCAACGACCCAGGCACCGGGGCGGTCACATGATCGCCCGGACAGCTCCTGGTCGGCACCCAGGTCAGACCTCGTTGCCGGGCCAGCCCAGCAACCGGGCGCCGATGACGGCGGTCTGCAGGGTGTAGCGGTGGACCGGGTTGGCCGGGTTGGTGCCGGTGAGCTTGTGGATGCGCTCCAGGCGGTAGGTCAGGGCCCGCACGCTCAGGCGCAGGCGGCGCGCCGCCTCGGCGGCGATGCATCCGGAGTCGAAGTACGCGGTGAGGGTGTCGAGGAGGGGCTGGGCGCCGCCGCGGGCGGCCTGGAGCGGGCCGAGGGCACTATGCACGAGGTCGGCCATGGCCTGCCGGTCGCGGGTGAGGACGGGGTAGACGAGCAGGTCGGCGGCGCGCAGCACGGGCTCCTCCAGTTCCAGGCGGTCCGCCAGGTCGAGGGAGTTGAGGGCTTCCTCGTAGGAGTGGACGACCCCGCCGGCGCCGGGGTGGGCGCGGCCGAGGGCGACCCGGCCACCGTCGGTGGCCGCGTGTGCCTGCTTGGCGAAGTACACGAGTACGTCGTCCTGGTCGCCGGGTGCGACGCAGACCAGGCGGCCGTCCTTGGTGGTGAGCAGGATGCGGCGCTCTCCGAACCGGGCGACCAGGGCGCTCTCCACCTGCCGGGTCGCCGGGTGCGTGTCGTCGACCGGCGTGGCGCCCTGGGCGACGGCGACCGAGTGGGCGCGGGAGAGGAGCAGGCCGAAGCGTTCCGCCCGTTCGGCCAGGCGACCCAGGTCACTTCGGCCGTAGAGCAGATCGTCGATGAACTCCCGCCGCGCGGCCTCTTCCTGCCTCACCGCGAGTTTCTGGGACCGTTCGTATCCTTCGGCGAAGGCGTCCACCGCCTGCTCCACGGCGGCGAGCACACGGTCGGCTCCGACGGTCGATAGGGCGGGCGAGAGCTCGCGGGCCGCGGACAGATGCCGGCGGACCAGAAGACGCAGTCCCAGGCCCGCCTCCGCGGCGCGTTCTCCCCGGGCGCGCAGGGACTCCAGCTCGTTCCGGGTGAGGCGGCGGCCCGTGGCACAGACGTCGGCCAGGATCCCGGCATAGCCCTCCAGGTACTCGTCGGGTATGGCTGACCGCGTCACGCGACCTCCTCGATGCTGATGCTCCGCCGGCGTTCCCCACGCACAGCGGACCAGAGTGACAGACGTCCGGCCGGACCCGCTTCACACCTCACCGAATGCCGCCCGCGCCTCGTTGCTGACCCCGGCCCATCAGGGCAGCGAAGTAGTCGCGCTCCCGCTGGTCGTCGAGGTTCACTCGCTCGTACGGATACCGCGGCCACAACGGGCTGCCGTCGATCCAGGGCACGACGGTGGGTGCAGTGTCCCACCAGCCGCGCAGCTCCAGGGTGCCGACCGGTGGCGGCATCCCCTGCCAGGGGTGTTTCGGATCGCCGGGCGGGTTGACCTCCAGGGAGGCTTCCGGCAGATCTTCGGGACCGCCGTGAGTGGGAAACAGGACGAGGACCAGCCCGTCGTCGAAGCCAGGGAGAAGGACGTAGCGCTTGGGCACGGGAGCGGGCGCTCGGGCAGCGCGGTGCAACGCCTTCACGACAGGCACCGCCCGCAGCGCAAGCCGCCCCAACCGAAGCGCGTAGCCCGCGGACAGGATTCCGGCGAGCAACGGGATGTGGTTCTGAAGGTCTCTCGCCCAGAGCCACCACAGCAGCAGCATCACCGCGGAGAACACCGCGTTGACCGCCGCAGGCCGTACCTGCGAGATCGCCAGCAGTACGCGGACCCGCCACCAGGGCACGGACCGGATGTCGGGCCCTTTGCGCGCAAGACGTCCGTCCCTGCCGGGACGGCTGAAACGTCGGGCGGCTTCGGCCAGCGACGCGTACGACAGGTTCAGATCCTGGGCTTGGTCTGCCGGCTCGAGCACGGCGAGCTGCGGCTGTGGTGGTGTCGATCTGTCCAGCAGCCCGTGCCGGACGGCGGCTTCCGCGTCGCGGCGACGCACGTGCTCGGATCGCGTGGGGCGCACCCGGACCAGCTGCTTCCCACCCGGTGCGCGATGACCCCGCCGGTTCGGGGGTCTCCGGCCCACCACAGCACTCCTCGGGGTTCGGGGTTGGCCAGGTGGTACCGCGGCGCCACGGTGCACACGGACAGCGGAATCAGAGATCCATCCGCCGGATGGCGCAGCACCACCCGTGGCGGTCCCTGGCTCGCCGGGATGGCGACCGCACTGCAGGCCGTCCAGGCATGCGCGGCCACGGCACGCCCGATACGGCGGGAGTTGACGAGCGCGGCCACCCCGACGGCGCCGGCGATGGGACCGCAGCCGACACAGAACACGGCGAGTGCGCGGAGCCAGCCGATGCCGGCCTCGTCCGCGCCCGGTCCGACGGTCAGCCCGACGACGAGGGCCGTGATCCCGGTACCGAGCCAGTACCAGGCCCGCCGACGGTGGTCGGCGACCGCGTGCGTGGTCGCGGGGAGGGCGAGAGCGGTCGTCATGTGCGTGCCGGGGGTGTGTCAGGCATGCGGGCACCGTCGCTTCACTACGTCTTCTGGTCCGGAGGTGTCGCGCCGGGCTGCTCGGGAGGGCTTCGGCGCGGAACCGGAGGAGCGGTCAGCAGTCGCTGAAGGGACCGACAGTGGCGTCTGCCGCAATCGCCGCAGGACGGGGCCCGGCGGCTCGATGCCGCGCGGGCCCCTGTGCCGGCTGCCTGCTCTCAGCCGATCTGGATCTTTCCGTTGGCCTCGGCGGCGGCCGGTGTGGTCGAGGGCTGGACGTCGCCGTTGCGCTGCGTGATGCTCTTCAGCAGCTCGGCGAGGTCGACTCCCGTGGTCGAGCTGAGGAGTTCGACGCCCTGGGCCACGTTGTCGGCGACGGTACGGGAGAGCTGGCTCGCGCCGTCGGTGGAGATGACCGTCATCTTGTCCACCGCGCTGAGCGGCTCCGATGCCTTCGCGACCACCTGCGGCAGCACCTCGACGAGCATCTGGAGCACGGCGGCGTCGCCGTACTGGGCGAAGGCGTCGGCCTTCTTCCGCATCGCCTCGGCCTCGGCCGCACCCTTCGCGCCGATCGCCGCCGCCTCGGCCTCGCCCTCCAGCCGCACCGCCTCGGCGATCGCCGCACGACGGGACCGCTCTGCCTCACCCTGCTTGAGGCCCTCGATCGCGTGCGCCTCGGCCAGCGCGCTGCGCTGCTGCTTCTCGCCCTCACCCGTGAGCCGGGACCGCTCGGCCTCCGCCTGCGCTGCCGCGATGCCGGCCGCCTTGTCCGCTTCGGCCTGCTTGACCCGGGCGACGCGCCTGGCCTCGGCCTCCTGTTCGGCGGCGTAGCGCTGGGCGTCGGCGGGCTTGCGGACCTGGGTGTCGAGCTGGCGGTCGGTCAGCGCGGCCTGCCGCTCGGCGACCTTCTCCTGCTGGGTGAGGATCTCCTGCTGCCGGGCCGCCTCGGCGAGCGGGCCGGCGGCGGCCGCGCGGGCGGCGGCCTCGTCGGTCTCGGCCTTGATCTCGGCCTGCTTCAGGTAGAAGGTCCGCTGCGCGACCGCGATCTCCTCCTCAGCCTTCAGCCGCGCCTGCTCGGCAGCCCGGCGGGCGACCGCCTCGGCGATGTCGGCCTCCTGCTTGGCGCGTGCGGCTTCCGGCCGGCCGAGGTCCTCCAGGTAGGAGCCCTCAGTGGTGATGTCCTGGATCTGGAAAGCGTCCAGCACCAGCCCCTGCCCCGACAGGCTCGCCTCCGCCTCCTCGGCGACCTGCCCGGCGAAGGCGGCCCGGTCGCGGATGATGTCCTCCACCGACATCCGGCCCACGATCGCGCGCAGGGCGCCGGACAGCACCTCCTGGGTGAAGCCGACGATGCCGTCCTGCTGCATCAGGAACCGCTGCGCGGCGGCCCGGATGGCGTCCTCGCTGCCGCCGACCTTGACGATCGCGACGCCCTCCAGGTTGGCCTTCACCCCGCGCAGCGTGACCGCGCCGCGCACCGCGACCGGGATGTGCCGGGAGGACAGGTCAAGGGTGAACTTCTGCTGCACGAACGGCACGACGAAGACACCGCCGCCGACCACGACCTTCTGGCCGCTGTTGTCGGTGAACACCCGCCCGGTCTCCGGATCGGTGGCCTTCTTGCCGCGCCGCCCGGTGACGATGAACGCCTCACTCGGACCGGCGACCTTGTACCGGCTGACCACGACCAGCGCGATCAGCACGAGGAGTACGAAGACTCCTCCCGCCGCGATGGCAACAGAACTCATGGTGATGTCCCCTCAGCCCTCCCTGAGGACGGCATGCGGTAAGAGATGTGTGGATGAGAACGGCACCTCGGCCGGGTGCCGGAAAATGGGACCGTTTCGCCGGGTCAGCGTTCGACCGGGCGGACGGACACAGCCGACTGCGACAGCGCCTGCTCGACCCAGACGTCGGCTCCCCGGCCCACGGCAACCGGGCTCCTGGCCGCGAACTTCCTCGGCTGCCCGGCCACGTGCACCAGCACCTCGCCGTAGCCCTCGGCGGGGATCGCGGTCACCACCGAGCCGGACGCGCCGATCAAGTCGGCGTCACGCGGAGCGGCGCCCGAGGAGTCATGCACCAGAGCCCGGCTGAGCCGGTAGGCGAACCAGCCGGTGAGGACACCGGCCGGCACTCCGATCACCGTGGCTCCCATCGGGCCCAGCCCGGTTGTCCCCATGACGATCGCCCCAGAGAAACCGAGCATGGACAAGAATCCGGCGATCACGGGCAGCGACAGCAGTCCGTCGACCAGGCCCTCGATCACGGCGACTCCGTCGAGCAGTCCCTCCAGTACGCCGTCAAGAACGAATGACAGGGCAAGGAGGACGACCCCCGCTATGCCGAGCCCGAGAAACCAGGCCATCCGCGCACACCGCCTCTCCTTGCCCTTCCCCCGTTGTGGCAGGCATCGTCACACGCGGACACCGGACGGGACATTGCCTGATCCCGGCAATCTTTACGCGCCTTTGATGCCGCACCCCGAACAGTTGGACGGTCGGCGGGCGAAGCCGTGCCGATGCTCTGTGACGCCGCGTCAGGAACCTGTACCGTTCCCAGCGGTGTGCCGGGAAGTCTGGTCGGCGATCTTGACGGAAGAAGGCGGCGAAGCTTCGCCGAACGGGGGTCCCGACGTGGTGCTCGTGACGGTCTTCAGAGTCGTCCTTGGCGCGGTACGCGCCCCTGCGCGGCGTCTCCTCCGCCTGAGCCGGGGGTGCCGTACGGCATGATCACGTTCCCTCAGCCCGCGCCTGGCGTGCCGCGTCCGGGCCACATGATCGTGTGCGGGGACGACGCGCTCGCCGAGCGGCTGGCCGCCGAGCTCGCCACGGTGTACCGGGAGCGGGTCACGCTCGTCGTACCGTCCTTGCCGCGGCCCGGCGCGAGCACCGGAAGGGCGCGCGCCGCCGCGCTGCTCGGCCGGCTACAGGCTGCCATGAACCGCACGGAGGACTCGGCCGATCCGGGTGCGACCGGCACAGCCCGCATCGTCGAGACCGCCGTCCTCGACGAAGCCGCCCTGGCCGAGATGGGAGTGCGTGAGGCCGCCGCGCTGGCGCTCGTGCATGACGACGACGAGACCAACATCCACGCCGCGCTGGCCGCCCGTCGTCTCAACCCCCGGCTGCGCCTGGTCATCCGGCTCTACAACCGCAAGCTCGGACAGCACCTGGAAGAACTCCTCGACCAGGCCGCCGCCCTCGCCGTCCCCGGCCTGGACCCCGAGGCGCTGGACACCTCCACCACCGTCCTGTCGGACGCCGACACCGCGGCACCCGCGCTCGCGGCCACCGCCGTCGCGGGCACCAGCAAGGTCGTCCAGGCCGACGGACTGCTGCTGCGTGCCGTGGAACGCACTCCACCCGGCCACGGCCGGGTCGCCCATCCAGGCCTGTGCACCCTGGCCCTGCTGTCGTCTACCACCAACGACCCGGCCGGAGCGGAAGGTTCGGACGCCAGCGGCCGGGAGGCGCCGATTCTGCTGCCGGACGACGACACGGTCGCGGGCGCCACCGGGCGCGGCACGGTGGTCCTCGAAACGGTCACGCACACCCCTTCCGGTTCCGCACCGCGTCGGCTGGCGGGGCGCGGACTGCCGCTCGGCTCGCTGTTCTCGCGCCGACTGCGCTGGTCACTGGCCGGGCTCCTGGGGTGCGTCCTGGGGGTGGCCGTCGCCACCTGGCTGACCACCGGGCACCACCCGCTGCACGCCGCCTACCTCACCTTGCTCGATCTCTTCGCGATCGGCGACCCGGCCCTCGACGAGCCCACCGCGCGTCAGGTGCTCCAGCTTCTCGCCGGATTGGCCGGCCTGCTGCTGATGCCCGTGCTGCTCGCGGCCGTCCTGGAGGCACTCGGCACGTTCCGCACGGCTTCCGCGCTGCGCCGGCCACCCCGCGGCCTGTCCGGCCATGTCGTCCTGGTCGGCCTCGGCAAGATCGGCACCCGGGTCCTGGCCCGTCTGCGGGAGCTCGACATCCCCGTGGTGTGCGTCGAAGAGGACCCGGAAGCGCGCGGCATCCCGCTCGCCCGCCGCCTGCGCGTCCCCACCGTCCTCGGCGACGCCACCCAGGAGGGCGTGCTGGAGGCGGCAAAGATCCACCGGGCGCACTCCCTGCTGGCCCTCACCAGCCACGACACCACCAACCTCGAATCCGTCCTGTACGCACGCTCCGTCAAACCGGACCTGCGGGTGGCCCTGCGCCTGTACGACGACGCCTTCGCCACCGCTGTCTACCGCACCCTGCGCACCGCCCACCCGCGCGCCCTCACCCGCAGCCGCAGCGTCTCCACCCTCGCGGCCCCCGCATTCGCCGGGGCCATGATGGGCCGCCAGGTCCTCGGGGCCATAACCCGTCGAGCGCCGTGTCCTGCTCTTCGCCGCCCTCGGTGTCGCCGGGCACCCGCAGTTGGAAGGGCGCACCATCGCCGAGTCGTTCCGTCCGGGCAAGTGGCGCGTTCTGGCGCTGGACACGGCGGAACCGGACGAGCGACTGCCGGACCTCGCCGCCACACCGGCGCACCACGGCACTGACCGACCCGGCGGACTCGTATGGGACCTGCACCCCGGCTATGTCCTCCGGCCCGAGGACCGCGTGGTACTCGCCGCGACGCGCCAGGGTCTGGCCGAACTCCTCGGCCGGCAGTCACGTCTGGGGGCGCGAACCACTGACGCATGAAGTGTGTCTCTTGATGAGCACTTGATCGTCGGATGTGTCTGTCCGGTTGGTGATCAGCGCTGCGAGGGGGGACAGGACCGAGCCGTCGATGTCGGCCCATCCGGTTCGTGGGCGCGCATGACTGCTCGACCGGCTCGTTCAGGCCCTCTGACGCGGTCCCGCGGACGAGGTCAGGTGCGCGCCAGTTCGGCCGCGCCGAAGGACACGTCGAAGCGGTCGCGCCACGTACGTCAGCCTCGGCAAGCTCATGGCCCGCCCCTTCTTCACCGGCGCGTCGGTCAGCCACACGCGCAGATCCGAGCCGTTGCCGGTGTCGAGGTCCTCCAGCCGTACGACATGGGAGCCGTCGGCGAGCCGTACGAGCTTCACACTGAGCTGGGGAAGGCGACGCGGAGGGCGCTCCGGCCGGAGGTGCCGTCGGTACGCCTACGCCGCCGCCACGGCCTGTGTGTATGCACGTTCATCAGGTGTCCGGTGAACGGATCTCCGGTTCCGCATAACGGTCCGATATCGCTCGCTGGCATTTTCGACTGTAACTGCGAGTCATGTGAGTTGAGTCACTAAAGGGATGGCCGTGGTAGAACTGCGCAACTCCGCAGGTGGCACCGCTCGACGCCACGGTGCGGAGCGGTCGGCATGCACCTGCCGCACGACCCGGGTGATCACTATCCGCATCCACGGACAGCCCGCCCAGCGTCGCCGATCGGACAACGGCGTTCGTTCAGAGACCGCACATCGACCGGCGGCACTTCCCCCGTGCCCCGGGCTCGCACCATCGAGGTAGCAACTGTGTCACTCGACTCCGTCACCCAAAACGTCGACGAAGCCGTCAGCGATTTCTTCGAACCGATAGCCAAGTGGCTCGGAGACATCGTCTTCTACGCGGTTCCCGTAGGCGGAACGGATCTTCCCCTCATCGTCGCCTGGCTCGTGGTCGCCGGTCTCGTCTTCACCGGCTGGTTCGGGTTCGTGCAGGTCCGCAAGTTCAGACTCGCGCTCGACGTGGTGCGCGGGAAGTACGACGAGAAGGGGTCGGCCGGCGAGGTCAACCACTTCCAGGCCCTGACCGCCGCTGTCTCCGGCACGGTCGGCCTCGGAAACATCGCGGGTGTGGCCGTCGCCGTCTCCATCGGCGGCCCCGGTGCCACGTTCTGGATGATCCTGTGCGGCCTGCTCGGCATGGCCACCAAGTTCGTCGAGGTCACCCTCGGCGTGAAGTACCGCGAGGTGCACGCCGACGGCACGGTCTCCGGCGGCCCGATGCACTACCTCCCGAAGGGCCTCGCAGAGCGCTTCGGGAGCGGCGGCGCCAAGCTCGGCAAGGTGCTCGCCGTCCTCGCCTCGATCATGGTCCTCTTCTTCGGCCTGTTCGGCGGCAACCTGTTCCAGACCAACCAGAGCTACGCGCAGGTCGCCTCGACCTTCGGCGGCGAAGACGGATTCCTGGCCTCCTCCGCCGGGGCCGTCCTCTTCGGCCTGCTCGTCGCCGCGCTGGTCGGGCTCGTGCTGCTCGGCGGCATCCGCTCCATCGGCTCGGTCACCAGCCGACTGGTGCCCGCGATGGCCGGCATCTACATCGTGGCCTGCCTGGTCGTCATCCTGAGCAACGTCACCCACGTACCGGACGCCTTCCAGACCATCCTGCAGGGCGCCTTCGAGGCCGACGGCGTCGCGGGCGGTGTGCTCGGTGCCCTGATCATCGGTTTCCAGCGCGCCGCGTTCTCCAACGAGGCCGGTCTCGGCTCCGCCCCGATCGCCCACTCCGCGGTCAAGACCAAGCACCCCGCGAGCGAGGGCCTGGTCGCCCTGCTGGAGCCGTTCATCGACACGGTCGTCATCTGCACCATGACCGCGCTGACCATTGTCATCGCCAACCCGGCCAGCTGGGGCGAGGCCCGCGAGAGCGGCGAAGCCGTCGGCGTCACCATCACCTCCGACGCCTTCGAGACCGTGCTGCCCTGGTTCCCGGCCGTGCTCACGATCGCGGTGCTGCTGTTCGCCTTCTCCACGATCCTGACCTGGGGCTACTACGGCCTCAAGGCATGGTCGTACCTGTTCGGCAAGAGCAAGGCCAGCGAGGCCGTCTTCAAGGTCATCTGGAGCCTGTTCGTGATCCTGGGCGCCCTGATGTCCCTCGACTCGCTGATCAGCCTCGCCGACTCCGCGCTCTTCCTGCTGTCGGTCTTCAACATCATCGGCCTGTACCTGCTCGCCCCGGTCGTCAAGCGCGAGCTCAACTCCTTCCTGGAGTTCGTCCGCGCCCGCAAGGCCGGCGAGATCAGCGACGACGGCGAAGAAGACCAGGAGCCGGTGAAGACCACCGTCTGACCGCCCCCCGGCGGCCCGGCTCCGGTACGGGCCCGTGCCCACCTCGCGCCTTGGTGGGTACGGGCCCGTACGTCTGCCCGTTTACGACCGACCGCCGGGCTCTGCCCCCTCGCGTCGCCGGTCCAGGTATCCGATGGCCGGAGTCGCCATGACTCCGTGCAGCACCACCGAGATCACCACGGTGAGGGCGACGATCGCCCACAGCTCCCGTTCCAGCCCGCCGAAGGAGTCCTGCCCCAGGGCGTAGGACAGGTAGAACAGCGAGCCGATGCCCCGGATCCCGAACACGGCGACCACGGCACGCTCCTTCTTCCCGATGGCGGTCCGTGCCTGTGCCAGCCACCCGGTCAGCGGGCGTACGACCAGCAGCACCAGCACGCTCAGCGCCGCGCCCGTCAGGGGCAGGGCGGACATGGCGCCGGCCACCAGGTATCCGCCGAGCAGGAACAGCAGCACGGCCGTGAGTAGCCGCTCGATCTGCTCGGTGAACTCGTGCAGCACCTTGTGATAGCCGTGGCTGCGCTCGGCGGCCCGGATGACGCAGGCCGTCACGAATACGGACAGGAAGCCGTAGCCGTGGAGCACCTCGGCGATGCCGTACGAGACGAAGGTGGCCCCCAGCGCCACGAAGCCCTCCATGTGCTCGGACAGCCGCAACGCCGACGCGCGCACCCGGAAGAACATCCACCCCAGCAGCCAGCCGACACCACCACCGACGGCCAGCCCCACCGCGCACTTGCCCAGCAGGTCGGTCAGCGCCCACGAACCGATCCAGTCCGCCGACCACCCCGTCCCGGCCGCGGCGGCGAGGGCGATGGCCGCGTAGACGAACGGAAAGGCGAGCCCGTCGTTGAGCCCCGCCTCACTGGTCAGGGAGAACCGCACCTCGTCCTCGTCGTGCTCGGCACCGAGCGGCTCGCCCACGCGCACCTCACCGGCCAGCACCGGATCGGTGGGCGCGAGCACGGCCCCCAGCAGCAGAGCGGCAGCGGGCGGCCAGTCGAGCAGTCCCCAGGCCAGCAGGGCGACGACCGCCACGGTCAGCGGCATCGTGATGCCCAGCAGCCGCCACGTGCTCGACCACCGGCGCCAGCCGAAGGGCCGGTCGATGGCGAGCCCCGCGCCCATCAGCTACACGATCACACACACCTCGGTGGTGTGCTCGACCCACAGGCGCTCACGAACGGGATCCACAGTCGGCACGCCCGCCGGCAGCAACTCGATCAGAATCCCCGCGGCGAGGAAGACCATGGGCAGGGACAACGGCCGCCTGGACACCACCCGGGGCAGCACAGCAGCACCCAGCGCCCCCAGGCCCAGAAAGACGTAGACCACGTCCGAAAGCGTCACCGCGACCTCCTGCCCGACGTGATCACTCCAGGGCAGGTGTGTACCCCGTCCGCACCGGTCCCTCGCCCGAGTGCGTCACCGAGCCCGCTGCCTGCCCGTTTGCGGCCCCCGAGGTGGGGGTGGGCCGATGGGTCGGCTCCGGTTAGGGTGTGAAGAACGCGTCAAGCAGGGCGTGGGGTGTGCCGGGAAGTCTGGTCGGCGTCCGTAGGGCCGTGTGCCCATTTCGCCGACACCCCGGAGGTTCGCCGCCTTGGCCGCCACCCCACCCCGCACCCCGTTCCTCGGTCTTCTCTCCTGGCCCGAACGACAGGCAGTGGCTCGGGCCCTGCGCACCGAGACGGTGGGCGGCCTCGTCCTGCTGGCCGCCGCGGTGGTCGCACTGATATGGGCGAACACTCCACTCAGCAGCCCCTACACCACCATCCGCGACTTCCACTTCGGGATACCCGCACTGGGACTGGACCTCTCGGTCGGCCACTGGACCTCCGACGGACTGCTGACCGTCTTCTTCCTGGTCGCCGGGATCGAACTGAAGCGGGAACTGGTCGTCGGCTCCCTGCGCACCCCGGCGACGGCGGCGCTGCCGGTCATCGCCGCCGTGTGCGGCATGGCCGTCCCCGCAGCCTTCTACGCCGTCACCGTCGCGGCCGGCGGCGGCAGCATGGACGGCTGGGCGGTGCCGATGGCCACCGACATCGCCTTCGCCCTGGCAGTCCTGGCGGTCATCTCCACCCACCTGCCGACCGCCCTACGGGCCTTCCTGCTGACCCTCGCGGTCGTCGACGACCTGGGCGCGATCCTGATCATCGCCGTCTTCTTCACCTCGGACCTCAACTACTGGGCGCTGGCCGGGGCGTTCGCCGGGCTGGTCGTCTTCTACGTCCTGCAGCGGCGACGGGTTCGGGGCTGGTGGTGGTACGTGCCGCTCGGGGTGGCGATCTGGGCGCTGCTCTACAACGGCGGCATCCACGCCACCGTCGCGGGAGTCGCCATGGGCCTGATCCTGCGCACGGTCCGCGACCGGGATGAAGAGGAATCACCCGCAGAACGCACCGGTCATCTGCTGCACCCTCTCTCCGCCGGCGTGTGCGTGCCGCTGTTCGCGCTGTTCGCCGCCGGGGTCAGCGTCTCCGGCGACGCACTGGGCAAGGTGTTCACCACCCCCGAACCCCTCGGAGTGATCGCCGGGCTCGTCGCGGGCAAGATCCTCGGGATCTTCGCCGGAACCTACCTCGCCGCCCGCTTCACCCGCGCTCGGCTCAATCCGGACCTGGCCTGGGCCGACGTCCTCGCCCTGGCCACCCTGGCCGGGATCGGCTTCACGGTCGCCCTGCTCATCGGCGAACTGGCCTTCCCCGGCACCGCCGTCGGCGAGCACGTCAAGGCCGCCGTCCTGATCGCATCGCTCACCGCCGCCCTACTGGCCGCCCTGCTCCTGCGCCGCAGGAACGCCGTGTACCGGCGCCTGTACGAGGAAGAGAACTTCGACGAGGACGCCGACGGCGTCCCCGACGTGTACCAGCGCACCGAAGCGGGCGGCGCATGACCTGGCCACCACCGCGCCGTCACCTGCTCACCGCAGCGGCGGATCTGCTGTTCTACGTTCCGGCAACCGTGGCCGCCGTGTAGGGGTGCCGCGTTGCGGCAGGATGTGCCGCGCCGGCTTCGCAGCGGCCTTCGGGCGCGACAAACGTGCCAGGTCCTCCCGCGGGGTCGGGAAGTCCCACGGCGTTCCTCGGTGACAACCGGGGGCTCAACCGCGGGACGTCTGTCCACGGCGCGGTGTCTGGGGTGACTTCGCGGCCTCCGCCTCCGCCTTGGCGTCACTCACCGCGGCGGCGGCCTCCTTCTCGGCCTCGTTCGCTGCCGCGGCGGCGTCGGACGAAGCCGTCCAGCCCGCGTCGAGCTCCGGAGTCCGGCTTTCGTACGACGTGTCGCCGGGGCCGGCCGTGGCTGCTTCCTCGGGGTGCGCGGGGCGTGGAGTGCCCGCCGTCGACTCGTCGCCGAACGCCCGGGTGACGGTCCGGACCGCCTCGGTCAGCTCGCCCGGGATCACCCAGAACGTGTTGTTGTCGCTCCTCGCCAAGTGCGGGAGCGTCTCCAGGTACTTGTAGGCCAGGATCTTGGGGTCGGCGTTGTTGCGGTGGACGGCCTGGAAGACGAGCTCCACCGCCTTGGCCTCGCCGTCCGCCCGCAGGATCATGGCCTGCTGGGTGCCCTGCGCCTCCAGGATGTCCTTCTGCTTGGTGCCTTCCGCGGTGAGGATCTTGGCTTGCCGCTCCCCCTCGGCGTGCAGGATGGCCGCCCGCTTGTCACGCTCGGCCCGCATCTGCTTCTCCATCGCCTCCTTGATGGTGTGCGGTGGATCGATGGCCTTGATCTCGACGCGGTTGACGCGGATGCCCCACTTGCCGGTGGCGTCATCGAGGACGGCACGCAGCCGGGAGTTGATCTCCTCGCGCGAAGTGAGCGTCTCCTCCAGGTCCATGGAGCCGATGACGTTGCGCAGCGTGGTCACGGTGAGCTGGTCGATCGCCTGGAGGTAGTCGGCGACCTCGTACGCCGCCGCCCGCGGGTCGGTGATCTGGTAGTAGAGGACGGTGTCGATGTTCACCACGAGGTTGTCCTCGGTGATCACCGGCCGGGGGTCGGACGAATAGACCTGCTCGCGCACGTCGAGTTTCGTGTTGATGCGGTCCGCCACGGGCACGACCAGGTTCAGGCCGGGCTGCAGCGTCCGGCGGTATCTGCCGAACCGCTCGATGTTGTAGCGGCGCGCCTGCGGGACGATCCGCACGCTGGAGGCCACGAGGAAGACGACGACGAGGGCCGCCACCAGGGCGAGGACGACAACCGGATCCACAGTGCCTCCCTGCGTGTTCAGCCGTTCACCGAAGGAGTTCGCGGGGGTAGACCATGGCCGTGGCGCCTTCGATCTCCATGACGTCCACCCACGTGCCCACCGGGATCACCAGGCTCTCGTCGAGGGCACGGGCGGACCACTCCTCGCCGGAGAGCTTGATCAGGCCGCGGGTCGCTGTGACCTCTTGCATGACCTCGGCCCGTCGGCCGATCAAGGCGTCGCTGCCCTCGCGGATGAGAGGTTGCTGGTTCATGTGCCGCAGCGCGATGGGACGGACGATGAGGAGGCCCCCTGCCGCCGCCGCACCCAGGGCCAGCAACTGGCCGAGAAGGCCGATGCCGACACCGGAGACCACGGCGGCGACCAGCGCGGCACCGGCCAGCAACCCGAAGACCAAGGTCAGGGTGAAAAACTCCGCGACACCCAGTGCCGCGGCGGCGAGCAACCATACGAACCACGGCATCGCATTGCCCTCCGTCTGGGGCCTTTCCTCCAAGCTACCGCCCTCAGGGCCGGGCAGACATCGTGCTTCCTCGGCGGCATCCGCTCGATCGCCAACGTCACCAGCAGGCTCGTGCCCGCCGTGGTCGGCAGTACATGGCGGCCTGCCTGGTCGTCATCCTGGTGCAACGGGCAACCGAGCCCTCGGCCACCATCGGCACGATCATCGAGGACGCCTTCGATCGCCAGCTGGGCCGCGGCCCGCATGAACCCCGATGACATCGGCGGCGTCACGATCACCCGCGACGCCTTTGAGACGGTCCTGCCCTGGTTCCCGTACGTCCTCACCGTCGCCGTTCTGCTGTTCGCCGTCCCCTGGCGGCCCGTTCCTTTGCCTGCCGCATCGCCGTGGAAGCGCTCTACTCCTTGCTGACGATCGGTGATGCGGGTCGTCCCGGGGCCGGGGCGGCAGGGCCCGTGGGGACTCGGTCCAAGACATCGTCCGACTGCGTCGAGACCATGTCCCCGGGCGTATCGACACCGTTGTCGGAGTCGCTGGAGAACTGGGACGTCGCTCCCAGAACTACGACGATCGCCGTAACCAGCCCGAGGACTCGCCCGCTGAGCCGGCGTCTGGCCCGGACATCCATGTCCTGCCACGCCGACCCCTGCCACGGGTCCTCAGGGTCGTACAGCTCGCCGACAGCCTCGACCTGCCCTTGCCCGTCCTGCTGGTGAGAAGCAACAGGGTCGCCTGCTCGGAGCTGCTCGGCCCGGTCCGCCGGGCGTCACGGGGATGGTCAGCCGCTGCTGATCGCCAGGGGCACCTACGAGCCCATCCGCCTGCGCGAGGCATAGGGGCTACCTGCGCGGTGGGAAACGATCACCCCGAGCGTGGGAAACGATCTTCGGAGTCTCTGCGTCGCCGCTGACCAGCGCATTCCGTCGGTGCCCCACTCTGAGAAACCGACGAAACGGGTCTCTGCAGGTGACGGAAGTCACGGCAGGGGCCCGTTTCTCGTTTCCTTGATCGTTGTGAGGCATCACACAGCCTGGTCAGGGCATACGGCAGGCCCCGCGCGTGAGCTATCTCACGGGTGGGGCCTGTCTCGGTGGTGCTGGGGTGTCTGGGCGGAGTGATCTATGCCGCTGGTGCCAGGTGGCCAGTCGGAAGACATGGCTGATGCCGGTCTAGTTGCGCAGCAGGCCGACCTCCTGTGCGGTGACGAAGACGTTGGACCCGTTGTCCATGCCGTTCGCGATGCGGTCGGCGATGGGGCGGAACCGGGAGGCCTCGGTGATGGCGATGATGTAGCGCAGCATGCCGCGCGCCTGGGCGGTGCGGTCGGTGCCGCGGATGCCGAGGTCCCTGAGGCTGTTCTCAAGGCTGAACTCGCTGAGGTTGACGGCGGTCAGCGACTGGTTCGCGACGCGGGCGAGGGCGTCGTAGCCCTCCTTGCCGAGGAACCAGTCGTCGTCGGCGTCCTCATGGTTGGGGACGTCGGAGGCGAGGTTCAGGACGAAGTCGTGCGGGGTGTCGCTGGAGGAGAACCGCACGACGCAGAAGTCGCTGAGCCGTACGATCGCGTGCACCGCGGGGGTGTGGTTGCCGCTGCTGATGACGATGTCGGCGAAACTCTGGCTCTCCGTGTTGCCGGTGACGGCGACGCCGTTGGACGAGGTCTCGGCGAGGTTGCGCAGCTGGTCGAGCATGGTCAGATAGGCGCCCGAGCCGCGGTTGATGTTCCAGCGGACCTGTGGGAAGTCGACGTGTTCCTTGCCGGCGGCGGTCTCGGCGGGGGATGTCTCGGTGTCCTTGGGCACCGTGAAGAACACCAGGATCCCGAGAAGGACGGACAAGGCGACCGCGATCAGGACGCTGGTGGGCATGGTGTGCTCCGGTTGTTCGACGTGCAGCTATGTCACGACCGACGCTCACAGCCGGGAGGTTGTTTGGCAGGCCCCTTTTGCCGTCCCCGAACAATTCCGGAGGATCGAGTTCCACATGAGGTGTCCGGACGTAACGCTGTCGTCGCTCTACGTCTCTACCTCACGGGCCTTCATCTCCGACGGCACGACGGTATCGACACCTCTTGCCAGTCGCGCGCCCAGTGCCCGGCCGCTCATGATGCACGGCACCGGAGACGGTCAGGGGCAGACCCGCCTGTACGGCTGGTCCGGAATGTAGGTGTGCCACTGCGCACGAGTCAGCTCGGCCTTCCCGGCACGGGCGCAGACAAGGGACACCGCTCGGTCCGGATCCACCACGTACCGCTGGAGCGGGACGTGCTTGCCGCCCGCGTACAGCGTGGTGCTGTCCGGGCTGAAGGCGAGCGTGTCGACGCTTCCACCGGGGGTGGGCAGAGAAGGACCGAGAGGCTGCTGGGTTGCGATGTCCCAGAATTGGACGGTCCCCGCGTCGCCGCCCACGGCGAGCGTGCTGCCGTCCGGGCTGAAGGCGAGAGCCGTGATCGCCTCGGGTGAGTCGGAGGACGGATCGACGGGCGCCGGAAAGACGTTCCTCAGGATGCCCGCTCGGTGTCGGAGGTCGCCGTCCCAGACGGCCACCCGCCCTGTCCAGTCGCCCGCCGCCAGGCCGGAGCCGTCGGGAGCGAAGGCGATGGCTCCGATGCCGTCGTGCTGTACGAGGTCATGGGTGTGGGACCGGCCCGCTCGGACGACGCGGTTGTCGGTCACGAGGAGCCCGCCGTCTCGGCTGACGGCCAGGTGTCCGCCACCCGGGCCGGGGAGGAGCGCCGTCCTCCGCCGCCGCGTGGTGTCCCATGTCTCATTGACGTAGCCGTCTTCGGTCAAACGTGCGGTGAGGAGCGTACGACCGCCCGGTCCCAGGGCGATCGCTTCCGTGGACGTCGAGGACGCCGTCGCCAGGTCCACCGTGGTCTTCGCGTGTCCGGCGGCCACGTCCCACACCGTCAGACGTTGAGGCGCCGTGTCCCAGGGGGCGGAGACTCCGTACGCGAACGTGCCGCCGTCGGGGCTGAAGGACAGCAAGGGCTCGGTGATGTCCGTGGGGACCGTCGGGTTGCCGGTGCGGAATTCGGGACGTGACGGGGTCGGCAGGGTTCGCAGCAGACGGCCGTCGCGCGTGTTCCGCAGCTGGACGACGTAGCGTTCACCGATACGTTCGGCGGTGGCGAGCGTCCTGCCGTCGGGGCTGAGCCGGACCCCGGCGAGCGGACTCTTGCGCCAGGCGCGGGTGAGGGTCGTGGTGAGGTCGAGGGTGTGGACCGTGCCCCCTTCGAGGTACCGCAGCAGGGGCCGCGAGGAGTCCCAGGCGAGACCGGAGAGCGACGCGTTGGCCAAGGAGTGCCGGAAAACGGGGGCGTCGCCGTTGGCCAGACGCCACACTCTTATCTCCTGGCCGCCGCCGGTCGCCAGGAAAGAGCCGTCCGCGCTCACGACGGCGCCAAGGGCACCCGGGTGGGTGACGTTGGCGACCTCTCGTCCCGACGTGGTGTCCCATACCCGTACCCGGTCCCCGGTGAGAGTGAGGAGCCTGCCGCCGGTGAGGCCGAGGAGGGTGCGGTCACCATCACAGACGCCGCGAGCGCTGGTCCAGGCACCGGACCGGACGCTGCGCGCGGAGGTGTCCCAGACCTGCGGGGCCCGGCCGCGCGGGCAGACGGCCAGCAGCCGGTCGTCGGCCGCCGCGGCGGCGTGCTCCCCGCTGCCGGCCGACGGGGTCCGGAAGACCAGACGGCCGTCGGTGGCGGAGTAGAGCCCAGCCCGGTCGTCGAACAGGTTCGTCACCAGGTAATTGCGGCCACTCGCCCCGAAGCTCACGCTGTACTCGTTCGGCAGGGGACCCCCGATCCAGCGCCTCGTTCGGGTGTCCCACAGCCGCTGGGTCTCGTCAGTGGTCTGGATGACGAGCACCCGGCCGCCCGGACCCGCGGCGAGTAGCGACCCGTGAGGGTACTGCCCCGAGGCGATACGGCGGTGGGTGCCCACATCCCACGTCCGCCAGGTGTTGTCGCCGGCGCTGAGCAGAGTGCGCCCGGAGACGTCGAGGAACCGCGCCGGTCCGTCACCGGGCGCCGGGTCGGTGAAGTTGTCCAGTTCGGGCTGGGCCAGTGCGCCCAGCAGGGCTCGGCGTGACTCCGGCAGCTCAGAGATGCGCCATGCGGCGACGCCGAGCAGCATCGCGGTGCGCGGGTCGGTGGTACGCAGCGCCTCGGCGACCGCGGCCACCCGACGGGCCGCGGTGTCGGTGGTCTGCTTCTCGCTGTCCTGACGCAGTCGCACGGCGGTCAGGCCGACGACCAGGGCCACCGCCAGTACGGCGCAGAGCGAGGCCGTGAGCGTCAGGCTCCGGCGCCGGGCCCGGGCGGCGGCCCGCTCCTCCGTCGCCCGCTGCTCCGCCGCGGTGACCAGGAAGGACTTCTCCTCGGACGTCAGACCGTCGTAGCCGCGGTCGTCGCCCGCGAACAGCTCCTCGGCCCGCGCCAGGCGGGTGCCCCGGTAGAGCGTGCCCGGGTCGCGGTCGTGCTCCAGCCAGGTGCGGGCGGCGTCGGTCAGCTGCCGGTGGTGGCGCAGCCGCTCCCGGTCCGCGTCGATCCACTCGCGCAGCCGCGGCCAGCAGGTGATGAGCGCCTCGTGGGCGAGCTGCACTCCGTCGTCGTCGGTGGTCAGCAGCCGGGCCCGGGTCAGCCGACCGGCGACGGCCTGCACTTCGGGGTCCTCCCACGCGGCCATTTCCTCCCAGCTGAGCGGGCGGCGCGTGTCGGCGTTGCCCTGGCCCGGCTCGACCATCCGCAGGAGCAGGTGCCGGGCGGCGTGCGCCTGTGCCGGTGAGAGTTCCCCGTACGCCTCCTCGGCGCTGGCCGCGATCGCGCCGCGCACCCCGCCGGCCGCTTCGTACGCGGCCAGCGTCAGCATCCGTCCCTTGCGCCGCCGCCAGGTCTCCAGCAGGGCGTGGGACAGCATCGGCAGTCCGCCGGGCTCGTCGAGCACGTCCTCGACGATCCGCGCGGTCAGGGTGCGCTCCACGATGAGCCCGGCCGCCTGCGCGGGACCGATCACCGCCTCGCGCAGTTCGTCCGCGGTCATGGGCCTGACCAGGAGCCCGCTCTTGTGCAGCGCCTCCGCCAGCCGTGGGTGCTCGGCGCACCGCGCGTAGAAGTCGGACCGTACGGCGATCAGGACGCGCAGTCGGCTTTCCGGGTCGCGCGCGGCGAGCAGAAGGTCGAGAAAGCGGTCCCGCTCGGCGCGCTCGCGGCACAGCGTGAAGACCTCCTCGAACTGATCCACCACCACCCAGCTCTCCGGATCGTCGGCCTCCGGTGTCAGCAGATGTCCGTAGGTGGTGGCGGGCCGGGCTCCCGGAGTGAGGATCCGAAGCACCGCCGTACGCCCCTGCTGCGCGATCTTCTCCCGCAGCAGGGGAATCAGACCGGCCCGCAGCAGGGAGGACTTGCCGCTGCCGGACGCCCCGAACACCACGGCGAACGGGGACCCGCTCCCCAGCTCGCTCAGCTCGTCGATCAGCCGGTCCCGGCCGAAGAACAGCTCGCGGTCGTCCGGCTCGAAGCGTGCGAGGCCACGGTAGGGCGGTGCGGCGTCGGCATCCTCCTGCCTCTCCTCCCCGGCCAGCGCCGCGGCCTGAGCCCACCGTGCCTCCCACGGAGCGGGGTCCTCCCCGCATGCCTGGACGTAGGCCTGGAGCACGGCCAACGACGGCAGTCGCTCGCCGCTCGCCGCTTGCGACAGGGTCGTCACCGAGAAGCCGGCCTTCTTCGCCAAGGCCCGGTACGACACACCACCCGCCGAGCGGCGCAGCTCCCGGAGATCGTGGGCGAGTCGCTGCACCGGGCCGGCCGTCGGGTCGACCGGCCGTTCGGGACGCCCCATCGCGAAGCCTCTTTCACATACAAGAAGAAAAAGCTGATCGGCAGCACAAGGTACTTTTCGTCCCTCTCGAGCGAGAACCCTTTCCGAGTGTGATGTCCGCCGGAGAGGTTGCTCGGTCCCTCCGGTGATGAAGCTCTCAGGGCACGGCGCGGTCAGCCTGCCGCGATGACCGTGGCGAGGGTCACGGCGGCGGGCAGGGCCTGGGCGAAGAGGATGCGGCGGTTGGCGGTGGCCGCGCCATAGACGCCGGCGACGACGATGCAGGACAGGAAGAAGATCTGGACCCGGTAGCCGGTCGGGTCGTCGGCGATCAGCCCCCAGACCAGTCCCGCGGCCAGGAAGCCGTTGTAGAGACCCTGGTTGGCCGCCATCGTCGCGGTGGAGCGGGCCAGCTCGGCGTCGAAGCCGGAGAAGCGGCGGCCCGGGCCGCGCTGCCACAGGAACATCTCCAGGACGAGGATGTAGACGTGCAGCAGCGCCATGAGGGCGACGAGGACGACAGAGATCAGATGCATGCGGTGATTGTGCCGGTGCGGTGTCAGTGGTCGGTCAGGCGGTTGGCCGTGCGGCGGGTGCCCGGTCGGTCTTTCGGCTGAGCCGCGAGTTGCGGGGGCCGTGAACGGTGGCCGTTCGGCCGAGGTGGCCGATGTCGCCCCGGCGCGAGATTGGAGCTCCCCTTCCCCAGGAGCTCGCCGATGCCACCCGAGTCACTCACCTTCGTCGCCGGAGTCAGGCCCGGCGGTTCCCTACTCGCCCCCGCACGACACGAGCGTTCCCCGGGCGGCCGAGAGTCGGCCCGCAAGGGCCCCCGCGTGCCCCGCGACGTGCTGTTCTGGCTCGGGTGCGCGGGCTTCGCGCTGGCGCTCGCCGTGGTCACGACGCTCACCCCGCACCGGATCTGGGGCGTCTGCGCGTCCGTCGGGTACGCCGTCGCGGCGGAGCTGGCCCGGCGCTCGCCGCGTCCCTGGAGCCGGCGCGGTGCGGTCGCCGCGCTGCTCGGATCCGTCGTTGTCCCGCTGGCGCTGATGGTCGCGGTGGGGGCCGGGCAGTCGGAGGTGCACGTCGTTCAGCGCTCCGGCGGCCTGCTGCTGGACTCCGGCAGCCCCTATCTGCCGCACCCGGCCGGCGTCGACGACTACAACCCCTACCTGCCCGGTATGGCGCTCTTCGGGATACCCCACACGTTGCTCGGCGGAACACCGCTCGCGGACGCCCGGGTGTGGTTCTGCGCGGCATTCCTGGCGTGCATGGTGGTCGCGGCGCGCGGGAGGGGCCGTAACTCCCTTTGGCGGGCTTGGACTTCGGGTAGGGGCCTCGCACGCCGGACTTCGGGTAAGGGCCCCGCACATGGGGCGTCGGGCGTGAACGCCGTGTTGCTCCTCGCGGCCTTCCCGGCCGTCGCGCTGCCGTTGGCCGTCGGCGGGGTCGATCTGCCCGTGATCGGGCTGATGTGTCTCGGGCTGGCGTTGGCGGGTCGAGGCGGGTCCGGTACGGCGGCCGGGCTGGCGATGGGCGCCGCGGCGGCGTTGAAGTGGACGGCCTGGCCGTTGTTGCCGGTGGGGCTGGTACTGCTCGCGGTGACGGCGGGGCGGCGAGCGGCCGTACGGGCCGGGGTCGTCGCCGTGCTGGTGGCCGTGCTGGCCGTGGTGCCTGTGGCCCTGGCGAATCCGCACGCCTTCGTCGAGCACGTGGTGCTCTTCCCGCTCGGTGAGGGCGGGGTGCGCTCGCCGGCGGCCAGCCCGCTGCCCGGGTATCTGCTGGCCACGTACGTCCCCGGTGGCTCCGTCCTCGCCATGGCCGCCCTCGCGGCCGCCGCGGTCGGAGTGGCGGTGTCGTTGGCGGTACGCCCGCCCCGGACCGTCGTCGCGGCGGCGGACCGGCTGGCGATCGGGTTGGGGCTGGCGATGTGCCTGATCCCGGCGACGCGCTTCGGGTACCTGGTCTATCCGCTCGTGCTGGCCGCGTGGTTCCGGCGCACAGTGAAGGACGAGCGGCCGGTGGAGGGCGAGCGGTTGGCGGGGGTCGGGCGTGGATGAGGGGCAGGGTGTGCGGTCGGCGGAGTGCGGGTCGTGCGCGGGCTTCGGGACGCCTATCTGGTGAGGGTCACCGCGCTCGCGGTGGTCGGACTCGTCGTGGCGCTGTTGCTTCCGTCGGTGGGGCAGCAGGGGGCAGGGGATCCGCCGGGGACCTCCACTGGTACGTCGGTCACTGGTGTGTCGGTGCCGGGAGCCGATGCCTCTCGGTGAGGGGACGTAGGGGAGGGGGTCGTAGAGGAGGGGGCGTATCCGAACCCCCGGCACGCGCGCGTGGGCCTTGTTCGCCACGCGCGCGTACGCCTTCCTCCTCACGCGCGCGTGCTGCCCCGACCCGCGTTACGCCGCGAGCCGCTGCGCCAACTGCTTCGCCTTCGTGGCGGCCTCGTCGAGGGCCCGCTCGCGGGAGGCCTCGAAGAGGGGGATGAGCTCGGCCATGTCCGGGTTGGCCGGGGCCATCGTGAGCTCCGGGACGATGAAGTCGAGGTCGGCGCCGAGGAAGTCGGCCAGGATCGCCGACAGGTAGTTCTGCACGTACTCGTATCCCTCGCGCGGTGTGCCCGGACCGTACGCGCCGCCCCGGCTGGCGACCACCGTGACCGGGGTGCCCTTGACCGACTGGGCGTTGCCCGCCGTACGGCCGAACAGGACCACGTTGTCCAGCCAGGCCTTCAGGGTCGACGGAATCGTCAGGTTGTACATCGGGGCGCCGATCAGTACGGCGTCCGCGCGCTCCAGCTCCTCGATCAGCTTCAGCCGCTCCGCGAAGGCCGCGGCCTGCTCGGGGCTGTGCGCGGCCGGATCGGAGAAGCCGGCGGTGTGCGCGTGGGCGGTGATGTGCGGCACCGGGTCCGTGGCGAGGTCGCGGTGGATCACCGTGCCCTGCGGGTGCTGTTCCTGCCAGGTGCGGCGGAAGGCGTCGGTGACGGCGCGGGAGGTCGAGGCGTCGGTGGGGAAGACCGAGGAGTCGATGTGCAGGAGCGTTGCCATGGGGGTCTCCAGAGGGGAAGGGGGCGGGCAGGAGCAGCTGTCCGCAGGGACTGAAACTTCGTACTCGACTATGGATAACACAGTTACTTACTTTTTTTCATCCTCATACGGCAGGGCAGTACCCTGGAGGAATGGCGGCGGGTGAGCAGAGTCACGACGTAGCGGTGTGCAAGCGGGTCGACGAGGGCATCAACCGCGTCTTCCAGCTCCTCGGAAAGCGCTGGACCGGCCCGATCGTGTCCGTCCTGACCGCGGGACCCGCGTACTTCGTCGCCCTGCGCCGGGCGATCCCCGGCATCAGTGAACGCATGCTCTCCGACCGGCTCACCGAGCTGGCTGCCGCGGGACTCGTCGTGCGTGAGGTGTACGAGGGGCCGCCGCTGCGGGTCGTGTACCGGCTGACGGAGGCGGGTGCCGCGCTGGAGCCCGCGCTCACGGAGCTCGGGGAATGGGCGAAGAAGCACCTGCCGGACGGGGAGCGGGCCGAGGGCTGCTGAAGCTGGGGCCGGGGCGGGGGCTGCGGCTGAGGCAGGGGGCAGGGTCAGGGGTCGCTTGGGCGGCGGGCGGGAGGCCGCCGAGATCGGTGGTCCGCCGTGCCGGGTTTTCCACAAGCGCGGAGTTGTCCACAGGGTGTGACGACTTTCGGCCACCGGTTGTAACGTCGGCACGAGTTGATGTTCGTGCGTGAGCGGGGGAGGCGGTCGGGTATGACCGAGGTCGGTGCGCAGAGGGCGGCGGGTGCGGAGGCCGCGGTGGAGGCGGCCGTGGTGACGTCGCAGTCGTCGTCGAAGGCCGTCGCACGTCGGCTGCCCAGGGTCGGCGGTTTCGCCGAGTGGCCCGGCGGCGGGTCGCCCAAGGAGGAGGGCAAGGCGCTGCGCGGGCGGGTTCCGCGCGGTGATCACGCGGTCCTCGATCTCGACCCCGCCCGGCCCGACGCGGTGGCCGCCGTCGAGGAGTCCAACCGGGGCCGCATCCCCGAGCTCACCCCGATCAGGGTCGGCCGGATGGCGGCGACGCCCTTCGCGTTCCTGCGCGGCTCCGCGGGACTGATGGCATACGACCTCGCCCGCACCCCCATGACGCGGATCCGCGCCCAGATCTGCGGCGACGCGCACGCGGGGAACTTCGGCCTGTACGGCGACGCGCGCGGCGGCCTGGTCATCGACCTGAACGACTTCGACGAGACGATGTCCGGCCCCTGGGAGTGGGACCTCAAGCGGCTCGCAGCCTCGCTCGTGCTCGCGGGCCGGGAGGCCGGCGCGGACGAGGACGCCTGCCGCAAGGCGGCCCAGGACACGGTCGGTGCCTACCGGCGCACCATGCGGCTGCTGGCCAAGCTCCCGGTGCTGGACGCGTGGAACGCGATCGCGGACGAGGAGCTCGTCTCCCACACCGACGCCCATGACCTGCTCGGCACGCTGGAGCGGGTCGCGGAGAAGGCGCGCGGCAACACCAGCGGGCGCTTCGCGGCGAAGTCGACGGAGCAGACCGAGGACGGTGGCCGCCGCTTCGTCGACGCACCGCCGGTTCTGCGCCGGGTCCCGGACGAGGAGGCGGCCTCGGTGGCGGCGTCGCTGGAGAGCTACGTCACCACGCTCTCCGAGGACCGCCACCCCCTCCTCTCCCGCCACGCGGTGCACGACGTGGCGTTCCGGGTGGTGGGCACGGGCAGCGTGGGCGCACGCTCGTACGTCGTGCTGCTCTTGGACCACCGGGGCGAGTCGCTGGTCCTCCAGGTGAAGGAGGCCCGCTCCTCGGCCCTGGTCCCCCATCTGGTGACGGCCGGCTTCGAGGCGCCGGAGGTGGAGCACGAGGGGCGGCGCGTGGTGCTCGGCCAGAAGCGGATGCAGGTGGTCAGCGACATCCTGCTGGGGTGGACGACGGTCGATGGACTGCCCTTCCAGGTACGGCAGTTCCGCAACCGCAAGGGCAGCGTCGACCCGGCCGAGCTGGCCGCCGACCAGATAGACGACTACGCCCGCATGACCGGCGCCCTCCTGGCCCGCGCCCACTCCCACAGCGCCGACCCCCGCCTGATCTCCGGCTACTGCGGCAAGAACGAGGAACTGGACGAGGCGATCGCCACGTTCGCCGTCACCTACGCAGACCGCACGGAGGCGGACCACGCGGCACTGGTGGCAGCGGTGCGGGCGGGGCGGATCGCGGCGGAGCTCGGGGTGTGACCGGTGCGGATGCGTGGTCGGGGTGCCTGCGGCGCCGCGCCGGCGATAGGCGGCTGCGCTTCTCGACGCCGGTCGACGCCGATCAGCCCGTCCGGCGGTTGAGGACGAGGCCTGTTCAGGGCCGAAGCGCGGTCTGGGGCGGCAGCCCCAGCAGGCCCGCGACAACGCCGGTGCTGTCCGGGCGGCGGTGCCCGGGGCTCGGATCAGCTGACGCGGCCACACGTGGCCTACGCTGGTCGGGTGACGACGCCGGAAGCTGAGCAGTCCCAGGCCGAGCCCGCTGGTGCGGGGACGCGGGGCGGTGCCGAGGTGCCCGCCGGTGGAGGCGAGCAGGGTGGTGAGGCGCAGGTGAGCGCCGAGGACGGTGGGGTTCGCCCCTGCTCGAGCGAAGCCGAGAACTTGGGGGATGCGCGGCCCGAGGAGCGGCTGGAGCGGGCCGTTCGGGCCGCCGAGCAGGCGTTGATCGAGTACGAGATCGCGGTGGAGACCTTCCGCGTCGAGGTGGAGAACTTCTCCCGGCTGCACCACCAGAAGCTCGGCCCGATGTACGCCCGCCTCGACGAGCTGGACGCCTGCATCGCCGAGGCCAAGGCCGCCCGCACCGGCGACCCCGAGGACATCCGCAAGGCCGACGAGGCACGCGCGCGTGTGCTGCCGATGCCCGGCGTCGAGGAGCTGTTCCACGGCTGGATGGACGGCGCCGGGCTGTTCCCGGAGGCCGAGGCGATGCTCACGGACCAGCCGGTACGGCCGCCCCAGCGGGTGCGCCCCAGCGACGAGGCCCGCAAGCTCTACCGTGAGCTGGCCCGCAAGGCCCACCCCGACCTCGCCCAGGAAGAGGCCGAGCGTTCCCGGCGCGAGGAGTTCATCACCCGCGTCAACGCGGCCTACGCCCGTGGCGACGAGGCGCTGCTGCGGGAGCTGGCCGAGGAGTGGGCCGCGGGTCCCGTGCCCAAGGAGCAGGGCCCGACCCCCGCCGAGGAGCTCTACGCCCGCCTCGAATGGCTGGCCCAGCGCAAGGAGATGCTCACCCTGGTCGCGAAGGAGCTGGAGGAGAGCGCGATCGGCGCGATGCTCCGCCTGGCCCCGGACGACCCGGACCGCCTCCTGGACGAGATCGCGGAGCAGCTCCTGGCTCAGGTTGCCGAGCGAGAAGCGGAACTGGCCGCACTGCGCGGGTAGGAGATCGGCCAGGCCCAAAGGGCACGGGGCTGTAGCAGGCGGCCGGTCCCTCCATCCCATTAGGAGCCCGGCGCCGGCCGGCTCAGCGTCCGGTAGCGTCAGAGTCATGCATTTCGGATCTGGCGTACCCACGGTCGAGGTCGCAGACCTCAAGGACGACGACTTCCTCCTCGACGTCCGCGAGGCCGACGAATGGCAGGCGGGCCACGCCGAAGGCGCCCTGCACATCCCCATCAGCGAGTTCGTCGCCCGCTACGGCGAGCTGACCGAGGCCGCACCGCAGGACGGCCGCGTCCATGTGATCTGCCGCTCCGGCGGGCGTTCCGCGCAGGTCACGATGTACCTCGTCCAGCAGGGCATCGACGCCGTGAACATCGACGGCGGCATGCAGGCGTGGGCAGCCGTGGGCCGTCCCGTCGTCACGGACGAGGGCAAGCAGGGGTTCGTCCTCTAGGGCCTATCCCAGAGGATGCGCCGCCAGCAGTTCCCCCAGCGCCTCCTCGTGCGCCGCCGCCGGGCCGAGCGCCAGCTCCAGGTGCTTGGCCCAGGCGTGGTACCGGTGCAGCGGATAGTCGACGTCGGCGCCGAAGCCGCCGTGCAGATGCTGGGCCGTCTGCACGATCCGCCGTACGCCCTCCGAGGCCCAGATCTTGGCCACGGCCACATCCCCGGAGAGGGGCAGCGCTCCCGGCGCCCTCGACGCCATCCGCCACGCGGCCTGCCACAGGGTGGCCTCCATCGCGCGCAGGTCGATGTAACGGTCGGCGGACTGCACGGCGACCGCCTGGAACGTGGCGATCGGATGCCCGAACTGCTCCCGCTTGCTCGCGTACTCCGAGGTCATCCCCAGCACCCGCTCGCCCAGCCCGAGCGCCAGCGCACACGTCCCGGTGGCGAGCAGCTCCCGCAGCCACTCCCACGCCCCCTCGGCGTCGACGACATCGCGCGCCGCGAGCCGCACCGACTCCAGCCGCAGCTCCCCCAGCCGCTCCCCGCTGGTCGAGAATTGCTCGGAGAGCGAGGCCCCCTCGGCAGCGCGCGGTACCAGCGCGAGGACGGTCCGGTCGTCTGCCGTGCGGGCCGGCACGACGACGAGATCGGCGTCGTACGCCCAAGGGACCATGGTCTGCACGCCGTCCAGGACCCATCCGGCACCGTCCTGCCGGGCGGTCACCGCGAGCTCGGCCGGGTCGTGACCGGTGCGGCCGTGCGCGGCGACCGTCAGCACGACCTCACCGCGCCCGGCCCGGGCGAGCAGCCCGTCCTTCAGCTCGGGGCCGCCGTACGCCTGGACGGCCGCCATCGCCGCGCTGCTCTCCAGCAGCGGCACGCGTGCGAGCACCTTCGCCGACTCGCGCAGCACCAGGCACAGCGCGACCGCGTCGAGGCCGGCCCCGCCGTACTCCTCCGTGAGGAGCAGGCTGAGCAGGTCCGCGTCCGCGAGCCGGCCCCACAAGGGGCGGTCGAAGTCGTCGGCGACGGCACCCGGCGTGAGCGCCGGGGAGGGCACGGCGTCCGGCGCGACCCCCGCGAACACCCCGTGCGCCGCCTCGGCCGCCGCCTGCTGCTCCTCGGTGAAGGTGAAGTCCACGGTCCCTGCCCTTCCACACGTCCGCACCCACAGCGATCTGACGGAGCGTCAAGATAGAACAGGTTCTAGAAGAAGGGAATGCTCCTCGGGGAGAGCCATGTGTGAGGGTCTCGTAGGGCCCACGTCGGATCCCCCGGGACCTCCGTGGGAACCGCTGGGACCCCCGTATGGTGTGGACAACGGCAGCCCGACAGGGGGTGTGCCCGGCGGGTGGGCCTGAGTACCGTTCCGGTGCGAGCGCCGAGGGAAGACGGACCGGGATCGGGGAACGAAACGGAAATGGCAGACGCGCAGGACGCAGGCTTGGCCGCCCGGCAGGGGCCGGAGGAGGAGCCGCAGGCCGCCCCGTCCGCCGTCGTGCCCTCGCCCGCGCCTCCCGCTGCCCCCGTTCCGTCGCCGTCCTCCGAGACCCCGTCGCCGTCACCTGAACCGCGAACCGGCGTGGCCGCCCTCTCCCTGCGGTACCAGATCGGCGCCGCCCTGGCCCTCGCGGTCGTGGCGATCGCCGTCTGTGTCCACATCGGCATGGTGTTTCTGCACGTGGCGCCGCCGAACACGGTCACCAAGCAGCACGGCAAGGCGATCGACGACTGGATATACCCGGAGTTCGAACAGAACTGGAAGCTGTTCGCCCCCAACCCGCTGCAGCAGAACATCGCGGTGCAGGTCCGGGCCGAGATCAACACGGCCGACGGCGACGTCCGCACCACCGGCTGGCACGATCTGTCCGCCGAGGACGGCCGGGCCATCGACGGCAATCTGCTGCCCAGCCACACCCAGCAGAACGAGCTGCGCCGGGCCTGGGACTTCTTCGTCGCCACGCACGACGCCCAGAACCGGCCCGTGGGCGTGCGCGGCGCCCTGTCCGAGACCTATCTGCGGCACATAGTGCAGCAGCGCCTCGAGCGCGCGACCGCGGCCGGCGAGGGCGGCGTCATCGAACGCGTCCAGGTCCGCTCCCGCACCACCAACGTGCCCCCGCCCGAGTGGAGCGACGAGCAGGTCTCGGACAAGCCGACCTACCGCGTGCTGCCGTGGTGGTGGGTCCCGGAGGACGGTGACGACGCCGGCGCCGAAGCCGCTGACGGCACGGGCGAGGCGGCCCGTCGTTCGGGCGCGGCCGCGGGAGGCGAACGGTGAACCGCATCTCCCTCGCGATCTCCTCCGGCATCGCCCGCGTCACCGAGTCGGCCCTCGGCCCGTACCAGACGGCCGTCATCCGCATCGGCTTCACCGCGACCTGGCTGCTCTTCCTGCTGCGCGAGTTCCCGCACCGCCAGGAGATGTACGGCCCCGACGGCGCCTGGCACTTCGATCTCGCCCAGCAGCTGATCGGGACGAACGGCGCCTTCACCGCCCTGATCTGGTCGAGCAGCCAGTTCTGGTTCGAGTCCGTCTACGCCTTCGCCGTCCTGACCAGCGTGCTGCTGCTGCTCGGCTGGCGCACCCGCACGATGTCGGTGCTGTTCATGGTCGGCGTGCTCTCGCTGCAGAACCGCTCGGTCTTCATGGGCGACGGCGGCGACAACGTGCTGCACCTGATGTGCGTCTACCTCGTGTTCACCCGCTGCGGCCAGGTCTGGTCGCTGGACGAGCGCCGGGCCAGGCACGCGCGCGAGGCACGCGCGCGTGGAGAGCGGGTCGCACCGGACCGGGTGGGCCCGGCCCTGTGGGGCGTGCTCGGGTTCGCGCTGGTCGCGGTGACCGCGGCCGGCCGCCTGGACGGCGACCTGACCGTGCCGGTGATCCTGTGGGCGGTCTGGCTCGGGCAGGCCGTGTGGTGGATCGTGGACCGCCGGGCGCGGACCGCCCAGCCCCGCATCCTGCTCGACGTCGTCGGCAACGTCGTGCACAACGGCGCACTGCTGGTGATCATGGCCGAGGCGTGCCTGATCTACGCGACCGCCGGCTGGTACAAGATCCAGGGCTCCCGCTGGCAGGACGGCACGGCCGTCTACTACCCGCTGCACCTCGACTACTTCTCGCCCTGGCCCGCCCTGGCCGACCTGCTGTCGTCCAGCGGCACGATGGTGATGCTCATCACGTACGGCACGGTCATCGTGCAGGTCGCCTTCCCGTTCACGCTGTTCAACCGGCGGGTCAAGAACGTCCTGCTCGCCGCGATGATCACCGAGCACGCCGTGATCGCGGTCGTCCTGGGCCTGCCGTTCTTCTCGCTGGCCATGATCGCGGCGGACGCGGTCTTCCTGCCGACGTCGTTCCTGCGCCGCCTGGGCGACTGGGCGGCACGCGCGCGTGGCGGGCTTTCGCGTCGGCTGTCGTCTCTGGTGCGGCGCGGCGACGGCCGTAAGCCGCTCTCGGGGACGCGCACCCCGGAGAACCCCGAGCACGCGCACGTAGGCTTCACGGCATGACCGTGACCTCCTGGAACCGGCTCGCCGAGAGTTCCGTCCTGCTCGACGGCTTCCACGCCCTCAAGCACGCCGTGCGCTTCGGAGCCGAAGTCCCGGTGGCGGTCGCCGTGGACCGGGAGGCCGCGCTGGCCCTCGCCGACGAGCTGGCCCCGGACGTACGGGACGCTCTGGAGGCGCTCCTGACGGAGGTCCCGGAGTCGACGTACACGTCCCTGGTGCCGCGCCCGCATCCCACCGCCGTGGCGGCCCTGGCCGTACGACCGCCCCGCCTCGCCAACCTCGAGAAGCTGGCGCACACCCCGCGCACCGCCCCGATCGTGGTCCTCGACAACCCCCGCAACCTCGGCAACGCGGGCGCCGTGATCCGCCTGGCCGCCGGCTTCGGCGCGACCGGCGTGGTCACCACCGGCACGCTCGACCCGTGGCACCCCACGGTCGTACGCGGCGGGGCGGGCCTGCACTTCGCGACGGCGGTGGAGCGGCTGGCGGTGCACGAGCTGCCACCGGGCCCGCTGTTCGCCCTGGACCCGGAGGGCGACGACATCCGGGGCATGAAGCTCCCGGATGACGCCGTCCTGGCCTTCGGATCGGAGCGCAGCGGCTTGTCGGCCGAACTACGCGCGCGTGCCGACCATTTGCTGGCCCTGCCGATGCGCCCCCAGGTCTCCAGCTACAACTTGGCGACGAGCGTGGCGATGACGCTGTACCACTGGAGTCTCGCCGGGGGCGCTGTCAGCGCTTAGGGCCTGTCCGGCGGATCATGCCGGCGTCGCGGGGCCTAGGCCTCCCGGCGCACCTCGACAACCCGGAATCGGTTGGCGACGAACGCCCCGTCGCACAGGGCCGAGTTGGCCGCCGGGTTGCCACCCGACCCGTGGAAGTCGGAGAACGCGGCCGTCTGGTTGACGTACACCCCGCCGGTGAGGTTGAGGGACAGCTGCGCCGCCTCCTCCAGGCACGCCTCCTGCACCGCCTGCTCGACCTCCTCGTCCGTGGTGTACGCCCCGACGGTCATCGCACCCTTCTCGCGCACCGTCCGCCGCAGCAACTCCACCGCGTCCGCTGCCGAGTCCACCGCCACGGCGAACGACACCGGCCCGAAGCACTCGCTCATGTACGCGGCCTCGTCATCCGGCTTGGCCCCGTCCAGCTTCACGATCACCGGCGTACGGACCACCGCGTCCGGGAACTCCGGGTTGGCGATCTCCCGCGAGGCGAGGGCGACTTCGCCCAGCCCCGCCGCGGCCTCGAGGCGGGCCTTCACATCGGGGTTGACGATCGCGCCGAGCAGCGCGTTCGCGCGGGCGTCGTCGCCGAGGAGACCGTCGACCGCGCGGGCGAGGTCGGCGACGACCTCGTCGAAGGTCCTGGGGCCCTCCTCGGTGCGGATGCCGTCGCGGGGGATGAGCAGGTTCTGCGGGGTGGTGCACATCTGGCCGCTGTACAGGGACAGCGAGAAGGCCAGGTTGGACAGCATGCCCTTGTAGTTGTCGGTGGAGTCGACGATCACCGTGTTGACGCCGGCCTTCTCCGTGTAGACCTCCGCCTGGCGGGCGTTGGCCTCCAGCCAGTCGCCGAACACGGTCGAGCCGGTGTAGTCGATGATCCGGACCTCGGGGCGGGTGGCCAGGGTCTTCGCGATGCCCTCGCCGGGCCGCTCGGCGGCCAGTGCGACCAGGTTGGGGTCGAAGCCCGCCTCGGCGAGCACCTGCCGCGCGACCTGCACGGTGAGCGCGAGCGGGAGCACCGCGCGCGGGTGGGGCTTCACCAGGACCGCGTTGCCGGTGGCCAGGGAGGCGAACAGGCCCGGGTAGCCGTTCCAGGTCGGGAAGGTGTTGCAGCCGATGACCAGGGCGATCCCGCGCGGGACCGGCGTGAACTGCTTGGTCAGCGCCAGCGGGTCGCGCTTGCCCTGCGGCTTGGTCCACTCCGCGGTGTCGGGGGTGCGGACCTGCTCGACGTACGCGTAGGCCACCGCCTCCAGGCCGCGGTCCTGCGCGTGCGGCCCGCCCGCCTGGAAGGCCATCATGAAGGCCTGGCCGGACGTGTGCATGACGGCGTGCGCGAACTCGTGCGTCCGGTCGCTGATCCGCTTGAGGATCTCCAGACAGATCACGGCGCGCATCTCCGCGCCCGCGTCCCGCCACTGCCGCATGCCGGACCGCATGGCCGGCAGCAGCTCGTCGAGGTTCGCGTGCGGGTACTCGACGCCCAGCTCGATGCCGTACGGGGAGACCTCGCCGCCCACCCAATCGTCCGTCCCGGCCTGACCGAGGTCGAGGCGGTTGCCGAGGAGGGCGTCGAAGGCGGCCTTGCCCGCCGCCGCGTCCAGGCTGCCGTTCTCGCCGTAGGCCTTGGGGTGCTCGGGGTGCGGGGACCAGTACGCGCGCGTGCGGATCGCTTCCAGCGCCTGGTCGAGAGTGGGCCGGTGCTTGGCGATGAGCTCGTGGGTGGTCAGTTCGGCGGTGGCCATGCGGGACCAACTCCTCGTTTCCTGAGCTCTCCGTCGAGCTCATGACCTGGGCAGAAACATGGGCGGGAACAGCCAGTCAGAGTTAGAGTAACCGAACGATCGGTCGGTTCAAGGGGGTCCGCCGCATCTGTGGAAAACCCCGTGCGGGAGGATCGCGCACATGACAGCACTCGACCTCAGCAGCCCCGTGGCCGTCGTCGGCACCGGCACCATGGGCCAGGGCATCGCCCAGGTCGCATTGGTCGCGGGCCATCCCGTAAGGCTGTACGACGCCGCTCCCGGGCGGGCCCAGGCCGCGGCCGACGCGATCGGTGCCCGTCTCGACCGGCTCGTCGAGAAGGACCGCCTCACCGGCACCGACCGCGACGCGGCCCGCGCGCGGCTGCTGCCCGCCGAGTCGCTCGCCGACCTCGCGGACTGCGCCCTCGTGGTGGAGGCCGTCCTGGAGCGCCTCGACGTCAAGCAGGAGCTGTTCCGAGAGCTGGAGGGCATCGTCGGCGACGACTGCCTGCTCGCCACCAACACCTCGTCCCTGTCGGTCACCGCGATCGGCGGCGCCCTCGCCAACCCGGGCCGTTTCGTCGGCCTGCACTTCTTCAACCCCGCGCCGCTGCTGCCGCTGGTCGAGGTCGTCTCCGGTTTCGCCACCGACGTCACGTCGGCCACGCGCGCGTACGAGACGGCACGCGCCTGGGGCAAGACGCCGGTGGCCTGCGCCGACACCCCCGGCTTCATCGTCAACCGCATCGCCCGGCCCTTCTACGCCGAGGCCTTCGCCGTCTACGAGGCGCAGGGCGCCGACCCCGCCACCATCGACGCGGTCCTGCGCGAGTGCGGCGGCTTCAGGATGGGCGCGTTCGAGCTCACCGACCTCATCGGGCAGGACGTCAACGAGTCCGTCACGCACTCCGTGTGGCAGTCCTTCTTCCAGGACGTGCGCTTCACGCCGTCGCTCGCCCAGCGGCGCCTGGTCGAGTCGGGCCGGCTCGGCCGCAAGAGCGGGCACGGCTGGTACGACTACGCCGAGGACGCCGAGCGCGACGAGCCGCACACCGCGGAGCAGGTCCCCCAGCCCGCCTACGTCGTAGCCGAGGGGGACCTGGGCCCGGCGTCCGAACTGCTCACGCTGATCCGCGAGGCGGGCATCCCCGTGCGCGAGGAGGACGAGGACCACGGCACCCGCCTGGTGCTGCCCGGCGGTGGCCAGCTCGCCCTCGCCGACGGCCAGACCTCGGTGGAGTTCCGGGACGTGGTCTACTTCGACCTCGCTCTCGACTACCGCCGGGCCACCCGCATCGCCCTGTCCGCCTCCCAGGACACCTCGCCGCAGACCCTGGCCGAGGCCACCGGTCTCTTCCAGGCACTCGGCAAGGACGTCAGCGTCATCGGCGACGTCCCCGGCATGATCGTCGCCCGTACGGTCGCCCGCATCGTCGACCTGGCGCACGACGCCGTCGCCAAGGGTGTGGCGACCGAGGAGGACATCGACACCGCGATGCGCCTGGGGGTGAACTACCCGCTCGGCCCCTTCGAGTGGAGCCGCAGGCTCGGCCGCAACTGGGCGTACGCCCTCCTCGACGACCTGCACCTGCGCGACCCCTCCGGGCGCTATGCGCCGTCCCTCGCGCTGTACCGCCACGCGTACGCCTCCGACAAGCGGGAGGGCAGCACCTCATGACCACGGCCAAGCGCGACACGTACACCCCGGAGACGCTGCTCTCCGTCGCCGTGCGGGTCTTCAACGAGCGCGGCTACGACGGCACCTCCATGGAGCACCTCTCCAAGGCGGCCGGCATCTCCAAGTCGTCGATCTACCACCACGTCACGGGCAAGGAGGAACTGCTGCGCCGTGCCGTCAGCCGGGCGCTGGAGGGGCTCTTCGGGATCCTGGACGAGGAGCCCGCGCGCGTGGGGCACACCGCCGACCGCCTGGAGTACGTCGTACGGCGCATGGTCGAGGTGCTCATAACCGAGCTGCCCTATGTGACGCTGCTGCTGCGCGTGCGCGGCAACACCGAGACCGAGCGATGGGCCCTGACCCGGCGCCGCGACTTCGATCACCGGGTCGCGGACCTGCTGAAGGCTGCCGCCGCCGACGGGGAGGTGCGCGCCGACGTGGAGGTGCGGCTGGCCACCCGGCTCGTCTTCGGGATGATCAACTCGATCGTGGAGTGGTACCGCCCCGACGGCCGCGGCATGAACGAGCGCGAGGTCGCCGACACGGTGGTGCGGCTGGTCTTCGGGGGACTGCGCAAGGAGCACTGACGGTCGCGTCGGTCCGGCCGGCGGTCGGACCGCACGCTCAGCCCTGCGGCTCCAGGTCCTCCTCCTCGAACACCAGCAGCGTGCGGGTGCTGAGCACCTCGGGGATCGCCTGGAGGCGGGTGAGGACCAGCTCGCGCAGGGCGCGGTTGTCGGGGGTGTGCACGAGGAGCAGGACGTCGAAGTCGCCGCCCACCAGGGCGATGTGCGCGGCGCCGGGGAGTTGGCGGAGCTGTTCGCGGACCGTGCGCCAGGTGTTCTGGACGATCTTCAGGGTGATGTACGCCGAGGTGCCGTGGCCCGCGCGCTCGTGGTTGACGCGGGCGCCGAAACCGCGGATGACACCGTCCTCGACGAGGCGGTTGATGCGGGCGTAGGCGTTGGCGCGCGAGACATGGACCCGCTCGGCGACCGACCGTATCGACGCGCGGCCGTCGGCCTGGAGCATCTGCAGGATGTCCTGATCGATGGCGTCGAGCGGACGCGGGGGCGGCAGGGGGGTGCCCTCTTCCGGGCTCTCGGCCATTTGTTCAGGCGCCATGTCCCCCCACCTTCCCGCCGTGGACGTACTGCGTTCATTGGAGGCTGTGGAGAACCGTTTGTCCACAGCCTCAGGGGGCCTGTAGCCAAAATGTGCCGACGACCGAACAATCGGTAGGTGAGGCGCATCACCGTTGCTGCGCCTCCCGTAGCCGCTCCCACGAGGAGGTGCCGTCATGACGGTCATGGAGCAGCGAGGCGCGTATCGGCCATCGCCGCCGCCCGCCTGGCAGCCCCGTATGGACCCCGCGCCGCTGCTGCCCGACGCCGAGCCCTACCGCGTCCTCGGTACGGAGGCGGCCGCGAAGGCCGACCCGGGCATGCTGCGCCGGCTGTACGCCGAGCTGGTGCGGGGCCGTCGGTACAACGCGCAGGCGACCGCGCTCACGAAGCAGGGCCGCCTCGCGGTGTATCCGTCCAGCACCGGCCAGGAGGCCTGCGAGGTCGCCGCCGCGCTCGCCCTCGAGGAGCGCGACTGGCTCTTCCCGAGCTACCGCGACACCCTCGCGGCCGTCGCACGCGGCGTGGATCCCGTCGAGGCCCTGACGCTGCTGCGCGGCGACTGGCACACCGGCTACGACCCGTACGAGCACCGCGTGGCCCCCCTGTGCACGCCGCTCGCCACCCAGCTCCCGCACGCCGTGGGCCTGGCGCACGCCGCCCGCCTCAAGGGCGACGACGTCGTCGCGCTCGCCATGGTCGGCGACGGCGGCACCAGCGAGGGCGACTTCCACGAAGCGCTGAACTTCGCCGCCGTGTGGCAGGCGCCGGTCGTCTTCCTGGTCCAGAACAACGGCTTCGCGATCTCCGTCCCGCTCGCCAAGCAGACCGCTGCCCCGTCGCTGGCCCACAAGGCCGTCGGCTACGGCATGCCCGGCCGCCTGGTCGACGGCAACGACGCGGCCGCCGTGCACGAGGTGCTGAGCGACGCCGTACGGCACGCGCGTGCGGGCGGCGGACCGACGCTGATCGAGGCGATCACCTACCGCATCGACGCGCACACCAACGCCGACGACGCGACCCGCTACCGGGGCGACTCCGAGGTCGACACCTGGCGCGGGCACGACCCGATCGCGCTCCTGGAGCACGAGCTGACCGAGCGCGGCCTGCTCGACGAGACCGGCAAGCAGGCCGCGCGGGACGCCGCCGAGGCGATGGCCGCCGACCTGCGCGACCGCATGAACCAGGACCCGGTGCTCGACCCGATGGACCTGTTCACGCACGTGTATGCCGAGCCCACCGAGCAACTGCGCGAACAGCGTGCCCAGTTGCAGGCCGAGCTCGACGCCGAGCACGGCCATCAGGAAGGTGCGCACCGATGACCACCGTCGCCGTCAAGCCGGCCACCATGGCGCAGGCCCTCACGCGCGCGATGCGCGACGCCATGGCCGCCGACCCCACCGTGCACGTCATGGGTGAGGACGTCGGCACCCTCGGCGGTGTCTTCCGGGTCACCGACGGGCTCGCCAAGGAGTTCGGCGAGGACCGCTGCACGGACACGCCGCTGGCCGAGGCGGGGATTCTGGGCACGGCCGTGGGCATGGCCATGTACGGCCTGCGCCCGGTCGTGGAGATGCAGTTCGACGCGTTCGCCTACCCGGCGTTCGAGCAGCTCATCTCTCACGTGGCGCGCATGCGCAACCGCACCCGCGGCAAGATGCCGCTCCCGATCACCGTCCGCGTCCCCTACGGCGGCGGCATCGGCGGCGTCGAGCACCACAGCGACTCCTCCGAGGCGTACTACATGGCGACTCCGGGGCTCCATGTCGTCACGCCCGCGACCGTCGCCGACGCCTACGGGCTGCTGCGCGCCGCCATCGCCTCCGACGACCCGGTCGTCTTCCTGGAGCCCAAGCGTCTGTACTGGTCGAAGGACTCCTGGAACCCGGAGGATCCGCGGACCGTTGAACCGATTGGCCGCGCGGTGGTGCGGCGCTCGGGCCGGAGCGCCACGCTCATCACGTACGGACCGTCCGTGCCCGTCTGCCTCGAAGCCGCCGAGGCGGCGCGCGAGGAGGGCTGGGACCTGGAAGTCGTCGACCTGCGCTCGCTGGTGCCGTTCGACGACGAGACGGTCGCCGCCTCGGTACGGCGGACCGGGCGAGCGGTCGTCGTGCACGAGTCGGGCGGGTTCGGCGGCCCGGGAGGGGAGATCGCGGCCCGGGTCACGGAGCGCTGCTTCCACCACCTGGAGGCGCCGGTGCTGCGCGTGGCCGGGTTCGACATCCCCTACCCGCCGCCGATGCTGGAGCGTCACCACCTGCCCGGCGTGGACCGGATCCTGGACGCCGTGGGGCGTCTGCAGTGGGAGGCCGAGAGCTGATGCCACAGGTGTTCGAGTTCAAGCTCCCCGACCTCGGGGAGGGGCTCACCGAGGCGGAGATCGTCCGCTGGCTGGTGGAGATCGGTGACGTCGTCGCCGTCGACCAGCCGGTCGTCGAGGTCGAGACGGCCAAGGCGATGGTCGACATCCCCTGCCCCTACGCCGGCGTGGTCACGGCCCGCTTCGGCGAGGAGGGCACGGAGCTGCCCGTCGGGGCGCCGCTGATCACGGTGGCGGTGGGGGCGCCCGCCGCCGGCGGTCCGGCCGAGGCGCCGGGCGGGAGCTCGGACGAGGGCTCGGGCAACGTCCTCGTGGGCTACGGCACCGGTGCGCCCCCGGAGCGGCGCAGGCGGGTGCGGCCGACCGCACCGATGACACCGACGGGACGCCCGTCGGCCGGGGCGGCGAACGGTACCGCCGCGCGCGAGGCCGCGCGGACGGCCGCTCGTGAGGGCACGCCGGCCCCCGAGCACGCCGCCACCGGCGTGGCACGGCCCGTCGGCACAGGAGCCGCGGCGGGGCACGGCCGTGACGCGGCACCGGCCCACGACGAGACCCGCAGCGAGGGCCCCGTGCCCGTGATCTCGCCCCTCGTCCGCCGACTCGCCCGGGAGAACGGCCTGGACCTGAGGGAGCTGCACGGCTCCGGGCCGGACGGGCTGATCCTGCGGGCCGATGTGGAGTACGCGCTGCGGGCCGCCGAGGCGCACGAACGGACGACCCAGCCGTCGGCCGAGCCGCACACGCGCGTGACGCCGGTCACTCCGGCTCCCTCCGTGCCCGTTGCGCCCGCGCAGACCCCCGTCCGCTCCTCCGCCCCGCCCGGCGGCATCCGCACCCCTCTCAAGGGCATCCGCGGCGCCGTCGCCGACAAGCTCTCCCGCAGCCGGCGCGAGATCCCGGACGCGACCTGCTGGGTGGACGCCGACGCGACCGAACTCATGCGGGCGCGGGCCGCGATGAACGCCGCAGGAGGACCGAAGATCTCCCTCCTCGCCCTGCTGGCCCGTATCTGCACCGCCGCCCTGGCCCGGTACCCGGAGCTCAACTCCACGGTCGACATGGAGGCCAGGGAGGTCGTCCAGCTCGACCAGGTGCACCTCGGATTCGCCGCACAGACCGAGCGCGGGCTCGTGGTGCCGGTCGTGCGTGACGCCCACGCGCGGGACGCGGAGTCGCTGACCGCGGAGTTCGCCCGGCTGACCGAGGCGGCCCGCACGGGCACCCTCACACCCGCGGAACTCACCGGCGGCACCTTCACGTTGAACAACTACGGCGTGTTCGGTGTCGACGGCTCCACGCCGATCATCAACCACCCCGAGGCCGCGATGCTCGGTGTCGGCCGCATCATCCCCAAGCCCTGGGTGCACGAGGGCGAGCTGGCGGTGCGGCAGGTCGTGGAACTCTCGCTCACCTTCGACCACCGGGTCTGCGACGGCGGTACGGCAGGAGGCTTCCTGCGGTATGTGGCGGACTGCGTGGAACAGCCGGCGGTGCTGCTGCGCACGCTGTGACGGCCGGCCGACCGGCGCGGTTCCGGCGGTCGGCTGCCCCCGCGCGTTCCCTGTGATCGCGGGGGCACGCATACTCGGGGGGTGACCGCGTACGAACCGCCGGGCCCGCGAGGCGCCGCCGACGCCCCGGGCGACGCCTGGCAGGACGCCGGGCACGACATCGCGTACGACGCCGTCGTGCTCGCCGGCGGTGCCGCCCGGCGACTCGGCGGTGCGGACAAGCCCGGCGTGCTTGTCGGCGGGCGGGCCCTGCTCGACCGGGTGCTCGCCGCCTGCGCCGACGCGCGCACGACCGTCGTCGTCGCCGACCCCCGGCCGACCGCGCGGCCCGTGGCCTGGGCCCGGGAGGACCCTCCCGGTGGCGGCCCGCTCGCCGCGCTCGACGCCGGGCTGCGGCACACCACGGCCGAGCGGGTCGTCGTCCTCTCGGCCGACCTGCCGTTTCTCGACGAGGGCACGGTCGGGCGGCTGCTGGCCGCCCTGCGCACCAGCGGCACCGACGGCGCGCTACTCACCGACGCCGACGGCCGCGACCAGCCGCTCGTCGCCGCATACCGCTCGTCCGCGGTGCGCCGCGAACTGGCGTCACTCGCCGACGTCGGCGGCCGTCTCACCGGCCTCCCCCTGCGCCGGCTGACCGGCGCACTCGACCTCACCCGCGTCCAGGACCCCGTCGCGTCCTTCGACTGCGACACCTGGGACGACATCGCCACCGCCAGGGCACGTATCAGGGAGCATGGGCACGTGTTGGATGAATGGATTTCCGCAGTCAAGGACGAACTGGGCGTCGACCTCGACGTCGACACCAAGGTCCTGCTGGACCTCGCCCGCGACGCTGCCCACGGCGTGGCACGGCCCGCGGCCCCGCTGACCACCTTCCTCGTCGGATACGCGGCGGCACAGGCCAAGGGCGGTGAAGGAGGCCCCGAAGCCGTCGCCGAGGCATCCCGCAAGGCCACCGCCCTCGCCCTCCGCTGGGCGGAAGAGGCCGCCGGCGAGCCGGACGTGGCCCCCGACGCCACCCCCGACACCCGCCCGGACGCCGGATGACCGCCCGCGGCATCCAGGCGGACGAGGACGCCGAGGACCTCGACGTCGAGGAGGTACTCGCCCTCGTGAAGGAACACAAGGAACACAACGGCCACTCCACCGCCGACGACCACGCGCCCGCTCCCACCTCGCACACCCCGGGCTCCCACCACACGGACCGCCACCACCAGGCCACCCCCTGGCCCGCCGCGCGCGAGATCGCGGCCCGCGCCGCCCGGACCGCTGCCCGCTCCGGCCACCGCGCACCCGTCTCCGTGCCCCTCGACGCGGCCCTCGGTCTCACCCTGGCCGCCCCCCTCACCGCCCTCACCGACCTGCCCTCCTTCGACACCTCGGCGATGGACGGCTGGGCGGTCGCGGGCCCCGGCCCCTGGGACGTACGGGAGGAAGGCGTCCTGGCCGGGCACGGCGAGCCCGAGCCGCTCACCGACGGCGAGGCCGTCCGTATCGCGACCGGCGCCCGTATCCCCCCGGACACCACCGCCGTCCTGCGCAGCGAGCACGGCCGCATGGACAGCAAGGACCGCCTGTATGGCACCCGGGAGCTCGAGCCCGGCCAGGACATCCGCCCACGCGGCCAGGAGTGCCGTAACGGCGACCAACTGCTCGCCACCGGCACCCTCGTGACCCCGGCCGTGCTCGGCCTGGCCGCGGCCGCCGGATACGACACCGTCACCGCCGTCCCCCGCCCTCGCGTCGAAGTCCTCGTCCTCGGCGACGAGTTGCTGACCGAAGGGCTGCCGCGCGACGGCCTGATCCGCGATGCTCTCGGCCCGATGCTGCCGTCCTGGCTGCGCGCACTGGGCGCCGAGGTCACCGCACTGCGCCGGCTCGGCGACGACGCCAAGGCCCTGCACAAGGCCCTCACGCGCTCCGACGCCGACCTCATCGTCACCACGGGAGGTACCGCGGCCGGCCCCGTGGACCACGTCCACCCCACCCTGCAGCGCATCGGCGCCGAACTCCTGGTGGACGGCGTCAAGGTCCGCCCCGGCCACCCGATGCTGCTGGCGCGCACCAAGGAGAACCAGCACCTCGTCGGACTGCCGGGCAACCCCCTCGCCGCCGTCTCCGGCCTGCTCACGCTCGCCGAACCCCTGCTGCGCACCCTTGCCGCCCGCCCGGCCCCGGAGCCGTACACGCTGCCCCTGAGGGAGGCGGCGCACGGGCATCCGTACGACACCCGGCTCATCCCCGTCGTGCTGCGTGGCGACCATGCCGTGCCGCTGCACTACCACGGGCCGGCCATGCTGCGGGGCATGGCGGCGGCCGACGCCGTCGCCGTCGTACCGCCGGGCGGTGCCCGTGCCGGTCAGGAGACGGAGCTGCTCGACCTGCCCTGGGCGACGGCCGGCATCGAGGTGTGTTTCACGTGAAACTTCCGGGCCACGACGCGATCGCACGTCAGGCGGACGAGCGCGTCGAGACCTATCGGGTCAAGCTCCCGAAGAAGATCGTGGAGCATCCGTTCCGCCAGGTCGCCAAGCGGGTCGTGCTGGCCCTGACGCTGCTCGTCCTGACCGCCGTGATCGTCTACGCCGATCACGAGGGCTACAACGACAACTCCGACGGCTCCGTCGACTTCCTCGACGCCTGCTACTACGCGACCGTCACCCTCTCCACCACCGGATACGGCGACATCACCCCGGTCAGTGACGCCGCCCGGCTCACCAACATCTTCGTCATCACGCCCATGCGGGTGCTGTTCCTGATCATCCTGGTCGGCACCACGCTGGAGGTCCTCACCGAACGGACCCGGGAGGAATGGCGTCTGACCCGCTGGAGGTCCACCTTGCGCGATCACACCGTCGTCGTCGGCTTCGGCACGAAGGGGCGGTCGGCGATCCAGACGGTCTGCGCGACGGGCCTGAGTAAGGACCAGGTCGTCGTGGTCGACCCGAGTTCCAAGGTGATCGAGGCGGCGGTCGCGGACGGATACGCCGGGGTCACGGGGGACGCGACGCGCAGCGAGGTCCTGAAGCGGGCCGAGGTGCAGAAGGCACGGAAGATCATCATCGCGACCCAGCGCGACGACACCGCCGTCCTGGTCACGTTGACGGCCCGGCAGCTCAATCCCGGCGCGAAGATCGTGGCAGCCGTGCGCGAGGAGGAGAACGCGCCGCTGCTGAAACAGTCCGGCGCCGACGCGGTCATCACCAGCGCCAGCGCGGCCGGCCGGCTGCTCGGCCTCTCCGTGCTCAGCCCCGCTGCCGGCATGGTTCTGGAGGACCTGATCCAGCAGGGCAGCGGGCTCGACATCGTCGAACGGCCGGTCACCAAGGCCGAGGTGGGCCGGGGCCCGCGGCAGCTGGACGACCTGGTGGTGAGCGTCGTACGCGGACACCGGGTGCTCGGATACGACGATCCGGCCGTCGGGACACTGGAGTTGACGGACCGGCTCATCACGATCGTGAGGGCGACGCCGAGCACTCAGGTCGCACCGGATGACCGGCGTCTGCCCCCAGGGATGAAGCCCATCTGACGGCGGGCTCGACTACTTGCGGTTGTACAGCCGCATCGTGATCGGCCCGAAGACCAGCACGAACAGTCCCGCCCAGCCCAGCGACCAGGCGATCTCGTCCGCCGGCCAGTCACCCGCCATCAACTCGCGTACGGCGGAGGAGAGATGGGTGATCGGGCTGTTGTTGACGAAGGCCTGCAGCCAGCCCGGCATGGTCCTCGGGTCGACGAAGACGTTGGACAGGAAGGTGAGCGGGAAGATCACCATCATGCTGACGCCCATCACCGACTTCTCGGAGCGCAGCATCAGCCCGAACATCGTCCAGATCCACGAGAAGGCGAAGGAGAAGACGACCAGCAGCGCGATCCCGGCGAGCACTCCGCCGACCCCGCCGTCCGGGCGGTAGCCGAGGATGATGCCTACGGTGAGCATCACGACGGAGGCGATCGTGTAGCGCAGGGCGTCGCCGAGCAGATAGCCGACCATGGTCGACGGCCGCCAGATGGGCAGCGACCGGAAGCGGTCGAAGACGCCCTTCTCGATGTCGGTGTTCACCGAGACGCCGGTGTACATCGTGATCATCACGACCGACATCACGAGAATGCCCGGCAGCAGGAACTGGATGTACTCCTTCGGGGACCCGGCCAGGGCGCCCCCGAACAGGTACGTGTACATCAGCACCATCATGATCGGGAACGCGGTGACGTCGAAGAGCTGCTCCGGGACGTGCTTGATCTTCAGGACCGCCCGCCAGCCGAAGGTCATGGAGGCCGACCAGGCGCTGGGTCGGGGCGGCCGCTCCCCGGCGACGAGCAGTGCGGCGAGCGACTCGGTGCTGACCGGGGCGAGGTCCTTGTTCTCGGTGGTCGTGGCGGTGCTCATGCCGACACCTCGTCCTTCTCGTCGTCGGTCTTGCTGTTGGTCTTGTCGTCGGCGTCGCGGGATTCGTGGGTGTCGTGTCCGGTCAGGGCGAGGAACACCTCGTCCAGGCTGGGCTGCCCCAGCGAGAAGTTGTCGACGGTGATGCCGGCGCGGGCGAGTTCGTTCAGCGCGCGGGCGGCCTGCTCGGCCGCGCTGTCGTCGCCGGCCGCCGCGCTCAGGCGGGCGGTGAGGGCCACCGGATCGTGTTCCTGCTGCACATGCGCGTCCAGGGCGCGGACCAGCAGCTCCGCCGCGAGGGGCCGCTGGGCGGGGTCACGCAGCCGCAGATGGACGGAACCGGCGCCCACGGACGCCTTCAGCTCGCCCTTCGTCCCCTCCGCGATGACCTTGCCCTGGTCGATGACGGCGATACGGGACGCCAGTTGGTCGGCCTCGTCCAGATACTGCGTGGTCAGCAGCACGGTCGTGCCCTGGGAGACGACCGCGCGGACGATGTCCCACACCTGGTTGCGGCTGCGCGGGTCGAGACCGGTCGTCGGCTCGTCGAGGAAGAGCAGGTCGGGGGTGTTGAGGATGGACGCGGCGATGTCGATACGGCGCCGCATGCCGCCGGAGTAGTTCTTGACCTGCTTCCCGGCCGCATCGGTCAGCCCGAAGGCCTCCAGGAGCTGCGCGGAACGCTCCCGCGCGGCCTGCTTGCCGTGTCCGAGGAGCCGGCCCAGCAGGACCAGGTTCTCGGTGCCGGTGAGGTCCTCGTCCACGGAGGCGTACTGGCCGGTGAGACTCACGCGTCCGCGCACCTCGTCGGCCTCACGCACGACGTCGTGGCCGAAGACATGGGCCTCACCGCCGTCGGGTCGCAGGAGGGTGGCGAGCATCTTCACCGTGGTGGTCTTGCCGGCGCCGTTCGGGCCGAGGACGCCGTAGACCGTGCCGGCCGGAACCGCGAGGTCCACGCCGTCGACGGCCCGTGTCTCACCGAACGTCTTCACCAGGCCGGCGGTCTCGATGGCGAGACCGGACGTCGTCTGCGTGCTCATGTTTCGGGGTCCTTCCGAGGGGGCCTTCCGCGTTCTTGGGCTACGCATGGGGAGACTTTTACGGTCGCGCAAACTCATCGGTGGCGCACAGGATTTTCGAAGGACCGGTCCAAGGTCCGAGGGGCATGGGGCCGGGGACCGAGGTGGGGGCTCGGACTCGGGCAGGAGGGCGGAGCGTTGGCCAGGATCGGAGTACGCCGACCGGGACGCGGGGGCCGAGGGGTAGCGTCCGTGCCATGCATGCGATCACGATTCCCGAACCTGGTGGGCCCGAGGCGCTGGTGTGGGACGAGGTCCCCGATCCGGTGCCCGGTGAGGGCGAGGTACTGGTCGAGGTGGTGGCCGGGGCGGTCAACCGCGCCGACATCCTGCAACGCCAGGGCTTCTACAACCCGCCGCCCGGCGCCTCCCCCTACCCCGGCCTGGAGTGCTCCGGCCGGATCGCCGAGCTCGGCCCCGGCGTCGCCGGCTGGGCCGTCGGCGACGAGGTGTGCGCGCTGCTCGTGGGCGGCGGCTACGCCGAGAAGGTCGCCGTACCGGCCGGACAACTGCTGCCGGTGCCCAAGGGGGTGAGCCTGACCCGGGCCGCCGCCCTGCCCGAGGTGGTCTGCACGGTCTGGTCGAACGTCTTCATGATCGCCCACCTCAGGCCCGGCGAGACCCTGCTCGTGCATGGCGGATCCAGCGGCATCGGCACCATGGCCATCCAGCTCGCCAAGGCCGTCGGCGCCAAGGTCGCCGTCACCGCGGGCAGCAAGGAGAAGCTCGACCGGTGTGCCGAGCTGGGCGCCGACATCCTGATCAACTACCGGGAACAGGACTTCGTCGACGAGGTCAAGAAGGCCACCGACGGGGCCGGTGCCGACGTCATCCTCGACAACATGGGCGCCAAGTACCTCGACCGCAACGTCCGGAGCCTCGCCGTGAACGGCCGCCTCGCCATCATCGGCATGCAGGGCGGCGTCAAGGGCGAGCTCAACATCGGCGCGCTCCTAGCCAAGCGCGGCGCCATCAGCGCGACCTCGCTGCGCGCCCGGCCGGTCGCCGAGAAGGCGGCGATCGTGGCGGCCGTACGCGAGCATGTGTGGCCGCTGCTGGACGCCGGCCATGTACGCCCGGTCGTCGACCGCGAACTCCCGATGAGCGACGCGGCCGAGGCCCACCGGGTGCTGGAAGAGAGCGGGCATGTGGGGAAGGTGCTGCTCGTCGCGCCGTAGGGCTGCGTGAGCGGCGGAGGAGGGAGTCGACGCGATGGGGGTGCCCCCGCGCGAGGTTGTTCGAGCGTGGGGGAGTCGGCGAGTGACGACACCGCGGCTGGGGGTCCCCCACGCCCTTAAGGCAGTGGGGGGTGCGTGCCAGGGCCCGCGACGCCGGCACGATCCAGAAGACACCCCTAGTCGCGCCGCAGCCGGAGACCGACGAAGGCGAGGCCCAGGCCGAGCCCGATGAGCACCAGCCCGCTGCCGAGCGGCAGGATCTGCATCACGGGTTCGGCGGGGCCCTCGGCATGCGCCACGGGCTGCCGTACGGGGTGCGCCGGCGGGGCGGACGGCTCCGTGGAGGCGTCTCGAGCGGGGTCATCGGCGGCACCCTCGCTCTCGGGCGTACTGCCGCCGTCGTCCTCGTCCTCCGCATCCGGCAACGCCGAGCCGTCGCCCTCCTGGTCGCCCTGGTCGCCCGCGTCGTCACGTTCGTCGCCCACGCCGCCGTCCGGCTCGTCCCGCGTCGCCTCCTCGTCCTCCAGCGGCCCCTTCTCCCGCCCCGGCCGCTGCCGCCCCTCACCCGCCCGGCTTCCCGCCCGGGACGGCCCGTCGGAGGGAGCGGGAGGGGAGGTGACGGGTCCGTGAGCGGGGGAGGCGGACGACGCCCTGGGGTCAGCGGACGCTCTGGACTCGGTAGGTTCCCTCGACTCACCAGGCTCCCTGGCCTGAGCAGACGCCTCGGCCTCACCAGACGCCTTCGACTCACCGGAGTCCCGGGGCCTGCCGGATCCCTTGGATGCCTTGGATTCCCTGGCGTCTCCAGAGCCCCGTGGCTCCCTGGATTCCCGGCCCTGCCTGGAATCCCGGTCCTGCCTGGATTCCTCGGTCTTCTTGGACTCCAGAGGCCGCTTGGGGGACTCCGTGGCCTGCCCAGACGAATCCCCGGGGGCGCCTTCGGACGAGCCCGTGGGCGAACCTGTACGCGGGGGAGCCCAGGGCGTGACCGTGGATCCCGAGGATGGCTCGATCGCACCGGCACCACGGGGGCCCACATGGCCGTAGGACACCCCAGTCCCCCACAGGCCCACCACCACACCCACGACCACACCCACGACGGGCACGACCAGCCCTTTCCCCGCCCCCGCCTCCGTCCGTCTCCGCGCCCGCCCCCACGCCCGACCCCCGCCCACCC
>NZ_JOFS01000018.1 GCF_000719285.1 Streptomyces bicolor | reverse complement strand
CCCCCTACCCGCGCCGCGCCCCCGCCCCCAACGCCCCCCTCTGCGGTGTGATCCCCGCCGGTACCGCACGCTGTCGGGCGGGCGTTCCCGTCCAGCAGGTGCCACGGCGGGCCAGCAGGCGGCGCAGCCAGAGTTCCAGGGCGACCAGGTCGGCGAGGCCGTCCAGGGGGAGGGGTTCGCCCTCGGCCGCCGCGCGCAGGGCCTTGCGGACGACGCGGGCCTCGACCAGGCCCGCCTGGGCGAGGAGGGGGGTGCCGAAGAGGGCCATCAGGGAGTCGGCGGCCACTCTCATGCCCGTTCGTGCCGCCACCGCCGCCGACGCGTGGGACGGGGCGCCCCAGCCGGGTGGGAGGTCGGCCACTCCGGCGCCCTCGAGGACCGTACGGAGTATCGCGGCGCGTGCTCCGGGCTGGACGCGCAGGGCCTCGGGGAGGGCACGGCAGGCGCGGACGACCTGGTTGTCGAGGAACGGGGTGTGCAGGCGCTGGAAGCGGATCTCGGCGGCCTGTTCCAGGACGCGGATGTCGGAGGCGTGGCGGGCGAGGGCGGCACGCGCGCGATAGTCGCCGGGACGCTGGCCCGGGCCGACCCCGTTGCGGTTCGTCGCCGCTTGCAGGCGAACCGATACTTCAGCGAGCGCCTCACCGGTCAGCCAGCGTGCCGCAGGGCCCGGTCTCGCCCAGGTGAGCGCGGCGAGCGACGCCCCTACGGCACCTCCGGGTTCGTCGAAGCGGCGGTGCATGAGGCGGTCCGCCAAGGTTTCGAGGCCTGTTCGGTACGGGGTGCGGGCCAGTTTGCGTGCGGCGCCGTACACGCGCGCGGGAACCAGCACCGAGCCGTCCGCCTTCGCCAGCGCCGCGACCGGGCGGACCAGGTGGCGCCGTTTGCGGTCCATCAGCAGGTCGGCGAGGCGGGCCGGGTGGGCGTCCAGGACCTGGCGGGCGCCATAGCCCGTGAAGTGGTCCGCGCTGCCCGCCGCCAGGCGCGTGCGGTGTCGCGCCGCCGTCACCAGGCTCGGGCCCGGCTCGTCCGTCAGGGGGCCGTCCAGGTCGGCGTACGGCAGCGTGTCCTCGCCGCCGGTCACCACCACGTGGTGCAGACGGGGGTTGGCCGCCAGGGTGCCGGCCCGCTCCAGCTCGGCCTCGCGGCCGCCGACCGCCAGGTCGTTGAAGGTGACCGCCAGGAGGCGTTCGCCTGCGCCTGTGCCGTGGCCCAGGACCGTGCCCGGCATACCCGGGAGGCCGGCGGCCAGCAGGGCCAGGGTGCCGGAGGCGGGGCCGCCGGACAGGTCCGCCCCGATGCCCGGTACCGGCATCCCGCGCGCGGCACGCCGTTCGGCCGGGCCCATCCCCGGAACCGGGCCTGGGTCTATGTCGGCACCCGGGACATGGCGGGGCGCGGACAGACGCGCGCGGACCGCCTCCACCAGGGCGTCGCGTACGGCGTCCACCGCGCTGTCCGGATCGGCCGTGGGCGCCGCCACCGCCAGCGAGGCGACCGGCTCGTACCCGGCGATCTCGCGTGCTCCGGCGCGCAGGATCAGCGCATGCCCCGGCGGAATGCGCCGTACGCCGTCGTACGGGGTGGAGTCGTGCAGGGCCGCCGGTACGTCGGGGGCGGCCAGCAGGGCGGCGAGGTGGCCGAAGTCGAGGTTCGCCTCGATGAGGTCGGCGAGCGGGAGCGCGGCCGTCGCATACGCCGTACCGCCTGCCCACGGGGTGTAGAACACCGGCCGCGCGCCCGCCAGATCACCGCACACCATGATCCGGCGGCCGACCTGGACGACGGCCGTGTAGCTGCCGGACCACGCCGTCAGATGCCGAAGTGCCCCTCCGCGCGCGGCGAACAGGCCGACCCGAAGCTGCTCGTCGCTCGCCCCGCAGGTGCCGAGTACCGCGATCCTGGTCTGCTCGTCGGCCTTGACGACGCGGACCTCGTCCGGGCGCCAGTCGCCGACCGCCCACAGCGGATCGGGGTCACCCCACAGGAGTTGGGACCCCACCGGGTGGACGGTCTCGCCGTCGCTTCCAGTGGCCCCCGCGGAGCCGATCCCGGCGGCCACCGCGGCGGTGCTGCTCCATCCCACCAACCACCGCATCGACGCCTCCACAGGCTGTGGACAACCAGTGCACCGTACGAACCGGTTCACCATGCTGCCATGAAGGACGCGCGCGGGAGGGGCGGCGGAGCCGCTCGAGCTCCGGGAATCGCGCCCGCGCGGGTGCCCCCGGAGCGGCCACGGGGCACCCGAACACCCCGACCGGGCAAGGGGATCCGCCTGGGCGGAGCGACGGGATCCGCGCGGAGGAAGCGAGAAGATCCGCGCCGACGTGCCGAGGGGATCGCAGGACGGCTGCGACGCGAATGCGCCCCCGATGCGCTCCCCCAAAACGCCCTCTGCGCCGTCAAGTTCCGTGGTCGGAGCGGTAATTACCCGTGAGGACCGGGGTCGGTTTTCAGCCAAATCAGCGTCGTAGGGACAGGCTCGCGCACCCTCCGTACAAGCCCTCCGCACTACTCGCCGTGCTCGACTTGCGCGCAGTCCGGGGAACGGAGTGCGCCCCCCGGACCGTTCCGCCACCCGCGGGGATGTAGGCGGCGGAATCCCCCAGCCCACTGGATCCAGTACAGCGGGCCGACCCACGCAGAAGCCATGGAACCGCTCCCCCGATGGCTGGAGAAGAGCGCACGGACGGGCGCACAGCCACACAGCGGGAGCACGGCACAACTGTGCGTAGGGAGTGCGCACTTGAGTGCGGACCACAATCCCGCCATCCGGAAGAATGCCCCTTAACGCTTGGGATGCGGCGAACTACGCTGGGTTTACGAATGCCGCGTGGTTATGCCAGCGCGGCAGCCGTCTGTGTCGAGGGGTGGCGCATGTCCAGGGAGCAACGCGGGCCGAACGAAAAGCTCGGCGCCGTTCTCGCCCTCGCGGGAATCAGCAACGCAGGACTCGCTCGACGCGTCAACGACCTTGGCGCTCAGCGGGGACTGACTCTTCGCTACGACAAGACCTCGGTGGCGCGCTGGGTGTCGAAGGGCATGGTGCCGCAGGGTGCCGCGCCGCACCTCATCGCCGCCGCGATCGGCCAGAAGCTGGGCCGCCCGGTGCCGCTCCACGAGATCGGCCTGGCGGACGCGGACCCCGCACCCGAAGTGGGCCTCGCCTTTCCCCGGGACGTCGGACAGGCGGTGAAGTCGGCGACGGAGCTGTACCGTCTCGACCTCGCCGGGCGCCGCGCCGGCTCCGGCGGCATCTGGCAGTCGCTTGCGGGTTCGTTCGCGGTGAGCGCATACGCAACGCCTGCCTCACGGTGGCTGATAACACCGGCCGACAGCTCGGTGGCGCGCGAGGTGAGCCCCTCCGAGGGCTCCGGCGCACCGCTCAAAGTCGGCCACAGCGATGTGCAGAAGCTGCGGGAGGCCGCCGAGGACGCCAGGCGCTGGGACTCCAAGTACGGGGGCGGCGACTGGCGTTCGTCCATGGTGCCCGAGTGCCTACGGGTGGAGGCGGCGCCGCTGCTGCTCGGCTCGTACTCCGACGAAGTGGGCCGCGCCCTGTTCGGGGCGAGCGCCGAACTCACGCGCCTCGCGGGATGGATGGCCTTCGACACCGGGCAGCAGGAGGCCGCCCAGCGGTACTACATCCAGGCACTGCGGCTCGCGCGCGCGGCGGCCGACGTACCCCTCGGTGGGTACGTCCTGGCGTCGATGTCGCTCCAGGCGACCTACCGGGGCTTCGGCGACGAGGGCGTCGACCTCGCCCAGGCCGCTCTGGAACGCAACCGTGGCCTCGCCACCGCCCGCACCATGAGCTTCTTCCGCCTCGTCGAGGCACGCGCACACGCGCGCGCGGGAGACGCGCAGGCGGCCGGTGCCGCGCTGAAGGCGGCGGAGGGCTGGCTGGAGCGGTCCAGAGAGGGCGACAACGACCCGTCCTGGCTCGGCTTCTACTCCTACGACCGCTTCGCCGCGGATGCCGCGGAGTGCTACCGGGACCTGAAGGCACCGCGCCAGGTACGCCGGTTCACGGAGCAGGCTCTCTCCAAGCCGACGGAGGAGTTCGTGCGCTCGCACGGGCTGCGGCTCGTCGTCTCGGCGGTCGCCGAGCTGGAGTCGGGCAATCTCGATGCGGCATGCGAGCAGGGCGTACGGGCGGTGGAGGTCGCGGGGCGGATATCGTCCGCGCGCACCACGGAGTACGTGAAGGACCTGCTGCACCGCCTGGAGCCGTACGGCGACGAGCCGCGGGTCGTCGAACTGCGGGAGCGGGCACGGCCGCTGCTCATGGCACCGGCCTGAGCGTGCCCGCACGCGCACGTGGGGTGCGCGGCGGCTCGGCGGACCCGAGCCGCCGTCCCGCCCGTCCCGCCCGCCGCGCGGGAGCGGAACCGTTACGACGCGCCGTCCGTGCGCCCGACGCGGCGCTCCAGCTCGGCGAGGTCGTAGCCCTTGCCGCCGGGGCTCTCGTCGGTCATGGCGGGCGCGCTGGAGTACAGGTTCGCGCTGTCGACGGCGCGGCCCTGCCCCGAGCTGACGGCGTCGATCTTCTCCTTGTCGCCGGCGATCCGCCGGAACAGCCCGGGCAGCCGCCGCTCCGTCCGCACGGCCGTGGCGTGGATCTCCCGCTCGCCGCGCCCGCCGCGTCCCGGGCATATCGCCTGGTCGGGGCGTGGGAGCGCCGCGCCCCCGCAAGGTGTGGCGGCCCTCGGCCGGTCCTCCGGGCCTGCTCGGGCGGCCCTCCGGGTTTGAGGGCGTTGTCAGTGGCGCAGTGCATTATCGAAACCGGGAGGTGGAGCAGGTGCGGACGATCGCTTACGACTGTGACGTGCTCGTGGTCGGCGGTGGGATCGTCGGGCTGGCCACGGCGTACGCGATCACGCGTGCCGCGCCGGGCACGCGGGTGACCGTGCTGGAGAAGGAGCCGGGTCCCGCCCGGCATCAGACCGGGCGCAACAGCGGGGTCATCCACAGCGGGATCTACTACCGGCCGGGCTCCCTGAAGGCGCGGTTCGCGGTGCGGGGCGCCGCCGAGATGGTCAAGTTCTGCGCGGAGTACGGCATCGCGCACGCCGTCACCGGCAAGCTGATCGTCGCGACCGAGCGGCAGGAGCTGCCGCGCCTGCACGCGCTGGTGCAGCGCGGGCGGGAGAACGGCATTCCGGTACGGGAGCTGGGCGTCGCGCAGATCGCGGAGTACGAACCGGAGGTGCGGGGGCTCGCCGCGATACACGTCGGGACGACGGGCGTGTGCGACTTCGTCGGGGTCGCGCGGCAGCTGGCGGAGGCGTCGGGGGCCGAGATCCGGTACGGCGCTCAGGTCGAGCGGGTCGACCGGCGGGCGGACCTGGGGGTCGCCGTACGGACCACGCGCGGGGACATCGTGCGGGGGCGGGTGCTGGTGAACTGTGCCGGGCTGTACTGCGACGAGGTGGCCCGGATGACGGGGGACGAGCCGGAGGTGCGGATCGTGCCGTTCCGGGGGGAGTACTACTCGCTGGCGCGGCCCGAGCTGGTGCGGGGGCTGGTGTATCCGGTGCCGGATCCGGCGTTTCCGTTCCTCGGGGTGCATCTCACGCGCGGCATCGACGGGGATGTGCACATCGGGCCCAACGCGGTGCCGGCGCTGGCCCGGGAGGGGTACGGGTGGGGGGTCGTACGGCCTCGGGAGGTCGGGGCGACGGTGGCGTGGCCGGGTGTGTGGCGGATGGCTCGGCGGCACTGGCGGTACGGGGCCGGTGAGCTGCGGCGGTCGGTGTCCAAGGGGGCGTTCACGGAGGCGGTGCGGAGGTTGTTGCCCGCGGTGGAGTCCGATGACCTGGTGCCCGCGGCGGCGGGGGTGCGGGCGCAGGCGGTGTTGCGGGACGGGGCGCTGGTGGACGACTTCCTGATACGGGAGGGGGCGCGGGCCGTGCATGTGCTGAACGCGCCGAGTCCCGCGGCGACCGCGTCGTTGCCCATCGGGCGGGAGGTGGCGCGGAGGGTGCTGGCGGTGCTGGAGGGGGCGTGAAGGGGCGTGAAGGGGGCGGAGCGGGGTTCGGGAAGTGGCCGTAAGTCTGTCGGGGCTCCCTCACCGTAAAATCGGTCTCACTGTGTCTGAGTCTCTCAACGCCCCCGAAGTCCCCCGGCCCGGTACCCCCGGGCAGCCCGGCACCGACGGCGCGCATCCCCGCCATGTCCCCGGTGTGTCCGTCCGGCACACCCGGGCCAAAGGTGAGCCCCGGTTCCCGGACGGGCCCAAGGCCGATCCCGCCGGGTCGCACTTCGAGCGGCGGATCCGGAGTTTTCAGCCGCGGCGCAGTCGGGTGACCGCGGGGCAGGCGGACGCGTTGCAGCGGCTGTGGCCCAAGTGGGGGCTCGACATCGACGGGCAGCAGGTCGTCGATCTCGGTGAGCTGTTCGGGAACGGCAATCCGGTCGTGCTGGAGATCGGGTTCGGGATGGGGGAGGCCACCGCGCAGATGGCCGCCGCCGACCCGGACACCAACGTCCTCGCCGTCGACGTGCACACGCCGGGGCAGGGAAACCTGCTCAACCTCGCCGACCAGAACGGGCTGAGCAACGTCCGCGTGGCCAACGGCGACGCCATCATCCTGCTGCGCGAGATGCTCGCCCCCGACTCGCTCGACGGGCTGCGCGTCTACTTCCCCGATCCCTGGCCCAAGAAGCGGCACCACAAGCGGCGTCTCATCCAGCCCGAGTTCCTCAGCCTCGCCGCGACCCGGCTGAAGCCCGGTGCCCTCCTGCACTGCGCCACCGACTGGGAGCCGTACGCCGAACAGATGCTCGAAGTTCTGACCGGTCACCCAGACTTCGAGAACACCCAGGCCGACGGCGGTTTCGCGCCCCGTCCCCGGTTCCGGCCGCTGACCCGTTTCGAGGGGCAGGGACTGGACAAGGGTCATGTGGTGAACGACCTGCTCTTCCGCCGCGTACAGCCGTAGGAGCAGCGGGAAGAACACCCGGAAGAACATCTGGAAGACGACCGGGCGACCAGCACCGACAGCCCACCCCACCGGCGCCAGAGCCCCTCGCGCTGCTGCGGGCGGCGCCCCTGTCTCGTTAGGGTCGATGACGTGGCCACCAGTCCCCCGTACCCGACGCACCCCACCGGTCCCACCGGCGGCGCACTGCGGCACGCGCACTGGTGGCAGAAGCGGTGGGTGCGTTACGGCGCGCTCACCACATTGCTCACGCTCTCCGGCCTGGTCATCCTCGCCCTGGTGCGCGAGCAGACCGGCACCGAGGGGTTCCTGGTCGGGCTCGGGCTCGCCGTGCTGCCCGTGCCGCTGCTCGTCGCCTCCTTCCGCTGGCTGGACCGGGTCGAGCCGGGCCCCTGGCGGAATCTGGTGTTCTCCTTCGCGTGGGGCGCCTTCGCGGCGGCGCTGATAGCGATCATCGCCAACAGCTTCGCGACCCGGTGGATAGCGATAGCGACCGCCGATCCGTCGCACGCCGACACCCTCGGCGCGACCGTCATAGCGCCCATCGTGGAGGAGACGGCGAAGGCGGTCGCCGTACTGCTCGTCTTCCTCTTCCGCAGGCGGGACTTCACCGGGATCGTCGACGGCGTGGTCATAGCCGGGGTCACCGCCACCGGCTTCGCCTTCACCGAGAACATCCTCTACCTCGGTACCGCCTTCGGTACCGACCAGCTCTCCGGCGACAGCGGCATCGCCTCCGTCACGGCGGCGACCTTCTTCGTCCGCGTGATCATGTCGCCCTTCGCGCACCCCCTCTTCACGGTCCTCACCGGCCTCGGCTTCGGCATCGCGGCGCTGTCGGGTCCACGCCAGCATGTGCGCCGCGTTCTGCTCCCGATCTCCGGGCTGCTGCTCGCCATGGGCATGCACGCCCTGTGGAACGGCTCGTCGGCCTTCGGCGAGTTCGGGTTCTTCGCCGTGTACGCCGCCTTCATGGTGCCCGCGTTCGGGCTGCTGACCTGGCTGGTGATCTGGACACGGCAGCGTGAGCTGCGAACCGTGCGCGAGGAGCTGCCCGCCTACGTCATGGCCGGATGGCTGGCCCCGGGCGAGCCGTTCGCGCTCGGCTCGATGCGGGCACGGCGGATGGCCCGGCAGTACGCGCGGCGGCGCGGGGGGCCGACGGCGGCCCGGGCGGTGGCGCAGTACGAGGCCTACGCCACGTCGCTGGCGTTCCTACGGCACCGGGGGCGCCGTGGGCGGGCCGGTGCGGACTTCGCCGTACGGGAACGGGAGCTGTTGCACGAGCTGTGGGGGCGGCGGGGGTTCGCCCGGCCGGCGCTGGAGCATGCGGTCGCCGCGCAGCCTTGGCGTGCGTACGGGTACGGGTACGGGCAGCCGGTTCGGTGGCAGCAGCCGTACGGACAGGGGCACGGCGCCATGTACGGGCAGGCGCCCGGCGCCACGTACGGGCCGACGGCGCCCTATCCCGCGTACAACCCGTATCGGATGTGAGGCGGACGGGCCCCTCGGACGCCGCCATCGACGTCCCGCGCTCCTCAAGATCACCGTCCCTACCGCAACCCAAGCGGAACACCTAGGGTGAGGGAAGCTTTCTTCTGTACGGGGGTGAGGGCCGGTCAACCGGCCCTGGGGGAGGCGGCGATGAGCCGACCGGCCGATCCGAGGCCGGCCCATACGTTGGTGTCCGCACCGGCCACGGTCGAGGAGCCGTCGACTTCGACGTCGTCGGCAGCTCCGACGAGATGACGGTCTGCGCATGAGCAGCGGTCGTCACGATCCCAGCGCCGCCCGGCCCGCCCGCGAGCCGGATCAACGCTGGAAAGCGAAGGTCAAGACGGGCGTCCTGTGGCTGCTGGCCCTGGCCGCCGTCGCGTTCACGGTCACCGTCGTCTGGGGATTCCTCCAGCTCGACAACGACATCGACAACCCCGAGGGCGGCTTTTCGGGCTGGCAGTGCGCGGGCCAGTCCGGCACCTGTGATCCCTGACCGCCCTCGCACGACAGCGACGCCGGCGAGGGCATGCTCTGCCTCGCCGGCGTCTCTACGCGATCGGGGGTTGCCCCCCCGGGGGGGTCAGACCGAGAGGCCCTTGCCCTGCAGCCAGGCCATCGGGTCGATGCCGTTCGTGCTGCCGTCGGGGTGGACCTCGAGGTGCAGGTGGGCGCCGGTGACGTTGCCGGTGGCGCCGACGCGGCCGATGACGTCGCCCGTGTTGACCTTCTGGCCGACGCTGACGCTGATCGAGGACTGGTGCGCGTACCAGATCTCGGTGCCGTCCTCGAGGGTGAGCACCGTCTTGTAGCCGTACGAGCCGTCCCAGCCGGCGAAGGTGATCGTGCCGGTGTGCACCGCCTTGATCAGCGTGCCGGACGGGGCGGCGAAGTCGAGGCCCGTGTGGTAGCCGGAGGACCAGTAGGCGCCGGCCTGACCGAAGGTCGAGGTGACGGTGTACGAGGAGGTCGGCAGCGCGTACTGCTTGGCCAGCTCGGCGAGGCGCTCGGCCTCGGCCTTCTTGCGGGCCTCCTCCTCGGCCTTGGCCTTCGCGGCGGCGGCCTTGGCCTCGGCCTCCTTCTCCGCCTTGGCGGCCGCGGCGGCGGCCTCCTTCTCGGCGGCGGCGATCGCGTCCGCGGCGGCCTTGCTGTCGAGTTGGTCCTGCTGCAGCTCGGCCTGCGCGATGATCCGGCTGCGCAGCGCCTCACCGGCGTCGGTGCTGGTGCCCTGCGCGGTCTCCTGGGCCGTCTCCCCCATGGTGCTGAGCGCGGTGGTCGCGTCCTCGGCAGCGGCGGAGTCGTCGTCGGAGATCAGCGGCAGGTCCGGCATGGTGATGGCGACCGGCGGTTTGCCGCTGTTCGCGCTGGCCATGCCGCCCGCGCCGACGGCGGCTATGACGCCGACGCCGAGAACCGTGGAGCTGCGGGCGAGTCCCCCACCACGCTGCTTGGCGACGCGGTGCCTGCCACGTACGGGACGAATGGACTCCGCGGTGGGGTTCCACTCCTCGAACGGGCCCTCGTCGGTGCGGTAGCGGTCGTAGCCGAAGGTGTCGGTGCTGCGCTGACTCGGCACGAACGGGGCTTGCGGAGCAGGCCTGTTGGACGCCACGTGGGCGTACTCCTTTCCTTCCTTCTCGCCTACCGGGTTAGCTGACGGGTTCGGAGCAGGAAGGTCTCCTACGCGCGTATACCAACCGTGACTTCACGGCGGAATCCGTGCGATTCACCCCAGGGTGGTGGTTCCCCGGCTCCCTTGCGGGACTCGGCGCATGAGCACGGAGCCGTCTCTTGTGACGGCTGGGACGACCGCGCTGCGTTATCGAACGTTAATAGACCCGAGGTGCGGATTCCAAGCTGTTCCACTTGATCATTAACGATTTTCGCCTGGACTTACGGGTCATGAGCGGCCTAAATCGGGCGAGTTGACCAAGGCTCAGGAGTCACACAGGCATTGACAGTATGTCAGTTGTTATGCGGAGGGCGGTCGCCCGCTCACGGCTGGTAACAACGATCAAGGGTGCCGTACGACGGCTCGACGGAGACATGGGGAAAACACTCAGGGCCGGAACTGACTGATCAGTTCCGGCCCTGAGCCTTCAGTAGCGGGGACAGGATTTGAACCTGCGACCTCTGGGTTATGAGCCCAGCGAGCTACCGAGCTGCTCCACCCCGCGTCGATGAGTCCATAGTACGCCATCAGCGGGGTCCGAAGCACACGGCTTTCCAGGGCCCACCCCTGACCAGCGTTTTCCGGTCGGTCCGCGGGCCGCATCGGGTCAGAACGTCAGGTGGGCGTTGGGCGCCTTGGCCCGCTTCTCGTACTCCGGCAGCACCAGGACGTCCACCCCCTCGGCCGCCAGCACCCCGCTCCCGTCGGCCCCCGTCACGAACGTGTCCGGCTCCCGCCAGGCGGTCACCACCCGCCGGACCCCGGCCACCAGGATCAGCCGCGCACACGGCATGGGCCGGGAGGCACGGCGGGTGCACGGTTCCAGGCTGCTGTACACCGTCGCGGACGCCAGCCGCGGATCGTCCGGCGCGATCTTCGCGAGCGCCGCCTCCTCCGCGTGCACCACGAGGTCGCCGCCCTCCCTGGAGTACCCGCGCGCCAGCTCGGTCCCGTCGGCGGCCACCACCACCGCCCCGACACTGAACGCCGTCTCCGACGGCGGGCACTGCGCCGCGAGGTCGCACGCCAGGGCCAGCCAGTGCCGGTCGGCGGCGGAGGGCAGGACACCCGTCCCCGGCGCCGTGGGCTCGTAGCGCATCAGCACGACGTCCTCGATGCGCCGGGTCTCCAGCAGGCGCAGCCGTCCGCCCTGATATCCGCCCGGCCCGAACAGCCGCGGGGCGTCCGGGTCGCCGACGAACAGCGGCGCCACCACCAGCTGCAGCTCGTCCGCCAGCCCCTGCTGGAGCAACTGCGTGTGGATCGTGCCGCCACCCTCGACCATCAGCCGCTCGACGCCCCGCACCTCGCGCAGGTGCGTCAGCAGACCCCGCCAGTCCAGCTCCGCGCCCAGCGCGACCACGTCCGCCGCGACCGGCGTCCGCCGCAGTCGCTCGGCGCCCTTCTCCGTCGTATAAACGATCTTCTCGCCGCCCGTGTGCCAGAAGTTCGCCGTCGACTCCAGCTCGCCGGACGCGCTGACCGTGACCTTCAACGGATACTCGGGCTTGCCGGACGCCACCCGCGCGGCCCGGCGCTCGGCCGAGTTCACCAGCAGCCGTGGGTTGTCCGCCCGGATCGTGCCGGCGCCGATCAGGATCGCGTCCACGGAGGCCCGTACCTCGTCGACCCGGTCGAAGTCGGCGGGGCTGGACAGGAGCAGGCGCTCGGGGGTGGTGTCGTCGAGGTAGCCGTCCAGGGAGACGGCGGCGGACAGCAGGACGTAGGGGTACGACGAGGGCATCGGCGCGCTCCCTTTCGGAGCCGGAGTGGAACCGGGGCAAGGCGGGGCTTGGTTCAAGTTTGAAACAAACCTACACTGGTCTCATGACGACTCGCTGGCTCACCCCCGAGGAGCAACGCGCCTGGCGCGCGTACATCGCCGCCGCCATGCTCGTGGAGGACGCGCTGGACCGGCAGCTCCAGCAGGAAGCCGGCATGCCCCACCTGTATTACTCCATCCTCGCCACCCTGTCCGAGACCCCGGAGCGCCGGCTGCGCATGACCGATCTCGCGGAGGGGCTGAAGATCACCCGCAGCCGGCTGACGTACGCCGTCTCCCGGCTGGAGAAGGACGGTCTGCTGCGGCGCGAGAACTGCCGCTGGGACAAGCGGGGCAGCATCGCGACCCTCACCGACGAGGGGATGCGGGTTCTGGAGCAGGCGGCACCCGGTCATGTGGAGACCGTACGGTCGCTGCTCTTCGACCGGCTGACCCCGGAGCAGGTGGGGCAGCTGGAGGAGATCTTCACAGCGGTCGGCGAGGGGTTCCAGGGGGAGGGTGCCAACGCCGGCACGGACGACGTGCCGTGGCGCCGGCGGTCCTCCAAGTCCTGTTCGTGACCCGCGCGACAAATTTGTTGCTTCAAATTTAAAGCATGGGGTAGGGTCCTGGTCCGAGGAGCTGCTTCAAATCTGAAGCAGACGGTCACGTACGGAACCCGGAGAACCCGCATGCCCGACTTCACCGCCGCCGCCACCCAGCGCGCCCGCGTCCGGGTCCCGCTGCGCTTCCACGACGGCTACCGCGTCGACACCGAGCTGGTCACCTTCCACGGCCTCACCGACGGCCAGGAACACGTGGCCGTCGTCCTCGGCGACCCGGCTCCCGGCACCACCCCGCTGGTCCGTCTCCACTCCGAGTGCCTGACCGGCGACGTCTTCGGCTCGGCCCGCTGCGACTGCGGTCCCCAATTGCGGGAGGCCGTCGAGCGCATCGCGGAGCGCGGCGGCGTGCTGCTGTACCTGCGCCAGGAGGGTCGGGGCATCGGCCTCTACAACAAGCTCGACGCGTACGCCCTGCAGGACCAGGGCCTCGACACCTACGCCGCGAACGCCGCCCTGGGCCTGCCCGAGGACGACCGCGACTACACGGCGGCCGCCCAGATGCTCACCGCCCTCGGCGTCCGCGAACTCGACCTGCTCTCCAACAACCCCGACAAGGCCGAGCAGTTGCGCGCCCTCGGCATCGAGGTCCGCGACCGGGTGCCCACGGGCGTCTTCGCCACCCCGGACAACGTCCGCTATCTGCGCGCCAAGGTCCTCCAGACCCAGCACACGCTCCCGCTGGGAGACCTCGCGGAGCTCAGCGCCGGCTGACGCCACGGCGCTGCCGCGCAGCGAGCAGTACCTCGAACATGCCGACAGGGGCCGCCTCTCGAAAGGCGGCCCTTTCGCGTTCCACCCTCGGTGAATTGCGGCGACCGATCGAAATCAAGGCAAAACTCCCGGAAATCCCCCGAAGCGTTTTGTCGCCTTTCACGCTCGGGCCTGATTTCAAACGTCGAAATCGAGACATCAAGATGTGGAGATTCGGCCGCCCTCAGGTTCACGGAATGCCGGTCAAGGCGGGATATGCGCCGAATCATTCCATCGAAAACTGAATTCTTGAATCGTGGAACGCCATTGCGGATTCCCTCGACGTTCATGCAAGATCCACTTCGTCGGGGGGCACATAGACGCCTTCCGTCGGCCTGGCCGCATCCGTGCTTCGTCAGAAGGAAGGCCGCACGTGCAAGCTGTTTCGTCGTTAAGCGAAAGGTCCGGGGCGACCACCGCGGAACTCCTGCTCAATGCCCTCGTAAGGCACGGGCACTCGCACTTCACCGGAGTGCCGTGTTCTCTTTTGAAGGGGCTCTTCCGGCTGCTCGAGGAACCCGACTGCCCGGCGACCTATATACCGGCGCCGCGCGAGGACAGCGCCTTGGGAGTGGCCTCGGGCCTGGCCGTGGCGGGAGCCAGCCCGGTGGTCCTCATGCAGAACTCCGGGCTCGGTTACTCGCTGAACGTCCTCACGTCGTTCAACCTCATCTACGACGTCCACCTGCCGATCGTCGTCAGCTGGCGCGGGCACGGGGGCAACGACGCGGTCGAGCACGACGTCATCGGTCGCGAACTCACCCGGCTGCTGGACGTGTTCGGGCTGCCCTGGACCGTGCGGACAACGAACGGCCCGAGGACTCGGTCGAGGCGTTCCTCAAGCAGTACGACTCCGGCCGCAGCACCGCCGTACTCATCGTCCGGGAAGGGGTGTGAGCCGTGCTGGACATCCGTGACGCCATCGGCGCGCTGCTGGAGCGCGAACCGTCCGCCCTGACGGTGAGCACCTGCGGCTACATCACCCGCGACCTGTACAACATCGGCGACCGCGCCAACCACTTCTACCTGGTCGGCTCCATGGGCATGGCCGCCCCGATCGGCCTCGGCATCGCGCTGGCCCACCCCGAACGCCGGGTACTGGTCCTGGACGGCGACGGCTCCTACGCCATGAACCCGGGCTGCCTGCCGATGATCGCCGAGCACCGGCCGAATCTGGTGCACGTCGTCCTCGACAACGGCGCCCACGAGAGCACCGGCGGCCAGCGCACCGCGGCCCTCGGCGACCCGGCGGCCATGGCCCTCGCGGCCGGTTACGCCGCCGCGTACACCGTGGACGACCTCGACCAGCTCGCCGCCCTGGACCTCACCGGCACGCCCGCGCTGGTGCGCATCCGATGCGCGCCCCGCACCCACCCGGCCGGCAAACGCGTGGAGCTGACGCCCCAGCAGCTGGTGTCGCGCTTCCGCGCCGAGCTGGCCACGGCCGGCACGGGAGGAGCCGCGTGAAACCGATCCTGCTCGACTGCACCCTGCGCGACGGCGGGAACCAGAACGACTGGCAGTTCACCCCCACCGACGTGCACACCATCGTCAGCACCCTGGACGCCGCCCACGTCGACGTCATCGAGGTCGGCTACCGCGGCGGCTCCGGCAGCAGGGCCAGCGCGACGGCCGGTCCCTCGGCGCACTGCACACCCGAGTACCTGGCGGCCCTGCCGGACGTCTCCCACGCCGAGCTGGCCGTGATGGTCGTCCCCACCGTGTGCCCCGTGTCAGCCATGGCCGACCTCGGCGACAGCCCGGTGTCGATGGTGCGCATCGCCGCCTACCCGTGGAACATCGACGGGGTACCGGAGTACGTCCGTGCCGTGCGCGCGCTGGGCCTGAAGGCCGGCGTCAACCTGATGGCCGTCAGCTACACCACGCTCGACCAACTCGCCACGATCGCCGAGACCGTGGCCTCCGAGATGCCGGACGTCTTCTACATCGCCGACTCCTTCGGCGCGCTCACCCCGGACGACGTACGGCAGCGCATCGAACTGCTCGCCGAACGGCTGCCGATCCCGCTCGGCATCCACGCCCACAACAACCTCGGTCTGGCCGCCGCCAACGCGCTGGCCGGCCTGGACGCCGGGGTCGGCTGGCTGGACGCCTCGCTGGGCGCGATGGCCCGGGGCGCGGGGAACCTCGCCACCGAGCAGGCCGCGGCCTTCCTCACCGCCTGGCCCAAGTACGAGACCCACGCCGATCTGCCGCTCGTCTGCGAGGCCGCCGAGTACGTGGCCGAGCAGGTGCTGCCCCGCCCCATGACGGTGCGCCGGGCCGAGATCGCGGCCGGGATCAACGACCACCACTTCTACTTCCAGGACCGCATCGACAAGATCAGCGCCCGCCACGGGCTCGACCCGTGGCAGGTCGGGCGGCGGATCGGCGCGGCGCGGCCGCGCAAGGTCCTCGACGAGACGGTCGAGCAGGTGTGCCGGGAACTGGCCGCCGACGAACAGGAACTGACCGAAGGAAGGCAAGCATGACCGACAGCCGACCGCACCAGCACGACGCCGGGACCGGCGCGACCCCCCGCAGCGCCGCCCAGCGGCTGCGCGCCGCGCTGCACGCCCCGCGACTGGCCCGTGCCATGGGCGCGCACAACCCGCTCAGCGCGCGGCTCGCCGAGGAGGCCGGCTTCGACGTCATCTGGGCCAGCGGGCTGGAGATCTCCGCCTCGGCCGGCGTACCGGACGCCAACATCCTCGCCATGGGCGAGTGCCTCGACGCGGCGGCCGACCTCGCGGCCGCGGTGGACACCCCCGTCCTCGCGGACTGCGACTCCGGGTTCGGGAACGTCAACAACGTCATCCACATGATCCGCTCCTACGAGGCGCGTGGCGTGGCCGGCGTGTGCATCGAGGACAAGCAGTTCCCCAAGCTCAACAGCTTCATCGAGGGCAACCAGGATCTCGCCCCGCTGGACGACTTCGCGGGCAAGATCCGGGCCGCCACCGAGACCCGTACCGACATGGTCGTCGTGGCCCGGCTGGAGGCGCTGATCTCCGGGCAGGGCATGGCCGAGGCGCTGCGCCGGGCCGACGTCTACGAGCGCGCCGGGGCGGACGCCCTGCTCATCCACTCCAAGCGCAAGGACCCGGAGGAGGTCTTCGCCTTCCGCGAGGCCTACCGCGGTGACCTCCCGGTGATCGTCGTGCCGACGACGTACAACCAGGTCACCGTCGAGGAGCTGGAGCAGCGCGGCTTCGCCATGGCGATCTACGCCAACCAGGCGCTGCGCAGCTCGATCCGGGCCATGCGGGACACCCTCACCCGGATCATGCGGGACGGCACCACCCACCATGTGGAGGCCGAACTCGTCCCGGTCAAGGAGATCTTCGACCTGCAGCGCGCTCCCCAGATGCTGGCACAGCAGGAGCGCTACGAGTCCCTGGGACGCGAACTCGCGGAGGCAGCACAGTGACCACCCTTCCCACCGCCACCGCCCTGCGGCTGGACTTCCACGGCACCCAGCTCGACCTGGAGGTGGAGCACGGCGCCGACATCGACGACGCGCTGGCCTTCCTCGCCACCCACCTGACCGCCGAGGAGGCGAAGCCCGACGACACCGGCCGCGAGCCGGTCGCGACCCTGCGGATACGCGCCACGGACCCGGCGGACCTCGCCCCCGCGGCCGGGACCCCGCAGGAGGACATCTACCTCCGCAAGAGCGCCAGCGCGTTCTTCACCGTCCCGGCCCGGCGGGCCGTACACGACGGCCGCGAGTACCTGGAGTGCACCAAGACGGGCACCCGCTTCGTCTTCGACCGCGCCGCCCGTGTCATCGACGTGGCGCTCGGGGCCGGCGGGCATATGGACCTGGTCGAGCTGGTGCGTGACCTCGTGCTGAAGCACCAGGAGAACACCGGCGCCGCGGTGCTGCACGCCACCGCCGCCTACCGGGACGGCCAGGTCGTGCTGGTCACCGGGGCGAAGGGGGCCGGCAAGAGCACGCTGCTGCTGGAACTGGTGGAGCACTTCGGCTACCAGGTGCTCAGCGGCGACAAGACCGTGCTGCACGAACTGCCGGACGGTTCCGTCGTCGCCGCGGGCTGGCCCGACTACCCGCACCTCGGCTACGGCACCGTCGCCAAGTACCCGGGGCTCAGGGAGATCGCCGGCATCGGGGACGACTATGTGCCCACCGAGGGCCACGCGTTCTCGCCGATAGGCAAGTTCGCCGTCGATCCGCTGCCGTTCCGGGACCGCTTCCCGAGCGGCCCGGTCGGGGTGCGGGTGCCCGTGGCGGCGATCCTGCACCCGGCGATCGGCCCCGGTGACCGCACGGTCGTGGAGCCGCTGGCCGGCAGCCGTCAGGAGCACGCCGATGTGCTGCGCGCCAACGTGGAGTCGGCGTTCGACGGCGCCAACGCGGGCTGGCACCACTACCTCGACGACGGCCGCGCCGCCCACACCGCGCAACTCGCCCGCATCACCGCCGCCCTGGCCGGGGTGCCGGCCTGGACCGTGACCGGGCCGGGCGACCTGACGGCCGAGAACGTGCCGTCGGTGATCGCCGGGCCCGCGGAGGTGGCCCGGTGATCGAACTGACGGTGGAGAGCACCGGCCTCAACTCCCACTACGACCTCACCGACCGGATCGCCACGGCCCTTCAGGAGCACGGCACCGGCGACGCGCTGGCCGGGGTGTTCGCGCACGGCAGCACCATCGGGCTGACCGTGATGCGGTACGAGCCGGGCGCCGTACAGGACCTGCTGCGGACCCTGGAGCGCATCGCGCCGGAGTCCCCCGCCGACGGCAGCCGCTATCTGCACGAGCTGACCACCGCCGACCCCAACGGCTTCTCCCACCTGAAGTCGTCGCTGCTCGGCACCAGTCTGCTCGTTCCTTTCCGGGACGGCCGCCTCGCCATGTCGCCGAGCCACCGCGTGGTGCTCTTCGACTTCGACCTGAAGCCCGCCACCCGCCGCGTCTTCGTCGACGCGCCCCGGTCCGCGGCACCCGCCGCCCACGACACCGACACCGACACCGACACCGACACCGACGTGCGGAACGACGTTAAGGAGGACAGCCGGTGAAGCTGCGGCTGGCCACACCCGGACCGACCGAAGTGCCCCAGCGCCTGCTGCTGGCCGGGGCCCGCGAGATCATCCACCACCGCTCCACCGAGATGGAGCAGCTGATCCACGAGATCAGCGGCGGTCTGCCCCCGCTGTTCGGCACGAGCGCCCCGGTGTACACCATCGCCTCCTCCGGGACCGGCGCGATGGAGGCCGCGGTCGCCAACTGCTTCTCCGCCGGCGACGAGGTCCTGGTCGTCTCCAACGGCTACTTCGGCGAGCGCTTCCAGGCGATCTGCCGCAACTACGGCCTCGTCGTGCACGTCGTGGAGAGCGACTGGGGCACCAGCGCCGACCCCGAGCGGGTGGCCGCGGCCTACCGTGAACACCCGGAGATCCGGGGCGCGTTCGTCGTCTACAGCGAGACCTCCACCGGTGCGCTGAACGACGTCGAGGCCATCGGCCGGATCTTCCGCGACACCGACGTGGTCGTGGTCGTCGACGCGATCAGCGGTCTGCTCGTCCATCCGCTCGAGATGGACGCGTGGGGTCTGGACGTCGTCCTCGCCGCCTCCCACAAGGGCTTCATGCTGCCCCCGGGACTCGCCTTCGTCGCCCTGTCCGACAAGGCGTGGACGGCGGTCGAGCGGTCGAGCGGGCCGAACTACTACTGGTCGTTCGAGCGGCTGCGGCACTTCTACCCGATGTCGTCCTCCTCCCCCGCGGTGTCGCTGCTGCTCGCCCTGCACGAGTCGCTGAAGATGCTGAACGAGGAGGGCATGGAGGCCTTCCGCGCCCGGCACGCCACCCTCGGCAGGGCGGCCGAACGCGCCCTGCTCGCCCTCGGGTTCACCACCTTCGTCAAGGAACCGCACCGCCGCAGCCACGTCATCACCTCGGCGCTCGCCCCCGAGGGCATCGACACCGGGCAGCTGCTGAAGACGCTGTCCGCGTCCTACGGCCTCACCATGACCGGCGGCCAGGCCCACCTCAAGGGCAAGCTGATCCGGGTCGGGCACGTGGGGGCGGCCGACGCCCTCGATCTGAGCGCCGTCTTCGGCGCCCTGGAGATGGCCCTGCTCGACCTCGGCCACCGGTTCACGCCGGGCTGTGGTGTCGGTGAGATCATCCGCACGTTCCACGAGGAGGGCCGCTGATGCTCGTCCTGTTCCAGCGCGAGACCTGCCCGGACTGCAAGCCGGTGCGCGAACTGCTCACCAAGCTGCAGGTGTCCTACATCAACATCAACGTGCCCAAGCCGCGCGAGGAGCGGCACGAGCTGATCCGCACCACGGGCAGCAAGTTCATCCCGGCCCTGGTGGACGGGGCGACGGTGATCCCGGGCAAGCTGCGGGAGAACGCGGACATCATCGCGTACCTCAAGGAGCGGTTCGGGGACCCGGACGCGGTGGCGCCACCGGCGGGAGCCGCCCCGGCGGCCCCGGAAGCCGAGGCCGCGGTGACGACCCGGCCGGAGTCCGTCGGATGACATCCGGGCAGCAGGTGCCCGCGACGCCGCGTCTCGCGGTGCTCGCGGGCACCCCCCAACTGGTGGCCGCGGCAAAGGCGTTGGGCGTCGACACCGTCTTCGTGCACGACCCGGCCGAACCGGTGCCGGCGCACGCCGCGGCGGCCGACACGGTCCTCGCGGTGGACCTGACGGACACCGACGCCCTGCACTCGGCGCTGGCCCCGCTGCACGCGGACCGCCCCTTCGGCCGCGTGCTGTCCCTCACCGAGCGCGGCCTGCTGCCCGCGGCCGCCGTCGCCGAACGGCTCGGCGTCCCCGGCAACTCCCTGCACACCGTGGGCCTGTTGCAGGACAAGCGGCGCATGCGGGAACTCCTCAACGCCCGCGGGATCGCCCCGGTGCGCACCGCCGCGCCGCGCGGATCCGCCGACCTCGCGGAGTTCTGCCGTACGACGGGCGGGCCGGTGATCCTCAAACCGGCCGCCGGCACGGCCAGCCAGGCCGTGTTCCGGCTGGCCGGGCCCGAGGCCGCGGACGAGACCTGGCGGGCGTTCGAAGCGGCGGGCGGCACCCGGCCGGTCGCCGAGGAGTACCTCGACGGGCCCGAGATCAGCGTGGAGACCTTCTCCCACGACGGGACGCACACCGTCCTCGCCGTGACCGACAAGCTGGTCGGACCGTCCTTCGTGGAGACCGGGCACACCCTGCCCAGCACCCTGCCCGCGCCCGTGCTGGACGACGTCGCCGACCTGGTGGTCACCTTCCTGGACGCGGTGGGGCTGGTCGAGGGCCCCGCGCACACCGAGGTCAAGGTCACCGGGAGCGGCCCGCGCGTCCTGGAGTCCCATAACCGCATCGGCGGTGACAAGATCCGCGAACTGCTGCGCCGGGCCTACGGCCTGGACGTGGTGCGCCTCACCGCGGGCTGCCCGCTCGGCCTGCTGCCCCCGCCGGCCGGGGCGCCCCTCGCCCGCCGGGGAGCGGCGATCAGGTTCCTCACCCCGCCGCCCGGAACGGTCCGCCGGATCACCGTGCCCGGCCTCGGCGACTCCACCGCCGTGGTCCGGCTGGACGTCGAGGTCGGCGACCGCGTCGGCCCGGTGCGCCGCTCCCAGGACCGCTGCGGCCATGTGATCGCCGACGGCGCGGACGCCGCCGAGGCGGCCCGGCTCTGCGAGGAGCTGGCCGGCCGGGTGCTGATCGAGACGGGTGAGTGAGTGCCGTGCGCCTTGCCGTCGTGACCGACATCCACGGTGACACCGCCCGGCTGCGGGCCGTGCTCCGACGGATCCGGGAGCAGGAGGTGCACCGGGTCGTCTGTCTCGGCGACGTCTTCGAGTGCCGTATCGGGAAGCGGGAGGCTCCCGGGTACGAGTTCGGCGGCCGGCTGACGGACGTCTTCGACCCGAATCCCGAACTCGCCCGGCTCCTGGACGGCGTGCTGCTCGTGCGGGGCAACCAGGAGGAGCGGATCCGCTCCCTGGTACCCGACCCCGAACTGCCCGGCTGGGCCCGCCCGTTGCTCGACGCCCCGTTGGAGCACCGCACCGGCTTCGCCCTGTACTGCCACGGCCATCCGCTGCCGTGGCGCGAACTGGAGCCCGGCCTGTGGTGCCCGGTGGACGCCGACTTCCCCGGCCGGGCACTGGTCCACGGGCACCACCACCGCAGTGCCCTGTACCGGGTGCGGACCGTCGGGGACGGTCCGGCTCAGGCGGTGCGTGTGCCGTTCCGGTTCGGCGAGCCGGTGCCGCTCGCGGCGGACGGCCGCTACGTCGTCAACGTCGGCTCCGTCACCCGCTGCGCACCGGACCGCGGCCCCTCCCCCGTCTGGGCCGTCGTCGACGAGGCCGCCGCCACCGTCACCTACCACCACGCCGAACTGGAGAACACGTGACCAGGCAGGTGCTCCTGCTCAATTCCGACAAGCCGGAGGTCCTCGAGGCGCTGGCGCGCCGGCCCGACGTGACCGTCCGCGTCATCACCCGCAAGGTGTACGCCGACCTGTACCGGGACCACGACGTGGCGTACGTCGACAGCTTCGCCGATCTGACACAGGTGGAGCGGGCGGCGTACGAACTCGCCGCGAGCGGTCCCGTGGACCATGTGATCGCCGCCACCGAGAAGAGCGTGGTGGCGGGCGGGCTGGTGCGCACCCTGCTCGGGGTGGACGGACCCGGCGTGGACCAGTCCCTGTGGGCCACCCACAAACGGGCGATGAAGGACCGGCTGCGCGCCGCGGGGCTGCCGGTGACGGACTACGCCCAGGCGGCCACGGTCGACGACGTGCCCCGGGCGGCGCGACGGACCGGATGGCCCGTCGTGATCAAGCCGGTGTTCGGCGCCGCGTCGAAGTCAACCCACCGCGTGGCCTCGCCGGAGGAGTTCGCCGAGCGGCACCGCGCCGACGCCTTCGCCGACGTCGCCGACCGGCGCCTGCCGGTCCAGGTCGAGCGCCTGGTGGAGTTCACGCACGAGTACCACTGCGACGGCGTCGTCCAGGACGGCGAGGTGGCCCGCGCGGCCGTCTCGCGCTACTTCCTCCCGCCGCCGGTCACCACGCCCAGCCTGAACAGCGGGTACGTGGCCGACCAGACGGACCCCTTCGCACAGCAGGTCCTGGCGCTGCACCACGAGGTGGTCGCCGCCCTCGGCCTGCCGGCCGGGGTCACGCACCTGGAGGTGTTCCGCACCGCCGCGGGCCCGGTCATCGGCGAAGTGGCGATACGGCCGGGCGGCATGGGCATCTCCCGCATGTGGTGGCACGCCTTCGGAGTGGACCTGTGGGAGGAGTTCGTCCGGGTCTCGACCGGGGAGCGGCCCAGCCGCCCGGCCGGCCCGCCGCGCTCCGGGATCGTCGGCCGCACCCGGCTGCCCGCGCTCCCCGGCCTGCGGGAGTCGGTGGCCGCCCTCCCCGGCGTACTGGAGGTGCTGACCCCGGAGGAGTGCGCCAGCCCGGGCCACCTCGAGGCCTACCTCACCGCCGCCGACGAGGCGTCCGCGGAGGCGTTCATCGCCCGGCTGCACACGATGGCGGTGGCCGCACGGTGAAACGGCCACCGACCGAGGGCGGTGGGTCGCATACGGCGGTGTCCGCGCCGGACGCCGCCGCCGGTACCGCCTCCGCCCCGCGGCCACCGTCGCCGGGGCGGGCGCGTGCCGTGCTCGGCGCCCTTCTGCCGCCGCCCGGCGACTCCCGGCTGCTGGCCGTGTCGTGGCTGGTCAAGACGGTCGGCAGTGGCCTGTACCTGACCACCAGCACCCTGTTCTTCACCCGGGTGGTGGGGCTGCCCGTGCACCAGGTCGCCTCGGGTCTCACCCTCGCGGGCATCGTGGCCCTGGCGGGCGCCGTACCGCTGGGCAAGCTGGCGGACCGCTTCGGCCCCCGGCGCACGTACACGGTCCTGCTGGGCATCCAGTTCGCCACGATGGCGGCGCTGGCCTTCGCCCGCACCTTCCCGGCGTTCCTGGCGCTCGTCCTGGTCTTCCTCCTCGCCGAGCAGGGCAGCACGGCGGCGCGCGGAGCGCTGGTGGCCACGGTGGGAGAGGGTGCCGAGAGGGTGCGGCTGCGGGCCTATCTGCGCGTGGTCACCAACGTGGGCATCACGATCGGTGCGGCGGCGTCGGCCCTGGTCATCCAGGCCGACACCGCGGCCGGATACATGGCGCTCCTGTGGTGCACGGCGCTCACCTACCCTGCCGCCGCGGTGCCGCTGCGCCGGCTGCGCTCGCGCGCGGGGACCCCCGTCGCGGCCGGCCCGCGGAAGGCGGAGCGCTCCGGATCCGGCTGGCAGGTCCTGCGCGACGTGCGGTACGCCGCCGTCACCCTGATCTGCGGCGTGCTCTCCCTGCAGGCGCAGATCCTGTCCTTCGCCGTGCCCCTGTGGGTGCTGCGGCACACCGAGGCGCCGCCGGTCCTGGTGTCGGGCATCGTGGCCGTCAACACGGTGATGGTGATCTGCCTCCAGATCCGGTTCAGCCGTGGCGCCGAGGACGACGGGCGGGCGGCCCGGATGTGCCGCCGCTCCGGGATCGCGCTGTTCGCTGCCTGCGCGCTGGTGTCGTTCACCGGAGGGATGGGCGGCTGGGCCGCGACGGCGCTGCTGCTGCTGTTCGCGGCGGCTCTCACCCTCGGCGAACTGTGGCTGTCGGCGGGTTCGTTCGGGCTGAGCTTCTCGCTCGCACCGGACGGCATGCACGGCCAGTACCAGGGCTTCTTCTCCCTGGGCCGGGGCGCCGCCACCGCCGTGGCCCCAGCTCTGATCGCGGTGTTGTGCCTCGGCGACCATCCACGCGCGGGCTGGCTCGCCCTGGGCGCCCTGTTCGCCGTGGCCGGCGCGGCGGCCCCGTTCGCCCTGCGCGCACGGGGCGCCGTACGGCACGAGCCGTCGCCGTCGCCGTCGACGGGATGACGGGGCCGTACGACCGCCTCGTACGGTCGACGACGACCAGTACGCCGGCGAGTTGGCGTTCCCGCCGAGCGGCACGGCCGTCCTGACCGCGCCGCTCGGTGGGGCGCCGTCTCAGCGAGCCGCGCCCTTGACCGGCTCGGCCTCCACCACCGCGTCGGACGCGACGTTCTCACCGCGCCCCGAAACCGCCGCCGCACCCCGCGCCCCGGCCCCCGCTTCGGGCGCGCCGTGGGCCGCGATGATGCCGGCGATGACCAGGGCGGCGCCGAAGGGCTGGTTCCACGTCAGCCGCTCGTCCAGCAGGAGCACTCCCGCCGTGACGCCGACCACGGGCGTGAGGTAGGTGACGGCGGCGGCGTTCACCGCGCCCCAGGCCTGGACGATGTTGTTGTTCCACAGGTAGGCGAGACCGGTGCTCAACGCGCCCAGCGCCAGCATGCTCAGCGCGATGCGCGCGTCGACACGCGGTGCGGGCGCCGCCAGCCAGGGAGTGGCCGCGAGCATGATCAGTGCGCCGATGGTGACCTGCACGAAGGCGATGGGCACGGCCGGCAGCCCGCGCGGGGTGACATGGCGGCGCAGATAGACGAAGGCGAAGCCGTAGCAGGTGGTGGCGGCCAGGCAGGCGAGCTGGGCCGTGAGGTGCCCGCCGCCGGACAGTCCGCCGGGGCCGATCAGCACCAGCACACCGGCGAACCCCGTGAGCAGCCCCGCGGTCCGGCGCCGGGTGAGCCGCTCGTCGGTCAGGGCGACCGTACCGACGGCCAGGGTGAGCAGCGGGGTGGTGGCGTTGAGGATGCTCGCCATGCCGGACGAGATCTGCTGCTCGGCCCAGGAGAAGAGCAGGAACGGCACCACGCACAGCAGTACGGACACGACGGTGAGCCGCAGCCAGAGCCCCGGGTCCCGGGGGATCCGGCTGCGCGTCACCGCCATCACCGCGCTGAGCGCCACCGCGCCCAGCACCAGCCGCCCCCACACCACCTGAGCGGGTGTCAGCCCCTCCAGGGCGACCTTGATGAACAGGAAACTCGAACCCCACGCACACGCCAGCGCGACGAACTGCGCGACAACCTTCGCCCGCAAACCGAAACACCCTCTCCGGGCCCCCGTGGCCCCGCTTGCTCTCCCGGATCAGACACTCCGGACGCTACTCCGCCGCGATGGACGCCACCGCCGGCCCCACGATCCGCACATAGTCCTCCGTGGCCATCACCACGGACCGGTCCAGCCGCCCCGCGTTGAACGCGATCTCCTCGTGCGCCGCCAGGAAGTCCGCGTCCGCGACCACGGGCAGGCCCTCCCCGGAGAGCCACAGCGGCGGAATCGCGCCGACCGCGCAGCCGGTGAGCTGTTCGGCCAGTTCGGACGGGGCGAAGCCGCCCTTCTTGCCCTCGACGGCGGCCACGACCTTCTTCAGGTCCGCACGGCGGTCGCCCGCCAGGACGGCGAGCACCGCCGGGGAGTCGATCCCCTTCACCCGGCAGACGAGCGCCTTGGCCCCCTGGGACACCGTCGTACCCCGCACGGCCGACACCTCCTCCGACCGCCCCTCGGCCGCGTGCTCGACGACCCGGTAGCGGGCCTTCTCACGGTCGAGGATGTCGATGATCTGCTCGAACGGGCTCAACTACGGCCTCCCACGGGCTCTGCGGGCGTACGGCCACGGAGCGGTGCGGCGTAGCACCGCTCCAGCCGGCTGACGAAGGTGTCGACGAAGGACGGCGGCGCGTCGGTCCAGGACCGCCAGTCGCGCGTCGCCTCCGCAAGGTACGACATGCGCCGCACATGCTTCCAAGTCCCGTCACTCGAAGGCGACTTGAGGTCGACCGGAAGATGAGCGCGGAGCGCTTCGAGGTAGTCGGCGTAGACCCCGCTGCCGAAGTTCACCCGGGCCACCCCGTGCGCCGGCAGGGTGGCGAGGTCGACCCGGGAGAGCGAACTGCCGCCGTGCACGACCAGCCCCCGGCCGGTGCCCCGCAGGACACCCGTGAGGGCGCGGACCAGCCCGTGGTCGATCGCGGCGTAGCGGTGCTCGCGCGCGGGCTCGGTCGCGAACACCCCGTCCCACAGCTCGGCCTTGCGCCGCGACTTGGCCAGCCGCCGCTCCAGCCACTCCTTCTCCAGCACGTCCAGCAGCGGCCGCTGGAACACCGGCACCCGTGCCCGCGCCGCGCGCAGCACTCCGTCCACCCCGGTGTCCGCATCCGCCCCGCCGGCCTCCATCGCCTGCCGCGCCAGCGCCGCGACCAGCCGGTGCTCCGCCGAGTACGCCGGCAGCCCGGCATCGGTCAGCGCCCCCTCGACGCGCGCGCACGCCTCGGCGAAGGCGTGCAGGTCGTCTCCGACGGCACGGTCGTCCAGCAGACCGATCTCGGCCAGCGACCGGCGCGTGGCCGCGAAGCCGTAGTCGAAGCTGTGGAACTGCCCGATGTGCGCGCCGACGAAGTCCAGGTCGGTGTCCGCCACGAACCGCGTGAAGTCACCGGTGGTCGTCTTGGACCACTTGCGCAGCCCGGCGCTGTCGATGCAGCCGATCTCCCCCTCGACGAGGACGTCGTAGCGCCGCGCCAGTTCCGTGGCCGCGTTGGTGAACAGCACGTTCTGGTGGAGCGTGCGACCGGACCCGTCGACCATGACCGAGTCGAACCCGGCCTCGCACGCCGCGCGTACGACCTCGTAGTCGTCGGCGTGGTCGAGGTGCAGCCGAAGCCGGGAACCGAGGGCGGAGTTGAGCCGGTCGACATCCCGCTGCAGGGTCCGGAAGACCTCGGCGACGGCGGCGAGCGGCCCCCGGCCCCCGCTGTCCGCGACGAACAGCAGCGCCTCCTGGGGCGAGATCTCGCAGTAGACGTCCCGCCCGGTGCGCGCGGACAGCAGGGCGTACGGCAGCAGCATGGACGGATGCTTGACGTTGAAGTTCGGCACGGTGCCGCTCCACCGCTCCGGGCGCGTCCCGGCCGGCGCGGCCGGCAGCTCCGGACGCCGGTTGCGCAGCTCCCAGTGGACCTCCCGCCGTACCCGCCGCACTTCCTCGAGGAAGGCCGGCAGGTCGGTGTCACCGGGGGTGAGGGTGCGCACCAGCGGCCCGAGGGCCCGCGGATCCAGCGCCCTGGGGTCCTCCACCATGAACACCACGCCGAGCAGCGGGTCGTCGCGGCGCAGCGCCTCGATGCGCCGCGCCACCCAGGTCAACGCGGCCAGCCCGCTGACCGGCAGTTCCTCGCACACGAACGCCACCGACTGGGCGGCGAGCGTGTCGAGCACCCGCTCGGCCGTCAGCCGTTCGTCGGCGATGACGGTGCGCAGCCCCAACTCCTCCAGCAGCGGCCGGGCCCACTCCGTGTGCCACACCTCCGCGCTGATGACGGCGTGCGGCGCGTCGGTACGGCGCCGCAGGGCCGCACCCGGCAGTACTGCCGAAAGCGCGCTCACCGGAACACCTCCCCGAGCAGCCGGGCCGCGGCCGGCGAGTCGACGTAGGAGTCGAACGAGAAGGCGAGCCGGTCGAGCGGGAAGTGCTGGAGCAGGTCGGCCACTTCGGCGCGGACGGCGGCGGGCTCGGCACGGCGCAGCACGACCCTGGCCACCAGCCGGGCCACCTCGCGCATCTCCGCCTCGCGCAGCCCACGCCGGGTCATCGCCTGGACGCCGAGCCGCAGGCCGTGCAGGCCGTTGGCGCCGGGCACCTCGATGTTGGTGGTGCGGATGCCGGCCAGCGCCAGGTCGCCGAGCGAGAGCCGCAGCGCGTCGTTCGCGGACCCGGTGACGACGTGCACCTGGTGGGTCTCGGTGAACCCGAAGGACTCGCCGGAGACCCGCACCCCCTCCTCGTGCAGCCCACCCGCCAGGGCCGCCGCGTTGGCGAGGATCTGCCGCGCGTAGTCGTGGCCGTGGAGGGCGACCTCGGACAGCGCCACGTACATCGGCGCGATCAGTTCGGCGTGGGAGTTGCTCTGCATCTGCGGGCACACCCAGTCCGACACCGGCCGCAGCTTCGGATGGTCCGCGTCCCGGAAGGCGATGTACGCCTTCTGCGGACCGGCGATGGTCTTGTGCGTGTTGCCGTGTACGGCGTCGGCGCCGAGCAGGGTCGGCTGCGGCAGCACTCCGCCCGCGATCAGGGCACCGTCGTGGCTGGCGTCGTAGGCGAGGAAGACGCCCTCCGGCAGCGCGGCCCTGATCTGCGCCAGCGGCTGCCAGCGCAGTTTGAACGACTGGTCGAGGATGACGAGCTTGATCTCGGGGTGCTCGGCCACGAGCGTGGCCAGCCGGTCCACGTCGATGAGCAGGGTCCGGTCGACCATCGGCAGGTGGTACGTGTTGACGCCGGCCGCGGCGGCCAGCGACTCCAGGGCGAAGTGCCCGCCGTCCTTGTGCGCGAAGTGCACGAAGCCGTCACCGCGCCCGCACGTGCCCAGCAGTACGGCCTGTTCCGCCACCGATCCGCCGTTGGGCCGCCAGTCGAAGGTGGCCGCTTCGAAGAGCTGCCGGCCGATCCCGGTCAGCTTCCCCACCAGCGACGCGTTCGCGCCGGAGTCCGGGAACGCCCACTCGCCCGGCTCGGTGGGATACGGCGGGGCGAACTCGTAGAACCCGCCCTGCAGTCCGCTGCCGAGCATCCGCACCAGCTTGCTCGGGTAGTTCTCGCTGGCCGTGAGGCTCAGGTGCTGCTCACGGTAGCTGTTGTCGAGCACGAAGTCCGAGGCGAGCCGCTCCAGCAGCTGCTCCACCCGGCCGTCGGACCACGCCTCTGCGACATCACCGCTCGCGGCCTCTCCGACGTCACCGCTCGATGCCTCTTCGACGTCACCTCGTGCGGCCTCTTCGATGATCTCTTCGGCCTCTTCGACGACACGCATGAATCAACCCCCGCTTGCACAAACATTCGGCCGGAAATCCGGCCGGAAAACCACAGAGAAAACCAGGGAGAATGTCGACCGCGACAGGAGGGAAGGCCCCCACGCACCACACTGTGCGGGGCAATGGCCCGACGCGCCCTCCCCCGATCCGCCGGGGACCCTGCCCGGAGAGATCAGCACGTCAACGGCGCCGACTGTACACGTCAAAGATCAACTTGCGCGGTCGAAATCCAGCCGCCCTCCAGCCACCGAGAAACCCTGACGACCGGCACAGAACTCCCCCCGAAACACCACCTTCCGCCGAACTCGGCCTGGCCGAATCACGCTCTTGTGCGCGGCAAAACGAAAGGGCGGGTGTCCAATTCCGGACACCCGCCCCAAACTGCCGTATCAGGCCTACGGCGTGACCTTCTCGATCGTCACGCCGCCCACACCCGCGGTCGTCCCGCGCGTGTTCACCAGCCGTACCTCACCGAAGAGCTGCCGGCCCTCGGGCACGGCCCGCGCGACGGTGACGTTCGCCGACACCTTCGCGGTGTCCCCCGTGCCGAGCTTCACCGGCGACTCGTCGACGGTGACCGAGCCGAGCGCAGTGGAGAAGAACGCGTCCCGGTAGTCGAACTCGGTCGAGCCGGACGGCACCTCGAAGCCGACGACCTCGACGGTGTAGGTGCCGGCGGCCGGGTTCGCGATGGAGACGGACTCCTCGGAGTCACCGTCCGCGGACTGGCCGACGAGCTTGCCCCCGGCGTCGTACACCGACAGGTCGAGGTCGGAGCCCAGGTCGGAGACCTTGCCGATGGCGACGTCCAGCGACGTGGTGCCTTCGGGCACCTCGACGGTGCTGGTCTGCGTCTCACCGCCCTTGATGGTCGGCCGCGCGGTCTTCGACGAGCCGAGCGCACCGCCCTTGAGGGTGCCCTCCACGGCCTCCATCTTGTTGGTCACCGTCCAGGAGGCGGCGACCGGCGTGCCGACCTTGGCCTCCGGAACGGTCACGGACGCCGGGTCGAAGGACGCGCCGTACACGGTGGCGTTCAGCTTGTACGGGTTGTCCAGCAGGGCCGACGTACGGCGCGAGTCGACCTCGATCTCCCAGACGCCGGGCAGCGGGTCCACGTACCGGGCGATGTCCGTCGTCTTCACGTCGTCGTCGGCGACCTGGGTGCCGTACGGGCTGATCGCGCTGAACACCGTCCGGCTGCCCTCCTTCAGACCGCCCAGCGTGACCTGGAGCGACTTGGTGCCCTCCGGGACAGTCACGAAGTACGACTTGAAGTTGTTGCGCTGCACCGAGCCGGAGGCGGTGAAGGTGTGCTTCACCGGCGTGGAGACCACGACGGTGTTGAGGATCTGCTTGTCGACGCCCACGGTCCGCGGGTCGTCGGCGACCAGGATCGCGCTCTTGATGCCCGCGTGCTTGGGCGCGGCCTGGACCTTGACGGTCACCGCCTTGTTCAGCGGCAGGTCGACCACCTTCGGGCCGACGATCGAGAAGGTGCGGGCCTTGTTGTTCGCCAGACGGAGGACGTGCGGCAGCGACCCGGACGGGCCGGACGTACGGGTGATGGTGACGTCGTACCACTTCTTCTGGCCGGCCTTCAGACCGCCCTCGCGGTCGTAGACGCCCGTGCCGAAGCCCGGGGTCTTCAGCGCCTGGTCGAGCGCGGTGTCGACCGGGGCCTTGACGGCGTAGTCGTGGGCGGTGGCGCCCGCCTTGATCGCCTTCCAGGCGTCGGGGATGTCGATGAGGCCGGCACCCTCCTCGTAGGCCTGAAGTCCCTCGATGTGCTTGGCGGTCGAGGTGAGCGCGGTGCGCAGCTTCTGCGGCGTGAGGGCGATGCCCTTCTGCTTCGCGGCGCTCAGCAGCAGCGCGCTCGCGCCCGCGGCCTGCGGGGACGCCATCGAGGTGCCGTTGTACATGGCGTAGCCGGCCGGCAGCTTCCAGCCCGCCTCGGCGATCGGCGCGCCGGGCATCCAGGCCGGGATCGGGCTGACCGCGGCGCCGGGGGCGACGACGGTCGGAGTGAAGCCGCCGTCCTCACGCGGGCCGCGCGAGGAGAAGTTGAACAGCTGGTACTTGTTCTCGACGCCGGTGCCGTAGTTGGCGGCGAAGGTCTCCTTGGAGACACCGGCGCCGACCGAGACGACCTTGTCGGCCAGGCCCGGGTCGCCGATGGTGTTGGCGCCGGGACCGGAGTTGCCCGCCGAGATCACCAGCTGCACGCCGTACGTGTCGATGAGCCGCGTGTACAGCTCGGCGCGGGCGTTGTTGCCGTCGTTCAGCGGGGGCAGGCCGCCGATGGACATGTTGATGACGTCGACGCCGCGGTTGACGACGAGGTCGATCATGCCCTCGGTGAGCGCGACGTTGGAGCAGCCGGGGCCGAAGACGCAGGCCCGCGAGGACACGATCTTCGCGCCGGGGGCGGCGCCGTTCATGTGCTTGCTGCCGAGCATGCCGTTGGCGGCGGTGATGCCGGCCACGTGGCTGCCGTGCGCGCCGGCGGTGAGGCCGACGTTGACGAAGTCGGCCTTCTTGCCGACCCAGTCGCCGCCCAGCGGGTCCATCGGGACGTCCTTGCGGACCTCCACGACGAAGTCCTGGGACTCGGGGATATCGGTGGCCGGGTCGTCCGTGCCGAAGTGGCCGACCTGGTGGCCGTCCTTGTACGGCTTCATCGGGGTGTCGTCGGTGAAGTCGCCGTTGTCGTCGACGTCGACGGTGACCGTGCCGGCGGCCGGGTCGTACAGGACACCCCAGTCGTCGGTCTTGTCGCCGTCGCGGTTGACGTCACCGTCGGCGTCGCCGTCCTTGGCCTCGCCCTGATTGGTGACGGCCTCACGGAAGGTGCTGATCAGGTAGGAGCCCTCGGGCGCCTTCCAGCTCTTGCCGCCGAAGGTGAAGGACGGCCCGGAGACGGAGGTGGTCATCGCCCGCCAGGTGCCGTCGCCGTCGACGATCGGGTCGGTGGCGGTCACCCAGTCGACGATCTTGCGCTCGCCGGTCGTCGTCTTCTGCAGCGCCGGGCTCGCGAGGTCGACACCGGTGTCGAGGACACCGATCGTCACGCCGCGCCCGTCCGCCTTCGGGTTCTTCTTCACGAAGTCGACGGCGCCCGTCTCGAAGGACGGGTTGTACGGGTTCTTCGCGGGGGTGTTCTCGTCCGGGCCGGGGTAAGTGGCCGCGGAGGCGCTCGACTTGGTGCCGCCGTCGAGGCTCGGCTCCTCCAGGGGTATCTCGTCCCGCAGGTCGATGGCCTGCACGGAGGAGAGCTTCGCGGCGGCCGCGATGGCCGAGTCCGCCTTGCCGGTCGGCACGGTGGCCCGTACGTAGCCCAGCTTGTCGTAGGTACGGCCCACGGAGCCGCCCTTGATCGCGTCCAGCTCCGCGGCGACCTTCTCGGTCTGGCCGGGTGCGGTGGCGATCATCATCGTGACGGTCTTGTCGCGCTGTGCCTTGGCCTCCGCGAGGAGGTCGGCGTCGTCCGAACCGAGCTTGTCGTGGGCGGACTTGACGCCGGGGTCGGCCGCGGGAGCCTGCTGGCCGTCCGCGGCGAGGGCGAGGGGTATGGGCCCGGCCGCGGAGAGGGCGGCGACGAGGCCTGCGGCCACGGCGATACGGGCGATGCGTTTCGCGCCCGATATCGGGGCCGGGTGGGGGGTGGTGGGCATGGTGATCCCTGGTGCTGAAGGAATGTAGACGTCGGCGGCCGGATCGAGCACCTTCGACCGCCGCGGTCCGGAATGTGATCCCGGATGATCGCCTAGCTTCCCTCAAGGGACCGATTTCTGTTGATAGTTCATGGAGAGGAGATCGCGGACTGGCGTATATCCGCCATACGCCACTGGGGACTTAACGGACCAGGCTGTGACATTCCTGTGAGGCGGCAGGGGCTGGCGGGTGCGATGGAATCGCTGTGACTGATGAGCGGCTGTGACTGGTGAGTGGCTGTGACTGATGGGTGACAGCCCCCGCCCTCCGGTTGCCGTCAGGTGGCCGGCTTCACGGCCCGGACGATGGCGGAGTGCATGCCGTCGGCGACGGCGTGCGTGGGCGTGATCTCTACGTCCGTGAACCCCGCGGCCTGCAGCCCCTCCCGGTACTCCGCGAAGGAGAGCGCGCCGGCGATACAGCCGACGTAGTCGCCGCGCTCGCCCCGCTGGGCGGGGGTGAGGGTGTCGTCGGCGACGACATCGGTGACGCCGATCCGTCCGCCGGGCCTGAGCACGCGGAAGGCCTCGGCGAAGACGGCAGGCTTGTCGACGGACAGATTGATGACGCAGTTGGAGATCACGACGTCGATGGTGTTCGCGGGCAGGGGGATCGCCTCGATGGCGCCCTTGAGGAACTCGACGTTGGCGACTCCCGCCTTCGCCGCGTTGGCGAGGGCCAGGGCGAGCATCTCCTCGGTCATGTCCAGCCCGTACGCCTTGCCGGTCGGGCCGACCCGGCGGGCGGAGAGCAGGACGTCGATGCCGCCGCCGGAGCCCAGGTCGAGAACGCGCTCGCCCTCGCGCAGTTCGGCCACGGCGGTGGGGTTGCCGCAGCCGAGGGAGGCGGCGAGGGCTTCGGCGGGGAGGGTGTCGCGGTCGGCGGCGGCGTACAGCGTGGAGCCGAAGTTCTCGTCGACCTCGAGGGGCTCGGGTCCGCGACCGTCGGCTCCGCAGCAGTCCGAGCCGCAGCAGGCGGCGCCGCCTTCGGTGACCTTCAGGGCTGCGGCGGCGTACCGCCGGCGGACGGTTTCACGCAGGTGGGTGGACTGCTCGCTCATGACTCACTCCTGGATGCGCGTTCGGCTTGCATTGACGTTCTTCTATGCAACCTTGCGCCTTGCATAGAAGGATGTCAACATAGAAGTATGTCGAAACAAGAGCTGGAGGTGCTCGGCCAGGAAGCGGCCGACGCCTGCTGCGCGGGCCTGGCCTCCGCACCCCTGGACGATGACCGGGCCACCGAGCTGGCGAAACTGTTCAAGGCCCTGGGCGACCCGGTGCGGCTGCGCCTGCTGTCGATGATCGCCTCACGGGACGGCGGCGAGGTCTGCGTGTGCGAGCTGACCCCGGCCTTCGAGCTGTCCCAGCCGACGATCTCCCACCACCTCAAGCTCCTCCGTCAGGCAGGGCTCATCGACTGCGAGCGGCGGGGTACGTGGGTCTACTACTGGGTGCTGCCCGACACCCTCGACCGGCTCGCACAGTTCCTGAGGACTCCGCAGTCCGCCGGAGCGCCCGCGTGAGCGCGTCGCTGGCCCGGCGCGTGGCAGCCGAGGCCGTCGGCTCGGCGGCGCTGGTCGCGGTGGTGGTCGGCTCCGGCATCCAGGCCACCGAGCTGTCCCGTGACGTCGGAGTGCAGCTGCTCGCCAACTCGCTGGCCACCGTCTTCGGCCTGGGCGTGCTCATCACGCTGCTCGGCCCGGTCTCCGGCGCCCATTTCAATCCGGTCGTCACACTCGCCGTCTGGTTCAGCGGACGCCGGGGCGGGGACGGGCCGACTGGGCGGGACGTGGCCGCGTACGTTCCCGCCCAGGTCGCGGGCGCGGTCACCGGTGCGCTGCTGGCCGACGCCATGTTCGGCAGACCGCTGGTCCATCTGTCCACCCACGACCGCTCGGCCGGTCACCTGTGGCTCGGCGAGGTGGTCGCCACGGCCGGCCTGGTCCTCCTCGTCCTCGGCCTGCCCAGGGTCGGCCGCGCCGCACTCGCTCCAGTCGCGGTGGCGTCGTACATCGGCGCCGCGTACTGGTTCACGTCGTCCACCTCCTTCGCCAACCCGGCGGTGACGGCCGGCCGTGCCTTCACCGACTCGTTCGCGGGGATCGCGCCGGCCTCGGTCGGCGGCTTCGTGGCGGCGCAGTTGGTGGGCGGCGCACTCGGACTGGCGCTGGTGGCGGGGGTGTTCGGACGCGAGAAGGCGGCCGTACGCCCGGAGCCCTCCCCGGTCCGGGAGGCGCTGGAGGCCACCACCCCCACACTGCCCTGACCCACCCCCACCCCCCGACTGGCTCACCAGAACAGGTCACCGACATGAGCACCCGCACCCCCGCCGAACGCCCGTCCGTCCTCTTCGTCTGCGTCCACAACGCCGGCCGCTCCCAGATGGCCGCCGCCTTCCTCACGCATCTCGCCGGTGACGCGGTAGAGGTCAGGTCGGCCGGCTCGGCGCCCGCCGACACGGTGAACCCCGCGGTGGTGGCGGCGATGAGCGAAGCGGGTATCGACATCTCGGCCGAGACCCCGAAGATCCTGACCACCGAGGCGGTCCAGGCCTCGGACGTGGTGATCACGATGGGCTGCGGCGACACCTGCCCGGTCTTCCCCGGCAAGACCTACCTGGACTGGACCCTGGACGACCCGGCAGGTCAGGGCGTGGACGCCGTACGGCCGATCCGCGACGAGATCGAGCGCCGGGTCCGCGCACTGCTGACCGACCTCGACGTGCCCGCCGGCAAGACCCCCTGAGCTCGGGTCACCCCAACCGCACGCGGGGTGCGTTGATGGCTTCTCCATCACGGCCTGGGCGTCGACCCCGGCCCCACGCCACCCACCGGGTCCCCGGAGTCATCCGGTCCCGCCTGGTCGGCCACCGACTCGACGACATCCAGGAGCCGGTCCAGCAGGGGAGTGGCGGTGCGTCGGTGGTAGGCCAGGGCGATGTCCACGGTGGGGACGGGGGCGGTCAGCCGACGTAGGCGCACCCCGGGTATCCGGAGCGCACGCGCTCGCCCCTCGGGCACCGGCGCGATTCCTGCACCCGTGGCCACCGCGAGGAGAAGCTGCTCGTCGTCGGGTTCCTCGCGGACGATGCGCGGGCCGCCATGGGGCCACAGCTGCTGGGTGATCCGGTCGTGCATGCCCGGGCCGTTCTCGCGCGGCCACAGGATCACCGGTTCCGAGGCGATGCGGTGGCGGGGGATCCGGCGTTCGCCGGCGAGCGGGTGGTCGGCGGGGACGGCCAGGAGGAGTTCTTCCCGGGCGATCAGACGGCACTGTATGCCCGGTGTGTCCAGTGGAGGGCGGACGAAGGCCGCGTCCAGCCGGCCGGCGAGCAGTTCGCTGACGTTGTGTGCCGTCCATCCCGTCTGCGGGACGAGGTCGATATCCGGGTTGCGTGCGCGGAACTGCGCGACGAGGGCGTCGACGACACCCCCACGGGCGGAGCGTGTGTAGGCCAGGCGCAGTTGCCCCCGCCGCCCGTCGCGTGCCGCACGGATCCGCTCCTGCGCCGCGGCCGCGTGGGCCAGCAGTTCGACGGCTTCACGCGCCACGACCGTACCCACGGCGGTCAGGGCGCAGCCACGACTGGTCCGGTCGAGCAGCCGGGCACCGATGTCCCGTTCCAGCGCCTTGATCTGCTGGCTCAGCGCGGGCTGGGCGATGTGCAGCCTGTGCGCGGCCCGGGTGAAGTTCAACTCCTCGGCCAGTACCGCGAAGTACCGCAGCCGTCGCAGGTCCATCCACCGACTATAGGCGCTTCCATAAGCGCTTCTTATGGCATCGAGCAGGACTGGTCTTGGACGGTCCGTCAGCCCGGGCTGTGCACTGGGCAGTACGCGAATCCGCGAGGTCCACGAGGTCATCCGCGAGGTTTTCCACGAGGTCAGGACGGTGGTGCCGAGATGTTCGATGTGACGGTCGTCGGTGGCGGGGTCATCGGGCTCACCAGCGCGCTGCGGTTGCAACAGGCGGGCGCCCGGGTCGCCTTGGTCACGGCCGAGCCGCCGGGCTCGACCACCTCGTCGGTCGCGGCGGCCGTCTGGTACCCGACCCGGACACCGGGCCAACCGCGGGTACTGGACTGGGCCACCCGAACCTTCGACGAACTCGCGCGCCAAGCGGCCGACGGTGTCCCCGGGGTGGTGATGCGCCCGACCAGGATGCTGCTGCGGGCCGAACCTCCCGCCGTTCGGTGGTGGACGACGGCCGTCCCCGACGTACGTCGGCTGAGGGCGGACGAGATACGGGCGCCCTACACCGCCGGTCTGGCGTTCACCGTGCCGTCCGTGGAGATGCCCCGCTACCTGCCGTGGCTGCAGGAGCAGTTCACCGCGGCGGGCGGCACGCTGGTGCTGCGCCGGATCGACCGCCTGGACCAGGCGACCGCGTGGGCACCGGTGGTCGTCAACGCCACCGGCCTGGGCGCCCGCGCGCTGTGCGGTGATGCGCGGCTGCGGCCGGTCAGGGGCCAGCTGCTCCTCGTCGGCAACCCCGGCCTGCACGTCTCCCTGCGGGACGAGGACGACACGGACGGCTACACCTACATCCACCCCCGCAGCACCGATGTCGTCCTGGGAGGCACGTTCGAGGACGACCGGTGGGACACCGCGCCCTGCCCGGACACCGCCCAGGCGATCCTGCGCCGCTGCACCGCCCTGCAGCCGGAACTCGCCGACGCCCCGGTCATCGGGCACGTGGTGGGGCTACGGCCGCACCGAAACGGCGGGATCCGGCTGGAAGCCGACCCGCACGTCCCGGACGGGGGGACACGGCTGGTCCACAACTACGGGCACGGCGGCGCCGGCGTCACCCTGGCCTGGGGCTGCGCCGATGCCGCCACCGCCCTCGCACTCGGCGGCGACCGCTGATGCCCCGCCGCCGACCTACCGACGAGAACGCCGGCCCCACCGCGTCAGCGGAGCAGCTCCAGCGCACCCTGGACAGCCTCTACGACCAGGCCAGTGTGCTGGGCCACGGCCTCCTCGCACTGCGCCGCGCAAACGCCACCGAATCCGTCGCCCGAAGCATCGCTCACCAGATCCTTCACCTGGCCACGCGCGGCGTGGTCCGAGTGCCCGACGACCGCACAATCCACCGGTCCACCGACCCCAGCCCGGAGAACCTCCGTCCGGACGAACGGCTTCTCCTCCGACTGCTGTTCACCGACAGGGTCGACGGCACCCCTGTCCGGACGGCCTCGTTCGCCGCGGAATACAAGGGCGATCACCAAGTCGCCACCTGGGCTCATCTGGTCCGCCCGGTCAGAAGGTCGGCCGACGAGGAGTTGCGGCGAGCCGGATGGGCTCGGACCCGGCCGGTCTCGGCCAGGGGCTGCATGCGGGCCCTGGGCGTCCTGAGCTTCTACCCCGGGCTCTCCGGCACGCTTGTGCTGGCCCAGACAGCGGGCGCGATCTCCCCGGCGGCCGGCATCGGCCTGGCCTACGGCACCGTAGCGGGAGCCGGCCTGGCCTGGGTCGCGCCGTCGATCGACTGGTTCCTCACCGGGGAGGGCCGACGAGTGCGCGACGCGGCCCGCGCGTACGCCGACCGACTGCGAGAGCTCCTGGCCCACGACGACCCGTTGCCGCCGGACCAGGCCTCGCTCACGTTCTACGAGCAGGCGCTGCCCTTCGCGATGCTGCACGGATTCGGCTCCGAGTGGGAAGAGCGCCTGCGCGAGCACTACGCCCTCGACACCACCCGCCACACGGCCCTTCTCGACGATCCCCCGCCCCATGGGCTCGCCGCCCTTGCCCACGCGATCGTCGGCACCATCGCTCCCCTTCGGCCACCGGGCGCGGACAGCGGAGGCGGCGGGGGTGGGTGAGACAGCGTCCGGTCACAGCTGTCGCCCTGGCCGAGCATGCGACCAGGGCGACAGAACTACGCGCCGGGAAACTCCGCGGGGGCGTTCACGGACTTCACGACCAGCTACGGCGACCGCGAATCGCTCTCCATGTACGACGCGATCATGACGGCCCGCTTCTGTGCAGGCGTGGACTGCTTCGCCAGCGTGTACGCATAGCACCGAACGGCAGCGCCGATTCCTGCGATCGACGCCCCCTTGGCCAGAGCCTTGGCAAAACCTGCCGCGCCAGTGCCAACCTGACAAAACTGGAAGAAGGAGAGGTACGTCCCAGATGGACTTCGTCCTGACCGACATGGAACCGCTCTTCGAACAGTGCCTCGGCGAACTGGCCGTGACCCTCGGCCTGACCACGGAGTCCTGACACTTGAAAACGAAGCAGCGCCCGACCCGACCGAAGCCGACTCAGGCGCTGCACAGCAGGTCAGAGGGTGTATCCCCGTCACCCGCACCGTAGGCCCTGTGGGACTCGAACCCACAACCAATGGATTAAAAGTCCACTGCTCTGCCAATTGAGCTAAGGGCCCAGGCGATGTTGCCACCCCGAGCATAGCCGGACCCGGCCGTGTCTCCGATCGGGTATCGGGGTCACGGCCGCGTCGGCGGCTACGAACGGGTGCGGACAGCGGTCACGTACCGCGCCGGAGCGAGCGCTCACGAGCGAGCCCTAACGCGCCCGGTGCCACGAAATTACGGCGCACCGGAGCCCTAGGGATCAACCGGTTCGGGCGCCCCCGCCCGCCTCGCCTCCCGCGCGGCCGTCCGCTCATGCTCGGGATTGAGGAACCAGTGCCGGGCCGAGACCGCCCACCACACCGCCGCGAACCCGAGAACCACCAGCACGGCGACCGGGGCGTAGTTGAAGGTCTCCCAGGTCACCGGGGACACCTGCGGCAGCATGAACAGCACGGTGATCACGCCGACCCACACCACCGCCACCACGCCCACGGCCGCCGACCAGCGCCCCAGGTGCCACGGCCCCCGCTCGAAGGCCTCCCCCTTGCGCAGTCGCAGCAGCGTCGGGATGACGTATGCGATGTACAGGCCGATCACCGCGATCGAGGTCACCGCCGCGTACGCCGTCAGGTTGATCAAGTACGGCAGTCCGAGGACCAGCGCCCCGCCCGCCGCCAGCCACACCGCCGCCACCGGCGTCCGCGTCCGCGGGCTGACCGTGTGCCACACGTGGGAGAAGGGAAGCGCCCCGTCCCTCGAAAAGGCATAGATCATGCGGCTGTTGGCCGTCACGGACGCCATCCCGCAGAACAGCTGCGCGCCGATCACCACCAGCAACAGCAGCTTGCCGGCCGTCGCCCCCAGCGCGTCCAGCAGGATCTGCGCGGGCGGTGCGCCCGTCGGTGAGGTGAGCGCACCCTCGTACGACTGGATCGCGAACGTGAAGCCGAGCAGCAGCACGAACCCCGCGATCCACGACGTCCAGATCGACCGCACGATGCCCTTCGGGCCCGCCGTCGACGCGTCGTGCGTCTCCTCCGTCATATGGGCCGAGGCGTCGTACCCGGTGAACGTGTACTGAGCCATCAGCAGCCCCAGCAGCACCACATACACCCCGCTGCCCCAGCCCGTGTTGTTCACGAACTCGCCGAACACGAAGGACGCGGACTGGTGCTCGTCCGGTACGAAGGTCAGCGCCCCGACGATCACCGCCACGCCCAGCACGTGCCACCACACGCTGGTGCTGTTGAGCAGGGCCACGATGCGGACGCCGAAGGTGTTGAGGAGGCCGTGCAGAATCAGGATTCCCGCGAAGAGCAGGATCGTCCGCCCCGGCGTCACCTCGAAGCCGAACTGCAGATTCAGGTACGCGCCCAGGAAGGACGCGGCCCCGAAGTCGATGCCGGCCGTCACCGCCACCTGGCCCAGCACGTTGAACCACCCCGTGAACCACGCCCAGGCGGCGGCCGTGCGGGGTGGCGCGAGCCGGTGCGCCCAGAAGTACAGGCCGGCGGATGTCGGGTACGCCGAACAGATCTCCGCCATCGACAGACCGACGAACAACGTCATCAGCCCTACGGCGACCCAGCCCCAGGTGATCACGGCCGGGCCGCCGGTGTTCATGCCGAACAGATACAGGGTCAGACAGCCCGACAGGACCGAAATGATCGTGAAGGAGACCGCGTAGTTGGAGAACGCCGACATGCGGCGGGCGAGAACCTGCGTGTAGCCGAGCTGGGCCAGCCGCTCTTCGTCCGAGATCCCCCCGGAAGACCGCCCACTCGCCATGGCGTCATCTGTCATGTCCCCAGCGATTCCCTCGCCGGGGGCATGACACACGTCACAGCTTGGCTAGAAAAGGCCCTTGTAGCCCTGCCAGCCACTCGCGATCTTCACCCGCGGCCCGAACGTCCCGTTCCCGTTCCCGGAGTTGCGGTACAGGTTGCCCGCGGTGTCCCGCGCGACCAGGTCGTTCTTCCCGTCCCCGGTGATGTCGCCGACACCGACCACGGCGTTGTACGACGCCCCCCACTGGGCAGCGATCTTCACCCGGGCCTTCAGCTTCCCGGCGCCGGCACCGTCGAGCCGGTACAGCGCCCCGTACTTGTCACGCGCCAGCACGTCACCGATCCCGTCGCCGGTCAGGTCACCGGCGCCGACCATCCGCGTGTAGCCCTTCCAGGCCGAGGCGATCTTCACGCGCGCCTTCAGCTTCCCGGCGCCGTCGTTCGCGAACACGAAGACGTCACCCGTGGACGCCTGACGCGCCAGCAGATCCGTACGGCCGTCGCCGGTGAGGTCGCCGGGCGCGGTCAGGACGTCGTAGGCGTTCCAGCCAGTGCCGAGGGAGGTGTGACTGCTCGACGGGCTGTACGACGACCCACACTTGCCCGCGTACCGGCGCAGCTCCCCACCGGGCATCCGCACCAGCATCTCGGAGCAGCGGTCGGTGCCCATGTCGCCGAACGGGACGGCCACGGTCCCGGCGGGCCAGCCGGAGGCGGACTGCTTCCAGTCGAACGCCCCTATGCCCTCGGTGTAGTGCAGGGTCAGCGCGCCCGACGAGTTGAGGGTGACCAGCTCGCCGTAGCTGTAGCCGCCCTGGTCGTGGTGGCCCTGGCGGCCGCCCGAGAGCCCGAAGGTGCCGCTGGTCGTGTAGGAGCCGCCGCCCTCGGTCGCGGTGGCGCTCAGGGCCCAGGTGTAACGGCCGTTGTAGGCGTACGTACCCGCGTCCGTCTTCCCGTTCCAGCCGGCCTCGGCCTCGGCTCCGGTCGTGGTGCCGGTGTCGGTGTACACGGCACGGCCGCGAGAGTCCTTCACCGTGAACTTCCAGGACGCCGGCTTGTTGAACTGCCAGGTGCTGTTCCAGCGGTCGTCCTTGGCGCCCACATAGCCGTCGTCCGGTTCCGCCTCGATCACCGACAGAGCCGACGACGGCACACCGCTCGGCACGATCCGGATCGCCTTGCCCTGCTCGACGTACGCGATGTCGCCGCCGAATCTGTCCACGGCCCAGGTCAGCCGTCGCTGGTCGGCGGTGTTCCCGCCCGGCAGGTCGGCGATGGGGCGCGGCGCGGCGGCCGTACCGGTGTGGAAGTCGGTGAGCATCAGCTTCCCGGCCGGCCGGTCGTGCCGGACGAGATAGCCGTCGCCGACGAGGGCGGGCCCGGACGGCACGGTGATCTTCTTCTTCGCCGCACGGTCGTACACTCCCGCGGCGCCCGTGGGCCCGCAGTTCCAGTAGATCCAACGGCCCACCGCCTGAAGCTCCTTGACCGTGCAGGGCGCGCCCGTGGTGAGCGTCTCGACGGTCTTCTTCCGCTCCAGGTCGTACGCGGTGACGACCCCGGCGCCCGAGCCCGGCGCCCACAGCCGCGAGCCCCACAGGGAGGCGGCGGTGACGGAGCGGGTGAGGCGCACATCATGGCCGTGGTAGCGGTGGGTGGCGTCGACGTACTGCTTGCCGGTGGACGGCGCGTCGTAGGCGAAGTACCGGCCGGTGAGATCCACGAACCGGGCGCCGGCCACGGCGGGCTCCGACGCCGAGTGGTAGCTGTCGGGGGCGTCCCAGATCTGTGCCTTCTCCTTGTCGCCGTCCGCGAAGAAGACACCGACGTTTCCGTTGCCAGCCGCCCGCAGAACCACGCAGGAGCCGGCGTCGCACGGCACCCTCTTCACGTGCTGGCCGTGCGCGAAAGTGCCGGCGTAGATCCATGCGGTGCGGTCGCCCGCCGAGGCGCCGTCCGCGGAGATCGGGCGGTTGGTGACGTACGGGTCTCCGTTCGGGGCGGTCTCGGCCGTCGTCAGGATGCCGCCGGCGAAGTCGATGCCCCACACGCCGTCCACCGTCTGGACGGGCGTGGGTGTGGTGTCCGCGGCCGCAGGGGCCACGATCGTCAGCGAGCCGGCGCTCAGAGCTGCCAGACCCACCAGAAAAGAGCGTGCGCGCACGCGCCGAGCCAAGGGTCCCTCCCCAGGGAAACGAGAGCGAGGCAGGCGCACCCGCGTCGAATCCCCCCGGCCGCGCACCTCAAGAAAGTCAGCGGATGCTAACAACCACCACACAACTGGCGGTAGTCGAAAAGCGAACGGTTACTCTTCCGCCGTCCCACGAACGTGCGAAGGGCCCGTACGACCGGAGTCGTACGGGCCCTTCGAGGTCAAATCAGCCGGCGTCAGCCGTTGCGCTTCCAACGCGGCTTGTCCTCACGCCGCCCGAAGGAGCCGCCACCGGTGCCACGGTGGTCGTCACGACGGCCGTACGGACGCTCGTGGCCGCCGGAGCGGAAGCCCGGCCGGTCGTCGCGGCGGTCGCGGTTGAAGGGGCGGTCGCTGCCACGGTGACCGCCACGCTCGTCACGGCGCTCGAAGGAACGCCCGGCAGCCGGACGGTCGTCCCGGCGGAAGCGCTCGAACCCACGGTCACCACGGTCACGGTTGAACCCACCGCGATCGTCCCGACGCTCGAAGGAACGCCCACCCCGGTCGTCCCGACGGTCGTCCCGACGGAAACCGCCACGGTCGTTGTCCCGACGCTCACGACGCTCGTACGCCGGAGCCTCCGCCTTGTCGACGTCCTGCGCCACCGGCTGCTCGGGCACGGCCACCTCGGCGGCCTCGACCACCGCGGCCGCCTGCGCCTCGGCCACCGCCGCCTCAGGGTCCTCGCCCCGCTCGCGCGCCACCCGGGCGACCAGCCGGTCCGCCTCCTCACGCAGCTCGACGGCACGGCGCTGCGCCCGCTCCAGCTGCTTGGTGAGCTGGGCGACCTCACGCTCGGCCTGCTGAGCGGCGTTGCCGGCCGACTCCGCCTGCACCTCGGTCATCGAACGGGCGCCGGTGATCTCAGCGACCTCCGGGTCGAAGGCGGCACCGCCCTGGATGATGTGGCGCGAGGCGTCGACGCCCGCGTCCTCCATCAGCCGGAAGATCTGGCGGCGCTGGTGCGGAAGCGACAGCGACACGACCGTGCCGGTACGACCCGCACGCGCCGTACGGCCGGCCCGGTGCAGGTAGTCCTTGTGGTCGCCGGCGGGGTCGACGTTCAGCACCAGGTCGATGCCGTCGACGTGAATACCGCGCGCGGCCACGTCGGTCGCGACGAGGACGTTGACGTACCCGTCCTTGAAGTCCGCGAGGGTCCGGGTCCTGGCGCCCTGCGTCATACCGCCGTGCAGCGCGTCGGCCTTCGCACCGGCGTCACGCAGCTGCTCGGCGACACGGTCGGCGCCCAGCTGGGTGCGGACGAAGATGATGGTGCGGCCCTTGCGGGAGGCGATCGCGGCGGTGACCGGCGCCTTGTCCTTGGGCTTCACGATCAGGATGTGGTGCGACATGGTCGTCACCGCGCCCTGCGCCGCGTCGACCTCGTGCAGGACCGGGTCCGTCAGGTACCGGTCGACGAGGGTCTTGATCTCGTTCTCCATGGTCGCGGAGAACAGCATCCGCTGACCGCCCGCCGGAACCTGGTCCAGCAGCTCGGTGACCTCGGGCAGGAAGCCCAGGTCGGACATCTGGTCGGCCTCGTCGAGCACGGCGACCTCGACGTCCTCGAGGGAGCAGGCGCCGCGGTTGATGATGTCGCGCAGTCGGCCCGGGGTGGCCACCAGCACGTCCACGCCCCGCTCCAGGGCGTAGATCTGGTTGCCCATCGACGTACCGCCGCAGACGACCTTCATCTTCAGACCGAGCTGGTCGCCGTACGGCTGGAGCGCGTCCGCGACCTGCATCGCGAGCTCGCGGGTCGGGGTGAGGATGACGGCGCGCGGCTTGTGCTTCTCGGTGCGGCCGCCGGACAGGCGGGCCAGCGTCGGCAGACCGAACGACAGCGTCTTGCCGGAGCCGGTGCGGCCACGGCCCAGGATGTCCTTGCCGGCCAGGGCGTCCGGGATGGTCGCGGCCTGGATCGGGAAGGGGGTGGTCACGCCGTTCTGCGCGAGCTTGCGCACGACGCCCTCGGGGAGACCGAGGTCCGCGAAGGTGACCTCGGGGGTCTCCTCGACAGCCTCGTTCTCGCCGTTCTCGGGCACGACGACGTGATCAGTACTGGAAATGGACATGCGTATGCGAAACCTTCCGGAGTCTCGTCGGCACGCGCCCGTCAACTCCGTGATTCGCAATACGACCGCCTCAATGCGGTCCGCCACGGCAAGGGAGAGTACGCGCCACACGGCGCGCTCTGCAGTGGCGCCGGGCAAATGGGATCAAACGATCTACCACCATACGCACCCTCAGCCCCCCAAGGCAAACCGACGGCCACCCGTGTAGGCAACGTCACGTATTGAGGGCCATCCGCGTAGGCCACCTCACGTGCGACCACCCCCGCAGGCCCACCCATCCCACCTCACGCCGGCGCCCCCGCGGCCGGTGCCGGCTCCCGCTGGGCCAGTTGCGGTCCCGTCTGCTCGTGGGCCGACGAGGACGGCTCGGCCTGCGTGGGCGTCGGCGTGGCGGACGTCGGCTGCTCGGTCGGCGTCGGCACGGGGTCCGGCGTCCGGGTGGGCGTCGGATCGGCCGGGCGCGTGGGCCCCGGCTGCTCGCTCTGCCCCGGCCGTACCGGCTTGCCCCCCGCCGGAGCGGACGCGCTCGCCGCCGCGGACGGCGAAGCCGAGGGAACCGCGGACTCCCCGGCCTTCTTCCCCCGCCCGCCCTTGCCGTCCTTGCCCTTGTCCTTCTCCCGCTGGCCGCCCTCCGCGTGGACTCCGGCGCCGGCCCCGCCACCGGACACGGCCGACCCCCCGTCGGGGGCCTCACCACCCCGCTGCCCGGCCGACTGCGACGGCTTCGCACTCCCGCCTCCGCCGTCGTCGCTCACGCTCATGCAGCCGGCGGCAGCAGCGACGGCCATGACCGTGGCGGTCAGACGGACGGGTACGTACAAGGGGCGCACGCGAGCCACCTCCAAGGGCGGGCGAAGAAGTCAACATGCCCAACTCCCGCCGCCCACAAGAGGACACGCGCCCGGCGGCACAGCCTCGACACCGGTTTCGGCGCCCGCTCACCCGTAGCCGAGAGCATGCAGCCGCGCGTCGTCGATCCCGAAGTGATGCGCGATCTCGTGCACCACCGTCACCTCGGTCTCCTCGACGACCTCCTCCCGCGACTCGCACATCCGCAGCGTCGGCCCCCGGTAGATCGTGATCCGATCCGGCAGCACCCCGGCGTACCACTCCCCGCGCTCGGTCAGCGGAGTCCCCTCGTACAACCCGAGCAGCTCGGGATCGTCCACGGGCGGTTCGTCCTCGACGAACACCGCGACGTTGTCCATCAGCCGCGTCAACTCCGGTGGAATCCGGTCCAGCGCCTCGCCGACCAGTTCCTCGAACTCCTCGCGCGTCATCTCCAGCACAGGCCCATTGTCGGGTACGACACCGCCGTACGAGAGCCGCCAACAGCCCCGCATATCCACCCCGGCACTTGGGCATACGGGACCAATGGCCCGCGTCCCCGCCGCAGTCATGAAGGTCCTCGGTCAGCTCCCCAGGGCCCCACGCGCCCTGGCCCGCCTCCCCCACGCTCGAACAACCTCGCGCGGGGGGACCCCCATCGCCACCCGCCGCCCGCTCCCCACCCCGGAACTCGTCAGCCAGCCCCACCCCTGGACTCGAGCCGTCGGCCTGGTCACGGTCGTGCTCCTCGGCGCCTGGCTCGGCCTGCTGATCGTCGGCAACGTCCGCGCCCCGGTCGGCCCCATGAACACGACGATGACCCTGCGCCCCTCCCTCACCGGCGGCACGAAGATCAACGTCTCCCCGCTCGGCGCCCTCCACCTGGACAGCCACTTCGCCCCCGTCCGCCTGGACGTCAACGTCGACCAGCTCGACCCCGCCCGCGCCCAGGCCCTCGTCGACCACCCCGAACGCCTCTCCGGCCTCCAGGACGAGGTCACCCAGGACGTCACCCACGGCACCCGCGACCTGGCCCTGCGCAGCTGTGTGGCCGTCGTCACCGGCGCCACCGCCCTCGGCCTCGCCGTCTACCGCCGCCCCCGCCGGGCCCTCGCGGCCGGCGGCCTCGCCCTCACCCTCCTGGCCGCCTCAGGCGGCACGGCGTTCGCCACCTGGAACCCCGAATCGGTCCTGGAGCCGAAGTTCTCGGGCCTGCTCTCCTCCGCCCCGTCCCTGGTCGGCAACGCACGCAGCATCGTCACCGAATTCGACGTCTACCAGAAGGAGTTGGCCCGCCTGGTCACCAACGTGACCAAGCTCTACGACGCCACCTCCACGCTCCCCGCCTACGCCCCGGACCCGAGCACCATCCGTGTCCTGCACGTCTCCGACATCCACCTCAACCCGGCGAGCTGGAAGATCATCGCCTCGCTCGTCGACCAGTACAAGGTCAACGTGATCGTCGACTCCGGCGACACCATGGACCACGGCACCGCCGCCGAGAACGGCTTCCTGGACCCCATCGAGGACCTCGGCGCCCCCTACGTCTGGGTCCGCGGCAACCACGACTCGCGGCTCACCCAGCGCTACCTGGAAGGCCTGAAGAACGTCCACGTCCTGGACGACGGCAAGGCCAAGACCATCGCCGGCCTGCGCTTCGCCGGCATCGGCGACCCCCAGTTCACCCCCGACCGCTCCCAGGTCCCCGGCGGCGACGCGGCGAACGAACTGGCCGGCGCCCGCCTGGCCACCTCTCTGCGCGACCAGGAGGCCGCCGGCACCCCCGTCGACGTGGCCATCGCCCACGAACCGGTGGCGGCCCGCCAGACCGACGGCGAGGTCCCGCTGGTCCTCGCCGGCCACCTCCACCATCAGGAGATGGAGGTCCTGCCGTACGGCACCCGGCTGCGCATCGAGGGCTCCACGGGCGGCAGCGGCCTGCGCGCGATCGAGGGCAAACACCCCGACCCCATCCAGACGTCGATCCTCTACTTCGACCGCGACACGCGCCGCCTCCAGGCCTGGGACGAGATCGAACTGGGCGGCCTGGGCCTGACGACGGCGGAGGTACGCCGCCACCTGCCCGAGGAGAACCAGCCAGGCGCGACGGACTCCCCGAGCCCTTCGAGCCCCTCTCCCAGCCCTCCGAGCCCGTCCCCCGCCCGCGTCCCGTAAACCGTTTTGGCGATACCTCCCGCCATCCCATATGCTTCTCACGTCCCCGACGCGCTGAGAAGCGCCCAGGCGGGCCGATAGCCCTCATCGTCTAGCGGCCTAGGACGCCGCCCTTTCAAGGCGGTAGCACGGGTTCGAATCCCGTTGGGGGCACGCAGTACGGTGTGCGACACTGTCGTACACATCGCTTGGTCCTGTGGAGCAGTTTGGAGTGCTCGCCACCCTGTCAAGGTGGAGGCCGCGGGTTCAAATCCCGTCAGGACCGCTGGGGCTTCTCGAAGCCTCGTGGCTGGGTAGCTCAGTTGGTACGAGCGTCCGCCTGAAAAGCGGAAGGTCGCCGGTTCGACCCCGGCCCCAGCCACACAGTACGAAACCCCCCACCGGACACCGGTGGGGGGTTTCGTCGCTCACAAGGAGCCTGAGGGGGGTTCTTGAGACGCATCACCAGAGGACTGGTGACGGCTGTCGCCGTCCTGTTCTCCACACTCGCCGTGCCCGGCACGGCCCAGGCCGCGGCGCCGACCGTCCAGTCGGCGTCGAGCGATCAGGCCGACTGGTCGGTCATCCGAGTACGGCTCAACTACAGCGGTGAGATCGACAAGGTCACCGCGGCGCTGCGCCCCGTCGGCAGCAGCGAGTCGGAGACGCCGGTCGCCACGGTCACCGACTTCACCCAGAAGTACTGGATCAGCTCGTGGGACGGGATCTGGACCTCCCAGCCCGTCCACCTGGACGCCCTCGGCGACTACACGATCGACGTGGAGGCCACGAACACCGCGGGCGAGACCACCGTCCAGCGGAACGCGGGCACGCTGCACTACCAGAAGCAGCCCGTCATCAGTGGTTTCGCGGTCACGCCGACCGAGCCGGACATCGAGCACAGGACGGTCACCGCCACCGGCGACATGGTCATGCGCGACCCCAGCACCCGCGAGACGGTGCCGCTGCCCGGTGCCACGGTGGACCTCACGTTCGACCAGAACGACGAGACGACCGCCGTCACGGACGACGCCGGCCACTTCTCGGCCTCCCACGAGGTGACCGCGGGCGGCTGGACCTTCGCCCAGTACAACGGCGACCTCGGCTTCGCCACCAGCCCCTGGATCGACGTCCGCCCGAAGGCCGCGCCGACCCGGTTCGTCCTGGACAAGAGCAGCTTCCACGTCACCGCCGGCGACAAGGTCGACGTCACCGGCACGCTCCAGTACCAGTACGGCACGGAGTGGAAGCCGCTGGCCGGCGTCCCGCTGGAGATGGACTACAAGGACTGCACCACCTGCAGCCCCGTCGAGTCGACCACCGACGCGAACGGCCGCTTCTCCTTCGTGCGGGCCCCGTACGGCAGCAAGAGCGTCTACGAGGTGGCCTTCCGGTCGTACCCGTACAACCCGTTCATCCAGCGCACCGCGACCGCCGACGTCACCGTGGCCGTCACCGCGCGGACGCAGTTCACGGAGTTCACGGCGCGGATCGACAAGTACGCGCAGCTCGAGGTCACCGGCTCCCTCGACCTGATCGGGCGCGACACCAGTGACCAGATCAGCGTCGACATCCAGTACTCGGCCAACGGCACGACGGGCTGGACCACCAAGAAGACCGTGAAGACCAGCTTCGGCTCGCAGTTCATCGTCGAGCGGCTGCCGGGCTACACGGACGGCTACTGGCGACTGCGCTACGCCGGATCCACCACCAAGGACATCCTGGGCACCGTCAGCAAGAGCCTGCGCAAGAACCGCGCCCTCACCCGCGTCAAGGACGGCAACGCGTCCCCCGAGCCCGTGTACAAGGGCCGGACGATCACCGTGAAGGGCGTGCTCCAGGAGCGCCTGGCCGGCTCGTCGACGTGGAGGGCCTACGGCGGCAAGCAGGTGCAGATCCTCTTCCGGCCCAAGGGCCAGAGCACCTGGTACCAGATGGCCACCGTCACCACGAGAACGAACGGATCCTTCAGCAAGGGCTTCACCGCCCGGCAGGACGGCACCTGGGTGGCCGTCCACCTGTATCCCGACAGCAAGCACTTCGTGGGCAGCGGCCGGGAGGACTACGTCGACGTGCTGTGACGCCCGTCGGGCGACGTGAGCGGGGGCGGGCCCAAAAGGGTTCGCCCCTTCTTTGCCCGGGATGAGATCCTGGACCGCGTATGTCTACGCACCCTGCCCCCGCCATCGGCCCCCTGGCCCCCCGCCTGTCCGAGCTCTCCCTGCGCGACGCGCACCGGCTCGGCCGGCGGCTCGAAGGCGCGCGCAAGATCCGTAAGCCGGAGGCGCGCGCCGCCGTGCTCGCCGAGATCGAGGCGGAGATCGCCAAGGGCGAGGAGCGTATCGCCGCCCGCCGCGTCGGCGTGCCCGCGGTCACGTACCCCGAGCAGCTGCCGGTCAGCCAGAAGAAGGACGAGATCGCGGCCGCCATCCGCGACCACCAGGTCGTGATCGTCGCCGGCGAGACCGGGTCCGGGAAGACCACGCAGATCCCCAAGATCTGCCTCGAGCTCGGGCGCGGCGTACGCGGCATGATCGGGCACACCCAGCCCCGCCGTATCGCCGCCCGTACCGTGGCCGAGCGGGTCGCGGAAGAGATGAACAGCCCGATCGGCGAGTCCGTCGGCTGGAAGGTCCGCTTCACCGACCAGGTGAACCCGGACGCCACCTTCATCAAGCTGATGACCGACGGCATCCTGCTCGCCGAGATCCAGACCGACCGCGAGCTGCGCGCGTACGACACGATCATCATCGACGAGGCCCACGAGCGGTCTCTCAACATCGACTTCCTGCTCGGGTACCTGTCCCAGCTGCTGCCGAAGCGCCCCGACCTCAAGGTCGTCATCACCTCGGCGACCATCGACCCCGAACGCTTCTCCCGGCACTTCGGTGACGCCCCGATCGTCGAGGTCAGCGGGCGGACGTATCCGGTCGAGGTGCGCTACCGCCCGCTCCTCGAAGAGGACGGTGACGACGCCGACCGCGACCAGATCACCGCGATCTGCGATGCCGTCGAGGAGCTCCAGGCCGAGGGCAAGGGCGACATCCTCGTCTTCCTCTCCGGAGAGCGGGAGATCAGGGACACCGCCGACGCGCTCGTGAAGAAGAACTACCGCTTCACCGAGGTCCTCCCCCTCTACGCCCGCCTCTCGCACGCCGAGCAGCACCGCGTCTTCCAGCCCCACACCGGGCGCAGGATCGTTCTGGCTACGAACGTCGCCGAGACGTCCCTCACGGTCCCTGGCATCAAGTACGTCATCGACCCCGGCTTCGCCCGGATCAGCCGGTACAGCCACCGCACCAAGGTCCAGCGGCTCCCCATCGAGGCGATCTCGCAGGCCAGCGCCAACCAGCGCAAGGGCCGCTGCGGCCGTACGTCGGACGGCATCTGCATCCGCCTGTACTCCGAGGACGACTTCCTCGCCCGCCCGGAGTTCACGGACGCGGAGATCCTCCGTACGAACCTCGCCTCCGTGATCCTGCAGATGACCGCGGCCGGGCTCGGCGACATCGAGAAGTTCCCCTTCATCGACCCGCCGGACCACCGCAACATCCGCGACGGCGTGCAACTCCTGCAGGAGCTCGGCGCGCTGGACCCGACGCAGAAGGACGTACGCAAGCGGCTCACGGACACCGGCCGCAAGCTCGCCCAGCTGCCCGTCGACCCGCGCCTGGCCCGGATGGTCCTGGAGGCCGACAAGAACGGCTGTGTCCGCGAGGTCATGGTCATAGCGGCCGCGCTCTCCATCCAGGACCCGCGCGAGCGCCCCGCCGACAAGCAGGCCCAGGCCGACCAGCAGCACGCCCGCTTCAAGGACGAGACGAGCGACTTCCTCGCCTACCTCAACCTCTGGCGCTACGTCCGCGAGCAGCAGCGCGAACGCGGCTCGTCGTCCTTCCGCCGGATGTGCAAGCAGGAGTACCTGAACTTCCTGCGCATTCGCGAATGGCAGGACATCTACACGCAGTTGAGAACGGTCGCCAAGCAGATGGGCATCCACCTCAACGAGGACGACGCCCCCGCCGACCGCGTCCACGTCTCGCTCCTCGCGGGCCTGCTCTCCCACATCGGCATGAAGGACGTGAAGGAGTCCAAGGACTCCGGCCCGGGGAGCGCGCGCAAGGACGGCGGTCGCAACGAGTACATCGGCGCCCGCAACGCCAAGTTCGCGATCTTCCCGGGCTCGGCCCTCTTCAAGAAGCCGCCGCGCTTCGTGATGTCGGCGGAGCTGGTGGAGACGAGCCGCCTGTGGGCCCGCGTCAACGCGAAGATCGAACCCGAGTGGGTCGAACCGCTCGCCGAGCACCTCCTCAAGCGCACGTACTCCGAACCGCACTGGGAGAAGGACCAGGCGGCGGTGATGGCGTACGAGAAGGTCACGCTGTACGGCGTCCCGATCATCGCCCAGCGCAAGGTGAACTACGGCCGTATCGACCCGGAGGCCAGCCGCGAGCTGTTCATCCGCAACGCCCTGGTCGAGGGCGACTGGCGCACACACCACAAGTTCTTCGCCGACAACCGCAAACTCCTCAGCGAGGTCGAGGAGTTGGAGCACCGGGCGCGGCGCCGCGACATCGTTGTGGACGACGAGACGCTGTTCGACTTCTACGACCAGAGGGTCCCCGACCACGTCGTCTCCGGCGCCCACTTCGACTCCTGGTGGAAGCGCAAACGGCACGAGGAGCCCGAGTTCCTGGACTTCGAGCGCGAGATGCTCATCCGGGAGTCGGCGGAGGCGGTCACCAAGGCTGACTATCCGGACTCCTGGCGCCAGGGACAGCTGAAGTTCCGCGTCACCTACCAGTTCGAGCCGGGCGCGGACGCCGACGGCGTGACCGTCCACATCCCGCTGCAGGTCCTCAACCAGGTCACGGACGAGGGCTTCGACTGGCAGATCCCGGGCCTCAGGGAGGAACTGGTGACGGAGCTGATCCGTTCCCTCCCCAAGCCGATCCGCCGTAACTACGTGCCGGCGCCGAACTTCGCGAAGCGGTTCCTCGATACGGCCGTCCCGCTGCAGGAGCCGCTGACGACGACGATGGCCCGCGAACTGAAGCGCATGGTAGGCGTGCCCTTCGAGGCGGACGACTTCGACTGGACGAAGGTCCCGGAGCACCTGCGCATCACCTTCCGGATCATCGACGAGCGGCGCCGCAAGCTGGCCGAGGACAAGGACCTGGAGGCCCTGAAGCTCCGCCTGAAGCCGAAGGCACGCAAGGCCCTCTCCCAGGCCGCGGCGGCCACCGCGTCCCGCGAGGGCGGCGAGTCCCTGGAGCGCAAGGGCCTGACGGACTGGACCATCGGCTCCCTCACCCGCGTCTTCGAGACCCGCCGAGCCGGTCAGCCGGTCAAGGCGTACCCGGCGCTCGTCGACGACGGCGACACGGTCTCGGTCCGCCTCTTCGACACGGAGGCGGAGCAGCAGCAGGCGATGTGGAAGGGCACGCGTCGGCTGATCCTCCGCAACATCCCGGTCAACCCGGCGAAGTTCGCGTCCGAGAAGCTCACGAACGCCCAGAAGCTCGCCCTGTCCGCGAACCCCCACGGCTCCATCCAGGCCCTCTTCGACGACTGCGCGATGGCGGCGGCGGACCGGCTGATCGGGGACTTCGGCGGGCCGGCGTGGGACGAGGAGTCGTACCGGAAGCTGTACGACAAGGTGCGCGCCGAGATCGTCGACACGACGGTCCGTACAGTGGGCCAGGTGCAGCAGGTCCTCGCCGCCTGGCAGGCCGCTGAACGCCGCCTGAAGGCCGTACGCAGCCCGGCCCTGCTCGCGAACCTCACGGACGTGCGGGGGCAGCTGGACGCCCTTGTGAAGCCCGGTTTCGTGACCGAGGCGGGGTTGCGGCGCCTGCCCGACCTGATGCGGTATCTGATCGCGGTGGACCGCCGCCTGCAGCAGATGCCGACGAACGTCCAGCGCGACACCACGCGCATGGAGAAGGTCCACGAGATGCGGGACGAGTACGCCTGGCTCCTGGAGCAGATGCCGCAGGGCCGCCCGGTGCCGCAGCAGGTCCTGGACGTCCGCTGGATGCTGGAGGAACTCCGCGTCAGCTACTTCGCCCACGCGCTGGGCACGGCGTACCCCATCTCCGACAAGCGGATCGTGAAGACGATCGACGCGCTGGCGCCGTAACGGGGCGCGCACGCTGGGTGAGTTCGACCGGCGGGCTCACCCTCCTGTACAGTCTCTTCTCGCAGCGCAACGCACGAATGGCGCAGCAAAACCTGGTCCTGTGGAGCAGTTTGGAGTGCTCGCCACCCTGTCAAGGTGGAGGCCGCGGGTTCAAATCCCGTCAGGACCGCAGTGAAGAGGCCCGCACCGGCATAACGGTGCGGGCTTCAGTCATCAAATCGAGGCCCGCGCCCCCATGGGGGATGCGGGCCTTGTTCATGACCAGGTCCACGCATCCAGCACCGGCCGGCATCAGGCAGCCCGTCCGGCGATTGAGGACGAGGCCCCTTCAGGGCCGAAGCGGGGGGCCTGGGGGCCGCAGGCCCCCCGAGAGGGCGGCCATGGCAACGCCGGGTCACAGGGGCCGTCGGCCCCGCGGAGCCCCCCGCCACCTTGACGGCGTCACATTCGCTCGGTACCCAGAAGTCAGGGCTCTTCCCGGCGTGGCCCCCTGGAGGTGGCGTATGGCGGCATCGGCAAGGCACGAAACGCGGGCGTTGCTCCGCGCGCACCTGTCGGCTGCCTCCTCCTATCGCCATCTGACCCGCCACTGCCCGATCTGCCACCGCCTGCTCCGCCTGGCGATGGACTCCGCCCCACGCGTCCCTCAGAGGGCCCCCGCCGAGGTCACCGAGGACGAAAGCGCTTCCACCACGTGACGCCTCGCGGGCGTCAACTCCCGCTCAGCGATGGGGTGCTGGAGCCTCGCGCGCCCCTTTAGCGCACACCGGCCAGCGGCAACAAGCATCGAGGCGTGTGACGGGTGTCACCGCATGAGTTTCCGGGAACGCGGTACTTACACCCCGCCTACAACTGGTCAATTTAATATGTGCAATTGCACCAACTGAGAAGGATCGGCCCGCACACGCTCAGCAACCACCCAGAGCGAGTCCACAGGAGATCCGACCCCCCTCCCCAGACTCCGACAAGCCTGCCCACAGGACACCGGCCGGCACACACTCCGCACACAAAAAAGATCGCGCTGGACCCGGCGGAGTCCAGCGCGATCTACGACGCACCCTTGTTGCGTGCCTGCGAAGCTCTGTTCGGCTTGGGCGTGGGCCCTGTTGGGGCAGAACCCGCGTCGCTTGGAGCTAGAGTTCGGGCGCCACGGCGAGTTGGGGGAACCGCCGGTTTGCCCGGTTATGCAGTTGTTCAGGCCTCGCTGCGCTGCTGCGGGATACCCGCGAGCAGTGCGCGGACCTCAGCCTCGCGGTAGCGGCGGTGCCCGCCGAGCGTACGGATGGACGTGAGCTTCCCGGCCTTCGCCCACCGCGTGACCGTCTTCGGGTCCACGCGGAACATGGTGGCGACCTCAGCCGGGGTCAGCAGCGGCTCGGCATCAGGGGTGCGAGCGGTCATGAGCGGCCTCCTCGGGAGAACCGAACCTTCTCGGTTCTTTCCTCTAAATTCTGCACCTTGACCCGCGTTGCCCGAAATGGCGGACGCGAGTCGAGTCGGTTATAGGACGAACGGCTTGTCCTCGGCACTACAACTACACCATCTGTCCAGCCGCGTCGGCCAAACCGATGGAATTGCCCTCCCAGGTGTTCATCAGCGACGGAAGCCGATGGACCATGCCATAGCGGACAGTCACGCCACTGTGACGATCAGTCACAGTGGCGCGCAGGAGTCACAAGACCCCCCAAAGCGTGCAATGTCGAGAGAGAGTCCTCCCCGGACTCCTTGTCCTATTTTGGCACGAGGGTGGGTTAGGGGCGCAAGGGCCGCGTACGTGCGGTCCGTCACGCTTACGCGCGTTGACGCATCCTTGATGCATACGCCCGGATCGGGTCCTACGTCCCATGTTGACGAGGCATCAAGAACCTCAGAGCGAGCACGAAACCCCAAAACGGGCGCCCCGTCAAACGCCAGTTCGTTACATCACACAGTGCGTCAGGTCACACCCAACGCAGTGCCTCAGGTCACACCGGGGACAGTGCGCCAGGTCACATCAACCGGCTCAGTTCGCCGACCGCCGGTCGCGCACCGCCCGCCACCGCTCCACGAGCCGCGCGTACGCCTCCCCCGCGGCCGCCCCGTCGCCGAGCCGCAGCGCCTCGATGCCGGCGGCCACATCGGCCGCCGAGTGATCGTCCTCCAGGTCGCCGGCCGGCAGGGTGTGCACCAGGCCGCCGTAGTCCAGCTCGACCAGCGAGCGCGGGTGGAACTCCTCCAGCCAGCGCCCCACGTCCACCAGGCCGTCGATGAGCGGCCCTTCGTCGATGGCGTCCTTCAGCGTCCGCAGCGCCCGCGCCACCCGCCGCCGCGCCTGCACCATCGGCGTCCGGTAGCGCAGCATCGGCGGAACCTCGCCCGAGCCCTTGTCGAAGCGCCGCTCCTCGTCCGACACCAGCACGAACCAGTGCAGCGGCACCTGCCAGGTCGAGGTGCGGATCCAGGGCCGGGCGTCCGGGTTGCGGGCCAGCCAGCGCTCGTAGTCCTGGGCCGCCTGGCGCCGTACGACCTCCGGCAGCACCGCGTCCAGCACCGGCTTCGGCAGCTCGTCGGGGAGCTCCCCGAGGGCCTGCCAGCCGCGCAGCCGGGTGCGCCACGGGCACACGCACAGCACCCCGTCGACCTCCAGCACGAAGGCGTCGCTGCTCTCGTGCACGGGGACGGCGACGGGTGGCGTGGGCAGCAAGTCGGCCAGGGAGCGGCGCAGTTCGTCCTGGTACGACGGGCGGTCGGGGCGGCGGGCGTAGCGGGCCCAGTGGCCGCGCTCCGGCTCCGGGAAGGCGGCCAGCGGCTCGTACACGCGCAGATAGGCCGCGTACGGGACGATCACCGAGGACACCTTGGGCACGCCTGCTCCCTCCCCCGCCGTCTGCCAGGAAAACCTGCGAAACCCGCCTACAGACGTGCGGGAAAACTATGCAAATCGTCGCACGGCCTTACTCCGGGAGTAGGTGATCCTGAGCTCTGCGGGTCGGCGGGCCGCTCACGGGTCTAATCTCATGCTCACAGCCCCCGCCACCCGTACGGGAGCTCGCTCCAATCGCCGCAACGTACTCAGGAGTCACCACAGTGACCGACGTAACACACGGCGTCCTGCACACCCTGTTCCACTCGGATCAGGGGGGTCATGAGCAAGTAGTGCTCTGCCAGGACCGCGCCAGCGGCCTCAAGGCCGTCATCGCCATCCACTCCACCGCTCTGGGCCCGGCCCTCGGCGGTACGCGCTTCTACCCGTACGCGACCGAGGAAGAGGCCGTCGCCGACGCCCTGAACCTCGCGCGCGGGATGTCGTACAAGAACGCCATGGCCGGTCTCGACCACGGCGGCGGCAAGGCCGTGATCATCGGCGACCCGGACCGGATCAAGAGCGAGGAGCTGCTGCTCGCGTACGGCCGGTTCGTGGCCTCGCTCGGTGGCCGGTACGTCACCGCCTGCGACGTCGGTACGTACGTCGCCGACATGGACGTCGTGGCCCGCGAGTGCCGCTGGACGACCGGCCGCTCCCCGGAGAACGGCGGCGCGGGCGACTCCTCCGTGCTCACCGCCTTCGGCGTCTACCAGGGCATGCGCGCCTCCGCCCAGCACCTGTGGGGCGATCCGTCGCTGCGCGGCCGCAAGGTCGGCATCGCGGGCGTCGGCAAGGTCGGCCACCACCTGGCGGAGCACCTGCGCGCGGAGGGTGCCGAGGTCGTCATCACGGACGTGCGCGAGGAGGCCGTCGGCCGGATCCTCGCCGCCCACCCGACGGGCGTCACGGCCGTCGCCGACACCGCGACCCTGATCCGCGTCGAGGGCCTCGACATCTACGCCCCCTGCGCGCTCGGCGGCGCCCTGAACGACGACACCGTGCCGGTGCTGACCGCCAAGGTGGTGTGCGGCGCGGCCAACAACCAGCTCGCCCACCCGGGCGTCGAGAAGGACATCGCCGACCGCGGGATCCTCTACGCGCCCGACTACGTGGTGAACGCCGGCGGTGTCATCCAGGTCGCCGACGAGCTGCACGGGTTCGACTTCGAGCGGTGCAAGGCGAAGGCCGCGAAGATCTACGACACCACGCTGGCCATATTCGCACGTGCGAAGGCAGATGGGATTCCGCCGGCCGCCGCGGCCGACCGGATCGCCGAGCAGCGGATGGCGGAGGCGCGCAGGGCGATCTGAGCCGGGGAACCGAGCCGGCCGCAACCCATAACACGGGTTTGGCCGGTACCCGCCGGTGGGCAGTTGGAGAGAACTCTCACTTCTACCGGCGGGTCGACCGCCGGTAAGTGGTTAAAATCGCCGTTGACCAGCGAGGACAGGGCACCTCGAAGGTCCTGGGCACACGCCTGTGCTGCGGGCGACGTACCGTATGGGCGCGGGCTCAGGTACCGTGGAAGCCCTACGGACCGGCCTCTCCATCGAGAGTCCGTTCCGGAACATGAACGCGTGTCAGACTCTGGGGCCGTCGAGCCCCGTCGTTGAGGGGGTCGAGCCATGGGGCGCGGCCGGGCCAAGGCCAAGCAGACGAAGGTCGCCCGCCAGCTGAAGTACAACAGCGGTGGGACGGACCTGTCACGCCTGGCTGAAGAGCTGGGCGCATCGACATCGAACCAGTCGCCGAACGGCGATCGCTTCGAGGACGATGAGCAGGACGACGACCTGTACTCCAAGTACGCCGACCTCTATGAGGACGACGACGAGGATCAGGACGAGGACCCCTCGGAGCAGCGTCGCGGCGCTTGACTTTGCATTGAGCACTCACCCGGTCGGTGACCTCGGTCACCGGCCGGGTTCTGTGCTGCCCGCAGGTCTTCAGCCGGCGGCGCGTTTAATTTGAATACGTGCCGACGAGGGCGGCGCCCGTCTCCTGGTCGCCCCTGTCCGTGATCTCGCCCGCGACCCAGGCGTCCACGCCTCGGTCGGCCAGCGTCGCCAGCGCCGCGTCCGTGGACTCCTCCGGCACGATCGCGATCATGCCGACGCCCATGTTCAGGGTCTTCTCCAGCTCCAGGAGCTCGACAGAGCCGGTCTTCCCGACGAGGTCGAAGATCGGGGCCGGGGTCCAGGTGGAGCGGTCGACGATCGCATGGAGGTCGTCCGGGATCACGCGGGCCAGGTTCGCGGCCAGACCGCCACCCGTGACGTGGCTGAACGCGTGCACGTCCGTCGTCCGGGTGAGGGCCAGGCAGTCCAGCGAGTAGATCTTGGTCGGCTCCAGCAGCTCCTCGCCGAGGGTGCGGCCGAGGTCGTCGATCTGCGCGTCCAGGGCGAGACCGGCCTGGTTCAGCAGGACGTGCCGGACCAGCGAGTACCCGTTCGAGTGAAGGCCGGACGCCGCCATGGCGATCACCGTGTCACCCGTACGGATGCGATCGGCGCCCAGCAGCCGGTCGGCCTCCACGACGCCCGTTCCGGCGCCCGCCACGTCGAAGTCGTCCTCGCCGAGCAGACCCGGGTGCTCGGCCGTCTCGCCGCCCACCAGGGCGCAGCCGGCCAGCACACAGCCTTCCGCGATGCCCTTGACGATGGCGGCGACCCGCTCGGGGTGAACCTTGCCGACGCAGATGTAGTCGGTCATGAACAGCGGCTCGGCGCCGCACACCACGATGTCGTCCATGACCATGGCGACCAGGTCGTGGCCGATGGTGTCGTAGACGCCCATCTGGCGGGCGACGTCGACCTTGGTGCCGACGCCGTCGGTGGCGGAGGCGAGCAGCGGGCGCTCGTAGCGCTTGAGGGCGGAGGCGTCGAAGAGGCCGGCGAAACCGCCGAGGCCGCCGAGGACCTCGGGGCGCTGCGTCTTCTTGACCCACTCCTTCATCAGCTCGACCGCGCGGTCGCCCGCCTCGATGTCGACGCCTGCGGCCGCGTAGGAAGCGCCGCCGGGCACAACAGTCTCAGACATTGCCTGGGATCTTTCGGGTTGGTTACGGGGCTTACGGGCGACGGATCGCGTCGACGGCAGCCGGGGCGGCCGTACCGGCCGCGAGCTCGGTCTCCAGGAGCTGCTTGCCGAGCAGCTCGGGGTCCGGGAGCTCCATCGGGTACTCGCCGTCGAAGCAGGCGCGGCACAGGTTCGGCTTGGCGATGGTGGTCGCCTCGATCATGCCGTCGATGGAGATGTACGACAGGGAGTCGGCGCCGAGCGAGGTGCCGATCTCCTCGATGGTCATGCCGTTGGCGATGAGCTCGGCGCGGGTGGCGAAGTCGATGCCGAAGAAGCACGGCCACTTCACGGGCGGGGACGAGATCCGGATGTGGACCTCGGCCGCTCCTGCCTCGCGGAGCATGCGGACCAGGGCGCGCTGGGTGTTGCCGCGCACGATCGAGTCGTCGACGACGACCAGCCGCTTGCCCTTGATGACTTCCTTCAGCGGGTTCAGCTTCAGGCGGATGCCGAGCTGGCGGATGGTCTGCGAGGGCTGGATGAACGTACGGCCGACGTACGCGTTCTTCACCAGACCCGCACCGAACGGGATGCCGCTCGCCTCCGCGTAGCCGATGGCGGCCGGGGTGCCGGACTCCGGGGTCGCTATGACCAGATCGGCCTCGACCGGGGCTTCCTTCGCGAGGCGGCGGCCCATCTCCACGCGGGAGAGGTACACGTTCCGGCCGGCGATGTCGGTGTCCGGGCGGGCCAGGTAGACGTACTCGAAGACACAGCCCTTGGGCTTCGCTTCCGCGAATCGCGAGGTGCGCAGGCCGTTCTCGTCGATGGCGACGAACTCACCCGGCTCGATCTCGCGGACGTAGCTGGCGCCGACGATGTCGAGGGCGGCGGACTCGGACGCGGCGACCCAGCCGCGCTCCAGGCGGCCGAGGACCAGCGGGCGGATGCCCTGCGGGTCGCGGGCGGCGTAGAGGGTGTGCTCGTCCATGAAGACGAGGCTGAAGGCGCCCTTGACCTGCGGGAGGACCTGGTGGGCGGCCTCCTCGATGGTCAGCGGCTTGCCGTCCTCGTCGACCTGGGCCGCGAGCAGCGCGGTCAGCAGGTCGGTGTCGTTGGTGGCCGCGACGCGCGGGGTACGGCCGCCCTCCTGCTTGGGCAGGTCGGCGACCATCTCGGCGAGCTGGGCCGTGTTGACCAGGTTGCCGTTGTGGCCGAGCGCGATGGAGCCGTGCGCGGTGGCGCGGAACGTCGGCTGGGCGTTCTCCCACACGGAGGCGCCGGTGGTCGAGTAGCGGGCGTGGCCCACCGCGATGTGACCCTGGAGCGAACCGAGCGAGGTCTCGTCGAAGACCTGGGAGACCAGGCCCATGTCCTTGAAGACGAGGATCTGGGAGCCGTTGCTGACCGCGATTCCCGCGGATTCCTGGCCCCGATGCTGGAGGGCGTAGAGCCCGAAGTACGTGAGCTTTGCGACCTCTTCGCCCGGAGCCCAGACACCGAAGACGCCGCAAGCGTCCTGGGGGCCTTTCTCGCCGGGAAGCAGATCGTGATTGAGTCGACCGTCACCACGTGGCACGCCATCGAGTGTAGGCGAGATCGACCACTGGTCCGAATTGGGGATACGCGCCCGTAAAGGATCACTCGGCGGCGGCCGCGCTCACGCGCTCGCCGTTTTCGCTGGTCAGAGTGAGATTGCGGTGATCGAGTGCGTACTTCACCGTGCCGTCGAAGAGCTTCAGGAGGCTCTTCTCCGTATCCATGAGTGAGGTGTCGCACATCATTCGGGTGGTGGACGCGGTGCCGAGCGTGATACTGCCGTCGCTCACCGTCGCGGTGGCCCTCACCTTGTTGCAGCCGAGACTGCCGCTGACCATTCCGGTCTTCTCGTCGAAGGTGAGGTGGGCCTTGCCGTCGGTGTCGGGGCTGGTGATGGTCCACTTCGTGCCCTTGAGCAGGGCGGCCTCCTGCTTGGTGAGGGCGACGCGGTCGCCGTCCGCGGTGGTGAGGGTGAGCTTGTCGCCCTTGACCTCGGCGGTGAGGTCGCCGGCGGAGAGGGTGCGGGCGAGGGTCGTCTCGAAGTCCGTGGGGACGCCGTCGCAGGCCATCTCGGTCGCCTGCATCTTGTCGAAGGTGACGTGGCTGTCGGCGAAGGCGGCGTCGGCGCCGAAGTTGTTGCAGCCGAGGTTGCCCTTGACCTCGCCGCCGTCGGCGATGCGCAGCCAGGCGCTGTTCGGAGCGGCGCTCTTCTTCCCGTCCACGGTGATGTCGTCGACAGCCCAGTGGACGCCGGTGACGGAGGCCGCCGCCCCCGTGCCGACGGTGTCGCTGCCCGCTTTTTCGTTGCCGCAGGCCACGGCGAGCGGGAGGAGGGTGAGTGCGGCGAGAGCGGCCAGTCGCTGCGGTTTGTCCATGCCGAGTGTGTCCATGCCGGTGGGACGGGAGGGACACCGGACCGGTTCCGCTCGGTTCCGCTTGTCGCCCGTCAGCCCATGAGCGGCAGCAGCCCGCCCAGGTCCGCCCGCTCCCCGCTCGCGCTCACCCTGGCCTCCGCCACGGCGTCCTGCCACGCCACCCGCCCGGTCGCGAGCCGGATCCAGGTCAGCGGGTCGGTCTCGACGACGTTGGGCGGGGTGCCCCGGGTGTGCCTCGGCCCTTCGACGCACTGCACGACGGCGTACGGCGGGATCCGCACCTCGGTCGAGCCGCCGGGCGCCTTCGCGGCGAGGGCGTCGGCGAGGAGGCGGGTGCAGGCGGCGAGGGCCTGGCGGTCGTGGGGGATGTCGAGGCCGGGGACGGCGGCGTTCAGGTCGTCGGTGTGGACGACGAGTTCGACGGTACGGGTGACCAGGTAGTCGGCGAGGGTCATGGCGCCGGTGCGGGCGGCGAGGAGGCGGTCGCCGGGGGCGTCCGCCAGCTTCTGCGTGAGGCGTTCCTCGACGCGGGCGTAGAGGGCCGGGAGGTCGGGGTTGTCCGCGGCGAGTCCCCGGGTGTGGTCGGCGATGTCGCCGGCGCGGGCGGCGGTGGCGAAGGGCCAGTCGAGGAGGGTGAGCTCGGCCTTCGCCGGTTCGTCGCGGTCGAGATTGCGGCTGACGGTCTCCACGGCCATGGTCACGTGCGCGGCCAGGTCCCGTACGGTCCAGCCCTCCAGGCGGGTGGGGAGGGCGAGTTGCTCGTCGGTGAGGGTGCGTACGCCCTGGCGTAGGTTCCCGAACTGGGCGAGCACCGCGGTGCGGATCCTGGCGGGGTCGTAGGTGCGGGCGCGTTTCTTGGCCGGGGACATGGGGCGAGACTAGTCGGCGTGGGAGGCGGGGTCGGCGGAGCGTGCCCAGGGGTACAGGCGCACGGCGATGCCTATGGGTACAGGCGCACGGCGATCGAGTAGAAGCGGGTGATCTGGTCGCCGCTGCCGTTGTCGTCGGAGACCAGATACAGGGGGCGCCAGCCGGTGTAGCGCCCGTCGGTCCACTGCTCGCCCAGGGCCATGCCCTCCACGTTGTCGACCAGCGGGTTGAGCTGCGCCGATCCCGGAGTGGCGACCATTCCGGGACCGCCGGCCGGGCAGTTCGCGAGATCGAACAGGACCGTTTCTCTGGCGTAGACGTCCGCGGGGAGGCCGTAGAGGGAGTCATCGCCGGTCACGTCGCGTGCCCGTGCGAGAGACAGCTGGACGACGCGGACGGACGTGCCCATGCCGGCCGTGTACTGGCGCTCCAGGGCGAGCAGCCGCCCGTGGTCGTCGACGGCGACCAGTTCCACCAGGTTCATTCCGTCGCCGGCCAGGTAGGCGTACTGCCGGTCGGGGGTGTAGGTGCCCCCGGGCGTGCCCGTGTAGTGCTGGATGCGGATGATGCCCCGGCCGCGTTGGTCGCCGTCCTTGGCCAGGGGTGCCTCCCATCCCGCATAGAGGTGGCGGCCGTCCGGCGAGAGGGCGAGGGATTCGATGCTGCGTCCGATCTGGGCCCCGCCCGCGGGCCAGTACCGCAGGTCCTTCGGGATGGGGAGGTCCGCACCGATCTGTCTGCCGTCGGCGATGTCGAAGCGCCGGATGGCCGGGCCGGTCTCGGAGCCGACCAGTGCCGTCCGGCCCCCTTTCTCGACCGCCAGGGCCTCCCCGTCGTACCACTCGGGGAACCCCTCGCCGTTCGCGCGTCGCAAGGTGTGCCCCGTGTCGGCGGAGGGGCGCAGGTCGAAGGGGCTGCCGAGGGCGAGCGGGAAGATCAGGCCCGGGGAGTTGTCGGCGAGCGCGAGGGCCTGGACGCCGGGGCCGCCGGACACGAGGGCGAGGGAGGAGAGACCCTCGATCGCCTCGTAGTCGACGTTCTTCTTGTCCAGGGCGTCGGAATGGTCGAGCAGCACCGCCCGGGGCTGGGTGCCGCCGTCCGCCGGCGTGCCGCATGCCCCGGTCGCCGGCGAGGGATGGGTGCGGTGCCACCAGTCGGCGGCGGGGGCCGCACCGAGGCCGACTGCGAGCCCCACGGCCCCGGCGACCAACGACCACGCGAGGGTCCGCAACCGCCCTCGGCGCACCCCGTCGACGGGCGGGACCGGCGGGGTCAGCGGCGGGAGCACGGCGACGTTGCGGATGAAGTCCAGCCGGCCGACCCCGTTGCGGTCCTCGTCCTGGGGCTCCTGCGGCACCTCGGGTCTGCGGGCCGTGATGCGCTCCTTGACCGCCTGGAAGAGGGCGTGCAGGCCCAGCATCTTCGGTCCGTCCGGCAACCCGTCGCGCATGACGTCCACGAGGGCGCCGGTGAAGACGGTGCAGCGTTTGGCGTCGGGGGCGTGGGAGGGGCGGTCTCCCGGGGCGGAGGTCATGACGTAGGAACCGGCGACATCGCGCAGTGTCCCCACGGCCATCTGGCTGCCCTGCCTGGCGCGGTCCCCGGACATCTCGGTCAGCACGCGGCCGCTGAAGCAGCAGTCGAGGATCAGGACACGGCGCAGCGCGGCGCCGGTGTCACGGATGGCGCGCCGCATGTCACCGGCGCGGACGCAGGATTCCGGCTGGTCCTCCACCGAGCCGGGCAGCGTGAGCAGAAGCTGTCTCTCGTGACGGTCGATGAGTCCGTGGCCCGCGTAGTAGACCAGCAGGGTGTCCTCCGCGAGGAGTCCTGCTTCCCGGATCGGTCCGACCAGTTCGGCGGCGGACGTCGGGTTGGCGACCGTGACGATCCGGTCCGCCGGGATCCCCCAGATCTCGGGGTCCGTGAGCACGTCCCGCAGTTCGGCGAGATTGCGGCGGACGCTGCGCAGCGGCTCGAGATCCGTGTAGTCGTCCACGCCGATCAGCACACAGGCGGAACGGTGCGGATCGATACGGGAGGAGGTGTCGCCAACCGGTCGCTCCCCCGCACTTCCGGTCGTCACCGTCACTGCCCGCCTCCTCCGGCCCCGCCGTCCTCCGCGGCCTCTCCCCGAAGCCTGCGCAGGATGTCCTGCACCTCGGCGGAGTCCGCGCCGACGACGTTGACGGTGACCGGGGGACTGGGTCTGCGGCTCTGGCGCCAGGCCAGGTACGACAGCGGGAGCTGAACCAGGGCGGCCGCGGTGGACAGCACCGCGAGCACCGCTTCGAAGCCCGGCCCCATCCGCCCCGGGTCGTCGGCCCCGACCCGCTCCACACGGACGTGCCCCCGCAGCGACCGGTCGTCCATGAACCAGGAGAACAGGGACCGCAGTTCCTCCTCCTGGTCCGGCCCGGCCGCCTCGAACCTGATCTCCATCCGCCCCCGCTCCTCGGTGACCGCCCGGCGCAGTGATCCCGGCACACTCTCAGAATCACACACAACTACCTTGCCGCACCAAGAAGTTCGGGCACTGTCCCGTCGGCGCCGGAGTGCGCCCGCCACAGCCGCACACCCCCCGGACACGAACGGAGGTCCCGCCCTGTGCCGGGCGGGACCTCCGTTGTCGTACGACCACTTACGCCAGCAGCGCCGGAATCGTCGCCTCGTGCGCCTCGCGCAGCTCATCCAGGGAGAGCGTGAACTCGCCCTGCAGCTCCACCGAGTCTCCGTCGACGACACCGATGCGGGTGACCGGCAGGCCCCGCGCACCGCACATGTCGTTGAAGCGGACCTCCTCGGAGCGCGGCACGGCGACGACCGCGCGGCCCGCCGACTCGGAGAAGAGGAAGGTGAAGGCGTCGAGCCCGTCCGGTACGACCAGACGCGCGCCCTTGCCGCCGAGCAGCGCCGACTCCACGACCGCCTGGATCAGGCCGCCGTCGGACAGGTCGTGCGCGGAGTCGATCATGCCGTCGCGGGAGGCGGAGATCAGGATCTCGGCGAGCAGGCGCTCGCGCTCCAGGTCCACGGCCGGGGGCAGGCCGCCCAGGTGGTCGTGGACCACCTGCGACCAGGCCGAACCGCCGAACTCCGCACGCGTGTCGCCGAGGAGGTAGAGCAGCTGGCCCTCCTCCTGGAAGGCGACCGGGGTGCGCCGGGCCACGTCGTCGATGACACCGAGGACCGCGACCACCGGGGTCGGGTGGATGGCCACCTCGCCCGTCTGGTTGTAGAGCGAGACGTTGCCGCCGGTCACCGGGGTGCCCAGCTGCTGGCAGGCGTCCGCCAGTCCGCGGATGGCCTCCGCGAACTGCCACATCACCGCCGGGTCCTCGGGCGAGCCGAAGTTCAGGCAGTCGGACACGGCGAGCGGCTTGGCGCCGGTCGTCGCCACGTTGCGGTAGGCCTCGGCGAGGGCCAGCTGGGCGCCCGCGTACGGGTCCAGCTTGGCGTACCGGCCGTTGCCGTCCGTCGCGATGGCGACGCCGAGGCCGGTCTCCTCGTCGATGCGGATCATGCCGGAGTCCTCCGGCTGGGCGAGGACGGTGTTGCCCTGCACGAAGTGGTCGTACTGAGAGGTGATCCACTTCTTGGAGGCCTGGTTCGGGGATGCCACCAGCTTCAGGACCTGGTCCTTGAGCTCCTCGCTCGTCTCCGGCCGGGGCAGCTTGTTCGCGTCGTCGGCCTGGAGCTCGTCCTGCCAGGACGGGCGGGCGTACGGGCGCTCGTAGACCGGGCCCTCGTGCGCCACGGTCCGCGGGTCGACGTCGACGATCTTGCCGCCGTGCCAGTAGATCTCGAGGCGGTCGCCGTCGGTGACCTCACCGATGACGGTGGCGATGACGTCCCACTTCTCGCAGATCTCCAGGAAGCGGTCGACCTTCTCCGGCTCGACGACCGCGCACATCCGTTCCTGCGACTCGCTCATGAGGATTTCCTCGGGAGAGAGCGTCGAGTCGCGCAGGGGTACGTCGTCGAGGGTCACGCGCATGCCGCCGGAGCCGTTGGAGGCGAGCTCCGAGGTGGCGCAGGACAGGCCCGCCGCGCCGAGGTCCTGGATGCCGACGACCAGCTTCTCCTCGAACGCCTCCAGGGTGCACTCGATGAGGAGCTTCTCCTGGAAGGGGTCACCGACCTGGACGGCCGGGCGCTTGGAGGGCTTGGCGTCGTCGAAGGTCTCGGAGGCCAGGATGGAGGCGCCGCCGATGCCGTCGCCGCCCGTGCGGGCCCCGTACAGGACGACCTTGTTGCCCGCACCGGACGCCTTCGCGAGGTGGATGTCCTCGTGCCGCATCACACCGATGGCACCGGCGTTGACCAGCGGGTTTCCCTGGTAGCAGGCGTCGAAGACGACCTCGCCGCCGATGTTCGGCAGGCCCAGGCAGTTGCCGTAGCCGCCGATGCCGGCGACCACGCCGGGCAGGACGCGCTTGGTGTCCGGGTGGTCCGGCGCGCCGAAACGCAGCGGGTCCACGACGGCGACCGGGCGCGCACCCATCGCGATGATGTCGCGCACGATGCCACCGACGCCGGTCGCGGCGCCCTGGTAGGGCTCGACGTAGGAGGGGTGGTTGTGCGACTCGACCTTGAAGGTGACCGCGTAACCCTGGCCCACGTCGACCACGCCCGCGTTCTCACCGATGCCCACCAGCAGCGCGTCGCTCTGCGGGGCCTTCTCGCCGAACTGGCGGAGGTGGACCTTGGAGGACTTGTACGAGCAGTGCTCGGACCACATGACCGAGTACATGGCGAGCTCGGCGCCGGTCGGGCGGCGGCCCAGGATCTCGACGATCCGCTCGTACTCGTCCTTCTTCAGGCCGAGTTCGGCCCAGGGCAGCTCGACGTCGGGGGTCGCGGCCGCGTGCTCGACCGTGTCCAGAGGCGTCCGGCTCATGCGTTGACCAGCTTCTTGAGGATCGAGGTGAAGAACGGGAGGCCGTCGGTGCGGCCCGACCCGATGAGGGGCTCGACGGCGTGCTCCGGGTGCGGCATGAGGCCTACGACGTTGCCGGCCTCGTTGGTGATGCCGGCGATGTCGTTGAGCGAGCCGTTCGGGTTGCCGTATCCATCAGCGGCGTCGCCGCGGGCGAGATACCGGAACGCGACCAGGCCCTCGGCCTCCAGCTTGTCCAGCGTGTACTGGTCGGCGACGTAACGGCCGTCCATGTTCTTGAGCGGGATGTGGATCTCCTGCCCGCTCTCGTAGTCGCTGGTCCAGGCGGTTTCGGCGTTCTCCACCCGCAGCTTCTGGTCGCGGCAGATGAAGTGCAGATGGTCGTTGCCGAGCATCCCGCCCGGGAGGAGGTGGGCCTCGGTCAGGATCTGGAAGCCGTTGCAGATGCCGAGGACCGGCAGGCCGGCCTTCGCCTGCTCGATGACCGTGTCCATCACCGGCGAGAAGCGGGCGATGGCCCCGGCACGCAGATAGTCGCCGTACGAGAAACCGCCGCACAGCACCACGGCGTCGACCTGCTTGAGGTCCTTGTCCTTGTGCCACAGGGCAACCGGTTCGGCACCCGCGAGGCGCACCGCACGCTGCGTGTCCCGGTCGTCGAGAGAACCCGGGAAAGTGACGACGCCAATACGAGCGGTCACTTCGCGGCCTCCGCGACTTCCTCGATCCGGACGGTGAAGTCCTCGATCACGGTGTTGGCGAGGAAGGATTCCGCAAGCTCGTGGATGCGGGCGAGCATGGCCTCGTCGACCGGCCCGTCAACTTCCAGTTCGAATCGCTTTCCCTGACGTACGTCCGAGATGCCTTCGAAACCCAGCCGCGGCAGTGCGCGCTGCACCGCCTGGCCCTGGGGGTCGAGGATCTCCGGCTTGAGCATGACGTCGACTACGACGCGTGCCACGTGCACTCCCGGTGGTGTGGTGCTGAGCAGGTTCCTGCAGGTGGTTTCAGACTACCTGCACAAAATTTCTACGCGCGTCGACTTGTAGGAATCTACGTGACGGCCATCACGGCCCGACCGAAGACAGCCGGTCGGTGAAAAGTTCCGGAAAAGATCCCGGATCGACACCCGGTACCTATTGCGCTCGGACACGCGGAAGGGATTTAGTCGAACTTCACATCGCATTGTCTGGCACTGTACAAATGAATTGTCACCGTGCCGTACGAAGGGACCGATATTCGTGGCGCAGAAGGTCGTGGTCACGCTCTTTGACGACATCGACGGCTCGGAAGCGGCGGAAACGATCGCCTTCGGACTCGACGGCAAGTCGTACGAGATCGACCTGAATGAAGCCAATGCCGAGAAACTGCGTAAGGCGCTCGCGCCGTACGTGGAGGCCGGTCGCAAGCGGTCGAAGTCAGGCAAGGCGTACAAGCAGACCGAGGTCGCCCCGGACCCGGCGGCCGTGCGCGCCTGGGCGCAGGCCAACAAGATGGAGGTGCCGGCCCGCGGCCGGATCCCCAAGAAGGTCTACGAGGCGTTCAGCGCGGCGCAGTGACGCCGGCCGACGGTGTGGCTCAGGGCCTGTCAGCGGGCCCTGGCGTCAACCGACTTGCGCTACCCCCCTGCCGATCAGCTAATGTCTGGGACACGCCGCCGGGCGGGGCAGAAAAGCCCAGCTCGGGAGCTTGCGGGTGTAGTTCAGTAGCAGAACATCCCCCTTCCAGGGGGAAGGCGCAGTGTGCAATTCCTGTCACCCGCTCTGTACCGCCGTACCAACCGCTGTTGTGGATCAGGTAGGCTGGTGCTCGCGCCGATCGGTGAGAGCCGATCGGAGGCAATGCGGACGTAGCTCAGTTGGTAGAGCGCAACCTTGCCAAGGTTGAGGTCGCGAGTTCGAGCCTCGTCGTCCGCTCTTGATAGAAACCCCGGTCCAGTGGACCGGGGTTTTTCATGTGCCCGCGCGTCCGTCTGACATTTGTCATGCCGAGCCGTGACAGCGCGCACTGCTGCGGACGTCGGATCGCCGGGACGCTGGTGTCATGAACACCAACGAACACGAACACGTGATTGAGGTCACCGACCTGCGGCGTGTGTACGGGGGCGGGTTCGAGGCGGTGCGCGGAATCTCGTTCTCCGTGGACCGCGGCGAGGTCTTCGCGCTGCTCGGCACCAACGGCGCGGGCAAGACGTCCACCGTCGAGCTGCTGGAGGGGCTCGCCCGGCCCGCCGGGGGAAACGTGCGGGTGCTCGGGCACGACCCCTACGCCGAGCGGGACGTCGTACGGCCCCGGACCGGGGTGATGCTGCAGGAGGGCGGGTTTCCCTCCGAGCTGACCGTCGCCGAGACCGCGCGGATGTGGGCGGGGTGCGTGAGCGGGGCCATGCCCGAGGCGGAGGCGCTGGAGCTGGTCGGGCTCGGGCGGCGGGCCAAGGTGCGGGTGAAGCAGCTGTCCGGCGGTGAACGGCGGCGGCTGGACCTGGCGCTCGCGCTGCTCGGCAGGCCCGAGGTGCTGTTCCTGGACGAGCCGACGACCGGCCTCGACGCCGAAGGGCGCCGGGACACCTGGGAGTTGGTGCGGGAGCTGCGGGACGCCGGTACGACCGTGCTGCTGACCACGCACTACCTGGAAGAGGCCGAGAATCTCGCCGACCGGCTCGCGATCCTGCACGAGGGGCGCATCGCGGCGGCCGGCACACCGGCCGAGGTGACGGCGGCCCAGCCCTCGCGGATCACCTTCGAGCTGCCCGACGGCTGGTTCATGGGAGATCTGCCGCCCCTCGACGCCATGGGCGTGTGCGAGCACGAGGTCGACGGACGTGTCGTACGGCTGCGGACCCGCGAGCTGCAGCGGACCGCGACCCGGCTGCTGGTGTGGGCCGACGCGGCCGGGGTGGAACTGCGCCGGCTGGATGTGCGGTCGGCGTCGTTGGAGGAGGCGTTCCTGGGGATCGCGCGGGAGGCGGCGGAAGCCGCCGAGACGAAGGAGTACGCGGCATGAGTACGGCGACGACCACCCCCGTGGGGCGCATGACGGCCTTGGCCCGGGCCGAGCTGACCTTGCTCGGACGCAGCAAGGGCACGCTGTTCGCGGCGCTGTTCGTGCCGCTGTTGCTGCCCTTCAGTGTCCAGCAGGCGGCGAAGGGGATGGATCTGGCCGAGGCGGGCCTCACGCTCGGCACGGTCGTCCTGCCCGCCTCGATCGGCTTCTCGCTGCTCTTCGCGGTGTACTCGACGCTCGTCGCCGTCTACACCGGCCGGCGCGAAGAGCTCGTCCTCAAACGGCTGCGCACCGGCGAGCTGCGGGACAGGGAGATCCTCGCCGGGGCCGCGCTGCCGGCCGTGGCCACGGGCCTCGCGCAGTGCCTGGTGCTGGCGGTCGGCTGCGCCGTCCTGCTCGACGTCGGCGCGCCCCGCGCTCCCCATCTCGCCGTGCTCGGCCTGGTGTTGGGTCTGGTGCTGTGCGCGGCGCTCGCCGCGGTGACGGCCTCCTTCACCCGCACCGTCGAGAGCGCGCAGGTCACGACACTGCCCGTGACCTTCCTCTCCATGATCTCCTCCGGGATGTTCGTCCCCCTGGAGATGCTGCCGGACCGGGTGGCGTCGGTGTGCGAACTGCTGCCGCTGACCCCGGTGATCACCCTGCTGCGGGGTGGCTGGACCGGCGAGCTGTCGGCGTACGAGGTGATCGGGCCCGTGGTGACCGGGCTGGCCTGGACGGTCCTGGGCGTGTTGGCTGTACGACGGTGGTTCCGTTGGGAGCCGCGGCACTGAGGCAGGGGGACGGGGTATGCGCGGGCCGGGCACGTGGTGGCGGGGGAAGAGCACTCCGGCGAAGGTGGAGACGTATACGCGGGGGTCGTTCCACTTCTTCGCGGTGTCGGAGGTCGTGGGGGCCGTGATGCCGGTCGCCGCCGAGATCAGGAGTGGGCTGGGTGCCTGGCTGATGCTCCTGATGGCGGCCCACGCGGCGATCTGCGCCCTGACCGTGTCGCGGTCGGTGGACTGGGTGTGCGGTCGGCGTGAGCAGCCCGTACGGCTGCTGTGGACGCTCGGCGCCGCCACCGCGGTCGTCGTCGCCACCGCCTCCGCGGTCGCCGAGTACGGCCCGAAGGGTGACGGCGTCGACTCCGCGGCGGGCAGCGTCTTCGGCGTCGCCGCGGTCTTCGGCGTGGGCATCATGGCGCTCGGTGTGCGGGGGCGCAGGCGGGTGTACGGCCTCGTGGCGGGTTCCGCAGCGGGTGCGGGGCTCATCGTGCTCGCGATGACCGGGTCCCCCCTCGCCGCGCTGGTCGTCACGCCGATCCTGCTGCTCGGCTGTGGGTTCCTCGCCTTCACGGCCGTCTTCTCGGTCTGGCTGCTCAGGGCCGTCTACGAACTCCACGAGGCCCGCGAGACCCGCGCCCGGCTCGCCGTCGCCGAGGAGCGGCTGCGGTTCGGGCGGGATCTGCACGACGTGATGGGGCGGAACCTGGCGGTCATCGCCCTCAAGAGCGAGCTCGCCGTGCAGCTCGCTCGGCGCGGGCGGCCCGAGGCCGTGGAGCAGATGATCGAGGTGCAGCGGATCGCGCAGGAGTCGCAGCGCGAGGTGCGGGACGTCGTACGGGGGTATCGGGAGGCCGAACTTGGGGTCGAACTCGCCGGTGCGCAGGGGGTGTTGACGGCCGCCGGGATCGACTGCGAGGTGACCGGGGAGGCGGCCGGGCTGCCTGCCGAGGTGCAGTCGGCGCTGGCGTGGGTGGTGCGGGAGGCGGCCACCAATGTGCTGCGGCACGGGGATGCCGGGCGGTGCGCGGTGGGAGTGCGGGTGTCAGAGGGGCGTGTGGTGTTGACGGTGGAGAACGACGGGGCCGCGGGAGCCTCCGACGGAGGTGGCGGCTCCGGGCTCGCCGGGCTGCGGGAGCGGCTGGCCGCGGTGGACGGCACGCTGGAGGCCGGTCGCGTCGGGGAAGGGGTGTTCCGGCTGGTGGCGGAGGTGCCACTGACGGGGGCCGCATCGGACGTGCGGGAGGTCGCCGTATGACCGACCGGACCACCGGGGCCGTACGGCTGCTGCTCGCCGACGACGAGCATCTGATCCGGGGTGCGCTCGCCACACTGCTCTCCCTGGAGGACGACCTCTTGATCGTCGCCGAAGCGGCGAGCGGACCGGAGGCGCTGGCGATGGCGCGGGCGCACGAACCGGACGTCGCCGTACTGGATCTTCAGATGCCAGGGGCGGACGGTGTGAAGGTCGCCACATCCCTGCGCGCCGAACTGCCCGGCTGCAAGGTGTTGATCGTGACCAGTCACGGACGGCCCGGTCATCTGAAGCGGGCCCTTGCGGCGGGTGTGCGCGGGTTCGTCCCGAAGACCGTCAGCGCGCAGCGGCTCGCGGAGATCATCCGTACCGTGCACGCCGGAAACCGTTATGTCGACCCGGAGTTGGCCGCCGACGCCATCGCCGCCGGGGACTCGCCGCTGACCGCGCGGGAGGCCGAGGTGCTGGAGCTGGCCGCCGACGGGGCGCCCGTCGCGGAGATCGCGGAGCGGGCCGCGCTGTCGCAGGGGACCGTGCGGAACTATCTGTCGTCCGCCGTCTCGAAACTCGGGGCGGAGAACCGGCACGCGGCGGTGCGTCTCGCACGCGAGCGAGGTTGGGTATAGTTGCTCTCGCGCCACGGCGCAGTGCGGACGTAGCTCAGTTGGTAGAGCGCAACCTTGCCAAGGTTGAGGTCGCGAGTTCGAGCCTCGTCGTCCGCTCCAGTGCAAAGCCCCCGGTTCCGGCCGGGGGCTTTCGCGTTGCCCCCGGCCCTTCGTCGTCGCCGGGGGCTTTCGCGCTACGACCAGCTGGTGCCGGTCAGGCGCTGGTACGCCTCCACGTACTTCGCCCGCGTCGCCTCCACGACCTCCTGCGGCAACGGCGGCGGGGGCTGCTCGCTCTTCCTGTCCCAGCCGGACTCCGGCGAGGTCAGCCAGTCGCGGACGAACTGCTTGTCGTACGACGGCTGCGCGCGGCCCGGCTGCCACTGGTCGGCCGGCCAGAAGCGGGAGGAGTCCGGGGTGAGGACCTCGTCGGCGATGACCAGGCTCTCCCCCTCGAAGCCGAACTCGAACTTGGTGTCGGCGAGGATGATGCCGCGGTCGCGGGCGATCTCCCGGCCGCGGGAGTAGACGGCGAGGGTGGCCTGGCGCAGCCGGGCCGCGGTGTCGGCGCCGACCTGGCGGGCGACCTCCTCGTAGGAGACGTTCTCGTCGTGCTCGCCGACGGCCGCCTTGGTGGCTGGCGTGAAGATCGGGGCGGGGAGTTCGCTGCCGTCGACCAGGCCCTCGGGGAGGGCGAGGCCGCAGACGGTGCGGGACTCGTTGTACTCGATCAGGCCGGAGCCGGTGAGGTAGCCGCGGGCCACGGCCTCGACCGGGACCATCTGCAGCGACTTGCAGACGAGGGTGCGTCCCGCCCAGTCGGCGGGGGCGCCGGCGGGCACCTCGGTGCTCAGCACGTGGTTGGGGACCAGGTCGGCGAGCTGGTCGAACCACCACAGGGAGAGCTGGGTGAGGATGCGGCCCTTGTCCGGGATCTCGGTGGGGAGCACCCAGTCGTAGGCGGACATGCGGTCGCTGGCGACCATCACGAGGTCGCCCGCCTCGTTCTGGTACAGCTCGCGCACCTTGCCGGTGTGCAGGTGTACCAAGCCCGGAACCTGGATCGGCTCGGGCTTTTCTACGAATCCGGACACGGTTCCTCCCCATGGTTATGTCCAAGTGGCTCGATTCTCCCGTATGACGGAGATCGGTCCTGGACGGGGGTGGTTTCAGCAGGGCTCAGTCACGTTTGCAGATGCGGTCCAGCAGGTTGGCGGTGGCGCGCTGGACACGGGCGTCGACGTGGCCCGGGCGGTCCAGCGCCGGGGACCAGGCGAACGTTCCGGATGCGAAGACCAGGGCGCCGGAGGGGGCGCGGTAGAGGGACGTCTCCTGGTGGCGGAGGATGCCCTCCTTGTCGGTGTACGGGGAGTGCGCGAGCAGGATGCGCTCCTCGTGCTCGGGCAGCGGGGTGCGCGGGAAGTAGCGGTCGGCCTCACCCGCGACCAGGCCCGCGATCTCGTCGCCCTCGTGGGCGCCGGTCGCCTCCCACAGCCAGTGGTCGGCGTTGCGGACGATCAGGGGGTGGGGCTCGGGGACCTGGCCCGCGTACTGGATGCCGATCACCTCCTGCTCGGGGCGGTCGATCTCCCGCCAGAGCACCGGGCGGCCGGGGCCCTGGCGCTTGCGGCAGGTCATCAGGCGGTCGGGGACGCCGGACGGGGAGGGCCCCAACTCGACCTGCCAGTACATGGAGTTGGCGGAGAGGAAGACCAGGGACGTGCCGTTCTCGCGGGCGAGCTCGATCGTGCGGCGCATGTTGGCCGACCAGTACTCGTCGTGGCCGGGGAAGACCAGGCCGCGGTAGCGGGTGGGGTCGACGTGGCCGCCGTGCAGGTCGCGGGCGTCGGCGTAGGCGATGTCGTAGCCGTAGCGCTCGGCCCAGCGGATGAAGTCGTAGGCGTGGCCGACGTGCAGGGGCAGGCCCGCGCCCGCGTACGGGCGGTCGAAGGAGACGGTCGTGGCGGCGTCGGCCTCGCCGAGCAGCCGGCCGTCCTCGTCCCAGGCGTGGTAGAGGCTGGCGCCGGTGCGGCCGTCCTCCGGGTAGAGGTTGTAGGCCTGCCAGGTGACGTCGGGGAGGAGCAGGAGCAGGTCGGCGGGGTGCTTGTCGCGGACGGTGAAGGGGATGTGGGAGCGGTAGCCGTCGGCGGTGGTGAGGACGGCCACGTACGCGCCGATGCTCCAGAAGCTCGGGACCTGCAGGCGCCAGGACAGCCACCAGTGGTGGCAGGAGACCGTGCGGTCGGCGGTGAGCGGCGGGGGCTGGACGATGCCCGACAGGCGGGGGCTGGTGGTGATCTTGGCGGCGCCGTCACCGCCGTAGTGGCCGATGCGGTAGATGTCGACGCTGAACTCCTGCGGCGGGTCGACGGTGATGTGGAAGTCGACGGCCTCGCCGGGGGCGACCGCGCCGGTGGAGGTGAAGCCCTTGATCTGGCGGTGCACGTCGTCGGCGGAGCGGGGGCCTCCGGCGGTGCGCGGGCCGGGGACCCTGGGGGTGCCCGCCGTCGGGGGGTGGGCCTGGCCGTCGACGTACCAGGGGACGACCTGACCGGTGTCGTCGAAGTACGTCACATTGCCGCGCAGCCAGGGGACGGGGCCCTGTCCGAAGGGGTCCGTCACGGCGTGCGCGAGGGCTCCCGACTCCCAGCGGCGGATCTGCTCGGATCCCATGGCCGAACCCCTCCCTCGTGCCCCCGTGGTGCCGCCCTGAGTGTTGTGTGTGATGCGGGCGGTTCTGCGCTTGCGGTTCCTGTCGCCTGGCGTGGGCGTTTCTGTGCCTGTCGTATGTCGTAAGCCCTTGCCATATGCGCTATCGATCCCAGCACATCACATTACGCACGCATCCTGTCACTATTCGTTGCGAATTGGCCGAAAGTGGAACCGGGGGCTCCGACCTGGTACGAGCGTCAGACCAGGCGGACCGGCTTCTCCGGTCGTATCCCCGACTCCACCAGCCAGGCGCGCAGGGGCGCCGGGTCGCCGTCCTCGATGAGGCTGAGGACCCTCGGGGTCAGGTCGGCCGCTCGCTCGCCGTCGATGAGGAGCGTGGGGCCGTCGAGCCAGTCCAGGCCGGGGGTCGCACCGGCGGTGTCCATCGCGGCGCAGCACACCATCGCCGTCACGTGGTCGGTGAGCAACTCACGGGCGGTGCGGGGTGGTTGGAGCGGGAACACGGGGAGCGCGCCGGTGTCCAGGAGAGTCGTGCCGGAGGCGGGGGACGTCTGCTGCTCCGCCGGGGTCGCGGCCTCCTCGCGGGCCAGTTCGGCGGTCAGGCCGGCGGCGAGGGCGGAGCTTCGTTCGGTCTCCTGGTCCTCGTCCTCGGGGGAGAGATCTTCGGCCATGGACTCGTAGGGGGCCTTTGGGGGCTTTGGCGCCTTTGGGGGCCGGGGGGAGTTGGGGGCCTCGACGGATTCTGAGAGCTGGACGGGTTCTGACGGCTGTAGGGGTTCTGAGGGCTGGGCGAGTTCTGATGGCTGGATGGGGGCGCCGGCGGCGGAGGGACCGGGGCCTGTGGCCGGTGGGGATGAGAGGTGGTCCAGGACTCGGGACAGGGTCGGACCGTCCGTCTCCGGGGGTGGGCCGTCAGGGGTACGGCGAACGCCGAGGGCGTCGAGGACACGGTGGAGGCGGGCCGCGTCGGTTCGCCATTTGCGGTCCACGACCTCCTCCGGGTACTCGTGCCAGTCCACCGGGGACCAGTCCGGGCCGGGCTCGGCGGGGCCGCCGTGGAAGAGGCGGGCGGCCAGGAGGGAGGCTGCCTCGTCGACCACGCCGGGCTCTTCGAGCAGGTCACAGGCGGGTCGCTCGCCCAGCCGGGAGGCGAAGCCCTCGGCCAGACGGTCCCGGCGGGACAGCTCGGTGAGCGCCGCGACGACGCCCGCGTCCAGCCGGGACGGCCAGCGGCCCATGCGCCAGGCGGGCAGCGCGACCCGGGTGAGCAGCCGGTCCCAGCCCGCGTACGCCAGCCCGACCTGTTCCTGGGCGACGATCCGCAGTCCGTAATCCACAGCCTGTGCACGCTCGGCGGCCGCGGTGGCCACCCCCCGCTCCATCTCCGCCGCATGGTCCCGGCAACTGCGCAGCAGCAGTCGCGCGACCCAGCCGATGCCCGCGCACACCGCCCGCGACCCGGGGCAGCGGCCGCGTGTCGAGGCGACGGCGACGGCGGCGTCCAGGCCCTGGACGAAGCGCCGGGCCTGGGCTATGTCCGGGTGGGCCGAGGGCCCCGTACCGGCGACGACCGGGGCGAGGACCGCACGCAGTTCGCCGACGCGCATCCACCACAGGAACGGGGAGCCGATGACGAGGACGGGGGCGGCGGGCGTACGGCGGTGGGTGCCGCGCGGGCTTCCACCGTGCAGGCCGTTCAGCCCGTCGTCGTGGCGTCCCTCGGTCGGCGGCGGGCCGTGGGACGGGTGGGTGCGGTCCTCCAGCCAGCTGTCGCAGTCCGGGGTGAGCGCTATCGCGGACGGGGCGGGGACGTCGAGGCGGTCGGCGAGGTCGCGGACCATCCGGTACAGGTCCGGGGCGTGTTCCTCGGCTATCGGGACCGTCGGGCTGACGGCGGGGCGGGCGCGGGCGACGACCAGGGCGATGCCGGCGGCGGCGAGCAGGACGAGGACGGCGACGGGGGTCACCACCCAGCGGAAGGCGTGCCAGCCCGGGCCGACGAAGTGGCCGGTGGAGGCGCCGACGAGCAGCACCACGGCGACCGCCGCGGGCAGCAGGGCCACGGCGAGCGCACGGCTGCGGATGCGCAGCACGGCGAGGGCACGGGCACGCGCTGCCTGCGCACCCACCTCCACACCCATACCGGTCACGGCCGGACCTCACCCCCTCCGCGCTGCCCTGGCTGTCCGAACTGTCCTGGCTTTGCTCACTCCCCCACTGTGGCACCCGCCACTGACATCGCAATGCCGGTGGGCCAAGTGCCGGAACGCTTGCGCCGCACCCTAGTTGGGGCTTCGACCCACGTCAGCCGGATGGGGCATCGGTCACTCGATGGAATGGCTTTGGGGAGAGGTGGATGACGGACAGCGAGGATCAGGCCCCTGATCTCCGGAGGAATCCCGGCCGGTTGCCCGGCCGGTTGCCCGGCTGGGAGCCCGGCATGGATCAGGCCCCGAATCCTGAGACGGATTCAGGGCCTGCGGGGTTTATCGAGGGCGGGATTTCCGGGGAGCGCCCGGGGCATGGAAGGGAGCGCGAGCGGCGGCAGTACGCCGTCGGTTATGCGCCTTCCGCCGCCTTCGCCGCGATGTCCGTGCGGTACTGGGAGCCGTCGAGCTTGATGCGGGCCACGGCGGTGTAGGCGCGGTCGCGGGCCTTGCCGAGGTCCTTGCCGGTCGCCGTGACGGACAGGACGCGGCCGCCGGCGCTCACGATCGCGTCGCCGTCGCGCTTGGTGCCCGCGTGCAGGACGTAGGCGTGCGGGGCGTCCTCGGCGGCAACCTCGTCGAGGCCGGTGATCGGGTCGCCGGTGCGCGGGGTGCCGGGGTAGTTGTGCGAGGCGACGACCACGGTGACCGCGGCGTCGTCGCTCCAGCGCAGGGGCGGCAGGTCGGCGAGGTCGCCCTTGGCGGCGGCCAGCAGGACGCCGGCCAGCGGGGTCTTCAGGCGGGCCAGGACGACCTGCGTCTCGGGGTCGCCGAAGCGGGCGTTGAACTCGATGACCCGGACGCCGCGCGAAGTGATCGCGAGACCGGCGTACAGCAGGCCGGAGAAGGGGGTGCCGCGGCGGCGCATCTCGTCGACGGTCGGCTGGAGGACCGTCTCCATGACTTCCGCGACCAGCTTCGGGTCCGCCCACGGCAGCGGGGAGTACGCGCCCATGCCGCCGGTGTTCGGGCCCTCGTCGCCGTCGAGTGCGCGCTTGAAGTCCTGGGCGGGCTGGAGCGGGACGACCGTCTCGCCGTCGGTGATGGCGAAGAGGGAGACCTCGGGGCCGTCGAGGTACTCCTCGATGACGACGCGCTCGCAGGAGTTGGCGTGCGCCCGGGCCGCCTCGAGGTCGGCGGTCACGACGACGCCCTTGCCGGCGGCGAGGCCGTCGTCCTTGACGACGTACGGGGCGCCGAAGGCGTCGAGGGCCTCGTCGACCTCTTCGGGGGTCGTGCAGACGTAGGAGCGGGCCGTCGGGACGCCGGCCGCCGCCATCACGTCCTTCGCGAACGCCTTGGAGCCCTCGATCTGCGCGGCCTCCCCGGAGGGCCCGAAGACCGGGATGCCCGCCTCGCGCACGGCATCGGCGACCCCGGCGACGAGGGGCGCCTCCGGCCCTACGACCACGAGGTCGGCGCCGAGCTCCGTGGCCAGCGCGGATACGGCCGTGCCGTCCAGGGCGTCGACCTGGTGCAGCTCGGCGACCTCTGCGATGCCGGCGTTGCCGGGGGCGCAGTGCAGCGCGGTGACGTCAGGGTCGAGGGACAGGGAGCGGCACAGGGCGTGTTCGCGGGCGCCGTTACCGATGACGAGGACCTTCACGGGGGTCAGCCTAACGGGGTTTTTGTGCGGGCTGCTCAGAGCCGGGGGGTAGGTGACCTGTACGTTCCTCCAAAGTGCCCGGCGTTGTCGTTGCCGTCGCCTGGGGCTGCCGCCCCAGACCCCCGCTTCGGCCCTTAAGGGGCCTCGTCCTCAAACGCCCGACGGGCTGGGATGGCTGGACCGGCGCTGAGATGTGGTCCTCGGTTCCCAGAGCATCGGCACCGGCACCCAGGGCGTCTCCCGGTCCCCCTACTCGTTCATGAACTCCTCGACCACCGTCGCGCCCAGCTCCCGCACGATCAGCTCGTGGCCGGAGAGGGCCGATTCGTTGAGGTCGGGGTCGTCGTCCTCGGGGACGTCGTCCTCGGGGGCGACGTGGGTCGGCGGCTCGGGGGCGGCGGACGGCTGGGTTGCCGGGGCGGGGGCAGCGGGCGGTGCCGGGGTCGCCGAGGCCGTCGGGGGTGGGGTGGGTGCCGTGGGCGTCGACTGCTGGGGAGGGGCCGGGCGCTGCGCGGTCGTACCGCCACCGCCGTAGCCACTGTTGGCGCCCGCGCCGTAACCGCCGGCGCCGCCTCCGTCGTAGCCACCGCCTCCGCCCCCGCCGAAGCCGGAGGAGCCACTCGGTGGGGGAGCCGCGCCTCCGCCCGACGGGTCGATGATCGCCTCGATCTTCCACTGGACGTTGAACTGCTCGGCCAGCGCCTGCCTCAGGACGTCCTCGCTGCCGCTGCTCGCGAAGTTGTCGCGCGCTCCGGCGTTGACGAAGCCGAGCTGGAGGGTGGTGCCGTCGAAGCCGGCCACCTGGGCGTTCTGGCTGAGCAGGATCCAGGTGAAGCGGCGGCGGTTCTTGACCGCCTCCAGGATGTTCGGCCAGAGCATGCGGGGGTCCAGGCCGCCGCTCGGAGGGGCGTAGGCGGGTGCCGCGCCGGTGGGGAGAGCGGGCGTGGGTGCCTGCTGGGGTGCGGGCGCGGGCGTGGGGGTCCCGCTCTGGGGGGCCGGGGGCTGGGCACCGCCGCCCGCCGGGGTGGGAGTGGGCCAGCCGCCGGGGCGTCGGCCGCTGCCCACGGGGGCGGCGGTGGGCCAGGCGCCGGGGGCGGAGGCCGAGGGCGGCGAGGTGTCCGCGGCGGCGGGAGCGGGGGTGGGAGTGGCGGTGGGAGTGGCGGTGGGTGCGGGTGCCGGGGTGGGCTGGGTCTGGGGCGGCTGAGGCTGGTGGCCGCTCTGTGGCGTGCCGGCCGGAGCCGCGGGTGCGGAAGGCTGAGTGGGCGGGGAGGCGGGCCGGCCCATGGGCGCGCCCTGGCCTGCCGGGCCTGCCGGAGCCGCACCGGCGGCAGGGGCGGCAGGGGCGGCAGGGGTCGTACTGCCACCGCCCGGACCGCCCGTGCCGGCGGCGGTCGGAGCACCGGCACCCGGCCCCGCTCCGGGCGCCCCCGAAGCCCGTACGGCCGCCCGGGCCGCGGCGGCCCCGCCACCCGGCGGAACGGGCACGGCGGCCGCACCGCCATGGGCGTCCGGACCGGGCACGTACCCCATCGCGGGCATGCCGGCGCCGGCGGAGAAGTTGCCCCCCCGCTCCAGCCGGTCGAGCCGGGCCATTACGGAACGCTCGTCCCCGTAGGCCGCCGGCAGCAGCACGCGCGCGCAGATCAGCTCCAGCTGGAGCCGGGGCGAGGTGGCGCCCCGCATCTCGGTCAGCCCCTCGTTGACGAGGTCGGCGGCGCGGCTCAGTTCGGCCGCGCCGAAGGTGCCGGCCTGGGCCTGCATGCGCTCCAGGACGTCGGCCGGGGCATCGATGAGCCCCTTGTCGACGGCGTCCGGCACGGCGGCCAGGATCACCAGGTCCCGCAGCCGCTCCAGCAGGTCGGCGACGAACCGCCGCGGATCGTTGCCCCCCTCGATGACGCGGTCCACGACCTCGAAGGCGGCGGTTCCGTCACCGGTCGCGAAGGCCTCCACGACGGAGTCGAGCAGCGAACCGTCGGTGTACCCGAGCAGGGAGGTGGCCATGGCATACGTCACACCCTCCTCCCTCGCTCCGGCGAGCAGCTGGTCCATGACGGACATGGAGTCACGCACGGACCCCTGGCCCGCGCGCACGACGAGCGGCAGAACGCCCTCCTCGACCGGGATGTTCTCGCGGCCGCAGACGTCGGCGAGGTAGTCGCGCAGGGTGCCCGGCGGGACGAGCCGGAAGGGGTAATGATGGGTCCGCGACCGGATGGTCCCGATGACCTTCTCGGGCTCGGTGGTGGCGAAGATGAACTTCAGGTGCTCGGGCGGCTCCTCGACGACCTTCAGCAGCGCGTTGAAGCCGGCCGACGTGACCATGTGGGCCTCGTCGATGATGTAGATCTTGTAGCGGCTGCTCGCGGGTCCGAAGAAGGCCTTCTCGCGCAGCTCACGGGCGTCGTCCACACCACCGTGCGAGGCCGCGTCGATCTCGATGACGTCGATGGAACCCGGGCCGTTGCGGGCGAGGTCCCGGCACGACTGGCACTCCCCGCAGGGCGTCGGCGTGGGCCCCTGCTCGCAGTTCAGGCACCGCGCGAGGATCCGTGCGCTGGTCGTCTTGCCGCACCCGCGCGGACCGCTGAACAGGTACGCGTGATTGACCCGGTTGTTCCGCAGCGCCTGCTGCAGCGGGTCGGTTACATGCTCCTGCCCGATGACCTCGGCGAACGACTCCGGGCGATAGCGGCGGTACAGCGCGAGAGACGACACGCATACGAGGTTATAGGCGCCCACTGACAACGCGGACCGTCCGGAGCGGGGAGGGCCGGGAGGCCAGGAAGCCGGGAAGCCGGGAGCGCAGGACAAAACCATGCCGGGGTTCGGCGGCTCCGGGAGCTCCAGTGGCTCGGCAGCTCCAGCGGTCTCATGTGGCCCGGGGGACTCGGCAGCTCCGGCAGTCTCGGGAGACACGGAGGCCTCGGCGGCGTCCGGGAAACACAAGACCCCTCACGCACCCGCCAGAGCCAACCTACCCTTGCTGCCTTCCGGCCCTGGGGGAGTTCAGTCAGATAGCGCCGCGTGAGGGGCTGAGCCCCAGCCTACCCGATCGCCGGGCGCCCGAACGAGTTCGCTAGCACCCTCCAGCGTCATGTAATGTTTCCGGCGGAGGATTCGCCTAGAGGCCTAGGGCGCACGCTTGGAAAGCGTGTTGGGGGCAACCCCTCACGAGTTCGAATCTCGTATCCTCCGCAGCCGCCTTAACAGGCGAAACGAAGAGTCGGGTCGCGATCGCGGCCCGACTCTTCGGCTTGGCCGGCTGCATTCTTGGGTGGGTTTGAAGGCGGCATTCGTGGCATCCCGGCAAACGGGCAGGCGTACGCGTCCGTAACTCCTCCCGGCGAGCAGTCGGCGCCGGGGCGGGCCATCCGCCCTCGCTGCCCTCAGCGGGTGGCGAGGAGCTCGAGTGTGTCGATCACTCGGTTGGAGAAGCCCCACTCGTTGTCGTACCAGGCGACCACCTTGACGTGGCGGCCGTCGACGCGGGTGAGGGCCGAGTCGAAGATGGACGAGGCCGGGTTGCCCGTGATGTCGGACGAGACGAGCGGGTCGTCCGAGTACTCGAGGATGCCGGCGAGCGGGCCCTCCGCCGCGGCGCGGTACGCCGCCAGTACGTCGTCGCGGGTCACGTCGCGGCCGACGGTCGTGTTGAGTTCGACGATCGAGCCGACCGGAACCGGCACGCGGATCGAGTCGCCCGAGAGCTTGCCGTCGAGGTTCGGCAGCACGAGGCCGATCGCCTTGGCGGCGCCCGTCGTGGTCGGCACGATGTTGACGGCGGCGGCGCGGGCGCGGCGGGCGTCGCGGTGCGGACCGTCCTGCAGGTTCTGCTCCTGCGTGTAGGCGTGCACCGTCGTCATGAAGCCGTGCTCGATGCCGGCGAGTTCGTCGAGGACCACGGCCAGCGGCGCGAGCGCGTTCGTCGTGCAGGAGGCGTTCGAGACGATCGTGTGCACGGCCGGGTCGTACGCGTCGGTGTTGACCCCGTACGCGAGTGTGACGTCGGCGCCGTCCGACGGGGCGCTGACGAGCACCTTCCTCGCGCCGGCGTCGAGGTGGGCGCGGGCGGCCTTGGCCGAGGTGAAGCGGCCGGTGGCTTCCAGGACGATGTCGACGCCGAGGTCGGCCCACGGCAGTTGCGCCGGGTCGCGCTCGGCCAGCACCGTGATCCGATGGCCGTCGACGACGAGGGCGTCACCGTCGGCGGTCACCGGGCGACCGAGCCGGCCGGCCGTCGTGTCGTAGGCGAGCAGCCGGGCGAGGGTGGCGGGCTCCGTCAGATCGTTTACGGCGACGATCTCGAGGGCGCTGTCGCGTTCGAGCAGTGCGCGCAGCACATTGCGTCCGATGCGGCCGAATCCGTTGATCGCGATGCGCGTCATGTGTGGTGTCCCTTCGGTCCCTTTATGCCTTCAGGTTCGCCACCAGCGTCGCGTGCGGCATCCGCTCGTGACAGCGGCGTGATCGCCACGGTTCACAAGGATCGCGCCAGGTGGCGGCGGGCTACTCGCCCTGGGCGAAGGTGCGCCGGTATTCGCTCGGCGTGGTGCCGAGGATCCGCTGGAAGTGCAGCCGCAGATTCGCACCGGTGCCCAGACCGACCTCGGCGGCGATCTGCTCGACGCTCCGCTGCGAACGCTCGAGCAGCTCCCGGGCCACGTCGATGCGGGCGCGCATGACCCACTGCATCGGCGTGTACCCGGTGTCTTCGACGAAGCGCCGCGAGAACGTACGCGGCGAGACCGCCGCATGCCGGGCGAGCACCTCAAGGGTGAGCGGCTCGCCGAGCCGGCGCAGCGCCCACTCGCGGGTGGCGGCGAACCGCTCGCCGAGCGGCTCGGGCACGCTGCGCGGCACGTACTGCGCCTGACCGCCGCTGCGGTAGGGGGCCGCGACCAGGCGCCGGGCCGCGTGGTTCGACGCGGCCACCCCGAGGTCGCCGCGCAGAATGTGCAGGCACAGGTCGATGCCCGAGGCGGCGCCCGCCGACGTCAGCACGCTGCCCTCGTCGACGAACAGAACGTTCTCGTCGACCTGGACGAGCGGATGCTTCGCCGCGAGCGCCCGTGAGTAATGCCAGTGCGTCGTGGCGCGTCTGCCGTCCAGCAGGCCCGTGGCGGCGAGCGCGAAGGCGCCCGTCGAGATGGCGGCGAGCCGCGTGCCCCGAGCGTGGGCGGCGATCAGCGCGTCGACGACGGCCTGCGGGGGGTCGTCGCGGTCCGGGAACCGGTAGCCGGGGATGAAGACGATGTCGGCCCACGCAAGCGCGTCGAGGCCGTGGGCGACGTAGTACGACAGGCCGTCGGCGCCGGTCACCGGACCGGGTGCCGCCCCGCACACCCGCACCTCGTACGGCATGCTCGCGCGGGTCGTGAACACCTGCGCGGGGATGCCGACATCGAGCGGCTTCGCACCCTCGAGCACAAGGACGGCGACGCGATGCAGGCGGGAGGACGGCACGGGGACAGGGTACGAGGGGGTGCGGGGCCGGCCCGTTCGTCCCAACCGCCGGCCGGACCGAGTCGCCGAGGTGGCTTCGGCTGCTCAGTCTGCTGTCGGGCTCTGCGGGTCCTCCGCTCGCGTGAACCCGTGGCTCCGCTCAACTTTCGCCACGTGCAGCGTGTAGCTCTGGTACCACTCGGCTCGCCCGCGCTGTTGCGCCGCGCGGTGTTCTGCGTCGGTCCGCCACCGCGTGAGGGCGTCGGCGTCGCGGAAGTAGCCGACGGTGATGCCCAGCCCGCCAGGAGTCTGCGCGTGGTCCATCCCCAGGAACCCCGGGATGTCCTTCACCAGGTCTTCCATGCGTGCGTTGGTCTCGCTGTAGCCGCTCTGGTCCTGGGTTCGCACCGTGGTGAAGACAGCTACGTAGTAGGGGGGTTCATAGGCCTCGACGGGCGCGACAGGCGCTTCCGCGTGATCGCTCATGGCGCCACCGTATTGAGTGAGGCACGGCACGCGCGAAGGTAGGGCCGTCCCGGATGGGAGGCCAGGTGGGGCCGTAGCGGCAAGGGCTGGTACCGATTCGTTGCCACCAGCTCGGCGAAGCCCGGACCCGTGACCTCTGCGCAGCCGTTCTCGCAGACCCTCCCAACGAGCGCCGCGGAACACCCGGTCGTGGCATCCCTGCGGAATTGTCCGTGATCGGTAACAGACGGATCCCTCGGCCGCTTTCCCCCCTCTTGCCGGACGCACAGGCCTCACAGCGACGGCAAGGAACGGAAGACATGGTGCGAAGCGGCGGACGGGGATGGTACGGCAAGGTGCTCGCGGCGGCGCTCGGGGTGACCGCGGTGGCCGCTCTGACCTCGCTCTGGGGTACGCAGCTGGGTGCCGGAGAGGGACGGCCCGGCCAAGCCGGCGTCTCGGCGGCTCCGTCCGAGCCGAACCCCCAGGCGCAGGGCCGGAAGGCGGCGCCGGTGGCGGCGGAGATCGCGCACGCTTCCGATGGCGGTCCCCGCAGCGTCAACATCACCATCGACGACGGGCCGGACCCTGTCTACACACCGCAGGTGCTGCAGGTGCTGCGGGACAACGGCGTGAAGGCCACCTTCTGCATGGTGGGCACGCAGGCCGAAGCCCACCCCGACCTGGTCAAGGACGTCGTAGCCGCCGGGCACCGGCTCTGCGACCACACGGTTTCGCACGACGTCACCATGGACCGCCAGTCGGAGGCCTACCAGTCACAGCAGATACTGGACGCCGAGCGCATGATCACCAAGGCGTCCGGGGGTGTCCGCCCGCAGTACTACCGGGCCCCGGGAGGTGCCTTCACCCCCTACAGCCGCAACCTCGCCGCGTCCCGTGGGATGCGCCCGCTCGGCTGGAACATCGACTCCAAGGACTTCGAGCGCGCCGGCACGGCGGCCATCGTCGCCACCGTCAAGGGCGAGATATCCAACGGCCCGACGCTCCTCTTCCACGACGGCGGCGGCGACCGTTCCCAGACCGTGGCCGCCCTGCGCGAAGTCCTGCCGTGGCTGAAGGAGCAGGGCTACACCTTCGGCTTCCCCGTGCGCTGACCGCACCGCCGGAGCCTCGGCGGGCCGGACGCACCGGGCAGCGATCACCGACGAGCCCGTACCGCTCGTCGCGGTCTCCCGTAACGGCGTCAGCTGCTCAGGGCTCCAGGCGGCGTACGGCCCCGAGGAACTGCTCAGCGCCTGGCGCCAAGCGTGAGCGAGGCCGAAAAAGGGAGCACTTGAGCAAGACGGCGCGGAGCCGGTCCTGGTTGTGCGACTTCGGGACCGTCCGGCACGCCTGCCGTCCGTCCACGGTCGGAGAAATCCTGTCTCCCTGGTGGATTCGCTCAACTGCTGTGCGCGAAAGGGTTGATGCGTCTCATACGCACCAACCACAAGGACCTCCCCCACGTGCGCAGTAGTCGAATAGCCCTTTTTCTGGCGGCCGGTACGGTCGCCACGCTTGTCCCCGCGCTCGCACCGGCCACGGCATCCGCCGCGGGGAACCCCCTGAACCAGTACCTCCAGCAGCGGCCGGCCTGGCACCGCTGTGACAGTTCGACCCCGGCGGCCTTCCAGTGCGCCACGATCAAGGTGCCGCTCGACTACAGCCGCCCGGGCGGCAAGAAGCTCGACCTCGCGATATCGAGGCTGAGGACGAGCGTCCCGAACGAGCGCCGCGGTGTGCTCCTGCTCAACCCGGGTGGCCCGGGCGCTGGGGGCGTCGACCTGCCGCAGCAACTGGCGAGCGAGCTGCCGAAGTCCGTGAAGAACAAGTACGACCTCATCGGCTTCGACCCGCGAGGCATCGGCCAGAGCTCTCCCGTCGGCTGCGGCCTGACGGACGGCGAGCAGAACTGGGAACGGGCGTACAAGGACGGGACGTTCGCCAAGGACGTGAAGTGGGCGCGGACCGTCGCCGAGAAGTGCGACGCGAGGCAGGGCGACAAGCTGCGCCACATCACGACCCGCAACACCGCCCGGGACATGGACGTGATCCGTGCCGTGCTCGGCGAGAAGAAGCTCTCCTACCTGGGGTACTCGTACGGCACCTACCTCGGCGCGGTCTACACGCAGATGTTCCCCCGGCGCACCGACCGCTTCGTGCTGGACAGCGCTGTCGACCCGGCCCGGGTCTGGCGCGGAATGATCCAGGTCTGGGCGGAGGGCAGCGAGCCCGCCTTCACCCGGTGGACCGAGTGGACCGCCCGGCGCAACTCCACGTACAAGCTGGGCGAGACGCCCGAGGCGGTCCGCAAGACCTTCTACGACCTGGTCGCCCAGGCCGACCGCAAGCCGATCGACCTCGACGGCACGAAGCTGACCGGCGACGACATCCGCGCCGGCCTGCGTGCCACGTTCTTCAGCGTGCGCGAGGCCGCCGAGTCGGTCGTCGAGCTGAAGAAGGCCGCCGCGGGACGCACCCGGTCCGCCGCCCCGGAGTCCGGGACGCACACGCCGGTGCCGCCGTCGTTCGGCCGCGCCGTGCCCGCGGACAACGGCACCGCCGGCTTCTGGTCCGTCGTCTGCGCCGACACGCGCAACTGGCCGCGCGATCCCGAGCAGTACCGCGCCGACGCGATCCGGGACAAGGGCAGGTATCCGCTGTACGGCGACTTCGTCTCCAACATCACGCCGTGTGCGTTCTGGAAGAGGAACGGCGGAGAGGCCGCCACGAAGGTCGACAACAAGGTCGGCGCGCTGATCCTGCAGAACGAGTGGGACTCCCAGACGCCGCTGACCAGTGGCCAGGGCCTGCACCGGGTCATGAAGGGCTCGAAGATGGTCACCGTCGCCGGGGGCGTCGGACACGGCATCTACGGCTCCAAGTCGTGCGCGGACAAGACGGCCACTGCCTACCTGACCACCGGCAGGCTGCCGGCGACGGACATCACCTGCCAGGCCGCCCCGGCGGCGGGCGAGCGCGAGAGCGCCGACCCGCTGCCCCTGCCGACGCCGCCCGGGATCCCGGGCATGGTCGGCGGTTTCTGAACCGGGTGAGGAATGGAACTCTGGGTGCGTCGGCTGACCGGCCTGGCGGTGGTGGCCGCGGCGATGGGTCTCGCTTCCTGGTTGGCTCTCGGGCCTCCGGCCGAGTGGGAAGGCGCTGCGCGGGTTGCGCGCCTCGCCCTCGTGTTGAGCTGTTTCGCGGTGATCGGTGGTGGCGTGCGGCTGGTCTACCCCGACACGTCGAAGGACGAGCCGACCGAGGCGGCCGGGTGACAGACTCCTGCCCATGACCGCCTCAACGTCCGTCCGTCGCACGCACGTTGCCCGCGCCGGTCTCGTCCTGGCCGCCGGCCTGGCACTCGCCGCCTGCGGCCGGGTGCCGGCACCGGATCCGACGGGCGGGACCGGGAGCACGCCCAGCGCCTCGGCGAGTGCCGCGCCGGGAGCCTCCCCGTATGTGGAGCCGGGTGCCGGTGACGGTGCTCCGCACTACAACGAGAACAACGCCTACAAGCAGACCCGCGAGATGTCCCCCGCGCACGCGAAGGACGCCGAGCGGGAGGCCGAGCGCATCAGACCGGTGATCGAGCGGCTCTGGGAGCAGCGCACGTGGGACCCCACGACGGTGCGCGCGGCGCTGCTCCGCCTCGGGTACGAGGAGGAACGCTTCACCCGGGACGGCAGGCGCCTCGGTGGGAAGCTCACCGTCCGTGCGATGGACCGGCGCTTCCGCGACGGCGCCTACGTCACGCCCGAGGGCGCGTTGATCGGCCTGCGGGTCCATCCGGATGCCTGCGTCATGGCGTTCGTACAGAAGTCGAACTTCGAGGTACGGGCCGACGGCCCGTACCTCGAGACCGGGTGCTTCCCGCCGCCGTTCAGCCACTGAACGGCGGCCGCGGCATCCGGTTCCTCACTCCCCGCGCGGCTCCCGCACCACCGCCGTCTCCCCCGCCGGCACGCTGACCGACCCCGGCAGTGACTTGCCCGTCAGCAGTTCCGTGGCGTCCGCCGCGACCGCGACATGCGCGGGCCGGTCGGTGTGGTTGATCAGGAAGAGGTAGTCGGCGTCCGGGCCCCGCCGCAGGGCCGCCTCGACGCCCTGTGGGGTGCTGCGCACCGGCTCGACGCCCGCCTCGGTGCGGATGCGGTCCAGCAGCCCTGCGAGGCTCGCCGCATCCGGATGCGTTGCGACGTACCAAGTGGCGCCCTCCCCGAGCGGGTTGCGCGTCACCGCGGGCACCCCCGCCAGCGGGCCGGTGGTGTACGACGCGATCGACTCGGCGCCGGCCAGGCGTACCCGCTCCGACCACAGCGTCCCCGTACCGCCACCGCTGAGGCCGACCGTCTCGCCGGGCAGCAGCGGGAACAGCTCGTCGGTCCGTACCCCCAGCGCCTCCCGGAACGCGCCCGGGTAACCGCCCAGCCGGACATGGCAGTTCTCGTCCACCGCCCCGCTGTGGAAGCCGACGGCCAGCGTGCCGCCCCGCTCCGCGAAGGCGGTGAGGTTCGCCGCGCCCTCGTCGTCCACCAGGTACAGGCTCGGGGCCAGGACCAGGCGGTACGCCGACAGGTCCGCGCCCGGGCGTACGAAGTCCACCGCGACGCCCGCGCGCCACAGCGGCTCGTACCAGGCGCGGACCAGGTCCAGGAAGCGCAGTTCGGCGCTCGGCTGGGACGGGAGCTCCATGGCCCAGCGGGCGTTCCAGTCCCAAACGACGGCCACCTCGGCCGTACCGACGCTGCCCCGCACCTCGGCCAACGCCCTCAGGTCCGCGCCGAGCCGGACGACGTCCCGCCAGATCTGGCTGTCCGTGCCCGCGTGCGGCAGCATCGCCGAGTGCCACTGCTCGGCGCCCGCCTTCGCGGCCCGCCACTGGAAGTAGGCGATGCCGTCCGCGCCGCGGGCGACATGGGCCAGCGCGTTGCGCCGGAGCTCGCCCGGGCCCTTGGCCCGGTTCACCGGCTGCCAGTTCACCGCGCCCGTCGAGTGCTCCATCAGCAGCCAAGGACCGCCCGCCAGCGAGCGGACCAGGTCGCCGCTGAGCGCGATGTCGATCTCGGACTCGGGGTCGGCCGACTGGAGGTAGTGGTCGTTGGAGACGATGTCCAGCTTCGGGGCCCAGCGCCAGTAGTCCAGCGCGTCGAAGTTGTACATCACCATGAAGTTGGTGGTGGCGGGCGTCCCGGGGGCCGCCGCCAGCAGCACCTCGCGCTCCGCCTCGCACAGGGACAGCAGGGCGTCGCTGCAGAAGCGGCGCCAGTCCAGCTGGTGGGTGGGGTTCGGTACGGCGCCGGTGGGGCGAGGCGGGATGATCTCGTCCCAGTCGTAGTACCACTGGCTCCAGAAGGTGGTGCCCCAGGCGTCGTTGAGGGCGGCCAGGTCGTCGTCGTACTTCTCCCGCAGCCAGCGCCTGAAGGCCGCCGCGCTCTCGTCGCAGTGGCACTCGGCGTTGTGGCAGCCGTACTCGTTGTGCACGTGCCACATCACCACCGCCGGGTGGTCGGCGTAGCGCCGGGCGAGCTCGCCCGCGATGCGCAGGGCCGCCTCGCGGTAGGCGGGGCTCGACGGGCAGAACGTCTGGCGGCTGCCGTACGACAGCCTGCGGCCGTCCCGGTCCACCGGCAGCGCCTCGGGGTGGGCCCTGAAGAACCAGGCCGGGGGTGCCGCCGTCGGGGTGGCCAGGTCGGCGGCGATGCCGTTCTCGTGGAGCAGGGCGAGGATCCGGTCGAGGCGGGAGAAGTCGTACTCGCCTTCGCGCGGCTCCAGCAGCGCCCACGAGAAGATGTTGACGCTGACCATGTTCACGCCCGCCTCGCGCATGAGGCGTACGTCCTCGGCCCACACCTCCTCGGGCCACTGCTCGGGGTTGTAGTCACCGCCGTAGGCGATGCCCTCCAGTGCGAGCTCGCGCTTCATCGGGCGCCTCCCGACAGCAGCCGGCGCGTGGTCTGCACGCCCCACTCGTCCAGCGACAGCAGCCGGTCGCTGGACGCCATCAGGCCGCCCGTCGCCTCGACGTGCGCCGCCCACCGCTCCCGGGTCTCCACCGCCGGGCGGGCCATCAGGCAGTCGGGGTCGTTGATCCAGAGGCGGCCGTGCTGCCACTGGCGGCCGGCACCGGTGAACTCGGCCGGGTCCTGGCCGGGTTGGCTGTAGTCGTCGGCCTCGGGACGGCGGTGCGGGGCCGTGTCGGGGCTGACCCGCATCGCGTCGAAGAGGCCGACGGAGGCCAGCAGGGGCGCCCCGCAGCCCAGCAGGTAGGCGTCCTCGCCGATCGCCTCGCGGATCAGCCGGATCCCGGAGCGGTACGCCGTCAGTGCGGCTGCGCCTTCATCGTCTCCGTCGTGCCGTACGCCGTCCAGCGCGCCCGCGTAGAGGAAGTCCACCTTGAAGTAGTCGTAGCCCTCGGCGCGCAGCGTCCGGAAGACCTCCGTCAGATACGCCGCCGCCTCGGGGTGCGTGGTGTCCAGGACGCGCAGGTCGTGGCCCCAGTTGCGGCCGGCGTGCGTGAAGTCGCCGTCGGCGGTGCGCACCAGCCACTCGGGGTGCTCGGCGGCCAGGTCGCTCGCCGGGTCGACCAGGAACGGGGCCGTCCAGATGCCCGCGCGGCGGCCCCGCGCGCGGATGGCGTCCGCGATCCCGGCGCGGGAGCGGAAGCGGCCGGAGAGGGTGAGCCAGTCGCCGAGGGCCTTCTGGTAGCCGTCGTCGATCTGGACGACGTCGATGGGCAGGTCGAGGGTGTCCATCGCACGGAGGTTCTCGTGGATGTCGTCCTCGGTGACGGCGGTGAAGTACTCGTACCAGGAGCACCAGACCGTCGGGGCCGGGCGGGGAGCGGACAGCTGGAGGCTGTCGGCCCAGTCGCCCAGCACCGACTGGACGGTGGCGCCCGTCCACTCCTTCACCGGGCCGTCGGCGCTGACCTCGGCGACGGCGTCGTCCGTCACGACCAGCCGGATCGACGGCACCTCACGGGTGGGGTCGGCCGCCGCCCACAGACGGACCGGTGAGCCGTCGCCGGGGTCGAGCGCCAGCAGGCCCTCGCCCTGGAAGGCGCCCTCGGGGACCGTCACGCCGGGCCGGTAACAGACCGTGGCCCAGTTGTCGTTGGTCGGGCGGTACGGCTTGTCGCCGAGGGCGTAGGCGCCGCTGGGGCTCCAGGACTGCCAGCCCTCCTCGTGGACGCGGGCTGTGCGCACGTCCACGGGCACGGCGGCGACGGGGGTGAAGGGGTGGTGCACGGGTCTTTCTCTTTCGAAAGGGGGCTGGTCAGCCCTTGTTGGCACCGAGCGTCAGTCCGCTCACGAACTGCCGCTGCAGCACGAAGTAGACGATCAGCGTCGGGATCGCGGTCAGCAACGCACCGGCGGCGACCAGGTTCGGGTCCGTGAAGTACGCGCCGGAGAGGTTGTTCAGCGCCGAGGTGATCGGCATGTTCTCGCCGGTCGAGATCAGCACGAGGGCCCAGAAGAAGTCGTTGTAGATCCAGATGGACAGCAGCGTCGCCAGGGCCGCCATCGCCGGACGGCACAGCGGCAGCACGATCTGCCAGTACTGCCGCCACACCGAGGCGCCGTCCACCAGCGCGGCCTCGGTCAGCTCGTGCGGCAGCGTGCGCATGTAGTTGCTGAGCACGAAGGCGCAGAAGCCGGACTGGAACGCGATGTGGATGAGGACCAGGCCGAGAGCGGAGTCGTAGAGCTTGCCGCTCATCGTGATGCCGGGCAGGTCGATCAGCAGGTACAGCCGGTACAGCGGGGTGATGATGACCTGCTGCGGGAGCAGGTTGCCCGCCGTGAAGACCAGCAGCAGCGCGAGGTTGACGCGGAAGTCGAAGCGGCTGACGTAGAACGCGACCATCGAGGACAGGAACAGCGTCAACAGCACCGCCGGGACAGCGATGATCATCGTGTTGACGAAGTAGTGGCTCATGTCCGACTGCGTGAACGCGTTCGTGAAGTTGTCGAAGTTCAACGTGTCCGGCCAGGACACGTATCCCTTCTCGCTCGTCTCCGCGTACGGCCGCATCGCCGAGTACAGCGCCCACAGCAGCGGCGCGAGCCAGGCCAGCGCCGCGCCCGCGAGGAAGAGGTGCAGCAGGATCCGGGCGGGGCGGATGGGCGTGCGGGGCTTGGTCATGACATTCGGAGGGGCGGCGCGAAGCGCCTCGTTCAGGGTGGCGGTGGGCGACGGGTGGGAGCTCATGCGCGCCGCTCCTTCCGGAAGGTGGCCACCAGGTAGGGGATGATCACGACGAGGGAGATCAGCAGCAGGACGACCGCGATGGCGGAGCCGTATCCGATGCGGCTGGACTCGCCGATGATGTTGTTGGTGACCAGGATCGAGAGCAGCTCGGTGCCCTCGGCGCCCTTGTTGAAGACGAAGACCAGGTCGAAGGCGCGCAGGGCCTCGATGATGGTGACGACCAGGACGACGGTGTTGGTGGGGCGCAGGGTCGGGAAGATGACGTTCTTGAACGTCTGCCACTCGTTCGCGCCGTCGAGCGCGGAGGCCTCCCGCAGCGAGGGGTCGACGCCCTTCAGGCCGGCCAGGTACAGGATCATCATGTAGCCGGTGTGGCGCCAGGAGGCGGCGACGAGGACCGCCCAGAGGTTGAGGTCCGGGTCGCCGATCCAGTCGATGTACTTGCCGGGCTCGTTGGCCCCGATGAGGCTGTTGATCAGGCCGGTGTCGGGGTTGTAGATCAGCTGCCAGACGAAGCCGATGACCGCCATCGACATGACGACCGGCAGGAAGAACGCGGTCTGGTAGACGCGGCTGAACCGGATCTTCTTGTCCAACTGCACGGCCAGGAACAGGCCGAGCGGGGTCGGGATCACGATCAGGACGACGAACCAGACGACGTTGTGCTCGACGGCCGGCCAGAACTGCGGGTTGTTGGTGAACAGTTCCTTGAAGTTCTCGAGCCCGACCCACTTGATCGAGTCGAAGCCGATGCCGTCCCAGGTGGTGAAGGCCAGCGCGACGGACGCGAGGGCGGTCACCCAGACGAGGGCGATGTGCAGGACGGTCGGCAGACCCGCCATCAGACCGAGGGTGAGCCGGTCACGGCGGGTCAGCAGACGGCGGTGCCCCTGGGGCACCTTCTTGGCGGGGGCAGCGCCCGAAGGCGGCACAGTGGCCGCCTCTCGGGTCTCCTTGGTGGTTTCCGTAGTCATGGGGATCAGTCGCCGTGGCTCAGCCGGACGCGAAGATCGTCTTCTTCTGGCGCTCGATCGAGGACAGCAGGCTGTCGACGCCCTTGGGGTCGCGGATGAACTTCTGCAGTGCGGGCTGCATCACCGTGGAGGTGAAGTCCGGCCGGCTGTCGCGGTCCATGAACTGGGTCAGGGACTTGGCGCCGGCGATCATGTCGTACGCCTTCTTCTGCAGGGCGCTGTACGACGAGGTGTCGGCGCCGGTGGCGGCGTGGACGACGCTCGGGTCGGACTTGAGGTAGATGTCCTCGGCCTCGGTGGTGCCGAGGAACTCCAGGAGATTGACGGCCTCGGTCTTGTTCTTCGGGCTCTTGCTCATCATGAAGCCGTCGGTCGGCGCCTCGACGGTGTCCTGGCCGTACGCCGGGTCGATCTCCGGGAAGGCGAAGAAGTCGAGGTCCTCGAGGGCGGCCTTGTCGGTGAACTGCTGGGCCACGAAGGTGCCGAGGAGGTACATGCCGGCCTTCTTGGAGGCCAGCGTCTGGGCCGCGTCCTGCCAGGTGCGGCCGGTGGCGCCCTCCTGGTGGTACGGGAGGATCTCGGTCCACAGGTCGAAGACCTTGCGCACCTTGGCGTCGGTCCAGGAGGCCTTGCCCGCCATCAGCTCGACGTGGAAGTCGTAGCCGTTCTGGCGGAAGTTGATCTGGTCGAAGGTGCCGAGCGCGGGCCAGGCGTCCTTGTCACCGAAGGCGATCGGGACGATGCCGTCCTTCTGCATCTGCTTGCACAGGGCGACGAAGTCGTCCCACGTGGTGGGGACTTCGTAGCCCTTCTCCTGGAAGACGCTCTTCCGGTAGAAGATCGCCCAGGGGTACGTGTAGAGCGGCACGAAGTAGTACTTGCCGTCCTCGCCCTTGCTGAGCTTGTGCATCGCCTCGGGGAAGTTGCCCCCGATGGTCTTCCACACGTCGTCGATCGGCGTGGCCAGTCCCTTGGCCGCGAAGAACTGCATCCGGTAGCCGGCGAACCAGGTGAACACGTCGTCCGGCGTGCCCTGGAGGTAGGAGTTGATCTGCTCCTGGAAGGTGTTGGAGTCCTTGGTGTTCACGTCGACCGTGATGCCGGACTTCTTCTTGTAGGCCGCGTAGATGTCCGCGAACGCCTTCTTCGGCACGGCGTCGGACGCCTTGGAGCCGAGGGTGACGGTCTTCGGGTCGCTCGCGGTCCCGCTGCCGCCGCACGCGCTGAGGAGCGGGATGCCCGCGCCGAGTACGGCGGCGCCGCCTATGCCGCGCAGCAGGGTGCGGCGGCTGGGCGAGGGGATGGAGAGACCGGAGGGGGTGAGGTCGAACATCTACGGCTCCTGAGGGCAGGGTTCGATCATGAGGGTTGGCTCGTCGAAGTCCGTCTTAACCGATCAGAAATCAACTTGACCGAACACGATGGCGCAATAACAGCCGTATGTCAGGTCATGCGTCAAGAGATGTCGATCGCCGTTTCGGAAACGTGACCGATATCTCGAACCGATCTTGAACCCTCGTACATCTTCTTCCGTGGCCCGTCAGGGTCGGACAGGGAAGGTACGCGTGCCGACGAGGCCGAGTCCGCGGGCACGGAGGGTCGGCCTCGCCGCCGCGGTGAGGGTCAGCGCACGACCACCGTGCTGGTCTCGCTCACCTGGTCGACCTCCGACGTCCGGACGGTCACCTTCATCTCCCACTTCCCGGCGATGGGCAGGTTGAGGAAGCTGTTGCCCCAGTAGCCGCCCTTGTCGGTGAGTTCGGCGTCGAGGGGGCCGATGTCCTTGGCGGGGAGGGTGAAGGAGACGCGCAGCTCGGGGACGATCGAGACGCCTCCGTCCGGGCCGTAGACGAGGGCCTCGATGGAGTTGTCGCCGACCCGGCCCGGGTCGAGGGTGATCTGGACCTTGCCCCGGCCGCCGGGGGTGCCCACGTCGAACGGGACGGTGGTGACCGACGCGCCGACCACGGCGGGCGCCTGTGCCGCCGCCTCGGCCTGCGCCCGGCCGGGCAGGGTGCTGGTGAGGATCGTGGTGACCGCCAGCACGACGGCACCGACCGCGACCTCGGCGAGGACGGAGCGGCGCAGGGCACGGCGGTGGGCGGAACCGGAACCCGCCTGCGCGGAGGGCTCGAGCCCGTCGGGCGAGTCGGGCGACTCCGGCAACGGCGGACCGCCGACCGGCTCCGGCACCGGAACCGGCTCGGAGACCTTCTCCCGTACGACCGCCTCCGCGTCCACCGTCGTCGCCAGGCGGGCCGTCCAGCGGCGGGACACGGCCGCCGCCCCGAGGAGCAGGGCCACCGCGGCCAGCTTGAGCATCAGGAGCCTGCCGTACGCCGTGCCGGTGAGCGCGTCCCAGGAGCCGAGGCCGCGCCAGGACTGGTAGACGCCGGTGACGACCAGGACCGTCACGGAAGCGAACGCGAGGCCCGAGAAGCGGGCGACGGAGGCCGGGGTCAGACGCGCCCGGTACAGGGTGACGAGCAGGGCCGTGAGGCCGCCCAGCCAGACCGCGGTGGCGAGCAGGTGCAGCGCGGCGGACGTCATCGCCACCGGCACCTGGATGCCCGCCGAGGCGTGCTCGCCGGCGGCCCAGGTCACGGCGAGGCCCGCGGCGAGGACGGCGCCGTACCAGCCGTAGGGCCGGCGGCGCCTGGACAGCCGTAGGAGATAGCCGGCGGCCACCAGCAGGAGGGCGAGGCGGGCCACCAGGACGATGCCCGGGCGGCTGGTCAGGGTGCGGGTGAGGGAGTCGGCGCTCAGCGCCCCCAGCGGGGCCTCACCCGCCTCGTACGGGCCGCGCAGCACCAGCAGGGCCAGGGTGGCGGCGAGGAGGGTCCACCAGCCGGTCTTCAGCAGCCGGGCGAGCACGGGCGCGTCCGGCGGGCGGCAGACCGCCGTGAACGTCGCCGTGCCGATGAGCAGGGCCGCGGCGAGGTAGGCCAGGTAGCGGGCGATGTTGTAGAGGCTCTTGGTCGCCGGGTCCTCGGTGGGGCCGGTGTCGACCGTGGCCATGGTGAGGGACCGTTTGCCGACGGAGAAGGTGAACGCGCCGGACACGGGGTGGCTGTCGGCCGACACCACCCGCCAGGCGACGGTGTACGTCCCCTGCGCCAGCTTCGCGGGCAGCGTGACCCGGGCGGTGTCGGCACCGTTCGCGGCGTGCTGCGGCTCGCCGGTGCGCAGGCGGCGGCCGTCCGGGTCCAGGACGCGGAAGGAGTCCTCGAGCAGGCCGACGGACTCCGTGAAGCTCAGGGTGAGGTGGCGGGGGGCCGACTTCAGGAGGCTTCCGTCCTCGGGGTCGGTGGAGCGGAGGGCGGCGTGGGCCGACGCGGATCCCGTGCCGCCGAGGAGGAACAGGACCAGCAGGGGGCCCAGCAGCACCAGCCGCTGAAGTCGCCGCCGGCCGCCGTGCTGGGTCCGACGGCAGCTTGGCTGCGGGCGGATTCGGTGCCGCGGCTGTGGTCGGTCATCGCACCCCACGTCTGTCACATCTCCGTCGTCGGACTCGAGGCCTCGCGGATACATACGGACGCGGGGCGCGGCACGCTCAGCGGGGTGGGCCGACGAGTTTTCTCGCCCCCGCCGCCCCTACCCGTCCCGTCCTGAAGGGGCTGCCGCCCCTTCGACCCCGCTCCCAGGGAGCTCTGCCCCCTGGACCCCCGCTCCTCAAACGCCGGAGGGGCTGACTTAGCACGTGCGGCGTTTGAGGACGAGGCCCCTTCAGGGCCGAAGCGGGGGTCTGGGGGCGGCAGCCCCCAGGGGACGGTGGGGCCCCCTCTGGGGGAGGGTAGGGGCGGCGGGGGCGAAAAACCCGCTCACCACCCCGACCCCGCCGACACCCCACCATCCACCACCAGCTCATGCCCAGTGACCCAGGACGCCAGCCCCGACGCCAGGAACACACACGCGTCCCCCACGTCCTCCGGCCGCCCCAACCTCCCAAGCGGCGCCGCCCCTTCCCACCGCCGCACCCCCTCCGGCCACGCCTCCTCCAGCCCTTCCCGGTGGATCAGCCCGGGCGAGACGGAGTTCACGCGGATGCCGAAAGGGCCATACTCCAACGCGGCCGAGCGGGCGTGCATCACCACCGCCGCCTTGGACGCGGAGTAGTGCGCGTGCAGCGGAGCCGGCCGGCTCGCCTCGATGGACGCGATGTGGGTCACCGAACCACCCCCGCTCTGCCCCCGCATGATCTCGGCCGCGGCCTGCGTGCACGCGAAGACGCTCGACAGGTTGGTGTCCACGACCGCCCGCCACTGCGCCACGGTCATGCCCGCCAGTTCCCGCGTCGGCTGTACCCCCGCGTTGTTCACCAGCGCCGTCAGCCGCCCGCCACCCCACTCGGCGGCCTCGGCCACCACCCGCCGGCACTCCCCCTCATCCGTCAGATCGGCCCGCATCACCACGGCCCGCCCACCCGACTCCCGGATACGGGACGCCACTTCACCGGCCGACTCCACCCGCGTACGGCAATGAAGCACGACCGCGGCCCCCTCCTCCGCGAACCGCGCGGCGATCCCCCGCCCGATGCCCCCGCCCGCACCCGTGACCAGCGCGACCTGTCCTGCCAGCAGTCCGCTCATGGACGGCACAGTGTCGCGATCCGGGCGGCCTCGGCGGGATACCGGGCCGTCAGCTCCGCCAACTCGCCGTGCTCGTAGCCCTCGTAGGTGAAACCCGGCGCCATCGTGCAGCCGAAGAAGGCCCAGGACCCGCCGGTCGCCACCCGCGCGCCCATCCAGGTACCGGCGGGCACGGTGAGCTGGATGTGCTGGCCGTGCGGCAGGTCGGGGCCGAGGACGGCGGTGCGTGATGTGCCGTCGGGGGCGAGGAGCAGGAGTTCCAGGGGGTCGCCCAGATAGAAGTGCCAGACCTCGTCGGACGGCAGGCGGTGCAGGGCCGAGAAGTCGTCCGCGGTGAGCAGAACGACTATCGCGGTGCCCTGTGGCCGCCCGTCGGCCAGCTCCGGTCCCGCCCAGGTGCGCCGGAACAGCCCGCCCTCGCGCGGGATCGGCTCCAGTGAGTAGTGCGCGACAAGGTCTTCAGGAGTCACGCCGGGAAGGCTACCTGCCGCTCCAGGAAGGCGAGTTGGGCGTCCTTGCGCGGTATGTACACCTCCGGGAGGTCGACCTCCGGCAGCACGACCGCCGGGCCCGCCGTGAAGCCCTGCTTGAGGAAACGGGCGATGGCCTTCTCGTTGCGTACATCCGGGTCCACCACGACCCGCTGCCGGTCCAGGGTGAAGAAGACGTACGACGTGATGACCGTCAGGAGCGCCGAGGTCCAACCCGGCCGCCCGCCCCCGGCACCGGCGGGCGCCAGCAGCAGATGGACGCCGATGTCGCCGGGGCGGACGTCGTAGCACTCGCTGACGCGGTCGGCCTCCGGCTCGTACGTCTGGAGGAGCGCGACCGGGTCGGAGTCCCGCAGGACCAGGAAGGCGTGGTGGGTGGCGAGGGTGTCCATGTGGGCGTAGATCTCGGTCACCTGCTCCCGGGTCAGGCCGTTCATGCCCCAGAAGGAGGCCCGTTCCTGGCTGACCCACCCGTGGACGACCTCGGCGTCCGCCCGCGGGTCGAGGGGCCGGACACGGACGGTTCCGAAGCCGTCGACGACCTGTTCGTAAACCGTCTCGCGGACGGCGGCGCGGACGGCCGAGGGCTGCTCAGACATCTGACTCCTTCTCGAGCTTGGTGAAATCCGTGACGACCGGGACGAGGTCTCCCGCCAGCCACAAGGGGAGTTGGTCGCGGTGATGGGGGGAACCGGGGATTCCGCAGGCGCCGAGCGGGACCACCCAACGGCTGGCCTCCCGGTCGGCCAGATCCCAGACGTAGCGGGCGGCCGGACCGCGAGCGCTCAGGTCGGTGAGGCCGGGGACGGCCGAGGTGCACAGGACGCAGTCGTGGTCGCCGCCGAGGCCGGGTGCGTCGTACGACGGGTCGGGGAGCGCCCGCCAAGGGACGAGGCGGTGCGAGTCGCCCCAGGTTCGGCCCCCGTTCCTCCCGGTTCCGGTGGGCCGCTCGGCGGCCACGTCCTCGACCGCCGCGCGGACGGTCTCGGCGCGGTCGACGCCGTACAACTCCTCGGCCCGCAGGAGGTGTTCGAGGGCGAAGCCGACGCGGGGGAGCAGGGCCAGCCAGGGGAGGAGGACCTCCGGGTAGGCGGGCGGGGCGGACAGCGCGGCGAAGGCGGGGTGGGCGGCGAGTCGCCGTACGACGGCACCGCGCACCGCCGCGTACACGGCCGCGGCCTCGCTGCCCGCGTCCATGCGGCGGTCCCAGGCCAGGAGGGTCTGCCGGATGCGGGCGGCCTCGGGGGTGAGGCTGTCGAGGGAGCCCAGGAGGTCCAGGAGCGGTTCGGCGGACGCCAGCCGGGTGTCCATGTGGATCGCCGGCATGTCGGCGGCGGACCAGCGGGCCTTCTCACCCAGCAGCTCCGTGATGCGGTCGGCGCGATGGGGCGGGGCGAACTCGACGCCCAGAGGTGTGGCGAGCCCCCGCTGGTTGGCCATGGCGGCGACGCCGTCGGTGAGCCCGCCACGGGGCGTCTCGTGCCAGCCCTGCCAGTCGTGTCCGGGCTCCCAGGCGGGCACGAGCCGGGTGCGGTTGGCCGCGGAGCGCACCGGCACCTTGCCGGCGACCCGGTGCAGCAGACCGCCCTCGGTGTCGGCGGCCTGGACGACGTTGACGGGCTCGGCCCACAGGTCGACGGCACGGTCGACGTCGGCGACCCGGCGGGCGCGCAGGAGGGGGAGGAGAGCGCTGAAGCCGAGGTCGGCGGTGACGCGGGGTGGGTAGCGGAGGGCGACGGCGAGGTCTTCACCAAAGAAACCTTCCTGCAGCTCTTCGCGACCCTCCTCAGGCAGCCCTTCGCGCACCCCTGCCCGCTGCCCTTCCTGCAGCGCGTCGGGAACCCCCTCCGGCCCCCCGATGATCACCGGCCCCCGCTCCGTCTCGATCACCTCGACCTCGACCGGCTCCTCCCCCGCGACCTCCACCACCTCGGTGTGCCGCGTGGCGCGCCGCCAGACCCCGTCCGGACCCAGGGCCTCCACGCCCGCCCCGGTGCGCCGCAGCCGCTCCCGGTACAGGTCCTGGTAGTCGGCCATGGCGTTGGTGATGGCCCAGGCGACCGTGCCGGTGTGGCCGAAGTGGGCGATGCCCGGGACGCCGGGGACGGCGAGGCCGACGACGTCGAACTCGGGGCAGGACAGATGGATCTGCTGGTAGACGCCGGGCTCCTCGATGAACCGATGGGGATCCCCCGCGATGATCGCCTGCCCGCTGACGGTCCGCTCCCCGCTCACCAGCCAGCCGTTGCTGCCGGAGGTGCCGGGCCCGTCGGTGGCGAACAGCCCGACCGCGTCCGCGCCGAGGTGCCGGACGACCTGCTCGCGCCAGAACTTGGCCGGGAAGCCGGCGAAGAGGATGTGGATGCCGAGCCAGACACCGAGAGGGGTCCAGGGCTCCCAGCGGCCGGGCGCGAGACCGACCCGCGCGAACTCCGGCGTACGGCGGGCACCCTCGGCCAGCGCCTCGTTTACCCCCTCGACGTACGCCCGCACCCACCCCGCCGTCTCCGGGTCCCGTCTCTCCAGGTCGGCGAAGCAGCGTCTCGCGGTGTCATCGAGGCGGGCCCGTCTGACGAACCGGTCCCAGGGCAGGGCCTCGGCGCCGAGGAAGGACGCGGACGTGCCCTGCGCCCGGTGCCGTTCGACCTCCAGCTGCCAGGCCCGGTCGAGGGCGGTGACCCGGCCCTGGGCGCGGGCGAGTTCGGTCACGTCGTCCGCGCGGAGATGCGGAATGCCCCAGGCGTCGCGGTAGATCTCACCCGTCACCCTGTGTCCCTCCAATGCTTTAGGTTAGCCTTCCCTAAGTAATCCGGGCAGGAATCGTACGCGAAGGGTGAAGAAGCCATGGGGCAGGGGCACGGCTGGGAGGGCGCGGTCCTGAAGCTGCTGCGCGCGAAGGACTTCGTGTTCACGGTGACGGGCGCCGAGGACGTGACCCCGCACTACCGCCGGGTCCACCTCACGGACGGCGGCATGCTGGCGGCGACCGGCGTCCACCCCACCATGTGGGTCCGCCTGTGGTTCGACAACGCGGGCAAGCCCCACCAGCGGGCCTACACCCTGGTCGACTCGGACCCGGCGGCCGGCACCTTCGGCCTGGAGTTCGCCCTGCACGAGGGTGTCGCCAGCGACTGGGCACGCACGGTCAAGCCCGGCGACACGATCGAGGCGACCGTCCACGGCACGGGGTTCACCGACCCCGACCCGGCCCCCTCCCACGTCTTCGCCATCGCCGACGCGGCCTCCCTCCCCGCCCTCAACTCCCTGCTCACCACCCTGGACTCGGCCCCGGCGACGGTGTGGTTCGAGGGCGACCAAGCCGGCCTCCCCTTCCGCACCGACCCCTCCCGCCACGACGTCCACACCCTCCCGAGGCGCGACGCCGGCGCCCACCTGGTCGCCCAGGTGAAGGAAGCCCTGCCCGACCTCCTCACGGGCACCCCGGACCCGTACGTCTGGATCGCCTGCGACACGACGACGACCCGGGCCCTCATCTCGTACGTCCGCAAGGAGCTGGGCCTGCCGAAGCAGCGGGTGAACGCGCTGGGTTACTGGCGCCCCTGACCGGCAGGGGCGCGAACCCCTTGCGCGCCCCTGCCCCCCGCGCGCGTCCGGACGGCGCACGCGGCATGATCGGGGTCATGGACGTCACCCTTCACCTCGCCCAGGACGCCGAGGCGGACGAACTCCTCGGCCGCAGCCCGCTCGCCGCGCTGGTCGGCATGCTGCTGGACCAGCAGGTTCCGATGGAGTGGGCGTTCAAGGGTCCCCGTACGATCGCGGACCGGCTCGGCGCGGACGACCTGGACGCGCACGACATCGCCGCCCAGGACCCGGAGGCGTTCTCGGCCCTGCTGTCGGAGAAGCCGGCCGTGCACCGCTACCCGGGGTCCATGGCCAAGCGGATCCAGCAGCTGTGCCAGTACCTCGTCGAGCACTACGACGGTGACGCCGAGCTCGTCTGGAAGGGCGTCGACGACGGCCGCGAACTGCTGCGCCGGCTCCAGGAACTGCCCGGGTTCGGCAAGCAGAAGGCACAGATCTTCCTCGCGCTGCTGGGCAAGCAGCTGGGCGTGACACCCCCGGGCTGGCAGGAGGCCGCGGGCTCCTACGGCGAACCGAAGTCCTTCCGCTCCGTCGCCGACATCACCGGACCGGAGTCGCTGGCCAAGGTGCGGGCCCACAAGCAGGAGATGAAGGCGGCAGCCAAGGCGGCACGCAAGTAGCAGGAAGCAACCGGCGCCGCCACTGGGTGCCGTCGCCTTGGGGGTTGCCCGGCGTCGGGTCCGGCCGGGGGTGGGACGCGCAGCCCGGCGCGACGGGGTGCCGCTGCGCCCACCCGTGCCGCCCCAGCGGCACGACTGCCCGCAGCTGGGCGGGCGTGGAAGGACGTGTACCCCCACGGGCCTGCAGTCGCGTACGGCGGGAAGGGGACGGGTCGGGGGGTGTCCGCCCGCAGTGGCCGGCGTCAACACGCGGCACCTCCCGGCCTAAGTCCAGCCGCCGGTCCGAGGACGGACACCCCCCGGCCCGGCCCCGACCCACAACACGACCGCAGGCGCTACGCGAACCCCCACCACACCCGCACAGGCGCCGCAGGCATCAACGCGCACCCCCCGACTGGCCCGCCCCGAATGGCGGCGCGGGCGCCCTCGTTCCCAGCATGGAGCATGACCGAGCCACCGACCGGCCCTGCCGGGGGCCGGGACTACGACGACCGCCGAGTGCACGCCGGCCGCCCACCCGGTCCGGGAACGACCCACGAGCCCGAGCCGCCCTTCGAAGGCCCCCTGCACGCCGTCTCCCGCGCCGCCTGGCAGGTCGTCCTGTTCACCGGCGTCGCCTCCCTGATCCTGGGCATCCTGATCCTGGTCTGGCCCGACGCCTCGCTCTTCGTCTCCGGTGTCCTCTTCGGCCTCTACCTCCTGATCAGCGGCGTTCTCCAACTGATCGCCGCCTTCGGCACGCACAAGACGACCTCGCTGCGGGTGCTGGCATTCATCAGCGGCGCCCTGTCGGTCCTCCTCGGACTGTTCTGCTTCCGCCGCCCGATGCAGTCGATCCTGCTGCTCGCCCTGTGGATCGGCATCGGCTGGCTCATCCGCGGCATCACCCAGACCCTGGCCGCCGCCTCCGACAGGTCCGTGCCGGCCCGCGGCTGGCAGATCGTCCTCGGCGTCGTCACGATCCTCGGCGGCATCGTGCTCATCGACTCCCCGATCGAGTCGGTCACCGTGCTCACGCTGCTCGGCGGGTGGTGGCTGGTGGCGGTCGGCGTCGTCGAGATCGTCACCGGGTTCCGGATGCGGGAGCGGGCCCGCCAGGTCCCGCACGAGCTGTGATACGCGCCGCGCACCGGTACGCCGAGCGGGCGGATCTCGTGTCCGACGCGATGAACGCCGTACGGCCACCGGGGAGATGAGCTCCCATGAGCACCGCGCGCAACCTCCCGCGCAGCCGCACCTGGCTGCGGGCCCTCGTGCTGCTGCTCGCCCTGCTGGTGCCGGGCGCACACGCCCAGGCGCACGCCGTGCCCGCGGTGCTCGGAGTCTCCGGTGAGGCCGCGGAGCACGACGTCCTCGACACGGCCCTACGGCCACCGGCCCGCGCCGACCGGCGCAGCACCGCACGACGACGTGGTCCCGCGCCCACGCCGACGCCGATGCCGGTGCCGGTGCCGGCGCCCGGCGTCCCGGCACGCCTCTCCGCCGCTGCGCCCCCGCGTCCGCCGTACGTCCCGCACATCCTGCGCACCGTGGTCCTGCGCTGCTGACAGGCCCCGCGACGAGGTCAGTCAGTACGACACGAGGAGCACAGGAGCACAGTCATGCCCACGGATCACTACGCGGTCCTGCGCGCCCTGCTGCGCGCCGAAGCCGTACGCAACACCCCGAAACCGCAAGCGAAGCAGCAGAAGCCTCAGCAGCCCCCGAAGACCCGGGAACGCGGCTGACACAGGCGCGGCGGAGGACCGGACTCCCCCCGGAGCCGCCCCTCCGCCGCGCCACCGAAGCCCGGCCGCCAGGGCACCGCCCCCAAGACCGCCCACCCAAACGAACACCACCCCCAAGCCCTACCGCCTCCGCCGCGCCGTCCCGAAGATCGACCGGGTGATCTCGCGCCCGATCTGCGTGCCGATCGACCGAGCCAGGGACTTGAACATGCCGCTCCCGACGACCTGCTCGACGACCGAGGTCTGCTCCTTCTGCTCGGCCCTCTCCCCAGCCCTGCGCTCCCCGGCGGTCGCAGCCTCGCGCATCTCGTCGGGCCCCTTCGCCCCACCCGACCCCCGCAGCCGCTCGTACGCCGACTCCCTGTCCACAGCCTGTGCATACCGCCCGTACAGCCCGGACGACGTCACCGCCCGCTCCAGCGCACCCGCTTCGATCGGCCCCATCAGCGACTCCGGCGCCCGCAACCGGGTCGCGGCGACCGGCGTCGGCGCGCCCTTCTCGCTCAGCACGGTCACCACCGCCTCGCCGGTGCCGAGGCCGGTGAGGAGTTCCTCAAGGTCGTACGCCGAGTTGGGGAAGGTCCTCACCGTCGCCCTGAGCGCCTTCTGATCGTCCGGGGTGAACGCGCGCAGGGCGTGCTGGACGCGGTTGCCGAGCTGGCCCAGCACCTCTGCGGGTACGTCCCTCGGGGTCTGCGTCACGAAGAAGACGCCGACCCCTTTCGAGCGAATGAGGCGCACGGTCTGGCTGATCGCGTCCAGGAACGCCTTGGACGCGTCGTCGAACAGCAGATGCGCCTCGTCGAAGAAGAAGACCAGCTTCGGCTTGTCGGCGTCCCCGACCTCGGGCAGATCGTGGAAGAGGTCGGCGAGCAGCCACATCAGGAAGGTCGAGAACAGCCGCGGCCGGTCCTGTACGGCGGCCAGTTCGAGTACGGACACCACGCCCCGCCCGTCCGGCGCCGTCCGCAGGAACTCGGCTGTGTCGAACTCCGGCTCCCCGAAGAAGTCCGCCATGCCCTGCGCCTCGAACGCGGTGAGGGACCGCAGGATCACCCCGGCCGTGGCGGTGGACAGCCCGCCGATGTTCTTCAGTTCCGCCTTGCCCTCGTCGGAGGTGAGGAAGGCGACGACGGCCCTGAGGTCCTTGAGGTCGACCAACTCCAGGCCCTTCGTGTCGGCGTAGTGGAAGATCAGGCCGAGGGACTGCTCCTGGGTCTGGTTGAGCTGGAGGACCTTCGACAGCAGCACGGGGCCGAAGCTGGTGATCGTCGCGCGTACGGGGATGCCGTGACCGATGCCGCCGAGCGCGTGGAACTCGGCGGGGAAGCCGGTCCCGGCCCACTGCTGGTGGACCTCGGCGGTACGGGACCGCACCTTGTCGTTGGGCTGCCCCGGCGCCGAGATCCCGGAGAGGTCGCCCTTGATGTCCGCCAGGAACACGGGCACGCCCTGCGCCGACAGCTGCTCGGCGATCAGCTGGAGCGTCTTGGTCTTGCCGGTGCCGGTGGCGCCCGCGACCAGTCCGTGCCGGTTCAGCACGCTCAGCGGGACACGCACCTGCGCGTCGGGCAGGCAACGCCCGTCCCAGAGCAGGGCTCCGAGGTCGAGGGCGGGACCGGAGAAGGCGTACCCGGCGGCGATCTCCAGCGCCTCTTGCGGCAGGGCGGGAGCGCCGCCGCGCACCTCCGGGGCGACGGCCGGCGGCACGGTCCCGGAACCGGCCTTGGGCGCACGCTCTCGATCACTCATGTCAGGCCTCCGCCCGTGTCCGCTCCGAAGTGTCTCCGTATGTCCGCCCTGCTACCGCCCGCCGAACCTGCCACGCGTCACCGAAACCGACCTCACCACCGACCGGCCGCCGCTGCGACCACCACCCGGATGGCCAAAGACCAACCGACCACCACCCGGACGGCCGACCACTCACCGACCACCACCCGGACGGCCGACCACTCACCGACCACCACCCGGACCGCCAACCACCAACCGAGCCCACCACCCGGTCGGCCGACCACCAACCGCCGACCAACCGCCACTCCGACGACCGCTCGGACCACCTCTCGGACCAGCGATCCGCCATCCAGCCCCACGCGCGATCCATTCGGCCGCCGGCCGCCACCCGGCTTCCGTTCAGGCCCGTTCCGGCTTCCGATCCGGCCACGGTTCCCTCACACCTCGCCGCTTCGTCCGGCTTTGCCCCGGCTTTTCCAGCGTCGCACTCCGTCGCCATGGCTGCGCCCGGAACGTCTTGACCGGTAGGCTTTCCGTGTGATCTTCAAGCGCATCGGAAACGGCCGGCCGTACCCCGACCACGGCCGGGAAAGCACCCGGCAGTGGGCGGACGTCGCGCCGCGCCCGGTCCGCCTCGATCAGCTCGTGACGACCAAGGGCCAGCTCGATCTGGAAACCCTGCTCGCCGAGGACTCGACGTTCTACGGCGACCTCTTCGCGCACGTCGTGAAGTGGCAGGGCGACCTGTATCTGGAGGACGGCCTGCACCGCGCCGTACGCGCGGCGCTCCAGCAGCGTCAGGTGCTGCACGCGAGAGTCCTGGAACTGGACTGACGAACCGGCTCGATCCCGGACGACGCCCGGATAGCACCGGGTCGACGCCGGGTCGACGCCCCCGCGCGTCGACTTGTTGCCCCTTTCGGGTTGGACTGAGCCGTATCGAATGATCATCCGGTAGGCATCGCCGCCCGGGCGCACTACGCTGCGCCCATGAGCATGCTGACTCCCCCGGGCATGGGCGGCCAGTACCGGATCAGGGGGAACAAGTACCCGCGGATGCGCCGTCCCCGGCGGCGCGGCAGGCTCGTGGTCCTCGCCGTCGCCTCGGTCGCCGTACTCGGCATGCTCGGCTGGGGGACGCTGCAGCTCATCGATGTCTTCACCGGCAACGGCAGAAAGGCTTCAGCAGCCGGTCCGAAGGCCGACTGCGACACCACGGTGACGCCCTCGGCCGACGCGACGGCGCCCCTGCCCGAGCCGGGCGGGATCACCGTCAACGTCTTCAACGCCACCACCCGCAGCGGGCTCGCCAAGCAGACGGCGGACGAGCTGAAGAAGCGCGGTTTCAAGATCGGCGACGTGGGCAACGCGTCCAAGGAGTTCGACAAGAAGGTCAAGGGCGCGGGGCTGCTGCTCGGCCCGGCATCGTCGGAGAGCACCTCGCTGCCCGTCCTGGCCACCCAGCTCACGTCCGCCGAACGGCGCACCGACGCCGCCCGCAAGGGCAAGACCGTCGACCTGATCATCGGCGACGCCTTCAAGGCGCTGACGAAGAAGACGGACGCCGACAAGGCGCTGGCGGCGCTGGCCAGCCCCGAGCCGACGCCGTCCGCTTCACAGCAGAGCTGCTGAGCAACGCCCTACAGGGGGGCTGAGTCGATATGCGGCTCCGCCGCGCGGGCGCGACCCGGCCACAACGGATCCGCGGCCGCCACACAACCGCACCCCTACACCGAAACGGCGTTCAGACCCGCCCTACTCGGCCGCACCGTAAAGACGATCCCCCGCGTCCCCCAGCCCGGGAACGATGTACCCGTGCTCATTCAGGTGGTCGTCCACCGCGGCCGTCACCACCGTCACCGGCGTCCCCGCCAGTTCCCGCTCCATCAGCTCGACGCCCTCGGGCGCGGCGAGCAGCACCACGGCCGTGACATCGTCGGCGCCCCGCTTGATCAGCTCCTGGATCGCCGCCACCAGCGTGCCGCCCGTCGCGAGCATCGGGTCCAGGACGTACACCTGGCGCCCGGAGAGGTCCTCCGGCATGCGCGTGGCGTACGTGGAGGCCTCGAGCGTCTCCTCGTTGCGGATCATGCCGAGGAAGCCCACCTCGGCGGTCGGCAGCAGCCGGACCATGCCGTCCAGCATGCCGAGCCCGGCCCGCAGGATCGGCACGACCAGGGGGCGCGGGTGGGAGAGCTTGACGCCGGTGGTGCCGGTGACCGGGGTCGTGATGTCGACCGCCTCGGTGCGCACGTCCCGCGTGGCCTCGTAGGCGAGCAGGGTGACCAGTTCGTCGGCGAGCCGGCGGAAGGTCGCGGAGTCGGTGCGCTGGTCGCGCAGGGTGGTGAGCTTGTGGGCGACCAGGGGGTGGTCGACGACGTGGAGACGCATGTCCACAACAGTAACCGGGCCCGGTGGGCCCAGCGTCCTCACGCGCGGCAAGCCTTGGGCCAAGACATCCCTCGTGCGCTGGCATCAAACCGCCCATCGGAGGGAAAGTGGGAGGGACGTACCGGGGGTGGTGAGCCTATGCCTGAACCTGAGTCCCCAGCGGGCCCCACGCAGGACACGCAGGCGGAGAGCGACGCCGCGCGCCGCCGGCGCCGGGCCCAGTTCCTGCGGGAACTCGCCGAGGCCCGCGAACTGCGGGACCGCGTCCAGCCGCGCCGCGCCAAGACGGCCCGCCTGCGGCACGCGATGCGCATGCGAACGTTCCGCTGGTAGGGCGAGCCGCAGGGGAAGATCCGCGGCTCTCGGGGGCGTTGCAGCCGTGGGCGCGCGTGGACACCTGGAAAGCCGCGTACGATCCGCACGTGGCGGCAACGAGTGTGCTGGTGAGTCCTTTACGGACGTGCTCGCGGCACCCCTCGGGCCCACGCGATCAAAACTGCCGGACACAGGGAACCGAAGACGTCCCCTTAACGCCTTGTTTCTGCCACGATTCCGAGTGGGTGGGGCTCGGACCCAAGCCTCCCCGCCCGCAACCTCCGCCGGGGGGACCCCCAACCGGCACGCCTATGACCAGTGGGAGAGTCACGGTGTACTTCGCCGCACTGCTCGCGCGCACCGAAGACGGGTGGGAAGCGAGCGACACAGAGCTCCTCGACAATGTGGAGACCCTGTCGGATCTGGCCGACCTGGCCCGTGAAGCCTCGCCCGAGGACGACACGGTGCTCGTGCTCATCGAGCAGGAGGACGCCTGGTTCGGCGTCGTCCGGATCGACGGCGAGGAGGACCCTCGTATCTACGTCTCGGACGCCGCCGCCGCTGCCCGCAGCAGTTACGGCGAGATCCTGCTCACCGACGAACTGCTCGGCAGGGAGCCCGGCGACGACGACGCCGACCTGGACTCCCTGGATCTCGACGGCACCGAGGAGCCGGACGGCGACTCGGACGACGACGAGGACGGCGGCGCCGCCGAGGCGGTCCCGCACAGCCCCGTCGGCGACAGCGAGATCCTCGACGACCTCGGCGTCAGCGAGAAGGAGCTGAAGGCCCTGGACGCCGACGACGCGCTCAACGCGATCGCCGAGGCGCTGGGCGCCTCGGAGGTGCTGGAGACCGTCCGCTGACCTCGTACGACCAGGGGTCGACGCCAGAGGTGCCCTCGGCACCCGCGGTGCGGGACCCCGTACGCGACCGCTGGCGGGCCACGATGCGGCTCGCCCTGGACGAGGCCGAACTGGCCGTCCGGGGCGGGGACGTCCCCGTCGGCGCCGTCGTGCTGTCCGCCGACGGGTCGACCGTGCTCGGCGTCGGACACAACGAGCGCGAAGCGACCGGCGATCCGACCGCGCACGCCGAGGTACTGGCGATCCGGCGGGCCGCGGCGGAGATCGGCGAGTGGCGGCTGTCCGGCTGCACGCTCGTCGTCACGCTGGAGCCCTGCACGATGTGCGCGGGCGCGATCGTGCAGTCCCGGGTGGACCGGGTCGTCTACGGCGCCCGGGACGACAAGGCCGGCGCGGCGGGCTCCCTCTGGGACGTCGTACGCGACCGGCGGCTGAACCACCGGCCCGAGGTGATCGAGGGCGTCCTCGCCGAGGAGTGCGCCCGTCTCCTCACTGACTTCTTCCGCGCTCGGTGACCCGACTCGCTGATGCGAGCTCGGCGAATACCGATTTCAAAGCAGGGCCCACCGTGCTGTAAGGTCTCCCTCGGTAGCGTGTCCGAGCGGCCGAAGGAGCTCGCCTCGAAAGCGAGTGTGGCGCAAGTCACCGAGGGTTCAAATCCCTCCGCTACCGCTGAAGAAGGGCCCCGTCGACAGACGGGGCCCTTCGTGCTGTTGATCTCCCGAGAGGCGCGAAGGTTACACTCACCGCCGGTAACACGGGGCTCTTTCGGCCCTTTCGACTCATTCGGCACAGCAGGCATGGCAGGCACAGCAGCCACAGGGGAGGCCGCGATGGCGGTGAATTCCAAGAAGGTCGCCGTCTACGTACTCGCGGTCTTCGTGCTCTATGTGATCATCACGGACCCGGCCAAGGCCGCGGACTACGTCCAGATAGGGTTCGAGGGCATTTCGGACGCAGCCAAGGCCATCGGCGACTTCATGACCTGGATCGCCAACGGAGGAGACTCATGATCCGCCACCTCGTCCTCTTCAAGCTCAACGAGGGCGTCGAGCGCGACGACCCCCGGGTCGTGGAGGGCGTGGCGGCCTTCCGCTCGCTGGAGGGCAGGATCCCCGAGATCCGGCACTGGGAGCTCGGCTGGAACATCAGCGACCGCGCCATCGCCTACGACTTCGCCATCAACTCCGCCTTCGAGGACACGGCCGCCCTGCGGGCGTACGTGGAGCACCCCGAGCACCAGGCGGGAGTCACCCTGTGGCGGGAGTTCGCCACCTGGGTGATCGCCGACTACGAATACTGAGCCGCGCCGCCCCGGATCCACCCTGGTCCGCCCGGATCACCCCTGAGCCCTCCGCCGGAACGGCGGGGGGCTTTCGCGTGTCTTACGCGGCTCCCCACCCCCCAACACGGGATTATGCGGTGCTTGAACACAATGAACTGTCTTGTGATGCTATGACCGCTTTTGACCGATGAGTTGATGGATCACGAGGTGGAGTTGACCGTGCCGGCCAGTACTGCGCCTCAAGCCCCGAGCCCCCAGGCCCCAGGCCCGCAGGCGCCCAGTCAGGAGGACACCGCCACGGCCGCGCCACCCCGGTCCCGCGGAGCCGACACCCGGGCGCTCACCCAGGTGCTCTTCGGCGAGCTCAAGGAACTGAAACCGGGCACGCCGGAGCACAACCGCGTGCGCGGAGCGCTCATCGAGGCGAACCTCCCGCTCGTGCGCTACGCGGCCGCCCGTTTTCGCTCCCGCAACGAGCCCATGGAGGACGTGATCCAGGTCGGCACCATCGGGCTCATCAACGCCATCGACCGCTTCGACCCGGACCGGGGCGTGCAGTTCCCGACGTTCGCGATGCCCACCGTCGTCGGCGAGATCAAGCGCTACTTCCGCGACAACGTCCGCACGGTCCACGTGCCACGCCGGCTGCACGAGCTGTGGGTCCAGGTCAACAGCGCGACCGAGGATCTCACCACCACCTTCGGGCGCACCCCCACGACCGCCGAGATCGCCGAGCGGCTGCGCATCACCGAGGACGAGGTGCTGTCCTGCATCGAGGCGGGCCGGTCGTACCACGCCACCTCACTGGAGGCCGCGCAGGAGGGCGACGGGCTGCCCGGACTGCTGGACCGGCTCGGCTACGAGGACCCCGCCCTGGACGGCGTGGAGCACCGCGACCTCGTCCGGCACCTGCTGGTGCAACTCCCCGAACGCGAGCAGAGAATCCTTCTCCTGCGGTACTACAGCAACCTCACCCAGTCGCAAATCAGTGCGGAACTCGGGGTCTCACAGATGCACGTTTCGAGGCTACTCGCGCGTAGCTTCCAGCGGCTGCGTTCGGCGAACCGGATCGACGCGTAACCGCAAACAGGATCGAGCTATAACCGGCGCGAGCGAATCGCTCACCAGGGCGGATCCCGACAGTTCCGGCCCGAAACACCGTCAGACCCCCTTTATCCAGGGCGGATTCGAGTCTCACATGTCGACATGTCACTACAGCGTGTTGCCGACATGTGACATTCTTCGGGAAGCGCGTTTGCCGTGGCTTCGGCTCCGGTATTCAGGTGAAGGCTGGCGTTCCTCGATCGGAGCGTTCGCCACGACCGTCCCGCGACCCAAAGGGGGTGGCATGTCCGCAGACCAGGGCAGCTCGAAGGTGCTCACGCTCGCGAAGAGCGAGTCCGCGCCCGACGCCGCGCTCGGCCCCATCGACGATGTGACGGCCCTGGCGGCCGCCGAGGCGCCGGCCCTTCCGGCCACCGATGTCCCGGCCGTACCGGCCTCGGGGGACATCGACACCCGCACCCTGTCCCGCTCCCTGTTCCTGCGGCTCGCCGCCCTGGACGAGAACAGCCCCGAGCGTGCTTACGTCCGGGACACCCTGATCGAGCTCAACCTCCCGCTCGTGCGCTACGCGGCGGCCCGCTTCCGCTCGCGCAACGAGCCGATGGAGGACATCGTCCAGGTCGGCACCATCGGCCTGATCAAGGCGATCGACCGCTTCGACTGCGAACGGGGCGTGGAGTTCCCGACGTTCGCGATGCCGACCGTGGTCGGCGAGATCAAGCGGTTCTTCCGCGACACCTCCTGGTCGGTGCGCGTCCCGCGCCGCCTGCAGGAGCTGCGCCTGGCCCTCACCAAGGCCAGCGACGAGCTCTCCCAGAAGCTGGACCGCTCCCCGACGGTCACCGAACTCGCCACCGTACTGGGTGTCTCCGAGGAGGACGTCGTCGACGGCCTCGCGGTCGGCAACGCCTACACGGCCTCCTCGCTGGACTCCCCGGCCCCGGAGGACGACGGCGGCGAGGGCTCCCTGGCCGACCGGCTCGGCTACGAGGACACCGCCCTCGAGGGCGTCGAGTACCGCGAGTCCCTCAAGCCGCTGCTGGCCAAACTGCCGCCCCGCGAGCGGCGGATCATCATGCTGCGCTTCTTCGCCAACATGACCCAGTCGCAGATCGGCGAGGAGGTCGGCATCTCCCAGATGCATGTCTCCCGCCTGCTGACCCGGACCCTGGCGCAGCTGCGCGAAGGCCTGATCTCCGACTGACCCCTTCATATTTGACGGAGCGTCAGCCACCATGGCCCGATGCTTCGCTCATCCTGGACGACATGGACACATGGCCGTCGGTGCGCCCTGCTCGGCGCGTCGGCGGCCGTCGTCTGCCTGGGCGGGATGCCGGCCGCGTGCGGGGGCGGTGGGAGCGGTGACGGGTACGTCGCGACAGGCGCGGCGGGTGGTCCGCCGAGGGGTACGGCGGTCGTGCCCACTGGCGAGGTGACGATGGTGCCGCTGGACCGGCCGGTCAGCGACGAGGACAGCGGGGGCGGTACGAGCAACTACCCCGAGCGGGAGGGACTTCAAGAACCGTCCGCCGACCCGACGGCCGCGGAACGCCCTGTCGGCACACCGAGCGACGCCCCCGAAACCGCGGCCCCGCCAAGCAGTTCACCCGTCCCCTCGTCGCCCCCCGCGTCGCCGGCGACGTCCCCGTCCCCCGCGAAACTCACGGTCGGCGACCCCGAACGGGAGCCCACCGACAAGCGCTGGTGCGAGAGAGTGACCCTCGACTTCCACAACTCGGGCGGCACAGCCGTGCGTTCGGGCACCGTCACCTTCGGCACCCACATCATCGGCGCGCTCGGCATCGACTGGGCGACGATCGAGTCGACGGAGAAGCTCCCGGCACCGATCGGAGCCGGGGCGCGCAAGGAGAAGACCTGGACGGTGTGCGTCGACAGCTGGCGCGTGCCGCTGGGCATGCACATCGAGACGCGGGACGTCACCGTCCGGTGGGAGTAGAGGACGTACGCCCTACTTGCCGAACGCCAGCCAGGCCACCGCCGCGAGGGCGGCCACGGCGGCGACGACGCCGAGGATCAGGCCGATGCGCGGGCCGCCGGAGGGGGAGGCCTGCTGCCGGCCGCCCTGCGGGCCCTCGTCGACGAACGCGCGGAACATCTGGGTGCTGCCTGCGGGGTCGTGGTTGCCCTGGGGGTTCTGGGTGTTAGCCATGGCCTGAGACCCTAGCGAATCCGTCCGTTCGGCCCAAGTGGGGGCCGCGGGCCTGCACAGGGGGTCACAGGACCCACCCCACCTGCACATTTACGGTCGCAATACTTGCCTTTGCCAACTTTTTGCGGCGGTAACCCGGGATTTATTTGCCTGTAGCAACCAAACGCTTCTATGGTTGCCCTAAGCAACAAACACGGGAGGTGTGATGGCCGAGCAGGCGCAGTACGAGGAGCTGGTCCGCCAGTTCAGTGCCTTCGGCGCCGTGAAGCGGGAGATGGGACGGACGCTGCCGTCCGACTGCCCCTCCGGATCCGCCGCCGTACTGACGTTGCTGGCCCGCCACGGAGACATGCGCATGAGCAAGCTCGCCGAGCTGCTCGCCGTGGACATGTCGGTCACCAGCCGCCATGTCGCCCACGTCGCCGAGCACGGCTGGATCGAGCGCTCCCCCGACCCGGCGGACAAGCGCAGCCGCATCCTCCACCTCACCCCGGCAGGTGAGGACCGTGTCCGGGAGATGTCCCGGCGGACCACGCAGATGCTCGCCGAGCGGCTGAGCGACTGGACCGACGACGAGGTCGCCCAGCTCACCCGGCTCATGGCCCGGCTGAGAGCCAGCTTCGACGACTGCCGTACACCCGCGATCACCCAGTGAAAGCCAGCAAGAGAAGGAAGCCCATGGCAACGACCACACCAGCCGGTGTGCGGGCCGCCCACGCCAAGCACGGGAGCGGAGCCGCGGCCGGCACTCCCATGACGCACCGGCAGATCATGGAAGCGCTGACCGGGCTGCTGCTCGGCATGTTCGTCGCGATCCTGTCGTCGACGATCGTCTCCAACGCCCTGCCCGACATCATCAAGGACCTCGGCGGCGGCCAGAGCGCCTACACCTGGGTGGTCACCGCGTCGCTGCTGGCGATGACCGCGTCGACGCCGCTGTGGGGCAAGCTCGCCGACCTCTTCTCCAAGAAGCTGCTGATACAGATCGCGCTGGTCATCTTCGTGGCCGGGTCCGCGGCGGCCGGTCTGTCCCAGAACCCGGGCACGCTCATCACCTTCCGTGCCGTCCAGGGCATCGGCATGGGCGGTCTTTCCTCGCTGGCCCAGATCATCCTCGCGGCGATGATCTCCCCGCGTGAGCGCGGTCGCTACAACGGCTACCTCGGCGCCACCTTCGCCACCGCGATGGTCGGCGGCCCGCTGATCGGCGGCGTCATCACCGACACCGACTGGCTCGGCTGGCGCTGGTGCTTCTACGTCGGCGTGCCCTTCGCCGTGATCGCGCTCGTCGTGCTCCAGCGCACCCTGCACCTCCCGGTCGTCAGGCGGAAGGTCAAGGTCGACTGGGCGGGCGCCTTCTTCATCACCGCCGCGGTCTGCCTGCTGCTGATCTGGGTGACCTTCGCCGGTGACAAGTACGAGTGGCTGTCCTGGCAGACGTACGCCATGACGGGCGGCGCGCTCGCACTGCTCCTGCTCTTCGTCCTCGTCGATTCCAGGGCGAGCGAGCCGATCATCCCGCTGCGCCTGTTCCGCAACCGCACCATCACGCTCGCCTCGCTGGCGTCGCTCTTCGTCGGCATCGCGATGTTCGCGGGCACGATCTTCTTCAGCCAGTACTTCCAGCTGGCCCGGGGCGAGTCGCCGACCATGTCCGGCGTCCTGACCATCCCGATGATCGTCGGCCTGTTCGTCTCGTCGACCGTCTCCGGCCAGGTCATCACCCGCACCGGCCGCTGGAAGGCCTGGCTGCTCGCCGGCGGTGTGCTGGTGACCGCGGGCCTCGGGCTGCTGGGCACGATCCGCTACGACACCGAGTACTGGCACGTCGCGATCTTCATGGCCCTGCTCGGTCTCGGCGTCGGCATGATGATGCAGAACCTGGTCCTGGCCACGCAGAACCAGGTGGACCCGAGCGACCTGGGCGCCGCCAGCTCGGTGGTGAACTTCTTCCGCTCTCTCGGCGGTGCCATGGGCGTCTCGGCGCTCGGCGCGGTCCTCAGCCACCGCATCACCCACTACGCCGAGGAGGGCCTGACCAAGCTCGGCGTGCAGGGCTCGTCGGGCCACGGCGAGATCCCGGACCTCGACGCGCTGCCGGCCCCGGTGCGCACGGTCATCGAGAGCGCGTACGGCCACGGCGTCGCGGACGTCTTCCTGTACGCCGCGCCGATCGCCTTCCTCGCCCTGCTGTTCGCCCTGTTCATCAAGGAGGTTCCGCTGAGGACGAAGGGCGCGCTGGCGCAGGCCGCCGAGCGGGAGGCTCCCGAGGCCGCCGAGGTCACCAGGGTCGCCGAGGCCGCCGCGCCGGCCGCCGCGCGGGAGCGGGTCCCGAGCTGGGCGGTCACGTCGGAGACGGAGACCGCTCCCGACGGCACCCGGCAGCTCGGGGCCGTGGCCACGGTGGCACGGCCCGAGGAGTCCGCCAGTGGCGGTGTCCCGGTCCGCGGCTTCGTGCGCGGCGCCGAGAGCGCGCCGGTGCCGCAGGCGGCGGTCACGCTGATCTCGCTGGCCGGACGTCAGCTCGGCCGGTCGGTGGCGCAGGCCGACGGTTCGTACGCGGTGGACGCGCCGGGCGCGGGATCGTACGTCCTGATCGCCTCCGCCGACGGCTTCCAGCCGCAGGCGTCCACGATCGTCGTGAACGGCGACGAGCCGGTGGCGTACGACATCCTGCTCAGCGGCACGAGTGGCCTGAGCGGCGTCGTCCGGACCGCGGGCAGCGCGCTGCCGGTCAAGGACGCGATGGTCATCGTCACCGACGTCCGCGGCGACCTGCTGGCCACTGCCGCCACCGGTGAGCAGGGCGAGTTCGGCTTTGCCGAGCTGGTGCCGGGTGCCGTGACCGTCGCGGTGAACGCCGCCGGGTTCCGGCCGCGCGCCCTGCCCGTCGAGATCGGCGGCACCGGGGTCACCCGGATCGAGGTCGACCTGGAGGCAGGCGCCCAGCTCCAGGGCGTCGTACGGGCACCGCACGGTCCGCTGGCCGACGCGCGGGTCACCTTGGTCGACGCGGCGGGCAACGTCGTGGGCACGGCGACGACGGGTCCGGACGGGGCGTACGCCTTCACCGATCTGGACGGCGGCGAGTACACGGTCATCGCGACGGGCTACCCGCCGGTGGCGACGGCACTGACGGTCACCGGCCGCGGCGTCGACGACCACGACATCGAACTCGCCCATCCCGGCGAGTAGTTGGACCCCGGCCCGTGGTGGTCGGCGCGCTCTGAGCGGAGGTGCGCCGGTGCCGCGGGCCGGTTTCTTTGAGCTTGTGAGGAGTACGTGAGATGGGACTGACCGCGAGGATCCGTACCCGGGACGGATGGGCCGTGTCGCACGCGGTCGTCACGGTGACGGACATGACCGGAGCGCAGGTGCTGCGGGCGGAGGCGGACGCCGAGGGGACGGTACGGGACGCGAACCCCCTGCCCCCGGGGCCGTACACCGTCATCGTCACCGCCGTCGGCTACGCCCCCGCCGCCGCGACCGCGATCGTGACGGCGAGCGGCCGCGCGGAGGTGGGCACGGTGACGCTGGCCCGTCAGGGCGGCACCGAACTGCCACCGCCGGGCCCGTGGACCATCGACCCCGCGCACTCCACGGTCGCCGCCGTCGCCCAGCACCTGGGCATCTCCAGCGTGCACGGCCGGTTCACGGAGTTCTCGGGCTCGATCGAGATCGCGCCGGACGACGTGGCCAAGTCGCGGGTGGAGGCGGTGCTCCGGGCCGGCTCGATCGATACGGGGAACGGCATGCGCGACGGGCATCTGAAGTCGCCGGACTTCCTGGATGCGGAGAAGTACCCCGAGATCACATATCGGTCGACGGGGCTCACGGCGGCTGCGGGGAGCGACCGCTGGACGGTGCATGGGGAGTTGCGCATGCATGGCGTTGTACGGCCGGTGGACCTCGACCTCGCCTACCTCGGCACGGGGGCCGACCCGTGGGGTGGGACTCGGGCGGCGTTCCGGGCGACGACGGAACTGCACCGGGACGACTTCGCCATGAACTACAACCAGGTCGTGCAGGCGGGGATCGCGGCCATCGGGACGACGCTCAGGGTGGAGCTGGACATTCAGGCTGTGCAGGGGGAAGTGCTGCCGCAGGCGTGACGCGCGGTTCGTGCGAGTCTTGCGGGTCGTGCGTCGCCGCTGTTTCGACAGGCGAGCGGCAAGCGTTGTCAGTGCCGGGCCTTACGGTTCTGGCATGGAGCGAACCTCAGGTGCAGGGGTGCAGGCCTATTACGCCGAGTCGGCGGAGCGGCTCGGGCGCGTCTACGAGAGCATTTCGTTCGAGTCGGTGCATGAGGCGCTGCTGGATCTCCTTCCGGACGCGCCCGCACGGGCGCTGGACGTAGGCGCGGGGACCGGACGTGACGCGGCTGCGCTCGCGGAGCGCGGCTTCTCGGTCGATGCGGTGGAACCGGTGGCGGAGTTGCGTCGGGTGGCCGCACGGCTTCACGCGGACGCGGGGGTGACCTGGCGAGAGGGCGAGCTCCCGGACCTCCGTAGTGTCCGGGGACCGTACGACGTCGTCCTGTTGTCCGCCGTGTGGATGCACCTCCCGCCGGAGGAGCGTCCGGTCGCGATGCGGCGCCTGGCCGGGCTGCTCGCTCCGGGCGGCACGTTGCTGATCACGCTGCGCCGTGGCGAACCCCCCGCGGACCGGCGCATGTTCGACATCCCGCCGGAGGAGGTCGCCGGCCATGGGGCGGAGGCGGGGCTGACGCTCCTGCGGATCGTGGACGAGGGAGCCGATCGGCTCGGCCGGGAAGCCGTGCGCTGGAACTCCGTGGCACTGCGGAGGAAACAGGGATGAGCGCGAGCAGCGCCTTCTACGCGCAGGATGCCTCCGCGCGTACCTCCTGGCGGCTGGCCGTGCTCATGGGCGCGAACTCCCGGACGTACAAGTTCGCGCTCGGGGCGGCGGTGCTCGACGCGGCCGGACGCGGGCAACGGGAGATCCCGCTCGCCGAACTCGCGGCTCCGTACGCGCTGGAGCTGGCGCGTCGTCTCGGCGACGCACCCCAGGCTCCGGAGGGCGCGGCCCTGCGTGACTCGGACTTCCTGACCATCGCCAAGGAGGAGCGCGCCGGGACACTGGAGGCAGGGCAGCCGACCGAACGACTGCTCGAGGCCGCAACCCGGTCCATGCCGGCCATGGTCATGCAGAAGTTCCACAACCTGCGGGGCGGCATCCAGGTACCCCACCGCTTCTTCGAGCTGACGGGCGACTCACGGAAACGCGTGGTGCGTCTCACCGGCGACGCTCTGCGTATCGCGCGATCCGAACAGGCTGTCGGCCTGCAGGCGGAACTCGACGCTCGGTGGAGCATCGTCGAGAGCTCCTTCGCCGCGGGCGTGGGGCGCAGCCTCATCGAGGACGGCGTCGCCGTCGACTGGGACTCGCTCAGACTCACCGACAAGAAACGGCGCCGCTCCGTCACCAAGGTCGCGGACGCGCTCATCGGGTTCCAGCACGGCCGCTGCCTCATATGCGACGAGGTCGTCTCCCCGGAGCAGACGGTTGCGGTCGATCACGTCTTCCCCTTCGCCCTCATGCGGCGCCTGCACAGCGTGCGGGCCTGGGCCGGTCCCGACCTCGACGCGCTGTGGAACCTCGCCCCCGCCCACGCCGCCTGCAACGGCGGCAAGAGCGACCGCCTGCCCTTCCCTGTGGAGGTGCACCGGCTGGCCCTGCGCAACGAGGCGATCATGGACTCTCCACACCCGCTGAGGAAGACCCTGCAGCTGAGCCTCCGGCAGGCGCTCGGTGGCCGACGGAGCACGTCCTGGCCCGAGTTCCTCCAGGCCGTGCGGGATCTCGCCATCTGAACTCGGAAGTCACCGGCCCGGCCGTGGGTACGCCCGCCAGGGTCACGCTGAACGGGGTGGTCAGCCCCTACGCTGAGCCCATGGCACCGAACATCGCGACGAACACGCGCGTCTCGCTCGAAGAGTTGCTGGACTTCGTACGGCCCCGGCATCGGGCCATCCTGCTCACCCGGCGGGCCGACGGCAGCCCGCAGGCCTCGCCGCTGACCTGTGGGGTCGACGATTCGGGGCGGATCGTGGTGTCCACGTACCCCGAGCGGGCCAAGACGCGGAACGCGAAGCGGGATGCGCGGGTGAGTGTCCTGGTCATCAGTGATGACTGGAACGGGCCCTGGGTGCAGATCGACGGGACGGCCGAAGTCATCGACTCGCCGGAGTCCGTGGAACCGCTGGTCGAGTACTACCGCAACATCGCCGGGGAGCATCCGGACTGGGACGAGTACCGGGAGGCGATGGTGAAGCAGGGGAAGTCGATCATTCGGGTCACGCCGGAGAAGTGGGGGCCGGTGGCTACCGGTGGGTTCCCCGCGCGGCTGGTTGAGGGCGACTGAGCGCGCCGCTCAAGGGGCGCTCCGCGCCACCATCGCCTCGATGCCCGCCACCAGCAGGTCCAGGGCGAACTCGAAGTCCCGTTGCCACATCTCCTCTACTGTGTCGCCGCCTCGGGCCTCCATGAGCTCCGCCGACTCCTGGACGATGTCGGCGGCTTCGGGGGACTGCGTCACGGTGCTCATGGCGTGGCGGAAGTAGTCGTCGGGGGTCATACCGAAGGCCGCGCTGCGGGCGATGAAATGGCCCTCGATCGTGCCGAAGCCGTACACGAACTGGAAGACGGCGGAGATGGCGGCCACCAGGCCGTGCGCGGGCAGCCTGGTCTTGCGGATGATCTGCTGCACGAGGCGGGAGAAGGCGAGGCTGTTCGGGCCGATGTTGACGTAGGTGCCGATCAGCGGCGACAGCCACGGGTGGCGGACCAGCAGGTCGCGGTACATGCGGGCCAGCGCGCGGAGCTGGTCCCGCCAGTCCTCGTCCGCCTCCGCGTCGGGCAGCGTCAGCTCGCCGAACGCGGCGTCCAGGGCGAGTTCGAGGAGGTCGTCCTTGGTGTCGACGTACCAGTAGACGGACATCGCGGTCACGTTCAGCTCGGCCGCCAGCCGCCGCATGGAGAACTTGGCCAGCCCCTCGGCGTCCAGCAGCCGGACGGTGGCCGCGGTGATGCGGTCGCGGTCGAGGCCGGAGGGTTGCCCACCGCCGCGTCCACCTCGACGCTCCTTGCCCTCCAGCCAAACGCTGGTCCGCGCGGACTGCCGGGCTGCCCTGGCCATGGCGCACCTTCCTCGACTCCGTGAACTGATCAAGATGCTAGGCGGCAACGTCCCCAAAGGGGCGCGCACCGAACGACCCGAGCTCCTAGGTCCTAGGCGAACTCTGCCCGCTCAGCCCGCCGCAACAACGCCGCCGCGACCAACCCGCCGGCCAGCACAGCCACGGCACCGACCAACTGGCTGGTCTCCAGGCCGGAGGCAAACGCGTCCATGATCCGCCCCTTCTCGGCCTCGCCGTCCGCCGACGCCAGCGCCGCAGGCAACGAACTCGCCGCCACCGGAATCAGCGCCGCGAACCGGGAGTTGAGGACCGCCCCGAGCACGGCGACGCCGAGGCCGTTTCCGAACTCGGCCAGCGTCCCGTTGATCCCGGCGCCCACCCCCGCCTTCTCCGGAGGTATCGCACTCATGATCGCGTGCGCCATCGCCGGGTTGGCGATCGCACAGCCGACCCCGATCAGCACCAACCCGAGCAGCGTCCCGGCGTAACCGCCGGAGGCCAGCGTCGCGATGGACACCAGGCCCAGCGACATCATCACCATGCCCAGCGCGATGGACACGGGCATGCCCAGCTTCGCCGTCCACCTGGCCGACAGTCCCGAGAAGTTCAGCACGACCACCGTCAGGGCCAGCGGAGCCGTCCGCAGGCCGGCTTCCAGTGGGCCGTATCCGAGTACGAACTGCAGATGCTGGGTGAGCAGGAACAGCGCGCCGCCCATCCCGAAGACGATCAGTACGGCACCCGCGACCGCGCCCGTGAAGCGGCGGTCCTTGAAGAAGTGCATGTCGAGCATGGGGTACGGGACACGCGTCTCCCAGTACGCGAAGGCGGCCAGGACCGATACCGCCACCGCCGCGATGAGCAGCACCCGGCCCGACGTCCAGCCGTGCCCGGGGCCGGAGATGATCGCGTACACCAGCGAGCTCATGCCGATCGTGGAGAGCAGCGCGCCGAACAGGTCCGGGCGGTCGCCTCGCGGGTTCTTCGACTCGGGGACCAGGGCTACGACCGCCACCAGGCCCAGCCCCACCACCGGCAGGTTGATCAGGAAGATCGCGCCCCACCAGAAGTGGTCGAGCATGAAGCCGCCGACCAGCGGGCCGGCCGCGAAGCCGAGGGCGTTCACCGCGCTCCAGATGCCGATCGCTTTCGGCTGCTCCTCGGAGGAGAAGATCTGCATCGCCACGGCCAGGGTCGTGGTCAGCAGGAGCGCGCCGCCCACGCCCATGCCGGCCCGCGCGGCGATCAACTGGCCGGTCGTATCCGCCAGTCCGGCCACCAGCGAGCCCACGCCGAACAGGGCCAGGCCCGCCAGCAGCATCTTCTTGCGGCCGTAGCGGTCGGCGGCGCTGCCCGCCGTGAGGAGCAGGCCGGACTGGACGAGCGAGTACGCGTTGATCATCCACTGGATGTCGGAGGTGGCCGCGTCCAGCTCGCGGGTGAGCGAGGGGATGGCCACGTTCAGGACGGTGTTGTCGAGCAGCACGGTGAGCTGGGCGAGACAGATGACGCCGAGGATCAGCCAGCGTTGGGGGTGGCCGCCCGGCGACTGGGGCTGCGGCTGGGCCGGGGCCTGTTCCTGGGGGGACGTCGTCATGTTGTACACCGTAGAACACTTCCTATACGGCGTACAACGGAGTTTGCGGAGGCATGAGAGAAGGGGCGGTGGCTTCGAGCCACCGCCCCTTCGGAACAGACCTCAGCGGAGTCCCTCGACAGAGACCGTCAGCTGTCGCTCCTCGGCTGCGTCAGGTCGTAGAACGTGGTGCCGTCGACCGTCACCGACTCGAAGTTCTCTTGGACCCAGGAGCCGATCTGCGAGGACGTGCCGTTGCTGCTGCCGCCCATGCCGCCACCGCTGCCGCCGGCGATGAAGTAGTGGATCTTGCCGTCCTCCACGTACTTCTTGAACTCGGCCAGCGTCGGGGACGGGTCGGTGCCATTGAAGCCGCCGATCGCCATGACCGGGTCGCCGGTGGAGAGCTGGTAACTCGCGGCGTTCTGGGCGCCGATGGCCGCGGCGACCCAGGTGTAGTCACCCACGTTCTTCTCCAGCAGTTCCTTGGCCTCGTCGCTGACGCCGGCGCCGTTGAGCAGGCCGCCCATGCCGCCACCGCCACGCATGCCGCCGCCGTCGCCGGCCTGACCACCGCCGGGCATGCCGAACTGCTGGTTCTGGCCCTGACCCTGCTGGTTCTGCTGGTTCTGCCGGCCTTGCTGGTTCTGGCCGGGCATGCCGCCCCCACCGGGACCGCCGCCCATGCCGCCGCCACCGGGGCCGCCACGGCCGCCCGAGACCGCGGGGCCCGCGGTGACGATCGAGCCGGTGTGGCCCTCTTTCACCGTGGTGAGGGTGTACGCGGTCGGGCCGGCCAGCGCGGCCGCGAGGCCCAACCCGACGACGCCCATGGTCAGTTGGCGGCCGAGCTTCGAGGCGAAGATCAGGCCCAGTGCGGCCACCAGGCCGCCGACCAGCACGACCCACTTCAGCCAGGGCAGGTAGTCGGAGGAGCGGTTGAGCAGGACGTACCCCCAGACCGCGGTGGCCGTCATCGCGCCGGCCAGGGTGAGCGACGCCCACGCCTTGTCGCGCTTGTCCCAGAGCAGCGCCGCACCCATGCCGATCAGCGGGGCGATGTAGGGGGCGAGGGCCACCGTGTAGTACTCGTGGAAGATGCCCTGCATGTAGCTGAAGACCACCACGGTGATCAGCAGCGAGCCACCCCAGACCAGGAACGAACCGCGCGTCACCGAGGTGCGCTTCGCCTTGCGCGTGGCCACCAGGCCCCCGACCAGCAGGATCAGCGCGGCCGGGATCAGCCAGGAGATCTGGCCGCCGATGCTGGAGCTGAACAGCCGGTCCCAGCCGGTCTCGCCCCAGTTGCCGCCGCCGTTGCCGCCACCGCCGCCGACGCTGCCGGTCTCCTCGCCGTTGAGCCGGCCGAGGCCGTTGTAGCCGAAGGTCAGTTCAAGGAAGGAGTTGTTCTGCGAGCCGCCGATGTAGGGGCGGGAGGAGGCGGGCCACAGTTCGACGATCGCGACCCACCAGCCGCCGGAGACGACGATCGCGGCGAGGCCCGCGGCGAGCTGGCCGATCCGCTTCTTCACCGTCACCGGGGCGCAGACGCCGTAGACGAGTGCGAGCGCGGGGAGGATCAGGAAGGCCTGCAGTGTCTTGGCGAGGAACGCGAAGCCGATCGCGACACCGGCCCACACCAGCCACCTGGTACGGCCGTCCTCCAGACCCCGGATGACGAAGTAGCAGGCCATGGCCATCAGCAGGGCCAGCATCGCGTCCGGGTTGTTGAACCGGAACATCAGCGCCGCGACGGGGGTGAGCGCGAGCACGGCGCCCGCGATCAGACCGGCCGCGGGGCTGAAGCGACGGCGCACGGCCGCGTGGACCACGGCCACCGTGCCGACGCCCATGAGGACCTCGGGGAGCAGGATCGCCCACGAGCTGAGGCCGAAGAGACGGACCGACAGGGCCATCGGCCACAGGGAGGCCGGGGGCTTGTCGACGGTGATGGCGCCCGCCGCGTCCAGCGAGCCGAAGAAGAAGGCCTTCCAGGACTGGCTGCCGGCCTGGACGGCCGCCGAGTAGAAGGAGTTGGCGTAGCCGGAGGCGCTCAGGTTGTAGAGGTAGAGGAGGAGGGTGGCGAGCAGCAGGCCGAGAAAGGCCGGGCGGGCCCAGCGCGGGTCCTCGGGGCGGCCGCGCCACAGCCGTCGTACGAAGGGCTGCTTGGGTTCACCCGAGTCGGGCGCCGGTGCGGCCGGCGTGGGGGCCTGGGGTGGGCCCCAGGTGGCGGCACTCGTGCCTCTGTCGTCGGTCGCCGGGGTCGTCGTCTGGTCGTAGTGGATGGTCATCGGGAGTCCCTCGAGTCGATGTCGTGCGGGCGCACCGGCTGGAGTTGCACGGTGGTGTCCCGCCAGGTGCCGTCCGCGGCTTCACGGGCGCGGAACTGTGCGGTTTCGTACGGGTATCGGGGCGCGCCCTGCGCCACCGGGCGCTGCGGGAGCGGGCCGTAGTGGGCGTCGGGCTGCCCGGCCATGGAGTAGGTCGGCGAGGACGGGTTGTGGGCCGGCACGTGCGAGGCGACGACCGTCGAGTCGGCGTCGCGGCGGTCCGGGAACACCCACGCCCGGAAGAGCAGGAAGCGCAGCACGGTCGCGGCGAGGTTGGCGGCGATCAGGACCGCGAGTTCTGTGGAGTGCGCGGGGTCGCTGCTGGCCGTGTTCAGGGCGGCGAGCGAACCACTGGTGAGGGCGAGTCCGATACCGAAGACGACCAGGCCCTGCGCCTGGTGCCGTACGGCACCGCCGCAGCCGCGCACTCCGAAGGTGAGGCGCCGGTTGGCCGCCGTGTTGGCGATCGCGGAGACCAGCAGGGCGAGCGCGTTGGCGATCTGGGAGCCGGTGAAGACGCGGAAGCCGCTGTAGAGGAGCAGGTAGAAGAGGGTGGACAGGCCGCCGACGACACAGAAGCCGACGAGCTGGCGGGCCAGGCCCTTGGGTACGTCCTTGATCTCGCGGTCGCGCGGGTCGTCACCGAAGGGACGGGCGAGCCGGTCGAGTGGGAGCGAGCCTCCGGCCAGGGCCTTGCCGACCCGCCACACGCCCTTGAGGTCGTCGGTCGCCGTCTTCACGATGTGGACGGTCGAGTCGGGGTCGTCGACCCAGTCGACCGGGACCTCGTGGATACGGAGTCCCGCGCGCTCGGCGAGCACGAGCATCTCGGTGTCGAAGAACCAGCCGGTGTCCTCGACGAGGGGCAGGAGCACCTGCGCGACATCCCGCCGTATGGCCTTGAAACCGCACTGGGCGTCCGAGAAGCGGGCCTGGAGCGAGCCGCGGAGTATGAGGTTGTACGCGCGGCTGATGAACTCCCGCTTGGGTCCGCGGACGACACGGGAGCTCCGGGCGAGCCGGGAGCCGATCGCGAGGTCCGAATGACCGGAGATCAGCGGCGCCACCAGCGGGAGCAGGGCGTTGAGGTCGGTGGACAGGTCCACGTCCATGTAGGCGAGGACCGGGGCATCCGAGGCGGACCAGACGGTCCGCAGCGCCCGGCCGCGGCCCTTCTGCTCCAGCCGGAACGCCCTGACCTCCGGGAGCTCCGCCGCCAGCCGCCGCGACACCTGGGGAGTGGTGTCCGTCGACGCGTTGTCCGCGATCGTGATGCGGAACGCGTACGGGAACGTGCGCTTGAGGTGATCATGCAGTCTCAGCACACACGGCTGAAGGTCCTTCTCCTCGTTGTAGACGGGGATCACTACGTCCAGGACAGGCGTACCGGCGTCGCCGGCCGGGAGGTGCTCCCGCGCCGGCAGGGTGCCGGGAGAAGAGTCGGTTCGCATGACACCGACTTTCGTCAGGCGCCCTGTTCCGCCCATGTGGTGACGCTGTGCTGTGCCTGTGAGTGCTGTTGCCAGCTCATTTCGGGGCTCGGCGGGGCCGGGAGCGCAGGCAGCTGCACGGTGAAGACGGTGCGTCCGGGCACGCTGTCGACGGTCACGGCACCGCCGTGCGCGGTGGCCACGGCCTGAACGATAGCGAGGCCGAGGCCGGTCGAGCCGGAGGAACGGGAGCGCGAGGAGTCGCCGCGCGCGAACCGTTCGAAGACGTGCGGGAGCAGGTCTTGCGGGATGCCCTGCCCGTTGTCCTCCACGTCCACGCACAGCCAAGGGCCCCGCCGTTGAACACGGGCAGTGACCGTCGTACCGGGTGGTGTGTGGTTGCGTGCGTTGCCGAGCAGATTGACGAGGACCTGTTGGAGCCGGGCCGCGTCCGCAGAGACGAGCGCGGGCTCGTCGGGCAGGTCGAGGCGCCAGTTGTGGTCCATGCCGGCCGCGCGGGCGTCGCTGATGGTGTCCACGACGAGCGGGATGAGGTCGGTCTGCTCGAACTGGAGGGGCCGTCCGGCATCCAGCCGGGCGAGCAGCAGCAGATCCTCCACGAGGAGGGTCATACGCCCGGCCTCGGACTCGATACGGCCGAGGGCGTGCTTGGTGTCCGGCCCGACCTCTTCTCTCCCGCGCCGGGTCAGCTCGGCGTACCCGCGGATGGAGGCGAGCGGCGTACGCAGCTCATGGCTGGCGTCGGCCACGAACTGGCGTACCCGCATCTCGCTCTGCTGACGGGAGTGCAGGGCGCCGTGGACGTGGTCCAGCATGCGGTTGAGCGCGGCGCCGACCTGGCCGACCTCGGTGTGCGGGTCGGTTTCGCTCTCGGGGACGCGCTCGCTGAGGTTGACCTCGCCGGTGTGGAGGGGGAGTTCGGAGACCCGGGTGGCGGTGGCGGCGACTCGGCGTAGGGGGCGGGTGGCTACGCCGACGATCACCGTGCCGGCGATGCCGGCGGCTACGAGGGCGGCGGCGGTGACGCTGACCTCGATGAGCATGAGGGTGTTGAGTGTGCCGGTGACTTCCTCGGTGGGGATGGCGACGTAATAGCTGCCGTTGTCGCCCGTCTTGTACTCGACGCGGTACTCGCCGAGGGAACCGAGGTCGACGGTGTCCTTCTTGCCGTCCTGGGAGACACCGTTGAGCGCCTCGATCTCGGCCTCGGTGAGGTCGTTGGGCACTCTCCCGCTGTAGTCCGTGCTGTTCTCGGGGTCCTTCTCACCGATCTTGGCGTCGGTGATGCTGCCGTTCTGCACCTTGGCGATGATCGTGCCCGACGGCTGCGGACCGCGCGTGACGAAGTCCTCGAGGTTGAAGGTCGGACGCTGCTTGGTGACCGCGCCGCTCGAGTTGAGGTCGCCGCCGGGAGGCCCACCGAAGCCGACCGCCCGACCGACGGCCTCGGTCAGCTTGTCGTCCAACTGGTCGTACAGATGGGACCGCAGCGCAAGTGTCGTCACCGTACCGATCACCGCACACACCACGGCGATCAGCACCACGGACGCGACGACGAGCCGCGTCCGCAGGGTGCGCGGCTGCCCCGCCCGCCTCTGCCGCTTCTGCGCACGCGGTCGTCGCCGCCCGCTCATGACGCCGCGGGCTTGATCAGATAACCGGCACCACGCCGGGTGTGGATCATCGGCTCGCGACCGGCGTCGATCTTCCGGCGCAGATAGGAGATGTAGAGCTCGACGACATTGGCCTGCCCGCCGAAGTCGTACGACCACACCCGGTCAAGTATCTGGGCCTTGCTGAGCACGCGCCGCGGATTCCGCATCAGGAACCGCAGCAGCTCGAACTCGGTGGCGGTGAGGTGGATGTGCTCCCCGGCCCGAGAGACTTCGTGGCTGTCCTCGTCGAGGGTGAGGTCGCCGACGACGAGCACGGAGTCCGACCGCCGGTCGGCGGCACCGGAACGCCGAATGAGCCCGCGCAGCCGGGCGACGACCTCTTCCAGGCTGAACGGCTTGGTGACGTAGTCGTCGCCACCGGCCGTGAGCCCGGCGATACGGTCCTCGACCGCGTCCTTGGCGGTCAGGAACAGCACCGGCACGTCCGGCAGCTCACGCCGCAGCCGCCCGAGGACGGTCAGCCCGTCCATGTCCGGCAGCATCATGTCCAGCACGACGGCGTCGGGCCGAAAGTCCCGCGCGGTCTGGATGGCACCCGTGCCATCCCCCGCACTCCGGATCTGCCATCCCTCATAGCGCAGGGCCATGGACAGCAGTTCGGTGATCGACAGCTCGTCGTCCACCACAAGCACTCGGACGGGGCTCCCGTCCGGCCTCAGCAGTTCGGTGCGCCCCTGGGGCGAGGTCGTGGTCATGCTGGAAACACTGTCGGGGCCCTCTTAGAACACGCTTTCCGCAACCTGTGAATCTCCTGAGAAACGCACAGGAGACTCTTAGGGGGTGCCTGGGTGGTCGATACGGAAGAACCCACCGGTCCGCTAGGGGCGCATAGGCCCCTAGCACCGCAACGGCGACGATGAGAACACGCACAGCCACCGCGCCATCGCGCCCGTCCCCCTGTCAGGCAGCCGTACTGCCAACCATGAGGATCTTGATGGCGATGCTGCTCCCGTCGATCTCGTAGGTGGCCCTGTACACGCCGACGCGCAGCCGCCTCAGGTTGGTGGTGCCGAGCTTGCTGCTCGTGGTGGGTTCAGGGTCGTTAGCAAGGGTGTTGATCGCCTTGACGAGGGGTTTCACCGCGTCGCCGTCACGAGCCCGGAGTCGTTTGAGTCCTTCGGAGGCCGCCCGTTCCCAGATGATCGTGTAGCTCAACAGGCCTCGGCTCCGGTCACGATGGCGTCGATCTCGGACTGGGTGGACGTCGGACCGCCGGCGGCTCTTGCGAACAGAGACACGGCCACGTCGGCGAAGTCGATCGCCTGCTCGCGTGCGTCCGCATCAGGGGCGGCGTCGGCGAGTGCCTGGGTCCACCAGTGGTTGAGGAATGCCTCGAAGCCGCCGGAGTCCGCGAGGGCGCCCAGTTCGGTGTAGAAGTCGGCGCGGTGATCGAGGCGCAGGGCGGATCCGATGCCGTCGACCGTGCGCTCCACGACACTGCCCGCGAACCCGGTGGCTTCCCGAGCCGCGGCCACCGCGTTCTGCCAATCGCCTGCCATCCGCGTCTCCTTTCGCCGTGCGGCCAAGGTACCCGCCCGGCACCTTCTGAGACGGCTCAGCACGCTATGCATCAAGGCTCCCCGTGATGTCGAGTTCCGCCCAGACGATCTTGCCCACGGTGAGTTTCTCGACCGCCCACCGATCGGCGTACGCATGGACGAGGAGGAGCCCGCGGCCGAACTGGTCGTCGGGGTCGGCGTTGCGGGTGGCCGGAAGCCGTTCGCCTCTCGGGTCACTGACCGCGACACGGAGCGCCTTGCCGGTGAGGGACGTCTCGACACGGAAGAGACGGTCCCTGAGGCAGCCGTGCAGTAAGGCGTTGGTGCACAACTCGCTTGCCAGTAGGGAGGCGGCGTCGGCGAGGCCGGGGTGGCCCCAGTCGAGGGCGAGTTGGGCGACGTGTCTGCGGGCGACGGGGATGTTGCGGGGGTACGGGGTGTAGCTGGCGGTGTCGTAGCGGTCGTAGGCCTTGGGGAGTGGGGGAGGGCAGGAGTCGGTCACGGGGTCCTCCGGAGGGCGTTGGGTTGGGGTGGCTCCGCCGCGCGGGAAGCACGGTGCACTTCCGCTAACTGGTGCCGCTTAGTGGGCGATTGCGTACTGACCGTAGCGACGACTCAACTAGGATCGCAAGCAGTCCCAGGGAAATAAATCCCCACGGGTGCTTGCCGTGCCGCTACGGCGCCCTGCACACTGACCGCGAACCGGGAGGTAATCCGACGTGACCGCAGGCCAGTTCACTCGCGGCAACCGCGTATCTACCGTCCTCGCCCGCAAGCTCGGCGGCGAGCTGCTGCAGTTGCGCGACGCGGCCGGCCTCACGCAGCCGCAGGCCGCGGAGGCTCTGTCCGCGACCGCGGCCAAGGTCGCCAAGATGGAGCGCGGTTGGGTGCCCTTCCGTGACCCGGACATCCGGATTCTGTGCGATCGGTACGGCGTGACCGACTCGAAGGCCGTAGAACGGCTGCTGAGCCTCGCTAAGACCGACCGCGAGCGCCGCAAGGCCAAGGGGTGGTGGAACCAGTACCCCGAGCTGCGCTCACTCGTGGAGTACGTAGCGCTGGAGGACATCGCGACCGGCGTCCGCACGTGGCAGGGAGCCTTCGTACCAGGCCTGTTGCAGACGCCCGACTACGCCCGGGCCCTCGCGATCGGCAACGCCGACTGGGACGACCCGGACGAGATCGAGCGCTTTGTCGAGGCGAAGATCGCGCGACAGGCCCGGCTGACAGACGCGAGCCCCGTCAACCTCTGGGCTGTTGTGGGCGAGGGGGCACTGCGCCAGTTGGTAGGCGGTCGTGAGGTCATGCGTGGGCAACTTGCGCACCTTGTCGAGGCGTCCCGCCTGCCCAACATCAAGCTTCAGGTGGTCCCGTTCCTCGCGGGCTCCCACCCCGGGATGACCAGCGCCTTCAGCGTCGTATCTTTCGCGGAACCCGGCGCAATGGACGTGGTCTACATGGACACCACCTCGTCTACCCTGTGGCTGGAGAGCGAGGCCGACGCCGCACGTCACAACACGAAGTTCGAACGGATCGCCAGGGCCGGGCTCGCTCTTCGCGATTCCGTCGACCTGATCGAACGCATCCGCAAGGAGCTGTGAGCCGTGCCGAACTTCGAGTTCGTGAAGTCCAGTTACAGCAGCGGCAACGGCGAGTGCGTCGAAGTCGCCCGCAACATCCCCGGCACCGTCGCCGTCCGAGACTCCAAGGACACGGACGCACCGATACTCCAGCTCATACCCGGCACCTGGACGGCCTTCCTTCGCCTGGTCTCACAGCACCGCTGAAGCGCCATTGGACGCCGTTGCTTGCAGCCGGCCGACGTCTGGCAAGCTCACCCCATGTGGCGTGACCTGATCCTAGGGGGGCATCGGATGTCGAGCTCGGCCCTCCGGGAAGCGACGACATCCTGGTGGGAGTCGACCAGGCACTCGGTCAGGCGCTTCCCGACGATCTCGCGGAGTTGTTGCGCGAGTGCAACGGGGTGACCCATCGGGGCATGGACGTGATCTGGCCTGCTGAGCAGATCGCGGCGGACAACGCAGCATTCCGCACTTCAAGAGATTTCGCGGACCTGTACATGCCGTTCGAGCCGCTGATGTTCTTCGGCTGCAACGGGGGAGGCGATCAGTTCGCTTTCATCCGCACTCCCGCACGGGACGAGGTCTTCGTCTGGGACCACGAAACCGACAGCAGGTACCTGGCGACATACAGCTTGGAGCAGTACTTGCACCGAGCCTTGCGAGAGGCTAGCGACTGGTACAGGTAGGGGCGACGCCAAGGCGGTGGCATCCCCCTCCCCCCGGGGAGGGCGAAGGGCCGTCCAACAGCCTCCGACAGGAAGCAGGCCAACCGACCTGACGCACAACCCGCCGCGTTCTGGCCTGCGTGGCAGGCCTATCGAAAGGGGATGTTGAGCCAGGGGCTGCCGGGGTCCGACATCAGGATCCGGTGGACGGTGACCATGTCCTCGTACCAGCTGCCGAACTTCTCGTTGTCGAACTGCAGGCAGCGGCCGAGGATGAATGCGGCGGAGAAGTCCTGCCAGGACTCGTAGCAGCGGGCCGCGCTGTAGCCAGCTTCGACGACAGCGGCCTCGGTCTCCGGCAGGGCGCAGTAGCGAGTGCTCAGCCCCCACCGCGCCATACACGACGCCCGACCGAGGTCCCAGGCGTCGGCAGAAGTGACGTACTGGCCCTCGCCGAGAATTCCGTCGGCCCGCATGCGGGCCTCGTAGCGGGTGATCCGGCCGATGAGGTGCTGGACGCCCTTGACCCGCGCCTCGATCTCCGCCTCGGGAACGTGCGCGGTCTTGGTGACGCCGTCGGGGGTGAGGACCGTCTCGCCCTCCGTCCGCCTGCGCAGAACCCGGGCGGCAGCCTCGCGCCAGTAGCCGGTCTCGACATAGCCGCCGAAGTCACGGGCGATGGTGCGGCGCAGACCGAGGACGAACTCCCAGACCTGGTTGGCGCCGTCGGTGGCCAGCAGGGCACGTTGTTGTTCCTGCCACTCCCGATGGCTGGTGATGCCCCACGAATTGCGCAACATCTGGCGTTCGGCGGGATAGCCCTGGCCGTGGTAGGCCATGGCGTTCCAGGGCAGGCCCTGGTGGACAATGAGGTGGGCACCGCAGGCCAGCCCATGGGCCACGGATCCTTGCAGCGGGCCGCCCACGCGCAGGGTTCGCAGTTCCGCTCGGCCCGAGGGGCCGCCTGTCCGCTCGGTGTACTGGGCCCACGCGGCGGAGTGCGGCGGCGCAGAGGGCAGGAACGCCTCACACGGAGTACCGGGATTGACGACGATCATCGGTGGGTCAGCGGGTTGCCAGACCTCAGCGAACCAGGCTAGGACGTTCCAGTCGAACACTCGGTGCGGTTCTGGCACCGGAAGCATGCCCTCGGTGTACACCGCCCAGACCCTCTCACCGGCCACGCGCGGGTCGAAGTCGAACATAGGACAGAGCTCATTGCGCTTGGCATCCACCTTGGCCCGGTTTATTGCGAAGTACAGCCGATTCCGCGCAAGCGTCGCGAAGTAGGCCGGCCAGTCCTCACGGGACTTGGCTTCGTAAAGCGTCTGCTCGACTTCGCTCGGTGGAGTCCAGGAGGAAGGCGTGGGAGGCCCGAAGCCAGCGGGCGGTGGACCGAACGACACGAATATCTACCTCTTTATGCCCACTGGAAGTGGCTTCTTTTTGTTTACAGCTCAGGAGGCGAGCGACGCGACGACAAGCCGTTCCTCGTGATCGAGAACCATCACCCATTTATGCGTCTTGGTGTAACCAATGACATCAAGATCGTCCATGCCTGGATCCACAGGTCTTCAATTTGATCGAGCAATGCACTGTATGCGACTTTCGCAGCCATGCCGTCTGCGGTCCACGCGACGAGAACCTCTTGGCCAGCATCCTCGACTTTTGAACGCAAGGCGTTACTCAAGTCATCCGTATCAAGTTCCCAGACGTCTAGAGAGGATTCCACCTTCCTGCGGAGCTCGATTAGCCCCGCAAAGGACCACTCGGCAGCTGGAGGAATTCATTGAATCTTTCCGAGCTTGCGCCAGGACCCATTGATGCCAGTGTTTCCTTGAGATTTGGAGGCATTCAACACCCCTTTACGCGATCTCGCGGGAGAATTTCCCTAGTTCTCTTCGGCGATATTTCATGGCTGCCCTGCCATGACACCCAGCCGATATACCGTTGGCCGGGTGACGATGGCGTAGAAGCGGGAGTCGATCTCCTGCGAAGCGCCGGTGCTGGGGCCTGTGTAGTCTTGCGTTCGATCTGGTCAGGGCGTGCAGGTTGTGGTGGTCTCAGGTGAGGGTGACGACTGCATCCGCGAGGATCAGTCCTCCATGATCGGAGATTCTTGAAGGCGCCGGATGATCAACTCAAGATCCGTTTGCGCCCTGGCGCAGAATTCCTGATCATTGATGTTGATCGAGTGGACGACATTCGCGAATGCGGGATCTTCAAGCCCGTGAGCTTCCCTCACAATCCGGGATGGCAAGAGAAGCCAATTTCTTCGCGTCCTGTCGAGCGTCCATTCAACTTGGGTACTCAACCCGTTTACAGCGTCTTCTATGAGCTGAGCAACCTTTTCTTGGGGCGACTCATAACGCCACCCCATGTACGGCACCTGCGAGTATCCATATACAGGATGGGTCTCTGCGGACAAAGAAAACCATGCAAGCTCTCCGAATCTACTGAGCACACGCATAGCCTGCACACTTCGAGTAGACACATCAATACCTCTCCACGTATCACCAGAGAGGGCCCGAGTACCCTCCATTTTGAACTACGAGCTTCTTACCAGGATTCAACAGTCGAATGGCCCGCTCGTAGTCGCCATACGGAATCGGGTCCGATCTCATTGCCGGGTCATACACATATCGACCATCTGCGTAGACGTCATGGTAGCGGTACTCCGTCACTACCTGACCCGAATTTTCAGGAATGTTAATTACTGGGTCATCCTTGATGGTGAAATTGACAATCTTCCCTTGCCCTCCAGTCTCGCGGAGAATGTACTCGGCGATCTCTGAGCAGTCGATATTTCCGCCGATTGGTGCTGAACGCATAGCATCCGTCGCCGTTCCATCCGGAGGAAAGCTCGGATTCGGCTCCCTGAAATCGAAGATCCCACGAGCATTTTCACCAGGTGGACAATCTGGCGCAAGCCCGAGTGAATCGGATCGCGTGTGGGGGTTGCACACGTAGATGGCCGGGTTCGGGGCAGGTACCAGGCCCAACGGGTCCTGTGCGATATAGCGCGCGGTTTCCGGGTCGTAGTACCGAAAGTAGTTGTAGTGGAGGCCAGTTTCGGGGTCGTAGTACTGACCGGGGAAACGGAGAGGGGTGTAGGTGGTGCTGTTCGCGCCCCAGGCAGTAGTCCCCCACAGGGTGCTCCGCATGCTCCAGGCGAGATCGCCCTGTTCGTCGATCAGTTCGCTGGGTGTCCCGACGAGGTCCGTGATGATGGCGAAGAAGCGGGAGTCGATCTCGTCCTGTGAGGCGTCGGCTGCGGCTATGCGTTCCGTCTGGGAGATCGGGCTCAGGCCTCGGTGGTCCCAGGTGAGGGTGACCGGGTGGGGCAGGTCGGCAGACGACGTGGTCTGTTCGCAGAGAGTGGTGCCGTCCCAGGTGAACGTCACCCGCTCGATGACCGTTTCGCCGTCGTCGGCGAGGCGGAGTTTGGCCGTGCGGCGGCCCAAGGGGTCGTAGGTGTAGCGCCAGCGGGTGCCGTCGGGTGTGGTCACCGCGGTGAGGCGGTCCTCGGTGTCCCATTCGTAGCGCCAGGTGTCCGGCTTGCGGGACAGGCGGGTCTTCTGGCGGAGTGTGATGCGGCCGAGGGCGTCGTGTTCGTAGCGGATGTTGCCCGCGCGGGTGATGCGGGTGCCCACGTAGTCGCGTGTGCCTACCGCCTCCTGGCCAGGGTGGTTGGCCGGCCAGGAGGCCTGTGTCTGGTTGCCCGCCTCGTCGTAGGCGTACCGCTCCGTCCAGTTCACCGCGTGCACAGCCGTCACCCGGCCTGCCGCGTCCAGGTCGAAGCGGCGGGAGCCGGACAGGTGGTCGTCGATGCCGGTCAGGTTGCCGTCGGCTCGGTAGGTGTACGACCGGGACTGAACCGTGCGCTCGCCCGCGCCGGTCACCGTCTGGGACGTCAGGCGGCCGAGTTCGTCGAAGGCGTGCTGGAGGGTGACCGTCTCGCCGATGTGGCGGGTCAGTTCGCGGCCTGCCGCGTCGTAGGTGAAGTCGATGGCGCGGCCCGACGCCACCATGCCGGTGCGCCGGCCTGCCGCATCGTACGACCACGTCGTCGTCGCGCCGGTCGGAGTCGTACGGCCTGTTCGGCGGCTCATCTCGTCGTAGGCGTACGTCAGTTCACGGCCGTCTACCGTCTCCGATCGCACCCGTCCGACGCCGTCCCGCAGCACCGTCAGCGTCGTGCCGTCCGGGCTCGTGGCCTGGGCCAGCTGGTCGGTCGTGTCGTATGCGTACGTGGTGAGCCGGCCCGCCGCGTCCTTGCGGGTCACCCTGCCCAGTTCGTCACGTTCGAAGGTCACGGCCTCGCCGAGCGCGTTGGCACGGGCGGTCAAGCGACTTGCGGCGTCGTAGGTGTAGGTGAGCGTACGGTCGTCGAAGTCCGTCTCCGCCACCAGGCGGCCGGCCGCGTCGTACTCGTAACTCCAGGTTAGGCCCTGTGGGTTCGTGACCTTCGTCAGGTGGAGTTCGGTGTCGTGGGCGAACTCGTAGCGGACGCCGTCCGGGCCCGTGCGGGCCGACATCAGGTCGAAGTGGGTGTATTCGTAGCGGGAGACGGCGCCCATGGCGTCGGTGTGGCTGGTGCAGTTGCCTTCGCCGTCGTAGGTCCAGTATTCCGTGGTGCCGTCGGGTGCGGTGCGGCGGGACGGGCGGCCCTCCACCGTCCATTCCAGGCGAGTCACCGAGCCCATGGGATCCGTGATCGTCGTCGGGCGGCCGAAGGCGTCGCGTTCGTAGCGGGTCACTGCGCCCAGCGGGTCCGTGATCTCCAGGGGGAGGCCTGCCGAGTTGCAGCGGACCGTCGTCGTCGCGCCTGTCGCGTCCGTGACCGTCGCCAGGTGGCCGAGGTCGTCGTAGGTGAAGTGGGTCGTGGTTCCGGACGCGTCGGTTACGGCCGTGCGGTTGCCGAACTCGTCGAACTGCTGGGTGACATGCGTGCCGTCGGGGCCGGCTATGGAGACGGGGAGGCCCTGGTCGTTGTAGCCGATGCTGGTGTAGCGGCCGTCGGGGCGGACCGCCAGCACTGTGCGGCCTGCCTCGTCGTATGCGTAGCCGATCGTGCGGTCCAGGGGGTCGGTGATCGTCAGCGGGCGGTCGTAGTGGTCGTACGAGGTGTGGGTCGTGGCGCCGTCGGGGCCGGTCTCGGCGATCACCTGGAGGTCGCTGTTGACCTGGTAGTGGGTGCTGTGGCCCAGGGAGTTGGTCGCGGTGATCGTGCGGAGACCGGTGGCCGGGTCGATGTCGCCGTAGAGGAAGGTGTTGCGTAGGTGGCCCGCGTCGCCCGACTGGGAGGTGCAGCGGCCCTCGTCGTCGTAGACGTAGTGGTACGACGAGTTGTTCGTGTCGGTCCACGCGGTGATGCGGCCCAGACCGTCGTTGGTGAAGCGGGTCGGGATGCCGGAGGAGTTCGTCACCGCCGACAGGTGGCCCTGGTCGTCGTAGCCGAAGCGGACCAGGTCGATGTCGCGGCCGTCGGGAGCCCCGTCGGCAGCCGCCTCGGCCAGGCGCAGGGCGGTTATTCGGTCCCCGGTCGTCTCGATCTTGAGGTGGTAGCCCGCCGAGTGCACGATCGCCGTCGGGGCGCCGCCCTCGTGGTCGTACTCGAAGGTCAGCCACTGGCCGGAGCGGTCGGTGATCTGTTCCAGGAGGGCGATGCCGTTGCCGTCGCCGCCCGGGGCCGCGAAGTACCAGGTGCGGCCGGAGGCGGGGTCGGTGACGGTGTAGTCGCCGTAGGCGTCGATGGTCAGGGGGTAGGGGGCACCGGCCAGGGGCAGGGTGGGCACGCCGGGCGCGGGATGCGGGTAGGCCAGGAGCGAGCCGTCCTCGCGGATGCAGATGACACCCTCGGCGTCGATCTCCAGGCGCTGGTCGGCGGTGGAGGTCCACCTCGGCCCGAACCAGCGGCCGGCCTCGTACGACGACTCGAACTGGCGGGTGAAGACCAGCGGCAACTTCGCAGGCAGGGTCACATCCGTCTGCGGCAATGACATCCGGCCAGTGGCCATGTCGATGGGATCGCCGCCGAACAGCTTGCACCACAGTTGCCTGGCGGTGTTGCGGATCGATGAGGTCACGCCATCGCGGGCCCCTACCGTCGCCGCACCCTTCGCAGCCCCCCGCGCCGCGCCACGCGCCGCACCCGTGGCACCCTTGCCGCCGATCAGGTTCGAGGCGAGGTAGCCCATCGCGTCGGCCGGGTCGTCACCCCAGCCGCTGCCGATGATGGCCTTGGGCAGGCGTTCGGGATGCGCGGCGGTGCTCACCAGGCCGGCCAGCACCATGTTGGCGTTCTTCTCCTACTCACCGGGGTGGGTGAGGTTGTACGGGTCATACGGGTTGACCATGCGGACCAGCTGAACCGCGTCCGCGGCGCCCTTGAGAAGACCACCCACGACGTGGGCCTGGTTCAGCGTGGTGCTTACGACGCCGTCCACGACATCGGCCTTCAGCCGTTCGGTGAACTCCGGCTTCGGCGGGGCCGTTTCCAGGGCCTCGGCCACCTTGCGCTGCGCGTCGCGGGCGGCATCGGTGCGCTGGCGGCGCGCCTCGGCCAGGATCTCCTCGGCGTCCCGTCGGCCCGCCTCACCGGGGTCGGCGAAGGCGCCCGGCTCGGTCGGTTTCGGGCCCGGGTCGCGTCCCGCCGAAGTGGCCGCGTTGTACTGATCGGCGGCCTGGTTGTACGCCTTCACCCGGGCGTTGTGCGCGTCCGTCGCCTTCTGGGTGGTCTCCTGGGCGCGACGGTAGGTGTCGATCGCCAGCTGCGCCTGCTGCTGCGCCCAGCGGACAGTGTCCGCGTACGTGCCCAGCGCCCCGGCCGCTGCTTCGCAGGCGTCGGCCGCCGTCAGCCATTGCTTGGGGTGCATGTCGAACTTCTCGCGGAAGGCGTCCGCCGCTTTGCCCTGCCAGCCGTCGCCGCCCAGCGCGCGCATGCCCTGACCGACGTTCTCGAACGCCCGGGAGAAGTCGCGCAGATGCTTCGACCGCGCCTCCAGCGCCTCCACACTGCCGTGGACCAGTTCCCTCGGGTCCTCGCTCTCCCCCAGCCCGCGCTCGGCGACATCGCCGCCCAGCCGGTTGCTCACCCCCTCGCCGAAGTCGCGCACGCCCTCGGCCGCACTGTCCGCACCGACCGCCGACAAGCCGTCCGCCGTCTTGTCCGCGGTCCAGTTGACGGCCTCTCCGACGTTCTCCGTCACCCCGTCGACGGCACTGTCCAGGCCGTCACTGAGGCCGTCGACGATGTCCCCCAGGCCCATCAGCGCTCACCCTTCCCGGACTCACCGGACTCACCGGACTCACCGGGCGCCCCCGACTCACCGGACTCCGCGGCCTGCGAAGGGCCGATCTGCTGCCATTCCGCCCGCGGATCGGAGGCCGCGCCCGGTATCACCGTTGACGTCCGAACGTCCTCGGCCGTCTGCGCCCAGGCCTGCCGGGCCGCCTCTTCGCCCTCCCGCATGGACTCCTCGCTGTAGTCCGCGTTCATGACGTGGGATACCGGGTTGTCCTTCAATGTCTCGGACCACGAACGCCCTTCGACCTCCTCCGGCGCCAGGCCCGGGTTGCCCATGGCCGACGTCCACACCCTCTTGAAGGTGTTCGAGGCGTACTGCTCCTGCTCGTGGTACAGCCCCGCCGACAGGTTCAGCCGACCCGCGAACTCATTGGCGTCCTGCACCAGCGAGTACACCCCCCAGCCCCACCGCTCGCAGAAGTCGGCGAAGACCTGGCGCAGCGCCGCGTCTCCCACCTCCAGACCCGCCAGCTCCAAGTCGTCGAAGCCGCGGCCCTGGCTCGCCTCGATGTCGAAGCCCAACTCCTGCAGCTCACCGATCGCCTGGTTGATGCCCCGCGTGATCCGCTCCAGCGCTTCCGGGTCGACCTGGTAGCCGTCGCCGCCGCTCACGAGCCCGCCGTCCCTTCCCCGTCCGTTTCCACCGCGCCCGGCGCCGCCGTGTCCAGAGCCACCGCGTCCAGCGCCACCGCGTCCAGCGCCACCGCGTCCGGAACGATGCCCGGCACCGGAGGCAGCACCATGCCCGTCGCGCTCCCCGCGTCCACCGCGATCCCGACCGGCCCGCCCGACTTCGCCACCCTCGGGACCACCTGATCCAGCAACCGAGCCCCGAAGACCGGCACCCCTTCGGGCACGGCCTCACCACGCGCCTGGGCAAAGCGCTCCAGCGCCGCCTCATCCGTGAACGCGAAGAGCCAGCGGATGCCGCCCATCTCGACCGACAGCACAGAGCCGTCCACCACCGGCACCAGCACCTCGCTGCGCCGGAACTCCCCTACGGCCGCACGCAGATCGCCCTGCCCGGTCTCCGCCAGCTCCGCCAACCTCGTCCGCAGCCGCGTCCGCAGATGCAAGGCATCGGCGCTCACGTCATCCCCCTGTTGAAACACTTCACCAGTCATCGCACAAGCGAACGATCACGCTACTTGGTTCAGTCCGCGGACTGCCAGCATTCGCGTGTCGGCCAGACTTGGCTGAGCTGGGACATCGTGATCCGTGGCCCGACGAGGACGCCGGTCAGAACAAGCCTTCCTGGATGCGCGTCTGCGACCTGAACTCCCGCAAGGGAAGCGACAGTTCTGCGTCGGCAGCAGGCACCAGCCCCCACCCCCGCATCAGCCGCGTGTCGACCACGACCACCCCGCCACCCGTCTCCAGATGCAGATCCGGCCCGGCGGCCGCCACCAGCCTCCCGCTCACCGCCCCGCCCGCGACCAGCTCGGTCACCTCCCCGACGGCCGCCGGGAGATCCGTGAGACCGAACGCCCCGGCGTGATCCACCGGTTGGCAGGACTCACGGGTGAGTGACTCCGGCCAGCCCTCCAGCGCGGCAGCCTTGGCGTGCAGGTCCTCCACCTCGGCCGCCCGTTCGGCCGCCGACGCCGGCAGCGCGGACCGCACCGCGCGCTTGTCGGCGTACGGAATCCGGTCGGGTACCCGCAACGCCGCGCGGAGCAGTTCCTCCGTGCGCCGGGCCGCCATCAGGGGGCCGGCGCCCAGCCAGCTGAAGCAGACCGCGCCCTGCTCCAGCAGCCGTGCCGAGCCGCGTTCAAGAGCGGTGATGCCGACCTTGGTCATCCCTGGGCCGAACCACGCCAGATATACGTGGTACGGGCGCGGATCGTCCGCGATCGTGTCGGCGGCCACCGAGTGCGCCCGGTCCAGCCGCGCACACTCCTCGCACCGCGCCCCCGTACTCCTCCCCGGCACGACCGCCCGTACCGGACACGCATGCCCCCGTGCCCCCACGCATGTCCGCACTCCTCCTTCCGCGACCCCGAAGGCCACCCGTTTCCCCCAGGTCAGCGCCGAGCGCCGCCCACCGTCCCACGCCAGTTCGGGGCCGTCCGCCGACCAGCGCAGCCCGTTGCATCTCCATGCCTGTGCCATCGCTCTTCGAGCGTAGGGTCTGCCACTGACAACGCCCGTCGAGTGACCGGATCGGCCGACTTCGCCTGGTTCAGCGCCCCGCCTCAGCGGCAGCCGGCTCGGGCTCCACACCCGCAGTAACCGCCCCGGACGCCCCCGTCACCGCCATCGCACCCGCACCCGCACCCGCACGCCGACCACGCCCCGCCAACCGGCATCCCCAGCACTCCGCATGCCCGTCCCGCGCGGTCAGGTCGCGCGCCCCCATCCGCCACGCGCCCCGCGGCCGGACGCCCGGCGGCTTGCCCCACCCGGCGAGGTGCAGTGCCCAGGTGACGAGGGCGCTCGCCGCCAGGATCCCGAGCCCGCCCAGTATCAGCACGCCCGAAACCAGGCATATCCCCGCTCCGAGCACAGTGGCGCCGACCGTCGCGATCCCGGTCCCGGTCCAACCCGCGACCGTGTGCCCCTCGTCATACTGGCTCATGTGCCTGCCTCCCTCTCGTAGGGCAGCGGAACTCACCCGTAGAACCCGACGAGCCCGATCGAGCCCGATCGAACCCGTGCCGAACCCGCACCGAACCCGTGTCGAAGTGACCCGAATTCCCTCACCGCGTGAGAAGTTTAGGCGCTAAATCTCTCGCAAGCTAAGGTAATCAGGAAGATGCCAGCCAAGCCGCGTCCCACAGCCAGCCCGGCCCAGGCACTGGAGGCGATGGACTCCCTCATCGCCGCCCACCTCCTCGGCCAGCAGGAGATGGCCCAGCGGCTGGGCCTGAACATCACCGACCTGCTCTGTTTCGCCTGCGTACTGAAAGCCGGCGACAACCTGCTCACGGCGGGCGACCTCGCGGCACACGCCCACGTCACGACCGGCGCGATGACCGGCATCATCAACCGCCTGGAACGCGCGGGCTTCGTCACCCGACGCCCGGACCCCACCGACCGCCGCCGCGTGCGCGTGGCCGCCGTGCCGTCCGCGGTCACCCGGGTCCAGGCTCTCTACGGCCCCTACTACGCCCGCCTGAACGACCTCTTCGCGTCCTACTCCGCCGACGAGATCGCCGTCCTCACGGACTGGTTCACTCGCACGACCGGACTCGCACAGACCTACATCGACGAACTCCGCGTACAGGACAAGGAGTGACCGGCGGGCCGATCAGCGCCCGCGAACCCGCTCGCCCTCCCGCGCGTCGTACTCCACCCGCGCCCGTTCAACCTCTCCCAGCTTCACGGACCACTCCGACAGCGCGGCGAACAACGGCGCGAGGCTGCGCCCCAGTTCGCTGATCTCGTACTCCACGCGCGGGGGCACCTCGGGGTGGTAGGTGCGTACGACCAACCCGTCCCGCTCCAACTGGCGCAGCCGCTGCGTCAGTACCTTCGGCGTGATGGTGGCGATACGGCGCTCCAGTTCGACGAAGCGCTGACGGCCGTACTCGTGGAGCGCCCACAGGATCGGGGTGGTCCAGCGGCTGAAGACGATGTCGACGACGGGGGCGATCGGGCAGGCGTTCTCAGGAGCGACGCCGTGCGGAACCCGCACCCCTGTGTCCTCGGTCACAATTACCCCCGCCCGCCAATACTTTCCTCTAGGTACCTACTACCCCCACAACAGTAGCGTCGCCGTACGAGACGAGACACGAGATCCGCACTCGGAACGGAGACCGATGATGATCGTGGTGACCGGAGCAACGGGCAATGTGGGACGGCCACTTGTGCGGGCCCTCGTGGACGCCGACGAGCAGGTGACGGCGGTCTCGCGCCGCATCTCCGCGCGGGATGTTTCGGTGGGGACCCGCCACCACCAGGCCGACCTGACCGAACCCGAGCGCCTGGCGCCCGCCCTCGACGGGGCCAAGGCCCTGTTCCTGCTGACGTCCGGTGAGTTCGTCGCGTCCGGCGGTGACCTCGCCCCTGTCCTGGATGCCGTACGGGAATCAGGCGTACGGCGAGTAGTGCTGCTGTCGTCCCAAGGGGTCGGCACCGGGGACCATCCCCCGGTCCTGGAGGACGCCGTCAGGGCATCGGGGCTGCAGTGGACGATGCTGCGCCCGGGCGGCTTTCACTCCAACACCGTTCAGTGGGCCGACATGATCCGCGCGCGACGGGAAGTGGCCGCGCCCTTCGGCGACGTCGGCCTGCCGACCGTCGATCCGGCCGACATCGCGGAGGTCGCCGCGCACGCGCTGCGCGAGCCCGGGCATGACGGGGAGGTCTACGAGCTGACCGGGCCGGCACCCGTCTCCCCTCGGCAGCAGACTGCCGCGATCGAGGGGGCGCTCGGCGAGCCCGTGCGGTTCGTCGAACTGACCCGCGCCGAGGCCCGGGAGCGCATGCTCGGGTTCATGCCCGAGCCGGTCGTCGAGAGCACGCTCGACATGCTGGGGGCTCCGTCGGCCGCGTTGCGGCGGGTGAGCCCGGACGTGGAGCGGCTGCTCGGGCGGCCTGCGCGGTCGTTCGCGGAGTGGGCGGGGCGCAGTGTGGGGGCGTTCAAGTAACGGGCGTTCAAGGAGCGGCGGTCGGCTCTGCCCGACCCCTCAGGGTGGAGCCTGCCCTACCTTCGATCCGGTAGACCACTCCATCGTTTCCACGGGCGGGCAACGGAATCGTTGGCCTCGGTTGATCCCGGCTGAAGCCGACTGAGGCACCGCTGAAGCCCGACCGAGGCCCAGCTGAAGCCGGGCCGGGATGAGCTGAATCCGTCAGAGGTTCAGCTCCGCCCGGAAGGAAGCCGCCATGGATGCCGCCATGGAGTGTTCGCAGCGCCTGTCGAAGCCGGGCGCCCTCTCCTCCTTCGTACGGTTCGTGGTGTGCGGCGGCGGTGTCGGGCTGCTCTCCGGCGCCGCCGTACCGCTGGTGGCCACGGCGTTGCCCTGGGCGCTGGCGAACGCCCTGATCACCGTCGCCTCCACCCTCCTGTGCACCGAGTTGCACGCCCTGTTCACGTTCGGCACCGGACGCCGCGCCGGGCTGCGCCGGCACCTGCAGTCGGCGGGCTCGGCCACCGCGGCGTACCTCGTGACGACGGCCGCGATGCTGATACTCCACGCGGTCCAGCCGTCCCCCACGCTGCTCTGTGAGCAGGCCGTCTACCTCACCGCCTCCGGGCTGGCCGGCATCGGCCGGTTCCTGGTCCTGCGGCTGTTCGTGTTCGCCGAGCGGAAGCAGGAGACGGCCCCGGCGCAGAAGCAGACCGCCCCGATCCAGTCCGTCGGCATCCAGTCCGTCGGCGCCCCGTCCGCCGGCGCCCTCACCACCGCCCCCGACCGCCTTACGTACCTCCCGCTGCTCCCGTCCGCCGCGTAGCCGTCCCTCAGATACAGCCCGGCTTCGGCGCCGAAGTGATCGCGCGTCGCCGCGTCGAGGGTCGCCCGTGGCAGGCTTCGGGTTTCCCGCGACCACCGCCGTCCTCAAGACACTCCAACCGCTCACGCCCGTCGGCACTTCATCAGCGGAGGAAGAGCGCCCCGACGTCCCGGCCGGTCTCGCGCGCCGCCTCCACGAGCGTCGCCGTGATGTCGAGAAGGCGAGCGGGGTGTTGACGCCGCTGCCCAGGATGAAGTTGTAGTCGGCGTGCTCGGCGGCGAACCGCTGCGTCAACTCCATGTGATGCCTTGGCTGTTGACGGCTTGTCGAGCCAAGGCGTGCGGGGCGTAAGGATCTTGCGAAGCACCGAACCGGTTGAGCCCGGAACGGTAAAGTCCGCAGCATGAACGCTCGGCTGGCACTGCTCGCCACGGTGGCCCCCGGTGTCGCGGGAAGCGAGGTCTTCCGGCTGGCCCTGCAGCACGCGGTGGGCGAGCTGGGCGCGCTCGGCGGCATGATCCACCTCCGCGGCCCGATGTCCGCGCTGCGCCTGGTGTCGACGGCCGGGCTGCCGCCCGCCCTGACCCGCCACTGGGAGATCATCGACCAGGAGGGCCCGCTGGCCCCCGCCCGCGCGCTGCACGAGGGGAGCGGCGTCTGGGTCCCGCTGAGCCCGGCCGGCGCGGTCGACACCCCGGACGCCAACTGGCCCGGCACAGGCCTGGCCGCGTTGCCGATGTACAGCGGCCACCGCAGCACCGGCGCCCTCAGCGTCCTGATGGGCGACGAGGGCGAACCGACCCGCGAGCACTGGAAGTTCCTGCGTGCCCTCGTCGCCTGGGCCGAGGACCGTATGGTCCAGGCACCGCCGCCCATCGGGCCCGCCCTGCCGGGGCAGCACGGCGGGCGCCTGCGCCAGGCCCTGAAGGAGGTCAGCGTCGGCTCCTGGGACTGGAACATCCGCACCGGCGAACTGCTCTGGGACCAGGCCGCCCTGGAGCTCTACGGCACCCGCCCGCAGGACTTCACCGGCAAGGTCGACAGCTGGATGCGCTGCGTCCACCCCGACGACCTGGCGCCGACGCTGGCGGCGGCGGACCGGGCGATCCTCGACGGCGGCGTCTTCGAGGCCGAGTACCGCGTACGCAAACTCGACGGCACCTGGGGCTGGACGCAGGCCCGCGCCAGGGTGACGTACGACGAACAAGGCGACCCGCACCGGATGATCGGCGTGGGCTGGGACAGCGACGAGCCCCGCTCCGCCCGTGACGCGCTCGGCCGGGCCCTGCGCCACATGAGCGACGGCTTCCTGGCGATGGACGACGACTGGCGGATCACCTTCGCCAACGTGGAGGCCGAACGCACCCTGGGCTACTCCGAGGAGGAGCTGTTCGGCTGCTTGCTGTGGGACCTGCCCGCCGCCGAGCAGGTGCCCGGCCTGGAGATCCGCTGCCGGCAGGCCGCCGCCGCGGAGAAGTCGGTCAGTTTCGACGTACGGCTGCCCAACGGCCGCCTGTGCCACCTCCGGCTGGTCCCGGGCCCCGACGGCCGCACGATCTACTTCACCGACGTCACCGAGAGGCGCCGGCTGGAGGAGGAGCGCCGGTGCGCCGAGCGTGCCGCGTCCGAACGTGCCACGCGGGTAGCGGAGTTGACGGCCGCGCTGGCCAAGGCGACGACCTCGAAGGACGTGGTGGACGCGGTCGCCCGCGGGGTGCTGCCGCCGTTCGAGGCCACCGGTCTGGTGGTGCAGGCCGCGGAGGGCGACCGGCTGCACACCGTCGGATCCGTCGGCTACCCGGACGACGTCCTCGCCGTGCTCGACGGCCGTGAGCGTACGGAGTCCAGCCCGCTGTGGGACGCGATAGTGGCCGGCGCCCCGCTGTTCATGTCCTCCCCGCAGGAGTTCGCCGCCCGCTACCCCGATCTGGCGGACCTGCCCGCCCGCGCCGGCAAGCAGGCCTGGGCGCTGCTCCCCCTCACGGCCTCGGGCCACACCTTCGGCATCTGCGCGATCAGCTTCGACCACCCGCGCCGCCTCACCGACGAGGAGCGCACCCTGCTGACCGCGACCAGCGCCCTGGTCGCCCAGGCCCTGGAACGCGCCCGCCTCTTCGACGCCGAGCACACCCGGTCCCGCGAACTCCAGCGCAGCCTGCTCCCCCGCGACCTGCCGGCCCTCCCCGCCTGCACGGCCGCGGCCCGCTACCTCCCGGCGGGCCAGGGCATGGACGTCGGCGGCGACTGGTACGACATCATCCCGCTCTCGGGCGGCCAGGTGGCCCTGGTCGTCGGCGACGTCATGGGCCACGGCCTTCCGGAGGCGGCCACCATGGGCCGCCTGCGCACGGCCGTCCACACCCTGGCCGACCTCGAACTGCCGCCCGACGAGATCATGAGCCACCTCAACGACATCGTCGGGGCGATGGGCGAGGAGTCGTACGTGACGTGCTTGTACGCGCTGTACGACTCCACGACCCGGGTCTGCTCCATAGCCAGGGCGGGCCACCCGCCACCCGCCCTGCTCCACCCGGACGGCACGGTCGTGTACCCGCCCCTGTCGGCCGACCCGCCCCTGGGCGCGGCGGAACCCCCCTTCGAGACGACCGAGATCCAGGTTCCGGAGGGCAGCGTGCTCGTCCTCTACACCGACGGCCTCGTGGAGTCGTCGAAGCGCGAGATGGACGAGGGCATGGCGGCACTGGCCGATGTCCTCGGCACCTCCCACAAGGACGGCACGGCCAACAACCTGGACCGCCTCTGCGAGCGGATCACGACCGCCCTCCTCCCCACCGACCAGCAGGCGGCCGACGACGCGGCCTTCCTCCTCGCCCGCCTCCACGCACTGCCCACCTCCCGCATGGCCTCCTGGCCCCTCCCCGAGGACCCCAGAGCGGCGGGCCAGGCCCGCGCCCTGATCCGCACCCAGCTGGCGGCCTGGGGCCTCGACGCCCTCACCCCCACGACCGAACTCCTGGCCAGCGAACTGGTCGGCAACGTCATCCGCCACGCCAGGGGCCCCCTGCGCCTCCGCCTCCTCCACGGCGCCGACCTGATCTGCGAGGTCTTCGACGGCAGCCTGACGATGCCGCGCATCCGCCGGGCGACGGAGACGGACGAGGGCGGCCGAGGGCTGCAACTGGTCACGGCGCTGTCGCAGCGGTGGGGGACGCGTTACACCCCGACCGGGAAGTGCATCTGGACCGAACAGGCTCTGCAGACGTCGCCGGACACGGCCCGGGAGGGATCGGGGGCCGATCCGTTGGCGGCGATGTTCCTGGGGATGGCGGGGTTGGGGGAGGACTCCGCAGGGGGCCTGGAAGGGGATTGGGACGGGGTCGCCGGCTGGGACTGGGACGGGGATGGGGACTTGGACGGATTGAGGTTCGGGGAGCGGTAGTTGCAGGTGGGGCGTGGCGGCCGAGTCCCCACAGCCGTCTGGAGCTCTCTCCCCCCCCCCGGCCGTCTAGAGCCGCTTCAGGTTCCGGTCCAGGATCGCCCGGAGCCGGTCGATGTCCGCAGCATCCTGAGCACCCCGCTTGGGCAGCACGGCGACACCGGCCGCGCGGTCACCGCCGAGGAGCACGAAAAGGCCGGGCGTCTCCAGGTACTCCCGGAACACCACCCAGTGCATGCTGAAGGACGCCCGCTCGCCGGTGGTGACCGAACCGCGTTCGTCGGCCACCATTCGGGCCTCCCCGTACGGCTCCACCATGCTGTGCATCCGTCGGGCCATGGTGCGCAGCCCGCGCAGAGTGCCCCAGAACGCGATCGGCACGGCGAGCACCAGCGAGATGATCCACACGACCGGCGGGGCATCCCTGGCAACCGAGAAGACGCTCACGGCGACCGCCGCCATGACCGGCGCCATGAGTGCCTGGGCGCGTCCCGCCGATGACCGCCGCGCTCGTGCCCGCAACGCCTCTTCGAAGTCCGCTGCCGTCGGCCGGTAGACGAACTCCACCGGCTTACCGAGATCCGTGTTCTGCGGTGTGGATTCCCCGCCCCTGGTGTCCATGGGCAGGGATCGTAGCGAGCAAGTCCCGGGAGGATCCGACCGGCATGCAAAAGCCAGAGGCCCTGCGGATCACTCCGCAGGGCCTCTGGGTTGTTGTGCACTCGGCAGGATTCGAACCTGCAACCTTCTGATCCGTAGTCAGATGCTCTATCCGTTAAGCTACGAGTGCTTGTTTTGTTTTCCCGCCGATCCCGGCCCTTCCGGCCCGCTCGCGGCGACAGGAAGAACATTACATGACCGGCGCCGCCATGTGAAATCCGTTTGGCCTACCCCTTGTGACCTGCGGAAATGCCTCTGAGGGCGGTCTGCGGGAGTGAGCCTGTGAACGACGAAGCCCCGGTCCTGTGGACCGGGGCTTCGTGATCGAGCGCGGAGGCGGAGGGATTTGAACCCTCGATGGGCTTTAAGGCCCAAACCGCATTAGCAGTGCGGCGCCATAGACCGGACTAGGCGACGCCTCCAGCACAGCCGCTCGCGCGAGCGCGATTGGATGCGTGCAGATGATGACACAGTCGAGCGTGGTGTCACCAATCGACGTCCACGGTACTAGGCCGGGAGGCCACAGGGCAAAGCCCTTCCCGGCGCGCTTCGCGGCCTGCTTCGCGGGGCGCAACGTCGGGGGGCGCGGGGCGTTGGTCAGGTCATGTTGCAGGTCAATCGTTCCGCCGCGGCCGGACGCGTCGGGCGGCTCCTTTTCGTCGCCGCCGGATCCCTCGTCGCCGTGGGCACCGCCACCGTCGGGCCCGCCTCGGCGTACGCCCAGGCCGCGCCTCTCCCCCTCACGCTCCCGTCACTCCTCGACCCCGGCCGCTCCGGCGACCACCTCACCATCACCGTCCGCAACGCCGGCGGCGGCCATGACGGGACCTACGAGCTGTACTGCCACCCCGGCGGCGGCGACCACCCCGACGTCGCCGGCGCCTGCGCCGCGCTCGGTCGCGGCACCCGGTGGGGCACGGACGCCTTCGCTCCCGTACCGAAGGACACCCTCTGCACCATGCAGTACGGCGGTCCCGCCACCGCCCATGTCACCGGGACCTGGGCCGGGCGGCCCGTCGACGCGCGCTACGACCGCGGGGACGGGTGTCAGATCGGGCGGTGGGACCGGCTGGTGCCCGTGCTCCCCGATCTGCGGCAGGAGGGGTGGGCGTGAGCGCGGGCCATCACCGCCGTTCGCCCGGCCGAGCGGGGAAGCGGGGGCTCCGGTACGCGGCCGTACAGCCTTCGTACAGGCTTTCCCAGGGGGACGCATCGGGTCCGTAAATGTCCCGCGAAGGTCTCGCGAAGCCGGAAGGCCGCTGGAAGGAGGGCGAGCTGGACATCTGCACAGGCGGTCATACGTTCTGGGTCACTTCGTCGTGCGACCTCCCTCTCATCCGGCGTCGCGAGCGCAACCCCAGCCCTTAGACTCCCTCGCGTGACACGCTGCGGGACGGTTGGCAAGATGGCCCGAGCGGTCGGCAAGGTGCGGTAACAGGGAGGAAGCGTCTCGTGAGCAGCAGGCCATCCCGAGGCGCTGCTCGCCTCGCAGCCATACTCGACGCGCTTCCCGATGCGTTGCTGCTGGTCAACGCCAATGGGACCGTCGTCAACGCCAACACCATCGCCCTGGAGGCCTTCGAGACGCCCGGGACCGCGTTGGTCGGGCGCGGGCTGCTCGATCTGCTCCCGCACTTCGACTCCAAGCTCATTCCGGGGTCCATGCGGCGACCCGATCACATGGATCCGCAGGGGCGGACCAAGCCGACCCGGATGATGGCCCGGCGGACGGACGGCAGCGAGTTCCCGGTCGAGGTCACGTCCGCGAATCTCGAGAACGGGCAGCAGGCCTACGACGGGTACGGGTACAGCGGTGACGAGCTGCTCATGCTCGTCGTCCGGGACCTGACCGGGACCGTCGACACCGAGGCCGAGCTGGCGCGTTCGCAGCGGCAGACCGAGATGATCCTGCGGGCCGCGTCCGAGGGTGTGGTCGGGACCGACACCGACGGGCGGATCGTGCTCGTCAATCCGGCCGCCGCTCAGATCCTGGGTTATCGGGCCAGTGATCTGGGCGGGCGGGAGCTGCACACGCTCGTACTGCACTCGCGTGCGGACGGGTCCCCCTTCCCGTACGAGGAGTCCCCGCTCGCCGACACCCTGCGCTCCGGGCGCAAGCACCGGGTGCGCGGTCAGGTGCTGTGGTCCAAGGGCGGGGACAAGGTCTCCGTCGATCTGACGACCGCGCCCGTGCGCGACGGCGACCAGCTCGTCGGCGCCGTGATGACCTTCACCGACCGCCGGGCGTACGACACCCTCGCCGAGGAGAAGACCGCCGCGGAGAAGCGGCACGAGGAGGAGCTGGAGCGGCTCGCCGAGGAGCACGCCTCCGAGCTGACCGCCCTGCGGCAGCAGCACGTGACCGAGGTCGAGGAGCTGCAGGAGCGGCACCAGGAGGAGCTCGCCGCCGGCGAGGAGCGGTACGCCTCGCTCGGAGAGCGGGAGAAGGACCGGTACGAGGCGCTGGCGGGCCGGCACGAGCAGTTGCTGACGCTGCTCGGGCGCTCGCTGCGCGGGCCGCTCGACGAGCTGCGCCGTGAGCTGGCCGCGCTCGCCGCGGACGACGCGGGCCAGTTGTGGCCCGAGGCCAACCAGGTGCTGCATCACCTGTCGGCCGGCTACTCGCGGATCACGACCCTGATCGACAACGTCCTCGGGTACCAGCGGCTCGACTCGGGTGGCGACCAGGTCTCCCGTACGAAGGTGATGCTCGACGCCGTCGTCGCCGCGGGCGTCGACGGCGCTGTGGAGCTCATCGGGCCGGGGCGCGTGCAGTTCGCCGTGCACGCGCCGCCCATTGAGGCCGAGGTCGACCCGCAGCGCCTCGCCACCGCGCTCGCGCATCTCGTCGCGGATGTCGCCGGGGTCGACGCGACCGGCAACTCGCCCGTGTCGGCGGGCGGTTATCTGGACAACACCGTGGTCGTCGCGGCGGCGCAGCGCGGTGAGGTCGTACGGATCGAGGTGCGTGGGCCGTATGCCGGGGGAGACCCGGTGCACGAGCCGATCGTGCGCGGGATCGTGCGGGCTCATGGCGGTGTGCTGCAGACGCACGAGGTGCCGGGGATGAGCGGCAGTGCGTTCGTCCTCGAGGTACCGATCGGCGGTGGGGCCGGGGCCGTTTCGGCCGCCCCGGTCGAGGCCGCCGGGGCCGAGGCCGTTGACGGGACCGAGGGTGTCGCCCTCGAGGCCGAGCAGGGTGCCGGCGGCGGGCGGCGGCGGGCCCGGCGGTCCTCCGTCGACGCCTTCCTGGAGAGCGACCATCCCGAGGCCGAGGGCGAGGGCGCCGAGGCCGAGGGTGCGGCGCCCACCGGGCGGCGGCGCAGGCGCGCGGCCACCGCGCCCGAGCTCCCCCAGGGAGACGGTGGCGGCGAGGGCTCCGGCGGTACGGGACGGCGCCGTGGGCGACCGGCCGAGGACGGCGGGGACGGGGTCGCCGAGGGCGCCGTCGTGACGGCCGCCGAGCATGCGGCGGGCACAGCGGCCGCCGGGAACGGCCTGGGCGGGACCGTACCGCCGCAGGGTGTGCCCGCACCCGGTGGGCGACGTGCCCGGCGTGACGGCGGTGAGCAGCACGCGCTGCCGGCCGCGCTGCCCGCGGGCGGTAACGGCGGACAGTCGCCCTCGGGGGCCGGTGCGGCCGACTCGGGTGACGGGTCTCAGCCGACCGGACGGCGCCGGCGTGCGCTGGCCGCGGCGCCCGCGCGTGCGGCTGGGCAGGCGCAGGCGGCGGGGACCCGGCAGGTGTTCGCGCTGCCGCCCGCCGAGGCGGACCGGGGTGGCGCGGCCGGTGCGGAGGCGGCGGGTGGCGCCGAGCCGACTCCGGGTGCGGCCGCGGCTCCTGCGGGTACGGCTGTGGCTCCTACGGGTGCGGCCGCAGCGCCTGCGGGTGCGGCTCCGGCTTCGCCGATGGCTCCGGGCGCGGTTCCGGGACAGGGTCAGGCTCCCGTGCAAGGGCAGCAGGCTCAGGCCCAGGTTCAGCGGCAGGTTCCCGGGCAGAGCGCTCCCGGTGACGTACTCGTCGACGAGGGTCAGCACGACGCCGTGCCCCACGACCAGGCCGGTGACCACACCCCGCCGCAGCCGCATCCGACCAGCGCGCCGACCGGGCGTCGCCGGCGGGCCGTGGGCCGGCAGGCGGAGACGGCGGACGGGACGTCCGCGCAGGGTGTCGCGGCGCAGAACGTGCAGCAGAACGTGCAGGGGCAGGGTGTTCCCGCGGCGGCCGCTCCGGCGCAGGCCGGCGCTGCTCAGGGTGCGCCCGTGCAGGGCACCGCCGGGCAGGGGCTTCAGGTGGCCGTGCCCGGGGAGGTGGCCCAGCGTGGGGCGGGACAGGCGGTTCCCGTGATTCCGGGGCAGTCGGTCCCTGGTCAGCAGGGGCAGCCTCAGCCGGTGCCCGGTCAGCCTCTCCCCGCCGAAACCCCCAGTCAGGGCGTACCCGCGCAGGGCACGCCGGCCCAGGGCGTTCCGGCCCCGCAGCCGTGGCCCGTCGCCGACGACACCTCCGGCGCCGGGACGGCCGTACCGGCGAACGGCGCCGCCACACCCGTACCGCCGAATCCGAACACTCCTCAGCAGGCCCAGCCCCAACCCGCCCCCGGCACCCCGGCTCCGGGCACGGCACTGCCTCCCGAGGCCGCGGCGGTGGCCCAGCAGCAGCGTGCGGCGCAGCCCCTTCCGGCCGAAGCCGCAGCTCCGGGTACGCCTGTCGACCCGAACTCCACGCAGGGTCGGGCGATCAGCGTGCGGACGTTGGGGCAGGGGGTGCCGTTCACGCGGCAGGCGGCGCAGGTGCAGCAGCCCGCGCCGGCCCTGCCCCCGTCGCAGCCGTCCCAGTCGTCGGCCACGCCTCCCCCGCATCAGACCAACGGTGGCGGACGGCGCCGCAAGCTGGGTACGCCGCCCGATCCCGCCGCGCGGGCCTCCGCCCCGGCGGAGCAGACGGCGCGGCCGCATCCGCCGGCCGAGAAGCCGGTGCCCGCACAACCGGTGCCGGCGCAGCCGTCGCTCGGCGGGCAGGCGCAGCCTTCGCCGACCGGGCAGGCGCGGCTGGCGCCGATGACCGAGGGTGCCGGACGGTCGTACGCCATAGGCGCGCCGGACGAGAACGCCGCCGAGGGGCCGGAGCCGTTGGACGGGCCGGGCGGCGCCGTCGAGGTCGCCGACACTCCGCGCCCGCAGCCGATGGACGACGAGCTGCCGCCGGAGCCGCTCGACAACCCGCGGCGGCTGCTGGTGTGGCCGGCACCGGACGTGACGACCCAGCAGGCGCTGAGCGATCGCGGCTACCGGCCGGTCATCGTGCACTCGCGCGAGGAGGTCGACGCGCAGATCGCGGCGTTCCCGGCCGCGCTGTTCGTCGACCCGCTGACCGGGCCGATCACCCGGACCGCACTGCAGTCGCTGCGGCAGGCCGCCGTCGCGGCCGAGGTGCCGGTGATGGTGACGGCCGGGCTCGGACAGGCCTCACGGGAGGCGGCGTACGGCGCCGACCCGGCCGTACTGCTGAAGGCGCTGGCGCCCCGGGACACCGAGCAGCACCCGCCGCGCGTGCTGCTCATCGAGGAGCACGCGGAGATCGCGCTGGCGCTGACGGCGACGCTGGAGCGGCGCGGGATGCAGGTGGCGCGGGCCGCGAGCGACGCCGACGCGGTGGCGCTGGCGGGCGACTTCCGGCCGAACCTGGTGGTGATGGACCTGATGCAGGTACACCGCCGCCGGGCCGGGATCGTGGACTGGCTGCGTGCGAACGGGCAGCTCAACCGCACCCCGCTCGTCGTCTACACGGCCGCCGTCGACCAGGCCGACCTGCCACGGCTGGCCTCCGGCGAGACGGTGCTGTTCCTGGCGGAGCGCTCGACGAGCGGCGAGGTGCAGAGCCGGATCGTGGACCTGCTGGCGAGGATCGGCACCAACTGACCAAGGCCCGCTGAAGCGCCCCGAACGGGGCGCGGGGAACCGTTGTCGTGCGGCCACGGACAACCCGCGGCCGCACGACAACAGTTCCCCGCTCCGCGAGTCGCGTCAGAGCTGGGTGACGTCCAGGCCGCCCTCGGCGTACTGCCTGCGCAGCACCTTCTTGTCGAACTTGCCCACGCTCGTCTTCGGAACCGCCTCGATGACAGTCCACCGCTCCGGGAGCTGCCACTTGGCGATCTTGCCCTCCTCGGCGAGGAAGGTGCGCAGGGTCTCGAAGTCGGTGGTGGCGCCCTCCTTGAGGACGACCGTGGCCAGCGGGCGCTCGCCCCACTTGTCGTCCGGCACGGCCACCACGGCGGCCTCGGCGACATCCGGGTGGGACATCAGCGCGTTCTCCAGCTCGACCGAGGAGATCCACTCGCCGCCGGACTTGATGACGTCCTTGGCGCGGTCGGTGAGGGTGAGGAAGCCGTCGGGGGAGATGATGCCGACGTCGCCGGTCTTCAGCCAGCCGTCCTCGCTGAACTTGTCGGCGGGGCGCAGCGGTTCGGCGTCGGGGCCGTTGTAGTAGGCGCCCGCGATCCAGGGGCCGCGGACCTCCAGCTCGCCGGCCGACTCGCCGTCCCAGGGGAGACGCTCGCCGCCGGGGCCGGTGAGGCGTGCCTCGACCGAGGCCGGGAAGCGGCCCTGGGTCAGTCGGTACGCGAACTCCTCCTCCGTCCCGACCGCGTGGGCCGGCGGACGGGCGACCGTGCCGAGCGGGGAGGTCTCCGTCATGCCCCAGGCGTGGCAGACCCGCATGCCCAGCTTGTCGAACGCCTGCATGAGCGAGGGCGGACAGGCCGAGCCGCCGATCGTGACCTGGCCGAGGGTGGAGACGTCCCGCGGCTTGGCGGTGAGCTCGGCGAGCAGGCCCTGCCAGATGGTGGGCACGGCGGCCGCATGGGTCGGTTTCTCGCTCTCGATCATCTCGGCGAGGGGCGCGGGCTGCAGGAAGCGGTCCGGCATCAGCATGTTGACGCCGGTCATGAAGGTGGCGTGCGGCAGGCCCCAGGCGTTGACGTGGAACTGCGGGACCACGATCAGCGACGTGTCCTGGTCGGTCAGGCCCATCGACTGGGTCATGTTGACCTGCATGGAGTGCAGGTAGACGGAGCGGTGCGAGTAGACGACGCCCTTGGGGTCGCCGGTGGTGCCGGAGGTGTAGCACATGGCGGCGGCCTGCCGCTCGTCCAGCTCCGGCCAGTCGTACGTCGTCGGCTTACCGGCGATCAGTTCCTCGTACTCGTGCACCTGTACGTCGGCGGCCGCGAGGCCGGAACGGTCACCCGGCCCCGCCACGACCACGTGCTCCACCGTCTTGAGGTGCGGGAGCAGGGGGGCGAGCAGGGGGAGGAGCGAGCCGTTGGCGATGACCACCCGGTCGGCGGCGTGGTTGACGATCCAGGCCAGCTGCTCGGCCGGGAGACGCAGGTTGAGGGTGTGCAGCACCGCGCCCATGGAGGGGATCGCGAAGTATGCCTCGACATGCTCGGAGTTGTTCCACATCAAGGTCGCGACACGCTCGTCGTCGGCCACGCCCAGGTCCTCGCGCAGGGCATGCGCCAGCTGCGCCGCACGCGCACCGATCTCGGCGAAGGAACGGCGGTGCGGCTCTGCCTCTCCGGTCCACGTGGTGACCTGCGATGTGCCGTGGATCGTCGACCCGTGGGTCAGGATCCTCGAGATCAGCAGCGGTACGTCCTGCATCGTGCTCAGCACGGCGTCCTCCCGGGGCGACATTGCCTACGCGGTAGTAAGGGTTGCGGAGATTCTGCGCGCATACCGCGCGGTATGTCACTAGGGGCGGGCGATCGATCATGTCACGTTGCGTTCATGGGGACGTGACGATAACGGGCGCTAACGGGGTGTGGGGCGGTTGAGGCAGCCATGGACGGGGGGCATGGGCGCGCGGCGGGCTGCTCGGGGCGGTTGTGCCGACTGCTGACATGTGGGGTGGTGTGCCGCGGGTCGTCACCTGGGGAGGGGGCGTCGCCTGTGCAGGGGTGACGGATGCGCCGGGCCGGCCCTAGCGGACGAGCCCCAGCTCAGGGTCCTCGCGCAGCTTGCCCAGCGCTCGTGACACCGCTGACTTCACCGTGCCCACGGACACTCCGAGGACCTCTGCCGTCTGCACCTCGCTCAGGTCCTCGTAGTAGCGCAGGACGACCATGGCCCGCTGCCGCGCCGGCAGCCGCATGATCGCGCGCCACATGGCGTCGTGCAGCGCCTGCTGCTCGGCGGGATCGTCGTCGTGGCCCGGCATGGGCTCCGGCTCGGGCAGCTCGTCGCAGGCGAACTCGTCGACCTTGCGCTTGCGCCACTGCGACGTCCGCGTGTTCAGCAACGCCCGGCGCACATAGCCGTCGAGCGCGCGATGGTCCTCGATGCGCTCCCAGGCGACGTACGTCTTGGTGAGCGCGGTCTGCAGCAGGTCCTCCGCGTCACTCGGATTCGCGGTCAGCGACCGGGCGGTACGCAGCAGCACCGGCTGGCGGGCCCGCACATACGACGTGAAGGAGGGGTACGTCGCGTTCGGAAAGGACCGCGTCGCGGCGTCGGAAGCGCTGGTGCAGACGGGTGTGGTCATGGCTCCACGCTATGAGCGTCCCCTGCTTCAGCGGATCGGCCGCAGGTGCCGAAGCAACGTCCGCCTCAGGTTGTAGGGGTGGGTCTGACTCCACCTCCTGAAGGTGGACGAGCGGGGGACACATACTGCGGGATTACCCCTGGGGGTCACCCGTCGGCGACCCGGCCGGTTCAGACGTCCGTGGCCAGGACCAGCCCCGACGTCGGCACGCCCGTGCCCGCTGTCACCAGTACCCGCTCCGCCCCCGGTATCTGGTTCACAGACGTCCCCCGCACCTGCCTCACCCCCTCCGCGATGCCGTTCATCCCGTGCAGATACGCCTCCCCGAGCTGCCCTCCGTGGGTGTTGAGCGGCAGCCGCTCCTCGGCCACGAAGTCCCCCGCCTCCCCCTTTGCGCAGAACCCGAACTCCTCCAGTTGCATCAGCACGAAAGGCGTGAAGTGGTCGTACAGGATGCCCAGGTCGATCTCCCCCGGCCCCAGCCCCGCCGTCCGCCACAGCTGCCGCGCCACCACGGCCGTCTCCGGCAGGCCGGCGAGGTCGTCCCGGTAGAAACTCGTCATCTGCTCCTGCCCCCGGCCGGCACCCTGCGCCGCCGCCGCTATGACGGCCGGTGGGTGGGGCAGATCACGGGCCCGCTCGACGGACGTGACGACGAGCGCCTGGCCGCCGTCCGTCTCCTGGCAGCAGTCCAGCAGCCGCAGCGGCTCGACGATCCAGCGCGAGGCCGCGTGGTCGGCGAGGGTGATGGGTCTGCCGTGGAAGTACGCGGCCGGGTTGGTCGCCGCGTACTTGCGGTCCATGACCGCCACATGCCCGAACGCTTCCGGCGTCAGCCCATAGGTGTGCAGATACCGCTGGGCCGCCATCGCCACCCAGGAGGCCGGCGTGAGCAACCCGAACGGCAGCGACCAGCCGAGCGCCACACCCTCCGCCGACGGCTCCCGATGCTGTACGCCCGAGCCGAAGCGCCGACCCGACCGCTCGTTGAACGCCCGGTAGCAGACCACCACATCGGCCACGCCGGTGGCGATGGCGAGCGCCGCCTGCTGGATCGTCGCGCAGGCCGCACCGCCGCCGTAGTGGACGCGGGAGAAGAAGGACAGCTCACCCATCCCGCAGGCCTGGGCCACGGTGATCTCCGGGCTGGTGTCCATCGTGAACGTCACCATCCCGTCCACGTCCCCGGGCGTCAGCCCCGCGTCGTCCAGCGCGGCCCGCACCGCCTCCACGGCCAGCCGAAGCTCGCTGCGCCCCGAGTCCTTGGAGAACTCGGTGGCCCCGACACCGACAATCGCCGCCCGGCCGGAGAGGGCGTCCCTCGTACGCGCGCTCATGCGACGCCTCCCGCGGGAGCGGTGGCCGTCGGCACGGTCACCGTCACCGTGCCGGTCACGTGTCTGCCGATGCCGTTGGCCCCGACGACCCGCACCGTCGCGGTGTCGTCGGTGACCTCCTCGACCGTGCCCGTCAACACCATCGTGTCGCCCGGGTAGTTGGGCGCGCCGAGTCGTATGGCCACCCTGCGCAGTACGGTCGTCGGTCCCAAGTGATCGGTGAGGTAGCGGCCGACCAGGCCGTTCGTCGTCAGGATGTTCATGAAGACGTCCGGGGAACCCTTCTCGCGAGCCAGCTCCGGGTCGTGGTGGACGTCCTGGTAGTCGCGCGAGGCGATGGCCCCGGCGACGATCAGCGTGCGGGTGATCGGGATCTTCAGCGGCGGCAGTTCGTCCCCGGGTTTCATGCGCTTCGCCGTCCCGGACGTGACGCGCCTCGCCGTCGCCTCCGCGCCGCTCGTCATGCCCCGGGGCGGTTGCGGCTTCTGGGTTTGCTGTATCTTCCGGGCTTCCTGTGCTTCTTGAGTTTGTGGCGCCTCCTGAATCCCCTGCGCTTCCTGAATCCCCTGCGCTTCCTGAGCCCGCCAGACCGGCAACACCAACTCCTCGTCGCAGTCCTGGAACTCGAGGCGCACCGGCAGCCCGATACGCACCTTGTCGTACGGCACACCCACCACGTTGCCGATCATCCGCACGCCCTCGGCCAGTTCGATCAGGCCGACCGCGTAAGGAGGGTCGAAGGCCGGGAACGGCGGATGGTGCATCACGACGTACGAATAGACCGTCCCCTCGCCGCTCGCCTCGACCGTGTCCCATTCCAGGCCGCCGCAGGCGTTGCAGCCGGGCAGCCAGGGATGACGCAGGGCGCCGCAGCCGATGCAGCGCTGGATCAGCAATGCGCGCCTGCGGACGCCCTCCCAGAAGCCGGCGTTGTCACCGTTGACCACCGGGCGAGGGCGAGGCGGCTTGGTCCGCCGGGGTGCCGGGGCGTACTTGAGGATCCGGAAGCGGTGGGTGCCCGCGAGGTCGGTGCCGATGCGGACGTCCATGCGGGTAGTCACGAAGTAACCGGCCCCCAGCTTCGTCGCCTTCCGCTCCGACACCGCCTCGATCACCGCGTCGAAGGTGATCTCGTCCCCGGGTCGAAGGGGGCGTAGATACTCCTGCTCACAGTCGGTGGCGACCACCGAGGTGTAGCCCGCCTCGTCGAGGAGTCCGAGCAGCTCGTCGTACGCACCCGTGCGTGCCGTATGGCCGGAGAGGCCGCCCATCGTCCACGCCTGGAGCATGGTGGGCGGGGCGATGGCGTCCGGGCCCGAATACGCCGGATTGGTGTCACCCATCGCCTCGCACCAGTGCCTGATCATGGGCGCGTTGACAGGGTCCTTGCCTCTGCTCGCCACGGCTGCCGGCCGCCCCTCGTAGACCTTCAGCCGCCCATCCAGCTCGTCGCTCACCGTCGCCCCCTCGCCCTCATCAGCCCTGTGGTCCGAAGCTCGAACTCGCACTCCCTCACCAGGGCCAGGAAGGTTTCTGACTGTCCGTCAGATACGACTCACTGTCAAGGCCGCCGATGAGCTCCCACTCGGCTGCTCCAACCTCCGTACAACAGCAGCGAAAAGGCCCGCAGGACGGCGCGGGGACCGCAGCCGGAAAGCCGCAGGACAGCCGCACGGCATAAGCAGGCCGGCCCCCGACAGCGGCACCAAAAACGTCTGCGCGGCGGCACCGAAGTACCGCCGCGCAGACGCGTTACACCCCACAGAGCACACCCGACACAATCAGAGAGGGCCGATGCCTGAGCACCGGGGCACCGGCCCCCTCAGCTCACCACCAGAGCGGCGTGAAGTTGACGGCCGCGTTGTCGTTGCCCTGGTTGATGGCCGTGAACGCGGAGCCGTTGACCTGGGCGGTGTTGCTCTGGTTCGAGGCGCCGGAGCCGGTCGCCTGCTGCTGGGTGGTGGACGAGGTGCCGTAGTTGTCGCCGCCGACCCCGCTGCCGATGAGGCCCTGGGCGGCGTTCGTGACAGCCGCACTGGATCCGTCGTCCGCGATGGCACCGTTGTCCGCCGTCGCGACGCCGGAGAAGAGGGCGGCTGCGAGCGGAAGGGCGGAGACGGCTGCGATGACGCGGGCGGTACGGATGCTTGCCATGTTGTTCCTCCAGAACAGGTGCGCCCAGGCTCCCCAGCCGGACGCATAGGTAGTGCATGAAGTACTGCTCGTTCCAAGGCAGTTGGCCGACCGCCCCGGAGTTCTGCGTTCTGCACGACGTCGCGAGATCAGAGTTGCCCACCGAATCCCCGGCGAACCACCCCGGAAGCCGCTATTCGCCCTCAAGCGTGATGACAAGTCGATAAACCCCTTTCGCCGCTCCTAGCTCGCGAGTCAGGGCAGTACGGACACCTCCACCCCAAGCGGCACAAGAGGTGAAGCGTTCCTGCACACTTCCAGCCGATCCCCGCCGTCCGGCGCGCCACCCGGCGGCCCACCCCTAATCCCCCTTTCTTTTTTCGAACACTCGTACGAACATAGAGGCATGGCCACCACCGACCGGCAGGCCACGACGCTGGCCCTCGCACACGCCCTGTCAGCCGCCGAGCGCGGACTGGCCGTCATCCCCCTGTCCCGGACGAAGCTCCCGGCCCTGCGCTCCCCACACCGCGACGACCCCGACCACGCCCCCTGCCACGGCGAGTGCGGCCGCTTCGGGCACGGGGTCTACGACGCCTCCACCGACCCCGCCCGTATCCGCGAGCTCTTCGCCGCCGCCCCCTGGGCGACCGGCTACGGCATCGCCTGCGGCCTGCCGCCGCACCATCTGATCGGCATCGACCTCGACACCAAATCCGGTACGGACTCCTCCACCGCCCTGCGCGAACTGGCACTGCGCCACCTGTTCACGATCCCGCCCACGGTGGTCGTCCTGACCCCCAGCGGCGGCCGCCACCTCTGGCTGACCGGCCCGGCGGACGTCGTCGTCCCCAACTCGGCGGGCCGCCTCGCTCCCGGCATCGACATCCGGGGCGCCGGCGGCTACCTCGTCGGCCCCGGCTCCCGTACCGACCACGGCGTCTACAGCACCGCGCCCGGTACGTCCCACATCGCTCCCGCGCCCTGTCCGCGCGCCCTACTGCGCCTGCTGCTCCCGCCACCTCGCACGCACCACCCCGCGCCCTCGTCGACCGGCGGCCACGGTCAGGGGCTGGTCCAGTTCGTACTCGCCGCGCACGAGGGCCAGCGCAACACGCGCCTGTTCTGGGCGGCCTGCCGCGCCTACGAGGACGGCATCGGCCCCGCCCTGGTCGACCCTCTCGTCGAGGCGGCGCTCAACACCGGCCTGACCGAACGCGAGGCCCGCGCGACGATCGCCTCGGCGGCCCGCATGACAGGGCACCGGCCCTGACCGGCGACGGCGCCGGCGCCTGACGGGCCCTTGACCGGCCTTGAAATTCACGGGAGCTCGATGCACCACCGCCCTAGAGTGCCGACCATGTCACTGACCCGCCTCGTCCTCACGTCCGGCCGCTCGCTCGACCTCTCCGAGCTGCGGTTCTCCTCGACGTACGGCGGAATGCTGGAGGGGTACCCGTGCAAGCTGGTCAACGACATGAAGATCAAGGGCCTCGTCCGCACGGCCGAGCAGGCCGCCGCCCCTTCCATCCCGGTGCACCTCGTGCCGCCGCCGCGCGAGTATCCCGACCAGTACGCGGGTGCCTTCGGCCCGGTCGAGGTGCTGCCGGCGGTGGCCTGCGTCGGCGACTTCCACTCCACGGCCCTCGATCGCGACCACGACCCGGTTCTCTACCGCTCGGCCCTCACGATCATCTGGTTCCAGCCCACCCCGTACGTGCCGTCCGGCTGCGACGCGGAGGAGGCGTTGCGGGAGGTGCCGTGGGAGGAGTTGGCTCGGGACTACGAGCTCTAGGCCCTGTCGGGGTACGGGGCTGGGGTGGCCCCGGGACTCTGGGGATTCGGGATGGCTTTGGTTTGAGGGCTCAAATGGCTTGTCCCGGCGGGGAGGCCCTGTGCCAGGGTCGGCCGATGAGCGTTTCCCGACGTGACCTGATCCGCTGGCAGTTCGATCTGACCTGGGCGTTGTTCGAGTACCACCTCGACCGGCTCCGGCCCGACGACTTCCTGTGGGAACCGGTCCCCCACTGCTGGACGGTGCACCGCGCCGCCGACGGCACCTGGGTTCCGGACTGGGCGGAGACCGAGCCCGACCCCGTCCCCGTGCCGACGATCGCCTGGGTGAGCTGGCACATCGGCTGGTGGTGGAGCGTGGCCACCGACCATCTGCGGGGCCGCCCGCCCCGGGACCGGACCGACATCACCTGGCCCGGCGACGGGACGGCGACCGTCGCCTGGCTGCGCGGCCTGCGCACCGACTGGCTGGCGGCACTGGACCGCCTCGACGACGTGGACCTGGACACCACGGCACCGTTCCCCTGGCCGAACGACCCCCAGTACACCGTCGCCCACATGATCGGCTGGGTGAACGCCGAGCTGATGAAGAACGCGGCGGAGATCGGGCAGTTGCGCATGCTGAAGGCCCAGGAGACAGGGGACTGATCCGGCGCCCGCACGGGAGGGAAAATGGGCGTTATCTTCTGTTTGCTCCGGATCGGAGAATGCCATGAAGGACCTCAAGCTTGAGCAGAAGCGCTCCCTGTCCCGCCTTGAGGCGGCTGACCAGCTCGAGGCGCTCGCGGCCGCGCTGAGGCAGGGCGGGGAGGCCGAACTGGAACTCGACCCCTGGAAGCTGAGTCTGCGGATCCCCGCCGAGCTGCGCGGCGAGATCGAGGTCGAGGTCAGCGACGGGGAGATCGAGCTGGAGATCGAGTTCAAGTGGCCGACCGCGCCCACCGCCCGGACAGCGTCATCGCAGGCGACGACGGGCGGGGCGAAGGCCGGGGGCGGCCAGCGGAAGAGCGCGGCTGCCGGTCCAAGGCGAAGCGGTGCCGCCGGAGCCAGAACATCGAAGCGGGCCACAGCGAAGAGCTCCTGAACCCGGGAACTCACGGCCGGCACCAGGCGACAGCGGTGGCCGCGCAGGCTGACGGCCCCGGACCGATTCGCCTGGTCAGGGGCCGTTCTCACTGCTCACCACGCGGTGGGTGTGGGATTTGAACCCACGGTGACATCGCTGCCACGACGGTTGGGTTGCGGCATCACTGTGAACACCCATTCTCACCTGCACCGATGCCGCGAACGGCCCGCCACTCCAGCGCGCTGGCCCACAGATGGCCCATGGGTCCTGCGGTTGGGTCTAGTCGCCTGAGAGTTTTCCGAAGGTAGGCGACCTCGCCGATGGCTGCGGCCGGAGCGAACCCGGCAGCAGCGATGCGTGAAGGTGCGTTGCTGCCATCTGAACCAGGGTGGGGCCATGACTTGCCACGCACTTCCGGATGATCGCGGAGGTCTACCGCGTACCGTTCCGCGGCGACGCGCAGCTTTTCATCACCCTTCACCTTGGGGCAATTGACGCTGGCTCGCTTTTCGTTGACAGCGTCGAGAACTGACTGGGAGGAGCCCGGAGTTCTGGGTCGCACGAGCCAGCTGAAATGAGGAAAGTCCAGTCCGTGTCCGGCGTTGACGGCGGCCGTCCCACGGATCCGTTATGGACCACCCTGAGCTGGCCAATGGACCACCCTGGGCTGGCAATAGGCAGCGGGCCAGGGGCCCTGACGCAGCCAGGCTCAGTGGTGGGTCCGCATACGCCAGGTTCCGCCACCCCCTCGAGCCCCCAAGCTGCGTCTTTGTATTCGCTACCCCCGTAACGCCATCGATCGCTGTGATCATTCGCCAGGGAAATGTCGACAATTTGGTGGCGCTGTGGCTCTTGATCTCTTGTCGGACGCTGATGACTTGCGGTTATCTCGTGTAGTACGAGGCCGGGGAAGCAACTTCCCGGCTTTGAGCTCCCGCGTATGCACAAGGCCTGGCTTGGGATGCAGCCCCAAACCAGGCCTGTGCGCGGGACAGGGTGGTCCGGCCGAGTAAACGTCGGCCGGGCTCACTCACCCAGCCAGCCGTCCGGCTCACCCTTCAGTGCGTCACAAGAAGTGTTGGACGCACCCCGCGATGGCAGTGACCGCGCCAAAAGCCACTACCGCCAACTCCACCCACTCCCGCTTCCGGTGTTGGCGGCGCTTCCTCTGTTTGGGTCGCACCATTTTCTCGGCTCCTGTCTGTTGTCGCTCCCGACCAGGTCGAGGCACTAACCAGGCCGGACCCCGCCCGAGACGAGCGAGGCGTCCAGGCACGACAGAGCCGATTCCCCGGCAACCTATCGCGCGCTCCGGCGCTAACGGGCTTGAGTGATTAATCGCCACGGTTCGCCAGGACCAGCCAGACGGAGAGCCATATAGGCAGGCGGACGGGCTGCGCGTTGACGTTCGAGCTACCGCAAGACTTTCGGGATGGACGGGGCCTGTTGTGAAGCCCCGGGAGACGAACCGCCCACCCCACCCGCAACAGACCGCCGGACACGGCTCGCTAGGACCCACGTAGGAGTCCGGGACGGCACTGACCCCCAGAGTCAGCAACCACCTCAGCTCGTGCGCCTTGGCTTCAATCTTGGTTCAGTCCAGTAGTCCCAGCGCCGTTGTCCGGTCGGCAGACCGGGCACGGCGCCGCACCCACGGCTTCCTGCGTCAGCGCGATCAGCGCTTTGTGCGCGTCGGGCTGCAGCGAGAGCGCGCTGTACGGCGTCGCGCTGGATCCGCAGATAGATGGGCACGCAGGCTCCGGAGCAATTCGTTCACGCATTCGATTCAAATATCACATCGCCATTGGTCGAGGCGGAACGTCAGCCGCTGAGATCGCAGGCGATCACGCATGCCTCAGTCCACGAAGCCGTGGACCTGCGCCTACGGCAGCCTGCCCGGCACCCGCGCTGCCACCATGCGCGCCTCAGCATTGTCGAGTCCCGAGATTCCGTGCCGTGACCTGAAGCCACCGACGGGGTGCAATGGAGTCATGCACGAGAGCGCCGGCACGCCGCCCCCGCTCTCACCCCACCACCGGCACCTATCCGACTCAAGGAACGACCACATGGTTCTCAGCAATCAGCATCGCTACGCCTTCTTCACGGCCATGAACGACTTTGCGCCCAGTCGCTCCCCTCCCCGGCCCTCATGCTGCCCCGGGCGCCTCGAAAAGGCAGCTTGGCGAGCGATCGATGAACCCTATGTTGGAACTCCTCGGCAGCGGCACCAGCGCCGCACTCATCCTTGCCTCCACCGTGGCAGGGTCTCGCGTACTACTCGTCTTGATCGTGCTGATCAGCCCTAGCAGCACCAGGGGCAAGGCAGCCAGAGATCTACTGGGCCTGCTCCTCTCCAAAAGCAGCCAGGGCAGCGAGGAGAGCGAGCCCCCTTCGCCGTGAGACCCGTCCGTCATACCCCACACCAACACCGCCGACCCGCGAGCAGAATCGAGACCGCGACAGTCCAACGCGCCCTGGAGCCCAGACCGCACGTGTCCGGCGCCCCGGGGCGTATTCGTTGCGGTGCTCTTGCAGACGCGTCCACCAGGTCTACGCGTTGGTTCTTGGTCCAAGCACGTCCACCTGGACGCTGGCGGGCGCCGACAGATCGGGCGCGGCGGGGTACGACCACCTTCTGATCCGTAGGCGCGTATGGACGCGCCGCCGGCCGCTCCCGCCGGCGCCGCCAGGAACCAATCCATGGCCCGAGGCTAGAAGGAATTGCGCGGCAGGGAAGCGGTTCTGGCTAACAATGTGCTGTGACACCGCAATTAGCTGTCGCTCGCGCCTTCTGGCACGAGTCGGCTCGTGAACCCTTCGCCGTGCAAGCGCTCGTACGCCGCTGCGACGTCCTCGGGAATCTCCTGCTCAATCATGAATCCCTGGCGGGGGTAAACCATGAGCCGCTGCTGGGCACCGACCAGCATGTCAATGACGAGGCGTGTGTCCTGGATCGAGTCGACGTACTCGGGGAACGTCATGGGCGTGGATGCACTCACCCACTCCACGTCCGGCCAGAGCTTGCGCGCCGTTGCGTATGCGCGTCGTTCCTCGTACGGCTTGCTGACCAGAAGGACGGACGAGACGGGGACGCGCCGCTCTTCGAGCAGGGTGCGCGAGAAGCGGATGTTTTCGCCTGTGTTCCGCGCCGTCGGCTCGACAAGGATGGCGTCCGCGGGAACACCCAGTTCCACGGCGCGGTCACGGTAGTGCTCAGCCTCGCCGCGAGGCATCCGCTCGCGCGTCGTACGGCTGGTCGCTCCCGTGAAGACGATGAGCCGCGCCATGCCTCGGTGGTACAGCTCTGCGGTGGTGTCAGCCACTCCCAGGTCGTGGCTGCCGAGTCCGATCGCGACGGAGCAGGGGCGGGGCTCATGCCCCATCTGCTGGAAGTCCCAGAGCCGCTGTGCGTCCGCCCACGCCTGAGTGGAGATCACTTGCTCTCGTCCTCCGTGTTCGCCGAGTCGGGCACCTTGAACTCATAGGCCCACGCCAAGCGCGTAGCCGCGTGAACCCCAATGGCGAACTCCACCACAGTCCCGTCGGCGGTGTACGCACTCGCGCGAACAGCTCCTCCTTCATGTGGTCGATCTCGTATCCGGCGTCGTACAAGACGCGGAAGCCACCGCCACGGCCAGCCGGCCCCGGAGTCGGGTCAACGATGCGCGTCCCCTCCACATGCTCGGGACGGTAGTAGCTGGTCAGCGTGTGAGTCGGCTGGGCGCCTTCCTTGATCAGGCGCGCACCTGCGTACAGCTCGGCGCCTTCCGGCAGCCCGTGAGCCTGAGCGGAAGACCAGGGCCAAGGCCGGCCCACACACTGATCAATGCCGGTACACCGGCGGGTCAGGGTGAGACAGAGTGAACACGGGAGGGGTGCCCCTCACGAGGGGCACCCCTTCTGACCTGGTCTTATTGCCCCAGGCGCTCGATCGTGCCCGCTCAGCCGCCAGTCACAGCGGGAACGATCACTGCGGCGACAGCCGACAGCAGCCCTCCTACGGCGAGAGCGCCATTGAACTTCTCTTTGGCCGTTGGAAACACGGAGCGACTCACGTTCCCGACCTTGGTGCGCAGAACGATCATCTTGAGCTTCTGCCACCTGTGCTGACGCTTCGAACACCCCATCAACACGCCATAAGCGTTGTTGCGGCAGTAGGTCTGCCCATCTCGGTTGACCGCTCCACACCAGACCGGCACCTGGAAGGCGGCATAGGCCGAGACGCCGAGCGACAGGGACACGATCACCGGCAACGCCCATTGCTGGCTCCAGGCAACGACCAAGGCAGCAGCCACCATGTACCCCCAGTACAGACGCACTACTTTCCCCATAGGCACGCACAGTATCGGCGCATATGCACAGCGCATAGACGTGAATTGGACACTGCTGTCGGTGGCCTCTGAAAAGTGGACCAGTAGTGGCCTTTGAGAGTTGACCCCCTTCAGAGGTCTGGCTCGTTGAGTCAGGCCGGGAGGAAGGGTGATCG
>NZ_JOFS01000017.1 GCF_000719285.1 Streptomyces bicolor | reverse complement strand
TTCCGAACCCGGAAGCTAAGCCTTACAGCGCCGATGGTACTGCAGGGGGGACCCTGTGGGAGAGTAGGACGCCGCCGAACAAATTTTGAAGAAAACCCCGCACCGTTTCGGTGCGGGGTTTTCTGCGTTTAGGCTCGCGGTATGCGCTATGACCTCGTCATTTTCGACAACGACGGTGTGCTCGTCGACAGCGAGCCCATTTCCAACCGGCTGCTGGCCGAGTATCTGACGGAGCTGGGGCATCCGACGACGTACGAGGACTCCATTCGGGACTACATGGGGTCCGCGATGCACCGGATCCACGACCTGATCGAGGAGCGGACGGGGCAGCGGCTGCCGGCGGACTTCGATGACGTCTTTCATGCGCGGGTGTTCGCGGCGTTCGAGCGGGAGTTGAAGGCTGTGGAGGGGGCCGCGGACGTGCTGGAGCGGCTGGCCGGGGACGGGGTGCCGTACTGCGTGGCCTCGTCGGGTAGCCATGAGCGGATTCGGGTGGGGCATCGGGCGGCCGGGCTGGACCGGTGGTTCGAGGACGGGCGGATCTTCAGCTCGCAGGATGTGGGGCGGGGGAAGCCGGCGCCTGATCTGTTTCTGTACGCGGCCGAGCGGATGGGAGTCGCGCCGGAGCGGTGTGTCGTCGTCGAGGACAGTCCGTTGGGGGTGCAGGCGGCTGTCGCGGCGGGGATGGATGTCTGTGGATTCACCGCCATGACGCCTGCCGGCAGGCTCGCGGGCGCCAATCAACTGTTCTCTGACATGGAGGAGTTGGCCCGACTGTTGGTCTGACGCGTGACGCCTGACGACGTAGACGGCGTGGGGAAGCTGAGGGGAATTCATCTTTGGCTGGATCTACCCATGGGTAGTCCGGGGCCCTACGCTCGCCGCCATGACTGATGTGCTGCGGCGCGGTAGGGCTTCGTTGTCGTTCAGTTTCTTCGCGCAGGGTGTCGCCTTTGCCCTGCTCGTGACTCGGATTCCGGCCATCCAGGACCGGTACGGGGTCTCCGATGCGCTGTTGCCCGCGTTCCTCGCCGCCGTACCGGTCCTGGCCGGTGTCGGGAGTGTGGCGACCGAGCGGCTGGTGAGGCGAGTACCGCCGAGCCGGCTGCTGCGGTGGTCCCAGCCCGTCGTGCTCCTGGCGCTGCTCGGGGTCGGGGCCGGGGAGCGGATGGTCGAGCTGGGGGTCGCGCTCGCCGCGTTCGGGCTGGCCGTGGGTGTGCTCGACGCCTCGATGAACATGCTCGGGGTGAGCCTGCAGCGGTCGTACGGGCGCAGCATCATGCTCAGCTTTCACGCGGCGTACAGCCTCGGCGGGATCGCTGGGGCCTCGCTGGCGTGGGTGGGGGCGCACTGGGATCTGGCGCTGGTCGTGTCGTACCTGCCGGTCGTCGTGGCGTTGTTGCCGGCCGCGCTGGTGGGGAGTCGGTGGTACGTCGATGGTGGCGGCGGGACCGATGCCGAGGCGGGGGACTCGGGGGACGGTGGGGCGGTCGCCTTCAAGGTGCTGCTGCCGTTCTGCCTGGTGATGACCTTCGCCTATATCGGGGACTCCACCGTCTCCAACTGGAGTGCGAAGTATCTGCAGGACGTGCTGGGGAGTTCGGAACAGTTGGCGACCGTGCCGTACAACGTCTACATGGTCACCACGTTGCTGGGGCGGGCCATCGGGGATTTCGGGGTGCGGAAGTTCGGGGCCGTCGCGGTGGTGCGGGTGGGGGCGCTGGTGGCGGCCGTCGGCTTCGCGGTGGTGGCCGGGGCGCCGGGGGCGTGGGCCGGGATGCTGGGGTTCACGTTGCTGGGGATCGGGTTGTGTGTGTTGGTGCCCCAGACGTTCGCGGCGGCGGGACGGCACGCGTCCGAGAAGTACGGCCCGGGGGCTTCGGATGCGGCCATTGCTCGGCTCAATGTGTTCAATTATGTGGGCTTTTTGATCGGTTCACCCCTGGTGGGTGCGCTGGGCGATGCCTGGAGCTATCGCGGGGCCATGCTGGTGCCGATGGTGTTGGTGCTGGTGACGCTTGTGTACGCCCGGTCGTTCGCTGCTCAACCGGACCGATACGGTGGCGGGCATGAGCGGCCGCGCACAGCTGATGTGGGACGAGGCAGTAACGGGCTATGACTTCGGCCGGGACCATCCGATGGACCCGGTCCGGCTCGCGCTGACCAGGAAACTCGTGGACGCCTTCGGGCTGGACAAGGACGTGGACGTCGTCGCGGCCCAGCCGGCCGGTGAGTCGACGTTGCGGCTGGTCCACCGGGAGGACTACATCGCGGCCGTGAAGGCGGCCTCGACGGATCCGGGGGCCGCGGATCAGTCGTACGGGCTGGGCACACTGGATGATCCCGCGTTCGCGGGGATGCATGAGGTGTCGGCGCTCATCGCGGGGCAGTCGGTGGGGGCGGCGGAGGCGGTGTGGCGGGGGGACGCGCTGCACGCGGTGAACTTCGCGGGCGGGCTGCACCATGCGATGCCGGGGGGCGCTTCGGGGTTCTGTATCTACAACGACGCCTCGCTGGCGATCGCGCGGCTGCTGGAGCTGGGGGCCGAGCGGGTCGCCTACATCGATGTCGATGTGCATCACGGGGATGGGGTGCAGGCGGCGTTCTGGGAGGACCCGCGGGTGCTGACGGTCTCGTTGCACGAGCATCCCCGTACGTTGTTTCCGCAGACCGGGTGGCCGGAGGAGACCGGTGGCGGGGGCGCGGAGGGGTCGGCGGTGAATGTGGCGTTGCCGGCCGGGACCGGGGACGCGGGGTGGCTGCGGGCGTTTCACGCCGTTGTGCCGGAGGTGATCGCTGACTTCCGGCCGCAGGTGCTGGTGACTCAGCATGGGGCCGATACGCACTTCGAGGATCCGCTGGCGCATCTTGCCGTGTCGTTGGACGCGCAGCGGGCCGTGCAGGTGGCGTGTCATGACCTTGCGCATGAGTACGCCGAGGGGAAGTGGGTCGCCCTGGGTGGCGGTGGGTACGCCGTGGTGGAGGTCGTGCCGCGGTCGTGGACGCATCTGGTGGGGATTGCGGCGGGGCGGCCGATCGAGCCCGAGGCGATGATTCCGGAGGGCTGGCGGCAGGAAGTCTTCGCGCGGACTCGGCAGTTGGGGCCGGCGCGGATGACTGATGGGCGGTGGCCCGTGTCCTGGCGGGACTGGGAGTCGGGGTACGACCCTGCCGATCGGCTGGATCAGGCTGTGCTGGCGACTCGTAAGGCTGTGTTTCCGTTGCGGGGGCTGCTGGCCTAGGTGGGGTGCGGCTGGGGACGGAGGCTCTCTCGGGATGGGGCGGAGTGCCTTAGCCCAACCGCGCGTTGTTTCCCCGTTTCCGCTGCCCCCGGGCCGCCCGATCCGTCACCATCGCTCACGTGTTGAGTACCGGAGCCCTCCGGGCCCACCTCCTGGCCGCTCGGCTTGCCGGGACCGTGGCCACTTCCCGGGAGGACAGTCTCAGGAGTTATCGGCTTTTCGCTGCTCGGGACCCTCGGGTGCTCATCGGGCTCGATCCCGAGTGGAGCTGGCGGTTGCGCGATCTGATCGAGTTGATGGCGGACAGGTGTGGGGTTTCGGCCGATCCGACGCATGTATCCGGCCTTGATGTGATCGATCCTGGGCGGACTTTGAGCGGGTTGGATGCCTTCGCCGACCGGATCGGGGCCGCCGCCCAGCGCGGCGCGCCCGTGCTGATCGGTACCGGGCATCCGCATCGACTGCTCGGGTTCTACGCCGCCTTGGCGGACGCGTTGTCGGCGGCGGGGTGTGCCGTCCTCACCCCCGCGCATGGTCGTTGTGTCGACATAACGACCCGGTTCGGCCTACGCACGTACAACCTTGACTACGTACGAGGAGTCGCGTTGGTGCGGGAACCCGGCGCTCCGAGCACCGGGCGTGAGACCGGCGCACACACGCACTCACCGCTCCCGGTTCGTACCGCTCTGGCCGCCGCGGCCGAGGTGGGCGGGCCGTTGCCGGAGCTGGTGATCGGGGATCACGGTTGGGTCTGCGGGGCAGGTCAGCTGGGGTTTGAGGCCATTGGTCTCGCCGATACGAATGACCCCGCGCTCTTTGTGGGGGAGGCAGAGGGGTCCGTGTCCGTCGTCGTTCCACTTGATGACGCTGTGCGGTCTGATTACTACCGGCCGCTTACCCGCTACGTACTCAATCGAGCGTGTCTGTCACAGTAGGTCGCCGATGGCTGCACCTCTTCCCCACTCGCATCACCCGCCCCTACATTGGGGAGTGAGCACGCAGCGACGAAGAGTCACCGGAAGGGGAAGCCGGTGGCCGTCGAGTGCGGAAGGTTCAGGTGTGTCATGGCTGCAGCTGGCGAGAGGCCTCTGAACGAGGTTCAGTTCCTTACCGTGGCGGAAGTCGCCTCGGTGATGCGAGTGTCGAAGATGACCGTGTACCGGCTGGTGCACAGCGGTCATCTGCCCGCGATCCGGGTGGGGCGGTCCTTCCGCGTCCCCGAGCAAGCGGTTCACGAGTACCTCCGCGAGAGTTATGTGGGGGTGGAAACCGCCTGACGGCAGAGGGCGGGGGAGGATCCTCAGGGCTGTTCAGGATTCACCCTCGCCCCCTCGATTACGACCTCAGCGCTCGGGCGGGTAGGCTAGCCCCTCGTAGGTCGTGTGGGCCCATGGCGCCCAAACACCGAGTGATGAGAAGTGAGCGAGGGTAGTCGTGGGCTCTGTTATCAAGAAGCGGCGCAAGCGGATGGCCAAGAAGAAGCACCGCAAGCTGCTCAAGCGCACGCGCGTTCAGCGTCGCAACAAGAAGTAAGCGCGGCGCCGCGGAAGTGGCGTCTTTGTGGCCCCCCACCACCGGTGGGGGGCCACACGCGTATCGGGGGCGGTGTGCGAAGGGTCGAACTCTGTGCGTATGCCTGGACAAAGGGTTGATCCGTCCGGTCGTACGCAGGAAATTCTCGTCACTTCACGCATTGGGCGGTCATCACAGCGCAACATCGACCCGCTAAGTTGGCCGCACACGGGGAACTCGGCAGGGGTACGAGTGCTGGAAGGAAGGCGCTGATCTTGGGCAAGGTCGTGCTCGTGACCGGAGTGGCCCGTCAACTGGGGGGCCGGTTCGTACGACGGATCCAGCGTGACCCAGAGGTGGACCGGGTGGTCGCCGTGGACGCGGTGCCGCCCGAGCACCATCTGGGGGGTGCCGACTTCATCCAGGCCGACATCCGGCAGCCCACCATCGCGCGGGTGCTGGCCGAGAGCGGCGCCGACACCGTCGTACACATGGACGTGACCGGAACCGCGCTGGGCAGCGGCAGCCGGACCACGGTCAAGGAGACCAACGTCATCGGGACGATGCAGCTGCTGGGCGCCTGCCAGAAGTCCCCCAGCGTCAAGCGGCTCGTGGTCAAGTCCAGTACGAACGTCTACGGGTCCGCGCCGCGCGACCCCGCCGTCTTCACCGAGACCACCCCGCCCAAGTCCCTGCCCAGCGGCGGCTTCGCCAAGGACGCGGTGGAGGTCGAGGGCTATGTGCGGGGGTTCGCGCGCCGGCGGCCGGACGTCGCCGTGTGTGTGCTGCGGTTCGCCAACATCCTCGGGCCGACCGCCGACACCCCTCTCGCCTCGTACTTCGCACTGCCCGTGCTGCCGACCGTCTTCGGGTACGACCCGCGGCTGCAGTTCGTGCACGAGGACGACGTGATCGAGGTGCTGCGCATCGCCTCGCACGAGCCGGAGCGGGGCACGCTCAACAGCGGCACCTTCAACATCGCCGGCGACGGCGTCCTGCTGCTCTCGCAGTGCTCCCGGCGCCTGGGCCGCCCCACCGTGCCGCTGCTGCTCCCCGCGGTCACCTGGGCGGGCTCCATGGTGCGTACGCTGGGCATGTCGGACTTCTCGCCCGAGCAGATCCGGTTGCTCACTCACGGCCGGGTCGTGGCGACGGACCAGATGCGAGAGACGCTCGGATTCAAGCCGAAGTTCACGACGGCGGAGACGTTCGCGGAGTTCGCGCGCAGCCGCGGACCGGGTCTGCTGCCGCCGGAGGCCCTTGCAGGGGCCGTCGACCGGATCGCCGCGCTGCCCGTGCTGGGCGGCGGCCACCCCCCGACGCAGAGCGCCAACTGAGGAGCGCATCAACGATGGCGGACGCCAAGGTCATTCCGTTCGATGACGACCGGTCCCGCGGAGGCGCCGTGCAACGGCCGACGCGGCGCCGCAGTGCGGGGAGCCGGCGCAAGAACGGTGAATCCGCGCTGGTACGCGAGGTCCAGCCCCTCCCCGGACGGTCCTTCGCGCAGGATGATGTTCCTGTGACACGTGAGGAACAGCCGCCCCTGAAGCCCCAGGACGACGCCGGCCTGGAGCGGCGCATCGCGAGCGGCCTGGCCTTCCTGCGCCGCCGCCTCACCGGGGACTACGAGGTCGACGACTTCGGATACGACGAGGAGCTCACCGACCAGGTTCTGATGTCCCTGCTGCGCCCGGTGTACGAGAACTACTTCCGGGTCGAGGTGAAGGGCGTCGAGAACATCCCGTCCGAGGGCGGCGCGCTGATCGTCGCCAACCACTCCGGGACGTTGCCGCTGGACGGCCTGATGATGCAGGTCGCCGTGCACGACCACCACCCGGCCGGGCGTCACCTGCGCCTGCTTGCCGCCGACCTGGTCTTCATGCTGCCGGTGGTCAACGAACTCGCCCGCAAGCTCGGCCACACCCTGGCCTGCGCCGAGGACGCGGAGCGGCTGCTCGGGCAGGGCGAGTTGGTCGGCGTCATGCCGGAGGGCTTCAAGGGCATCGGGAAGCCGTTCAGTGAGCGCTACAAGCTGCAGCGCTTCGGCCGCGGCGGCTTCGTCTCCACGGCCCTGCGCAAGGGCACGCCGATCATCCCGTGCTCGATCGTCGGGGCCGAGGAGATCTACCCGATGATCGGCAACGCGAAGACCCTCGCCCGCCTCCTGGGCTTTCCGTACTTCCCACTGACCCCGACGTTCCCGTGGCTGGGCCCGCTGGGCGCGATCCCGCTCCCGACGAAGTGGACGATCCAGTTCGGCGAGCCGATCCCCACGGACGGCTATCCGCCGGAGGCCGCCGAGGACCCGATGCTGATGTTCAACCTGACCGACCAGGTCAGGGAGCAGATCCAGCACACGCTGTACAAGCTGTTGGTGCAGCGGAGGTCGGTCTTCTTCTGACCCCTGCTGGGCGACGTTGACGGAAGAAACGTTTGTACGGCTGGTCCGACGATTACGGCGGTGGGGGCGCCCCTCTCGGGAGGGGCGCCCCCACCGCCGTACGAATCGCTCTTCTGGAGTGGTTAGTTCGCGTCCTCGCCCTCGATGCCCAGGCCCGGCAGGAGTCCGGGAAGCAGGGGCGGGAGGGTGACGGCGGGCTCGGTGCTCGGGGTCGAGGTGGACGGTGAGGTGCCGGTGCCGCTGGTGTCCTTCGGTGGGTCGAGCAGGCCGCCGGTGCTGCCGCCGAGCAGGCCCTCGCTCTCGCTGCCGGAGCCCTCGGCCGACTTGCTGGGACTGCTGGACCGGTTGCCGTCCGAGGAGCCGCTGCCGCCGGCGCTGGGGCGGGCCGACCGGTCGGAGTCGGACGTACCGGTGGACGCCGATCCGGAACCGCCTCGCCGCTTGCCGTCGCCGCCCTGTGCCGGGGTCTGCGGGAGGAGGGACTCCAGCGGGGCGACCTCTTCGTCTATGGCGTCGAACACCGACGACACACGGTCACTGACGTCCCCGAGCTGGAGGGGAAGCCGCTCGCGCAGGTTGCCCCACGCCGCTCGGTGGGAGCGGGAGAAGGTGGAGAGAGCCTGGATGGGGCCCAGGGAGTTCGGATCGCGCTCGTACGCCTCGCGCAGCAGGCGATGTCCTTCCGAGGCGTCGTGCTGCATGCCGGACAGCGCGCGGCGGATCGCGTAGAGCGACTCGTGGTCGAGCTGTCCGCCGCGGCCGCGCTCCATCAGCCGCCGGGCCTCGCTCAGCCGGGTGGAGGCATGGTCGAGGTAGGCGCGCCCGCGCTCGTCGTCGCCGTCGGCCAGGACGTTGAGCTTGAAGTCCTCGATGCCGCGTTTGAGGCCGTAGAGGGAGTCACCGGGCAGCGCTTCGGAACTCGCGGCGGCCACTCCGCCGAAGGCTCCCGCGGCGACTCCTACGCTGAGCCCGCCCGCGGTGAGGCCCTTGGCGATCCGGGAACGGGGCCGCAACTTCCCCAGCGGGGAGGCCCGATGAGCCCCCCGTGCCCGATCCGAACGCTGCTCGGGCAGGGCCGGGCCCGCGTCGCCCCCCGCGGTGCCCTCCTGCAGCATGGCCTCCATCGCGGCCACGAGCTGGGCCCTCTGGACGACCTTGACCTCGGGGTCGAGCGCGGGCCTGGGGAGCTCGCCGAGACTCTCGGTGAGGGCCAACAGGCGTCCGTGCTCGGTCTGTTCGGTCTGTTCCGCAGCAGCCGGTGTCGGTGCCGATCCATCGGGCTGCTCGGCCTGCTCGGCCGCCGAGCCCCGGTCGGTCAGCTCCTCCAGGGCCTGGGCGAAGGCGTTCGCCCGCCGGTGTGCCGATACGTTCGCGATCACTGGCGGCACCTCCTCTCGTGATGACGGTCGGCTCCCCAGGGGGTCCTGAGGGTTGCACGCCCTGACCACAACCACACGATCGAGTGATCGAAGTCGGCCAGGGAGTGACCACAGGGAGCCTGCATCCCGCACAACGAGCGGCTCGGCACTTGGGTTACGGACGCCGGATGAACGGATAGCGAAGTCAACAGACTTTCACCGACGGTGAGTTGACGATTGCGGAGAGTGCTGATTCGGTCCGGGTGGCGCGGTCAGCGCGCGTCGTCCGGGAGCAGTCGGGCGAGGGTGCGCACGGCTCGGTACTGGAGGGTCTTGATGGCGCCCTCGTTCTTGCCCATGACACGAGCTGTCTCCGCGACGGAGAGGCCCTGGAGGAAGCGGAGGGTGACGCACTCCTGCTGCTGCGGGTTGAGCCGGCGTACGGCGTCGAGGAGGGCGGCGTTGGAGAGCGACTCGAGGACGGAGTCCTCGGGGGACCGCTCGACTTCGTTGGCGTCGAGCATCTCCCCGGTGGTCACCTCCAGCCGGAAGCGGCTGGACTTGAAGTGGTCGGCGACAAGGTTGCGGGCGATGGTGACGAGCCAGGCGCCGAAGTCCCGGCCCTGCCAGGTGAAGGTGCCGATCCGGCGAAGGGCCCGCAGAAAGGTCTCGCTCGTGAGGTCCTCGGCGGTGGCCTTCCCTCCGACGCGGTAGTAGATGTAGCGGTAAACGGTGTCGCTGTACTGGTCGTAGAGCCGACCGAACGCGTCGGCCTCGCCGGCCTGTGCGCGTTCCACCAGATCCATCATTCGAGCGCTGTCGCTGTCCGCGGCCGGCCGCCGAGCGGTCGCCGCACCGGCCGAGCGCCCACGCCTGCCGACGGCGGCGGTGCCGTCGGCGAGCGCGTAGCACGGGCCTACGGGCACGGCGGTTACGGCGAGGGCGGGGACGGCGTACGCGGTGGGGACGAAGCCGCGCAACAGGTCGTGGACCGTTGCGCGCAGCGTAGCCAGGCCCGAGGCGTCAACCCCGACGTGTGGGTACACGGGACTCCCAGAGGCAGAGCTTCCATCACGTGCAGTGCGGGACCGTTCACCCGTCGTAGCGACGGAGGGGTACCGGTTTGCGTCTGAGGAGAATAACGCTTCGTACAGGCACTGCTACGCCCAGTTGCTCAAATCACCGATTGCGTCTCTTCTGTAACCGATTGACGCCCGATCAAGTGCCGCAGAGTGACCGCTTGTTGATCGAATCCGCCCGTGTTCCGGCTCAGTCCGGGGCGTGTTGTGGCCGTGTGCAGCCAAGGGGACTGGACAGGGGTTCGCGGGGGTATGGAGTGCGGATTGGCCGCATGGCCGGGCGTGGTCGCCTCGCCGTCTGTCGCGGCGGCGTGCCTCACCCTTTCGGGCGTGCACATGCTCAGCGCCGACCGGATCGAGCTGGGCCGGTCGGCGCTGGGGGATCGGTGTCGTTTGAGGAGCGGGGCTCTGGGGTGCGGGGGCGCTGGGGTGCGGGGTCCTACCGTCGGCGCCGGTGCAGCGCGATCGCCGCGGCCGTGCCTCCGGCCACCGCGCCCACCCCGGCGGCCGCCGGGATGCCGACCTTCGCCGCCTTCCGGCCGGTGCGGTAGTCGCGCAGGCGCCAGTCCAGTTTGCGGGCGTGCTTGCGGAGCTTGGTGTCGGGGTTGATGGCGTAGGGGTGGCCGACGAGGGAGAGCATCGGGATGTCGTTGTGCGAGTCGCTGTAGGCCGCGCAGCGCGAGAGGTCCAGCTCCTCCGCGGCGGCCAGGGCGCGGACCGCCTCCGCCTTCGCCGGGCCGTGCAGCGGTTCGCCCACCAGCTTGCCCGTGTAGACGCCGTCCACCGACTCCGCCACCGTGCCCAGGGCGCCGGTGAGCCCCAGGCGGCGGGCGATCACCTGGGCGATCTCCACCGGGGCCGCCGTCACCAGCCACACCTTCTGGCCGGCGTCCAGGTGGGCCTGGGCGAGGGCGCGGGTGCCGGGCCAGATGCGCTCGGCCATGTACTCGTCGTAGATCTCCTCGCCGATCGACATCAGCTCGGAGACCCGGTGGCCCTTGACGATGGACAGCGCCGAGTCGCGCGCGTCCTGCATGTGCTCCGGGTCCTCGACGCCCGCCAGCCTGAACCACGCCTGCTGCCAGGCGAACTTGGCGAGGTCGCGGGTCTCGAAGAACTTCCGCTTGTACAGGCCCCGCCCGAAGTGGAACAGCGCGGCGCCCTGCATCACGGTGTTGTCCAGGTCGAAGAAGGCGGCGGCCTTCTCGTCGCCGAGCACCGGGAACTCCGGTTCCGCGGAGGAGTCCTCCGGGACTTCGGACACTGTCGCTTCCTGCGACGACTTGCGCGCTGCCTCCGCCGAGGCCTCGCCAGCCAACACGCTCCGCGCCGTGGCGGAGCGCCTACGGGGAGTGAGCCATCCAAGAGCGGCCATGACCGTGAGCATAGCCAGTTTGTTCGGTGCAACCGGAGTCGCGAGGTTTGAAGGTCGTGAACTCTCCGCGACCGCGCAGTTAAACGGCGTGGCGAGCCCGCGATCGAGCCCGCGCGGGTCGGCGCGCGAGAATGGCCGACATGAGCCCCCTCTTTCGTCGCGGTACGGCCAAGTCGCCCCGGGACCGGCTGGTCACACTCATCCGTAAACCCGGCTGTCATCTGTGTGATGACGCACAGATCGTCATCGAGAAGGTCTGCGGGGAACTCGGGGTGCCATGGGAACAGAAGGACATCACCCAGGACTCCCAACTCCATGACCAGTACTGGGAACAGATCCCCGTCGTCCTGGTCGACGGCGCCCAGCACACGTTCTGGCGCGTGAACGAAGATCGCCTCCGCAAAGCACTGACCAGCTAGTCCAACTGGCCGGGAAACTGGCTTAGGATCGACGGCGACCTGGTCTGGGGGGCGAGGATCGTTGAGGAGAGTGTGCGGTTTTGCCCCCGAAAGCAGAGGAACGGTGGTGCGTATACGCCGGTTCCATACCTGTGCGCCGGGAGTGCGTGAGCCCGGTCACGTTGGGCGGGCAAATCGGACACCATCTTTGTGCACGCGTTCACAAAGACATAGCCTGCATTCGACGGGGCGGTCTAGGTACGTGTGACCGCCTGCAGCCCCGCTCTACCCGCAGGAGCACCGTGGCAACTGGCCGAACACACCGACCGGCGACCCGTAGCCGAGGGATTCCCGAGGCCACCGTCGCCAGGCTTCCGCTGTACCTCCGCGCGCTGACCGCACTGTCGGAGCGCTCGGTACCCACGGTCTCCTCCGAGGAGCTCGCGGCCGCGGCGGGGGTCAACTCCGCCAAGCTGCGCAAGGACTTCTCGTACCTCGGGTCGTACGGAACGCGCGGTGTCGGCTACGACGTCGAGTATCTCGTCTACCAGATCTCCCGCGAACTCGGCCTGACCCAGGACTGGCCGGTTGTGATCGTCGGCATCGGTAACCTCGGCGCCGCGCTCGCCAACTACGGCGGCTTCGCCTCCCGTGGCTTCCGGGTGGCCGCACTCATCGACGCCGATCCGGCCATGGCCGGCAAGCCCGTCGCCGGGATTCCCGTGCAGCACTCCGACGACCTGGAGAAGATCATCCAGGACAACGGCGTGTCCATCGGTGTCATCGCCACTCCCGCCGGTGCCGCCCAGCCGGTCTGCGACCGGCTCGTGGCCGCCGGGGTCACCTCCATCCTGAACTTCGCGCCGACCGTGCTGTCCGTCCCCGAGGGCGTCGACGTGCGCAAGGTCGACCTCTCCATCGAGCTGCAGATCCTCGCCTTCCACGAGCAGCGCAAGGCCGGCGAGGAAGCCCACCCCGACGGCACCGGACCGGCCGCCGTCACCCGCGAGGAGTCCGGCGACTCCGCCGAATCCGCCGACCAGGGGCCCGACGGGGACGTACCCGCCGTGATGCCGGCATGAGTCTCCTCGTCGTGGGGCTGAGCCACCGCAGCGCCCCGGTCAGCGTCCTGGAGCGGGCCGCACTGAGCGCGGACGCCCAGATCAAGCTGCTGCAGGACACGGTCGCCGCCGAGCCGGCCACCGAGGCCGCCGTGCTGGCCACCTGCAACCGCATCGAGCTGTACGCCGACGTGGACAAGTTCCACGCCGGTGTCGCCGAGCTGTCCACGCTGCTCGCCCAGCACAGCGGGGTGGGGCTCGACGAGCTCACGCCCTACCTGTACGTCCACTACGAGGACCGCGCCGTCCACCACCTGTTCTCGGTGGCCTGCGGGCTCGACTCCATGGTCGTCGGCGAGGGACAGATCCTCGGGCAGATCAAGGACTCCCTCGCCAAGGCGCAGGAGCTGCACAGCGCCGGTCGGCTGCTCAACGACCTGTTCCAGCAGGCCCTGCGGGTCGGCAAGCGCGCGCACTCCGAGACCGGCATCGACCGCGCCGGGCAGTCGCTGGTCACCTTCGGCCTCGAGCAACTGGCCGTGGGGGCCGACGTCACGGCGTGGGCGCACGGCAAGAAGGCCCTCGTCATCGGCGCCGGCTCGATGTCCTCCCTGGCCGCCGCCACGCTCGCGCGTGCCGGTGTCGCCGAGATCGTCATCGCCAACCGCACCTTGGACCGCGCCGAGCGCCTCGCCCAGATCCTCGCCGAGACCGACGGCACGGACGTGCCCGCCCGCGCGGTACCGATGGAGTCGGTGCCGGTCGAGCTGACACGTGCCGATGTCGCCGTCTCCTGCACCGGCGCGACCGGGCTCGTCCTCACCGCCGAGGAGATCGCCGCGGCGGTCGAGGGCCGTACCGGTCAGCCGGTCGCCTTCGAGGAGGCGGGCGGCAGTGGTCGTACGGCCGACAAGGCGCCCGCGCCCAGGACGAACGCGGACTCCGCCGACGTACGGCAGACCCCGCTGCCGCCCACCGGCGTCGGCACCGACGAGAACTTCCCGCTGGAACTGACCGCCGTGCAGGGAGGTTTCTCTGTGCTCGGGGAGGCCGCCGTCGCCGGTATGGACGCGGCCACGCTGGAGCAGCACGCGGCCTGGGCGGCCGGCAGTGCCGTCGACCGGCGTGAGGCCACCCGGCGCAGCCCCGAGGCCGACGCCGAGCTGATCACCGCGCTCGCCGCGACCGTGGCCACCGTCGGCCGTATCCCCGAGCGCCGCAAGCCGGAGCCGGTCGCCGAGGTGCCCCGCCCCGTGCCGGTGCTGTCGCTGCTCGACCTCGCCATGCCGCGCGACATCGACGCGGCCGTGCACCGGCTGGCCGGGGTGCGCCTCGTGGACATCGAGTCGCTGGCGGAAGCTTCCGCCGACGCTCCCATGGCGGCCGACGTCGACCAGGTCCGCCGTATCGTCTCCGACGAGGTCGCGGCCTTCGGGGCGGCGCAGCGGGCCGCGCACATCACGCCCACCGTCGTCGCGCTGCGCACGATGGCCGCCGATGTCGTGGCGAGCGAGATCGCCCGCCTCGAGGGCCGGCTGCCGGGCCTCGACGACAAGCACCGCAGCGAGATCTCGCAGACCGTGCGGCGCGTCGTCGACAAGCTGCTGCATGCGCCGACCGTGCGGGTCAAGCAGCTCGCGGCCGAGCCCGGCGGCGCCGGGTACGCGGACGCGCTGCGCACCCTGTTCGACCTCGACCAGGAGACGGTGGCCTCCGTCTCCCGGGCCGAGGACAGCACCGAGAAGGACCGAGGCCCAAGATGACTCAGCAGCCACTACGGCTCGGCACCAGGCGCAGCAAGCTCGCCATGGCGCAGTCCGGGCAGGTCGCGGACGCCGTGCGCCGGGTGACCGGACGGCCCGTCGAGCTGGTCGAGATCACCACGTACGGCGATGTCTCGCGCGAGGCCCTCGCGCAGATCGGCGGCACGGGTGTGTTCGTCACCGCCCTGAGGGACGCGCTGCTGCGAGGCGAGGTCGACTTCGCGGTGCACTCCCTGAAGGACCTGCCGACCGCGCAGCCCGAGGAACTGGTCCTGGCGGCCGTTCCGGTGCGGGAGGATCCGCGCGATGTGATCGTCGCGCGGGACGCCCTGAAGTTCACCGACCTGCCGCGCGGGGCACGCATCGGTACGGGTTCGCCGCGCCGGATGGCGCAGCTGAACGCGTACGCCCGCGCGCACGGGCTCGACATCGAGACCGTCGCGATCCGCGGGAACGTGGACACGCGGATCGGGTATGTGCGCGATGGTGAGCTTGATGCGGTTGTTCTGGCTGCGGCTGGACTGAACCGGATCGGCCGCATCGACGAGGTGACCGACTTCCTGTCGGTCGACACGGTTTTGCCCGCCCCCGGCCAGGGGGCACTGGCGATCGAGTGCACCGCGGACAACGCGGACCTCATCGCCGCGCTCGGCGAGCTCGACGACCCGTTCACGCGGGTCGCCGTCACCGCCGAGCGATCACTGCTCGCCGCCCTGGAGGCCGGCTGCTCCGCCCCTGTGGGCGCGCTGGCCGACCTGCTGGCCGACGGGCAGATTGTCAAGGAAATGCGCCTGCGCGGCGTCGTCGGCACGACCGACGGCACCCGCATGGTGCAGCTGTCCACCACCGGTCCCGTGCCCGAGACGCACGACCAAGCGCTGGCGCTCGGTCGCGAACTCGCCACCGAGATGCTTGCCCAGGGCGCGGCCGGTCTGATGGGGGAGCGAGCACATTGAGCCCCACCAATCTTCCCGCCGGCCTTGAACACGGGCACGTCACCTTCCTCGGTGCCGGACCCGGGGATCCGGGGTTGCTGACTCTGCGCGCCGTGGAGGCGCTGGCGAACGCCGACGTACTCGTCGCCGAGCACGAGGTGCTCGACGTCGTACGCGAGCACGCCAGACAAGGCGTCGCTGAAGTGCACACGGACACGGGTCCTTCGTCGGACACCGCTCCGGGCACAGGCACGCCTCAGCTCGCGGTTGTTGACGGCGCGTCAACAACCGCTGGGCTACCCGCGGTGCGGGATGCCGCACATCTTGTCATGGAGGCCGCGCGGGGCGGCAGGCGGGTCGTGCGTGCGGTGTCCGGGGATCCCGGGCTCGACGCGTACGCCGCCGAGGAGATGCTGGCGTGCGCCGCGGCGGGCGTGCCGTTCGAGGTCGTGCCCGGTGTCGCAGCGGCCGTGGGCGTGCCCGCGTACGCCGGTGTGCCGCTGCGGGACGCGCAGGGCGCGGACGTGCGGTTCGTGGACGCGCGGACGGCGTCCGACCGGTGCTGGACCGAGGTCGGGGCGTCGGACGGCACGGTCGTCGTGTCGACGACGCTGGACTCCGTCGGCGCGGCCGCCGGTGAGCTGGTCTCGGCGGGGCGCAAGCCCGATACGCCGATGACGGTGACGGTCGCGGGTACGACCACTCGGCAGCGGACCTGGACCGCGACGCTCGGGACCATCGCGCAGATGCTGAAGCAGGCCAAGGTGCTGCCTTCGCCCGAGGGCGGGCGGCCGGTGATAGCCGTGGTCGGTGAGCGTTCCGCCGCCGCCCAGCGCGACCAGTTGTCGTGGTTCGAGTCCAAGCCGCTCTTCGGGTGGCGGGTGCTCGTGCCGCGTACGAAGGAGCAGGCGGCTTCGCTCTCCGACCAGCTGCGGTCTTACGGGGCCGTGCCGCACGAGGTGCCGACGATCGCCGTCGAGCCGCCGCGGACGCCTCAGCAGATGGAGCGGGCGGTCAAGGGGCTGGTGACCGGGCGGTACGAGTGGATCGCCTTCACGTCGGTGAACGCGGTCAAGGCCGTGCGGGAGAAGTTCGAGGAGTACGGGCTCGATGCCCGGGCGTTCGCGGGGATCAAGGTCGCTGCGGTGGGGGAGCAGACGGCGAAGGCGCTGATCGCGTTCGGCGTCAAGCCGGATCTCGTGCCCAGCGGGGAGCAGTCGGCAGCGGGGCTGCTGGAGGACTGGCCGCCGTACGACCCGGTGTTCGACCCCATTGACCGGGTGTTCCTGCCTCGGGCCGACATCGCCACGGAGACGCTGGTGGCGGGGCTCATCGAGCTGGGCTGGGAGGTCGATGACGTCACGGCCTATCGGACCGTGCGGGCGTCGCCGCCGCCGGCGGAGACCCGGGAGGCGATCAAGGGGGGTGGCTTCGACGCCGTTCTCTTCACCTCGTCGTCGACCGTGCGGAACCTGGTGGGCATCGCCGGGAAGCCGCACAACGTGACGGTGATCGCCTGTATCGGGCCTGCCACCGCGAAGACGGCCGAGGAGCACGGGCTTCGGGTGGATGTGATGGCTCCCGAGCCGTCCGTGCACAAACTGGCCGAGGCGCTGGCCGACTTCGGGGCGGCGCGGCGGGCGGCGGCGCTGGATGCGGGTGATCCGGTGACGCGGCCTAGCGAGCGTCGGCCGGGGGCTCGGCGGAGGCGTACGACGACCTGATGGGCTGTCACAGGTGAGGGCGGGGCCGGTTCGGCCTCGCCCTCACTTTGTTTTCTGGCTGTGATGGGTGGTCAGTTCGGCGCCGGGGTCGGGGTCTCGTCGGCCTGGATGTCGAAGTTCATCTTGGTGCCCTCGACCGAGCTCACGGTCGCTGTGACGCCCAAGGTGCTGCCGTCACCCGCAGTCAGCTTGCACCGGGTGGTCGTGCCTACCTTCGCGGGGACGGCCTCGGGGCATGTGACGTCCGGCTTGGGCTGGTTCGCAGTAGCGGCCAGCTTTTCGGCGACCAGGTCAGCCAGCTTTTCCGCAGACATTTTCAGCTCGGGCTTTTCGACCTTCACCGACGCGGAACAGCCTGTGAGTAACGCGCCAACGGCTACGGCCGAGAGGATCGAAGTTGCTGCGGACAGCCGGGGCACGGCCATGGGGGACTCCATTTCGGATGAGCGAGGCACAAATACACGGAGCATACTGGGCGGGTCCGACTGGCTCATGAGACTGCCTTGGTCGGCCCTCGGGCCTGCGTTCTTGGCACGCGATTCGGCGGTAGAGAGATCCGCCATATCTTCACCCTTTCCCCACTCTCGTGGCTCGATCGTTGTATCGGCGGTGCCGCGGGGGTAGTCGGCGCCTCCGCTTGTTCTTCTCTGCGGTGGTGAAACGGTTTATCGGACGGCGGACCTGTGTGACTTGGGGAATTTTCCGGGCGGTTTTGTGGGCGTGGGTATCGGAGCTCCCCGTGCATCCTGACGGTGCAGGTCAGTGATATGTTTCGTGGCCGACGGCAGTGCTGACCTGCCTGTCTTTGGCATGCGTTCACGGGGGCGGTGAATCGAATATGAGCATGGATGGCTTTCGAGCCGATCCGGAAGAGCTCAGGGGTGGCGCTTCAGATATTCAAAAATGTCTGAATCCGGCCAAGGACGCCGATTTCGGCGCACTGAATCGCAGTGTGGAAGAATTTGGCAATCTGATCGTGTCCGGGAAGTTTGAAAAATTCTGCGACACGTGGGACGTGGCCATCGGGGTCCTTGGGGAACGTTCGACCGGCTTGGCTGACGAACTCAAGAGGACGGCGGACAGCTATGAGCGATCGGATGCCGAGGCAGAGCGGCTGGTGAGTCCGTCTCACGCGGGACGGTAAGAACGGGGGACGGGCATGGCTGCCGATCTGGGCGAGACGAAAGACCCCAAGGAGCTGATCCCCGGTGACGCGGGGAACCTGGACAGTATTGTGCAGTCACTCAGGAAGTATTCCGGCAACTTCGAGGATGTCGGTGACGGACTGGGTGGCGTACGTATTTCCGGCTGGACCGGGCCGGCCAGCGACGGATTCTCCGAGAAACTCGCCGGCGAGAAGAAGAACTGGCTTTACGCGTCCGACCAGATGTCAGAGGCCGCCTCGACGATCAGTACATACGCCTCAGCGCTGAGCGAGGCGCAGCGGCAGGCCCGAGAGGCCATCGCGCTGTGGGACGGGGGCGACAAAAGCCACGCCGAGTTGACCTTGAACAATGCCCGCCAGTATCTGCGGGACGAAGGCGACAAGGCGGCGGAGAAGCTCAAGGAGCTGTCCGGCGACTCCGACAAGGCGCCGGACTGGCTGGCGAGGGCGGCGAAAACCGCCGAGAACCAGAAGGAGTCGGGGAAGTTCAGCTACGGCAAGACCTTCTACGAAGGTCAGGCCAAGGACCTCAGGGGGGCAGAGCACCGCACCTGGGGCACGGCCAACGGCCAGTCCGCCGAGGATCCCCAGGCCAAGCCCAAGGCGGGTCACGAGACCAAACTCTGGGAGAGGACCGCCGAAGCGGAGGCCTGGAAGGCCGAGGCCGAAGGTGAGACGGAGTGGGCGGGCGGGAAGGCCGCAGGAAAGGCCGGCGTCCAGGTGCTCTCGGCGCAGGCCACCGCAGGGGCGTCCATTGCCGACGGTAGGTTGCAGGCCGGAGTCGGCGCTTCCGCCAACCTGGTAGCAGCCTCCGCGGAGGGCAGTATCGAGAACGGCCCCTTTGCCGCCAGTGGAAAGGCCTCGGCATCTGTTGGCGCCGAAGCCTCAGCCAAGGCGTCCGTGGGAAAGGACGGTGTGCATGCCGGCATCGAGGGATTTGTGGGTGGCAAGGCCGGCGTGGAGGGCCATGGCGATATTGCCGGTGTCGGGATCGGTGGCAAGGCCGAGGTAAGTTACGGACTCGGCGGCAAAGCCACCTTTGATGCCGGCATGAAGGACGGGAAGTTCGTCATCGGTGGAGAGCTGGGTGCCACAGTTGGGGTCGGCGCCAGCGTGGGCGGGCAGGTCGAGATCGACCCGGGTAAGGTCGTCGATTCGATCGGTGACGCAGCCGATTTCGTTGGCCTTGATGATGTCGGAGACACGGTGAAAGAGTGGAACCCCTTCGGCTGACGCTACTTCGAATTCCGCACACTGAAGGAGATGATCCACCATGGCGACCACGCTGCCGGTGAAGATCGAGTTTTCATTGCCGGAGGGTTGGCAGCCGGCGTCCCCCGATGAGATGGGCGCCCCAGAGGTCGCTTTCGTCGCGCTCCACCCCGAGTCTCGGGACGGGTTCACCGCGAATATCACCATTGCCGGCAAGATGCGGAATGACCTGGCTGACCTGGTCACCCTCGCCGATGAGTCGGTCCAACGATTGAGTCAGGGGACAACGGTGCGCGTCGCCAAGCGGCATCAGGTGGGAACACCGGAGGCGCCCGTACTCACCCAGACCCTCCGTCTGTCGGGCAGGCTGCGCGGGTTGCCCGTGGAACTGGTGCAGAGCCAGGTGTACGTGACCATGCAGGATGTGCACGATCCCGCCAAACGTGCGGTGCTGGAGTTCACGTTGACCTCCAAGTTGTCCCAGCTGGATGCCGTCCAGGAGGACTTCAAGGAGTTCGTCCGGTCAATTCGCCCTGCGGACCCTGCCGCGGCGTAGCTCTCCTGCACCTCGGCGCTCATGGGTGAGCCCCTCGCGAATCAGATCCGCGAGGGGCTCACCCATGAGCAGTTCCACTCAGGCTGAGCGCCACGTCTGCGCCGGTACCAGGTCGAGGACGTCGCACAGGTAGTTCAGCTTCGGATCGATACCGTCCGGCCGCAGCCGTCCCTCGAACCACGTGATCAGCTCGTTCCCGTGGAATCGAAGAGGTCCGTCCTTGACGCGCGGGTCGGAAAGGAGGAACCGCACCAGGTCATCGGTCATCACGGTTCGTGCGAACGGCTCGTCGTCGGTGATGACGCGAAAGTCCTCGTCGAATTCTGGATTCCCCAGCTTCACCTCGTTGTCGCCGAGACCGAACGCGTTGTTGAGGCGGTTGTCCGCCCGCTCCAGCATATTCGGCCTATCGATGATCACGCCGGGCGTGGGTGCCGGCAGCGTGACCGTGAGCGCGACGAAATACCGATGGTCGTTCGTCCCGGCGTCGGCGGCGTCGAAATCGCGCGGGCGGTACTCGAAGCAGCTGACAGTGTGCCCCCGGAATTCACCGGTGACGTAGTCCCAGAGGTAATGGCCCTTTGCGCGGAAGGGCGGTGCTCCCACGTATCGCTCTGCCCCGCCGGGGATCTCTGCGGTGTAGTTCCAGCCGCGTTCCTGGGCGAGCTGGACAAGCCCCGCCTGATCTTGCTCGCTCCGCACGTCCCTTTTGTTCACACGTCTGATGCCGTAGATAACGACGACGAAACCAGTGGCAATCACCAGGAACATGATGGTCGGCACGAGTACTTCCAGCACGTCATCCATGGTGCATGAGTATGGGGGATGCCGGAACGCAGCGCGCACACGGGCCGCCGGGGAAACGATCCATCCCGTTTCTTCGGCGTTTAAGTGAGGGCGATGTGAGGGCTGTGTGTTATCGGTCGTGCTGTGGCTGCATTTTGGCGTGGCGCCTACACCGGCGTGACGGTATGGCCGAAGCGAAGCAGGTTGGTGGGGTCGTAAGCCGCCTTGTCCTTGCGCAGGCGGTCGTAGACCTCCGGGGTCCAGGCTCGGGCGCGGTCGGAATCGTCGCCGGGGGTGCCGTGGATGTTGATCATCGTGAGGCCTGTGCCGTAGGGGGCCATCGCTGCGTGGAGGGCTGTTGTGGCCTCTTCTATGGCCGCGGCCATAGGTGGCGCGGCCAGGACGCCCACCGCTTCCAGCAGGTAGTTCGCGTCCCGGGCGCAGATCGCGTCCTCCTCGCGGGCGGGGCGGGCGAGGGCGCCGCCCATGTGGCGGAACTCCACTATGAGCAGGGGGTAGTCGGGGACCTCGGGGCCCGCCTGGGACAGGAACGTTCGGACGGCGTCGGGCGGGAGATCGCGCATCAGGGTGCACGACTCGCGGGCGGGGAGCGGGTCCTGCGGTTCGATGTGGATGCGGTCCAGGGCGGCGTACGGCATCTCCTCCACCGTGTCGACCGCCACCGGCGCGGCCGCGCGGATCGGGGCCAGCAGGCGTTCACCCTCGGCCGGGTCTCCGGGCCAGGCGATCACGACGCGGGCCCAGAAGCCGCCGCGCAGCGGTTCGGGGATCTCCGGGATGGGCGGCAGGCGGAGGAGGGCGAAGGCGCTGCACATCTCGTCCGGAAGTGTTCGTGTCCAGTCGATCCAGGTGCGCAGCACGGGTTCGGCGTGCTCGCCGGGGTAGTAGACGCCGCCGCCCAGAAGCGTGGCCAGGGGGATCAGTTCGCAGGTCATGGAGGTGACCACGCCCACGTTGCCCTTGCCGCCGCGCAGTGCCCCGAACAGCTCCGGCTCGTCTTCGGGGTCGCACTCGTGGAGCGTGCCGTCGGGCGTGGCGACCTGGAAGGAGCGGACCAGGTCGGTCGCGTAGCCGTAGGCCCGGCCCAGGACGGGGAGCCCGCCGCCGAGCGTGTAGCCGACCGCGCCCGAGTCCGAGGCCGTGCCGCAGAGCGCGGCGAGGCCGTGCGGTGCGGTCGCGTCCGAGACGTGGCGCCACTTCGCTCCGGCCGCGACCGTCGCGAGGCGCTCCTGGGGGTCGACGTGTACGTCCGTCATGCGGGCCGTGTTGATCAGCAGGCCGTGGTCGATGGGGAAGTTCGCGCCGTGGCCCGTCGCCTGGACCGCGACCGGCGTGCCGGTGGCCGACGCCCAGCGCAGCGCCGTCACGATGTCATCGACGCCCGTCGCACCCACGACCACGTCCGGTGTGTGCAACGCGGCCAGGTTGAAGCCGGTGACCTCCTCGGCGTAGCCGTCGTCGCCGGGGCGCAGGACCGGTCCGTGGATCTCGGAGAGGGCGAACAGGTCGGGGGTGTTGTGGTGGTGGGTGGCGGTCATCGCGTCCTCCGCTGTGCGGGTACGGAGGGACGGCGGCGGTCTTCACCGAGGGGCGGGGCCGTCGGGGTCCTGGGGCTCTTTCTCAGGATGGACCCGGTGGCTGGGAGGGTGCATGCGGGCCGCTTGGGACGGTACGTCCGTGCCGACGTACCGTCGGCAAAGGTGCTGCCGGGGCGGGCGTAGCGTAGGTGGCATGACGACGTACGGATCCTTCCCGGGCACGCGGCCGCGGCGTCTGCGGACCACTCCCGCCATGCGGCGTATGGTCGCCGAGACCAGGCTGCACCCCGCCGACTTCATCCTCCCGGCCTTCGTGCGCGAGGGTGTCAGCGAGCCGGTGCCGATCGCCGCCATGCCGGGGGTCGTTCAGCACACCCGGGACAGCCTGAAGAAGGCCGCTGCCGAGGCCGTTGAGGCCGGTGTCTCCGGGATCATGCTCTTCGGGGTGCCCGAGGAGGGGAAGAAGGACGCCCTGGGTACGCCCGGGACCGATCCGGACGGGATCCTGCAGGTCGCCATCCGGGATGTCCGGGCCGAGGTGGGGGACGAGCTTCTCGTCATGTCCGACCTCTGTCTCGACGAGACCACCGATCACGGGCACTGCGGCGTGCTGGACTCGCAGGGGCGCGTCGACAACGACGCGACCTTGGAGCGCTACGCCGAGATGGCTCAGGTGCAGGCCGACGCCGGGGCCCATGTGGTCGGGCCCAGCGGGATGATGGACGGGCAGATCGGCGTCGTCCGTGACGCGCTCGATCAGATCGGGCGGGAGGATGTCGCCATCCTCGCCTACACCGCCAAGTACGCCTCCGCCTTCTACGGGCCCTTCCGGGAGGCCGTCGCCTCCTCGCTCAAGGGGGACCGGAAGACCTATCAGCAGGACCCGGCGAACGTGCGGGAATCGCTGCGGGAGCTGGCCCTCGACCTGGAGGAGGGGGCCGACATGGTGATGGTCAAGCCGGCCGGGCCCTACCTCGACATCCTGGCCCGGGTCGCCGACGCGGTGGACGTGCCGGTCGCCGCCTACCAGATCTCCGGCGAGTACTCGATGATCGAGGCGGCCGCCGAGAAGGGCTGGATCGACCGGGACCGGGCGATCCTCGAGGCGCTGACCGGCATCAAGCGGGCGGGTGCGCGCAACATCCTCACCTACTGGGCGACGGAGGCGGCGCAGAAGCTGGGCAGCCGTTCCTGACGCGGAAACGGCGTACGGCCGAGCGTACGGGGGCCGGTCATGGCCTGTCGGACGCCGGTGGCGTCGTGGTCGTGGCCGTCGGGGTGGTCGGGGTCGATGGCCCCTCGTCGCGCAGGCCCTGGCCGTCCTCGCACGCGGTGAGCGTGAACGCGGCGATCGCCGCCAGCGTGGCGGCGAGGAGCCGGGCGCGGGGGCGGCGGGCGGGGGGTGCGGACGCGGACATGGAGTGGCCCTCTCCTCGGGTGGGGGCTGGGATCGGTCCTCAGCCTGCGTGATCATCCCTCCTGGCCGCCACCCTCGCGCGGGAATTCGGGACGCTGGAGTGGTGGGACCGTCGTTGACCTGCGGGGATGGACCGTCCCGGCGGCTTGGCGTGGGACGCCGGGCGACCGCAAACCCTGGGGCGGGTGTTCCCGGGGAGCCCCTGGAGTGCGTAGCGGGTCCCTGTCGGTCCGTATCCCGGAAAGCTGCTTGTAGACGGCATGTAGTTCTCTAGGCTGCCCGGCACGAGCCGTCCCACTCGTCGTCGTAGCCGAAGGAGCCGTGTCATGAGCGCTGTCATGAGTTTGACCGAGTCCGCGCCCCACCCCGCCCGAGCCGACGTGCCGTCACTCGCGGCGCGGGCCGCGTCGGTGGGTGGCTCGCCCGTGCGCGACATCCTCGCCGTCACCGCCCGACCCGAGGTCATCAACTTCGCGGGCGGGCTGCCGGCGCCCGAGCTGTTCGACCGGGAGGGCATCGCGGCCGCCTTCCGTGACGTACTCGCCGAGACGCCGGCACGGGCGCTGCAGTACTCCACGACTGAGGGCGAGCCCAGCCTGCGCACCGGTCTCGCCGCGCGCATGTCGGCGCGAGGGCTCGCGACGGACGCCGACGACCTGCTCGTCACCACCGGCTCCCAGCAGGGCCTGTCGCTCCTCGCCACCGCGCTGCTGGATCCCGGGGACACGGTTCTCGTCGAAGACCCCTGTTATCTGGCGGCACTTCAGGCCTTCGGGCTTGCGGGAGCGCGGGTCGTGGCCGTTCCGGGGGACGCCGACGGGGTGGACGCCCGGGCGCTGGAGGAACTGGTGGTGCGGGAGCGGCCCAAGCTCTTCTACACCGTGCCGACCTTCCAGAACCCGACCGGCAGAACCCTGCCCGCCGAGCGCAGGGCGGCCGTCGCGGAGGTCGCCGCGCGGGGCGGGGTGTGGATCGTCGAGGACGACCCGTACGGCGAACTCCGGTACGAGGGTGAGCGCGTGCCCTGGATCTCCTCCTACCCGGGGGCGGAGGACCGCACGGTGCTGCTCGGTTCCTTCTCCAAGGTGATGGCGCCCGGGCTGCGGCTGGGCTGGCTGCGCGCGCCGGCCGCCCTGCGGCGCGCCTGCGTGGTCGCCAAGCAGGCCGCCGACCTGCACACCCCGACCCTCAACCAGCTCGCCGCCGCCCGCTACCTCACCGGCCTCGACGCCCATGTGGCCCGCGTCAGGGACGTCTACCGTGAACGCCGCGACGCCATGCTGGCCGGGCTGGCGCAGGCGCTGCCGGAGGGCTCCACCTGGGACCGGCCGACGGGCGGGATGTTCCTCTGGGCCCGTCTGCCGGAGCCGTACGACACGACGGCCCTGCTCCCGAAGGTGGTGCGGCACGATGTCGCCTACGTCCCCGGGGCGCCGTTCTACGCCGGTGAGCCCGATCGGTCGACGATGCGGCTGTGCTTCGTCACGCAGACGCCGGAGGAGATCGGGGAGGGGCTGAGGAGGCTGGGGGAGGGGCTGCGGTCCTAGGACCGATGATCGAGGGCCAATGATCCAGGGCGGGTCGGGCCCTGGAGGGCAGACGGGGCCCGGGCCGCGTTCCTAAGGTGAAAGGCATGTCCGACACCTTGCGGTCCGATTCCGACACCTCGCGGTTCGATGTCGATGCGTACTTCCGGCGGATCGGTTGGGAGGGGGAGCGGCGGGCCGACGTGGCGACGCTGCGGGGCGTGCACCTGGCGCATATGCGGGGCATCCCCTTCGAGAACCTGGACGCCCTGCGGCGTACGGCTCCCTCCCTCGAACCGGCCGACCTGATGGCCAAGCTGGTGCACAGCCGGCGCGGCGGCTACTGCTACGAGCACAACACCCTGTTCGCGTGCGCGCTGGAGGCGCTGGGCTTCCAGGTGACCCGGCTCGCGGCGCGTGTCGTGGTCGGAGCGGACCGCATCGAGAGCCGCCCGCGCACTCACATGGCCCTCCTCGTCGAGGCACCGGGCGACCCCCAGCCGTATCTCGCGGACGTCGGCTTCGGTGCGATCGGTGCGCTGCTGGAGCCGGTGCCGCTGACGGCCGGTGTCGAGTTCCGGGACGCGGAACGCCGGCACCGGCTCGCCCACGCGCCGCACGACGGGCCGCTGGAGCTGTGGCTCCTCCAGGCCCACGACCGGGTGAAGGACGACTGGACGGACCAGTACGCGTTCACTCTGGAGCCGTTCGAGAAGCCCGACTTCGAGGTCATCAACTGGCACATCGGCACCAATCCGCGCTCGCCCTTCACCCAGCGCGTCTACGTCCAGAGCGTCACCGCCGAACGCCACCTCCTCCTCAACGGCCGGCTCCTCACACAGACGCGTGCGGACGGGGCCGTCGTCGAGCGGGAGATGACGGACGAGGCTCGGGTGCGGCGGTTGCTGGACGAGGAGTTCGGGATCGACGTACCGGAGGGAATGCTGTTGCTGCCGGAGTGAGGCGGCTCGGTCGGTCGGCGCTCGGGCGGTGGTCGGTCTTCGGTCAGTCTTCGATCAGTCTTCGGTCAGTCCCACCAGAAGTGCCAGGCCGGCTGGTTGAGGAGCCGCTTCTCGGCATACGCGCCAACCGTTGGGTCGCCGCTCTGGAGGATGTTGTCCGGGCAGAACGCGAAGTGCTCGGCGGCGACGGCCTCCGCCTCGGCCAGGATGGTCGGCGGGAAGGCCACGGAGACGAGGAGTTGGTCGAAGCCGAGCGCCACGACCCGTATGCCGAACCGGTCCTCCCAGGAGCGGAGCACCGCGCAGAGACGGGCCACGTCACTCTCGTGGTTCACCGGGCCCGTCCAGCCGATCGCCGCCGGGATGTCGGCGCTGCGGCGGGCCGGGACGAGGGCGAGGCGGGGTTCCTCCAGCAGGCCGCCGCTCTCGGCGAGCGAGTCCGCGATGTCCGTGGCGACCGCGTCCGGGTCGTCGGCGGAGACGGGGGCGGAGGTGGAGACGGAGGTGGGCACGGGGGCGGGGGCGTCGGCCAGGCCGGGCCATTCCTCTTCCGTCTCGCCCGCCGCGTACTCGTCCCAGAGATCCGCCAGTACCTCCTCGGCGTCGTGATCTCCCGGGTACGACATCGCCTCGGGCGCCAACTCCCAGAGCTCCGGGCCACCATGGCGGCCGCCCGCGTCGATGACGACCGACAGCAGGCCGGCCGACCGCCGGGCCGGTGCCAGCGCGGCCCACGCGCCGGGTGCCGCCTCCTCGTCCGCGAGCCACAGCAGCGGCTCGTGCCACGGCCCCTCCACGGTCGCGTCCAGGAGTCTGCCGGGCGGGAGCTGGAGGCCGAGGACGCCGCCCGTGGGGTCGGTGGCCAGCTTCGGCAGGGGGTTCGGAAGTGTCGCCATGTCGGTGACTGTAGGGGGTGCCACTGACAACGGGGCTTCGAGGATCCGGGGGTGGGACGGCGGGGCCCCGGCAAGGTGGTGTGGTGCGCGTCCGGCCACCCGGTGATCCACGGCTACGCCGGGTTCACCCGGCCGTCGAAGCACTCCGGCTCGCCGCCCGCCGCCGGACGGAAGCAGGCCCGGGCGACGGTGCCGGGGGGAGCCGCGGTCATGGGTGTGTAGACGTAGTTGTCCGCGTCGACGGCGTCGTGGACCTCCGCACTGCGCACGGGACCCTCACCACCGCCCGCCGTCATCTCGATCCGGTCCCCGACGCGCGTCCCCCACATCCGCGCCCAACTCGTCCCGCACTCCTCGCTGTAGCGCAGCTCCATCCAGGCTCCGGTGGCCGTGCGGTGCGTGGCGACGGTCGTCGGCGCGACGTCGCACTGCATGCCCTTCGGGTTCTCGCCCTCACAACCCGCTCCCAGACAGCGCGGCCCCGTCACCGCCGGGGACGGGGGCAGAGACGACCGGGGGTCGCCGTCCCCGTGCGGCAGCAGGAACGCCAACGCCGCAAAGCCCCCGACAGCCGCGGCACACACCGACGCGAGGACAGCCATGGCCATGGCGCTTCGGTGCACGGCGTCAGCGGTGCCTCCGACAGCGCCGACTGCAGGTGTGACCTCCTGCGGAGACGGAGACGGAGGCGGAAACGGGGCCGCGGCTGGAGGCGGGGACGAGTCCTGCACCCCCGACCCCACCGCACCCACCGCACCCACCGGCCGTCCACCCCGCCCGCTCCCCTCCGCCTCCGCGATCTCCCACAGGGCCAGACACCGGCCCTCCGGCTCGCCGGCGAGGCGGCACAACTCCTGCACCGCGTCCCGCGGGGGCAGCGTCCTGCCGTTGAGGTAGCGGTCCCAGGAGGACTTGCTGAACGCGGTCTTCGCCGCGAGGGCGGCCAGGCTCAGACCGGTACGGCCCCTCAACTCCCGTAGGCAACTGCTCAGTCGGGCCCGCTCCGGAGACGGTGCCGTCATCGCCGTAGGTCCTTCCAGGTGTGCGGCCCGACGACGCCGTCCACGACCAGCCCGGACCGCTTCTGCAGTTTCCGGACCGCCCGTTCCGTCAACGGACCGAAGATCCCGTCGATGCCGCCCGGCGAGACGCCCGCCCGACGCAGCAGACACTGCGCCTCGGCCACCGCCGGCCCGGCATGGCCGGACGCCAGAACGGCGTCCTCGGTACGGCTGTTGCCCGCGTACCAGCGACCATCGATCCGCTCGATCCGACAGGTGTATGCGGGGGGCGACCCGGTGGGCGTGGCGGACGTGGCGACAGGAGCTGCAGCTCCCTCTCCCTCGCCGCCGACCAGCCGTACGACGAGAAATACCGCCGCGGAGACGGCCAGCACCAGCGCCACAGCCCCCGCCACGACCGCGACGAGCAGCGAACCCCCGGGCGACCGCGCCCCGTTGACCCCGGCGGGCAGGGGCTCCGGCACTGTCTCCGTCGGTTCCGGTACGGAGGCGTCCGCGTCCGCCGCGGTCACCACCTCGCGTCCCCTCGCCCACGCCTCCGCGGCGACCTCGTGCAACGCCAGCAGCCGGGTCGGATCCTCGCCCCCGATCCGGGCCAGCGCCTCGACGGCCTCCCGGGGTGGCAGAGACCTGCCGCCCAGATACCGTTCCCACGACTTCGGGCTGTACCCCGTCCTCGCCGCCAACTGCCGCAGGCTCAGCCCGCTGTGATCCTTCAGCCGGCGCAGCCGTACCACCAACTGCCGTACGCGCGGATCCAGTTCCGCGGGCAGCGCTGCCCAACGCGACATGTTCTCCCCCACTCGCGTTCACGGTCCGGGCGCACGGTCCGTGGTCAGCGTCCCCCGCGCCCCCCGCCGCATTCTGCCGCAGCTTCCACGGCCCGCACCGGAGGACGGTTCCCGCAGAGGTACGAAATCGGACATCGCCCATCCCGCCGCGCCGTCTCGACGTGTGGCGTCCGCGCAGGTCAGCGGGCAGGACGTCCCACGATGACGTCACTTCCGCCGCACTTGTGGCAACCCTCGCCGCCGGCCCCGCACTCTCGTACCACCAGCCAGGCGGCACAGGCCGCCACCCGACTCAGAGTGAGAGGGCAACACATGCGACCGAATGTCTGGACCAGGACCCTCGTCAGCGTCAGCGCCGTCGTCGGCCTCGCCGCCGGAAGCCTCGCCACCGCGGGCACCAGCTTCGCCGCGCAGGACGCGAAGCCGGCCGTGAGCTCCGAGGTCTCCGTCCTCGCGGTGAACAACCTCGGACTGACCAATGCCGAGGCCAAGAAGGTCCAGCGCTGGCTGAAGCAGTACTGGGGCTACACGGGCGTGATCGACGGGCTGCTCGGCGAAAACAGCTGGAAGGCGTTCCAGCGCTGCCTCAAGCAGAACTGGGGCTACACCGGCGCGATCGACGGCAAGGTCGGCCCCAACACCATCAAGGCCCTGCAGCGCCTGCTGAAGAACAGCTGGGGTTACACCGGCCCGATCGACGGCAAGGCCGGCTCCGGCACCAAGGCCGCCTTCAAGCGGTTCGCCAACGGCATCTAGGCAGGCCCCGGCCCCACGCGAGCCACAACGCACCGCGGCCCGTCCTCCCTGCGGGGGAGAGGACGGGCCGCACGCGTTCCCTCAGGCGCTCAGAGCCGCTCGGGCGTCCGGATGCCCAGCAGGGCCATGCCCTGGTGGAGGGTGCGGGCGGTCAGGTCGACCAGGAACAGGCGGTTCTCCGTCTGCTCCGAGGTGTCGGCCTTGAGGACCGGGCACTGGTCGTAGAGCGTCGTCAGGTGCGAGGCCAGCTGGTACAGGTACGCGGCCAGCTTGTGCGGTGCGTACTCCGCGGCCGCATCGAAGACCGTGTCGCCGAACGCGTCCAGGTGGAGGCCCAGGGCCCGCTCCGCCGGGGCGAGTTCGAGCTCCGGGTGCGCGACCGGGGCAGCTCCCTCCGCCTTGCGCAGGATCGACTTGATACGGGCGTACGCGTACTGCAGGTAGACCGACGTGTCGCCGTTCAGCGACACCATCTGGTCCAGGTCGAACTTGTAGTCACGGTTCGGCGACGTCGACAGGTCCGCGTACTTCACGGCGCCGATCCCGACGTACCGCCCGTTCTCGACGATCTCCTCCTCGGTCAGGCCCACCTTCTCGGCCTTCTCCCGTACGACCGCCGTCGCCCGCTCGACCGCCTCGTCCAGCAGGTCCTCCAGCCGTACGGTCTCGCCCTCACGCGTCTTGAACGGCTTGCCGTCCGCACCCAGCACCGTGCCGTAGCCCATGTTGTGCGCGGTGACGTGCTCGCTCAGCCAGCCCGCCCGGCGGGCCGTCTCGAAGACCATCTTGAAGTGGAGCGACTGACGTACGTCCACGACGTACAGCAGCGTCGTCGCGTGCAGGTCGAAGACACGGTTGCGGATCGCGGTCAGGTCGGAGGCCGCGTAGCCGAAGCCGCCGTCGGCCTTCTGCACGATCAGCGGGACCGGCTGGTCGTCCTTGCCGCGGATCTCGTCGAAGAACACCACGAGCGCGCCCTCGGAGCGCACCGCGACGCCCATCTCCTCCAGGAGGCGGGCGGTCTCGGGCATGCCCTCGTTGTACGCGGACTCGCCGACGATCTCCTCGTCACGGATCTCCATGTCGAGCTTCTCGAAGACGGAGTAGAAGTAGACCTTCGACTCGTCCACGAACTGCTGCCACAGCTCGAGCGTCTCCTTGTCACCGGACTGCAGGGCGACGACCCGCTTGCGGGCCCGCTCCTTGAACTCCTCGTCCGAGTCGAAGAGGGCACGCGACGCCTTGTACACCCGGTTGAGGTTCGACATGGCCTGCTCGCCGTCGACGTCCTCCGGGGGGGCCAGCTCGCCGGGGTGCTCGAACAGGTACTGGATGAGCATGCCGAACTGGGTACCCCAGTCGCCGATGTGGTGCCGGCCGATCGTCTTCTCGCCGGTGAAGTCGAGCATGCCGCGGAGGGCGTCGCCGATCACCGCGGACCTCAGGTGGCCGACGTGCATCTCCTTGGCCACGTTGGGCTGGGCGTAGTCGACGATGGTGATGCCGGGGTTGTCCTTGAGGGGGACGCCGAGACGGTCGCCGTCCGCCGCGCGCGCCGCGAGCGTCTCGGTGATCGCCTTGTCGGTGACGGTGATGTTGAGGAAGCCGGGGCCGGAGACTTCGACGTCCTTGAACAGGTCCGGGGCGGTGATCTTCTCGACGACCTGGGTGGCCAGCTCCCGGGGGTTGGCCTTGGCCTTCTTGGCGAGCGCCAGGATCCCGTTGGCCTGGTAGTCGGCCCGGTCGCTGCGTCGCAGCAGCGGGTCCGCGTCCGCGGTCTCCGGCAGGGTGGCCGAGAGGGCGTTCGCGAGGCGCTGGTGGACTTGAGCGGTGAGCGACGTGACCGAAGCCATGGGGTGGGAGCCGTTCTCCTCGGGGGATCAGATAGACACGGTCAGTATCCCACGGGGCTGCAAAGGGGTTTTTCCGTCTCGTCGCCGGGTGCGGGACGGTGGGGGCTTGTCGCGCAGTTCCCCGCGCCCCTTGAGGGGCGCTGCCGCAAAGGCGTTTTCGTTGTTGCCGTCCTTGCTGGGACAATGAGGGCGCCAGCCGTTGACCGTACGGCTGCCCCGGAGAAAGAAGGACGTGCCGATCGTGGCTCAGAGCACCGAGACCACCGACTGGGTCTCCCGTTTCGCGGATGAGGTCATCGAGGAGTCGGAGCGTCGGGCCCCGGGCAAACCGGTCGTCGTCGCGTCGGGACTCTCCCCCTCCGGACCCATCCACCTGGGCAACCTGCGCGAGGTCATGACACCGCACCTCGTCGCCGACGAGATCCGGCGGCGCGGGTACCAGGTCCGGCACCTGATCTCCTGGGACGACTACGACCGCTACCGCAAGGTGCCGGCCGGAATCGCCGGGGTCGACGAGTCGTGGGCCCAGCACATCGGCAAGCCGCTGACCTCCGTCCCGGCGCCCGCGGGATCGGCGTACCCGAACTGGGCCGAGCACTTCAAGGCGGCGATGACCGAGTCGCTCGCCGAGCTCGGCGTCGAGTTCGACGGGATCAGCCAGACCGCGCAGTACACCTCCGGTGTCTACCGCGAGCAGATCCTGCACGCCATGAAGCACCGCGGCGACATCGACGCCGTCCTCGCCCAGTACCGCACCAAGGCGAAGGCCGGCGCCAAGAAGTCGCAGAAGCCCGTCGACGAGGCCGAACTGGAGGCCGCCGAGGGGTCGGGGGCGGCCGGCGAGGACGACGGCAGCTCCGGGTCCGCCGGGTACTTCCCGTACAAGCCCTACTGCGGCAACTGCGAGAAGGACCTCACCACCGTCACCTCCTACGTCGACGACACCACCGAGCTGTCGTACACCTGCAACGAGTGCGGCTTCGCGGAGACCGTCCGGCTCAACGAGTTCAACCGCGGCAAGCTGGTCTGGAAGGTCGACTGGCCCATGCGGTGGGCCTACGAGGGTGTCGTCTTCGAGCCGAGCGGCGTCGACCACTCGTCTCCGGGCTCCAGCTTCCAGGTCGGCGGACAGATCGTCGGGATCTTCGGCGGCAAGCAGCCCATCGGGCCCATGTACGCCTTCGTGGGAATCTCCGGGATGGCGAAGATGTCGTCCTCGCGGGGCGGGGTGCCCACCCCGGCCGACGCCCTGAAGATCATGGAGCCGCAGATCCTGCGCTGGCTCTACGCCCGCCGCAGGCCCAACCAGTCCTTCAAGATCGCCTTCGACCAGGAGATCCAGCGGCTCTACGACGAGTGGGACAAGCTGGACGGGAAGGTGGCGGACGGGTCGGCGCTGCCCGCCGACGTCGCCGCGCACTCCCGTGCCGTGCGCACGGCGGGAGGCGAGCTGCCGCGTACGGCGCGACCGCTGCCGTACCGCACACTCGCCTCCGTCGCCGACATCACCGCCGGACACCAGGACCAGGCGCTGCGGATCCTCTCCGAGCTCGACCCGGAGAACCCGCTGGCCACCCTGGAGGAGGCCCGCCCCCGGTACGACAAGGCCGAGGCGTGGATCAACACCCACGTGCCCGCCGACCAGCGGACCATCGTGCGGGACGAGCCCGACGCCGAACTGCTGAAGTCCCTCGACGAGGCCTCCCAGCAGTCACTGCGGCTGCTGCTCGACGGCCTCGCCGAGCACTGGTCGCTGGACGGACTGACCCACCTCGTGTACGGCGTGCCCAAGGTGCAAGCCGGGTTCTCCGCGGACGCCACGCCCAAGGAGCTGCCCGCCGAGATCAAGACCGCCCAGCGGACGTTCTTCGCCCTGCTGTACCACCTGCTGGTCGGGCGGGACACCGGGCCGCGGCTGCCCACGCTGCTGCTGGCTGTCGGGCAGGAGCGGGTGCGGCGCCTGCTCGGCGAGTAAGCGCAGTAAGGCGAGTAAGCGGTACGGGAAAGGGGCCCTCCGAAGAGGGCCCCTTTCTGCTGCACATCAGGCGATGTCTGCACATCAGGCGATGTGGTTCTCTTCCAGCTCCGTGTTGTAGAGCTTCGTGAACCGGTTGACCATGCGCTTGGCCTCGTCCGGCAGGAGCGTGATGCTGAACTCCGCCTCGACGTTCTCGCTGAACTCGCGCGGAGTCGGATAGCCGGTGCCGCCTATCGACTTCTTGAAGACCTGGTAGTAGTCCTCCTCGGTCGGGTCAGGCGGCTCCGGAGGGCCGCCGCCCTCGCCGAGCTGACGGGTGCGGCTGCCCGCCACCGGTATCGGGAAGGTGCCTGTGTCCTCCGGGGACGGCTCCTGGACGGGGAATTCCTCCTGGAACCGCTCCTGGAACTGCTCGGCCTTATACCGCTCGGCCTGGTACCGCTCGGCCTGGTACCGCTCGTCCTGGTACTGCTCCTGATACTGCTCGGCCCGGAGCTGCTCCTGGTACCACCGCTCGTCCTGCTCGCTGAACGAGGGGTCATAGCCACCCTGGTACTCGACATGGCGGGGCGTGTTGAACCAGTCCTGCACGTACTCCGGCTGCTCGGAACCCGGGACCCCGACCAGCTCCGGCCGCTGCCCCTCGGCAGGTGCCGCCTGCTCCGGAACCGGCCCCGCCACAGCGGCCCGCGCGCCCCCCGCCACCTCCGGAACCGACTCGGCCACCTCCGCCGCAGGCACGGCATCCAGCGCCGGCTTCGGCGCCGGAGGCAGCAACGCCGGCTCGATCCCCGCCGCCGCCAACCCCGCCGGAGCCGTCTCCGCCAAGGGAACCCCGTACCGCGCCAGACGCAGCGGCATCAATGACTCCACCGGCGCCTTCCTGCGCCACGCGCGGCCGAAGCGAGACCGCAGGCGGGCCTGATACACCAGGCGCTCCTGCTCCAGCTTGATGACCTGCTCGTACGAACGGAGCTCCCACAGCTTCATCCGGCGCCACAGGAGAAACGTCGGGACCGGCGAGAGCAGCCAGCGGGTCAGCCGGACACCCTCCATGTGCTTGTCGGCCGTGATGTCCGCTATGCGACCGATCGCGTGCCGGGCCGCCTCCACCGCGACCACGAACAGCACCGGGATCACGGCGTGCATACCGACGCCCAGCGGATCCGGCCAGGCGGCCGCGCCGTTGAAGGCGATCGTCGCCGCCGTCAGCAGCCAGGCCGTCTGGCGGAGAAGGGGGAACGGGATGCGGATCCACGTCAGGAGCAGATCCAGGGCGAGGAGGACGCAGATGCCCGCGTCGATGCCGATCGGGAACACATAACTGAAGTTCCCGAAGCCCTTCTTGAGTGCCAGCTCGCGGACAGCCGCATATGAACCGGCGAAGCCGATGCCGGCGATGATCACGGCGCCGAACACGACCACGCCGATGAGAACGCGGTGCATCCGAGTCAGCTGCGGTGGCCCGGCCACTCGTACTCCCCTCCCATTGCGTGTGGTTGCGCGCAACAGGGTGGCACATCCGTGCGGCGTACGGATTGCCGGTACGGCACGAGCCCGGCCCCAGACGGGGGCCGGGCTCATCCAACAGGCGGGCGTGAGCTGCGCGTTGTGACTCAGTGCCCAGGCAGGTGTGACAGTCAGCTCTTCTTCGACGCTGACTTGGACGAGGAGCTGGACGCCGCCTTCGACGAGCCGGCCGAGGGAGACTTCGAAGCTGACTTCGAAGCCGACTTCGAAGGGGCGCTGCTCGGCGTGCCCGCACCACCGCTGCCGTTCTCCTTCGTCACAGCGGCCACCGCCTCCTTCGCGGCCTTCTGCGCGAGCTTGTCCAGCGCATCCGCGCTCGGCGTCTTCTCACCGGCCAGACCGGCGCCGTTGTAGTCGAGCGTCACGACCACGTTCTCCACCCGGGCCACCACCGTCTCCTGCCTGAAGGCGCCCTCCTTCTTCTTCAGGTCGTAACGCACCGCTGTCGCCTCGTCGCCCACCCCGGCGACCGGCTCCGACTTGACGTTCTTCGCGCCACTCACCGAGCGGGCGTCCTCCACCTGCGTCTCGAAGTACTCCCGCGCCAGCTCCTCACCCGAGCCACGCGTGACATCCGAGTCGAAACGCAGCAAAGAGACGTTCAGCCAGCGGAACTGCGAGCCCTTCACACCGTTGTTGTCGAGGCTGCTCCACGAGCACGAACCACGCGTCGAGGAATCGTCCGACGACCCCGCCTTGCCGGACTTGGCCTGCGGGACCAGATCCTCCAGCGTCTTCTTCGCCAACACCTTGCACGACTGAGGAAGCGACTCGTACACAGCCGCCTGCACCGTCGGCGACGGGCTCGCGGACGACTCCGACGCCGACGCCTTCGTGCTCTCCCCGGCTCCGTCATCCGAACCGGAGTCCGAGGAACAACCCGTGGCGATCAGCATCACCGGGACGGCGGCCGCGCAGACAAGGACGCGGCGCAGGCCCCTCGCCCACTGCTCGCGCTGCTCACACCGGTCATGCTGGTCTCGCTTCGCTGCTCGCTGCATGGTTCCTTCACTCATGACTGACACTCGTGGTCCCTGCGGTCGGAACGGGTCCGAGGGGCCACGGTACGCGGTGAAGAAGCTGTGTGGTCTCGTTTCGGTTACGTCGCACACAGGCGCACAGGCGCGACGCAGGGGCGCTACTCCGACAGCTCATCCGCCAGTCGCGAAGCCAGATTCAGGGCCCTGTCCTGCATTTCCTCACTGTCCGGGACCACACCGACCGTCGCCGGCTGCTCCTCGTACACGATCCGCACGATCACGTTGGACGTGCGGAACGCCACAGTCACCGTGCGCTGCTGGGCCGTCGAACCCGACGTACTGAGCCCGTCGTCGAGGAAGGCCTCGTCGCCGAGATCGTCGAGGACGCGAGGCTGCAACTCGGTGGGCGTCGCGCCGTCCGTGGGGATAGCAGGGGAGGACGACGAAGACGAGGAAGACGAGGACGCGGACGAAGGGGACGAGTCAGACGTAGCGGTAGAAGAGGAAGGCGACACCGACGCAGAAGGCGAACCGCTCGGATCGCCCGACGACGTCCCCTCGGCGCTCTCACCACTCCCCGAACTCGTCGGCTCCGGAAGGTCGGCCGCCTCCCGCTCCGTCGCGAAGATCTGCTCCGCCTCGCTGTCGTCGCTCACCGACGTGTCGTACGACACCACACGCTCGAAGTCGACGAAGAGATGGTCCGTGGCGTCCGCCGACTCCACCTTCCAACGGCAACCTGCCTTGCGGCCCGTGTCGAACGTCACCGTCGGCGTGCCCTCGTACGCCTTCTCACGCTGCTCCCCGTCCGTGAGCTGCTTGATGCCGGGCAGCAGCGAGTCGAGGGTGTCCTGGCCCACCACGTCGCACGGCTCCGGGAGCGTGTCGTACCGGCCCGGCTCGGCCGTCACGGTCGCCGTACCGGCATCGCCCGGGTTGGCGTCGTCGGTCGAACCACCGCTGTCGGAGCTGCCGGTGCAGCCGGCCAGCAGCGCCGCGAGGAGCGCGGCGACGCCGGATACGTACGCCTTCCGCTGCACGGTCAGGCTCCTCTCGACGGTGGCTGTGTGGTCGGTCCGTTGCCGGGTCTCTCAGTGTCCCCGCTGGTTAATCGCTTGCCGTGCGGGGGCGCCCACTGGAGACAATGTGTATCGCACGCACTGCCGTGGACGCCGGTCCGTTGTCCCATTTCACCGACCCTGGCGCCGGTTTTGCGATTTCAGGCTTGTGTTTTGATTCCGGGGGATAGAGGACGATATGTCGTACGTGGAGATGCCGGGCGCGAAGGTTCCGATCCGCATGTGGACCGACCCGGCGACGGTCGAGGACGTGGCCCTGCAGCAGCTGCGCAACGTCGCGACCCTGCCGTGGATCAAGGGTCTGGCGGTCATGCCGGACGTCCACTTCGGCAAGGGGGCGACGGTCGGGTCCGTCATCGCTATGCAGGGGGCTGTGTGTCCTGCGGCGGTGGGGGTGGACATCGGGTGTGGGATGTCGGCCGTCAAGACGTCCCTTACCGCCAATGACCTGCCGGGGGATCTGTCGCGGCTGCGGTCGAAGATCGAGCAGGCTATTCCGGTGGGGCGGGGGATGCATGACAGTCCGGTTGACCCCGGGCGGTTGCATGGCTTCGGTACGGCCGGGTGGGACGACTTCTGGGGGCGGTTCGACGGGGTCGCGGAAGCGGTCAAATTCCGTCACGAACGCGCCGGAAAGCAGATGGGAACGCTCGGATCCGGCAACCACTTCGTCGAGGTGTGCCTGGACACGACCGGTTCTGTCTGGCTGATGCTCCACTCCGGCTCGCGGAACATCGGCAAGGAGCTGGCCGAGCATCACATCGGCGTGGCCCAGAAGCTGCCGCACAACCAGGGCCTGGTCGACCGTGACCTCGCCGTCTTCGTCGCGGACACCCCGCAGATGGCGGCGTACCGCAATGACCTGTTCTGGGCGCAGGAGTACGCCAAGTACAACCGCTCGATCATGATGGGGCTCCTGAAGGACGTGATCCGCAAGGAGTTCAAGAAGGCGAAGCCGACCTTCGAGTCCGAGATCAGCGCACACCACAACTACGTGGCCGAGGAGCGCTACGACGGCATGGACCTGCTCGTGACCCGTAAGGGCGCGATCAGGGCCGGCTCCGGCGAGTACGGGATCATTCCGGGCTCGATGGGCACGGGTTCGTACATCGTGAAGGGCCTCGGCAACGAGAAGGCCTTCAACTCGGCCTCGCATGGCGCCGGTCGGCGCATGAGCCGTAACGCGGCGAAGCGGCGCTTCTCGACGAAGGACCTGGAGGAGCAGACGCGGGGCGTGGAGTGCCGCAAGGACTCCGGCGTCGTGGACGAGATTCCGGGTGCCTACAAGCCGATCGAAAAGGTCATCGATCAGCAGCGGGACCTGGTGGAAGTCGTGGCGAAGCTGAAGCAGGTCGTCTGTGTGAAGGGATGACGCGCGAGGCCCCGGTCGACGGGGTCTCGCACGTCCGCTCACTCCTCGCCCGTCACCCGAGCCGCTTCTCCAGCAGCGTCACCGCGTACGGGCTCCCCAACCCGCCGTCCTTCGCGGACTGTTCGCCGACCACTTCGTAGCCCGCCGACTCGTAGTAGGCGCGCAGGCGGGGGTTGGAGGCGAGGCAGTCGAGGCGGGCGTAAGGGCGGCCCTCCGCGGTGATGCGGGCCTCCGCCTCGGCCAGCATGCGGCGGCCCGTGCCCGGTGGGGCCGTGTGCGGGGTCGTCATCAGGCGGTGGATGTAGCCCGCGTCGGCGGGGCGCGGGCCCCAGGCCGCCGGGTCGCTCCACCAGAGTTCCCAGGCGCCCGCCACATGGTCACCGGCGTGCGCCAGCCAGACCTCGCCCTCCTGCATGCGGTGGATGAAGTGGGCCTCGTTCTTCTCGCCGGGGCGCCACTGGTCGATTCCGCGGGCCAGTTGCCAGAGGGCGGCCGAGTCGCGGAGGTGGACCAGCAGGGCCGCGTCCGTCGGTGTCGCCTTGCGGTACGTCAGGGGTGGATGGGCTGTGGGGTGGGGTTCCAGGAGGGTGTTGCGGAGGGTTGTCGACAAGGCTTCCGCGTCGAGGTCCAGGGCGTTCGAGACGTAGCCCTCCAGTGAGCCGTAGCGGGTCCTCAGGGCCGTGAGGAACAGGCGCATGACCGACTCCGGTGCCTTGCCGAAGCCCGGCCATGTGGGTGCGCGGCCGGCGTTGCGGGCCTTCCATTCCGTCAGCAGTGCCGGGGCCGCCAGTTCGGTGAGGCTGAAGTCCTCGGCGATGGTGGGGTCCGGTACTCCCAGCAGGCCCAGGACCAGCGCCGCCAGCAGGCCTGTGCGGTCCTTGCCGGAGGCGCAGTGGAAGGCCAGGGGTTGCGCGGACTGCGCCGACTCGGCCACCAGCTCCAGCGCTCCGCGGATCTCCTTGGTGCCGTCCTCCGCCACCTCCACGTACCGCTCGACCAGGTAGGGGCCGACTTCCGCCTCGGGGCCCAACCCTGCCTGGTTGTAGGGGCGGTGCTCGATGCTGAGGTTGTGGTAGGCAAGGGAGGGGTCGTCCGGTATGCGGCCCGTCGTGTCGATCTCCCAGGGGTAGCGCAGGTCGATCACCGTGCGGATGCCCAGGGAGAGGAAGCGGGTCCAGTCCGGGGTGCCCTCGCTCAACTTGCCCAGGGAGTCGGTGCGGTAGAGGCGGCCGGGGCGGACGCGGTGGCCGTCCGCCGTCGCGTAGCCGCCCAGGTCACGGAAGTTGTGCAGTGCGTCGAAGCGTATGTGTCTGTCCACGTGCAGTGACCATATGCGGTCGTCGCACGGCGTACCTCGCCATTTACCGCGGCGCCGGTCACTTCGGCGCGTGTGTCACCGCGTAGATCATGACGAACGCCACGATGTGGATGCCGAAGAGGAAGTAGCCGAGCCACCACCACATCTGGCGTTCGTCGTGCGGGCCCTTGCGGCGGTCGGTCACTACAGCTCCCTGTGGACCTTGGTGTTGGACGCCTGGGCGCGGGGGCGGAGCACGAGGAGGTCGACGTTGACGTGGCTGGGGCGGGTGACCGCCCAGGTGATGGTGTCGGCGACGTCGTCGGCCGTGAGGGGTTCGGCGACGCCCTCGTAGACCTTGTCCGCCTTCTCCTTGTCGCCGCCGAAGCGGGTCAGGGCGAACTCGTCCGTCCTGACCATGCCGGGCGCGATCTCGATGACGCGGACCGGCCGGCCGACGATCTCCAGGCGCAGGGTTTCGGCGAGGACGTGGGCGCCGTGCTTGGCGGCGACGTAGCCCGCGCCGCCCTCGTAGGTGCCGTGGCCGGCGGTGGAGGAGACGACGACGACCGTGCCGTCGCCGCTGGCGTCCAGCTTCGGGAGCAGGGCCTGGGTGAGGTTCAGGGTGCCGATGACGTTCGTCTCGTACATCGTGCGCCAGTCGGCGGGGTCGCCGGTGGCCACGGGGTCGGCGCCGAGCGCGCCGCCCGCGTTGTTGACCAGGACGCCGATCGTGGTGAAGGCCGTGGCGAACTCGTCGACGGCGGCTCGGTCGGTGACGTCCAGCTGGTAGGCGGTCGCCGAGTGGCCGGCCGCGTTGATCTCCTCGGCGAGCGCCTCGATGCGGTCCTTGCGGCGGGCGGTCAGGACGACCCGGTAGCCGGCCGCGGCGAGCTGTCGTGCCGTGGCGGCGCCGATTCCGCCGCTCGCGCCGGTGACGACGGCGATGCGGGAGGCGGCGGACGGTGCGGCGGCGGACATGGCTGCTCCTCGTGCGTGGTCGACGTGCGCGGTCGGGTCGAGCGTCTGTCCGGCCAGGATAGGCGGGCGGTGCGGTGGGACAATGGGATGGGTGATCCCCTGGACAGGAGGTGGATCATGGGACAGGCACGTGACGTGATGGACCGGCTCACGGACGCGATCACCACGCATGCGGACGCGAAGACGTTCGGTGAGCTGTATGCCGACGACGCGGTCGCGCTCACTCCCGACGGCGGTGAGATCCGCGGGCGTGACGGCATCGTCCAGTACTGGCGTCAGATGACGGAGGCGATCCCCGACGGGACGTACGAGTCGGTGCACTCGTACGAGGTCGGTGACACGGCCATCGACGAGGGGTACTTCAGCGGGCGCAACACCGGGCCGATCCAGCTGCCGACCGGGGAGACCCTTCCCGCGACGCAGAAGGAGATCCGGATCCGCGGGGTGGACTTCGCGACGGTCAGGGACGGCAAGATCGTGGAGTACCGGCTCTACTTCGACGAGATGGACTTCCTGGGGCAGTTGGGGCTGCTGCCGCCGAGTTAGGGCCTCGCGGCGGGGTTCGTTCGGCCAAGCCGGGCAGATTTCGCATGCCCTGGCGTGAGTTCGCGCATGGGCCCTCGAGTCACCTGTTGGACGGCGCCTGCCGGGCGCTCCGCGTGGGATACATCGGTACGACCGTATGACCACGTGGAGTGAGGAGTGGGGCGGATGCGGGTTGCCGTGGTGTGCGGTGCGGCCGTGGTGGCGGTCGGTGGGGCGGCTCCGGGTGTCGGTGCGGTGGGCGGGCCCGAGGCGCCGCTCGCCTATCACGGGTCCGTGGCGCTGGCCGCCGGGAAGGCCGATGTGCGGTTCGCGCCGCACCGTCCCGCGTCGGGCGGGGCGCCGGGTGGGAAGGTGACGGTACGGCTGCGCTGGTCGGTGCCGCTGGCGGACCGGCAGGCGCTGCCGCGGGGCTGTGTGCGGGCGGAGTCGCGGGTTCTGCTGTGCCGGGTGGGTGGGCCGGATGCGGACGGGGTGGGCCAGCGGGTCGGGTTGCGGGTACGGCTGCGGGACGCGCCGTCGGAGGTGGAGCTGGAGTTGGACACCGTGCACGGGGCGCCGTCCGGTCGGCAGCGGGTGCTCGTGCTGGACACGGGGGACACGTACTACTTCTGACCCCGGCTTCTCTGGCCCCGGCTTCTCTGGCCCCGGCTTCTCTGGCCCCGGTTTTTCTGGCTCCGGCTCCTTCTGACCTCAGTCGCCGGTGTCCTCGGCGTCGTAGCGCTCGCGGGCCTCGCGTACCTCGTCGAAGTGCGTCTCCGCCCAGTCCTTCACCGCGGTCAGCAGCAGGGCGAGGTTGCGGCCGAGGGGGGTGAGTTCGTAGTCGACGCGGACCGGGACGGACGGGGTGACGGTGCGGGTGAGGAGGCCGTCGCGTTCCAGTGAGCGCAGGGTCTGAGTGAGCATCTTGGGGCTGACGCCGGCGATCTTGCGGCCGAGGTCGCTGTAGCGCATGGGGCCGGTGGCGAGGGCGGCGACGACGAGGCTGACCCACTTGTCGCTGATGCGGTCCAGGAGCTGGTTGGTGGGGCAGCTCTTGAGGAACGCGTCGTACTCGATGCGGGCCTGTTCGCGTCGCTGTGCCGCGGTCATGGTCGGCATGGCTCACCTCCGGGGTACGTACGCACTCTCAGGTAACTACTTACCAATGGATAGTAGCTCTTCCTAGGGTTGTTCGCAGTGGACGGCGGAACGTCCAGATGCTGACAAACCAAGGAGAGCTGCTGTGCGTGCCGTAGTGGTGAACTCGTTCGGTGGGCCCGAGGTCGTGGAGGTCGTGGAGACGGAGGTGCCGGAGCCCGGTGCGCGGGAGGTGCGGATCAAGGTCTCCGCGGCCGCGCTGAATCCCGTGGACGCGGGGGTGCGGGCCGGGGTCTTCGGAGGTACGGGGAAGCGGATCGGGCTCGGCTGGGACGTCGCCGGGACCGTGGACGCGGTGGGTGTGGCCGCCGCGTGGAGTGTCGGAGACGAGGTGGTGGCGCTCGACTACGGCATGGTCAAGCCGGTGGGTACGCACGCCGAGTACGTCGTCGTGCCCTCGGACGCCGTGGCCAAGGCGCCGGTGACGGTGGACGCCGTCCACGCGGCGACGCTGCCGCTGAACGCGCTGACCGCCGTACAGGCGCTGGACCTGCTGGAGCTGACGCCGGAGCGGTCGCTGTTGGTGACGGGGGCCGCGGGGGCCGTCGGGGGGTACGCCGTCCAGCTTGCGGCGCGCCGGGGGATCTCGGTGACCGGGCTGGCGCGGGAGGGGGACGAGGAGTTCGTACGGTCGCTGGGGGCCGGGGAGTTCCTGAGCGGTGAGGTCGGGGCGGGGAGCTTCGACGCCGTGCTGGACGCCGCGGTTCTCGGTGCGCCGGCTCTGGAGTGGGTGCGGGACGGGGGCGCCTACATCGGCGTCATTCCGGGGGCGGAGCCGGCGTCGGTGCGCGGGGTGCGGACCGGTGCGGTCGAGGTGAGTGCGGATGGGGCGCGGCTCGCCGAGCTGGTGCGGTTGGTGGACGAGGGTGTGCTGACGCTTCGAGTGGCCGACACCTATGCCCTGGACGACGCGGCCAAGGCGCATGCCCGGCTCGATGAGGGCGGGGTGCGCGGCCGGTTGGTGCTCGTGCCCTAGGTCCCGGCCGCGGCTTCCGCGGCGTATGCCGTCGGTGGCACCCCCACCGTCGCCGTGAAGTCCCGTACCAGATGGGCTTGGTCGGCGTAGCCGAGGTCGGCGGCGAGGGTGGCCCAGTCGAGGTCGGTGCGGGTGCCGGCGAGTTCCAGGGCCTCGTGGATGCGGTAGCGGAGGATGCACCACTTGGGGCTGACGCCGACGTAGGTGGAGAAGAGCCGCTGCAGTGCCCGCACCGACAGGCCCTGTGCCTCGGCGAAGTCGCCGACGCGGCGGACCGTGCGGTCGGCGCGGATGTGCTGGACGAGGCTCATGGCCAGGTCGGCCTGGGGGTCGGGGGTGTGCGGGAGGGCCAGGAGGAAGGTGTCCAGGGCGGCCACTCGGGCCGCGTCGTCGGCCGGGGTGACGATCGTGTGGGAGGCGTCGGCCGTGGCCTGCGGGAACACCTCATGGGCGGGCAGCGCGCGGCCCGTCCACCGCGCCACCGGGGCCTCGGGGGCGTACGGGTGGAAGCCGCCGGGCCGGAACTTCACTCCGCAGACCCGGCCGCGTCCGGTCAGCTTCCGGGTGAACAGGCCCAGTGCCACGCCGGTGACCTCGGCGTAGGGCGGCCCCTCGGTCTCGTCCCACTGGAACGTGAGGTTGACGGCCGGATGCGGGACGACATGGGAGGCGTAGGGCGCGGGCAGGTCCCAGTCGATGAGCCAGTACCACTCGACGTGGCGGCGCACTGGCTCGGCGGGCTCGTGGCGGCGGAAGCGGACGTGGTTCAGCAGTCCGGACGGGTCGACGATCCCGCGGGTGTCGTGGCGGGGGGCGTCCATGGCCGGATCGTACGTCGCGTTTCTTCAAGAAGGGCAGCCGTCGGTGTCCCTACGGTCGGAGGCATGGACAGGAACGCGGTGAAGACGTACGGCATCGGTGAGCTGCTGGGCATGGCGCGGGAGCGGGCGGCTGCGGTGGTGCGGGGTATCCCGGACGAGGCCCTGGCCGGTCCCACGCCCTGCGCCGAGTACGACGTGAAGGCCCTGGTCAATCACCTCTTCCAGGTGGTCGTGCAGTTTCAGCGGCTGGCCGCGAAGGAGGCGTCGGACTTCGGTGAGACCCCCGACCGGGTCGCCGGGAGCCCCGAGTGGCGGGAGCGGCTCGTGGGGGAGGCGGACCGGCTGGTGGCGGCCTGGTCCGCGCCCGGCGCCGAGGAGGGGACGACCGGCGGGATGAACATGCCCGCGCGGCTCGTCGGCTCGATGGCGCTGCTCGATCTGACCGTGCATGTGTGGGATCTGGCGCGGGCGACGGGCCAGGACTACCCGGGTGTCGACGAAGCGGTCGTGGCGGAGCTGGCCGGCGCCGTTGCCGAGCTGGCGCCGACGGCCAGGAAGATGGGCGTGTTCGGGGAGCCGGTGCGGGCGGCCGAGGGCGCGTCGGCGTTCGAGCGGCTGCTCGCGCAGACCGGGCGCGATCCGTACTGGGAATAGCCATCCACCGGTCTCCGTTCTCCAGGTATAGTTGAACGGTAAACAATCTGGAGGGTGAGCGACCATGCAGTTCGGGATCTTCAGCGTCGGCGACGTCACGCCGGACCCGACGACCGGCCGTACGCCGACCGAGCGCGACCGCATCAAGGCCATGGTCGCCATCGCGCTGAAGGCCGAGGAGGTCGGCCTCGACGTCTTCGCGACCGGCGAGCACCACAACCCGCCGTTCGTGCCGTCGTCCCCGACCACGATGCTCGGCTACATCGCGGCGCGGACCGAGAGGCTGATCCTCTCCACCTCCACCACCCTCATCACCACCAACGACCCGGTGAAGATCGCCGAGGACTTCGCGATGCTCCAGCACCTGGCCGACGGGCGCGTCGACCTGATGATGGGGCGCGGCAACACCGGCCCGGTCTACCCCTGGTTCGGCCAGGACATCCGGCAGGGCATCAACCTCGCCATCGAGAACTACGCCCTGCTGCACCGGCTGTGGCGCGAGGACGTCGTGAACTGGGAGGGGAAGTTCCGCACGCCGCTGCAGGGCTTCACCTCCACGCCCCGCCCGCTGGACGGCGTACCGCCGTTCGTCTGGCACGGCTCCATCCGCTCGCCGGAGATCGCCGAGCAGGCGGCCTACTACGGCGACGGCTTCTTCCACAACAACATCTTCTGGCCGGCCGACCACACCAAGCGGATGGTCGAGCTGTACCGGACCCGGTACGCCCACTACGGGCACGGCACGCCCGAGCAGGCGATCGTCGGCCTGGGCGGGCAGGTCTTCATGCGCCGCAACTCCCAGGACGCGATCCGCGAGTTCCGGCCCTACTTCGACGTCGCGCCGGTCTACGGGCACGGCCCGTCGCTGGAGGACTTCATGGACCAGACCCCGCTGACGGTCGGCTCCCCGCAGCAGGTCATCGAGAAGACGCTGAGCTTCCGCGAGTACGCCGGTGACTACCAGCGCCAGCTGTTCCTGATGGACCACGCCGGGCTGCCGCTGAAGACCGTCCTGGAGCAGATCGACCTGCTCGGCGAGGAGGTCGTGCCCGTGCTGCGCAAGGAGTTCGCGAACGGCCGCCCGGCCGACGTACCCGAGGCGCCCACCCACACCTCCCTCAAGGCCGCCCAGGAGGTGAACGTCGCATGAGGCTCGTCGTCGTGTCCGCGGGGCTGAGCGTGCCGTCGTCCACGCGGTTGCTGGGTGACCGGCTGGCGGCTGCGGTCGGCCGGCAGGCCGACGTGGAGGTGGAGGTCGTGGAGCTGCGCGACCTCGCCGTGGAGATCGCGCACAACTTCACCAACGGCTTCCCGGGGCGGAAGCTGGCCGCCGCCATCGACGCGGTGACCTCGGCGGACGGCCTTATCGTCGTCACGCCCGTCTTCTCGGCGTCGTACAGCGGGCTGTTCAAGTCGTTCTTCGACGTGATCGAGCAGGACGCGCTGGCGGGCATGCCGGTGCTGATCGCGGCGACCGGCGGCACGGCCCGGCACTCGCTGGTCCTGGAGCACGCGCTGCGCCCGCTCTTCGCGTACCTGCGCACGGTCGTCGTGCCGACCGGGGTGTACGCCGCGTCGGAGGACTGGGGCGCCGAGGGGCTGGACGGGCGGATCGAGCGGGCCGCCGGGGAGCTGACGGCGCTGATGTCCGGACTGGCGGCCGGACGACCTGCGAGGAAGGGCGCGGAGCCCGAGGTGGTGCCGTTCGCCGAGCAGCTGGCCGCACTGCGACCGGCAGGGTGAGAGGCCGGTAAGAAGGGTGCCGGTGAGCCGCTCATCACGTCGTACGACTGCCGCGGCTTGGCAATATGAGTCTGTGCCCCAGACTGTTCTCCTCGCCGAAGACGACCGCGCCATCCGCCACGCGCTGGAGCGCGCGCTGACCCTGGAGGGCTACCAGGTCACCGCGGTCGCCGACGGCGTCGAGGCGCTGGCGCAGGCCCACCGGACGCCGCCGGACGTGCTCGTGCTGGACGTGATGATGCCCGGCATCGACGGGCTGCAGGTCTGCCGGGTGCTGCGCGCCGAGGGCGACCGCACGCCGATCCTGATGCTGACGGCGCTCGTGGAGACCCAGGACCGGATCGCCGGCCTGGACGCGGGCGCCGACGACTACGTCGTGAAGCCCTTCGACGTCGAGGAGGTCTTCGCCCGGCTGCGCGCCCTGCTGCGCCGCACCAGCGAGGCGAACGGCGCCCCCGTCGACGTACCGAAGCCGGCGCAGACCCCCGAGCCGGCCGGCCGGCTGATCGAGGCGGCCGGGCTGCGGATGGACCCGCAGGCGCGGCGGGCCTGGCGGGACGCGCGGGAACTGGAGCTGACGCGGACCGAGTTCGAGCTGCTGGAGCTGCTGGTGCGCAACGCGGGCATCGTCCTCGACCACGCCACCATCTACGACCGCATCTGGGGCTACGACTTCGGCCCCGGCTCCAAGAACCTCGCCGTCTACGTCGGCTACCTGCGCCGCAAGCTCGACGAGCCCGGCGCGCCGCAGCTGATCCACACGGTGCGCGGGGTGGGTTACGTGCTGCGGGAGGACTGAGTGGGCTCGGCCCGCCGCCTGCTGGAGCGGCTGCTGACCGGGCGGCGCCGGTCGGGGCTCGGCAGCACCTTCGCTGTGTCGTTCGCCGCCGTGACGGCCGTGGTCACCGTCCTGGTCGGTCTGCTGTCGTACACCGCCGCCGCCCGGCTGGTGCGGGTGGACCAGGAGTCCGTGTTCGACGAGGTCGTGCAGGATCTGCGGGGCGAGGTGCGGGACCGGTCGATGACACCGGAGGACTTCTCGTCCTCCGCGCCCGGGCACGATCTCGTACGGCCCGCCCGGACCGATGTGCAGGTGCTCGGCCCGGACGGCGCCGTCGTCGACCCGGGCCGTCCGGGGCTGCCGGTCACAGCCGCCGACCGGCGGATCGCGGCGGACGGCACGGCCGGGCGGATGGTCCAGCACAAGGACGTCGACGTCGGCAGCGACGTCTACCGCGTCGCGACCGTCGCGCTGGGCGGCGGACGGGGCGCGGTGCAGGTGGCCCAGGAGTTCAGCGACACCGAGGACCTGCTGCGCGCGCTGCAGCAGCGGACCCTGCTGCTGATGGCGGCGGTCGTGACGCTCGCGGGGCTCTTCGGCTGGTGGCTGGCCCGGCGCATCACCCGCCGCCTCGTCGTCCTCACCGCCGCCGCCGAGGACGTCGCCCGCACCCGGCGGCTCGGCATCCAGGTGCCGGTCACGGGATACGACGAGGTCGGCCGCCTGGGCCGGGCCTTCGACCGCATGCTGGGCCGGCTGGCGCAGTCGGAGGAGGACCAGCGGCGCCTGGTGCAGGACGCGGGCCATGAACTGCGTACGCCGCTGACGTCGTTGCGTACGAACATCTCGTTGCTGCGTCGCATGGACGAGCTGCCCCCCGCGACCCGGGACGAGCTGGTGGCCGACCTCGGCCAGGAGGCCCGCGAACTCACCGACCTGGTCAACGAGCTGGTCGACCTGGCGGCCGGCCAGTCCGACACCGGCCCGGTCCAGCGGGTGGACCTGGCCGAGATCGCCGAGGACGTCGCGGGACTGGCCCGACGGCGTACGGGACGGCGGATCGTGGTCCGCGCGAGCGGCGAGACGGCGACGGACGGGCGGCCGGGGCTGCTGCAGCGCGCGGTGACCAACCTGGTCGAGAACGCGGCGAAGTTCGACCGCGACGGCACGGCACCGATCGAGATCAACATCGCCGGGCCGGCGCGGCCCGGGACCGTTCGGGTGGAGGTCCTCGACCGGGGGCCGGGCATCGCCGAGGACGACCTGATCCGCGTCTTCGACCGCTTCTACCGCGCCGCCGACGCGCGGTCGCTGCCCGGTTCGGGGCTGGGGCTGTCGATCGTGAGGGAGGTGGCGCTGTCGCACGGGGGAGCGCCGTTCGCGTTTCGGCGGGAGGGGGGCGGGGCGGTGATCGGGTTCACCGTGGGGAGCTCCGCGACGGAGGAGTTCGAGGAGTTCACGGTGGGGGGCTCCGCGTAGCGGCTTCGGCCGCTCGCTCCCGCCCACTCCGGCTCACCCCACGAAGCGGTACTTCAGGTGGGTCGCCAGTGGCGTGGCGACCATCCTGACCGGTTCGAGAGTCCGCCGCCCGGCGGGCACGTCCTCGAAGAGCCGCAGTCCCTGTCCGAGGAGCGCGGGCACCACGTGCAGCTGCAGTTCGTCGATGAGCCCCGCCCTGAGGTACTGCTGGACCACGCTCGCACCGCCCGCGATGTCGACGTTCCGGTCGCCGGCCGCGGCCTTCGCCTGGTCGAGGGCGCTGTGGATGCCGTCCGTGACGAAGGTGAAGGTGGTGCCGCCCTCCTTGACCAGGGCCGGCCGGGGGCGGTGTGTGAGGACGAAGACCGGCGTTCGGAACGGCGGGTTGTCGCCCCAGAACTCCTCGCCCGTGTCGTACATCATCCGGCCCATGACCACCGCTCCGGTGGCGTCGAACCACTCGCGCATCAGCTCCGAGTCACGGTTCTCCTCCCCACCGGACAGGCCCTGGCGCTGCCGCCAGCTCGCAAGGTTGTGGATCCACTCGAACAGCGGCTCGGCGCCGTCGCCGCCCGGGTTGTCGATGGAGACGTCGGTCCCGGCGATGTAGCCGTCGAGGGAGATGGCCATGTCCGCGGTCACGATCATGATGAGGTGCTCCTGAACTCCTGGGAGGTACGGCCTTCACTCTCGCGTCGATCGGGAACCGGCGAATTCGACAGCCTTCCGAAGCCTTCCGGTGAACGGGCCGTGCGATTGACTGGGGCCGGGCAATGACCGACCGACTCGGAACATGAGGACCACGCAGTGAAGAGCAACGACACTCCGCTGATACCGGACGCGGTGTGGCTGGAGGAACGGCTGGGCGATGGCTCGCTCTGGCGACCGGACGAGACCGCTCTGCCGGCCGAGCTGACCCACGGCCCGTCGAGGGAGTTCCTGCTCACGGTCGGCTTTCCCGCCGTCCACGTCGACATCGTGGGGATCGACACCAGGCACTTGCGGGACGAGGACGGGCTCGAACCGTTCGACGCCGACGAGATCTACGGGGAACGCTACCCCGACGACGACTCCCCGCCCACGAACTTCTGCTTCACGGTGGCCACCTGGTACGACCAGCACCTCATGCTCGGCGCGGCCGACGGCGGCATCACCCACTACGACCCCAACGGGTGGGACCACGCCGCCGGCTGGAAGGGACCGGCCGCCGACGACCTCCCCGTGCTGGCCGTGCTCCTCGGGCTGATCGCCGAGGCGGGCGACGCCCTGGGCTCGGCCGACGACGCCGTACGCGCGACCGCCGTCACCGAACTGCGCGAGCGCATGATCGGTCAGGACCTGAACGTGGACGACTCCGAGTTCTGGGACGAGATCTTCGAGTGTCTGGGCTGAGACTGAGAGCCGGACGCGCGAGGAACCAGGGCCTGTCCGGTCGGCGGGGAGTGAACACCGGACAGGCCCTGGTGAATTGCGGGACCGCTGCACCGCCGGTCAGACCTACACCGCCAGCCAGGCCGCCTGGTCCGGTGCCAGTACGCCGCCCTCGACCGGACCGCCGGCCAGCAGGACGGCCCGGTGGCCGGGCAGCCGGTACGGCTCCGCCGACAGGTTGACCGCGCACACGAAGCCGGGCTCGCGGCGGAAGGCGAGCACCCCCTCGGGGGCGTCCAGCCAGGTCAGGGTGCCGTCGCCGAGGGCCGGGGACTCGCGGCGCAGGCGCAGGGCCGTGCGGTAGAGCTCCAGCATGGAGGTCTCGTCGCCGGTCTGGGCCGCCACACCGCGCTCGGCCCAGTCGGACGGCTGGGGCAGCCAGGGTTCGGCCGTCGCGCCCTCGGGACTGAATCCGTACGGCGCGGTCCGCCCGGACCACGGGATCGGGACCCGGCAGCCGTCGCGGCCGCGCTCGGTGTGGCCGGAGCGTTCCCAGACCGGGTCCTGGAGCACGGACTCGGGCAGGTCCTCGACCTCGGGGAGGCCGAGCTCCTCGCCCTGGTAGATGTAGGCGCCGCCGGGCAGGGCCAGCATGAGGAGGGCCGCGGCGCGGGCGCGGCGGATGCCCAGCTCCAGGTCCAGCGGGCCTTCGGCACGGTAGGGCTCGTTGGCCACCCAGCGCCGGGCGGGGCTGGGGCGGCCGTAGCGGCTGGGGTGGCGTACGACGTCGTGGTTGGACAGGACCCAGGTGGCCGGCGCCCCCACCGAGCCGAGCATGGAGAGGGAGTCGTCGATGACGGTGCGCAGGTCCTTGGGGTCCCAGGTCGACATCAGGAAGTCGAAGTTGAACGCGGTGTGCAGGCCGTCCTCGCGGACGTAGGCGGCGAGCCGTTCGGGGGTCTCCGCCCATGCCTCGGCGACGAAGCACCGGTCGCCGGGGAACTCGTCGGCCACCTTTCGCCAGGCGCGGTAGATGTCGTGGACCTCGTCGCGGTCCCAGTGCGGGTGGTCGACGTGCTGCCAGGGCTGCCCGTCGACCGGTTCGCGGCGGGGCGGCAGGTCCGGGAGCTCCGGGTGCTTGATCAGGCCGTGGGCGACGTCGATACGGAAGCCGTCCACGCCCCGGCTGAACCAGAACCGCAGGATCGACTCGAACTCCTGGCGCACCTCGGGGTGTTGCCAGTTGAGGTCCGGCTGTTCGGCGGCGAACAGGTGCAGGTACCAGTCCCCGTCGGGCAGTCGGGTCCAGGCGGGGCCGCCGAAGCAGGAGACCCAGTCGTTGGGAGGCTCGCAGCCGTCGGGGCCGCGTCCCGGCCGGAAGACGTAGCGCTCGCGCTCCGGGCTGCCGGGACCCGCGGCCAGCGCCGCCCGGAACCAGGCGTGCTGGTCGGAGGTGTGGTTGGGCACGATGTCGGGGATGACCCGGATCCCCTGGTCGTGTGCCTCCTCGATGAGCCGCTCCGCCTCGGCCACGGTGCCGAAGAGCGGGTCGATCTCGCGGAAGTCGGCCACGTCGTAACCGTGGTCGGCCATCGGCGACTTGTACCAGGGGTTGATCCAGATGGCGTCCACGCCGAGGGACTTGAGATACGGCAGCCGGGAGCGCAGTCCGGCGATGTCGCCGACGCCGTCGCCGTTGCCGTCGGCGAAACTGCGGATGTAGACCTGGTAGATGACGGCGCTGCGCCACCACGGTGCTGTGGCAAAGGACATGGGCTGTATGGCTCCTTTGAATGCTGAGGGGGGCGTGTCTACTTCGCCGCGCCGGCCGTGAGCCCGGCGACGATACGGCGCTGGAAGACCAGCACCATGACCACCAGCGGCACCGTGACGAGGACGCCCGCCGCCATCTGGCTGCCGAACGGGGTCTCGTACGTCGTCGCGCCGGTGAACTTCGAGATGGCGACGGGTGCGGTCTGCATGCCGGGCTTGTTGGTCATCGACAGGGCGATGAGGAACTCGTTCCAGGCCGCGATGAACGTGATGATCGCGGTGGTGAAGATGCCCGGCGCCGCGAGCGGGATGATGACCTTGCGGAACGCCTGGCCGCGCGTACAGCCGTCGACCATGGCGGCGTGCTCCAGCTCGTCCGGCATCTGCCGGAAGAACGTGGTCAGGTTCCACACCGCCAGCGGCAGCGCGAAGGACATGCTCGGCACGATCATGGCCTGGTAGGTGTTGATCCAGCCGATGTCCGTGAACAGCTTCAGCAGCGGCACCACGATCGACACCACCGGGAACATCGAGGTGGCGATGATCAGGGTCAGGATCAGCCGCTTGCAGCGGAACTCCAGCCGGGCCATGGCGTACGCCGTGAAAGTCGCCAGCAGCAGGGCCAGGACGGTCGTGATCCCGGCCACGACCAGGCTGTTGAGCAGCGCGCGGCCGAACCCCTGTGCGGGGTCGAACACGGCGCGGTAGTTGTCGAACGACACCACGGACGGGAAGAGCGAGGTGTCGAAGATGTCCGTTGTGGGGCGCAGGCTGGAGACCAGCATCCAGTAGAAGGGGGCCAGGCAGTAGGCCACGACCGCGATGACCCCCGCGTACAGCAGGCCGCTGCGCCACTTCGTCGTCAGGGTCGTCATGTCGTCACCTCCGTACGGCGGCGCAGTGCCGGGATGCGGCTGCCTTTCCGCTTACGGCCGCCCGCGCCGACGTCGCCGGTCAGGTCGGCGCCGAGCAGCCGTACGAAGGCCAGGGCGACGAGGAAGACGTAGAGGAAGAGGAGCACCGAGTACGCGGAGGCCGGGCCGAAGCGGACGTTGGACGCCTCGTTCTGCGCGAGCATCGACAGGGTCTCCACCGAGTGCTTCTGGGCGCCGATCAGGATGTACGGCAGGTCGAACATGCGCAGCGCGTCCATGCAGCGGAACAGCATCGCCACCAGCAGGGCGGGCTTCACCAACGGCAGGGTGATGTGCCAGAACTGGCGCGCCGGGCTCGCCCCGTCGATGCGGGCGGCCTCGTAGACCTCCTTCGGGATGACCTGAAGCCCGGCCAGGACCAGCAGCCCGATGAAGGGCGCCGTCTTCCACACCTCGGCGACGATGACCGCGACCTTGGCGTGGAAACCCTCGGTGGTCCACAGGACCTGATGGCCGATCAGCGCGTTGGCGATGCCGTCGCTGTTGAAGATCCACCGCCACAGCAGTCCGGAGATGGCCGTGGGCACCGCCCAGGGGATGAGGATGCCCGCCCGGACCAGGCCGCGGCCCCGGAACGCCTTGTGCATGATCAGGGCCATCGCCACCCCGATCAGCGTCTCCAGCGCGACCGTGACGACGGTGAAGAAGGTCGTGTTCCAGAAGGCGTTCCAGAACCGCTCCCCGGCCTCGCCGAAGATGTCGGCGTAGTTCCGCAGCCCGACGAACGGCTCGGTGGCGCTGATGAACCCGGTCTCCGGGTCCAGGCCCTTCGTCCCGTACAGGGACTCGTTCAGCGCCATGAGCGTCGGGTAGAGCACGACGATCGTCAGCACCAGCAGCGTCGGGGAGACCAGCAGAGCGGCCATCCGTGCCGAGCCCGCGGTCGCCCGGGACCGCCCCCGCGTACGGCGGCGGCTCGCCGGCTCCGAGGGCTCCCGTTTCCCCACCGGCGCCGCAGGCGGGATCTTGGTGTCGGCCATGACCCCGCGCCTCACTGCCCGGTGGACTTCTGCAGGGCTTCCTGCAGGTCCTTCAGCGCCTGCGCGATGCTCTTGCTCCCGGTCAGCGCGGCGTACGCCTCCCGCTGGACCGCGGAGGTCACGTCGCCGTACTGCACCACGCGCGGGCGCGGCACGGCACGCAGGATGGACTCCTTGAGCACCGGCAGATACGGGTACTGCTCGACCAGCGCCTTGTCGTCGTACAGGGAGGCGTACGGCGGGGCGAGGGAGGCCTCCTTGAGGAACGTGGCCGTGTTCTCCTCGCTGCTGAAGAACTTCATGAAGTCCAGGGCCGTGGCCTTGTTCTTGGCGAAGGACGACAGGGCCAGGTTGTGGCCGCCGAGGCTGGAGGAGCCGGGGCCGTTCAGGCCGGGCAGCGGGGCGACGGAGTACTTGCCCTTGATGTCGCTCTTGCCGGCCAGGGAGTAGACGTACGGCCAGTTGCGGTGGAAGACGAGCTTGCCGGACTGGAACGCCTGGCGGCCGTCCTCCTCCAGGTAGGTGATGCCCTCCTTGGGGATCGTCCCGTCCTTGACGGAGTCGACGAGGAAGTCCAGTCCCTCACGCGCCTGTGCCGTGTCGACGTCGGGCTTGCCGTTCGCGTCGGTGATGACGCCGCCCGCGGAGTTCACGGCCTCGGCGAAGTTGACGGTCAGGCCCTCGTACTTCTGGAACTGCCCGGCGTAGCAGGACATGCCCTGGGCCTCGGGAAGCTTCTTGACCTTGGCGCAGTCGGCCTTCAACTCGGCCCAGGTGGTTGGGGGTTTGGTGATCCCGGCCTTCTTCAGCAGGTCGGTGCGGTAGTACAGCATGCCGCCGTCGGAGCTGGCCGGGACCGCGTACAGGCCGTCGCGGTACCTGGCGGTCTCCACGACCGGCTTGAGCATCTTGTCGAGCGGGAACCGCTGCTCGGGCAGCCTGTCGATCCACTGGTGGGCGGCGAACTCCGACGTCCACACGACGTCGAGGGAGAGCACCGTATAGGCGTCGGACTTCGTCTCCGCGTTCTGGATCATCTGCTGGCGCTGCGCGTCCGCGTCCGTCGGCAGCTGGATGAAGGTGACCTTCTCCTTCGGGTGCAGCTTGTTCCACCGGTCGAGCATCGGCTGTATCGCGCCGGTGGTGTCCTTGCCCGCCACGAAGGTGATGGGCCCGCGGCCTTCGAAGGTCCCCGCCCCCGCGGCCTGCCCGGAGCCGCCGCCGTCGGACGAGCCGCAGGCGGTGAGGAGGAGGGCGCCGACGGTGAGCAGGCCCACGCACGGGAACGCTCTGGTGGTTGTGGTCTTCACTGTGTCTCCTATCCCTGGTGCGAGACCGCGTTGTCACGCCTTTGCGCACATCGAAATCCCAGGTCAATGCCCATTTGGGCGACTTGGAAGATGACTGTGTGGCCCTGCCGTGACAACGCTTGCAAGCTAGGGGGCGCTTTTGCTGGAAGTCAATGCGTTACCGCGCGGTAATGCGTTGTCGCCGATGGTTTACGGGCATGAAAGCGCTGTCAGAAAAGCCCGCGCCTGCTGTGTCGCCTGTGCTACCGTCCGCTCATGCCACCAGCTCAGCGGCACCCCACGATGGCTGACGTAGCCGAACGGGCCGGGGTCTCCACATCCACCGTTTCGCGCACCCTGCGCGGCATGTCCACCGTCTCCCCGGAGGTCCGCGCGCGCGTCGAGAAGGCCGCGCGCGAGCTGAACTTCGCCGTGTCGCGACAGGCCGCAAGCCTGGTCACGGGGAAGACCGGGAACGTGGCCGTGATGGTGCCCACGCTCACCTCATGGTTCATGGGCTCGGCTCTGACCAGCCTGGGGCCGATGCTGCGAGCGGCCGGCATGGAGATGAACATCTACGTGATCCCCGACCTGGCCGAGCGCACCGCGTTCTTCGAACGCCTCCCGGCCCGGCGGAACGCCGACGCGCTGCTGGTCTTCTGCTTCGACCTCACCGAAGCGGAAACCGCGCGGCTGGACGACCTCGGCATGCCGGTCATCTATGTCAGTCAGCACGTCGACGGCCGTCCCAGCGTCTACGTCGACGACGTGGCAGGCGCCCGGAAGGCCACCCACCACCTGCTCAACCTCGGACACCGCCGGATCGCCTTCGCCCACACGGTGGGGGCCAGAGGCTTCAGCTTCAGCTCACAGGAACGGCTCCTCGGCTACCGGCAGGCGCTCACCGAAGCGGGCATTCCCGTGGACGACGACCTGGTGGTCGGCGCGCCACCCCATGACAAGCGCGGCGTGATGGAGGCGGTGGGACACCTGCTCGGCCTGCCTGAACCTCCCACGGCCGTCTTCGCCGAACAGGACGAACTGGCCGCCTCCCTCATCGGGGTCCTGCGCAGGACGCGGATCGACGTGCCCGAGCGGATGTCCGTGCTGGGCTTCGACGACCAGCCACTGGCCGACTGGTCCGACCTGTCCACCGTCGCCCAGTCACCTGCGGACATCGGCCGCGAGGCCGGCGAGCTCGCCCTCGCCCTCATCGACGACTCCGAGGCGGACCACGTGCGGCACGTGGTCCTGCCCACGCATCTGATCCCCCGGCAGACCACGGCCCCGCCTCCGGTCCCGCAGGGCGATGACGTTCGCGACACCTCGGTCTGACGGTCGTTATAGAACCGGAGTAGCCTGCTCTCGTCCATAACGACCGTCATGTACCCGAGGTCGGCCGGCTCGCGCCGGCCGCGCGGGTCGGATTCCAGGTGCACTTCGTGGAGCGGGAGCCCGACATGATGGCCATCGGCGGACGGCTGCTGGCGGACGCCGGGCAGGGGCTCGACGTGATGGTGATCGACGTGGCGGTCATGGACGCCGCCTGGCAGCCGGGGGTCCGGGCCGAGGTCATCGAGCGGGTGCTGGCCGCGCTGGCGGCGGCCTGCGGGATGGAGCGGCCGTCACCGAGCTGGTGGGTCAACTTCCGGGTGATCGAGGAGGGCAGCTGGGGTTCCTCGGGCCGGGTGCTGTCCGTTCTGTAGCTGCTGGACAGCGGTGTGTTCACGGAGGAGAGGGCCAAGGCGGTGCGCGCCGCTCTGGGTGCGTGAGCGGGCGGCAGGCACCGGCGCGGCCGACCGCTCCATCCCGGCGTCGCGGCTGGTCAGTGTCCGGCGGGCTGCGCCTCGGCCGGTTCCGTGGCGGGCATCATGCGGGGGACGAGGCGGACGTACGCGACCATGCCGAGGACTTCGACGAGGGTCTGCGTCACCACGACGACCGCGGCGACGGCCAAGGTGTCGGGCAAGGCCAGGGCCAGGGGCAGCACGACCAGCGAGTTGCGGGTGGCGCCGGTGAAGACGATCGCCCGCCCGGCCGAGGCGTCGAGGCGGAACAGCCGGGCGACGGCCTTCCCGGCGAACGCCATGATCACGAGGAAAGCCGCGTAGAACGGGATGACGGCGGCGACATCGGTGAGGCTGTCGCCGAGCTTGGGCACCTGGGAGGCGACCACCGTCAGCAGGGTCGCGGCCATCAGCGGCACCATCGTGCTGGTCGCGGCGTCGGCCACCCGCTGTCCGGCCGGGCGGCGCGCCGCCCACCCCTGCAGGGCCCAGGCCAGCACGAGCGGGACGACGATCAGGACGGCGAAGGCCTCCAGGAACGGACCCACGTCCACGATCTCGGCCAGGCCGGAGCCCATGACCAGGTACAGGAACCCCGGCAGCAGCAGCATCTGCGCCACCAGCAGGAGCGGGGTGGCGGCCAGCAGACGTCGGCTCGAACCGCCGGCCAGCCCGCAGAAGACGATCACGTAGTCCACGCAGGGGCACAGCAGCACCAGCAGGACCCCGACCCGGACGGCCTGGTCGGCGGGCAGGAACGCGAACATCGCGGCGACGACCAGCGGCGCGACCACGAAGTTCACCACGAGCGCGGCGGACAGGAACCGCCCGTCGCGCAGGGAGCGGAACAGCTCCGCGGCCGGGACCTGGAGGAACGTGACGAACAGCAGCGCGCCGAGGACGGGGTTGATGGCGTGCTCCAGGCCGGGGCCGGCGTCCGGGGCCGACCACCCCAGCAGCCCTCCGACGGCCATCGCGCCGAGGTAGATCGCCACCTGGTGGCGTTCCATCCGCCCGACCAGGCCACGCGGCCCCTGCTCCGGGACGTCCGACTGCACTCTCATCTCCTGCGTGGCGGCGGCCTCCTGCGCGGCACGGGTCTGCGACGCCGGCTGTGCCGAGGCCTGCCGGCCCCACCCCGCACATGACGAGGGCGGGGTCGTAGAACCCCGCCCGAATTCAGTGAAACCCCAGCTCAGGGCCACACAAGGCAATACGGCTGATGCCCAGCCTCATGCAACCGATGGCTGAAGTCCTGCCACTCGTGCAGCAGTTGATAGACGTTGAACGCGTCCCGGGGCCCACCCCGGTCCGGAACCGTCGACCAGATGAACGCGGCCGCGCCGACCGCTTCCTCTCCTATGCCCCGCAGCGGGTCCACCACCGTCATCGGCAGCTTGACCACCGCGTAGTCGGGGTGCAGGACGACCAGCTCCAGCGGTGGGACCTTGTGCAGGGGGACGCCCTCGATGCCCGTCAGGACCATCGCGGCCATCGTCTCCGGCTTGATCTTGGTGAACATGCCGTTCATGCCGAGCTCGTCGCCGCCGAGTTCCTCGGGGCGCATCGAGATCGGGACCCGGGCCGCGGTCGCGCCGTCGGGCGCGCCGAAGTACTTGTACGTCACCCCCACCCGACCACCATTCCTGCTCACCCTCAGCCGATCCCGATCACTGCGTCGGTCGGCCCGCTCTGACTCATTGGGAACACCCGGCATAGGCATATCCGGTACTACGTGTTCGTGACGTGCTTCGTTCGAATCCTCCGCGTCGCGCCGGTGCCTTCCCCGCCGGGCACGTCGAGGACCCAGGTCATCAGTCCCCTCGCCCAGTCCGCCACCGCGATGCATATCTCCACCCGACTGCTTTTCTAGGACGCGTGGTCCCCGCCGCGCAACCCGATCATCGTGTCAGTGACCTCCCCCACGGCCGCCCGCCGAAACGTGCGCTGAAACACCTGTCCGCAGGATCTTTTCAGTCCCTGTCCATCACACCCCGCATGAGCTGTGAGTATCACGTCCAGTCTCGCAGATCGCCGACGGGGGGCGGGGGTGAAGGGGAGTGGAGGGGATGGGGGGAGGGGGTGCGGAAGAGCGGAGGGGGGCGGACGGAAGGGCGGAGGCGCACGGGAGCCCGGGCGTCGGGTCAGCGGTGGCCCGCTGCCCTCGCCGCCCGCTGGCCTACCCTGAGGAGGTCACTGGGAACCGGAGTCCGAGATCATCGGAGAAGGTCAGAGAAGGTCGGAGTAGTCGCAGGTCATGAGCGAAGCGCCCTCTTCAGGAACGCCCTATCCGTACGATGCGCCTGCCTCGCAGGCTCTGTTCGACCGTGCGGCCGCCGTTACGCCCGGCGGCGTGAACTCCCCGGTGCGCGCTTTCCGCGCCGTGGGCGGTACGCCCCGGTTCATGGTGTCCGGCGCCGGTCCGTACCTGACCGACGCCGACGGGCGCGAGTACGTCGACCTCGTCTGCTCGTGGGGGCCCATGATCCTCGGGCACTCCCACCCGGAGGTCATCGCCGCCGTCCAGGACGCCGTCTCGCGCGGCACGTCCTTCGGTACGCCGGGGGAGGGTGAGGTCGCGCTCGCCGAGGAGATGGTCGACCGGATCGACCCGCTCGAGCAGGTGCGGCTGGTCTCCAGCGGCACCGAGGCCACCATGTCCGCCATCCGGCTCGCCCGCGGGTTCACCCAGCGGTCGAAGGTGATCAAGTTCGCCGGGTGTTATCACGGACATGTCGATTCGCTGCTCGCCGCGGCCGGGTCGGGCGTCGCCACCTTCGCTCTTCCCGACACCCCGGGTGTCACCGGCGCCCAGGCCGGCGACACCATCGTCCTCCCCTACAACGACCTCGAGTCCGTGCACGAGGCCTTCCACCGCTACCCCGGTGAGATCGCCTGCGTCATCACCGAGGCCTCGCCGGGCAACATGGGCGTCGTCCCGCCGCAGCCCGGCTTCAACGAGGGGCTGAAGGACGCCTGCCGGAAGAACGGCGCCCTGTACATCTCCGACGAGGTCATGACCGGGTTCCGGACCAGTCGCGCCGGGTGGTACGGCATCGACGGGGTCAAGCCGGACCTCATGACCTTCGGCAAGGTGATGGGAGGCGGCTTCCCGGCCGCCGCCTTCGGTGGCCGCGCCGACGTCATGGCCCACCTCGCGCCCGCCGGGCCCGTCTACCAGGCCGGCACCCTCTCCGGTAACCCGATCGCCACCGCCGCCGGCCTCGCCCAGCTCCGGCTGCTCGACGACGCCGCGTACGACAAGGTCGACACGGTGTCGGAGACCATCCAGTCCCTCGTCACCGAGGCCCTCACCAAGGAAGGCGTCGCGCACCGGCTGCAGAACGCCTCCAACATGTTCTCCGTCTTCTTCACGGACCGAGAGGTCCGCAACTACGAGGACGCCAAGCGGCAGGAGTCCTTCCGCTTCACCGCCTTCTTCCACTCGATGCTGGCGCAGGGCGTCTATCTGCCGCCCTCGTCCTTCGAGTCCTGGTTCGTTTCCACGGCACACGACGAGCAGGCCGTCCAGCGGATCGCCGACGCCCTCCCGGCGGCGGCCCGAGCGGCGGCGGAGGCCACGGCGGCATGAGCACCGACAGCAACAAGGGCGACGGCGTCCACAAGAGCGACAGCGACGTCACCGTCGTACATGTCATGCGGCACGGCGAGGTCGCCAACCCGGACGGGATCCTCTACGGCCGTCTGGCGGGCTACCACCTCTCCGACCTCGGGCGGCAGATGGCCGACCGGGTCGCCGAGCATCTCGCCACCCGTGACATCACGTACGTCTGCTCCTCGCCGCTGGAGCGGGCGCAGGAGACCGCGACACCGATCGCCAAGACGCACGGACTGGACCTCGCGACCGACGAACGGCTCATCGAGGCCGACAACGTCTTCCAGGGCAAGACCTTCGGAGTGGGGGACGGCGCCCTGAAGCGGCCGGAGAACTGGAAGCATCTCGTCAACCCCTTCAGGCCGTCCTGGGGTGAGCCGTACGTCGACCAGGTCATCCGCATGATGGGCGCCCTCGACTCCGCCAAGGACGCGGCGCGTGGGCACGAGGCCGTACTGGTCAGTCATCAGCTGCCGATCTGGATCGTGCGCAGCTATGTCGAGAAGCGGCGGCTGTGGCACGACCCGCGCAAGCGGCAGTGCACGCTCGCGTCCCTGACGACCTTCACCTACCAGGGTGACCGGATCGTGTCCGTCGGGTACTCCGAGCCCGCCATCGATCTCGTGCCCGCCCATCTCCGCGCCGGTGCAAAGCCGGTGAAGGGGAAGGACAAGGCCTTCGGAGCGTAGACGCGCCGCCGGGAGCGCCGTGATGCATCTGCAGGCCCGGTGGGGGCTGGTCGCGCCCACGCGGCGGAGCCGCATATCGATACAGCCCGCGCCCCTTCGGGGCGCTCAGTACATGTCTGTGACATTTGTTGCCAATCCTCCGTGATCAGGAGGAACCTCCCCGTTCGTCGTGCCCTCTGACTGGGTGACCACCCAGAGAAACACGACGGACGGGGCAGTAATGCGCAACTTCAGCCGAAGGGGACTTATCGGGCTCGGTGTGGGTACGGCCGCCGCCGTCGGACTCTCCGGATGCGGCGCCCTCACCGCGTCAGACGGGTCGAACCAGGGCGGAGGTTCCTCCGGCGGCGAGGGCAACGAGCCCGGAACGCAGGCCAACCGCGCCCGTCCCATAGGTGACGGCTCCACCTCCCACACCGGCAAGCAGCCCCACCAGCCCGGCAGGCCCGAGCCGCTGGAGCCCGGCCAGGAGCCGCCGCAGTTCGTCGTCTTCTCCTGGGACGGCGCCGGCGAGGTCGGCAACGGCCTCTTCCCGCGCTTCCTCGACCTCGCCAAGGAGCACGAAGCCCACATGACCTTCTTCCTCTCGGGGCTCTATCTGCTCCCCGAGTCGAAGAAGCGGCTCTACGACCCCCCGAACAACGCACGCGGCGCCTCCGACATCGGCTACCTCACCGACGACCACATCAAGGAGACGCTCAAGGGCGTGCGTCGCGCCTGGCTCGAGGGGCATGAGATAGGCACCCACTTCAACGGGCACTTCTGCGGGGAAGGCTCCGGCTCGGTCGCCCACTGGACGCCGAAGCACTGGCGCAGCGAGATCGAGCAGGCCAAGGCCTTCGTCAAGGAGTGGCGGACCAACACCGGGTGGACCGACCTGCCCTCCCTGCCGTTCGACTACGACAAGGAACTCGTCGGCGGCCGTACGCCCTGCCTCCTCGGCCAGGACAACCTGCTGCCCACCGCCCGTGAGCTCGGCTGGCGGTACGACGCCTCCTCGCCGGGCGGGCGTCAGGTGTGGCCGACGAAGAAGCAGGGGCTGTGGGATCTGCCGTTGCAGCAGATACCTTTCCCCGGACGTTCGTTCGAGGTCCTGTCCATGGACTACAACATGCTCGCCAACCAGTCGATCAACTCGACGAACGCGCCCAGCCACAACTACCCGGCCTGGCGCGAGCAGTCGGCGCAGGCGTACATCCAGGGATTCAAGCGGGCATACGAGACAAACCGCGCCCCCTTCTTCGTCGGCAACCACTTCGAGCAGTGGAACGGCGGCATATACATGGACGCCGTCGAGGAAGCCCTCAAGCACATCGCGCGGGAGAAGGAGAAGGGTGCCGACATCCGGCTCGTCTCCTTCCGGCAGTTCGTGGACTGGATGGACGTACAGAAGCCGGACGTTCTCGACAAGCTGCGCACCCTGGACGTCGGCCAGGCGCCCGCCGGTGGCTGGAAGGCTTTCCTGAAGGGCGGTTCCACGAGCCCCTCCACCGGCTCCGCCACGGGCACTCAAAACGCTGCCTGAAATGCGGGTTTACGCCCGGGAGGGGGGTGCGCAAGATCCCCGGAACGGACATGCGAAACTTTTCACATGAGTGCCGCCCGTCGCGCCAGTAGCCGTACCGCCCTGCTCGCCGTCACCAGCGCCGCCGTTGCCGCGCTGACCCTGTCCGCGTGCAGTTCGGGCGGTACGTCCGGTGGGGGCGGCGACACCAACTTCGTCGCCGGCGGCAACGGCATCGACTCGGTCGCGCAGGGCAAGCGCGCCGAGGCGCCGGAGCTGTCCGGCGAGACCATCGACGGCAAGCAGCTCAGCACCGCCGACTACAAGGGCAAGATCCTCGTCATCAACGTCTGGGGATCGTGGTGCCCGCCGTGCCGGGCCGAGGCGAAGAACTTCCAGACCGTCTACGAGGACGTCAAGGACCAGGGTGTCGAGTTCGTCGGCATCAACACCCGGGACACCAGCACCACTCCCGCGAAGGCCTTCGAGAAGGAGTACGGGGTCACCTACCCGAGCCTGTACGACCCCACGGGCAAGCAGATGCTCCGCTTCGAGAAGGGCACGCTCAACCCGCAGGCGATCCCCTCCACGCTCGTCATCGACCGGGAGGGAAGGATCGCCGCGCGTGCGCTGACCCCCCTCAGCGAGGAGACACTGCGCGGCATGATCAAGCCCGTCCTCGCGGAGAAGTGACGTGAGCGCACCGTCCACGCTCGCCGAGGCCGCGAGCTACAACGACACCGTGCTGAACGGCGCCCTGCTGATCGCGCTGCCGATCGCTCTGCTCGCCGGCCTCGTCTCCTTCTTCTCCCCGTGCGTCCTGCCGCTCGTGCCCGGCTATCTGTCCTACGTCACCGGAGTCAGCGGCACCGACCTGGCCGACGCCCGGCGCGGCCGGATGGTCGCCGGTGCCTCCCTGTTCGTGCTCGGCTTCACCGCCGTGTTCGTCTCCGGCGGGGCGCTGTTCGGCTACTGGGGCGCCAACCTGCAGGAGAACAAGGACGTCCTGACGAAGGTCCTCGGCGTCCTCATGGTCGTCATGGGCCTCTTCTTCATGGGCCTGATGCCCTGGCTCACCCAGCGCGAGTTCCGCTTCCACACCAAGCCGACCACCGGGCTGGCCGGTGCCCCCCTGCTGGGCGCCCTCTTCGGTATCGGCTGGACGCCCTGTCTGGGTCCCACTCTCTCCTCCGTGACGATCCTCGCGGCCCACGAGGGCAGCGCGGGCCGCGGCGCCGTACTCACCGTCGCCTACTGCCTCGGTCTCGGCGTCCCCTTCGTGCTCGCTGCCGTAGCCTTCCGCAAGGCCCTCGGCGCCTTCGCCTGGGTCAAGCGCCACTATGTCTGGGTGATGCGCATCGGCGGCACCATGATGATCGCGACCGGTGTGCTGCTGCTGACCGGCGCGTGGGACCGCATCGTGCAGGAGATGCAGGTCTGGTCCAGCGGCTTCACTGTGGGGATCTGATCGATGAGCAACACGACCGACAAGGCCGCCCCGGCCCCCGCTGACGAGGACCTGGGCGCCGCCGGCTCCCAGCTCTCCACCGCCCCCGCCGAGGAGATCTCCAGCCCGCCCTCCCTCGGCCTCATCGGCTGGGCCCGCTGGTTCTGGCGGCAGCTCACCTCGATGCGGGTGGCGCTGCTGCTTCTCCTGCTGCTGTCGCTCGGCGCGATCCCCGGCTCGCTCATCCCGCAGACCGGTATCGACGAGACGAAGGTCGCCGAGTTCCGCCAGGCGCACGAGACGCTCGCGCCGATCTACGACAAGCTCGGCCTCTTCAACGTCTACAGCTCGGTGTGGTTCTCCGCGATCTACATCCTGCTGTTCGTCTCCCTCATCGGCTGCATCGTCCCGCGCACCTGGCAGTTCGTCGGCCAGCTGCGCGGCCGCCCACCGGCCGCCCCGAAGCGCCTGACCCGGCTGCCCGCCTACACCACCTGGCGCACCGAGGCCGAGCCCGAGCAGGTCCGCGAGGCCGCGCTCGCCCTGCTGAAGAAGCGCCGCTTCCGCGCTCACCCCTCCGGTGACGCCGTCGCCGCCGAGAAGGGCTATCTGCGGGAGGTCGGCAACCTCCTCTTCCACATCGCGCTGATCGTGATGCTGATCGCCTTCGCCTGGGGCCAGCTCTTCAAGTCCGAGGGCAACAAGCTGACCGTCGAGGGCGACGGGTTCTCCAACACCCTCACCCAGTACGACGACTTCAAGTCCGGCAGCCTCTTCAGCCAGGACGACCTCGACCCGTTCAGCTTCACCCTGAAGAACTTCAAGGGCACCTACGAGGTGACCGGCCCCAACCGCGGCACCCCGCGCACCTACCAGGCCGACATCACCTACAGCGTGGGCGCCTACGGCAAGGACGAGAAGGCCACCGTCAAGGTCAACGAGCCGCTGGAGATCGGCGACTCGAAGGTCTACCTCGTCAGCCACGGCTACGCCCCCGTCATCACGGTCCGCGACGGCAGGGGCAACGTCGTCTACCACGACGCCGTCCCCCTCCTCCCGCTCGACGGCAACGTCACCTCCACCGGCGCCATCAAGGTCATGGACGGCTACACCGACGCCAAGGGGAAGTGGGACCAGCTCGGCTTCCAGGCCTTCTTCCTGCCGTCGTACGGCGGCGCCGGCACCGCCGTGGTCTCGCAGTTCCCGGCCCTGCTGAACCCGGTGCTGAACCTGGAGGCCTACCACGGCGAACTCGGCGTCAACTCGGGCATCCCGCAGAGCGTGTACCAGCTGAACAAGAGGAACCTGACGGGGTTCAAGAACGCCAAGGGCGAGCAGCTCCGGGAGAACCTCAAGCCCGGCGAGACCATGAAGCTCCCGAACGGCGCCGGCTCGATCACCTTCGAGAAGGAGATCAAGGAGTGGGCCGGCTTCCAGGTCGCCCGCCAGCCCGCCAGCGGCTGGGCGCTCGCCGGTTCCGTCGCCGCGATCCTCGGCCTCGCCGCCTCCCTCTTCATCCAGCGCCGCCGCGTGTGGGTGCGGGCCACCACGGGCCCCGACGGCGTCACCGTCGTCGAGATGGCCGGCCTCGGCCGCAGCGAGTCCGCCAAGGTGCCGGAGGAACTCGGCGACCTCGCCGGGGTCCTGTACGAGCAGGCGCCGGGCACGCCCGACCCCGACGACGACTCCACCGACGACACCCCCACCCCCGACCCCCAAGTCGCACCCGCCGAAGGGGCTGAGACCAAGTGACTCTCGCCGCCGCGACCGAGCTGGCCGCCGCCACCAACGAAAACCTCGCGAACATCAGCAACACGCTGATCTACTCGTCGATGGCCGTCTACACGCTGGCCTTCTTCGCGTACATCGCCGAGTGGCTCCTCGGCAGCCGCAGCAAGGTCGGCCGCACGGCCGCCGCGCTCACCCCGGCGAAGGCCGGCAAGGCCGCCGCGCCGGCCGTCACCGTGAAGAAGGGCGGCTCCACGGCCGTACTGGAGCGGCCGAAGGTCGTCGTGCGGGCCACGGCCGGGCAGCGGGACGTGCCGGACGGGCCCGGGGCGCACGGCGGGGACGCGCAGGGCGACCTCTACGGGCGTATCGCCATCTCCCTCACCGTCCTCGCCTTCCTGATCGAGTTCGGCGGTGTGCTCGCGCGGGCCCTGTCGGTGCAGCGGGCGCCGTGGGGCAACATGTACGAGTTCAACATCACCTTCTCCACGGTCGCCGTCGGCGTGTACCTCTCGCTGCTCGCGCTGAAGAAGAACGTGCGCTGGCTCGGGCTGTTCCTGATCACCACGGTCCTCCTGGACCTCGGCCTCGCCGTCACTGTCTTGTACACCGCCAGCGACCAGTTGGTTCCCGCCCTTCACTCGTACTGGCTGTACATCCACGTCTCCACGGCGATCTTCTGCGGCGCGGTGTTCTACGTGGGTGCCGTCTCCACGCTGCTCTACCTGTTCAAGGACTCGTACGAGAACAAGCTGGCGAACGGCGGCACGCCGGGCCGCTTCGCGAACTCCGTCCTGGACCGGCTGCCCGCCTCGGCGTCCCTCGACAAGTTCTCGTACCGCGTCAACGCCGCCGTCTTCCCGCTGTGGACCTTCACGATCATCGCGGGCGCGATCTGGGCGGGCGACGCCTGGGGCCGCTACTGGGGCTGGGACCCCAAGGAGACCTGGTCCTTCATCACCTGGGTCGCCTACGCCTGCTACCTGCACGCCCGCGCCACGGCCGGCTGGAAGGGCCGCAAGGCCGCCTACCTCGCCCTCATCGCATTCGGCTGCTGGCTGTTCAACTACTACGGCGTCAACATCTTCGTCTCCGGCAAGCACTCGTACGCCGGGGTCTAGGCCCTGTCGTCGACAAGGCAGGTCAGCGGGCGTAAGGGGTGCGGATCGTCCCCGGCGGAGTCAGGCTGGTGCTATGAGCGGTTCCATCGAACAGGGCACCAGCCAGGCCCACGGGAACACGCACATCCTGCACTTCCTCGTGCGGCTTCCCCGGCCCATGGAGACGGTCTGGCCGGCCCTGGCCACCCAGGAGGGGCTCGCGGCGTGGTTGACGCCGGCCGACGTCCTGGAACCCCGGCTCGGCGGAGCGGTCACGCTGCGTGACATCGGCTCCGGGCGGGTCACCGCATGGGACGTGGAGCGGATCGCCGAGTACACCCTGGAGGGCGGCGGTCGGCTCAGGTTCCATCTGGAGCGCGACGGGGACGAGGGCAGCGCCCTGCGCTTCACCCATGAGTTCCAGCGCGGGGAGGAGTCGGAGCAGCGGTGGCGGGCACGCTTCGAGCGGCTTATCGAAGTACTTGAACCGGGCCCGTGACCGTCGACGCGATGACGTCCCGCAGCCGCTCCATGTACAGCCGCATGTTCTTGCCCGCGACGTCCGTGTCCGGGTAGCGGCTCGCGAACCACAGGCCCTCATGGAGGCGGGTGACCCAGGCGCACACCTGGTCGCCGTACGACACCCGGATCAGCCCGTACGCCTTCTGCTCGGCCCAGCGCCCGGATCCGGGGACGCCGCGGGCGTCGACGTAGGAGACGATCGAGTACAGGTCGGGGGAGGTGGGGCGGAAGTCCGCGCCGAGCAGGCGCAGCACCCGGGCCAGCGGCATGCGGGCCATGTGCCGGTTGGCGTGCAGCGTGGCGCGTACCGTCCGCAGGGCGCTGGGCAGGTCGCGGGCCTCGGTCATGGGGATCTCGATGGGGGCGCCGCCCACGTACCAGCCCACGGAGTCCGACCAGCGGGACTTCACCCGGGTGTGGAAGGGCACGACGGTGCGGTAGACGGGCTCGCCGCCGATCTCGTGGACGATGAGGGCGGTGGCGGCCAGGATGCCGACCGCGCTGCCGCCGTAGGGGCGGCAGTACGCCTCGAAGGCGGCGGCGGTGTCCCGGTCCGCGAGCTCCTCGCGCAGGAGACTCTGGGTGGGCAGCCCGGCGTCGGGGTCCAGGCCGAGGTCGATGGGGAAGTTCGGCAGCCTGCCGTCGCAGCGGCCGACGAACTCCCGCCAGCGGGCGACGATGTCGTGGCTGTCGTCGATCCGGTCGGCGTCCGTCCGCTCGATCTCGCAGAAGTCGACGTAGCTGCTGACCGGCCCGAGCTCCATCGCCCGGCCCGCGACGCGCGCCGCGTAGAGCTCGTGGATCTCGCCGGGGATGCGGTGGATGGAGTGGCCGTCGACATTGCTGTGGTCGAAGGCCATGTACACGCTGGTGGAGTCGTCCCGGACGACGGCCGCGTAGATCAGGTTGGGCCAGCGCAACGCGTCCGCCGTGGCGTCGAACCGGTCCTGGAGGTACCCGACCAGCTCAGCCGGGTCGGTGAAGTCGCCGACGTCCACGCGCCGCAGGGACACGGCGTCGGCGTCGAGCGTGAACCGGCGCATCTCGTCGCCGGACTCCCCGGACCAGCGGAAGCCGCTGCGCAGCGTCTCGTGCCGCAGTGTCCAGCCGCGCAGCGCCTCCTGAAGCGCGTCGAGGTCGGCCCGGCCCGGGATGTCGAAGGCGGTGCCGAGCCAGGTCGGCACGAACAGGCCGTCCTCGCGTACGGACCGGGCGGTCCTGATGTGCGACTCCTGGATGTACGCCGGCGGCCGCGAGTCCTCGGGCAGCCCTGTCGCCGTCGCGACGGTCGACGGGCTGAGCGTCCATTCCACGAGACGTCCGGGCCGGACCTCGCAGCGCTGGATGTCAGTCATTCGCACAGGCGGCTCCATTCGCGGCGGGGGACACACCCGAAAGGGTGGTATCCCGCCCAACGAGGCAACCCTTGCTCAGAAACGGTTCGCGACGATCAGCCGAGCGCGATCAGTCCACCGTGATCGAATCCAGCTTCTCCCGCAGGTACACATGCGAGTCGACCGGCTCGTACGCCACCCGGCCGACGGGCGCCGGTACCGACTCGACCCGCGTCCCCGGCGTGCACTCGCCGAAGTAGACGAGGGACATCAGCTCCTCGGCCGGCGCGTCGGCGGGCGGCGGCAGCACGCGATGCCGGCCCGACCGCCACCGGCCGCCGGTCCAACGGGCCATCAGGTCCCCGATGTTGATGGTGAAGGCGTCCGGATCGTACGGCGCGTCCTCCCACCCGCCGTCGTCCGTGTAGACCTGCAACCCGCCCTTGCCCGCCTGCCGGTCGAGGATCGTCACCGTCCCGAAGTCGGTGTGCGGCCCGATGCGGAACTGGCCGGGTTCCGGTTCCCCGACGACCTCGGTACCCGGGTACCAGTTGATGTTGAAGCCGTACGTCGGATGGTCCATGTGCCGTGAGAAGAAGTCCGGTTCCAGGCCCAGGGCCTCACCGAGCAGGGACAGCAGCGTCTTCTCCAGCTCGGCCATCCGCGTCAGGTACTCCTCGACCAGCGCCCGCAGCTCGGGCACCTCGGCGGGCCACACGTTCGGCGCGCACCACTCGGCGTTGGTCGCCGGGTCGTCGAAGGGCTCGTGCGTCGCGAAGCTCAGGGACTCCTTCAGGTCCGGCGGGGTCTCGGTGCCCTCCGAGTAGCCGTTGGCCTCCGCCCCGGGGCCGAGCCAGCCGCGGTCGCCGACCTTCACGGCGTAGGGCTGCTTGACGTCCGGCGGGAGGGTGAAGAAGACACGGGCCACCTCCCGGATCCGGGCGCGCAGGGCCGGGTCGACACCGTGCCCGGTGACCAGGAGGAAGCCGGCGGTCTGGAGGGCCTCGTCGACGGTGCGGGCGATCGCCCCGCGCGCCTCGGCGTCGCCGTCGAGCCAGGGCCTGAGGTCGATCGTGGGGATGCGTGGCTTACGTGGCTCACTTACCGATGTCACCGATGTCACCAATGTCCTCGTTCCACAGTGCCGGATGGTCCTTGATGAAGTCGCGCATCATCCCGATGCACTCGGGGTCGTCCAGGAGCACGATCCGCACACCGTGCTCGGCCAGCCAGTCGTGCCCGCCGCAGAAGGTGACCGCCTCCCCGATCACCACCCGCGAGATCCCGAACTGCCGCACCAGCCCTGAGCAGTACCAGCACGGCGACAGCGTGGTCACCATGGTCGTACCCCGATACGACCGCTGCCGCCCCGCCGCCCGGAAGGCCGCCGTCTCCGCGTGCGTGGACGGGTCGCCGTCCTGCACCCGCCGGTTGTGCCCGCGCCCGAGGAGGGCCCCGTCGGGGCCGTAGAGGGCGGCGCCGATGGGGATGCCCCCTTCGCCGAGCCCGGCACGCGCCTCGGCGACGGCGGTGGCGAGCCAGATACGGGCCGTCGCCTCGTCCAAGAGATCCATGGCTCTCACTCTCCGGTGCACTCCAGGTAGTCGTCCAGGCGGCCGGCGCCGGACAGCATGGCCCGGGTGCGGGCCGTCAGCGCCTCACCCCGCGTCGCGATCGCCGCCCGCAGGGCCTCGCTGCTGCCTTCGCGGCGCAGGCCGTCCAGGACCGGGCGGATCTGGCCGAGGAGGTAGTGGCTGCGGCGCAGGGTGTGGATCAGGCGGGTGTCGCGGACGTCGACGGGGCGGTAGACGCGGTACCTCGTGCCCCGCTCCCGTTCCGGCGTGATCAGTCCGGCCGCCTCCCACACTCGCAGCGCCGACGTCCGCACCCCGAGCAGCGCGGCCACCTCGCCGATACGCAGCCCGGAACGCGGCAGCTCGGCCGGGGGCGCCCCGGCCAGCGTCTCCAGGGCCTCGCTCGTCGCCCGCAGCGCCGCCCGCTCCTGGTGCAGCGCGGCGTGCGCGGCGTCGACCAGGGCGAGCGCGGCCGGGACGGCACCGGCGTGCACGGCACGCATGATCCCCGCCGCCGTCACCGGCCCGTAGCCGCGCCGCAGTGCGCGATAGGTCAGCAGCGCCCGGCGGTGCACACCGGTGAAGGTCCGGTAGCCGGACGCCGTGCGCGCGGCCGGGGGCAGGATCCCCGCCTCCTCGTAGTTGCGGACCTGCTGCGTCGAGATCCCCGCGAGGCGGGCCAGGTCGACCGGCCGCAGGCGTTCGTCGTCGTTCCTCACGGGACTTGAAGGTTACGCGATCCCGATTCCCGTATCACCAGGGCGATGGGCGTCCAAAGTCTCCAAAAGCACTTCAATGAAAAACTTGAAGGCATGGAGGACTGCATCCACATCACCGGCGCCCGTCTGCACAACCTCGACAACGTCACCCTCGCGATCCCCAAGAACAAGCTGATCGTCATGACCGGCCTGTCCGGCTCCGGCAAGTCCACCCTCGCCTTCGACACCCTCCACCGGGAGGGCCAGCGGCAGTACATGGAGTCGCTTGGCATGGTCACCGGTCTGGTCAGCCGCCCCTCCGTGGACTCCATCACCGGCCTGTCCCCGTCCATCAGCGTCGACCAGCACCTCACCAACCGCAGCCCCCGCTCCACGGTCGGCACCGTCACCGAGGTGTTCACCTATCTGCGGCTGCTGTGGTCGAGGATCGGGATACGGCCGTGTCCCGGCTGCGGGAAGGACGTCCCGCCGTCGCACGCGTACGAGTACGACGACGAGGACACCGAGGGCGAGCAGAGCCCCTGCCCGCACTGCGGTGCCCCCGTCCCCGAGCTGGTGATGGGCTCCTTCTCCTTCAACAAGCCCGCCGGCGCCTGCCCCACCTGCACCGGCCTGGGCGAGGTGATCCGGGCGGACGTGAGCCGCCTGGTCGACGGCGGGCGATCGGTCGCCGAGGGGGCCGTACTCGGCCTGCACCCGAAGGCCGTCGAGCGCACTGTGCAGGTGCTGAGGGCGGCAGCGCGGCACTACGGGTTCACCTTCGACACCGAACGTCCGCTGGACCAACTGATCGATCCTGAGCGGGACTTGCTCCTGTACGGCGTCGAAAGCCCCGAGTTCCGCCGCCACTTCCCGGACACCGAGCCGCCCGCCACCGTCACCGCCGGACGCTTCGAAGGCGTCGCCACCGCGGTGATGCGGCGCTACGCCGAGCGCATCGAGGACACCGAGTACCGGGAGCGAACCGAGAAGCAGGCCCTGGTCAAGGAGGTCTGCGGGGAGTGCGGGGGCGCGCGGCTGCGGGCGGAGAGCCGGGCGGTCACCGTGCACGGCCTGACGATCGTCGAGGCGGCCCGTGCGTCCCTCGACGAACTCGCCGCCTGGCTCGGCGGGTTGCGGGAGCGGGTCTCCGAAGAGGAGTGGCTGTTCGTGGAGCCGGTCGTCGCCGACCTCGAAGAGCGGGTACGACGGCTGGTCGACGTCGGCGTCGGCTATCTCACCCTGGAGCAGCCGACCCCGAGCCTGTCCGCGGGCGAGTCGCAGCGGCTGCGGCTGGCCGCGCTGCTGGGATCGGGGCTCACGGGCGTGCTGTACGTCCTGGACGAGCCGACCATGGGACTCCACCCCGCCGACACCGCCCGCCTGGTCGACGTGCTGCGCAGGCTGCGGGACCTCGGCAACACGGTGCTGGTCATCGAGCACGACCTGGACGTGCTGCGGGCGGCGGACCATGTGGTGGACGTCGGTCCGGGCGCGGGGCGCGACGGCGGGCGGATCGTGGCGCAGGGGACGCCGCAGGAGGTGGCGCGGGCCGGGGCCACGGGGACCGTGGGCTCGCTGACGGGGGCCGAGGGCGGCTTTACGGCCGCTGAGGCTCCCGGCTCGATCACGGGGGCGTATCTGGCGGGCCGGCTGTCGGCGCCCGCCTCGAAGGGGCGGGGGAACGCCGGCCGGGCGCTGGTGATTCGCGGGGCGCGGGCGCACAACCTCAAGGACCTCACCGTACGGATCCCGCTCGGCCGCCTGGTCACCGTCACCGGGCCGTCCGGGTCGGGGAAGTCGACCCTGCTGCTGGAGATCCTGGGCCGGGCGGCCCGCAGGCACTTCCACGGCGCGGGGGACCGGCCCGGCGAGCACGACGGGATCGACGGCTGGGAGCACCTGGGCAAGGTGGTGACCATCGACCAGGAGCCGATCAGCCGGCTGCCCCGCTCGAACGCGGCGACCTACTCGGATGTGTTCACCCCGATCAGGGAGACGTTCGCGGCCCGCTCCGGCGGGCGGCTGACTCCCGGCGCCTTCTCCTTCAACGTCCCCGGTGGCCGTTGCGAACGGTGCGAGGGTGCCGGCGTGCTCTCGGTCCATATGCACTTCCTGCCGCCGGTGGAGGTGAGGTGTCCGGGCTGCCGCGGCCGGCGCTTCAAGCCGGAGGTGCTGTCGGTGCGCCATGCCGGACACGACATCGCCGAGGTGCTTCAGGCGACGGTCGACGAGGCCCTGGCGATGTTCGCCGATGTCCCGGCGATCACCGCCCGCCTGCGCCGCCTGTCCGACGTCGGTCTCGGCTATCTCCCGTTGGGCCAGCCGGCCACGACGCTCTCCGGGGGCGAGGCCCAACGCCTGAAACTGGCCAAGGAACTGGGCCGCAAGGCTGCCGGCAGCACCCTCTACCTCCTGGACGAACCCACCACCGGCCTCCACTGCGCCGACACGGCCCGCCTCCTCGCCGTACTCCAACGCCTCGTCGACACCGGCCACTCGGTCGTCACCATCGAGCACAACCTCGACGTCGCCCACGCCTCGGACTGGCTGATCGACCTCGGGCCGGAAGGCGGGTCGGGGGGAGGCAGGCTCGTGGCGGAGGGGGCGCCGGGAGAGGCGACGAGGGGCGTGGGCTGACGGCTGCGTGGGCCGGCCCGGCGCTCAGATGGTGTCCTGCGCCGGCCGTACGGCCCGTCGCACCACGATCGGGCGCCGGCGCTGGTCCCAGTAGCGGCTCAGGTTGGGTGCCGGCACCCGTGGATACAGCCGGCCGTAGCGGGCGTAGTTGGTACGGACCGTGCTGAGGCCGTTCTCGGTGGGCGTGGCGTAGGCCTGGTCGCCGCGTTGCAGGACGGTGGCGTACTGCCGGATCTGGAGGACGGCGAGGTCCGCGGCGGACGCGTAGCGCGAGATGCTGGACAGGGCGATGCCGTCGAGGCCGGCGTTGGTGAGGGCGACCATGAGCCGCCACTGACGGACGTTCATCGCCTCCGACAGAAACCGGCTCACATTCTTCGCGGCGGTGGGTTCGGCCAGCTCGATCAGGGCTTCGAGACGGATACGGCGGTTGCGGGCGCCGGCCGCGTCGTCGGCCGACTGTGCGAAGGCCTCGTCGACCTTCATACGCGCATGGTCGCGCAACAGCTCGCGGTAGGCGTCGAGTTCGGCGTTGACGATGCGGCAGGCGACTTTCGGGGACCGCTGCAGGAGCTTGGCGATGCGCTGGAGCAGGGGGTCGTCGACGTCGATGACGGCGGGGGCGTGCTCCTGGTGGGCCCGCTGGAAGACGATGCGGAGCTGTTCGGCCAGTTCGGCCTGGCGGGCGACCGCCGCGGGGTGTTTGAGCAGCGCGCGGTCGATGACGGCGGGCGTCACGCCGAAGACGCGGGCCAGGTTCATGCGAACCGTTCCGTCGTCCCGGACGGGCAGCAGGGCGCGCCGCTCGAGGTTGGCATAACTGCTGCGGCTGATACCGACTTTCGCGGCGGCCTCGGCCAGGGTCAGTCCGCTCTGGCAGCGCAGCCCGTGGAGGTCGGCCAGGGCGCGCTTCGTGCGGAGTCTGCGTGCGGGGATGCTGAAGAGGTCGCTGAGCTGCGCGATGCGTTTCGGATCCGGCTTGGAGGTGTTGTTCTCGTAGGCGAGGATGCGGCTCTTGGACGTGCCCAGGCGCCTGGCGACCGCCTCCGCGCTGAGGAGCTCGCCGTCCACCGGGCGGGTCAGGCGCGCGGTGCGCAGGGCCTCGCCGTCGAAGTCCGTCATGCCACGAGCCACTGCCGCCCGCTCCCTCTCTCGTTACCCATTCAAACTAGCTTTGCTAGCCGTGCGGTACCGTTCACGTCCATTATCGTGGGTGCGGATTCATCCTGAAGGGTGTTCTGGCGGCTTTCTGCAGCTCAAGTGGTATGGCGTGGTACCGTTCAGAACTGTTTTGGGTTTCCGTGGCATGGCTGCGGGCATCAGGATGGGCGCGCAACGGGGTGGCTTTCTGGGGGGATCTCTACAGTGGGACTGTCCCCGGAGCGCTGTGCTCCGCGACGACTTACCGAAGAGTGACTGTGGGCCCGCGCCAAGGCGGGAACCTGACCGCGGGCCCACGTGCCGACTATTCGGTAACTGACGGCGGATGAGGTCCCAACCTCATCCGCCGTTGTCGTACAGGTCGAGCATCAGCCGGACGAGCCAATACAGGCACTCGCCGGCCACGCGTGCCCGACTGCGCGGCGCGTTACCGCGGTCCGCCTCTGGAGTGCCGTGCGGCGGATCGGCGCTGTCCCGGCCCGTGGTGTCCGGTTCCGGTGGGCCCGGATCCTGCGGGTCAGGGGGGACGGCGTCGTCCCGGTCGCTCGGCTGGTCAGGGCTAGCCACGGACCTTGCTCCTCTCTGTTGGGTACCGGGCCTTGTGAACCCGTACGGCGCCCACGGGCACCGGTACAGCGAGGAGCTAGGAGGAGACTACCGGGTGTCGGGCTCGGAACCCCTATCACTCATGTGGGTCAACCCCGCGTCATCAACGGACGTGCGGCGTCAACGTGCGGGAGTGGGCGGCGAGTTCGAATAGATGAGTCGACATTCCTGTGCTCTGTGACGTTCACGCCTTGCATGTGAGGGGTGTGTTCGAGCAACTCTCTTGAGAATGAAGGCGATTGTTACCCTCGGGTAGGCTGAAAAAAGTTGTGCAACTTGCTTGGGTAAACGTCCCGAGGTCTGTCGCCGTCCGAGCGGGATGTATCATCCGCCGCTCATTCTCGGTGAGTTGTGACCGAGCGTGGCCAACAGGAGCGCCGGTCAGGGCTCGTCGCGCTTCTTCTCGTCGTCGTCCTCGTCCAGCGACTTCAGGAACTCGGGATTGTCGTCGGGGGCGACCCACCGCTGCCGTCGACGCTGGTCCCGTACGCCGGACCAGCCCTCGGCGGCCGGGCTGCGCTTCTTGCCCGCGATCATCCAGGAGATGGAGCCGACCAGCGGGAACACCAGGACGAGGATCGCCCACAGCGGCTTGGGCATGTGGCGGATGTCCTCTTCCTTCGTGCTGATGCAGTCGATGAACGCGTACACGCTCAGCGCCAGTGGCACGAGGAACATCAGCACCCGGAGCATGGGCCCTCTCCAGTGAAACGGTCGTCGGGGCCGGGGGCACGGCCCCCGGGTCAATGGCCAGGGTAGCCCCTCGGGGATACTTGACCCCATGGCTTACGACGATCTTCGTTCCCTGCTCAGGGCGCTGGAGCGCGAAGGCGACCTCAAGCGCGTCAAGGCTGAGGTCGATCCGTATCTGGAGGTCGGGGAGATCGTCGACCGCGTGCAGAAGTCCGGCGGTCCCGCGCTGCTCTTCGAGAACGTGAAGGGGTCGTCGATGCCCCTCGCGATGAACGTCTTCGGGACCGACCGGCGGCTGCTCAAGGCCCTGGGCCTGAAGTCGTACGGCGACATCTCCGACAAGATCGGCGGGCTGCTCAAGCCCGAGCTGCCGCACGGGTTCGTCGGGGTCCGCGAGGCCTTCGGGAAGCTCGGCGCCATGACGCACGTACCCCCGAAGAAGGTGAAGTCCGACAACGCGCCGGTGCAGGAGGTCGTGCTGCACGGCGACGAGGTCGACCTGGATCGTCTCCCGGCCCTGTTCACCTGGCCCAAGGACGGCGGCTCCTTCTTCAACCTGGGGCTGACCCACACCAAGGACCCGGAGAGCGGCGTACGGAATCTCGGCCTGTACCGCCTGCAGCGCCACGACAAGCGCACCATCGGCATGCACTGGCAGATCCACAAGGACAGCCGGAACCACTACCAGGTGGCGGCGAGGAGGGGAGAGCGGCTGCCGGTCGCGATCGCCTTCGGGTGCCCGCCCGCCGTGACGTACGCCTCCACCGCCCCGCTTCCCGGTGACATCGACGAGTACCTGTTCGCGGGCTTCGTCGCGGGTAAGCGGATCGAGATGGTCGACTGCAAGACCGTCCCGCTCCAGGTCCCGGCGCAGGCCGAGGTCGTGCTGGAGGGGTGGCTGGAGCCCGGCGAGATGCTGCCGGAAGGCCCCTTCGGCGACCACACCGGTTTCTACACGCCGCAGGAGCCCTTCCCCGCCCTGAAGATCGATTGCGTGACGATGCGCCGTCGACCCCTGCTCCAGTCGATCGTCGTAGGCCGGCCTCCGACGGAGGACGGTCCCCTGGGTCGTGCGACGGAACGCTTCTTCCTCCCCCTGCTGAAGATCATCGTCCCGGACATCGTGGACTACCACCTGCCGGAAGCGGGCGGCTTCCACAACTGCGCGATCGTCTCCATCGACAAGAAGTACCCCAAGCACGCCCAGAAGACGATGCACGCGATCTGGGGCGCCCACATGATGTCCCTGACCAAGCTGATCGTGGTCGTCGACTCCGACTGCGACGTCCACGACCTGCACGAGGTCGCCTGGCGGGCCCTCGGCAACACGGACTACGCCCGTGACCTCACGGTCGTCGAAGGCCCCGTCGACCATCTCGACCATGCCTCCTACCAGCAGTTCTGGGGCGGCAAGGCGGGCATCGACGCGACGAAGAAGTGGCCCGAGGAGGGCTACACGCGCGACGGCGGCTGGCCCGACATGGTGGAGTCCGACCCCGAGACGGCGGCGAAGGTCGACCGCCGCTGGAAGGAGTACGGACTGTGAGCAGCGCCTCCGCCGCGATTCCGCAGCCAGGACGCACGAAGGCGTTCCTCCGCCTCGTCATGATCGAGCACTCGGTGTTCGCGCTGCCCTTCGCGTACATCGCCGCGCTCACCGCGATGTTCCAGATGGACAGGAACATCCACTGGGGCCGACTGCTCCTGGTGACGGTCTGCATGGTGGGCCTGCGTACCTTCGCGATGGCCGTGAACCGGATCATCGACCGCGAGATCGACGCGCGGAACCCGCGCACGGCCCAGCGCGAACTGGTCACGGGCGCGATGTCGGTCCGCCACGCCTGGACCGGCGCCCTCATCGCCCTGGTGATCTTCCTGGGCGCGGCCGCCCTGCTCAACCCCCTGTGCCTGGCCCTCGCGCCCATCGCCGTGATCCCGATGGTCGTCTACCCCTACGGCAAACGGTTCACGAACTTCCCCCAGGCCATCCTGGGCCTCGCCCAGGCGATGGGCCCGGTCGGCGGCTGGCTGGCGATCACCGGCTCCTGGTCCTGGGACGCGGTGATCCTCGGTCTGGCGGTGGGCATCTGGATCGGCGGCTTCGACCTCATCTACGCCTGCCAGGACGTCGAAACCGACCGCGAGATCGGCGTGATGTCGGTGCCGGCCCGCTTCGGGATCCCGGCGGCGATCTGGGGAGCGCGGGTCTGTCACGCGGTGACGACGGGATTGTTCGTCTGGTACGCGGTGGTCACGGACGCGGGCGCGTTCTTCTGGCTGGGCCTGCTGATCGTGGCCGCCGCGTTCCTCTACGAGCACTCGATCGTCCGCCCGCACGACCTGTCCCGCGTGAACAGGGCGTTCTTCAGCGTCAACGGGTTCATCGGGATTGCCCTGTTCGTGTGTGCGCTGCTTGATCTCTTGGTTCGGGGTCTGACCGTGTAAGTACGGTGCGGCCTACCATCGAGGGCAGGACCCCAGGGAGGCCAGCGTGACCGTCTCGGGCATCGACCGCCTGCACTCGCAGCTCAGCAAGCTGGAGGGCATGTTCCCCGGCTATCTGACGGAGATTGTCGAGGGCAGCATTGTGATGAACCCGGTCAGGCCGTTCCACGGGAGGACGATCCGGAAGGTGTCCAACGATCTGGAGCCGCAGCTTGCGCCGGTCTGGGAGCTGGTGAGCGATGTTGCGTTCCCCTTTGACGACGCCAATGAGTTCTGCCCCGACATCGCGGTCATCCCGGCCGAGGCGGAGGACGAGAACCGCAGTTCCTACCCCGCCGATCTCATCGAGTTCGTGGCCGAAGTGGTGTCCCCGGAGAGCATCCGCCGCGACTACGAGCTCAAACCCCGCTGAACGCCTCCCGAGGCATCGCCAACTACCTGATCCTCGACTGGCTGAAGGGCCATTGCGTCACGATGTGGAACCCAGGGCCCGACGGCTACCTGGGCCGCGACACCATCCCGTACGGCCCCGACCTCACCATCGACTCACCGCTCGGCAAGCTGACAGTCCCCACCGCCGGCCTCCCGATCGACCCTAAAGCGCGCTCCCGGCCCTGAGTGCCGGACCAGTCGTCCGGCGACGCAGCAAGAACGCCGCCGCCACCCCCGCCACCAGCCCCACCAGGTGCCCCTGCCAGCTGACGCCGGACTGGGTCGGGGCGAGGCCTGCCAGTATCGAGCCGCCCCAGACCGCGGCCACCAGCAGGCCGACCAGGACGCCGAGCGGGCGACGTTCCACGAAGCCGGTGACGACCAGGAAGCCGAACAGACCGAAGATCAGGCCCGAGGCGCCCGCGGTGTTGGTGCCGGCCGGGGATATCAGCCAGACGCCGAGGCCGTCGGCGACGACGATCAGGGCACAGACCGCGGCGAACCGGCGTATGCCGCCGAGCGCCGCCAGGAACCCCAGGACCAGCAGCGGCACGCTGTTCGCGGCGACGTGGGCGAAGCCGAAGTGGATGAAGGCGGCCGGGACGACGTCCACCAGCTCGGACGACGTGCGCGGGACGATGCCGAAGCCGTCCAGGGCGTGCCCGCTGATCACGTCGGCCACTTCCAGCAGCCACAGCAGGGCCACCCAGCCCAGCATCAGCTTGGCCGCGGTCCTCGCGCGCTCACCCCACGACCACTCGCGCCCCGCACCCCACGCACCCGGACCGCGCGTACCCCATGTGCCCGACGTACCCGGCATGGCAACCCCCGCCCAACTCGTCCCCCCTGGGAACGCCCGGCCCCCCTTCGTCGGTTCCCACCCCGCAACGCCGGATAGGCTCGGGGGCGTGAACCCAGTCAAGCCAGGAGAGACGCCGCGTACGCCTTGGATCGTAGGGGTGTCCGGCGCTTCCGGCACCCCATACGCCGCCGCGGTGCTGCGTGCGCTCCTCGCCGCCGGGGAGAGCGTCGACCTGGTCGTCAGCCGGGCCTCGCGGCTCACGCTGCTCGACGAGACGGGCCTCGCCTTCCGGGACGCGCACTGGCGGGACGACCTGCGGGAATGGCTCTCCCGCGGGGCCGACGGCAAGCCCGGGACCTTCGAGGTCGACATCACCGGCGTACGGCACTGGAGCGCGGGGGACCTCGCGGCCGGGCCGTCCTCCGGGTCGTACCCCACCAAGGGCATGCTGATCGTGCCCGCCTCGACGGCCTGCGTCGCGGGCGTCGCGCTCGGGCTGTCCAAGGATCTGCTGCAGCGGGCGGCGAGCGTCACCCTCAAGGAGCGTCGCACGCTGGTCGTGGCCGTAAGGGAGACCCCGCTGAACGGGCAGACGCTGCGGCATCTCGTCGCGCTGGACGACGCCGGCGCGAGCGTCGTACCGGCCTCGCCGGGCTTCTACGCGGGCGCGACCCACATCCAGGACCTGGTCGACTTCGTCGCCGGACGGGTGCTGGACGCGGCGGGCGTCGAGCACGACCTGTACCGGCGCTGGAAGGGCGAACTGGGCGGCGGCACACCCGTCCGGTAGCGGCAGGCACACAGCAAGTCGCAAGTGGCAGTACCTCTCATCACTTCTGGAACTCTTCAGCGGAAGGCTTCGAATCGCATGGACGCGGTGGACAGGCAGCTCATCCAGGCCCTGAGGGAGAACGGCCGGGCCTCCTACGCGGAGCTGGGACGCCTCGTCGGCCTGTCGGGACCCAGCGTCACCGACCGCATCAACCGGCTGGAGGCGGCCGGCGTCATCACCGGCTACCGCGCCACCGTCGACGCCGCCTCGCTCGGCCTCGGCGTCACCGCGCTGATCGGCATCTCGCTCTCCGACGCGACCGACCACGAGGACGTGGCGAACCGGCTGAAGGACCTGCCGGAGATCGAGGACTGCTGGTTCATCGCCGGCGACGACTCCTACATGCTCAAGGTGCGGGCGGCCGACGTGGACGGGCTGGAGAAGATCATCCGGCGGCTCAGCGGGACCACGGGCGTGTCCCGGACCCGTACGACGATCGTGCTCTCCACGAAGTGGGAGAACCGGGTGGGTGAGTTGCCGGCGGAGGCGTAGGCCCGGAGGGCCGTATGGGGGCACCTCCCGCCCGGAGGGTGGGGGAGTACGGTTGATCGCGGTTGTCGTAGAAAGGGTTGAGGTATGGACGTCGGGCTCAAGCGCGAGCTGGAGCAGAAGGTCATGGCCGGTGAACGGCTGACCCGTGAGGACGGCATCGCGCTGTACGAGTCGGACGACCTGGCGTGGCTCGGCGGCCTCGCGCACGAGGTGCGCACGCGCAAGAACGGCGACGTCGTCCACTTCAACGTCAACCGTCACCTCAACATGACGAACGTGTGCACGGCCTCCTGCGCCTACTGCTCGTTCCAGCGCAAGCCGGGCGAGAAGGACGCGTACACGATGCGCATCGAGGAGGCAGTCAAGCTCGCCAAATCGATGGAGAGCGAGAACCTCACCGAGCTGCACATCGTCAACGGCCTGCACCCGAACCTCCCCTGGCGCTACTACCCGCGCTCGCTGCGGGAGCTGAAGGCCGCCCTTCCGAACGTCTCGCTGAAGGCCTTCACGGCGACGGAGATCCACCACTTCGAGACGATCAGCGGTCTGTCGGCGTCCGAGATCCTGGACGAGCTGATCGACGCGGGCCTGGAGTCGCTCACCGGCGGCGGCGCCGAGATCTTCGACTGGGAGGTCCGGCAGCACATCGTGGACCACCGCACCCACTGGGAGGACTGGTCCCGCATCCACCGCCTGGCGCACGAGAAGGGCCTCAAGACCCCGTGCACCATGCTGTACGGCCACATCGAGGAGCCGCGGCACAGGGTGGACCACGTCCTGCGCCTGCGTGAACTCCAGGACGAGACGAACGGCTTCCAGGTCTTCATCCCGCTGCGCTACCAGCACGACTTCGTGGACATGAAGGACGGCAAGGTACGCAACCGCCTCCAGGCCCGCACCCAGATGGCCACCGGCGCCGAGGCCCTGAAGACCTTCGCGGTGTCGAGGCTGCTGTTCGACAACGTCCCGCACGTCAAGGTCTTCTGGGTCATGCACGGCGTCCAGACCGCCCAGTTGGCGCTGCAGCACGGCGCCGACGACATGGACGGCTCGGTCGTCGAGTACAAGATCACCCACGACGCGGACAACTACGGCACCCCGAACAAGCTGACCCGCGAGGACCTGCTGGACCTGATCCGGGACGCGGGGTTCCAGCCGGTGGAGCGGAACACGCGGTACGAGATCATCCGGGAGTACGACGGTCCTGACCCGTTGCGCCGGGAGTCGCCGCAGCCGATGCGGGTCTGACGGCTCGCCGGCTGCCGGCGACCGTCGCCGTCGCCGTCGGCAGTCCAGGGCCTACCAGGTGCCGGGCTCGGCGTACCAGGAACCCCGTGGACCGTCGGAACCGCCGTCCTCGCGGCTCGTGAATGTGTGCGCCCTGTCCTGGCATCGATCGATCGGGCTGGCCGGGTTGACTACCGGCTAGGGGGTACTCGTCGGCCATGGTGAGCACAAAGGCACCCGAGGACGCCTACACGGCCGCACCCTTCGTCCCGGACCGCGGCGGCCTCCCTTCCCTGCGTCGTGCCGCCGCCGACTGCCATGGCTGCCCCCTGCACCGAAACGCCACCCAGACCGTCTTCGGCCAGGGCACCGTCAACGCCCGCGTCATGCTCGTCGGCGAACAGCCCGGCGACCAGGAGGACCGCCAGGGCAAGCCGTTCGTCGGCCCCGCCGGCAAGCTCCTCGACCGAGCTCTCGCAGAGGCAGGCATAGACCCGGCGGACGCGTACGTCACCAACGCCGTGAAGCACTTCAAGTTCACACCGACGGAAGGCCCGAAGCGCCGTATCCACAAGGCGCCGACCCTGCGCGAGATGACCGCGTGCGCGCCGTGGCTGGCCGCCGAGCTGGCCCTCGTCGAGCCCGAGCTGATCGTGCTCCTGGGCGCGAGCGCGGGCAAGGCGCTGCTCGGCTCGTCGTTCCGGGTCGGTGAGGTGCGCGGGGCGCTGCTGGAGCGGGAGATTCACGGGCGGCAGGAGAAACTGGTGGCGACGGTGCATCCGTCGTCGGTGCTGCGGGCACGGGACGACGCTGACCGCAAGGCCGCGTACGAGGGGCTGGTCGCCGATTTGAAAGTGGCGGCGCGAGCCTTGTCGTAATAGATACGATGCCTGGGTGTCCCTTACTTTCACTCTCGATCCGGCCGTCACCCCCGCCCTTCGTGATGGGATCCTCGATCTGTGGACCGACGTCTCCAACGCGGGTGGGGCCGTGGGCTTCGTGCCGCCGGTGACGCGTGAGGAGATCCGGCCCGAGCTGGTGCGGAAGTTCGCCGCCATGGCCGACGGAAGCCGGCGGCTGCTCGTCGGGCACGACGAGGACGGCCGGGTGGCCGCGACCGCCTTCCTCACCTTCAACTCGCACCGGCTGATGACCCACTGGATCTGGCTGTACACGGTGATGGTGCACCCCCGCCACCAGGGCAAGGGCTACGGCCGCGACCTGCTGACGGCCGCCGAGCGGGCCGCCCGCACCTTCGACGGCATCGAGGCGATCCGCCTCACCTGCCGCGGCGGCCTCGGCCTGGAGCGTTTCTACGGCTCCTGCGGCTACAAGGAGGTCGGCCGGATCCCCGCCGCCATCCGGGTCGCGCCGGACGACGACCGGGACGACGTGATCATGCTGTTGCCGCTCGGCTGAGCCGCGTATCGACCCCCCTGCAAGATCAGCGGGGCGGCGTGCTTCACTGGACGGTGGCCCTTTTTGGAATCGGAAGAGTGGATTGAGATGCTCCGCTACACACTGATGCGCCTCGGGATCTTCGTGGGCTGCCTCGTGGTCGTCTGGGGCCTCGTCTACTCCGGCCTTGCCCCGCGCGGCCTCGGCGACTCCAACGGCATGTGGATCATCCTGCTCGCCCTGCTGATCTCGGCCCCGATCAGCTTCGTCGTCCTGCGCAAGGAGCGCGACCGCGCCTCCGTCCAGATCGTCCAGAAGGTCGACCGCGTGAAGGCCAACCTGGAGGCCAACCGCAGCCAGGAGGACGACGTGGTCGACGAGGCGGCTCGGGCGCAGGGGAAGGCTTCGCAGGCCTCGTAGGCCGCGGCACGTTCTCTTCCCGATCCCGGCACTTCCCGATCCTGGCGCTTCGGGATCCCGGCAGCGCATACCAACGGGTAACTGTCCGGGCCGCCCCCCTTACCCTTGTCCGGATCATGATGTGGGATGGCTGGAACCACATCGGGCCGACCGGTGTATCACCAGTAGCACCCGCATCCAACGGGCATCGGAACACAAGGGGGAAGCGTGGCACGAGCGCGCGCGAAACAGGGCGCACGACGCGTTGCCGAGGCCGTAGCCTCCGGCACCGATCCGCGGACGGCCGCGCAGGAGGAACTGCGGCGGCAGATCGGCGGACGCGGGACACCGGGAGCCGGCGGCGAGGAGTACGACGCGCAGGGCTGGGCCATCGACCCGGCCGACTTCCTGGCCGCCCGGGAGCAGGGCGGCTCCACCGCCACCGTCATGCGGCAGAAGACGGTGCCGCTGGACGAGGCAGGGGAGGCGCTCGGCCGTAGCGAGCAGGTGCGCGAGGGCGGCGAGGTGGCGCACGCCATCTGCCCGATGGTGATCCCCAAGGGCCGCTCGTTCGTCTCCATGCTGCCGGTGCTGACGCTGCTCGTGCTGGGTGCGGTGGGCGCGGGAATCGTGGGGGCGGCCGGTGCCGACGTCCTGACGAACCCGCTGTTCGGCGTGCACTACTGGGTCATCTCGCTCGTCGCCGTCGGCTTCGTGTGGTGGCGGCAGGGCATGGTCATGGTGCCGGACGGCTGCCAGGCGATGATCACCAAGTTCGGCAAGCTGGAGAAGGTCGTCGGCCCGGGCCGGGTCGTGCTGCTGAGCCCGTGGAAGCGGGTGTCGTACATCGTCAACACCACGATCGAGTACCCGTTCAACGCGCCGGTGCGCGAGGCCCCGACCAGGGGTGGCGTGAAGGCGTCGATCGACCTGTTCATCCAGTTCCGGATCAGCGACCCGACCGAGTTCGTCTACACGCTGGGCGCGGTGCGCGGCTTCGAGGAGAAGCTGAGCAACGCGGTGAGTGAGACCATTCGCAGCCTCATCTACGAGCAGGAAGCCGCCGGCATCTACGACATGGTCGGCGAGGACACCGGCCGGCTGCTGGAGCAGCTCAACCAGCAGTTCCGCCCGGCCGTCGAGCTGACCAACGCCAACATCACCCACGCCGAGCCCTCCGACCAGCGCTACCGCATGGACCTGGCGGCGCCCGAGATGGTGCGGGTGGCCAAGGAGGCGTACACGCACGAGTACGCCCTTCAGCTCCGCAAGGAGCAGGACGAGGGCGACCTCACCCGCGAACTCGCCTCCAGCCAGGAGACGCTCTCCGCGATCCAGGCCGACATCGCCCAGTACCAGGCGCAGATGGACACGGCCGTGGAGCGCGAGACCAACCGCGCCGAGGCCCTCGCCCGGCAGCGCTACGTCCAGGCCGAGTCGGAGGCGAAGGCCAACGCGGCCCTGCTCGAGGCCCAGGCCCTGGACATCCGCGCGGTCACCGCCGCCGAGGCGCCGGAGATCCTGGAGTACCGCTACCAGCAGCAGGTGCTGGACACCCTCGAGCAGGTCGCCGACCATCTGCCGCGGCTCGTGCGCATCGGCGGCACGGCGGACGGCGGCGGCGTCGCCGGGATCGACTTCCTTGAGCTGGCCCGCGAACTGGTCGGCGAGCGGGGCACGGAGCTGTTCACCGACGAGGACATGGCCGCCGCACGGTCGCGTCTCGCCGAGGTGTCCGAGCGGATCGCCGCGCGGGAGGCGGAGATCGGCGCGCTGCTGGCCGCCGAGCGGCCGACGGTGCCGCAGGTGCCCGACCAGTCCGCATCGACCGACAGCTCCGAGAGCTCCGACGTCTCCGACAGCTCCGACGTGTCCGAGGAGGCCGCCCAGTGAGCAGCGCCCGTTCCCACCGCCGGTCGGTCATCGCCGAGACGGTCGCCCCCTGGAGCGACATCGCGCGGCTCCTGCGCGGCGGCGAGGCCGACACCCTGATCCCGGTCATCATCCCCCGCCACCGGCGCCGCCTGTGGTGGATGCTGCCGCTGTGGCTCGGCGTCTACGCCCTGCTGACAGGCCTGATGCTGACACTCGGCGAGGCGGATGCCGCGAGCACCGGGGATCTCACCTACGGCACCCTCGCCGCCCTCTCCTACGCCGGCGGCGTCGTCCTGCTGCTGATCGGCGCGCTGTGGTGGTGGCGCTCCTCGATCGTCGAGATCGAGCAGGGCACCAACGGCGTGCAGACCCGCTACGGCGCCGTCGTCCGCACCCTCGACGCCGGCCGCCACTACCTGTGGCACCCGTGGTCCCGGGTCGACTTCGTCGTCGACGTGGCCACGGAGATCCCGTACTCGGCACCGGTGATGGCCTGCCCCACGCAGGAGAACGTGCCGCTGCGCTCGATCGAGTTCTTCCTGAAGTTCCGCATCACCGACGCCGTGCTGTTCGTCCGCACCATCGGCGCGGGCAACTTCGACCTGGTGCTCTCCAGCGCCGTACAGGACGCGATCCGGCAGCGGGCGCGGAAGATGCGCACCGAGCGGGCGTACGACCTGCGCGGCTCGGACGTGGCCGACATGCAGGAGCTGCTCAACCGCCAGCTGTCCGGCTACGGCGTACGCATCACCGGCTCCAACATCCCGGACGTGCAGCTGCCCGCGCAGTACCAGCAGCACCTGGCCACCCGGGAGCGGGTCGCCAAGGAGCGCACGGCTTACGACCAGGAGTGGGGGCTCGTCCGCAAGCGCCGGATCGACCAGCTGGGCATGGACATCGAGCGCGCCAAGAAGGTGCGGGACGCCCGGATCGTCGAGGTCAGGGCCGCGCTGAACCGGGCCCGCGAGGAGGTCGCCCAGCTGCTCGAGCAGCAGGAGACCAACGCCCAGCGCGTGCGGTTCGAGATCGAGACGCGGGGCCGCAGCGGCCTGATCGCCGCCGAGAACGAGGCGCGCGCCCAGCGTGCCCTCGCCAAGGCCTACCGCGACAACCGGGCCGTCCTGCAGTACGAACTGGCCCGGCGCCGCCTGGAGGTGGGCGCGAAGCTCGCCGGGAAGGCCCCGCAGCCGGTGGTCGTACGGACCGACGGCACGGGCGCCGACACCTCGGCCCTGTCCACCCTCCTCACCGCCCAGCTGCTGCCCCGGCTGACGGCCCTGCCGTCCGGCGAGGGGCGGCAGTGGAGCGACCGGATCGACCGGATCGAGCGGCTCGCGGACGAGATGAGCGGCGAGGAGTAGGGCGGGGGAGCAGGCAGCGGTTCGCGGCGGGCCGGGTGGGATCGCCCTCCCGGCCCGTACGCTAATCGGCATGGGTGCCGTGAAGACCAAGCGGATGCCGCGTGCCGTCCGTGAGCAGCAGATGCTCGACGCCGCCGTGCGGACCTTCGGCCAGCGGGGGTACATGGCCGCGTCGATGGACGAGATAGCCGAACTCGCGGGCGTGTCCAAGCCGTTGGTGTACCTGTATCTGAACTCGAAGGAAGACCTCTTCACCGCCTGCATCCGACGCGAGGCGGCCGCCCTCACCGCGGCCGTGCGGGCGGGCGTCCACCCCGAGTCGGCCGCCGACCGGCAACTCTGGGACGGACTGCGGGCGTTCTTCACGCACACCGCCCAGAACCCGGACGGCTGGTCCGTCCTGCACCTCCAGGCCCGCACCCATGGCGAGCCGTTCGCCTCCGAGGCCGCCGCGATGCGCGCGGAGATCGTCGCGTTCGTCACGCAGCTGATCCTCGCCGCGGCCCGCGAGGCCCATCGGGACCCCGACCTTCCCGAGCGTGAGGTCGCCGGTCTCGCCGAGGCCCTGGTGGGCGCCGCCGAGTCGCTCGCCGACTGGGCCAACGCCACGCCGGGCGTCACGGAGACGGAGGCGGCGGCCACCCTGATGAACTTCGCCTGGTCGGGCCTGGGCAACCTCATGGGCGGCAGGCCCTGGACACCTCCGGGCACCACTCACGAGGTGAGTGGATAGACCTCCCCGGCCAGGTGGACGCGACCCTCGCCGCCCCGCAGCTCGAACCGCCCGCCCTCCGCGGCGTAGGTCACCGTCCCCGGCAGCAGGACCGGCGCTCGGAACTCCGCCCGTACCAGCACCTTCTCCGGTGTGCCGTGCGCGGCGAGGCAGCGGGCCACCGTCCACATGCCGTGGGCGATGGCGCGCGGGAAGCCGAACAGCCGGGCGGTGAGGGGGTGGAGGTGGATGGGGTTGCGGTCGCCGGAGGCGGCGCCGTAGCGCCGCCCGACGTCCCCGGCGATGCGCCATTCGGCGACCTGAGGGAGCGGCTCGGGCACCGTGGATGTGCGCCCGTCCACCGCGTTCGTGCGGTGCCGGGCGAGATACCTGCTCCTCGACTCCCATACGACGCCCTCCCGCGCCCGCATCTCGGTGACCACCACGGCCTCCGTCCCCCGGCGATGCGGCACCAACCCGTCGACGTGAACGGTGAGTTCGTACTCGCCGGTCGCCGTCATCGCCGCGTGCCGGGTGATCTCGATCGACGTGTGAACGAGTCCGAGCAGCGGCAGTGGGAACTCCCGCGCGCTCATCAGCCGCATGGCCAGGGGGAAGCCGAGGACGTGCGGATAGGTGATCGGCAGCGCGTCGTCGCCCGTGGCGAAGCCGCACACCCGCTCGTACGCCGCCAGTCGCGCGAGGTCGACGCCCACACCGGGCAGGACGAGCCGGGTGCGCGGGAACTCCGCGTCCGCCGCCGGTCGTTTGAAGGGTGACAGCAGGGCGCCCCGGGCGAGCAGGGGCGGAAGGGAAGGAGCACTGGTGAGGACGAGGGACATCAGGCCCCCAGCAGGCTCTGGCCGCATACGCGTACGACCTGCCCGTTGACGGCACCGGATCCCGGATCCGCCAGCCAGGCGGTCGTCTCGGCGACGTCGACCGGCAGTCCTCCTTGCGCGAGGGAGTTCATCCGCCGCCCCGCCTCCCGGATGAAGAGGGGAACCGCGGCGGTCATCTTCGTCTCGATGAAGCCCGGCGCGACCGCGTTGACCGTCACCCCGTGCTCGGCGAGCGCGCGCGGCGCGAGGGAGCGGACCAGGCCGACGACGCCGGCCTTGCTCGCGGCGTAGTTGGTCTGTCCGGCGTTCCCCGCCAGCCCCGCGATCGACGCCGTCGCCACGATCCGGCCGCCCCGCCCCAGCGTCCTGCTCGCCAGGAGCGCGTCCGTCGTGCGCAGCACGCTCGCGAGGTTGACGTCCAGCACCGAACTCCAGCGCTCGGCGGTCATGTTGACCAGTCGCCGGTCACGGGTGATCCCGGCGTTGTGGACCAGCACGTCCAGCCCGTCGGGCAGCGCGGCCGCGATGCGCTCGCCCGCGTCGGGGGCGGTGATGTCGAGCGCGAGGGCGGTGCCGCCGAGCCGGTCGGCCACGCGCCGCGCGTCCTGTTCGGCCTGCGGCACGTCGAGGACGACGACCCGGGCGCCGTCCCTGGCCAGCGTCTCGGCGACCGCCTCACCGATGCCGCGCGCGGCACCGGTGACGAGGGCGGTGCGGCCGGTGAGGGGGCGGTCGGGGTCGCCGGGCTCCGTGATCCCGTCGTCGGCGCCGATCTCGATGACCTGGCCGCTGACGTACGCCGACTTGGGAGAGAGGAGGAAACGGAGGGTCGACTCGGCGGCGCGTGCCTGCGTCAGCCGGACGAGGTTCACGGTCCTGCCGCGCCCGATCTCCTTGCCGAGCGAGCGCGTGAAGCCCTCCAGTGCCTGCTGGGCGGCGGCCTGGTGGTGGTCGGCGGGGTCGAGGGGCGCGCCGAGGACGACGATCCGGCCGCTCGTGGCGACCGACCGTACGACGGGGTGGAGCGCCGTGTGCACCTCGGCGAGCGTCTCGACGTCCCGGACTCCGGTGGCGTCCAGGACGACGGCGCCGGGCTGCTCGGATGAGGCTGCCTGCGCGGAGGAGGCCGTCAGGTCGAGGCGCGGCCCGGTCAGGTCCAGTTCCGACTTGCCGGCCGTCAGCAGCAGCCGGCCGCCCTCCGGCGCGGGCCGCCCCGCCGACGAGCGTTTCAGTGGCGCGGGTTGGGGCAACCCCAGACGGCGGGTGAGGAAGCGGCCGGGTGCGGTGCCCGTGAAGCTCAGATAGCGGTCGGCCATGTGGGACTCCCAGTGCGCTCCAGAACTGACTCCGGAGTAAGGTTACCGGAGGTAAGCCCATGGTGACGTGAGGAGTGAGTGGAGATGAGCTCGCTGTTGGCCCCTGCGGTACGGCGCGTCGCGATCATCGGCGGCACCCGCATCCCGTTCGCCCGCTCCGACGGCCCCTACGCCACCGCGTCCAACCAGGACATGCTCACGGCCGTCGTCGACGGTCTGGTCGAGCGGTACGACCTGGCCGGCTCCGGCGCGGTCGGCGAGTTCGTCGCCGGGGCCGTACTCAAGCACAGCCGCGACTTCAATCTCGCCCGCGAGACCGTCCTCGGCTCGAAACTGGACGCGCGTACGCCCGCGTACGACATCCAGCAGGCTTGCGGCACCGGCCTCCAGGCCGTCATCGCCGCCGCCAACAAGATCGCGCTCGGACAGATCGAGTCGGCCGTCGCGGGCGGCGCGGACACGGCCAGCGACGCGCCCCTCGGCGTCAACGAAGAGCTGCGCCGGATCCTGCTGGAGGCCAGGCGGGCCAAGTCGCTCGGCGATCGGGTCAAGGCCCTCACGCGCGTGCGGCCGTCCCACCTGATCCCCGACATCCCCCGCAACGCCGAGCCCCGCACGGGGCTCTCCATGGGTGAGCACGCCGCCGTCACCGCCCGAGCCTGGGGTGTCTCCCGTCAGGCGCAGGACGAGTTGGCGGCGTCGAGTCACCAGCGGCTGGCGGCGGCGTACGAACGCGGCTTCTTCGAGGACCTGGTCGTGCCCTTCCGTGGTCTGACCCGCGATCAGAACATGCGCCCCGACTCGACGCCGGAGAAACTCGCCGCGCTCAAGCCCGTGTTCGGCCTCGACCGGCCCGACCCGACCATGACGGCGGGCAATTCGACGCCGCTCACGGACGGGGCGGCGGTCGTGCTGCTGGCGAGCGAGGAGTGGGCCCAGGCGCGGGGCCTGGAGCCCCTGGCCTACCTCACCGCGTACGAGACGGCGGCCGTGGACTTCGTACGCGGCGATGTGGCGGACGGCGAGGACGGGCTCCTGATGGCACCCGCGTACGCCGTCCCCCGCATGCTGGAGCGGGCCGAACTGGCCTTCCCCGACTTCGACTTCGTCGAGATCCACGAGGCCTTCGCGTCCCAGGTGCTGGCCACGCTGGCGGCGTGGGAGAAGCGGGGGCTCGTCCCCGTGGACCGGGCCCGGCTGAACGTGAACGGATCCTCCCTGGCCACCGGTCACCCCTTCGCGGCGACCGGTGCGCGGATCGTGGCGACGCTGGCCAAGTTGCTGGAGCAGAAGGGTGGTTCAGGCCGCGGGCTGATCTCCGTCTGCGCGGCGGGCGGACAAGGGGTCACGGCGGTGCTGGAGCGAGGCTGACGGCGGCTCCGGGGTGAAGGGTAAGGAAAGAGTGAGACGAAGCTGAGTACCCCTCACATAGCCCCCGACGTTGCACATACCCGGCCCCGGACCCTCGCCGAACCCGCACAACGCCCACACGCGGGCCCCGTACGATCACCTGCCTAACCAGCGGTAACCCTTTTCCGCAGGCCTCCGCAGGTGAACGCCACGGTGCGCGAGGCACGTACGTCATGCAGCAAGCAGTTTCGTCGCTGCACGCCCGCCGCAGGAGCCGCCCGTGTCCACCCCCCTTCCTTCCTTCGCCCCCTCGGCCGCCTTCGACGACGCTCCCGGACCGAACCTGGTCCAGCCCGAGACGCGGCGACTGGACGGGGCGGTACGGGAGGCGTACGTACCGCCGTTCGCGCCCCCGGTGACCCACGGCTCGCTCGCGGATCTGCCCTTCGACAACGCGCACGCGGCTCCGGACGCGGTGGTCCTCAGCCGCAAGGGCGAGGACGGGAAGTGGACGGAGGTTGCGGCGGCACAGTTCGCCGAGCAGGTGCAGGCGGTGGCGAAGGGCCTGATCGCCGAGGGATTCGTGCCGGGCGACCGGATCGCGGTCATGGCGCGCACGCGTTACGAGTGGACGCTCCTCGACTTCGCGGCCTGGGCTGCCGGTCTCGTGACGGTCCCCGTCTACCCCACCTCCTCCGTCTTCCAGACCCGCTGGATCCTCCAGGACTCCGGCGCGGTCGCCCTGGTCACCGAGACCGCCGGCCAGGCGGCCGCCCTCGGCCCCGAACTGGACCGGGTGCCCGACCTGCGCCACATGTGGGTGATGGAGAAGGGGCACGTGGAGCGGCTGGCCGAACTGGGCGCCCAGCAGCCGGACGGGGAGGTGGCCGTACGGCGGGGCATGCTGGCACCGGACACGCTGGCGACGCTCATCTACACCTCGGGCACGACGGGCCGCCCCAAGGGCTGCGCGCTGACACACGGCAACTTCTTCGCCGAGGTGGACAACGCGATCGAGCTGCTCTACCCGATCTTCAAGGCGAGGACGAGCGAAGAGGCGTCGGTGCTGCTCTTCCTGCCCATGTCACATGTCTTCGGCCGCATGGTGGCGGTGGCGTGCGTCCGGGCCCGGGTCCGCCTCGGCCACGCGCCGAGCCTGAAGGCGGAGCACCTGCTTCCCGACCTGGCGGCCTTCCGCCCCACCTGTCTGCTCACGATCCCCTACATGCTGGAGAAGGTCTTCAACTCCGCCCGCGCCAAGGCCGAGACGGGCGGCCGGGTGTCGTCCTTCGACCGCGCGGCGTCGGTGGCCGAGCGCTACGGCGAGGCGACGGAGGCCCGCGCGGCGGGGACGGGGTCGGGCCCGAGCACGGCACTCAAGACGGCCCGCGCCTTCTACGACCCCCTCGTCTACCGCCGTATCCGCAACGCCATGGGCGGCCGCGTGAAGTACGCCATCTGCGGCGGCTCACCGCTCGGCCGCCGCCTGGCCGCGTTCTACGCCGGCGCGGGCATCGAGATCTACGAGGGCTACGGCCTCACCGAGACGACGGGCGCGGCGACGGTGACACCGCCCCTGAAGCCCCGTCTGGGCACCGTCGGCTGGCCGTTGCCCGGCACCCGGGTCCGGATCGCGGCGGACGGCGAGATCCTTGTCGGCGGCGAGCAGGTGCTGCGCGGCTACTGGGACCCGGCGGCGGGCGGTGTGGTCCCCGCGGCGGCCGACGGCTGGCTCGCGACCGGTGACATCGGCGAGCTCGACGACGAGGGCTACCTGACGATCACCGGCCGCAAGAAGGAGATGCTGATCACGGCGGGCGGCAAGAGCGTGGCCCCGGCGCCCCTGGAGAACTGGCTGCGCTCGCACCCGCTGATCTCGCAGTGCATGGTCGTGGGTGACCGGCGGCCGTACGTCTCGGCGCTGATCACCCTCGACATGGACGGCGTCACCCACTGGCGCCGGATGAACGGCAAGCACTCGGTCCCCGCCGAACTCCTCGTGACCGACGACGAGTTGAGGTCGATCCTGCAGCGCGCCGTGGACGAGGCCAACAAGCTGGTCTCCCGGCCCGAGTCCATCCGCCGCTTCGCCATCCTGCCGACCGACTTCACGGAGATGGACGGCCACCTGACCCCGTCGATGAAGCTGCGGCGGGAGGCGGTCCTGCGGGACTTCGCGGCGGAGGTGGAGGGGCTGTACGAGAAGTAGGCGCACCCTCGGCGTGCCCGGCCCCTCTCAGGAGGTGCTGCCGGCGGTCTTCAGAGCCCTTTCCAGCAGGCGGTCGGCGAGGCCCGCGAAGGCCGTGCTCAGGGCCTTGTCCGTGATGCGGTGGGCGTAGGACTGGAAGACCAGTGCGGCCGAGGCCTGGATGGCGGGGGAGACGCGCTTCGGATCGGCGACGACCTGCTGCCGCAGCTGCACGGGCACGGGCCACTTCTTCGGCCAGGGCAGTTTCGGCGGGTCGGGGCAGATGTCGTCCCCGACCTCCTTCAGGACCTCGGCGGGCTTCCTTCCCGCCAGGCTGGCGGCGATGGTGGCCTCCGCCACCGCGACGGACATGTCCCGGACGGCCGGCAGCACCGCGGTCCGGGGCGGGAGCGGCTGTGGGTTCAGGCTCGCGCCGTCCCCGGCCGCCGACCTGAACCCGACGCCGAATCCGTTGCCGACGCCCGGGTCGTGGATCGGGTGGGGCGGGACGGGCGGCTCGACGATCTCCCACAACCGGGGGTCGAGACGGGCCAGCATCTCCATGACCTCGACGGTCAGCGCCGCACGGGAGGCGGTTGCCATGGGGGCTCCCTTCCTGGATCTCGGGTGACAGCGTGAGACCGTAGGCCGGGCTGGTACGGCTGTTCGGGCATTGGCCCTTTCGAGGGCGCGGCCGTTGCGAGCGGGCCGCGCCCGGCGGCTGTGTCCTACGGCAGGATCTCCAGCCGAACCGCGCTCTCGGTGCCCCGCAGGCCGGAGGTGAGGCAGTCCGTGGGCAGTTGCCGGGGGAGCGAGGTCACGGTCCGCCGTACGACGTGGCCCTTGCCGCGCCCCTCCAGGACCCGGCCCGACTGCAGGACCACCAGGACGCCGGCGACCCGGGCGGTGGTGGCGCCGTCGATGACGATCAGCGACCGGCTGCCGTCGGCGTAGCGGACGGTTTCGATGCCATGCGCGCCGGCCAGTGAGAGGCAGGACGCCGTCGGCGCGACGGCGTGGAAGGAGCCGGTGGCCGCCATGGTGTGCCCGGGGGTGGTCGTGCAGGTGTAGGCCACGTCCGCGTGGTTGTGGGTCTTACGGGGCTGGAGGGTGAGCGAGGGGTCGTAGCGGCTGCTCGCGTTGCCCGTGCAGAGGACGGACTCGTGTCCGCCCGTACCGGCCTGACCGGCCGGCGCCGCCACCAGCGATGAGACCACGAGCGCCAGAACTCCCAGCGTGACCGCCGTACCGCGCCTACCGAACACATGCCCTCCTTGAAGACCGCGCACCGCGACTGGTGCCACCAGTGCTCAACCGGCCCGGAGAACAGGCGGTTTCAGGCGCCTCGCAGCGCATCGTCGGCGCACGCGTGCGCCGCGCGCCGCCGAGCACGCGTCTGCTCCAGCTGGGCCGCTTGGAGCCGGCCGGGCGCCGGGTAGGAAGCGCCGGACGAGTCCTCGTCGAAGAGCAGGAACCGAGCTGGAGGAGACCCGAGTGAGCCGTACGACCGCCGACGCCGCGACGACCGCACGCGTGCGCGTGTTCGCGATGATGGACGCCGACGGGGACCAGGTCGTCACAAGGCACGACTACCTCTCCCGGATCGACCGCACGGTCGCGGCCACCGGCCGCAGGGAGGACGACCCCCTCGTCGTCGCCGCCCGCGCGGAAGGCGTCAAGGCGTGGGGTGAGATGGACCCCGACGGCGACGGGAAGCTGACCTTCGACGAGTACAACGCGTGGGTGGGCGCCGACAAGTTCGACAACGTCTGCCGCTTCGCCCTCGGCGCCCTCTTCGATCTCGCCGACGCGGACGGCGACGGCACCCTGGACAAAGCGGAGTTCACGACCCTGCGCACCGCGCTGAACAACCCGCCCGACAATGCCGCCGCCGCGTTCGACGCCCTGGACACCGACGGCGATGGCCGGGTCGCCCGCGACGCGTATCTGGCGTCGATCCGGGCGTACATCGTGGGCGCGGACTCACCGATGGGCGAGGTCCTGTACTGACCCGAATTCTCCCTTGAGGGGCGGCCTCGACGAGACCGCCCCTGACCAGCCATCAGCCCGAGTGCCAGGGGCCTAGGGCTGCTGCCTCAAGCGGTCGACGATCGCCCACTCCACCACGTGCGACAGCTGGATGTACGTCTTCTCCCCGGAACGCGAGGTCCGCTCGGCGCGGAAGCCCAGGAATTCATAGGACTCCGGGTCGAAGATGAGGTACTTGCCCTTCTCGGACGCGTGCTCAGGGTAGGAGATCCCCACACCGGTGCGCCCGGCGGAGTCCTCCACCCCCGGCGTCACCTTGACCCCGGGCACCAGTGCCAGCGCCTCGTACGCGGCAGGACGCAGCCCCTCGGGCAGCACCGGCCACTTCAGGAGCTCGCCGAGCATGAAGTAGGCGTCGTACCAGTCCCACGCGGTGAAGTCGTCGATCGACTTGCCGGACGTGCCGGAGCCGACGATGCGCGGGATGAGCTTCTCCGGGTCGGTGGGCAGCTTCTCCAGCTTGCTCCACTCCCGAGGCGGCCACACGCTCCCGTTCCCCATGGGTTCCTCCCAGATCACCCGGCCGAGTTCCATGGTCAAAGAGCGCTTGGAGCCGTCCACCGAGTCCCAGTTCACGTCCACATAGGTCTTGACCGCGCCGGTCTTCGTCTCCGTTTCCTTGATGATCCGCTTCGAGTAGATGAACTGGTCGTCGCGCGGCGCCACGGGCTTCTCGTGCCTGGTCGCCCACGCCGCCGCCCCGTTCAGCACCGTCACGGCGGCGGCGTTGCGCATCCGCGGGGCGTTCGTGCCCGCGCCGCCGCCTTCGTCTGCGCCGTCCGCGGTGATCACTACCGCTGTGCCCGTGACCGCCATGGTGACCACCGCGGCTGTCGCGAGGCGCAGCGCGAGGCGGCGGCTGGGTGCGGCGTCGGGGTGCCGCTTCGTGCGCGCAATCGTGTTGAGCAGCCGGTGGCGGGCCTGCGCTCGGGTCGGTTCGGTGAGCGGGGCCGCGTCCGCGTTCCAGTCCCGCAGGAGTTCGAGTTCGTCACTCATGGCCGGATGCCTCTCGCAGTGTCGTCGGATCGGATCCGCCCAACGCTTCGCGTAGCTTGCTGCGAGCCCGGTGCAGCCGTGATCTGACCGTGCCGATGGGGACACCGAGGGCCTGGGCCACCTCCTCGTAGCCGAGACCGCCCCACGCCACCAGCAGCAGCACATCCCGGTGCCGTGCGGGCAGTGCGGCCAGTGCCGCCGCCAGCTCGCGGCGTACGGCCTCGGCCCCCACCCGGGCCGCGGCCCGGTCGGCCAGCGGCTCCTCGTGGTCGGCGGGAGCCGGGATGCGGGCCAGGGCCTTGAACCGGCGGGCCTCGGCCCGCCGGTGCCGGCCGACCAGGTTGGTCGCTATCCCGAACAGCCAGGGCCGGGCGTCGTCGCCCGTGACCCGCGCCGGGTCGTACCGGCGCCGTTGCTGGAAAGCGGTGGTGAAGGTCTCCGCCATGAGGTCGTCGGCGGACTCGCCGCCGAGCCTGCGGGCCAGATAACGGTGTACCGCATCCGCGTGCCGGTCGAAGAGCACGGCGAATGCCTCGGGCTCATCCCGGGACCGCGCAATCACCGAGGCATCGCTCTCCGCCCCCGTGCGGACGCCTGGTTCGACGGTCATCGGGGCTCCTCTCGTGCTGTGGAACGCTTCGAAGGCTTGGGCTTTCAACTCTCCTTCGCCCGTCGCCTCCGGTGAGTTCCATCGCCGCGCCCCCAGCCCCGCTCGGCGACCAACTCCCCTGACCGGAAGGCCGACCAGGTAGTGGGCTCTGACCTGGGGAGTTGCCGGTCGGGACGTCGGCAGGACGGTGTGGGCGGACGTCGCACTGAAGGACGCCTTGTCCTGGACGTGGAAAACGGTTGCCGTCTCGTTACGACAACACCTTGACGTGACATGCCCTATCCGCGTTGGCTACCGCCAACCCGGGTAGCAACGCCGCTCCTCCGCTCGGAAGGCACCACTAGTGACCGCTCGTACCCCCCACACCTCTGCCGTACGCCGTATCGGCATAACCCTCGCCGCCTCCGTCTCGGCCCTGTCGCTCACGGCGTGCGGTGTCATCGACGGAATCGGGGGCGGTGACAGCTCCGCGGCACCGGAGAAGGGCGACGACATCACGGTGGGGCTCCTGCTGCCCGACAAGGACACGGCACGTTTCGAGAAGTTCGACTACCCCCTGATCAAGAAGGAAGTCGCCTCCCTCACCCACAACAAGGGCAAGGTCGACTACGCCAACGCCGAGGCGAGCCCGGACAAGCAGAGCCGGCAGTTCCAGCAGATGATCGAGGACCAGGTGGACGTGATCCTGGTCGACGCGCTGGACGCCAAGGCCATCGCCTCCGATGTGCGCAAGGCCAAGGACGCGGGCATTCCGGTCATCGCCTACGACCGGCTCGCCGAGGGGCCCATCGACGCGTACGTCTCCCACGACAACGAACTCGTCGGCGAGGTCCAGGGCCGCTCGCTCGTCGAGGAACTCGGTTCGAAGGCCGCGACCAGCAAGGTCGTCATGATGAACGGGGACCCCGCCGACCCGAACACGGGCCGGTTCAAGGAGGGCGCGCTCGACGAGCTCGAGGGCGAGGTCGACATCGTCAAGCGGTACGACACCGACAAGTGGTCGCCCGAGATCGCCAAGAAGAACATGCAGGCGGCGATCGCCTCCGTCGGGCTGAGCACCATCGCCGCCGTCTACTCGGCCAACGACGGCATGGCGGGCGCCGTCATCGAGGCGCTCAAGGGGGCCGGGGCCACCAAGATGCCGCCGGTGACCGGGCAGGACGCGAATCTGGACGCGGTGCAGCGGATCGTCGCGGGCGAGCAGTTCATGACGGTGTACAAGCCGTTCGCGCAGGAGGCGACCAACGCCGCGAGGATGGCCGTGTACAAGGTCCAGGGGCGTGACATCGAGTTCGACGCGCTGACCCAGGACTCGGTCGACAGCGGGTCGGAGGAGAACATCCCCGCGCAGCTGGTGTCGGTGGTCTCCGTCACGAAGAAGAACATCAAGGACACGGTGGTCAAGGACGGCGTCTACACCGTCAAGGAGATCTGCACTCCCGAGTACGCGGCGGACTGCGCGGCCATCGGCCTGAAGTAGGCGCGAGGCCGGGAGCGTTCAGCCCCGCTCGCGCCGGCGGTGTCCGTTCGAGCCTCGCGCGCCCCGGCGGTGTCCGTCCGCGTCCCGCGCCCCCCGGCGGTGGCTCTCCACCAGGTCCGCGAACGCCCTCGCCGGGGGACTGAGCGCGTCCCAGCGGCGGACCGCCCAGCCGACGGGGAGGGGCCGCAGGGCGGGGAGGGGGATCAGGCGCAGGTCGCCTTCGGCCTCCCCGCCGGGGGCGGGCAGCCCCGGAAACGCCGGCACCACCGCCCGCCCGACCCCCAGCTCGGCCAGCAGCAGTGCCGTGTCCCAGTCGGCGACGCTCGTGTCGTGCGCGAGCCGGACGCCCAACTCGGCGCAGGCGGCGTCCAGATGGGCGGCCGAGGCGGAGTTCGGTGGCAGCCGGATCAGCCGTACGTCACGCAGGTCGGCGCCGGCATCGACGTACGGCCGCTCCGCCAGCGGATCGTCGGCCCGCACCGCCAGCACCCACGGCAGCTCCACCACCGGTCGCTGCTCGATGCCGCGCACCGGTGGGCCGAGGGTGATCCAGGCCAGGTCGAGCGTGCCGTCGGCCAGCGCGTCGAAGCTGCCCCGGCCCGAACTCACCGTGCGGAACTCCAGGCTGACCTTGGGGTGCCGACGCCGGTACGCGACGACCGCCTCCGACATGAAGTGCCGTACGCTCGTCGCCCCCGTCGCCACCCGCACGTACCCGCTCTCGCCGTCGACCAGGTCCCGCAGCTGCCGTATCGCCAGATCCAGCCCGGAGATCCCCTCGGCGGCGGCCGTCTCCAGCATCCGCCCCGCCCGGGTCGGTACGACTCCGCGAGGCTGCCGTTCCAGCAGCGCGACCCCGGTCTCCCGCTCCAGCCGCTTCACGTGCTGACTCACCGCCGACTGGGTGCACCCCAGCTCCCGGGCCACCGAACTCAGGCTCCCGGCCCGGCACACGGCCACGAACACACGCAGGTCGTCGAGAGTCATGACCCCCAAGCTAACACTTGGGGGTCGCGACAAATCCCAAGGATTGACTGGGCTTTGCCCGATGCACGACGATCCTGAACGGGCCCGGGCGGCAACCCGCTCCACGCCCCCGCAGGAGTCCGGACCAGTGCGGGGAGGGAGCGGGTGCCGACCCAAAGACGACCGAAAGCTCCGAGAGGAAAGCACGTGTCGACCCCCATCGCTCACGCCGAGTCCCTCCTGGCGGACCTCGGCGCCGGGACCGTCCCGCACCCGGGCGGCACCCTGCTCGCCCACCTGCGCCGCGTACGGACCCGCCTCGCCGGCTGGAACGCCCGCCCGGCTCTCCAACTCGCCGGTCTCTGCCACGCGTTCTACGGCACGGACGGCTTTCCGACGGCCCTGCTGCCGCTCGACCGCCGTGACGAACTGGTGGGGATCATCGGAGCGGAGGCAGAGTCGATCGTGTACTTCTACGCCTCCTGCGACCGCACGGCCTCGTATCCGAGCCTCGCCGACGAGGGCTCGCCCTTCCACGATCGCTTCACCGGTCACTCCCACACGCCGGACACCGGCCTGCGCCGCGACTTCGCCGAGCTCACCGCCGCCAACGAACTCGACCTCGCCGACCACGATCAGACGTTCCTCGAACAACACGGCACCGACCTGTTCGCCTTGTTCAGCCGCTTCCGGCCGCTGCTGAGTGAGCCGGCCTGGAAGGACTGTCTGACCCTTGACTTCACATGACAGTCGCGTCACATTCGCATTTCTGACACATCGTCAGGACGGGTCGGACGGTCCAGGGCGGGAGCGGCGAGATGAACAGTGACATGAACCCCTCGCGCAGACACGTACTCGCCGTGGGCGCCGCAGGCACGGCCGCGGCACTTGTCGGTGTGTCTCCACAGGGCGCACACGCGGCCGACCTACCCCTTCTCGGCACCTACGACGTCGTCGTCATCGGCTCCGGAGCCGCCGGCATGACCGCCGCCCTGACCGCCGCCGAGCAGGGCCTGAGCTGTGTGGTGCTGGAGAAGGCCGCCACCTTCGGCGGGTCCGCCGCCCGGTCCGGTGCCGGGATCTGGATTCCGAACAACTCCGTGATCCTCGCGGCCGGCGTCCCGGACACACCCGCGAAGGCCGCCGCCTATCTCGCCGCCGTGGTCGGCCCCGACGTCCCCGCCGGCCGGCAGCAGGCCTTCCTCGCTCACGGCCCGGCGATGCTCTCCCTCGTCATGGCCAACAGTCCGCTGCGGTTCCGCTGGATGGAGGGGTACAGCGACTACTACCCCGAGCTGCCCGGCGGCCTCCCGAACGGCCGCTCCATCGAGCCGGACCAGCTCGACGGCAACATCCTGGGCCCGGAGCTGGCCCGGCTGAACCCGCCGTACATGGACGTGCCCGCCGGCATGGTCGTCTTCAGCGCCGACTACAAGTGGCTGGCCCTGGCCGCCGTGAACGCCAAGGGGGCCGCCGTGGCCGCGGCGTGCCTGGTGCGGGGCACGGCGGCGGCCCTGCACGGGGAGAAGCCGCTGACCATGGGGCAGTCGCTTGCTGCGGGACTGCGGGCGGGGTTGCGGTCGGCCGGGGTGCCCGTATGGCTCGGTACGCCGCTCACCGATCTGTACGTCGAGGGCGGCGCCGTGCGCGGAGCGGTCGTCACCAGGGACGGCGCCCCCGCCCTGGTCCGCGCCCGCCGGGGCGTGATCGTCGGCTCGGGCGGCTTCGAGCACAACGCGGCCATGCGTGAGCGCTATCAGCGACAGCCCATCGGAACGGACTGGACGGTCGGCGCCAAGGAGAACACGGGCGACGGCATCCAGGCCGGGCAGCGGATCGGCGCCGCCCTCGGCCTCATGGACGACGCCTGGTGGGGCCCGGCGATCCCGCTTCCCGGCCGGCCGTACTTCTGCCTCGCCGAACGCACCCTCCCCGGGGGCCTGCTGATCAACGCCGCGGGCGCGCGCTTCGTCAACGAGGCCGCCCCCTACAGCGACGTCGTCCACACCATGTACGACGTCAACGACACCGACCCCGCCATCCCGGCCTGGCTGATCGTCGACCAGCACTACCGGAACCGGTATCTGTTCAAGGACGTCCTGCCGACGCTGCCGTTGCCCGGCGCCTGGTACGGCTCGGGCGCCGCGCACAAGGCCTGGACCCTGGACGCGCTCGCCACCTCGATCGGCGTCCCGGCGACCGCCCTCCGCACGACGGTGGACCGCTTCAACTCCCAGGCGCTGCGCGGCGAGGACCCCGACTTCCACCGGGGCGACAGCGCCTACGACCACTACTACACGGACCCGTCGGTCCTCCCGAACTCCTGCCTCGCGCCCCTCTGGCTCCCTCCGTACCACGCCTTCCGCATCGTCCCCGGCGACCTCGGCACCAAGGGCGGCCTGCTCACCGACGCGCGGGCGCGGGTGCTGCGGGAGGACGGCTCGGTGATCCCCGGCCTGTACGCCGCCGGAAACGCCAGCGCCGCCGTGATGGGCCGCAGTTACGCGGGGGCGGGCTCGACGATCGGCCCGGCGATGACGTTCGGGTACATCGCGGCGCGGGACATCGCCGGGGTGCTCTAGATCTCCGGACGAGTGGGCTTCCGGACGATCAGGAACGCCTGCGGGGACACCTCGTCGAGCGCCGGGTCCGGTTCGCGGACCGTCCGGGAGAGGAGGGCGAAGCCGGCCGCCCTCAGCAGGTCGACGATGTCGTCCGGCCGGCGCCGCTGGAAGGTGAGCGAGACCGGCTGCCCGAAGGGCCGGTCATGGTGCCGGTGCTCGTCGCCGGCCTGGAAGGCGACGAGCAGGGGCGCGCCGGGGGCCAGTACGCGGTGGAACTCGGCGAAGAGAGCCGGGAGTTGATCCATGGGGGTGTGGATGGAGGAGTAGAAGGAGAGGGCGCCGGCCAGAGCGCCGTCCGGGATGTCCAGCTCCAGCATCGACCCCTGCTCGAATCGCAGCCCCGGGTTCTCGCGGCGGGCGATCGCGAGCATCGACTCCGACAGGTCGATCCCGAACATGGGCAGCCCCAGCGCGGCGAGGCGGGCGGTCGTCCGCCCCGGGCCGCATCCGAGGTCGGCCACCGGGCCGTCCCCCTCGACGAGTTCGGCGAACACCCCCAGCACTGCCCGCTCCACCGGCCTGTCCGCCAGCTCGTCCCGGAAGAGGTCCGCGTAGTCCTCGGCGATGGCGTCGTAGAAGGTGCGGGTGGTGGTGATGAAGTCGGCTTCGGTCATGGCCGGGGACCCTAGCGAAGCCGGTGACTACTCGCCTCCGGCTCCCTGCTTGTCCGTCCCCTTCAGGCCAAGGCCGATGGCGGGTCCGAGGGCGGTACCCATCCCCATGCCCAGGGCAAGTCCGACCCCTATGTTGTCGAAGACGGTCATCCCGAGCATGATGCCGATGCTCGTGCCGAGGGAGAGGCCGATCGCAATGCCCATGGCCAGTTTGTTGTCGTCGGCGGAAGTCCCGCCGCTTTCCCCCTGGTTGTTCTCCTCATCGCTGGTCATCCGGCAAGTCTCCCATGGGGGCTCCTCATGCCACCCCCGCAGCCCGCAGCACCGCCGTGACCCCCGCGGCCCCCAGCACCACCACCGGAAACGGCGCCCGCCTCCACGCCAGTACGCCCGCCACCAGCACCCCGGCCGGCCGAGCCCACCCCGCGAAGCCGCCGCCCTCGGTCAGAGCACCCGTGGCCAGCAGAGCCACCAGCAGGACGACCGCGCCCGCCGACAGCAGCTCCTGGACTCGCGCGGGGAGTTGCACACGCCCGTGGAGCACCGGCCCGACCAGCCGGAAGGCGTACGTCCCGACCGCCAGCGCCAGCATCATGGCCACCGTCGCGCTCATGCCGTACGCCTTCCGTGGTCGCGTCCGAAGACGGCGAGCCCCGCCAGTGCCACCAGCACCGGCACCCCCGCCGGGGCGGCCGGCGTCACCGCCAGCGCCAGACCGGCGCCGAGCAGCGCGGAGCGCCGTACGGCCGGATCCTCGCGCAGGGCGGGCAGGACCAGGGCGACGAGGACGGCGGGGAAGGCCGCGTCCAGGCCGTAGGTGCCGGTGTCGCCCAGCGCGCCGCCCGCCAGTGCGCCGGCCAGGACGCCGAGGTTCCACACGGCGAACAGGCCGAGCCCGGAGATCCAGAAGGCCGCCCGCCGCCGCGCCGGATCCGGCTGGGCGAGCGCGAAGGCCACCGTCTCGTCTGTCACCAGGTGCGCGCCGAGAAACCGGGCGAGGCGGCCCGAGCCGATGATGTCCGCGACGGCGAGACTGAAGGCCGCCGTACGGGTGTTGAGCAGCAGCCCGGTGGCCGCGGCCGCCACCGGCCCGCCCCCGGCGAGCAGCACACCGACCGCGCTGAACTGCGCCGAGCCCGCGTACACGACCAGCGACATCACCACCGGCACCCACACCGGCAGCCCACCGGCGACGGCGATCGCGCCGAACGACACGCCGACGACGCCGCTGGCCAGCCAGACGAGTGCGCTGTCCCGCACCAGCGGTGCTGTCGGCGGTGCTTTCAACCGTGCGATCATCGGTGTTCGGAGTAGCGAACGCATGTTTTCCAGAATGAACAGGTGACCGGTCGTTCGTCAAGGCGAACGAACGTACCTGTGGAGCGAACGGCAGGAAGTGAACCGCATGAGCGAACCCCTCGCGTGGATCGCCGCCTCACTGCGACGCGAGCGCACCCGGGCCGGGCTGTCCCTGTCCGAGCTGGCCAAGCGGGCCGGGATCGCGAAGTCCACGCTGTCCCAGCTGGAGGCGGGCGGCGGGAACCCCAGCGTGGAGACGCTGTGGGCCCTGGGGGTCGCGCTCGGCGTGCCGTTCAGTGCTCTGGTGGAGCCTCCGGCGTCTGCCGTTCAGGTCATCAGGGCCGGTGAGGGGTCGACCGTGGCCTCCGAGCGGTCGGACTTCGTGGCGGCCCTGCTCTCCGCCAGTCCGCCCGGCGCCCGCCGGGACATCTACCACCTGCGCGCGGAGCCCGGCACGCCCCGGGAGTCGGAGCCGCACATTCCGGGCAGCGTGGAGCATCTGATCGTCAGCACGGGGCGGGTGAAGGCGGGGCCACGGGGCGAGGAGGTCGAGTTGGGGCCCGGCGACTACATGTCGTATCGCGGGGATGTGCCGCACTCGTACGAGGCGCTGGCGCCCGGGACGACGTTCGTGCTGGTCATGCAGCACGTATAAGGCAGGAGCCCCTGCGCCGGACGGCGAGGGGCTCCTTGGGTACTGCTCTCAGACGTCTTCAGAGGGGCATCCCTCGGATCAGACGGGGGTGACGTTCTCCGCCTGCGGGCCCTTCGGACCCTGGGTCACGTCGAAGGAGACCTGCTGGTTCTCCTCCAGCGAACGGAAGCCGCTCGCGTTGATCGCGGAGTAGTGAACGAAGACGTCGGGGCCGCCGCCTTCCTGGGCGATGAAGCCAAAGCCCTTTTCGGCGTTGAACCACTTCACGGTTCCGGTAGCCATAAGCCCTCCTTGGGCCCAAAGGGTTGCCCTGCTCCAGAACCCTGCAAGTGTGAAAACAAGATGCCGCACAACTGCATACGTCTGAAAACGACGAGAGCCCGCGGTTACATGCTCCGCAGGCTCTGTACTGCAAGGGAAACCAAACTGCAACTTGCGGCGAGCCTAGCACGCGGGCAGCCGAAAGCAATAGAGGTCAAGATCACGTCACCCGGACGTTTGAAGATCGAGAAGTGGTTGACCCTGGGGTCGAAGTTCGAAGCGTACCCCACGGGGTCTAGTCTCGCGATGTGGACAATTCTCGCACCCGGCCGCGCGTGGGCCACATCCAGTTCCTGAACTGCCTGCCCCTGTACTGGGGGCTCGCGAGAACGGGCACGCTCCTCGACTTCGAGCTGACCAAGGACACCCCGGAGAAACTCAGCGAGCAGCTGGTGCGGGGCGACCTCGACATCGGGCCGATCACCCTCGTCGAGTTCCTGCGCAACGCCGACGATCTGGTCGCCTTCCCCGACATCGCGGTCGGCTGCGACGGCCCGGTGATGTCCTGCGTGATCGTCTCCCAGGTCCCACTGGACGAGCTGGACGGCGCCCGGGTCGCCCTCGGTTCGACGTCCCGTACGTCCGTCCGCCTCGCGCAGCTGCTGCTCGCCGAGCGCTATGGCGTACATCCCGACTACTACACGTGCCCGCCCGACCTGAGCGTGATGATGCAGGAGGCGGAGGCGGCCGTACTCATCGGGGACGCGGCCCTGCGGGCCAACCTCCTCGACGGCCCGCGCTACGGCCTGGAGGTCCATGACCTCGGTTCGCTCTGGAAGGAGTGGACCGGCCTGCCCTTCGTCTTCGCCGTGTGGGCGGCGCGCCGGGACTACCTGGAACGCGAGCCCGTCATCACCCGCAAGGTCCACGAGGCCTTCCTCGACTCCCGCAACCTCTCCCTGGAGGAGGTCGGCAAGGTCGCCGAGCAGGCGGCCCGCTGGGAGGCCTTCGACGAGCGGATCCTGGAGCGGTACTTCACCACCCTCGACTTCCGCTTCGGCGGCCCGCAGCTGGCGGCGGTCGCGGAGTTCGCGCGGCGGGTGGGTCCGACGACCGGATTTCCGGCCGATGTGAAGGTGGAGCTGCTCCAGCCGTAAACGGCGGGGTGCTTCGGCACCAGGGCCTGTCCGGCGGATCAGGCCCTAACCTGCTGTCAGTTTCCACGGCCGCGACAGGCCGTACGGGGGAGGAGTGGGCGCCGATGCAGCCGCTCGGAGTTGACGAGCCGACCGTCGTCGGGCCGTACCGGCTGCTCGGGCGGCTCGGTTCCGGCGGGATGGGGCGGGTGTACGTCGGACGCAGCGCGGGCGGCCGTACGGTCGCCGTCAAGATCGTGCACCCGCACTTCGCGCTGGACGAGGAGTTCCGCGCCCGCTTCCGCCGGGAGGTGGCGGCGGCGCGCCGGGTGGGCGGTGCCTGGACGGCGCCCGTGCTGGACGCGGATCCGGAGGCCGCGGTGCCGTGGGTGGCCACGGCGTTCGCCGCGGGGCCGTCGCTGGCGGCGGCCGTCGCGGGCTCGGGTGCGCTGCCCGCGCATTCGGTACGTGTGCTGGGGGCGGGGCTGGCCGAGGCGCTGGCGGCGGTGCACGAACTGGGCCTTGTGCACCGGGATGTGAAGCCGTCGAACGTGCTGCTGACGCTCGACGGCCCCCTGCTGATCGACTTCGGCATCGCGCGGGCCATGGACGGCACGGCGTCACTGACGTCGACCGGCGTCTCGATCGGCTCGCCCGGCTACATGTCGCCCGAACAGATCCTGGGCAACGGGGCCACGGGGGCGGCGGACGTCTTCTCGCTGGGCGCGGTGCTGGCCTACGCGGCGACCGGGGAGCCGCCGTTCTCCGGGGACTCGTCGGCTGCGCTGCTCTACAAGGTCGTCCACGAGGAGCCCGAACTCGGCTCGCTGGACGGGGAGTTGCGGGAGCTGGTGGCGTCCTGCCTGGCCAAGGAGCCGGGTGCACGGCCCGCGCCGGGGGAGGTGGCTCGGCGCCTGGCTCCGGACGGGGCCGCTCGGGCGGTGGCGGGTGGGTGGCTGCCGGGGCCGTTGGTGGAGCAGGTCAGCCGCAGTGCCGTGCGGCTGCTGAATCTGGAGGCGGGGGACGACGTCCCCTCGGGGCCGGTGGAGTTCAGCCGACAGGCGACGGTCGGGGAGTTCGGGCCGCCGCCGGTGATGCCGGGAACCGCGCCAGGGACCGCTGCCGCCTCCGAGGCCCCCGTCGCCGCGCCCGAACCGCGTGACGCCGCGCCTTCCCAGGGCACGGCTTCGTCTTCCCACGACACGCCCCCGCCTCCTCAGGGCACCGCTCCGGCATCCGAGAACCGCCCGGGCAAGCTCTCCCTCTCCGTCGCGGCGGCCTCGACGCCGGGGGACGGAGGGCGAGGGCGGCGGCTGAGCTGCACGGTGGCGCTCGCGGTGGCGGGGGCGTTGGCGGCGGTGACGGTGGGGTCCGTGTTCGTGTTCGAGTTGCTGCCGGGCGGGGACCAGGACACCAACGCGGATTCGGGAGCGGTCTCGTCCCAGACGCCGGGCGAGGAGGCGTCCGCCACCCCGGCCGCGGGCTCCGTCCCCGCCCGCTACCTCGGCACCTGGGAGGGCGAGGCCAGTGCCCTGGGCGGCAGGTTGCCGGCGGGCACCTTCCGGCTAACCGTGCACAAGGCCGACACCGGCGACGAGTTGGGCACCCTGCGGCAAACGGACCTGCTCGGCGGCACCTGCAACGACGTACTGACCCTGAAAGAGGTGACGGCGAAGGAGCTCGTCGTCACCTCCGTGGGCAAAAAGGGCAACCACAAAGGCTGCAACCCGACCCCGCACACCGTCCGGATCACTCCGGCGGGCGACGACCTGGTGTACCGCTCGGAGAGCGACGCGGAGGGCAATCCCGAGGCGCGGTTGTCGAAGGTCGGGTAGTCACAGGGACCCTCTACTGTGTCTGTCTGCTCAGGTGCGCATGACGACGGGGGAGGGCCACCATGGCGACACCGCAGCCCGACGAGCCGCGGGAGTTGGGCGGTTTCCGACTGCCGCGCGGACTCCGTGCGGGCGGTGAGGGGCGCGTGGCGAACGGCCCGGCCGGCTGCGCGTCGCCGGCCGTCTGATGAGCACCGCCCTGCTGGTCCTCGCCGCCGCGCTCTGGGGTGCGGCGGCGGGGGCGCTGCTGCCCAGGGCCGCGTACCGGTTCTCCGTGCCGGAGGTGCCGGAAGAGTCGGAGAAGGCGGAGGCCTCGGAGGATTCCGAGAAGGCGGAGGAGCCGGAGAAGTCGGAGAAGCCGGAGGAGGGGTGGCGGGAGCGGTGTCCGGGCGGGCATCCCATCGCGGGGTTCGGCGGGGGGTGGATCGGGCGGGCCCGGTGCGGACAGTGCGGGACCGGTTCGCCGTCCAGCTCCGGTTCGCCGTCCAGCTCCGGCACGCCGTACGGCCCGGGCACGTTGTACGGCCCCGGCGCCCCGACGCTCGCCACCGTCACCGCCCTGGTGTGCGCCGCCCTCGCCGCCGCCACCGGCACCCGGCCCGAGCTGGGCGTCTGGCTGCTGCTGGCGCCGGCCGGCGTGCTGCTCGCGGTCGTCGACCTCCGGGTACGGCGGCTGCCCGACCCGCTGACCCTCCCGCTCGCGGCCGCCGCGCCGTTGCTGCTCGGCCTGGTCGCGCTCGTCCCCGAGCACACCGGCGACTGGCCGACCGCCCTGTGGGCCGCGCTCGCGCTCGGTGTCTTCTACTACCTGCTGTGGCTCATCAACCCCGACGGCATGGGCTTCGGCGACGTGAAACTCTCGGTCGGCGCGGGGGCGGTGCTGGGCTGGTACGGCTGGCCGGCGGTCATGCTCGGCACCTTCGCCGGGTTCCTGTCCGGGGCGCTGTACGGCTGGGGGCTCGTGCTGATACGGCGGACCGGGCGCAAGTCGGCGATCCCGTTCGGGCCGTTCCTGCTCGGCGGGACGTTCGTGGGGCTGCTGATCGGGGCGTACGCGGCCTGACGTCGGCCGCCCTCGGTGCCTGGCGTACGCTGGATCAGTCCGTCCACAACCCTTGATGAAAGGGACGCCGCCGGTGACCGAGAAGGCCGACCTTCAGTCCGTCCTCGACCGTGCCGCCGCGGGCGGGCGCATCACGCCCGAGGAGGCGCTCGACCTCTACCGGGACGCGCCGCTGCACGCGCTCGGCGCCGCCGCCGACGCCGTGCGCCGCCGCCGGTACGCGGGCACCGAGCACATCGCGACGTACATCATCGAGCGCAACATCAACTACACGAACGTCTGCGTGACGGCGTGCAAGTTCTGCGCCTTCTACGCGCCGCCCACCGCCAAGGACAAGGGCTGGACCCGCGACCTGGACGACATCCTGCGCCGGTGCGCCGAGACCGTCGAGCTGGGCGGCACCCAGATCATGTTCCAGGGCGGCCACCACCCGGACTACGGCGTCGAGTACTACGAGAAGCACTTCGCCGCCATCAAGAAGGAGTTCCCGCAGCTCGTCATCCACAGCCTGGGGGCGAGCGAGGTCGAGCACATGGCGCGGATCTCGAAGGTGAGCGTGGAGGAGGCGATCCAGCGCATCCACGCGGCCGGTCTCGACTCCTTCGCGGGCGCCGGCGCGGAACTGCTCCCCGAGCGCCCGCGCAAGGCCATCGCGCCCCTGAAGGAGTCCGGCGAGCGCTGGCTGGAGATCATGGAGACGGCTCACCGGCTGGGCGTGGAGTCCACCTCCACCATGCTGATGGGCACCGGCGAGACCAACGCCGAGCGCATCGAGCACCTGCGGATGATCCGTGACGTACAGGACCGGACGGGTGGCTTCCGCGCCTTCATCCCGTACCTCTACCAGCCGATGAACAACCACCTGAAGGGCCGCACGCAGGCCACGATCTTCGAGTACCTGCGGATGATCGCGATCGCCCGGCTCTTCATGGACAACATCGCCCACATCCAGGGCTCCTGGCTGACCACCGGCCAGGACGCCGGGCAGCTGACGCTGCACTACGGCGCGGACGACCTCGGCTCGGTCATGCTGGAGGAGAACGTCGTCTCGGCGGCCGGTGCCAAGCACCGCTCCAACCTGCAGGAAATGATCGACATGATCCGTACGGCGGGGCGGGTCCCGGCCCAGCGCTCCACCACGTACGAACACCTCGTCGTCCACGACGACCCGGCGAACGACCCCGTCGACGAGCGGGTCGTGTCCCACATCTCCTCCACGGCGATCGAGGGCGGCACAGCCCACCCCGAGCTGAAGATCCTCGCGTCCAACTGACGTACTCGTGCTGACGATTCACGCGGACTCCAGAGGGCGGGCGCTCGCCGTGAAGGGCGCGTGGATCGCCGACACGGGGGAGTTGGTGGAGCTCGTCGCCGCCCATCCGCGGGCCCGGGTGCGGGAGTGGCCCGGCATCCTCACGCCCGGACTGATCAACCTCCACGGCAACGAGCTGCTGGAGGAGGCGTACCACCCCGACCCGCGCGAGGCCGACGAACTGGGCACCGAGCCGCTGACCGGCGACGCGCTGGCGGCCCTCGCCATGGACGACGCCCGCTGGGGCGCGAGTGCGCGGCGCGCGCTTCAGCGGATGCTGGCGCACGGGACGGTCCGGGTGGCCTGCGAGGAGTTGCGTAACCGCGCGGTACGGGACGCGGTGCACCGCTCGGGTCTGGCGGTCATGGGCCGACTCGGACGCCCTGGCGGGACCCCGGCGCTCGACCCCTACCGCTCCGGGCTGCCGGTGGAGTTCGCGGAGCCGAGGGAGCGGAACTCCGCAGCCCACTTCGCGGTGTTCGACGTACAGGACGAGGCGGAACTGCCGGAACGCGGCGCGGGAACGTGCGTGGCGACGGTGGTGGATGGGCGGTTGGTGTACCGCCGTCGGTGAGTCCGTGCATCGTGGTCGACGACGGTTCCACGGACAACACGTCCGAGATCGCCCGCAACGCGGCCCACGAACTCGGCATGACCAACATCCGCGTCATCCGTCAGGCGACCCAGAGGTCGGCGCGGTCGCCGACAATGCCAAGGTCGGCAACCGCAACACCGTCATCGGGGCCTGGCAGCACATCGAGTACGTGATGGGCTTCAACCTCGACCGCCGCATGTACGACCTGCTGCGCTGCATGCCCACCGTCCCCGGCGCGATCGGCGCGATCGGCGCGATCGGCGCGTTCCGCCGTGACGCGGTCCTGCAGGTCGGCGGCATGAGCGAGGACACGCTCGCCGAGGACACCGACATCACCATCGCCATGCACCGCGCGGGCTGGCGGGTCGTCTACCAGGAGCACGCGCGCGCGTGGACGGAGGCGCCGGGCTCGCTCAAGCAGCTGTGGTCGCAGCGCTACCGGTGGTCGTACGGCACGATGCAGGCCCTGTGGAAGCACCGCAAGTCCCTGACGGACAAGGGTCCCTCGGGCCGCTTCGGCCGGGTCGGCATGCCTCTCGTGGTCATCTTCCAGATCATCACTCCGGTCTTCGCCCCGCTCATCGGCGTCTTCACGGTCTACTCGATGATCTTCGTCGACTTCACCAGTTCTGGAACGTCCCCGCGTTCGAGAAGTACCTGCCGCTGGAGAGCCAGTGGTTCATGTTCGGCATCGGCTGGACCCTGATCGCGGTGTTCGTGCTCCTGTGCGGCTGGGTGGAGGACGTGGCGGCCAAGAAGAAGCCGACGCTCCTCCCGGGAGGCCGTACTGCCACAATGGGCCCGTGACCCGCGCATCCCTGGACAAGCAGCCGCACGAAGTCGCCTCGATGTTCGACAACGTGGCGGAACGGTACGACCTGACCAACGACGTGCTGTCGCTCGGCCAGGACCGCAGATGGCGCAAGGAGGTCGCCAAGGCCGTCGACGCCCGCCCCGCGCAGAAGGTCCTCGACCTTGCCGCGGGGACGGCCACCTCCTCGCTGCCCTTCGCGCAGACCGGCGCCTACGTCGTGCCCTGCGACTTCTCCCTCGGCATGCTCCAGGTCGGCAAGCGCAAGCACGCCTGGCTGCCGTTCACGGCGGGCGACGCGACGAGGCTGCCGTTCAAGGACGACACCTTCGACGCCGTGACGATCTCCTTCGGGCTGCGCAACGTCCAGGACTTCGACACCGCCCTGCGCGAGATGTACCGGGTCACGAGGCCCGGCGGCCGGGTCGTGATCTGCGAGTTCTCGCACCCGACCTGGGCGCCCTTCCGCACGGTCTACACCGAGTACCTGATGCGCGCCCTGCCGCCGGTCGCCCGCTCGGTGTCCTCGAACCCCGACGCGTACGTCTACCTCGCCGAGTCCATCCGGGCCTGGCCCGACCAGCCGGCCCTCGCCGAACGCCTGCGCAAGGCGGGTTGGTCGAAGGTGGCCTGGCGGAACCTGACGGGCGGGGTCGTGGCCCTGCACCGCGGTTTCAAGCAGGCCTGAGCGTCGGTTTCAAGCCGAGCTGACAACGGGGTACGGGTCCCCGGGCGCGTCCAACTCGCGCTGCAGCCCACCCGACGGCGGCCGAGGGATGCGTGGCTCGCGTACGCCTCCGCCGCCCTCGCCGTCGCCGAGGTCGAACCAGATGTAGACCATCGAGTCCCGCGGCACCTCGGCACCGGGCTGGGGGTATTGACGTACGACGTAGTCGACGACCGTGAGGTGGAAGTCCGGCCGGTCCGGTGCGTTGAGGAGCAGGCCGTGCGACTTCGCTGCCTCGCGCGCGTCCATGGCCATCAGACCGACGAGCTTCGGCACCCGCACCTCGGGCGTTTTGGGTGTTATACGCACAGATGTCACCCCCAGCGGTATTGGCAGGGTAACCGCCCGGGGGTACCGTCCGGAAGCGCTAAGTGCCTTTCTGTAGCAGTCGGTTACTCAGAGTCATCGTGCGGTGAGGGCAGAGCCAGCCGGTAGCAGTGCCCCTTCTGCTGCCCGTCCGGCGTGGTGAACACCTCGGCGAGCTCCATCCCCAGCCGCCGGGTCACCGCGATCGACCGCGCATTGCGTGCGTCGACCATCGCCACCACACTCGGCACCCCGGCCGCCCGCACCCGCTCCAGCGTCAGCCGCGCGGCCGCCGTGACATACCCCTGGCCCCAGTACTCCCGCCCGAGCCGCCAGCCGATCTCGATCTCCCCGACGGGACCCCAGTCCCGCTCCCACGGCTGGGCGCCGGTGAAGCCGATCACCCGTTCGTCCTCGTCGAGCACGGTCCACAGGCAGAACCCGCGCTCGGCGTCGTGCCGGCGCTGGCGGGCGGTGAGTTCCTCGTAGACGGACAACTCCGCGGCCTTGCCGCCGTGGAACTCCATGACGTCCGGGTGGGCGAAAGCCCGGTGCCAGGCGACCGCGTCCTCGTCGGTGGGCACACGCAGCCGTACTACGGGGAGAACTCGGTTCACAGGGCAGCCCTTCAGCCGGGTGATCAATTCTGCTGAATAGACTGCCCATGTCCAGTGCCGGTCGGCACGCAGATTTCGAACCTGGGGAGATCCAGCCGTGACCGTTGTGACCGAGCCCCCCTCCTCGCCCCTCTCCGAGAACACCGCCGATGTGATCGTCGTGGGCGCGGGGCCGGCCGGCTCCACGACGGCGTATCACCTGGCCAAGTCCGGCCTCGACGTACTCCTGCTGGAGAAGACCGAGTTCCCGAGGGAGAAGGTCTGCGGCGACGGCCTGACCCCGCGCGCGGTCAAACAGCTCGTGGCGATGGGCATCGACATCTCCGAGGAAGCCGGCTGGCTGCGCAACAAGGGCCTGCGGATCATCGGCGGCGGTGTGCGCCTCCAGCTGGACTGGCCGGATCTCGCCTCCTTCCCCGACTACGGCCTCGTCCGCAAGCGCGACGACTTCGACGAGCAACTCGCCCGCCAGGCCCAGAAGGCGGGCGCCCGGCTCTACGAGCGCTGCAACGTCGGCGCCCCGATCATCGACGACCGCACCGGCCGGATCACCGGCGTCCACGCCAAACTCGGCGAGGAGAAGCGCGAGGTCACCTTCCACGCCCCGCTGGTCGTCGCCGCCGACGGCAACTCCACCCGCCTGTCCCTGGCGATGGGCCTGCACCGCCGCGAGGACCGCCCGATGGGCGTGGCCGTACGGACGTATTTCGAAAGCCCCCGCCACGACGACGACTACCTGGAGTCGTGGCTGGAGCTGTGGGACCGTCGTGGCCCCGGCGAGGACCGCCTCCTCCCCGGCTACGGCTGGATCTTCGGCATGGGCGACGGCACGTCGAACGTCGGCCTGGGCGTGCTCAACACCTCGGACTCCTTCAAAGAGCTGGACTGGCGCGAGGTGCTGAAGGCCTGGTGCGCCTCGATGCCGGAGGACTGGGGCTACACCCCGGACAACATGACCGGCCCCATCCGCGGCGCCGCCCTGCCCATGGCCTTCAACCGCCAACCGCACTACACCAAGGGCCTGCTGCTGGTCGGCGACGCCGGCGGCCTGGTGAACCCCTTCAACGGCGAGGGCATCGCCTACGCCATGGAATCCGGCCAGATCGCCGCCGACGTCATCGTCCAGGCCCACGCCCGCTCGACGCCCGCGGGACGTGAACTGGCCCTCCAGCGCTACCCGCGCGTCCTGAAGGACACCTACGGCGGCTACTACACGCTGGGCCGCGCCTTCGTGAAGCTCATCGGCAACCCGAAGGTCATGAAGATCGCGACCCAGCGCGGCCTGACCCACCCGCTCCTGATGAAGTTCACCCTCAAGCTCCTGGCCAACCTCACCGACCCGACGGGCGGCGACGCGATGGACCGGATCATCAACGGGCTGAGCAAGGTGGCACCGAAGGCCTGACCGGCAGAGCCTAAGGCCTGCCGAGGGCCTCGATGTTGGCGGACCGGCGCGCGAAGACCTCCTCGCGCCGGTCCGCCACCTGCCGCAGCGCCTCCTTCCGCTCCCGCCTGGAAAGCCGGTCCAGATAGACCTGCCCTTCGCAGTGATCGGTCTCGTGCGCGAGGCAACGGGCGAAGTACCCGGTGCCCTCGATCACGAGGGGCTCGCCGTCCTTGTCGAAGCCGCGTACCACGGCCCGGTCCGGGCGCGGTACGTCCATCACCGCGCCCGGCACCGACAGGCACCCCTCGCTGTCGTCGAGGAGCCGGCGGTGTGTGGCGTCGGGCGCCTCCAGCACCGGATTGACGATGTGCCCGACGTGCCGGACCCCGTCGTCGTCCGGGCAGTCGTACACGAACAGCCGGAGATCGACGCCGACTTGATTGGCCGCGAGCCCGGCCCCGTCGGCGATGTACATCGTCAGGAACATGTCGTCGATGAGCGCGGCGAGATCCGGCCCGAACTCGGTGACGTCCCGGCACCGCTTGTGCAGGACGTCCTCACCCGCTTCGGTGATCCTGCGCACCGAGCCGCGCCGGGCCTCGGGCGCGAGCTGCGGGTACGACTCGACGGGCCTGCCCTGCACGAACACGCTTGGCATGGCTGCTTCTCCCTGTGGTTGTGAGGATGCTGTAGGTGACCGGGAAACGGGCTTCCGACCTTCGGAGCCCCTCCCTACCCTCCGGGAATCATGACAACAGAACACACCCAGGAGCCCCAGGAGAAGACAGACCGCGCCCCATCCGGCCACACCCGCAGACGCTTCCTCACGGCCACCGCCGGAGCCGCCCTCGCCGTAAGCGCCTTAGGAACGGCCGGCACAGCGTCCGCGGCGGCCCCGTCCGGCAACTCCGGCAGACGCGTCGCCGTCCTCGGCGGCGGAGTCTCCGGCCTGAGCGCCGCCCACGAACTCGCCGAACGCGGCTACGCCGTCACCGTCTACGAGTACTACGACGCCCTCGGCGGCAAGGCCCGCTCGATGCCCGTCCCCGGCACGGCCGCCGGTGGCCGCGCGGACCTCCCCGCCGAGCACGGCTTCCGCTTCTTCCCCGGCTTCTACCGGAACCTGCCGGACACTATGCGCCGCATACCCGTGCCCGGCAACGCGAACGGCGTCCACGACAACCTCGTCAGCGGCACCGAGGCGCTGTTCGCCCGCGCCGGCGGCCGCCCCGACCTGCACTTCCCGCTCCGCCGCGCCACCACCCCGCCGCGCCTCGGCGACCTCACCCCCGGCTGGATCCGCGACCAGATCCTCTCGGTGCTGGACCTCGGCACCCGCCTGCCCGCCCACGAGGTCGCCTACTTCGCCGACCGCCTCCTCGTCCACCTCACCAGCTGCGACGCCCGACGCGAGGAGCAGTGGGAGAAGGTCGCGTGGTGGGACTTCATACGAGCCGAGGAGATGAGTGAGGAGTACCAGACCGTCCTCGGCATAGGCCAGACCCGCAACCTCGTCGCCACGCGCGCGGAGGTCGCCTCCACCCGAACCGTCGGCCGGATCATCATCGAGGCCCTGCTCCTGTGGGGCCTGCTCGGCCGCGGCATGGACGGCGACGCCGACATCGACCGCGTCCTCAACGCCCCCACCAGTGAGGCCTGGATCGACCCCTGGGAGACCCACCTGCGCTCCCTCGGCGTCGAGTTCGCCCTCGGCTCCCAGGTGCGTGAGGTTCTGCACGACGGCGGCCGCGTGACCGGCGTCCGCGTCTCGGCCCGCGACGGCGGCGACGAACGTACCGTCACCGCCGACCACTACATCTCCGCGCTCCCGGTCGAGCACGCGCGCATGACGTGGGGCCCGGCCCTGCGCGCGGCGGACCCGCAGCTCGCGCGGTGCGACGCCCTCCAGACCGACTGGATGACCGGCGTGATGTTCTATCTACGCACGCCCACACCGGTCGTGCACGGCCACATCAACTGTCTCGACTCGCCCTGGTCGGTGACCGCTGTCGGCCAGGCCCAGTTCTGGGACGGACGGGACTTCTCCCGCGACTACGGCGACGGCCGCGCCCACGACTGCCTCTCCGCCATCATCTCGGAGTGGGACAAGCCGGGCATTCTCTACGGCAAGACCGCCAAGGAGTGCACCAAGGAGGAGGTCGTCGCCGAACTCTGGGCCCAGTTGAAGGACGGCCTCAACGACGCGGGCAAGACCACGCTGCGGGACGAGGACCGCCTCGGCTGGTTCATGGACCCGGCGGTGACCGGTCTGGGCGGCCCCGACCCGCAGAACCGCGAGCAGCTCCTCATCCACCCCTCGGGCACCCTCTACAACCGTCCGACGGCCCGTACGAAGGTCCCGAACTTCTACCTCGCGGGCGACTACGTCCGCACCGACGTGGACCTGGCGACGATGGAGGGCGCCAACGAGTCGGCCCGCCTCGCGGTCAACGCGCTCCTGGACGCGGACAATTCGGACGCCGACCGCTGTGAGATCCGAGAGCTGTACCGGCCCCCGGAACTGGAACCCCTCAAGCGGATCGACGAGGTGCGCTACAAGCTGGGCCTGCCCAACACCTTCGACCTCGGATAGGGCACAGGGTCACCTCGGACAGGACGGAGGGGCCGCTGCCCCCGAGCGGCTGCGGCCCCTGCCGTACGACTGCGCTGTACGACCGTACGTCAGAGCACGCGCACCGCGCCCGTCGCCGGGTAGCCGGAAAGGTCCTGGATGACGACGCCCTTGGACGGGTTGGCCGCGTCCAGGTACTGGCCGTTGCCGATGTAGACGCCCACGTGGTACGCGGAGCCCTTGGCGCCCCAGTACAGGATGTCGCCCACCTGGAGGTTGGACAGCGACACCTCGGTGCCGGCCATCGACTGGTCCTGCGAGACCCGCGGCAGGTCGACGCCGACCTGCTTGAACGCGGCCTGGACCAGGCTGGAGCAGTCCCACGCGTTGGGGCCGGTGGCACCCATGACGTACGCGTCGCCGACCTGCGCCTGGAGGAAGGAGATGACGGTCCCCACGCTGCCGCTCGCGGGAGCGGACATGCTCGTGCTCGCGGAAGCGGACAGGGTGGCCCGCTCGGCGCTGCGCGAGGCGGCGGCCTCGGCGGCGGCCCGGCGAGCCTCCTCCGCCTTCTTCTTCGCCTCGGCCTTCTTCTTGGCCTCGGCGAGGTCCTTCTTGGCTTCCTTGGCCGCCGCGGCGGCGGCCGCGTCACGCTCGGCGTCGAGCTCGTAGTTCGCCGCCGCCAGCTGGGTGGCGTCCGCGGGCTGGGCGAGCTGGGTCGCCAGGTCACCCGTGAGGGTGGGCAGTTCGATGGTCTGGGTCACCGGCTCGGCGGCGTTCGCCGTGGCCGACGCACCCGCCGCTGCCATGCTGAGGACGCCACCGGCAACTCCGGCACGCATCGCGATGGACGACGACGCGCTGCGGCGGGGCTTCCGGTGGCTACGTATGTGAGCGGTGTGGGACATGAGAACAACGGGTATCAGGGGCTCCTCCATACCTTCAAGAAACGTGTGCTGCGCCACAGTTGTTCAATCGGCGCCCCAATTCCCCGGCGCACCACTCTTTATTGACGCCGTAACGGACATTGCGGACGCAGCCCTGCACGCCCGTGATCACGGCCTTTCATCATTAAGTCCGGATTGCCCGCCGCCTACCACTTGTTGGGACCGGTGGCCAAGCCCGGTTCTCAGAGGTCTCTCATTGATGTGGTGGAGGTCACGCAACGATTACGGCGTCGTGCGCGTCCTGTGTCCGAATCCCACCCCGTGTCGCTCGTGAACGTGTGCACGCGTCCACATCTCGCTCCAAAGCTCCCTCCGAGGTGTGAACGCGCTCCCCTACCAAGGCGTTCTGTCCAACACCAATTTGCATGCAAGGGAACTCTCTTGATATTGAGACGCCCCTTCCGAGCTGCGCCGACGAGCGAAAATGTCACCTCTGGTGATCACTCGGACGCTTCTTGTACGAAGATCGCCGCTCATCCAGCTTCATGATCCTTCGTCAGGTGGTGGAGATCACAAAGCTTGTGCAATACCCCGTGTCGCAGATCACAGAGCGGCGGGCATAAGATGCGAGGCAGTTGGGCTTGTGACCTGCTTCACATGTTCTCGATCTTCGCCGGGACGAGCGGGGCTCCTGGGATCGGTGGGGCGGTTGTGAGTCCAGTGCAACCGCCAGCAGTCAGTGCCGACTGAGAGGAGCGAGGAGCGGTGAACGCGTATGCGCCCATCCTCGTACTGGGAGCCCTCGGGGCAGGCTTTGCGATCTTCTCCGTGGTCATGGCCACGCTGATCGGTCCGAAGCGATACAACCGGGCCAAGCTCGAGGCGTACGAGTGCGGTATCGAGCCGACCCCCACGCCGGCCGGCGGCGGGCGCTTCCCCATCAAGTACTACCTGACGGCGATGCTCTTCATCATTTTCGATATCGAGATCGTCTTCCTCTACCCCTGGGCCGTCACCTTCGACGCCCTGGGGATCTTCGGGCTCGTGGAGATGCTGCTCTTCGTGCTCACCGTCTTCGTCGCGTACGCGTACGTATGGCGGCGCGGCGGCCTGGAATGGGACTGAGGGGCCTTTAACGACATGGGACTCGAAGAAAAGCTGCCGAGCGGATTCCTGCTGACCACCGTCGAGCAGGCCGCGGGCTGGGTGCGCAAGGCGTCCGTCTTCCCGGCCACTTTCGGCCTCGCCTGCTGCGCCATCGAGATGATGACCACCGGCGCCGGCCGCTACGACCTGGCGCGCTTCGGCATGGAGGTCTTCCGCGGATCCCCGCGTCAGGCCGACCTGATGATCGTCGCCGGCCGGGTCAGCCAGAAGATGGCGCCGGTGCTCAGGCAGGTCTACGACCAGATGCCGAACCCCAAGTGGGTGATCTCCATGGGGGTCTGCGCCTCCTCGGGCGGCATGTTCAACAACTACGCGATCGTCCAGGGCGTCGACCACATCGTCCCGGTCGACATCTATCTCCCCGGCTGCCCGCCACGGCCGGAGATGCTGATGGACGCCATCCTCAAGCTGCACCAGAAGATCCAGACCTCCAAGCTCGGCGTGAACGCCGAGGAGGCGGCCCGCGAGGCGGAGGAAGCGGCGCTCAAGGCCCTGCCCACGATCGAGATGAAGGGGCTGCTGCGGTGAGCGACGCGAACGGCACCAACGGGGCGAACGGGTCGAACGGGGTCAACCCCGAGAAGGACCTCTCCGCCTCCAACCTCCCCGGCCAGCGCGGCGAGGGCGGCGAGGAGATCCGCGTCCAGCGCGGCATGTTCGGCGCCGACAACGGCGGCGACACCTCCGGCTACGGCGGCCTGGTTCGCTCGGTCCGGCTCCCGGGACCGGCGAGCCGCCCGTACGGAGGTTGGTTCGACGAGGTCGCCGACGAACTCGAGGGCGCGCTGGAGGAACAGGGCCTCCTGCCCGAGAACGCCATCGAGAAGACGGTCGTCGACCGCGGCGAACTCACCCTCCACATCGAGCGCGAGCACCTGGTCCGTGTCGCCCGCACCCTCCGCGACGACCCGGCCCTGCGCTTCGAACTGTGCACCGGCGTCAGCGGCGTCCACTACCCGACCGACAAGGGCCGTGAGCTGCACGCCGTCTACCACCTGCGCTCGATCACCCACAACCGGCTGATCCGCCTCGAAGTCAGCGCCCCCGACAGCGACCCGCACATCCCGTCGCTCGTCTCCGTGTACCCGACCAATGACTGGCACGAGCGCGAGACGTACGACTTCTTCGGCATCGTCTTCGACGGTCACCCCGCCCTGACGCGGATCATGATGCCGGACGACTGGCAGGGCCACCCGCAGCGCAAGGACTACCCCCTCGGCGGCATCCCCGTCGAGTACAAGGGCGCCCAGATCCCGGCTCCGGACCAGCGGAGGTCGTACTCGTGAGCACGCAGTCAGCATCCGCCCGCGAAACCACCGAAGGCACCGTCTATACGGTCACCGGTGGCGACTGGGACGAGGTCGTCGAGTCCGCGGCCCGCGCCGACGACGAACGCATCGTCGTCAACATGGGCCCCCAGCACCCCTCCACCCACGGGGTGCTGCGCCTGATCCTGGAGATCGAGGGCGAGACCGTCACCGAGGCCCGCTGCGGCATCGGCTATCTCCACACCGGCATCGAGAAGAACCTCGAGTACCGGACCTGGACGCAGGGCACCACGTTCGTGACGCGCATGGACTACCTGACGTCCTTCTTCAACGAGACCGCCTACTGTCTCGCCGTCGAGAAGCTCCTCGGCATCGAGGACCAGATCACCGAGCGCGCCAAGATCATCCGGGTGCTCCTGATGGAGCTGAACCGGCTCTCCTCCCACCTGGTGTGCATCGCCACCGGCGGCATGGAGCTCGGCGCCACCACGATCATGATCTACGGATTCCGTGATCGTGAAATGATTCTCGACATCTACGAGCTCATCACGGGCCTGCGCATGAACCACGCGTACATCCGGCCCGGCGGACTCGCCCAGGACCTGCCGCCCGGCGCGGTGGACCAGATCCGCGAGTTCGTGAAGAAGATGAAGAAGAACCTCCCGGAGTACGACAAGCTCGCCACCGGGAACCCCATCTTCAAGGCCCGCATGCAGGACATCGGCTATCTCGACCTGGCCGGCTGCATGGCCCTCGGCGCCACCGGCCCGATCCTGCGCTCCACCGGCCTGCCGCACGACCTGCGCAAGGCACAGCCGTACTGCGACTACGAGACGTACGACTTCGAGATCCCGACCGCCGACACCTGCGACTCCTACGGGCGTTTCCTGATCCGCCTGGAGGAGATGCGTCAGTCGCTCGGGATCGTCGAGCAGTGCCTGGACCGGCTCCAGCCCGGCCCGGTCATGGTCGCCGACAAGAAGATCGCCTGGCCCGCCCAGCTCGCTCTGGGACCCGACGGGCTCGGCAACTCCCTCGACCACATCAAGAAGATCATGGGCACCTCCATGGAGGCCCTGATCCACCACTTCAAGTTGGTCACCGAGGGCTTCCGCGTCCCGCCGGGACAGGCGTACGCGGCCGTCGAGTCGCCCAAGGGCGAGCTCGGGGTGCACGCCGTGTCCGACGGCGGCACCCGTCCCTTCCGGGTCCACTTCCGCGACCCGTCGTTCACCAACCTGCAGGCCATGGCGGCGATGTGCGAGGGCGGCCAGGTCGCCGACGTCATCGTCGCCGTCGCGTCCATCGACCCCGTGATGGGAGGCGTCGACCGGTGACCACCTCTTCTTCCGAGCGGGGCGTCAGCCTGGGCATGCCCGAACTGCCCGCGCCCGGCTACCCGGACGACGTTCGAGAGCGGCTCGAGAGGGACGCGCGCGACGTCATCGCCCGATACCCGGACTCCCGGTCCGCCCTGCTGCCGTTGCTGCACCTCGTGCAGTCGGAGGAGGGCCATGTCACGCGCACCGGAATGCGGTTCTGCGCGGACATGCTCGGCCTGACCACGGCCGAGGTCACCGCGGTCGCCACCTTCTACACCATGTACCGGCGCAAGCCGAGCGGTGACTACCAGGTGGGCGTCTGCACCAACACCCTGTGCGCGGTGATGGGCGGGGACGCGATCTTCGAGGAGCTCCAGGAGCACCTGGGCGTCGGCAACGGCGAGACCACCGACGACGGCAAGGTCACCCTGGAGCACATCGAGTGCAACGCGGCCTGCGATTTCGCGCCGGTCGTGATGGTCAACTGGGAGTTCTTCGACAACCAGACCCCGGCGAGCGCCAAGCGCCTGGTCGACGACCTGCGCGCGGGGCGGCCCGTCGATCCGACGCGCGGGGCCCGGCTGTGCACCTTCAAGGAGACCGCGCGGATTCTGGCCGGCTTCCCCGACGAGCGGCCCGGGGCCGTCGAGGAGAGCGGCAGTGCGGGACCGGCGTCGCTGGTCGGCCTCCGCCTGGCCAGGGGAGAGGCCGCACCCGCGCGCGTGGTCCATCCGCGGGAGGGCGGCCCGCACGAGGGGCCGCAGGACAGTGCGGTGCACGAGCCGTCGCCGGCCGAACACCTCAGTTCGCATGACGCGCCGCAGGACACATCGGCATCCGACCCCGGCCATCCGGCAGGGCCTACCGCCGAGGAGGGGGAGTGATGACCTTGGCACCCGAGCTGAAAGACACCAGCCCCGAGAAGTTGCTCGCACCCGTGCTGTCGGCCTTCTGGGACGAGGACAGGTCCTGGACGCTGGACGTCTACAAGAGGCACGAAGGATACGAGGGACTTCGCAAGGCGCTCGCCATGTCGCCGGACGACCTGATCGCGTACGTCAAGGACTCAGGTCTGCGCGGGCGCGGCGGCGCGGGGTTCCCGACGGGAATGAAATGGCAGTTCATTCCCCAGGGTGATGGAAAACCGCACTATCTAGTTGTCAACGCCGACGAATCGGAGCCCGGAACCTGCAAGGACATTCCGCTCCTCTTCGCGAACCCGCATAGCCTCATCGAGGGCATTGTCATCGCGTGTTATGCCATCAGGTCTTCGCATGCCTTCATCTATCTGCGTGGTGAAGTCGTCCCCGTCCTGCGGCGGTTGCACGAGGCCGTGCGCGAGGCCTACGCGGCGGGCTACCTCGGCGAGAACATCCTGGGCAGTGGCCTCGATCTCGAACTCACCGTGCACGCGGGCGCCGGCGCGTACATCTGCGGTGAGGAGACCGCACTGCTCGACTCGCTCGAAGGCCGCCGTGGTCAACCGCGGCTTCGTCCCCCCTTCCCTGCGGTGGCAGGTCTTTACGCCTGCCCGACTGTTGTGAACAACGTCGAGTCGATCGCGTCGGTTCCCGCGATTCTGCATCGGGGCAAGGACTGGTTCCGGTCGATGGGGAGCGAGAAGTCCCCGGGCTTCACGCTCTACTCGCTCAGCGGCCATGTCGCGAGCCCCGGCCAGTACGAGGCACCCCTCGGCATCACACTCCGCCAGCTCCTCGAGATGAGCGGCGGCATGCGCCCGGGCCACCGCCTCAAGTTCTGGACACCGGGCGGTTCCTCGACGCCGATGTTCACCGACGAGCACCTCGACGTCCCCCTTGACTACGAAGGGGTGGGCGCCGCCGGTTCCATGCTCGGTACGAAGGCGCTCCAGTGCTTCGACGAGACGACCTGCGTCGTCCGCGCCGTCACCCGCTGGACCGAGTTCTACGCCCACGAGTCCTGCGGCAAGTGCACGCCCTGCCGCGAAGGCACGTACTGGCTCGTGCAGTTGCTGCGCGACATCGAGGCCGGCAAGGGCGTGATGAGCGACCTCGACAAGCTGAACGACATCGCCGACAACATCAACGGCAAGTCCTTCTGCGCCCTCGGCGACGGTGCCGCCTCGCCGATCTTCTCCTCGCTGAAGTACTTCCGCGAGGAGTACGAGCAGCACATCACGGGCCGTGGCTGCCCCTTCGACCCGGCCAAGTCGACGGCCTGGGCCGACCACCGCACGGAGGTGAACGCATGACTGTGACCACCAGCGCTCCCTCCGGAGGGGGAGAGGCGGCGGTCCCGCCGGAAGATCTCGTGACACTGACGATCGACGGCATCGAGATCAGCGTGCCGAAGGGCACCCTGGTCATCCGGGCCGCCGAGCAACTCGGCATCGAGATCCCCCGCTTCTGCGACCACCCCCTTCTCGACCCGGCCGGCGCCTGCCGCCAGTGCATCGTCGAGGTCGAGGGCCAGCGCAAGCCGATGGCGTCCTGCACGATCACGTGCACGGACGGCATGGTCGTGAAGACGCACCTCACCTCGCCGGTCGCCGAGAAGGCCCAGAAGGGTGTGATGGAGCTCCTGCTCATCAACCACCCGCTGGACTGCCCGGTCTGCGACAAGGGCGGCGAGTGCCCGCTGCAGAACCAGGCCATGTCGCACGGGCACGCCGAGTCCCGCTTCGAAGGGCGCAAGCGGACGTACGAGAAGCCCGTGCCGATCTCCACACAGGTGCTGCTCGACCGTGAGCGGTGCGTGCTGTGCGCCCGCTGCACCCGGTTCTCCAACCAGGTCGCGGGCGACCCGATGATCGAGCTGGTCGAGCGCGGCGCGCTCCAGCAGGTCGGCACCGGCGAGGGCGACCCGTTCGAGTCGTACTTCTCCGGCAACACCATCCAGATCTGCCCGGTCGGCGCGCTCACCTCGGCGGCGTACCGGTTCCGCTCCCGCCCCTTCGACCTCGTCTCCTCACCGTCGGTGTGCGAGCACTGCTCCGGTGGCTGCGCGACGCGTACGGATCACCGGCGCGGCAAGGTCATGCGGAGGCTCGCGGCCAACGACCCCGAAGTCAACGAGGAGTGGATCTGCGACAAGGGCCGGTTCGGGTTCCGGTACGCCCAGCAGCGTGACCGGCTCCAGACGCCGCTCGTGCGCAACGCCGAGGGCGATCTCGAACCGGCTTCCTGGCCGGAGGCGCTGCAGATCGCGGCCCAGGGGCTGCTCGCCTCGCGCGGCCGGACCGGGGTCCTGACCGGCGGCCGGCTCACCGTCGAGGACGCCTACGCGTACAGCAAGTTCGCGCGCGTGGCGCTCGACACCAACGACATCGACTTCCGCGCGCGTGTGCACAGCGGCGAGGAGGCCGACTTCCTGGCGGCCCGGGTCGCGGGTCACGGCCGTGACCTCGACGGTACGGGCGTCACCTACGCCTCCCTGGAGAAGGCACCGGCCGTCCTGCTGGCCGGGTTCGAGGCCGAGGAGGAGGCGCCCGGCATCTTCCTGCGGCTGCGCAAGGCCTGGCGCAAGCACGGCCAGAAGGTCTTCTCGCTCGCCACCCACGCGACGCGCGGCCTGGAGAAGGCCGGCGGCACGCTGCTGCCCGCAGCTCCCGGCACCGAGACCGAGTGGCTGGACGCGCTCGCGAGCGGGGTCGGCCTGGAGGGGGACGGTGCGAAGGCGGCCGAGGCACTGCGCGCCGAGGGCGCGGTGATCGTCGTCGGCGAGCGGCTGGCCACTGTGGCGGGCGGGCTCACCGCCGCCGTACGGGCCGCGACCGCGACCGGCGCCGAGCTGGTGTGGATTCCGCGCCGGGCGGGGGAGCGCGGTGCCGTCGAGGCCGGTGCGCTGCCGTCGCTGCTGCCGGGCGGACGTCCCGCGACCGACCCACGCGCGCGCGAGGAGGTCGCCGCCGTCTGGGGTCTGTCCGATCTCCCGCACCGCTACGGCCGTGACACCGGACAGATCGTCGAGGCCGCCGCCACCGGCGAACTGCAGGCCCTGCTGGTCGCGGGCGTCGAGGTCGCCGACCTGCCCGACCCGGCACGCGCGCGTGAGGCGCTCGCCGAGGCCGGGTTCGTGGTGTCGCTCGAACTGCGGCCGGGCGAGGTCACTCAGCGCGCCGACGTCGTCCTGCCCGTCGCCGCGGTCGCCGAGAAGGCCGGCACCTTCCTCAACTGGGAGGGCCGGGTGCGCTTCTTCGAGGCCGCGCTCAAGCCCGACCAGATGACCCGCCGCCTCGCCCCGACCGACGCGCGCGTGCTGCAGATGCTGGCCGACGCCATGGACGTACACCTCGGTCTGCCGGATCTGCGCACGACGCGCGCGGAGATCGACCGGCTCGGACCCTGGGACGGACCTCGGGCCACCGAACCCCTGGCGATCGCCGACCAGCTGCCGCGACCGGCTGCCGGTGAGGCCGTTCTGGCCGGGCACCGGCTGCTGCTCGACCAGGGCCTCCTCCAGGAGGGCGACGAGGCTCTCGCCGGTACCCGGCACGCCGCCCACGCGCGCCTGTCGGCCGCCACGGCTGCCGAGGCCGGCGTCAAGAGCGGCGACGTCCTGGCTGTGACCGGCCCCCGCGGAGTCGTCGAACTCCCGCTGCAGATCACCGAGATGCCCGACCGGGTGGTCTGGCTCCCGCTGAACTCCACCGGCGGCGGCGTCGCCTCCGACACCGGGGCGCTGCCCGGCTCACTCGTCCGCATCGGCCCGGCGACCCTTGCGGCCGAGTCCCCGAAGGAGGTGGAGGCATGAACCCGTACCTCGCCGCTGAAGACCTCTCGATGTTCGGCCGCGACCCCTGGTGGCTGGTCGTCATCAAGGCGGTGTTCTGCTTCGCCTTCCTGATGGTGACCGTGCTGTTCTCCATCGTCTGGGAGCGCAAGGTCGTCGCCTGGATGCAGCTGCGCATCGGCCCCAACCGGCACGGCCCCTGGGGAATGCTGCAGTCGCTCGCCGACGGCATCAAGCTGATGCTCAAGGAAGACGTCATCGTCAAACGCGCGGACAAGGTGGTCTATGTCCTCGCACCGATCGTCGCGGCCATCCCGGCCTTCATGGCGATCGCGGTGATCCCGTTCGGCCCGGCCGGCAACGAGATCTCGATCTTCGGCCAGCGCACCACGATGCAGCTCACCGATCTGCCGATCGCGATGCTCTACATCCTCGCGGTCGCCTCGGTCGGCATCTACGGCATCGTCCTGGCGGGTTGGAGTTCCGGATCCACCTATCCGCTGCTCGGTGGTCTGCGTTCCTGCGCGCAGATGATCTCGTACGAGATCGCCATGGGCGCCGCCTTCGCCTCGGTGTTCCTCTACTCCGGGTCGATGTCGACCTCGGCGATCGTCGAGGCACAGCAGGACCGCTGGTACATCGTCCTGCTGCCGGTGTCCTTCCTGATCTACATCGTGACGATGGTCGGTGAGACCAACCGTGCCCCCTTCGACATGCCGGAGTCCGAGGGCGACCTGGTCGGTGGCTTCAACACCGAGTACTCGTCGATCAAGTTCGCGATGTTCATGCTCGCCGAGTACGTGAACATGGTGACGGTCTCGGCCGTGTCGGTGACGCTCTTCCTGGGCGGCTGGCGGGCCCCGTACCCGGTCAGCTCCTTCTGGGAAGGCGCGAACCACGGCTGGTGGCCGCTGCTGTGGTTCGTGATCAAGGTTCAGCTGCTGCTGTTCTTCTTCATCTGGCTGCGCGGCACGCTGCCGCGCGTCCGCTACGACCAGCTGATGAAACTCGGCTGGAAGGTCCTCATCCCGGTCTCCGTCGTCTGGCTGATGCTCGTCGCGACCGTGCGGACTCTGCGCAACGAGAACTACGAATTCGCCGACATCGCCCTCTACGTCGGCGGTGGCGTCCTCGCGCTGCTGATCCTCTCCTTCGTCGCGGACATGTTCCGCGAACGGACGAAGGTGGGCGCGCAAGGCGTCGAGGAGCCCGCCGCCTTCGACGCGATGGCGGGCGGATTCCCCGTACCGCCACTGCCCGGACAGGAGCTTCCGCCGGTGCCGCGGCGCCGCCCGCGCCGGGAGCGGGAGCTGATTGTCAGTGGCGGGCCCGATACTCAGAGTGACGGATCTCTGGATGGAAAGGAGGCGTCCGATGGCTGAGGAGCCCAAGGAGACCAAGCCCGGTTTCCTGAACCCCGTGGCCGGCTTCGGCGTGACCTTCAAGGCCATGTTCAAGAAGCGGCTGACCGAGCAGTACCCGGAGCAGCAGAAGACCACCGCTCCGCGCTTCCACGGACGGCACCAGCTCAACCGCCATCCGGACGGCCTGGAGAAGTGCGTCGGCTGCGAGCTGTGCGCCTGGGCCTGCCCCGCCGACGCCATCTATGTGGAGGGCGCCGACAATACCGACGAGGAACGCTACTCGCCGGGCGAGCGGTACGGCCGCGTCTACCAGATCAACTACGCCCGCTGCATCCTGTGCGGCCTGTGCATCGAGGCGTGCCCCACGCGCGCGTTGACGATGACCAACGAGTTCGAGCTCGCCGACTCCAGCCGCGCCAACCTCATCTACACCAAGGAGCAGCTGCTCGCCGGCCTGGAAGACGGCATGGTCGACACGCCCCACGCCATCTACCCGGGGACTGACGAGCAGGACTACTACCGGGGCCTGGTGACGGAGGCCGCGCCCGGCACCGAGCGCCAGGTGGCTCTCTCCAAGGGAGAGGTGCCCCAGGAGGCCGCCTCGACCTTCGGCGAGGACGAACCGGCGTCGGAGAAGGTGATCGGCCGATGACCGAGCAGCTCGCCGCCTACTCCACCTCCACCGGAGAGGCCGTCCAGTTCTGGATCCTCGGGACCGTCGCGGTCATCGGCGCCCTGTGCACCGTCTTCATGAAGAAGGCCGTGCACAGCGCGCTCTGCCTCGCCGGTACCATGATCGTCCTGGCGGTCTTCTATCTCGCCAACGGTGCCTACTTCCTGGGCGTCGTGCAGATCATCGTCTACACCGGCGCGATCATGATGCTGTTCCTGTTCGTGGTGATGCTTGTCGGTGTCACGGCCGCGGACTCCCTGAGGGAAACCATCAAGGGCCAGCGGTGGCTGGCCCTCCTCTGTGGGCTCGGATTCGGCATCCTGCTCGTCGCGGGCATCGGGAACGCCGCGCTCACGGAGTTCAACGGCCTCGCCCAGGCGAACGCGAACGGCAATGTGGAGGGCCTCGCCGCCCTCATCTTCACCAAGTACGTCTTCGCCTTCGAGATCACCGGCGCCCTGCTCATCACGGCCACCGTCGGCGCCATGCTGCTCACCCACCGCGAGCGCACCGAGCGCGCCAAGACCCAGCGCGAGCTGGCCGAACAGCGCGTCCGCGAGGGCAAGCACGTTCCGCCGCTTCCGGCGCCCGGGGTGTACGCCCGGCACAACGCCGTCGACATCGCCGGCCTGCTGCCCGACGGCACCCCGTCCGACCTCACGGTCAGCAAGACGCTGCGCGAGCGCGGCCAGATCCGGGACGTGTCCGCCGAGGCGCTCAACGACCTGCGGGCCCTGGAACAGCGTGCGGAGGAACGGCTGGAGCGGACAGCGATCGAGCCGTCGACCTTCAAGCGGCCCGAGGAGGCATCGAAGTGAACCCGGTCAACTACCTCTATCTCGCCGCCCTGTTGTTCACGATCGGTGCCACCGGCGTGCTGATCAGGCGCAACGCGATCGTCGTCTTCATGTGCATCGAGCTCATGCTCAACGCCTGCAACCTCGCGCTGGTCGCCTTCTCCCGGATGCACGGCAATCTCGACGGCCAGATCATCGCCTTCTTCACGATGGTCGTCGCCGCCGCGGAGGTGGTCGTCGGGCTCGCGATCATCGTGTCGCTGTTCCGTTCCCGCCACTCGGCCTCGGTCGACGACGCCAGCCTGATGAAGCTCTGAGGGGTCGGAAGAATCGTGGAGAACCTGATTGCGCTGCTGATCGCGGCGCCCTTGCTCGGAGCGGCCCTACTGCTGTGCGGCGGCCGGCGTCTCGACGCCGTGGGCCAGTGGATCGGCACGCTTTTGTCGTTCCTCTCCTTCGTGTTCGGTGTGATCCTCTTCGCCGACCTGCTGGGCAAGGACGCCGAACACCGCACCCTCACCCAGCACCTGTTCAGCTGGGTCCCCGTCGAGGGCTTCCAGGCGGACATCGCCTTCCGGCTCGACCAGCTGTCGATGACGTTCGTGCTGCTGATCACCGGCGTCGGCTCGCTGATCCACCTGTACTCGGTCGGGTACATGGAGCACGACGAGCGGCGCCGCCGCTTCTTCGGCTATCTGAACCTGTTCCTCGCGGCGATGCTGCTGCTCGTCCTCGCCGACAATTACCTTCTGCTGTACGTCGGCTGGGAGGGCGTCGGTCTCGCGTCCTACCTCCTCATCGGCTTCTGGCAGCACAAGCCCAGCGCCGCCACGGCAGCCAAGAAGGCCTTCCTGGTCAACCGCGTCGGCGACATGGGCCTGTCGATCGCGATCATGCTGATGTTCCTGTGGTTCGGCACCTTCGCCTTCGGGCCGCTGCTCGGCACCCAGGGGGAGCCCGGCCTGGTCGGTGACGCGAACGAGGGCAAGCTGACCGCCATCGGCCTGATGCTGCTGCTCGCCGCGTGCGGCAAGTCCGCCCAGGTGCCGCTGCAGTCCTGGCTCGGGGACGCGATGGAGGGCCCGACCCCGGTCTCGGCCCTGATCCACGCCGCGACGATGGTGACCGCGGGCGTCTACCTGATCGTCCGCTCCGGGGTCATCTTCAACGCGGCGCCCGACGCCCAGCTGCTGGTCACCATCGTCGGAGCCGTCACACTCCTCTTCGGTGCGATCGTCGGTTGCGCGAAGGACGACATCAAGAAGGCGCTGGCCGGCTCGACCATGTCGCAGATCGGCTACATGATCCTCGCCGCGGGCCTCGGCCCCATCGGCTACGTCTTCGCGATCATGCACCTGGTCACGCACGGCTTCTTCAAGGCCGGGCTGTTCCTCGGCGCCGGTTCGGTCATGCACGGCATGAACGACGAGGTCGACATGCGCAAGTACGGCGGCCTGCGCAAGTACATGCCGGTCACCTTCGTCACCTTCGGCCTCGGCTACCTCGCGATCATCGGCTTCCCGGGCCTGTCCGGCTTCTTCTCCAAGGACAAGATCATCGAGGCGGCGTTCGCCAAGGGCGGCACCGAGGGCTGGATCCTCGGCGGCTGCGCGCTGCTGGGCGCGGCCATCACGGCGTTCTACATGACGCGCGTGATGCTGATGACGTTCTTCGGCGAGGAACGCTGGCGCCACGCCCCGACCCCGTCCCCGGCCGAGCCCAGCGTGGAGCCCGCCGCCGAGACGCGCGGCGAGCACGCGCAGCCGCACCCGCACGAGTCGCCCAGGGTCATGACGATTCCCATGATCGTGCTGGCCGTAGGGTCGGTGGCCGGCGGTGCGTTCTTCAGCATCGGCGACCGCTTCATCCACTGGCTGGAGCCCATCACCGGGCATGCCCACGGTCACCCTCCCATCAGTGCGGGAGCGGTCACCGGCGCGACCGTCGCGTGCATGGTCATCGGCGTCGCCATCGCCTACGCGCAGTACGGCCGCCGACCGGTCCCGGTCGTCGCCCCGCGCGGATCGCTGCTCACCCGGGCTGCCCGGCGCGATCTGCTCCAGGACGACTTCAACCATGTCGTCCTCGTCCGCGGCGGCGAGCACCTCACGCGCTCCCTGGTGTATGTCGACCACACCCTGGTCGACGGCGTCGTCAACGGTACGGCGGCCTCGATGGGCGGCCTGTCCGGACGGATGCGCAGGCTGCAGAACGGCTTCGCGCGGTCGTACGCGGTCTCGATGTTCGGCGGTGCGGCGATCCTCATCGCCGCGACCCTGCTGATGAGGGCGGTCTGATACCGATGTCCTTTCCTCTGCTGACAGCCACGGCGGTGCTCCCGGCGATCGGGGCGATCGCCACGGCCGCCGTACCGGCCGCGCAGCGCACCGTCGCCAAATGGCTGGCGCTGCTCTTCTCGCTCGGCACACTCGCCCTCGCGATCACCCTCCTGGTCCGCTTCGACCCGGACGGCGACCGCTACCAGCTGACCGAATCCCACGCCTGGATCGCGGACTTCGGGGTCCGCTATGAGCTCGGCGTGGACGGCATCGCGGTGGCGCTGATCGCGCTGACGGCGCTGCTGATCCCGTTCATCGTCCTCGCGGGCTGGCACGACGCCGACCCGCTGGAGACCGGCAGCACGCGCTGGCGGCCGACGCAGGGCTTCTTCGCCCTGATCCTGGCCGTCGAGGCGATGGTGATCATCTCCTTCGAGGCCACCGACGTCTTCCTCTTCTACATCTTCTTCGAAGCCATGCTCATCCCGATGTACTTCCTCATCGGCGGCTTCGGGGACCGTGCCCACGAGCACGGCGAGAAGGTGGCGTCGACGCAACGGTCGTATGCGGCCGTGAAGTTCCTGCTCTACAACCTGGTCGGCGGTCTGATCATGCTGGCCGCGGTGATCGGCCTCTATGTGGTCGCCGGGAACTTCTCGCTCACGGAGATCGCGGAGGCCCGTGCCAGCGGCGAGCTGGACATGGCGACCAACACAGAGCGCTGGCTGTTCCTGGGCTTCTTCTTCGCCTTCGCGGTGAAGGCGCCGCTGTGGCCGCTGCACACCTGGCTGCCCAACGCGATGCAGGAGGCCACCGCACCGGTCGCCGTCCTCATCACCGCGGTCGTCGACAAGGTGGGCACCTTCGCGATGCTCCGCTTCTGCCTCCAGCTCTTCCCGGAGGCCAGCAAGTGGGCGACGCCCGCCATCCTCGTCCTGGCGTTGATCAGCATCGTCTACGGAGCGCTGCTCGCCGTCGGCCAGCGGGACATGAAGCGCCTGATCGCGTACGCGTCGATCTCGCACTTCGGCTTCATCATCATGGGCATCTTCGCGATGACCAGCCAGGGCCAGTCCGGCGCGACGCTGTACATGGTCAACCACGGGATCTCGACGGCCGCGTTGATGCTGGTGGCCGGCTTCCTGATCTCCCGGCGCGGTTCGCGGCTCATCGCCGACTACGGCGGCGTGCAGAAGGTCGCCCCGGTGCTCGCCGGCACCTTCCTGATCGGCGGTCTGGCGACCCTGTCCCTGCCAGGACTCGCACCGTTCGTGAGTGAATTCCTGGTCCTGGTCGGCACCTTCACCCGCTATCCGGTGATCGGCATCATCGCCACGTTCGGCATCGTGCTCGCCGCGCTCTACACCCTCGTCCTCTACCAGCGGACGATGACGGGCCCGGTGAAGCCGGAAGTCTCCGCGATGCCCGACCTCAGGGTGCGCGAACTCGTGGTCGTCGCCCCGCTGGTCGCACTGCTGATCTTCCTGGGCGTCTACCCGAAGCCCGTCACGGACATCGTCAACCCGGCGGTCAAGCAGACCATGTCCGACGTACAGAAGAAGGACCCCCAGCCCGAGGTGGAGGCGGCCAAGTGAGCGCATCAGCCGTCCACAGCCTGTGGACAACCGCGGCCGACCCGATCTCGAAGATCGGCGCGCCGAAGATCGAGTACGGACAACTGTCGCCCACCCTGATCGTCGTCGGTGCGGCAGTCGTCGGGGTGCTGATCGAGGCGGTCGTTCCGCGCAAGGCCCGTTACTACGCCCAGCTGTTCGTCTCCGTCGTGGCGCTCGTCGCGGCCTTCGCCGCGGTCGTGGCGCTGGCGGCCGGCGGATACGCGACGACCAAGTCGGGCATCGCGGCGATGGGAGCGATCGCCGTCGACGGACCGGCGCTCTTCCTGCAGGGCACGATCCTGCTGGCGGGCCTGGTGGGCCTGTTCACCTTCGCCGAGCGGCGGCTCGACCCGGCGGCGCACGGAAACCGCGTCGACTCCTTCGCCGCACAGGCGGCGTCCGTGCCGGGCAGCGACGGAGAAAAGGCCGCGGTGAAGGCCGGGTTCACCACGACCGAGGTCTTCCCGCTGCTGCTGTTCGCGGTCGCCGGAATGCTGATCTTCCCGGCGGCCAACGACTTGCTGACGCTGTTCATCGCCCTGGAAGTCTTCTCCCTCCCGCTGTACCTGATGTGCGCCCTGGCCCGCCGCAAGCGGCTCATGTCGCAGGAGGCCGCGGTCAAGTACTTCCTGCTGGGAGCCTTCGCGTCCGCGTTCACCCTGTTCGGCATCGCGCTGCTGTACGGCTACGCGGGCTCCGTGTCGTACGCGACGATCGCGCAGGTCGTCGACGGCACGGTCCCGGACGTGAACCCGGCCCTCGCGGACACGATGGGCAACGACGCGCTGCTGCTCATCGGCGCCGCGATGATCGTCATGGGCCTGCTGTTCAAGGTGGGCGCGGTGCCGTTCCACATGTGGACGCCGGATGTGTACCAGGGCGCGCCGACGCCGGTGACCGGGTTCATGGCGGCGGCGACGAAGGTGGCCGCGTTCGGTGCGCTGCTGCGCATTCTGTACGTCGTGCTGCCCGGGCTGCGCTGGGACTGGCGGCCGGTCATGTGGGGCGTGGCGATCGTCACCATGCTGGGCGGCGCGATCGTCGCGATCACACAGACCGACATCAAGCGGCTGCTGGCGTACTCGTCGATCGCGCACGCCGGCTTCATCCTCGCGGGTGTCATCGCGGCCACGCCGTCCGGTGTGTCGTCCGTCCTCTTCTACCTGGGCGCGTACTCGTTCGTGACGATCGGCGCGTTCGCGGTGGTGACGCTGGTGCGCGACGCGGGCGGCGAGGCGACGCACCTGTCCAAGTGGGCCGGTCTCGGCCGCCGTTCACCACTGGTCGCGGCGGTGTTCGCGGTGTTCCTGCTGGCCTTCGCCGGCATCCCGCTGACCTCCGGCTTCGCCGGGAAGTTCGCCGTGTTCAAGGCGGCGGCGGAGGGCGGGGCGGGCCCGCTGGTCGTGGTCGGTGTGGTCTCGTCCGCGATCGCGGCGTTCTTCTACATCCGCGTCATCGTCCTGATGTTCTTCAGCGAGCCGAAGCCGGAGGGCACAACAAACCCCCGGAGCCCCCCCCCCCCCCCCCCCCCCCAAAAGCGGCGCCGCCCCGCCCCCCCCCCAGGGAAGGCGGGGCCGCCGCCGTTGTAGCGGGGTGGGAGGGGGCGGGACGCTCCGGTGTCTGTGTGTGGGGGCAGCCTGTGGATAACTCCGGCGGTGTCCGTGGCGACCCCTATCGTGGAGGCAGTGGTCGAGGTACGACGTACGGGGGACACGGCGATGGGCGCGACGGGTGGGATCAGGGAGATGCCAAGGGTGACCGAGGCGGCAGGCGCGGCCGACAGCGAGGCGCTGGCCGCGCTGCACCGGGTCTTCGGGTACGAGGCCTTCCGGGGTGAGCAGGAAGCGGTCATCGAGCATGTGACGGGCGGCGGGGATGCCGTCGTGCTCATGCCGACCGGCGGCGGGAAGTCGCTGTGCTACCAGATCCCGTCCCTGGTCAGACCGGGTACCGGCATCGTCGTCTCGCCGCTCATCGCGCTGATGCAGGACCAGGTGGACGCGCTGCGGGCGCTCGGTGTGCGCGCCGGGTTCGTCAATTCCACGCAGGACTTCGACGAGCGGCGGGTGGTGGAGGCCGAGTTTCTGGCGGGTGAGCTGGACCTGCTCTACCTGGCCCCGGAGCGGCTGCGGCTCGACTCGACGCTGGACCTGCTGTCGCGCGGCAAGATCGCGGTGTTCGCGATCGACGAGGCGCACTGCGTGTCGCAGTGGGGCCACGACTTCCGTCCCGACTACCTGGCCCTGTCACTGCTCGGCGAGCGCTGGCCGGACGTCCCGCGGATCGCGCTCACGGCGACGGCCACACATGCCACGCACCAGGAGATCACCGAGCGGCTGAACATGCCGACGGCCCGGCACTTCGTGGCGAGCTTCGACCGGCCCAACATCCAGTACCGGATCGTGCCGAAGGCCGACCCGAAGAAGCAACTGCTGAGCTTCCTGCGCCAGGAGCACGAAGGCGACGCGGGCATCGTCTACTGCCTCTCGCGCAAGTCGGTGGAGGCGACGGCCGAGTTCCTGACCCGCAACGGCATCGAGGCGGTGCCCTACCACGCGGGCCTGGACGCGGGCACGCGCGCGGCGCACCAGTCCCGGTTCCTGCGGGAGGAGGGCCTGGTCGTGGTGGCGACCATCGCCTTCGGAATGGGCATCGACAAGCCGGACGTCCGCTTCGTCGCCCACCTCGACCTGCCCAAGTCGGTCGAGGGCTACTACCAGGAGACGGGCCGCGCCGGACGGGACGGACTCCCCTCCACGGCCTGGATGGCCTACGGCCTCAACGACGTCATACAGCAGCGCAAGCTGATCCAGTCGGGCGAGGGCGACGAGGCGTTCCGGCGCCGGGCCGCCGCGCACCTGGACGCGATGCTGGCGCTGTGCGAGACCGCCCAGTGCCGGCGCGGTCAGTTGCTCGCCTACTTCGGCCAGGACCCCGATCCGGTGGGCTGCCGCAACTGCGACACCTGCCTCACTCCGCCCGAGACCTGGGACGGCACAGTCGCGGCGCAGAAGGGCCTGTCGACGGTGGTGCGGCTGCAGCGGGAGCGAGGACAGAAGTTCGGTGCCGTGCAGATCGTCGACATCCTGCTGGGCAAGCGCACGGGCAAGGTGATCCAGTTCGACCACGACCAGCTGTCCGTGTTCGGTATCGGCGAGGAGCTGACCGAGGGCGAATGGCGCGGCGTCATCCGGCAGTTGCTGGCGCAGGGGCTGCTCGCGGTCGAGGGGGAGTACGGGACGCTCGTGCTGACGGAGACCAGCGGGGCCGTGCTGCGGAGGGAGCGGGAGGTGCCGCTGCGGAAGGAGCCGAAGAAGCCGACGACCTCGCGGTCGGCGTCGGGGTCGGGTTCCGCGGGCTCCGGGCGGGGGGAGCGCAAGGCGAAGGCCGCGGTGGCCGAGTTGCCGGAGGAGCTGGTGCCGGCCTTCGAGGCGTTGCGGGCCTGGCGCGCCGAGCAGGCTCGGGAACAGGGGGTTCCTGCGTACGTGATCTTCCATGACGCGACCTTGCGGGAGATCGTCACGGTGTGGCCGGCGTCCGTGCGCGAGCTTGGGGGTGTCAGCGGCGTGGGGGAGAAGAAGCTGGCGACGTATGGCGACGGGGTGCTCGAGGTGTTGCGGTCGGTACGTGGGGAACCTGGAGCGGAGGCGCCCACCGAGGCGCATACCGGGGTGGATCTTGGGGCGGACGACTGGCCTGAGGTGGATGCGGAGCCGGAGGACTGGGCTTAGCGGTCGGGAGGGGGACGGAGGTTTGGACTGGGCCCGGTTCCTTGGCGGCCTCCGACATGACCGGCGGCGCCCGCACTCCTGCCGGATTCGGCGTCAGCCGAGTGCTGTGAGGCCTGGCGCGAACGTGATCAGGAGGGGGAGCAGCGGTACCAGCGCCGCCAGTGTCGTGGTGAGGGCGCGGTGTCGGCGGCCCAGGCGGGGTGGGGGCTGGAGGAGGCGGTTGACGCGTTCGCCCAGGAGGCGATTGCTGGAGGAGCAGGAGAGAACGCCCCGGTGCTGGTTGAGCTCGATCAGGGCCAGTGCCGTCGTGAGGTGACCGCAGCGACGGGACGCGGCGTCGTCGGCGGCCAGTTCGACCAGGCGGTGGGTCTGGTCGCAGAAGTGGGCGAACAACGGGATACGGGGGAAGCCGGTGGCAAGCGCGGTGGAGAGGTGCAGCAGCCAGTCGTGGCGGGCTTGGGCGTGGCCACGCTCGTGGGTGAGGACGGCGTCGAGCTGGTGGTCGGTCAGGCGGTGCAGGGCGCCCGTGGTGACGATCAGCTGGGGCGGGCTGCCGGGCATCCACCAGGCGTCGGGGTACTCGTCCTCCAGCACCAGGAGCGGGCCTCGCGCCGAACCCAGGCCGGCCGGGAGGTCGGGGGCGCGTTCCCTCAGGTGGGCCCTGGCCTGGCCACGTCGTCGGCGCGCCTCGACGAGCTCGCGGGCCAGCATCGCGGTCGTCCAGGCGGCACCGCAGGCCAGCAGCACGCTGAGCGCGGCCGCCCAGGCGGGCGCGGCCGAGAGGTCGTACGCCTCGGTCACCGACGGCGGCGCCGGGGCGAAGAGCTGGGCGCGCACCGTCCCGAAGACGGCGGCGGTGCCCAGGGCCAAGGCCGTCAGGCAGCACAGCAGGACGGTGGCGACCAGGCACTGCCACGCCCAGAGCGCGACCACGGGTTCTCGTTCGGGCCAGGTGGCCCGTGTCAGTGCCCGCGGGACGGGTACGGCGGCCGTCAGGGCGACGATGCTCAACAGGAGCAGGCAGACGGTCATGCCAAGGGCTCCGGATCCTGGTCAGGGAAGGTGCGGGGGCGGCTGTGCGGGGCGGTGGGCCGCGCAGACAGGGTGCGGCTCGCTTCCCACCGCCAGCCAGTATGACGGTGACGATCGCGTGAGTCAGGGGGAAAGACCCGTCGAATCCCCTGGACGGGGCCGATCACTTGTCCGCCCCGCCCTCGCGCCACCGTCGCGAAACACCGGCCGGGACCCGCTGGTTGAGCCGGGATCCGGTGTCAGCCTGGGCCGGATTGCCGGTGTCAGCCCGGGCCGGGCCTTCGGTGTCGGCCTGGCCCGGATCGTCAGGATCAGCCGGCCACAACCCGCCCCGTGACCTCCCCCAGCCCCACTCGAACCCCACCCGGCCCCGGAGCCCACGCGGACAGTGTCACCACGTCGCCGTCCTCCAGGAACGTCCGCTTGCCGTCCGGGAGTTCAAGAGGATCCCGGCCGTTCCACGTCAGCTCGAGCAGCGACCCGCGCTCGCGTTCCGTCGGGCCGCTCACCGTGCCGGACCCGTACAGGTCGCCGGTGCGCAGGGAGGCGCCGTTCACGGTCATGTGGGCGAGTTGCTGGGCGGCCGTCCAGTACATGGTGGAGAAAGGAGGCTCGGAGACGACGTGGCCGTTGATGGCCACTGAGATACGCAGGTCGTAGCCGCGGGGTTCCGCCGAGGGGTCGGAGTCGTCCAGGTACGGCAGCAGGGGGTGCGTCCGCTCCGGCGGTGCCACCCGGGCCTCCTCCAGCGCGTCCAGCGGGGTGATCCACGCCGACACCGACGTGGCGAAGGACTTGCCGAGGAACGGGCCGAGGGGCACGTACTCCCAGGCCTGGATGTCGCGCGCCGACCAGTCGTTGAGCAGGCACAGGCCGAAGACGTGTTCGCGGAAGTCGCCCAGTGCCGCCGGCGTGCCCATCTGCGACGGGACGCCGACCACGAAGCCGACCTCGGCCTCGATGTCCAGGCGGACCGACGGGCCGAAGACCGGCGCCGGTTCGGTGGGGGCCTTGCGCTGGCCGGAGGGCCGTACGACATCCGTGCCGGAGACCACCACCGTGCCCGAGCGGCCGTGGTAACCGATCGGCAGATGCTTCCAGTTGGGGGTGAGGGAGTCCTCGGCGTCGGGGCGGAAGATCTGGCCGACGTTCCGGGCGTGGTTCTCGGAGGCGTAGAAGTCGACGTAGTCGGCGACCTCGAAGGGGAGGTGCAGGGTCACGGAGGACAGTGGATGGAGGAGGTCCGCGATGGCCTCCTGGTGCGCCGGCACCGTCACCCACGCCGTCAGGGCGCGCCGTACGTCCGACCAGGTGGTGCGGCCGGCGGCGAGCAGCGGGTTCAGGGAGTCCTGGGCGAGCAGCGGGGCGTACGGCGAGCCGAGCGCGTAGGCCGCCTTGCCCGCGTCGAGGACGTGGTCGCCGAGCCGGACGCCGACCCTGCGCGCGGAGTCCGAGCCGGGGAGGGAGAAGACGCCGTACGGAAGGTTGTGCGTGCCGAAGGGGTCGCCCTCGGGGAGATCGAAGGGGGGCATGGGGTGCTGCCTCACTCTCATCCGCTCCGTGTGCCATTGCCATGTGGTCGGGCCACACGTTACGTGTGAGTCGCCTGTCTGGGGCTTCCGGCGGCCTCCAAAAAATCTTCGGCCTGCCGGTCACATCTGTTTCCTCCGCTCCGTCAGTGCAGTGAAGACGGAAGCACTGACACAGGAGGCACGCACCATGCAGGCACGGATGACCAACCCGGCGTACGTCCTTCCCGGCGCGATGAAGGGCATCGGCACCCTTCTCCAGGCGATCGGCGAGAGCGGCCTGTCGCAGGAGCTCGTGGAGATCGTGGGACTGCGCGCCAGCCAGATCAACGGCTGCAGCGCCTGTGTGCACGGTCACACGGTCAACCTGCGCAAGGCCGGGGCGGGTGACGAGCGGATCGATGCCGTTGCCGCCTGGCGGGAGGCGCCCTACTTCACCGACGCCGAACGGGTCGCGCTGCAGTTGACCGAGTCGGTCACCCGTCTCGCGGACCGCTCCCACGAGTCGGTGCCGGACGCCCTGTGGGACGAGGTGGCCGACCACTTCGACGAGAAGCAACTGTCGGCTCTCATCCTGCTCATCGGCGTGATGAACATGTTCAACCGCGTCAACACCACCATCAAGGAGCCCGCGGGCACCACATGGGGGTGAAATCGCAACGGCCGGAAGGCAGTTGCGGGGCGGGGAGGAAACCCGAACCGGAACAGGTGTCAACACATGTGAACACAGCAGCCGTCCGGTTCACGTCGAGTCGATGGGGCGTCCTGTCCGTATTCTCTGATCATGGCCGCACCTATCGCATATTCACTCATCGCCACTGACCTGGACGGGACGTTGCTCCGAGGCGACGACACCCTGTCGGACCGGTCCATCGACGCGCTCGCGCTGGTGGCGGCGGCCGGTGCGCAGCACCTCGTCGTGACGGGACGGCCGGCGCCCAGAGTGCGGCCGCTCCTCGACGACCTGGGCAGTACGGGGCTCGCGGTGTGCGGGCAGGGCGCGCAGTTGTACGACGCCGGCGCGGACCGGCTGCTGTGGTCCGTCACTCTGGACCGGGAGTTGGCGGAGACCGCGCTGGGCAAGATCGAGGCCGAGGTGGGGCAGGTGTACGCGGCCGTCGACCAGGACGGCGTCGACGGCCTCACGCTCATCGAGCCCGGGTATCTGATGCCCCACCCCACACTGCCCGCCGTACGCGTCCAGCATCGCGACGACCTGTGGTGCGAGCCGATCAGCAAGGTGCTGCTGCGCCATCCCAGCCTGTCCGACGACGAGTTGGCGGCGACGGCGCGCTCGGTGGTCGGCTCGCTCGCCACCGTCACCATGTCGGGGCCCGGGACCGTCGAACTCCAGCCATGCGGCATCACCAAGGCGACCGGTCTTGCGCTCGCCGCCGAGCACCTCGGCCTCGGGGCGCACGAGACCATCGCCTTCGGGGACATGCCCAACGACATCCCCATGTTCGACTGGGCCGCCCGCGGGGTCGCGATGGCCAACGCGCACCCCGAACTCAAGGAGGTCGCGGACGAGATCACCCTTTCGAACGAGGACGACGGCATCGCCGTCGTCCTCGAGAGACTGTTCGCGGGCATCTTGGCCGACTTCGTCCAGTAGGACGTTTTCCGCGGCCAATGGTGCCTTTTGTCTAGTAAGGCCCGTTCACGTTGTCGATGGAGCCGTACCGCGCGGCCGCGTAGTTGCACGCGGCCACGATGTTCGCGACCGGGTCGAAGGGGTCGTACACCGTGCCCGGCACGTGGTAGGTGGCGAAGGTCGGGTCGATGACCTGCAGGAGGCCCTTGGACGGGGTGCCCGCGGCGGCGTTGGAGTCCCAGTTGTTGATGGCGGACGGGTTGCCGGACGACTCGCGCATGATGTTGCGGTGAATGCCCTCGTACGATCCGGGAATTCCGTTTTGCGACATGATGTCCAACGCGTTGCGAATCCAGCCGTCGAGGTTGTTCGGGTAGGACTTCACGGAGGACTGGGTGGCCTGGGCGACGGAGGACTTCTTGGCGGGCGCGGACGCCTTGTCGGCGGTCGTGCCCGCCTTCTTCGTCGCCCGGACCTTCAGGTCGAGGCCCGGGTGGATCAGCCGGGGGTTGTCGCCGACGGCCTTGCGGTTGTCCTTGTAGAGCTGCTTCCAGCCGCCCTGGGCGTCGTACCGGTCCGCGATGTCGTAGAGCGTGTCGCCCTTCTTCGTGGTGTACGTGACGGAACCGACCTTCGCCGGGGCGGAGGCCTGGGTCGTCTCAGCGGCGTTCGCGGTGGTCGCCCCCAGGAGCGGGAGGGCGAGCGCGGCGGTGCCGGTTCCGGCGGCCACGACGTGGCGGGTGAGCGGGTTGGTGCGGGGGCGGCGGTGCTTGCCTCGGGGCATGGCGCTGTTCCTCTCCGACGCCTGCGAGGTGAGCTGTCGGGTTCGGGCGGGGAGGTGCCCGGCCGTGCCGCCGGGTGGCGGCGCGACTTCACCCCGAGCCGCGCCGGTACGCCATCAAGGCGTCCGGTGCGGCGACTTACCTGGGTCCCCCGCTCCTGCCGTGCGAGTGTGAGTGCGTGGGTGGATGACTCGGGCGGCGGCAGGATTCGGCGTCCGCCCGACGAGCGGGAACGTATGCGAGAGCACATGCCCGGAACAAGTGCCATGGTCGTTTGTCGTGCGGTTGACCATGGTCTGGTGCGTATGGGGTGCTTGATCCTTTGCGGTTGCCAATCCTCAACTTGCGTTTGGCGCAAGGAGGGACGTGGTCTGCCGGGTCGGGCGTGAGGCCGCTTGTGCGTGACTCAACTCACTGGCGTCCACAAGAGCGGCAAATCGGGCAATGAGTCCAACTCGCGTTTAACCGGCTGTCCGTGGAGTCCGTTTCTCCCATGTCCGGCGGAAAAGTACCTCTTCGCCCTCCGGGCAGATCACCTCGTGGGAGGTGCAGAAGTTCCTCCTCCCGCTGGTCGGGCGGCAGATCGGCGGCGTTGCCTGGACGAGGACGGGGGCGCCCTGGAGGGCGTACGTCACCGGCCGCACATGGGAGAGGGCCAGGCAGGCTCGCCCACCCAGCGGCCGGGCAGGGCGTACGCCGTGGCCGGGCGGTGCGAGTCGCTGACGTACGCGCGCAGCAGGGGCTCGGACATGACGCCCGTGTCCTTGCCCTTGAGCCAGTGGTCCCACCAGCGCGGGCGTCTCCTGGAGGAAGCCGATCGGGGGCCCGGGGGCAGGCCGTGGTCGGGGTACTGGTGTGACCCGGGGCCGATCAGGCCGCGTATCCGGTCGGCGGGCAGGTGCTCCACCAGACGCAGCACCGTGTCGCGGTACGGGTCGTGCCAGCCGCCCACCGCCAGGACGGCGGCGTCGATCGCGCCGTAGTCCTCGCAGACTCCCCACGCTCGAATCTCGCTCGCGCGCGGGGGGCCCTCATCGTGGCGCCAGTAGTCGTCGCGGGTCTGGTGGTTCAGCCACGTGTGGATGAACGGGTCGACGGACTCCAGGCGCCCCAGCCACATGTCGCGCCAGGCCTCGCCGACGTACCGCGGATCCGGCGGCCGGGAGACGAGGGCGAGCATCGTCGCCGCCCCGGCGTGCATGTCGACCGCGAGGACGGAACCTCCCAGGTAGTGCACGTCGTTGTCATAGCGATCGTCCGTGGAGCGGACCGTGACGATCGCCTTGAGCGGCTCGGGCGCGAGAGCCGCGATCTGGAGGGAGTTGAAGCCGCCCCAGGAGATGCCGAACATGCCGACCCTGCCGTCACACCAGGGCTGCACCGCCAGCCAGTTGACGACGCGTGGTGCCGATGCGGGCCTGGCCCTGCCTCGACCCCGTCGGCCAGTTCCAGGCGGTACGGCAGGTATTCCAGGAGCGCCGGTACGGGCTCGTCGGTCAGCGGGCGCCACACGCGCGCGTACAGCAGGGCCCCGTCCGGGAGCGGGAGCCGGAGGCCCTCGTGAGTCGCCTCGAAGGGGAAGGACGTACGGATGTGCATGAGCGGGTCCCCCGTCGTGTCAGTGCACCGGGTGCATCGTGCGGCGCAGCCAGGGTGCCGCGGCCATCACGGCCGGCCCCGCGGATACCGCGATCGCGCCGTTGATGCCGAAGCAGGCGGGCTTGGAGACGTCGTCGTAGAGCTTCACCGTCTGGTTCGTCGTGGCCGACGTGCCGGAGGTCTCCAGAAGGATGTCGCCGAGGCCGAGCAGCAGGTGCGAACCCACGATCCACCAGACGGACATGAGGTCGTCGTCGGTGGAGTGCCCGGCGGTCGGCAGCGCCATCAGCAGGAAGGAGAGTCCGCTGAGGACGGCCCCGATCGCGATCTTGTCGGACGCGTGCGGCCGGCTGTGCCCCATGCGGACCCACAGGGCGGCGACGACGGGGGCGAGGGCGACCTCGAAGGCGCCGACTGCGCAGGCGTACCAGCTCGCCGGGAAGTCGAAGCCGAGGATCGTCTTCTCGGCGTTCGTCGAGGCCGGCAGCATCATGGTCGAGTACGCCTGGAAGAGGACGGAGTTGAAGGCCGTCGAGGCAAGGAAGAGGACGATGTACGGGCGCAGCCGGCCGCGCTCCTCCGGGGCCACACCGGGGCCGGCGAACATGACCGCGAAGTAGGCGACCGGGGCGATCACCGAGACGAGGGTGAGCAGGTCGACGAAGCGGCCCATGGTGAGCCGGCCGGCGGCGACGAGGAGGACGGCGAGCGCGGTGGCGGTGACCAGGCCCGAGGCGATCAGATGGATCGCCCGGCGCATGGCGTCAGGCGCGAGCGCGAACTCGGCGGCGTGCTTCCGTCCGGCCAGGTGCCGGCGGCCGACGACGTACTGGGCCAGGCCGAACGTCATGCCGATCGCGGCCGCCGAGAAGCCCCGGTGCCTGCCCTTGTGGTCGCCGAGCCAGCCGGTGACCAGCGGGCCGGCGAAGGCGCCGATGTTGATCGCCATGGAGAAGAGCGCGAAGTCGGCGTCCCGGCGTTCGTCGTCGGTGCGGTAGAGCTTGCCGACCACGGTGGCGGCGCTGGGCTTGAGCAGTCCCGTGCCCGCGCTGATCAGGCCGAGGCCGACCCAGGTCATGAGGGCCGTCGGCACCGCCATGGCGTAGTGGCCGCCGGCGACGGAGACCAGGTAGACGAGGGTGCCGTAGGCGGCGGGGATGGAGGCGGCGGAGACGGAGACGGCGGTTCCGGCAGACATGCCTGGCGGGGGCCCGCTGCCGGGCTCGAAGTCCACTTCGGTTCGGGACTCCGGCCGCTGCTTCCCTATAGGTCGATAGATATCCGGCCGTATCAGGTGATCAAAAACATACCGGTCGTGATCCGATACCGCCCGTGGTGGACGGGTGGGCGGCATCGGTGATCGAAACGTGACCGGATACGCTGACTTGAGTGATGGCAGCGACCTATCGACAAACCGTGTAACCGCCAGAAGACACCAGCAGACAGGAGACCCCTCGTGACCGTCGTCGGGCCGTTCGGGCTGAGCGTGCGGGACCAGGCTCTGGAAGCCGATGTCCAGGCCGGATTGGCGGCTGTCGAGGAGGGATTGCTCGAAGCCACCAAGAGTGAGGTCCCCTTCATCACCGAGGCCGCCCAGCATCTGGTGCGAGCGGGTGGAAAGCGGTTCCGGCCGCTGCTTGTGATGCTCGCTGCCCGGTTCGGGGACCCGTATGCGCCGGGTGTCGTGCCGTCGGCGGTGGTGGTGGAGCTGACCCATCTGGCGACGCTGTACCACGACGACGTGATGGACGAGGCGGCCGTACGGCGTGGCGTCGAGAGCGCGAACACCCGCTGGGGGAACTCGGTCGCCGTACTGACCGGGGACTTTCTGTTCGCGCGGGCTTCGCACATCCTCGCCGACCTGGGGCCCGAGGCGGTGCGGGTGCAGGCCGAGGCGTTCGAGCGGCTGGTCACCGGACAGATCCTGGAGACGGCCGGGCCGCAGGACGGGCGGGACCCTGTCGAGCACTACCTGGATGTGCTCGGCGGGAAGACCGGGTCGCTGGTGGCGGTGTCGTGCCGGTTCGGGGCGATGATGTCGGGCGCCGACGAGACGGTGGTCGATGTGCTGACCCAGTACGGGGAGCGGCTGGGGGTCGCCTTCCAGCTGGCGGATGACGTGCTGGACATCGCGAGTGACTCGCACGAGTCCGGGAAGACGCCGGGGACGGATCTCCGGGAGGGGATTCCCACGCTGCCCGTGCTGCGGTTGCGGGAGCGGGCCGAGCGGTTGGGGCTGGCGGAGGATGTCGCGCTGTGCGAGTTGCTGGACTCCGATCTGAGTGACGATGCGCGGCATGCGGAGGCGTTGGCCGCGCTGCGGGTGCATCCGGCGTTGGAGCAGGCTCGGCGGGACACGGTTCGGTATGCGGAGGATGCGCGGGCTGCGTTGGCGCCGTTGCCGGACATTGATGCCAAGGCCGCGTTGATGGAGTTGTGCGACGCCGTTGTGCATCGGGCCGGGTAGGGGTTCGCCCCCCGTTCGCTCCCGCCGCCCCTACCCGTCCCATCCTGAAGGGGCCCCGCCCTTTCTGCCCCGCCAGGGGGCTCTGCCCCCTGGACCCCCGTCGACCCTGAACGGGCCTCGTCCTCATCCGCCGGACCGGTTGAGAGTGCGTGACGCACGTCACAAAGCTGGACTGAGTCCAAACTAAGATCGCCTCCGTATGAATGCCCAGAAGCTGACGCAGGGGGCGTCAGCGTCAATACGGGGAGACAACAACATCATGGGCATGAACGCGACGTTCTCGAAGCGCCGTAAGAGCCTGATCGTCACCGCTGTCGCGGTGGCCGCCGTCGGTGGTGTGGCCGCCGCGGTGATTCCCGCCTTCGCCGCCGGAGGTGACCGCGCTGACCACGCGGGCCACGCCGGAGGCGACGCGCAGGGGATCGTCAGTCAGAGCGGGATCGCCGGTGGCGGCCCCGGGGGAACCGTCCTCGCCGCCGGTCTTCGTGGGGCCAACGAGGTGCCCGTCCCGGGTGGGCCCGCCGTCGGGGACAAGGACGGTGCCGCCCTGCAGTTCGTGAAGGTCAAGGGCGACAAGGTGTCCGTCGCCGTCACCTGGCGCGGCACCGGCAAGCCGACCGCCCTCCACATCCACCAGGGCGCCAAGGGCACCAACGGCGGCATCAAGGTCGACTTCGGCGGCCTTCTCGGCAAGGGCGAGGGGCGCAGCGTCACGGGAGCCGTCACGGTGAAGGACGCCGCTCTCCTCAACGCCCTCAAGTCCGACCCGAGTTCGTTCTACGCCAACCTCCACACGGCCGAGTTCCCGGGCGGCGCCGTACGGGGTCAGCTCCACAAGGTCACCGTCGCCGAGTTCGACTTCCGCGACGCGCTCGACAACTTCCAGGCATCCGTCATCAAGGGCAAGCAGATCTACGAGTGCAAGCCCGTCGACGGCGGCGGGTACGCCTTCGCCCAGCGGGACGTCAGCGCCGTACTGGGCGGTCGTATCGCCCACTCCTTCGTCGCGCCCAACTCCGGTACACCGCAGTGGATAGCGCGGGACGGCAGCGCGGTGACCGGGTCCGTCATCTCCAGGACCCCGAACGGCGCCAAGAACATCCCCGAGCTCGACCTGAAGGCCACTCAGTCCGGCAAGCACCACGGCCTCCTCGCCGGCACCGCCGAGATCCTGCGGCTGAACACCGTCGGCGGCGTGGCACCGGCCGGCTCCTGCACGCCCGGCGACATCGTCGGCGTGCCGTACCAGGCCGACTACGTGTTCATCAACGGCTGACAGCGCGGCGGCGAACGGCGGCGTCTTCCCCCCAACCCCTACGGGTCGGGGGAGGCGCCGCCTCCGTGTGTCATACCCCAGGTGTACGCCGAGTTGGCTCCGAAGGTTGACGAATCTCCGTGGCGGATTTGGTCAGATGGAAACCACGGAAATCACCACTCCTCACCGATTCGGGTGAGAATGGCGGCTCAGGGGTGGACGAGTGCGGGGTCGAGAGACTCGCGGGCGAGGAAACGAGACGGATGGCCGCCGCCGACGACGGAGGTAAGGCACACATGGCACCGTACGCATCCGACGACAGTACGACCGCCGGGGAGGGCGAGGACCTGCGCGCGGCGCGACGGCGCAAGGCCGCGCGGTATGTCGTCCCGGTCACGGTCGTGGGAGTCGCGGCGGCGACCATCGGGCTCGTCCCGGCGATCGCCGACTCCGGCGACCCGGACCTGCCGGAGATCACCGCGCAGCAACTCATCGAGAAGATCGCCCAGTCGGACGTGCAGCAGCTGTCCGGCACCTTCAAGATCACCACCGATCTGGGCCTGCCCGACCTCGGTGGCCTGGAGTCGAGCCTCACCTCCGGCGCCATGGGCTCGGGATCGGGTGACGGGTCCTCCGCCGACCCCTCGGCCAAGCTCACCGAGCTCGCGTCCGGCACGCACACGCTGCGCGTCGCCGCCGACGGCCCGGACCGGCAGAAGCTCTCCCTGCTGGAGGACGCCGCCGAGTACAGCCTCATCCACAACGGCAAGGACATCTGGGGCTACGACAGCGCGTCGAACGAGGTGTTCCACGGCACCGCCGAGGAATCCCAGGGCGAGAAGGGCAAGGGCAGGACCGAAGAGGTACCGGCCACTCCCAAGGAGCTCACCGAGGAAGCCCTCAAGGCGGTCGACGACACCACGTCCGTCACCGTCGACGGCACCGCGCAGGTCGCGGGTCGGGACGCGTACCGGCTGCTCATCAAGCCGAAGCAGTCCGGGACCACGGTCGGCGCGATCACCGTCGCCGTGGACGCCAAGACCGGCATGCCGCTGAAGTTCACGCTGACCCCGTCAAGTGGCGGCGCGGCCGTGATCGACGCGGGCTTCACCCAGGTCAGCTTCGCCAAGCCGGCCGCCTCCACCTTCGACTTCACCCCGCCCAAGGGTGCGAAGGTCACCGAGGAGGGTGAGCTGGACGGCGCGGCCCCGGAGCACGGCGGCGCGAAGTCCGAGGACGAGCTGCGCAAGGAGTTCGAGAAGGAGTTCGGCGGTCCGAAGGGCGAGGGCGAGCAGGGCAAGGCGCCCGAGGGCGGCCCCGAGGTCATCGGCGAGGGCTGGAACTCCGTGGCCGTCTTCGACACCGGCGGCGAGGGCGTCCCCTCCGGCGCCGAGGTCGGCGGCGACATGGGCGGCTTCCTCGACTCGCTGGGCGACAAGGTCACCGGCAAGTTCGGCTCGGGCACGGTCTTCAAGACCCGCCTGATCAACGCCCTGATCACGGACGACGGCAAGGTCTATGTGGGCGCGGTCGACAAGGACGCGCTCGTGAAGGCGGCCGAGTCGGCCAAGTGAACCGGCCCCGACCGCCGTACCAGCACCATTAGCCGAGGAGCCTGAGGAGCCTATGGAGGAGCTGTCCGCCGCGGACACCGACGAGGTCGATCACGCGGACCAGGTCGACCGGCTCGATCAGGTCGACCCGGTCGACGACGTCGGCACGGTGATCGCCACCCGCGCGCTCACCAAGCGCTACCGCGGCGGACAGCTCGCCGTGGACGGTCTCGATCTGACCGTCCCGGCGGGCAGCGTCTTCGGCTTCCTCGGGCCAAACGGCTCGGGCAAGACCACCACCATCCGCATGCTGATGGGCCTGATCGAGCCCACCTCCGGTACCGCGCGCGTGCTCCGGCAGCCCATGCCCCGGGCCGCGCGCGCCGTACTGCCGCACGTCGGCGCGCTCATCGAGGGGCCCGCCCTGTACGGCTTCCTCTCCGGCCGCGACAATCTCCTCCGCTACGACGCCGCCGACCCGACCGCCGATCCGCGTACCCGGCGCCACCGCGTCGCGGCCGCGCTGGACCGGGTTGGCCTGACGGCCGCCGCCGGCAAGAAGGCGAAGGCGTACTCGCTCGGCATGAAGCAGCGGCTGGGACTCGCGGCCGCGCTGCTCCAGCCGCGCAGGCTCCTCGTCCTGGACGAGCCGACCAACGGCCTCGACCCGCAGGGCATGCGCGAGATCCGTTCGCTGGTCCGGGAGTTGGCGTCCGACGGCACGACCGTCTTCCTCTCCTCCCATCTCCTCGACGAGATCGAGCAGGTGTGCACCCACGCGGCGGTGATGGCCCAGGGGCGGCTGATCACCCAGGGCGCGGTGGCGGAGCTGGCGGCCGGGGCACGCGGCCGGCTGGTCGTGACCACGCCCGACACCTCGGACGCGGCCCGGGTACTGAAGGAGCAGGGCGCCGGAGACGTCGTCATCACCGAGGACCGGGTGACCGCCGAACCTCCCGATCGTGATCTCGCCGATCTCAACGCGGCGTTGGTCACCGCCGGGGTCAGGGTCCGCGGTTTCGGCGTGGAACGGGCCTCACTGGAGGACGCGTTCGTGGCGCTCACGGGGGAGGGGTTCGATGTCGCGGGCTGAGGTCATCCAGCGGGGTGGCGAGATCGCCGGCGCCCGAAAGGTCAGTCCCTTGTGGACATTCGGCCTCCTCCGCAGCGAACTGATCACCACCTTCCGCCGCTGGCGCACGCTCGCGCTGCTCGGTGTCCTGGCCGCCGTGCCGATCCTGGTCGGCATCGCCGTGAAGATCGAGACCGGCGACGGTTCGTCGGCGGGAGGCGGTGGCCCGCAGGGCGGTGGCGGTGGCGGCCCGGCGTTCATCTCCCAGATCACCAACAACGGCCTGTTCCTGGTCTTCACCGCCCTGGCCGCGACGCTCCCGTTCTTCCTGCCGATGGCAATCGGCGTCATCGCGGGTGACGCGATAGCGGGCGAGGCGAACGCGGGCACCCTCCGCTACCTCCTGGTCGCCCCCGCCGGCCGCACCCGCCTGCTGCTCACCAAGTACGCGACCACGATGGCCTTCTGCCTGGTGGCCACACTCGTGGTCGCGATCTCGGCGCTCACGGTCGGGGCACTGCTCTTCCCACTCGGCGACCTGACGACCATCTCCGGTACCCGGATCAGTTTCGCCGAAGGGCTGGGCAGAGCCCTGTTGATCGCCCTGGTCGTCGCCGCGTCACTCATAGGCGTGGCGGCGCTCGGCCTGTTCGTGTCGACGCTGACCAACAGCGGCATCGCCGCGATGGCGACGACGGTCGGCCTGCTGATCACGGTCCAGATCCTCGACCAGATACCCCAACTCCACGCGATACAGCCGTACTTCTTCTCCCACTACTGGCTGTCCTTCGCCGACCTCATGCGCGAACCCGTGTACTGGGACGAACTGGTCAAGAACCTCGGCATCCAGGCCCTGTACGCGGCGGTGTTCGGTTCGGCGGCGTGGGCGCGGATCACGGCGAAGGACGTCACCGCGTAGCACGACATCGCGGCGTAGGACATCACCGCGTAGGAGTCACTCCGTCTCGTACGGGAAGCGAGCGAGCGGTGCCTCCTGGGCGAAGAACGTCTTCGCGCGCGAGAGTGCCTCGGTGTCGTTCAATACGTCGCCCGGCTTGCTGCCGTTGCCGAGCAGTACTCCGCCGAAGCGCATCCCCATGTACGCGGCGGAGTTGCTGAGCGTGCCGACCAGCGGGTCGGCGACCTCCTGCTCCTCGTGCGCGAGCGCGCTGACACCCCACAGGGTGCGCCCCGACAAGGTCGCCTTGAAGTCGAGGCCGGGAGTGCGCAGCCACCCCGCCCAGTAGTCGAGGTAGCGCTTGACGTGCGCGGACACCGAGTACCAGTACAGCGGGGAGGCGATCACGACGTCCGTCGCGGAGAGCGTCGCGTCGAGCAGCAGCGCCACGTTCCCCTCGGTCGGGCGCACATGGTCGCTGTCGTGTCGCAGGTCCTCGAAGTCCGGCAGCGGATGCGCGGCCAGGTCGATCCACTGCTGCTCGACCCCCTCGGGCAACTGCTCGGCGGCCCTACGGGCCAGAAGTTCGGTGTTGCCGTCAGGGCGGCTGCTGCCGAGGACGAACAGGAAGCGGCGGGTCATGGGTCCCCCAAACGGTCGGCCACAACTGGTGCCGCAGATGGTCGGCATACGAATATTACTCGCGCGTGCATCTATCGCTCATGCATTAATCTCTCCGCGCATTATATGTGCACGCATGCACTTGTCCAGGGTCCGATATGCCTCTCGGCCACCCCAGCCACTCCGAGCAGCAGCGATTCCGCTCCACGCGCCGCCACGAGCTGGAGCCCGACCGGGCAGCCGTCAGCGTCGAATCCCGCGGGAATGCTGATCGCTGGATGCCCGCTCAGGTTGAACGCCCAGGTCAGCGCCGTGGAGTAGCGGTCGCCGGGGCCTTCGTGGCCGTGTGGTGAGGTGGGGGCGGTCGGGGTCACGAGTAGCTGTGCGTCGGCGAGGAGGCTGTCGAGGCGGCTTTCGTTCGCCGCCCGGATGCGGTGGGCGGGGGCGAGGTCGGCGCCGGGCGTGCGGAGCGCGAGCCATGCGGGGGCCGGGTCATCGAGGTGGAGGGGTGGGTTTGGGTGTGTGAGCCGTAGCGCGCCGGCTTCGGCGAGTCGTACGGCTGCGGAGTGGGCGACGGCGACGATGGCCGGGTCGGGGGAGTCGAAGCCGAGGTCGGGAGACCATACGGCCGTCGGCGTGGCGAACTCGGTGGGCGGTGCGTCGTTGTCGTCCGACCCCTCCGCCCGCACTGTCCCCCCGTGCGCCCGCGACATCACACCCCAGTACGCCGCCACATCCGCCACGCACCGGGCCAGCACCCCCGGCGCCATGAGCCCGGTACGGTCGGCCGACGGCAGCCGCCCGTTGGTCACCTTGAGTCCGACGATCCCGCACCACGCCGCAGGGATCCGTACCGACCCGGCCCCGTCGCTCCCGGTCGCGAGCGGTACCAGCCCCGCCGCCACAGCCGCCGCGGAACCGGCGGAGGAGCCGCCCGGCGTACAGTCGTACCGCCACGGGTTGACGGTACGGCCGTAACGGCCAAGCCCCCAGGTCTGCCAGGGAGTTCCCGGCCCCGGAACGGACGTCGCCCCCACCGCCACGCACCCCGCCGCCAGCAGCGGGCCGGCGGTGCGCAGCCCGTGCCGCCCCTTGACGCCGATCGGCACACCGGCCAACGGCAGCCGCTCACCCGCGCCGACTCGCACGTCCACCTCGCCGGCGCGTTCGAGTGCCTCCTCGCCCCACACCTCGAGGAAGGCGCACAGCACGGGATCGGTGCGCCGGATCCGTTCGAGGGCCGCCGCGACGACGTCGACGGCGCGGAGAGTGCGCGAGCGGACGGCGGAGGCGATCTGCTCGGCAGAGAGGGGGGCGGGGGCGGGCCGGGGTTCTGGGCGGCGGTCGCGTGCGGTCGTCATGGGGTGATTCTCCGCGAATGTTCCCCCGTAAGGGCCTCGCAAGCTTCCGCGGAGTCACCACGCCGACCGACGCACCCCGCCCCGCTTCAGCGAGAACGCCCCGACCGACGCACCCCGCCCCGCCTCAGCGAGACCGCCCCGTCAGCCGCGCCAGCGCATCCGCCTCCCGAGGTGGCTTCCCGGTCAGATCGCCGAGCCGCCAAGCGGGCACCCAGGGCACCCGGTACACATCGATGACCGACTCGATCACCTTGACGCGCTCGGCGAGTGGCCGCGGAAGTCGTCCCGGCGCGTCCGCGACCAGGACCACGGCATTGAGGTCGAGACCGTGTGGCGCCTCCCCGCGCCGGAAGACCTCGAGGGCGTTCAGGGCGGCGGCCAGCCCGGTCGCATGCGTGCGGGCGACGAGCAGTACCGACGGCGGGTCGGCGGGCCCCGGCCAGGCGTGCCCGCAGTCGTGGCCGCCGTACACCGTGGCGAGCGTGGAGACACCCGCCCCACCGTGTGTGCCGACCCAGGAGAAGCGCCGGGGCGTGTCGGCGGCGGGAGAGGGCGGGGGGTCGTCCGGTAGGGCCACCGGCCCGCGGATCCAGATCTCCGGTCCGAGTTCCGGTTGCCCCTGTTGCACGTGCATGTCAGTCCGCATGCCCGCACTCCTCCCTCGTCACGCCACCGATCTTGGCGCCAGGCATGAGAACGCTGTGACGTGGCACAAGCTCCTGGAACGAGTCTGTGACGCCACGGTGACGTCCGCGCCGCCCGCGTCCGGAGAGACTCGACAATATGTGTACGAGGTGCAGGCCGGGTCCGAAGCGCGGGTCCGGCCTGTACGACCGGATCGTGACGCCGGGGAAGCCAGGCGGACGGCGGCAGGGAGCACCATGGAACCGGAACCCGCCGTCCGCGACGTCCCCCGACGCATGCGAGTGAGGGAAGCGATGTCTCGACTCAGCCGCGCGAAGAAGCGGGAACAGAAGCGCGCCGCGGCCTCGGCGGCCCCCGCGGCCGCGCCGATCGACGTGCGCGTCCCCGCCGTCGGTCCGGGCGCGAGCGGCGCGTCGATCGGCGGCGTACCCGTCGCCGCGGCCCCCGGCGAGGAGATCCAGCACGTTGTCCTGACCCACCTCCAGCGCATCGCCCTCGCCTCCGGCCACCCCGTGCATGCCACGGTCCACGACGAGCGCATCGGTTACGTCGTCCCGCTCCTGGTGGACGCGGACGGCTCCAGCCGGTTCACGGCTGATCCCGTACGGACGGCTCCCCCGGTGGAACGGACGGTTCCGTCGGCGGAGCGCACGGCCTCGCCGGGGGAACAGGCATTGCCAGGAGATGCCGATGCCGTACGGCATCCCGTGGTGCCGCCGGCGTCGTCCATGCCGCCCGCGTCACCCGTTCAGTCGGCGTCGGAGACCCCGCCTGCTCCGCCCGCTCCGGATGCGACTCCGTATCGGGACAGGCCTACCCATGTCCTACGACCCCTGCAGGACCCGTCGCAGGACGCCCCGCCCACGTTCCGGATGCGCACCTTGTCCGGGCCGGTGCAGGACAGGGTGCCCGGCACGGTCGCGCCGCCGCTGGGGGAGTTCGGCCCACCGCCGCCCATGGACGCGAGGCCGCTGCCGACGGACGTACCGCAGGCCGACGTACCGCCAGTCGGCATGCCGATTCCCGGCGGCCCGACCCCAGGTGTGCCCAGGGTCGACCAGGCGCCGGACCACGTACGCGAACCCACACCCCTGCCCGCCCGTGACTCCACCCCTGCCCGTGACTCCGCCCCCGCCCGTCACTCCGCGCCCGAGCGCGACCCCCTCCTCCTCTCGGAGCCCGACCCCGACCCCACCCCGCCACCCCGAGGCTTCGACGCCGTGGCCGAAGCCGTTCTCGGGGACGGGCGACCCGCGCCCACCGCCGACGCCTCCCCCTTCGCCGAGCAAGTGGCCCGGATCCACGAGGCCGTGACGGCGGGGCGGACCACGGAGGCGGCGGAGCTCGCGGAGCGGGCCGTGGCGGAGGCGTCCGCGGTGCTGGGGCAGGCGCATGCCGAGGTGCTGTGGATCCGTGAACTCGCCGCGTACATCGCCTATTTGACCGGCGATCCGGTGCAGGCCTTCCGTCTCTCCCTCGAGGTGTCCCGGACGCACCACCGCATCGGGGACGCGGATGCGGCGTACGGCAGCCTCCATGGCGCGGCCACGGCCTGGCGGGCCGTACGCGACCCGGCGCTGGGGCTCGACCTGGGCCGGGAGCTGCTGGGCCTGTGGACCGAGCAGCTAGCGACCGAGGGCGGTCCGGCCGCCGCGGACATCGAGGAGCTGGAGTCGGCCCGCGCCCGCATGGACCGGCTCGCCACTCGTGCCGCCAAGTCGGCCGAACCGCCCGTGGATTGAGTCAGCGGCTCCGCGGATCAGGGGATCAGCGGGTCACTCCGACAGCTCCCACACCGCGTACGCCACGGCGTCGCTGTTCCGGTCGAGGGCGGTGTCGTTGATGTTGGACGTGGTGTCGCAGGACGAGTGGTAGCAGCGGTCGAAGGCCTGCCCCGACGTACCGCCCCACTTGGCCACCTGTGCCGCCGTCTTCGTGCGGCTCGCCCCCGTGAACAGCCCGCCCACCGGCACGCCCGCGCTCTTGAACGGTGCGTGGTCGGAGCGGCCGTCGCCCTCGGTCTCGATCTCGGTCGCGACGCCGAGGCCGGCGTAGTAGTCCTTGAAGGTCTTCTCGATCGCGGGGTCGTCGTCGTAGACGAAGTAGCCGGGGTTGGGCGAGCCGATCATGTCGAAGTTCAGATAGCCGCTGATCTTCGCGCGGTTGGCGGCGGAGAGGTTGTTGACGTAGTAGCGCGAGCCGACGAGCCCCAGCTCCTCCGCGCCCCACCAGGCGAACCGCAGATGCTTGGTGGGCTGGTAGCCGGCCCGCGACACGGCGAGCGCGGTCTCCAGGACGGCCGCCGAGCCGGAGCCGTTGTCGTTGATGCCGGGGCCGGAGGAGACGCTGTCGAGGTGCGAGCCGGCCATGACGACCTGGTTGGTGTCGCCGCCGGGCCAGTCGGCGATGAGGTTGTAGCCGGTACGGCCGGAGGACGTGAACTGCTGGATGGTCGTGGTGTACCCGGCGGCGTCCAGCTTGGCCTTCACATAGTCGAGCGAGGCCTTGTAGCCGGGGCGTCCGTGGGCGCGGTTGCCGCCGTTGGCGGTGGCTATGGACTGCAGCTGGGTGAGGTGGGCCTTGACGTTCGTCACGGGTATGTCGGGCGCGGCGGCGGCCTCGACGTCGGCCTTGGATGCCGCGCCGGCCATGGACCCGCTGGTCAGCAGCGTGGCGGTGGCGACCGCGGCGGCCGCCGACGCACGCCAGGAGACGGAGAGCTTCATGTGGGGGGCTCCGAATTCCAGGGGGACCCCCGTGGGGTCACCACAGGGGATCCACAGTGAATGGGGTGCCTGGATGGTCGGCGCGTGCCTGACTCTCCGTCAAGAGCCTTATTCGGACTGGAAGTTCCTATAGGGAAAACCCTGCGCTCCGCGTTCGTTCCTCACTGCACGCAGAACTCGTTCCCCTCCGGATCCGCCATCACCGCCCACTCCCCGCCCGGCTCCTTCACGTGCCGCAGCACACTCGCTCCCAGCCTCTCCAGCCGCCCGACCTCGGCCTCGCGCTCCCCGGCCGCCGCGTGCAGATCGAGATGGAGCCGGTTCTTCACGCTCTTCGCCTCGGGCACCCGCTGGAACAGCAGCCGCCGCCCGAGCCCGGTCCCCCTGTCCTTGTCATACGGGTCGTCCGGATGCCGCACGGCCACCAGATCCCGGAAGGCGAGGCGGGCATGGAACTCGACGACCGCCTCACGCGGCAGCGCGCCGAGTTCCAGCAGCCGCTCGATGAGGGCGTTGTTGTCCTCGACCTCGTAATGCAGCGCGGCGGCCCAGAAGTCGGCCTGCGACTGCGGGTTGGCGCAGTCGATGACGAGCTTCCAGTGGAGGGGGGCGGGTGCGGTTCCGGGGGCCTGTGTTGGCTGTGTCATGCGACCACTCATAGGGGGAGGGGGAGCGGGCCGCAATGGGAATCGCCGGTCGGTCGGTCACTCTCAACGCCGGTCCAGGCGAACTCAGCCCGTCCGGCGTTTGAGGACGAGGCCCCTTCAGGGCCGAAGCGGGGGTCTGGGGGCGGCAGCCCCCAGCTCAGGCGTCCACCGCGGCGGACGCCGGCTTCTCAACCCGCGGCACGCTGAGCCGGCCCACCCGGCCCCGCCGAGCGGAGCGCATCGCGTCTGCCGTCAGCAACGTCAACGCCAGCCACACCAGCGCGAACCCGGCCCACCTCTCGGCCGGCATCGCCTCATGGAAGTACAGGACACCGAGCAGGAACTGGAACACCGGCGCAAGGTACTGCAACAGCCCCAGCGTCGACAGCGGCACCCGTATCGCGGCCGCGCCGAAGCAGACGAGCGGCAGGGCGGTGACGACACCCGTGGCCGCGAGCAGCGCCACGTGTCCCGGCCCCTGCGAGGTGAACGTCGACTCCCCGCGCGCCGACAGCCAGACCAGATACCCCAGGGCGGGCAGGAACTGGATCGCGGTCTCGGCGGCCAGCGACTCGACGCCGCCGAGGTTGACCTTCTTCTTCACCAGCCCGTAGGTGGCGAAGGAGAAGGCGAGGACGAGGGAGATCCACGGCGGCCGCCCGTACCCGACGGTCAGCACGACCACCGCCGCGAGGCCGACCCCGACCGCCGCCCACTGCACCGGCCGCAGCCGCTCCTTCAGCAGCAGCACGCCCATCGCGATGGTGACGAGCGGATTGATGAAGTACCCGAGCGAGGCCTCCACCACATGGCCCGTGTTCACGGACCAGATGTAGACGCCCCAGTTGACGGTGATCACACCCGCGGCCACGGCGACGAGGGCCAGCCGCCGAGGCTGCCGTATGAGCTCACCCGCCCAGGCCCAGCGCCGTACGACGATCAGGGCGACCGCCACGAAAACGAGGGACCAGGTCATCCGGTGCGCGAGGATCTCGACCGCCCCGGCGGGCTTGAGCAGGGGCCAGAAGAGGGGAACGAGCCCCCACATCCCGTACGCCGCGAAGCCGTTCAGCAGTCCTGCGCGCCGCTCACTCTGCGACTTCCCGCTCACGGCCCCTCCTTCGCGCCCTCACCCGGCCGCGCGAACGCGACGGCCTGCACGAAGGTAACGCCGAACGCCCCCGCGTGTCATGTCCGTATCGCCATACGGTCATGACACGCGGGGGTGCGGCTCTCGACGTGCGCCTCGGTCGCGCCGGGCTCAGTTCTTGACCGCGGCGGCGATCGCGTCGGCGAGGGGCGTGGTCGGACGGCCGGTCAGGCGGGACAGGTCCCCGCTGTCGACGACCAGCTCGCCCTTCTCGACGGAGGCGTCCACGCCGGCCAGGATCGCGGCGAGCGGTCCGGGCAGCCCGGCGCCGGTCAGGATGCCGGTGAAGGCCTCGACGGAGACGGGGTTGTTGGCGATCTCCTTGCCGGTCTGCCGGCTCAGCTCGGCGGCGTACTCGGCGAAGCTCCAGGCGACGTCGCCGCCCAGCTCGTACGTCTTGTTCTCGTGCCCCTCGCCGGTGAGTACGGCGACGGCGGCGGCCGCGTAGTCGGCGCGGGAGGCGGAGGAGACGCGGCCCTCGCCGGCGGCGTGGGTGACCGCGTTGAACTGCAGAACCGGGGCGAGGTTCTCGGTGTAGTTCTCGTGGTACCAGCCGTTGCGCAGCAGCGCGTACGGCAGACCGGACTCCAGGAGCGCCTTCTCGGTGCCCCGGTGGTCGTCGGCGAGGGCGGCCGTGAGGCTGCCGGGGGCGCTGGTGTAGGCGAGCAGTGCGACGCCGGCGGCCTTGGCGGCGTCGATGACGACCTTGTGCTGGCCGACGCGGTCGTTGCCGACCTCGCTGCCGGATATGAGCAGCACCTTGTCTCCGGCCGCGAACAGCCCGTCGAAGGTCTCGGGGGTGTTGTAGTCGGCGACGGCGATCTTCACGCCGCGCTCGGCGAGGTCGGCGCCCTTCTCGGGGGTGCGGACGACGGCGGTGACCTGGTCGGCCGGAACCTTCTCCAGCAGCTGTTCCACGACGTGGCGGCCCAGGTTTCCGGTGGCTCCGGTGACGACGATGCTCATGAGGAGAACTCCTTGTGGGGTGCGATGGCACTAACCCTAGGAGAGGCGCTAACTATGCGAAAGTACCCACTTTGAAGTAAGGTACTGGCATGACAGTAAGTACTGTGGACACCATGACAGCCGTGCCGACCGGCAAGTACGGCACCGGCGAGGAGATGTGCCCGTACCGCCTGGTCCTGGAGCATGTCACCAGCCGATGGGGTGTCCTGGTCCTGATCGAGCTCCTGGAGCGCCCGTACCGCTTCAGCGAACTGCGCCGCGCGATCAGCCGCTGGGGAGGCCGGGGCGTCAGCGAGAAGATGCTGACCCAGACCCTCCAGACCCTGGAACGCGACGGCCTCGTCCACCGCGACGCCAAGCCGGTGATCCCGCCCAGGGTCGACTACTCCCTGACCGACCTGGGCCGCGAGGCGGCGGAACAGGTGCGCGGGCTCGCGCTGCGGACCGAGGAGCGGATGGCGGAGGTGCAGAAGGCGCGGGAGGTGTACGACGCGCGGAAGAGCGCTTCTGAGCAGCGATGATGGGCTCGGCCGGAGCCGAATGAACGAATGCGGGCGGCGCCTGCGGGGCACACGTATGTCAGGGCGCCGGTCGACGTAAGCCTCACGTCCTTCCGTGCGCCCCCTCTCCGCCTCCCGCTCCGACTTGAACTGCCGGGCATGCTGGAGGCGGTCTTTCGAGTCCACCGCGCACCGGTCCTCGCGCCGCCCGCAACGCCGCGGACAGGAGGAAGGGGCTGCCTGACACGGGGGTTGACATGCCCACTCTGATGCCACCTCTGCGGCGGATCGGCTTGGCGATGCGGGCCGGATTCCGTCGACGACGGCACCAGGAGGAGCTTGTCCTGGGTCTCGTGCGGGAACTGGCCCGTCTGAGGTCCGAGATCCACTACGCGAATCTGATCCAGTACCACCGCCTGGTCATGGAGCAGTCGAGCGAGGCGATGGACGACCCGGCCCTCGGAGAGACGCTGAGCACGCTCAAGGCGGTGACGGAGCGGCAGCGCCGGCAGTTGCTCTTCGCGAACCGCGAGTATGCGACGGTGCTCCTGGCGCATCGCATCGGCCTGTTCGACTGGGACGAGCTGATCGGGCATCTGAGGGTGCTCAGCATCAACCCGGTGTTCGCCGACTACTGGCGACGCACGGCGGAGCACCGCCTCAGCCTTCCCCATGAATCGCTCGAGGCCACGGTGGGACGGGCGGTGGACGTGCTGATGGAAGAGCTGGCCGATGACCCGGATGAGTGGTGGGTGGTGGGCGACGGCGACGGGCCGCAATCGCCGGACTCGGCGACGTGATCGACCACCCCGGTACGCCAAGCGGGGTGTCGACATGCAGACATGATTACCAAGAGTTACTCAATCTCACGGAAATGTGCATACTTCTACAGTCGGCTGGGTACGATCTCGCGCCTGCGCAGGTACGCGGAAGGCGCTTTTCCTGGCTTCCAGTTGACGAACTGTCAGATTCAGTGGCCTTCCGCTGCGTGCTGCCCTCAATCGTCTCTCGGCGGGCTCGGGGAGTCCGCCGTGGGAGGTTGTGAGCGCAGAGGGAGCCCGCGCGTGTCCTTGAGAATCGTCCGTCGCATCGGAGATTCCCCCCGTCAGCGAGGCAGCGTCACCGGAGAGACCTGCCCGGACATCTTCGAGCTGAGCGACGGGGACTTCGCGGTCATCGGCACGGACCGGACCGAGGACCTGGACGCGCAGCTCCCGGCGGACGCCGCCCGGGCCGACTATGAGCGCATCGTCGTCATCTCCCGCGAGACCCTGGTCCGAGCCAAGAGGGACATCCCCAGCGCCTGACGGCGTACAGGGCGAAGGGCTTGGACGCCGTACGACACCCAAGCCCTCCGCCGTGTTCGAACGCGCCGGTCAGCCCACGACCGTCCAGGTGTCCCCACCCGCCAGCAAGGCCGCCAGGTCACCCTTGCCGTTCTGCTCGATCGCCGAGTCCAGCTGGTCGGCCATCTGTGTGTCGTACACCGGACGGTCCACCGAGCGGAACACGCCGATCGGGGTGTGATGCAGGGTGTCCGGGTCGGCCAGGCGGGACAGGGCGAAGGCTGTGGTCGGGGATGCGGAGTGGGCATCGTGGATCAGGATCTGCGACTCGTTCTCCGGCGTCACCGTGACGACCTTCAGGTCACCCGTCTGTGCGTCCCGTACGACGCCGCGCGAACCGTCGTCGGTGCCGAAGCGGATCGGCTGCCCGTGCTCCAGGCGGATCACCGCCTCCTCGGCCTGCTGCTTGTCCTTGAGGACCTCGAAGGCGCCGTCGTTGAAGATGTTGCAGTTCTGGTAGATCTCGATCAGCGCGGTGCCCTTGTGGGCGGCCGCCTCGCGCAGGACCTGGGTGAGGTGCTTGCGGTCGGAGTCCACCGTGCGCGCCACGAAGGACGCCTCCGCGCCGATCGCGAGGGATACCGGGTTGAAGGGTGCGTCCAGCGAGCCCATCGGTGTCGACTTGGTGATCTTGCCGACCTCGGACGTCGGGGAGTACTGGCCCTTCGTCAGGCCGTAGATCCGGTTGTTGAACAGCAAGATCTTCAAGTTGACATTTCGGCGCAGGGCGTGGATCAGGTGGTTGCCGCCGATCGACAGCGCGTCGCCGTCGCCCGTGACCACCCATACCGACAGGTCCCGGCGCGACGTGGCCAGGCCCGTCGCGATCGCGGGCGCGCGGCCGTGGATGGAGTGCATCCCGTATGTGTTCATGTAGTACGGGAAGCGAGACGAACAGCCGATGCCCGAGACGAAGACGATGTTCTCCTTGGCCAGGCCCAGCTCCGGCATGAAGCCCTGTACCGCGGCGAGGATCGCGTAGTCACCGCAACCGGGGCACCAGCGCACCTCCTGATCGGACTTGAAGTCCTTCATGGACTGGCGGGCCTCGGCCTTGGGGACGAGCGAGAGCGCCTCGATCGTGCCCGTGCCTTCCGCGGACGTCTCAGGCATCGATGGCCTCCTTGAGAGCCTTGGCGAGCTGTTCCGCCTTGAACGGCATGCCGTTGACCTGGTTGTACGAGTGGGCGTCCACCAGGTACTTCGCGCGGACCAGAGTGGCGAGCTGGCCGAGGTTCATCTCGGGGATCACCACCTTCTCGTAGCGCCCGAGTACCACGCCCAGGTTGCTCGGGAACGGGTTCAGATGGCGCAGATGCGCCTGCGCGATCGACTCACCGGCGTTGCGCAGCCGGCGCACCGCGGCCGTGATCGGGCCGTACGTCGATCCCCAGCCCAGCACCAGCGTCTTCGCCTCGTGCGGGTCGTCGACCTCCAGGTCGGGCACCTCGATGCCGTCGATCTTGGCCTGACGGGTGCGGACCATGAAGTCGTGGTTGGCCGGGGCGTACGAGATGTTGCCCGTGCCGTCCTCCTTCTCGATCCCGCCGATCCGGTGCTCAAGACCCGGCGTGCCCGGGATCGCCCACGGCCGGGCGAGGGTCTGCGGGTCCCGCTTGTACGGCCAGAAGACCTCGGTGCCGTCCTCCAGGGTGTGGTTGGGCCCCTGCGCGAACTGCGTGGTCAGGTCCGGCAGCTCGTCCAGCTCCGGGATGCGCCAGGGCTCCGACCCGTTGGCCAGATAGCCGTCGGAGAGCAGCATCACGGGTGTTCGGTACGTCAGCGCGATCCGCGCCGCCTCCAAAGCCGCGTCGAAGCAGTCGGCCGGTGTGCGCGGGGCGACGATCGGCACCGGTGCCTCGCCGTTGCGGCCGAACATCGCCTGCAGCAGGTCCGCCTGCTCGGTCTTGGTCGGCAGACCGGTCGAGGGCCCGCCGCGCTGGATGTCGATCACCAGCAGCGGCAGCTCCAGCGACACCGCGAGGCCGATGGTCTCGGACTTCAGGGCTACGCCCGGACCGGACGTCGTGGTCACCGCGAGCGAACCGCCGAAGGCCGCTCCCAGCGCCGCGCCGATACCGGCGATCTCGTCCTCGGCCTGGAAGGTCCGTACGCCGAAGTTCTTGTGCTTGCTGAGCTCGTGCAGGATGTCCGAGGCCGGGGTGATCGGGTACGAGCCCAGGAACAGCGGCAGGTCCGCCTGGCGAGACGCGGCGACCAGCCCGTAGGACAGCGCGAGGTTCCCCGAGATGTTGCGGTAGGTGCCGACGGGGAAGGCCTTCGCCGCCGGGGCGACCTCGTAGGAGACGGCGAAGTCCTCCGTCGTCTCGCCGAAGTTCCAGCCCGCGCGGAAGGCGGCGATGTTGGCGGCCGCGATGTCGGGTTTCTTGGCGAACTTCGACTTCAGGAACTTCTCGGTGCCCTCGGTCGGGCGGTGGTACATCCAGCTCAGCAGGCCCAGCGCGAACATGTTCTTGCTGCGCTCGGCCTCCTTGCGGGTGAGGTCGAACTCCTTCAGCGCCTCGACGGTCAGCGTCGTCAGCGGCACCGGATGGAGGCTGTAACCGTCGAGCGAACCGTCCTCCAGCGGGCTGCTGTCGTAGCCCACCTTCTGCATCGCCCGTCTGGTGAACTCGTCCGTGTTGACGATGATCTCCGCGCCGCGCGGCAGATCGCCGATGTTGGCCTTCAGCGCCGCCGGGTTCATCGCGACCAGCACGTTCGGCGCGTCGCCCGGCGTCAGGATGTCGTGATCGGCGAAGTGCAGCTGGAAGGAGGACACGCCCGGCAGGGTGCCGGCGGGGGCGCGGATCTCCGCCGGGAAGTTCGGCAGCGTCGACAGGTCGTTGCCGAAGGACGCCGTTTCCGAGGTGAAGCGGTCGCCGGTGAGCTGCATACCGTCGCCCGAGTCTCCCGCGAAACGAATGATCACCCGGTCCAGCCGGCGGACGTCCTTCGTCCCTGCCGGTTTGCGCTGCTCTCCCACGACGGCTTCGTCGGCCTGCTCCGCTGGGCTACTGACCTGGCTGGTCACTGAACTGGCCCTCCTTCGAGGCGGCTGTCTGGGCATGGCCTTCCCGCAAGCCTTCCCAGGATCAACCCTACGTCCGCAGAGGTCGCCCTCCCGGGACCATTCGCATGACGGACATGATTTTGAGACGCTTCCCCACCCTGACTTGTCATGATTTCCACGCCCCCCGGCGCTTGCTTACAAGACGCTCCCCGCTCGTTCTTCGGTTCTGGGCTCCGCCGGAGCCCCGTTATCTGACACGGTGTCAGACCGTCAGGAGTTCAGGTAGGTGAGGACCGCCAGAACACGGCGGTGGTCACCGTCGCTCTGGGACAGCCCGAGCTTGAGGAAGATGTTGCTGACGTGCTTCTCGACGGCGCCGTCGCTCACCACCAGCTGCCGGGCGATCGCGGAGTTGGTCCGCCCCTCGGCCATGAGTCCCAGGACCTCCCGCTCCCGCGGAGTCAGCCCCGCGAGCACGTCCTGCTTACGGCTTCGGCCCAGCAGCTGGGCGACGACCTCCGGGTCGAGGGCCGTCCCCCCTTGCGCCACCCGCACGACCGCGTCCACGAACTCGCGAACCTCCGCCACGCGGTCCTTGAGCAGATAGCCGACTCCGCGGCTGGAACCGGCCAGCAGTTCGGTGGCGTACCGCTCCTCCACGTACTGCGACAGTACGAGTACCCCCAGCCCGGGGTGCGACTTGCGCAGCTGTACGGCAGCCCGTACTCCTTCGTCGGTGTGCGTCGGCGGCATTCTCACGTCCGCCACCACCACATCCGGCAGCTCGCCCTGTCCGTCCAGCTCGGTGATGGTCTTGATCAGCGCGTCGCCGTCTCCGACGCCCGCCACGACCTCGTGCCCACGGTCGGTCAAAAGCCGGGTCAGTCCCTCCCTGAGCAGCACCGAATCCTCGGCGATGACCACCCGCACCCTGTCCTCCACGTCCCCGGCCCCCCGTGTGCCTTGGCATTCGGCCGAGCGTGTCCCGGCCCTGTCGTTCTTCGCGCCCTCAGTATCCCGCGATCGGCTCTTCCGCACCGGGCCTGTGGATAACTGCATGCGAACGGCGTGACGGGACTCGGGGTGTGTTTGCGGGCAAGGCGTGCTTGCGGTCAATTGCGTGCTTGCGGTCAATGCGTGTTTGCTGCCACACGGAAATCCGGCCCCCGAACCAACCGGAGCCGGATCCCTATGTCAGTGGGACGCCGAAGGGCACCCCCGAACGGCACCCGAACGGCACCCTCCGAACTACACGGTCCGCCAGGGAAGCTCCGCCGTCACCCGGGTGGGCCCGCCGACCGGCGAGTCGACCACCAGGATCCCGTCGACCGCGTCCAGCCGCTCGGCCAGTCCCGACAGCCCCGAGCCGCCGGAGGTGCCCGCGCCACCGACCCCGTTGTCCACGACCTGCAGCATCAGCCGGTTCTCCACCCGCCACACATCCACGGCCGCCCAGGTGGCCCGCGAGTGCTTGCTGATGTTCTGGAGCAGCTCCGACACCGTGAAGTACGCGATCCCCTCGATCGCCGGCACCGGCCGCTCCTCCAGGTCTACCTGTACCTCCACCGGTACCGCGCACCGCGAGGCCACCGCGGACAGGGCCGCGTCCAGCCCCCGGTCCGTCAGCACCGCCGGATGGATGCCGCGTGCCAGATCCCGCAGCTCCTGCAGGGCCGTCTTCACCTCGCCGTGCGCCTCGTCCACCATCCGGGCCGCGGCCTGCGGGTCCTCCGCGAGCTTCTCCTTCGCGAGGCCCAGATCCATGGCCAGGGCCACCAGGCGGGCCTGGGCGCCGTCGTGCAGGTCGCGCTCGATGCGCCGCAGGTCGGCAGCCGCCGTATCGACCACGACACCGCGGTCGGACTCCAGCTCCACCACACGCGTGGCCAGCCGGGACGGCCCGAGCAGGCCGTGCACCATCACCCGGTCGACCATCGTCAGCGCCCGGACGATCCAGGGAGTCGCGAGGGTGAAGAGCAGGCCGACCAGCGCGGTCACCGTGATCTCGAAGGGGTTGTCGAGGTAGATGCGGTGGGTCCCGTCGCCGTACAGCTGAAGGCCGTCCTGGCCCGCCCACACCGGGAAAACCCAGAACCACAGCGGATAGGTGAGCAGCGCCCAGCCGTACGCCCAGACGTTCACGGCGACGACGAAGGAGAACACCGCCCACGGGAAGTGCAGCACCGCGTACAGCAGGGTCCGCCACGACGTGCCGCTCTTCAGTACCGCGCCCATCCAGGCCATGAAGCCGCGCCGTCGCATCCGCAGCGGCTCCGGCTCGGCCACGTTCAGGTCGAGCAGCGCACGCGCGCGTGCCCGCTCCAACGCGCCGAACCCCCGGCAGCCGGCGAGGGCCGCCGCCAGCACCGGGATGCCGAGGAACGTCACCAGCAGGCCCGCGCCCAGCGACACCATGGTGATGGCGTACACGAACAGCAGGATGCTGATCGGCAGGCTCAGCAGCACATACCCGAACTCGCGCCAACTGCGCGCCTCGAACGGCGCCCGCAGCCCGGCCGGCAGCCGGTGCCGTCGTTCGCCGCCGTGCTCGGGGAGGCCGCGCTCGGGGAAGCCGAGCCCGTGCCCGTAGCCCTGTCCGTACTCCGTGGCCATCGGCGCCGTCCGTTCTCCTCGTCCCGTCAGCCCCGCCGGGGCTGTTGCGTCGTACCTCCACCCTCCTCGACGCCGGGTCCGGGGAACATGGAGGCCGTCGGCGTCTTGAACGGGGGGTTTTCCCTACCCCTGCCCGGGGACGCGGTCCCGCCAGGGCAGCTCGGCCGTCACCGTCGTAGGGCCGCCCTGCGGTGACTCGATGACGAACAGGCCGTCCACCGCGTCCAGCCGGTCGGCGAGCCCGCGCATGCCCGTGCCGCCGTCGAGGCTCGCGCCACCGCGGCCGTCGTCCCACACCTGGATGAGCAGCCGGTCGTCCGACCGCCACACATCGACCGACGCCGTCTTCGCCCAACTGTGCTTGCTGATGTTCTGCAGCAGCTCGGAGACGGTGAAGTAGGCGATGCCCTCGATGGCCGCGGCCGGTCTGGACAGCAGGTCGACCGTCACCTTCACCGGCACCGTGCAGCGCGAGGCGACCGCCGACAGGGCGGCGTCCAGGCCGCGGTCGGTGAGGACGGCCGGATGGATGCCGCGCGCCAGATCGCGCAGCTCCTGCAGTGCGAGCTTCACCTCGCCGTGCGCCTCCTCGACCATCGCCGCCGCCGAGTCGGGGTCCTCGAGGAGCTTCTCCTTGGCCAAACCCAGGCCCATGGCGAGGTTGACGAGGCGAGCCTGCGCGCCGTCGTGCAGATCGCGCTCGATGCGCCGCAGATCGGCGGCCGCCGTATCCACGACGACCCCCCGGTCCGACTCCAGTTCGGCGATACGGCGCTCCAGCTCGTCGGAGGGCGACAGCAGGCCGCGCACCATCGCCCGGTCCGCGTTGGCCAGACCCCGCGCGATGAAGGGCAGCACCGGCCACAGCACGAACAGCGAGGTCAGCGTGATGGTGAAGGTGAGGATGCCCCAGGGCAGCCGGATGAAGTCGTACAGGACCGTCCGCCAGCCCACCGGGTCCTTCAGTGCCAGCCACAGCTGCGGGAAGAAGCCGTTCCTGCTGCCACGCAACGGCAGCGGGCTCGGCTCGTCCACCCGCACCCCGAGCAGCGCACGCGCGCGTGCCCGCTCCAGCTTGCCCAACTGCCGCGCGCCCATCAGCCCGGCCGCGAGCAGCGGGAACCCGATCACCGTCACGGTCAGCCAGGCACCGGTGAACAGCACCGTCACGACGTAGACGAAGCCGAGCAGCGACACGGGAAGGTTCGCCAGGAGGTGCGCGATCTCCTTCCATGTGGTCCGGTCGTAGGCGAAACGGGCAGGTGGCAACGGCGGCTGGTCGCTGTCGGGCCGCCCGGCGGCGTTCCGCGATGGGCTGGGGCGTTCGGTCATATGGGCTAGCGTGCCGCGCGGTACGCCGTCGCGCCATGAGGCGGACCGCCGTGATCTCCGGGGGAAATCCCCACCCTCGGGACCGGCCGGGCCGTGGGCCCGCGTCCGCCGTCGCATCTCGACGAGATCTCAACGCGTGACGGGCTGCTTACGCTGTCTTTAGCAGGGCCTAGACTCCCGTGCGTACAGATCGTCGAACAGTGGTGTTCACGAGATCACATTTCGCAGGACACTGGTCCCAGGGCCTGTTTCCTGGGGCATCGGTCACGAGGTCAGGGAGCGAGGGACGGACGTGTCGGAACAGACCGTCGTCGTCGCGGCGGATGCGCACTACGTCGTCGTCTCGGCGGACTACTTCCAGTCCTACTCGGTCGTCGGACTGCTAGCCGTCATCGGCGTGCTGTTCGTCGCCGTCGCCTTCGGGGCGGGCCGACTGCTGCGCCCCGTGGTCCCCACGCCCGAGAAGCTGCTGACGTACGAGTGCGGCGTCGACCCCGTCGGCGAGGGCTGGGCCCACACCCAGGTCCGCTACTACGTGTACGCCTTCCTGTACGTGATCTTCGCCATCGACTCGATCTTCCTGTTCCCCTGGGCGACGGTCTTCGCCGACCCCGGCTACGGCGCGACCACGCTCGTCGAGATGTTCGTCTTCCTCGGCTTCCTGGCCGTGGGTCTGCTCTACGCATACAAGAAGGGCGTTCTGGCATGGACGTGACGCCAGACACCAACGAGCAGCCGGTTCTGTTGCCGGAACCGAAGCGGCTGGGCGCGCTGGCCCGCCTCGCTCCCGAGCCGATGAAGGTGATCCTGAACTGGGGCCGCCGCTACTCGCTCTGGGTCTTCAACTTCGGCCTCGCCTGCTGCGCGATCGAGTTCATCGCCGCGTCGATGGCCCGCCACGACTTCATCCGCCTCGGCGTGATCCCCTTCGCGCCCGGCCCGCGCCAGGCCGACCTGATGGTCGTCTCCGGCACGGTGACGGACAAGATGGCCCCGGCCGTGAAGCGCCTGTACGAACAGATGCCCGAGCCGAAGTACGTCATCTCCTTCGGGGCCTGCTCGAACTGCGGGGGCCCGTACTGGGACTCCTACTCCGTCACCAAGGGCGTCGACCAGATCATCCCGGTGGACGTGTACGTCCCCGGCTGCCCGCCACGCCCCGAGGCGCTGCTCCAAGGGATCCTGAAGCTCCAGGAGAAGATCGCGCGGGAGTCGCTCGGGGAGCGGTACGCGGGCGCGGCGGGGCGTCCGTCGACGGCGGCTCTGCAGAGTGGGCTGGTGCGGGGGCCTGGGGTGGCGGGGGTCGGTGGTGGTGCTGAGGGTTCTGGCGGCGCCCCTGGTAGCAGCGGGGCCGATGGTGCTGCTGACGGTGTTGCCGATACTGGCGGCACGGGGGAGGCGGCCCGATGACGACGATCGGCTGGCTGCCCGCCCCCGTCGAGGACCTCTTCGGCGCGGAGGCCACGGCCGAGGAGTCGTATGAGGTCCTGACCGTCGACGTACCCCCCGCATCCTGGCTCGTGGCGCTGGAGACGGCCCGCGACGAGCTGGGCTGCACCTACTTCGACTGGCTGAGCGCGGTCGACGAACCGGGCACGGGCTTCCGCGTCGCCGCCCACGTGGCGGCTCTGTCTCCGGTACGACGCCTGCTGGTCCGTACGACGGTCCCGCATGAGGCCCCGACGCTGCCCTCCGCGGTCGGCGTCTACGCGGGCGCGGCCTGGCACGAACGCGAGACGCACGAGATGTTCGGCGTGCGGTTCGCCGACCACCCTGCCTTGGACCACCTGCTCCTCCCGGAGAACTTCGAGGGCCACCCCCTGCGCAAGGACTTCGTCCTGGCGGCCCGCGTCGCCAAGGCCTGGCCCGGCGCCAAGGAACCCGGCGAGTCGGAACACGGCGGCCCCAAGCGCCGCCAGATGCTCCCGCCCGGCGTCCCCGACCCCAACGAATGGGGCCCCCTGAAGGGCCAGCTACCCCCTGCCCCGGCCCGCCCGGCCAGGGGCGCGGGACGTGCAGCTGGGGAGCGGCCGGCGCGGGCTGCGGGGGAGCGGCCGGTGCGGCGTACGCGTACGGCGGCGGAGGGGTCGGCGAGCCAGGCCGGTGCGTCGGCCGGAGCTCCGGAGGGGGGTGCGGTGCCACGGCGGGCTCGTTCGGCGGCGGAGGGTTCGGCGAGCCAGGGTGGGGAGTCTGCGGCTGGGGCACCGGCGGCCGGTGCGGTGCGGCGGACGCGTACGGCGGCCGAGGGTTCGGCCGGCCAGACCGCTGCTGCGGGTGCCGAGCCGGCGAGGGAGGCAGGCTCGTCCCCCGCGGATACCGGCACGACGCCGACCGCATCCGGCACGCCGGCCGCGCCACGCCGCGCGCGGACTGCCGGCGAGGGCTCGGTGAGCCAGCGGGCCGAGGCGCTGACGGACACAACAACCGAGGGAGCGGACGAGCGCGCAGAGGGGGACGGCCGGGGAACGGCGGCACCCAGCACCTCACCGACCGCGCCCACCACCCCGTCGGCCCGGCGTACCCGCAGCGCGAGCGAAGGCTCTGCATCACAGCGCCCTGGAACGGGGAGCGCCCCGAGCGGCCCTCGCCGTTCGCGCAGCGCCTCGGAGGGCTCGGCGAGCCAGAGGGCAGTTGACGCTCCCGATGAGCCCGTGTCCGATGAGCCCCTGTCCGATGAGGCCGCCTCCGGCAAGGCTCCCGACAAGGCCGCCTCCGGTGCGGCGGCGTCCGATGCTTCTGCGTCTCCGAGGACCCCCACGGCCCCCCGCAGCCCGGACGCCCCGTGGCACCACGCCCGCCCGGCCTTCGACGAACCGGAAACCAGCCGCCAGGTCGAGCCCGACCCGCAACCCGAGCCGGCACCAGAGCAGTCCGACCCCGGCGAGGCGACCGCCGCCGAGCCCACCCCCAAGAGGGACCGGGCAGCCAACCCCGAGCAGTCCCCGGACTCAGACGACGACCCCACCGATCCCGCAGGAGGCCCGCAGTGAACGACGCGCTCGACGTCACCCTGCGACTCCTGATCGTCTTCGTCGTCTTCCTCACCTTCCCCCTGATCATCGGCCAGACCGAGCACAAGGTGATGGCCCACATGCAGGGCCGCCTCGGCCCGATGTACGCCGGCGGCTTCCACGGCTGGGCCCAGCTCGTCGCCGACGGCGTGAAGTTCGCGCAGAAGGAGGACGTCGTCCCCGCCGGCGCGGACCGCCGCATCTTCCAGCTCGCCCCCGCTGTGGCCCTCCTCCCGTACCTGCTCGTCCTCCTCGCCATCCCCATCGGCCCGGGCGAGGGCGCGGTCGGCGAGGTCATCGACGCCGGCATCTTCTTCGTCCTCGCGGTCATGGGCGTAGGCGTCCTCGGCTCGCTCATGGCCGGCTGGGCCTCCGCCAACAAGTTCTCCCTCCTCGGCGGCCTGCGCACCGCCGCCCAGCTCCTCGCCTACGAACTCCCGATGCTGCTGACCGCCGCCTCCGTCGCGATGGCGGCCGGCACCGTCTCCCTTCCCGGCATCCTCGACGCCTTCGAGTGGTGGTGGCTGCCCTGGCAGATCGTCGGCGCGATCGTCTTCTTCGTCGCCGGACTCGCCGAACTCCAGCGCCCGCCGTTCGACATGCCCGTCGCCGACTCGGAGATCATCTTCGGCGCCTACACCGAGTACACCGGCCTCCGCTTCGCCCTCTTCCTCCTCGCCGAGTACGCCGGAATCGTGGTCCTGTGCGGCCTGACCACCGTCCTCTTCCTGGGCGGCTGGCACGGCCCCTGGGGCGCCGACGGCCTCGGCTGGGTCTGGACCCTGCTGAAGACGGCCGTCCTCGCCTTCATCGTGATCTGGCTCCGCGTCACCTACCCCCGACTGCGCGAGGACCAGCTCCAGAAGCTCTCCTGGACCCTCCTCGTCCCCCTCTCCCTCGCCCAGATCGCCCTCACCGGCGTCGTCAAGGTGGTGATCCAGTAACCATGGCCATTCCTGGAAGTGGCCTCGCCAAGGGCCTGGCCGTCACCCTCCGCACGATGACGAGGAAGTCCGTCACCGCGCAGTACCCGGACACTCAGCCCGACCTCCCGCCCCGCACCCGCGGCGTGATCGGACTGTTCGAGGAGAACTGCACGGTCTGCATGCTGTGCGCCCGCGAATGCCCGGACTGGTGCATCTACATCGACTCCCACAAGGAGACGGTCCCGGCAGCGACCCCCGGCGGCCGCGAACGCAGCCGCAACGTCCTCGACCGCTTCGCCATCGACTTCTCCCTGTGCATGTACTGCGGTATCTGCATCGAGGTCTGTCCTTTCGACGCCCTGTTCTGGTCCCCGGAGTTCGAGTACGCCGAGACCGACATCCGCGACCTCACCCACGAACGCGACAAGCTCCGCGAGTGGATGTGGACCGTCCCGGCCCCGCCCGCCCTTGACCCCGGTGCGGAGGAGCCCAAGGAGATCGCCGCCGCCCGCAAGACCGCCGAGAAGCTGGCCGCCCAGCAGCAGGCCGCAGCCGCCGAACCCCCCGCCCCCAGCACGACCGAGCCGCACGCGGACGAGCAGGCCCGCGCCGCCGGGCAGCCCACACGACCGGCGGGGGAGTCCAAGCAGCAGACGGACCAGCCGAAGCAGGAGGGCCGGGAATGATCCTCGCCGCAACCGCCGGCATCCTCGCGGCACATCCGACCACCACGGCCGCCACCGACACCCACGGCTTCCTCTCCCCGACCGGAGTCGAGATCGCCTTCCTCCTGGTCGGCCTGGTCACCTTCGGCGCCGCGCTGGTCACCGTCACCACCCGGCAGCTGGTGCACGCCGCCCTGTGGCTGGTGGTCACTCTCGGCGGCCTCGCAGTCGAGTTCCTCCTGCTCACCGCCGAGTTCATCGCCTGGGTGCAGGTCCTCATCTACGTCGGTTCCGTCGTCGTCCTCCTTCTGTTCGGTCTGATGCTCACCAAGGCCCCCATCGGCCGCTCCCCGGACGCCGACTCCGGCAACCGCTGGGCCGCCCTCACCGTGGCCGTCGCCAGTGCGGCCACCTTGATCTGGGTGGTCGTCGACGCCTTCCGCACGACCTGGATCGACCTCGACGGCCCCGCCGCCGGCTCCACCAGAGCCACCGGCGAGAGCCTCTTCCAGAACTGGGTCCTCCCCTTCGAGGGCCTCTCCGTCCTCCTCCTCGCCGCCCTGGTCGGCGCGATCGTCCTGTCCCGCAAGGCGAAGGAAACAGCCGAACAGCCCGGCGCGGGCGTCTCCGCTCCGACTCCCGCCGACCGGCCCGGCACTGGCGCCTCCGCCACCGCCGCCACCGAGCCCGGCGCCCCGAGCGAGAAGGAGCCGCGCTGATGCACCTCGCCTACCCCGCCGTACTCTCCGCCCTCCTCTTCTGCACCGGCCTGTACGGCGTCCTCGCCCGCCGCAACGCGATCCTGGTCCTGATGTCGGTCGAGCTGATGCTCAACGCCGTCAACCTCAACCTGGTCGCCTTTGACGTCTGGCTCAGCAAGACCGCCGAGGAGACCCTGCACTCCGGCCAGGCCCTGACCCTGTTCACCATCACCATCGCCGCCGCCGAGATCGGCATCGGCCTGGCGATCGTCCTCGCCGTCCACCGCAACCGCGGCACCTCGGACATCGACAAGCTCCGCGACACCGCCGAGAGCCACGACACCGACGGCCCCGACCACGACGCCCTCACGACCGGGCAGGCCGAGAAGGCTGAGGCCACCGCGTGACCACGACCACCCTCGCCGCACTCGTCCCCCTCCTCCCCTTCCTGGGCGCCTCGGCCGGCCTGCTGCTGGGCCGCACGGCCCCCGGATTCGTCCGCCCGCTCGCCGTCGTGCCGACGCTCGCGTCCCTGGTACTCGCCGCGGTGGTCGCCGTGCGCCAGGGCGGAGACCAAGCGATCAACGCCGCCACCGAGCTCACGCCCACCGGCTCGGTCCCGATCGAGCTCGCCCTGCACATCGACGGCTTCGCAGCCCTGGTCGCCGTCCTGGTCGGCGTCGTCGCGACCTGCGTGCAGATCTACTCGACCGGCTACCTGCGCGAGGACCCGCGCTACCCCTCGTACGCCGCGCTCGTCTCCCTGTTCACCTCCGCGATGCTGCTCGTCGTCTACTCCGGCGACCTGATGGTGCTGCTGGTCGGCTGGGAGATCATGGGCATCTGCTCGTACTTCCTGGTCGGCCACTACTGGGAGACCCCGGAGGCCCGCGCCGCCTCCATCAAGGCCTTCCTGGTCACCAAGCTCGGTGACGTCCCCTTCCTCATCGGCCTGTTCGCCCTGGCCACCGACGCCGGTTCCTTCCGCATCACGAAGGTCCTCGGCACCGTCGCGAGCGGCGGACTCGACCACCCGACACTGATCGCCCTGCTGCTCCTCGCGGGAGTGGCAGGCAAGTCGGCGCAGTTCCCGCTGCACACCTGGCTCCCCGACGCGATGGCGGGCCCGACGCCCGTCTCCGCGCTGATCCACGCCGCGACGATGGTCGCCGCCGGTGTCTACTTCATCGCCCGACTCCTCCCCGTCTTCGAGGCCTCCCAGGCCGCGATGATCGTCCTCGCCGTCATGGCCGCCGTCACGATGATCGGCTCCGGCCTCGCCGCGCTCGCCCAGGACGACATCAAGCGCGTCCTCGCCTACTCGACGATCGGCCAACTCGGCTATATGACCGGCGCCCTCGCTGTCGCCGACCGCGGTGCCGCCGTCTTCCACCTCCTCTCCCACGGCGCCTTCAAGGCGCTGCTCTTCCTCGCGGCCGGCGTGATCATCCACGCCGCCGGCACCAACTCACTGGCCGCCATGTCGCGCATGAGCCACCTGCGCGACCGCGTCCCGGACGCCTTCTGGACGATGACCGTGGCGCTCCTCGCGCTCGCCGCGATCCCGCCGTTCAGCGGCTTCTTCTCCAAGGAGTCCGTCCTCGGCGCCGCCGAGCACGTCGCCACCGGCCACACCGAGCACGCCCCCGGCGCCGCGGGCTGGACCGTCCTGATCGCCGGCGTGGTCACCGCCCTGCTCACCGCCGCGTACGCGATGCGCTTGTGGCTGCTGGCCTTCCGCGGCCGGGGCGCCGAGGCCCCCGACCACGGCAGGCAGCCGCTGACGATGACCGTGGTGCTGTGGGTGCTGGCCGTGCCGTCCCTCGCCGTCGGCGCGCTCGCGTACCGCGTGCTCCCGGACTGGTTCGACGGCCGCGACCTCGCCCCGACCCTCACCACCTCCGTCCTCGGCACGGGCATGGCCCTGATCGGCGGCATCGTCACCTACGCGGCCTGGCGACACACGACCTCGCTCGCGGCCCGTGTCCCGCTGGGTGCGGTCGCGGCCCATCCCGAGGGCGACGCCGCCCAGGTCGAGGCGGAGGCCATCGCCAGTCACGCGCCCGTGTACGGGGGAGTGGCCTACGCCCCGGACCCGGCGGACCCCGGCCGACTGCTGCTCGGCCCGCTGCACCGCCCCGCGGCCGTCGGCTTTCACCTCGACGAGGTGTACCGGGCGCTGTTCGTCCGCCCTGTCCAGGGCGGCGCGAGCCTCGTCCGATTCCTCGACCGTGAGGTCGTCGACACCTACGTGCGTGGGGCGGGTGCTCTACCCCGCTGGCTCGGCATCGCCGTACGGCGCGCCCAGACCGGCAATGTGCAGACCTATGTGAGCGCGCTGCTCGCCGGCACCGTCGTCCTCGCGGTCGCCGCCGTCCTCGTCGCCATGGGAGCGTGAGCAGGCGTGATCGATATCAACGAGTCCGTGATGCAGTTCCTTCTGGCGTTCGTCGTCGTCGGCCCGCTTCTCGGCGCGGCCGCCGCTCTCCTGCCGGCCCCGCCCGGGCTGAAAGGGAAGTCGCCCGAGCAGGCCGTACTCCGGCACGGCGTCACCGTCACCGGCGCGGTCCTCATCGCCGCGATCGTCCTCGCGCTCGGCTTCGACCACGACCAGCCGTCGAAGATGCAGGCCAGCACGGACATCAGCTGGATCCCCGCACTCGACGTACGCATCCACCTCGGCATCGACGGCATCTCCCTCCCCCTTCTGGTCCTGACCGCGCTGCTGACCTTCCTGTGCGCGCTCTACTCGTACTTCAAGATGCCGTCGGGCCCGTCCCCGAAGGCCTTCGTCGCACTGCTGCTCGTCCTCGAGTCCGGCACCCTCGCCACCTTCGCCGTCCTCGACCTGCTGCTGTTCTTCCTCGCCTTCGAGATGGTCCTGATCCCGATGTACTTCCTCATCGCCCGCTGGGGCGGTGAGGGCCGGGCCGAGGCCGCCTGGAAATTCATCCTCTACACGCTGCTCGGCTCCGTGGTCATGCTGCTCGGCCTGCTCCTGATCGGAATCAAGGCGGGCACATTCGACATGGTGGCACTCGCCACTGACAACGGCCGGTCGCTGACCGCATCCGTGCAGGTCATCGCAGTATTGGCGATCGGGATCGGGCTCGCGGTCAAGACACCGATGTGGCCGCTGCACAGCTGGCTGCCCGACGCCCACACCGCCGCGCCGACCGTCGGCTCGGTCCTGCTGGCCGGCGTCCTGCTGAAGATGGGCACGTACGGTTTCGTCCGAATCCTGCTGCCGATCACCCCCGACGGGTTCACCGACTTCGCGCCGTATCTCGCCGCCTTCGCCGTCGTCGGGATCATCTACGGATCCCTGGCCTGCCTCGCCCTCGCCAAACGGGGCGCGAAGGGCGACCTCAAGCGCCTCATCGCCTATTCCTCCGTCGGCCACATGGGCTTCGTGCTGCTCGGCATCGCCACGATGACCCCGACCGGCGTGAACGGCGCCCTGTTCGCCAACATCGCCCACGGCCTGATCACCGGCCTGCTCTTCTTCCTGGTCGGCGCGCTGAAGGACCGTACGGGCACGACCGACCTCGACGCCCTCGCCGAGCAGACCGGGGCCGCGCTGTACGGCAAGGCCCCGCGCTTCGGCGGCCTGCTCGCCTTCGGGGCGGTCGCCTCGCTCGGGCTTCCGGGTCTCGCCGGGTTCTGGGGCGAGATGCTCGCGCTGTTCGGCGCGTTCCAGCCCGCCGCCGAGCTCAGCCGCCCGGCGTTCCTCACCTTCATGGCGATCGGCGCCTTCGGCACCCTGCTCACGGCCGCGTACCTGCTCGTCGTGGTCCGCCGCGTCTGCATGGGCGCAGTACCGCAGGACGCCCCGAAGCTCGCCGACGTCCAGAGCTACGAGTACGCGGCCTGGACCCCGCTCGTCGCCCTCACCGTCGTCGCCGGACTGTGGCCGAAGACCCTCCTCGGCCTGACCGACCCGGCCGTGCAGCAGCTCCTCGCAGGAGGCACCCGATGAGCTCCCTGGCCCAGCCCCTGGCCGAGTCGGTGGTCCAGTCCGTCGACTGGCTCGCCATCGCGCCGCCCACCATCGCGGCGGTCGTGGGACTCGTGGTCCTCGTCGCCGACCTGTTCGTCGCGGAGAACAAGAAGGCGCTGCTCGGCTGGACCTCCGTGGTCGGCCTGGCTGCCTCCGCGCTCCTGCTGCTGCCCCTCCTGGACGGCGATCGCTCCACCTTCTGCCTCACCGGCGACCCCGGCGTCTGCAGCTACACGGCGGACCGCTTCACCCTCGTGATCCAGTTCCTGGTCCTCGGCGGCGCCCTCCTCGCGGCCCTCCTCTCGGTCACCGCCCTCAAGGACGCCAACAAAGGACTCCCCGAAGGGGAGTTCTGGTTCCTCCTGCTCTCCTCCGCAGCCGGAGCCGCCCTCCTGCCGGCCTCCCGGGACCTGGCGACCCTCATCGTCGCCCTCGAAGTCGCCTCTCTCCCCGCATTCGCCCTGGTCGGCCTCCGCTACGGTGACCGCAAGTCCTCCGAAGCGGCCCTGAAGTTCTTCCTGTCGTCGGTCACCGCGACCGCGGTCAGCCTCATGGGCATCAGCTTCGTGTACGCCTCCACGGGCACCCTCTACCTCACCCAGATCGCCGAGCGGATCCAGAACGTCGACGGACAGCTCGAGATCCTCGCCCAGACCGGAGTCGTCCTCACCCTGGTCGGCTTCGCCTTCAAGACCGCCGCCGTGCCCTTCCACTTCTGGGTGCCGGACACCTATGTCGGAGCACCCCTGCCGGTCGCCGCCTATCTGTCGGTCGTCGGCAAGGCGGTCGGCTTCACCGGGCTGATCCTCGTCACGGTCATCGCCCTCCCGTCCTACGCCGACGTCTGGGGCCCCGCCCTCGCGGCGCTCGCCGCCCTCACCATGACCGTCGGCAACGTAGGTGCCCTGCGCCAGCAGGCCACGCGCGCGTACAGCGCGGTACGCCTGCTCGCCTGGTCCTCCGTCGGCCAGGCCGGCTACCTCCTGGTGCCGATCGCCGCCGCCGCGTACTCCGACGACGCCGAGCGATCCATCGGCTCCACCGTCGCCTACGCCCTCATGTACGGCGCCGTGAACCTGGGCGCCTTCGCGGTGGCCGCACTCGTCGGCCGTACAAAGACCCTCAACCGCATCAGCGACTACCGCGGCCTGTACCAGCGCAACCCGCTGTCGGCACTGGTCCTGGCCTTCTTCCTGCTCTGCCTCGCCGGACTCCCGCCGGGCATCATCGGCCTGTTCGCCAAGGTCACCGTCTTCTCCGCCGCCGTCGACGCGGGCCTCGGCTGGCTCGCCGTGATCATGGCCGTCAACGTCGTGATCGCGCTGTACTACTACCTCCAGTGGACGGCAGTGCTCTTCCGCGCCCCGGAGGGCGAGCCCGTCAAGCACCTCGTCCCCGCTCCCGTGACGGCCACGCTGGCCCTCACCGGCGTCGTCGCCATCGCCCTGTCCGGCGCGCCTCAGCTGATCCTGCGCTTCGCCGACACCGGACTCTTCTGAGCCCTGGCGCACTACGCCGGCGTTGTGAGCCCTGGCACGTTCAGCACGCGCGCGTGCCGCACCCATGCCCCCGCGCGCGTGCCGGCGCCTTCACCCGGTCGGCCCACGCCCGCCGCCGTACCCACCAGGGAACCCGTGGCCCTCGCCTGGCGTTGACCAGTACGGAAGGGTCCACTGGACGTGACACGACGACACCAGTGGCATCGGAGATCGACCAGCAAAGGGTTCCCCTGCCGCACCACTTGGAGGGCGTACCGTGCACCGCCGGCACAACGGGCTCAGGACCGCAGTACTCCTCGGGGGACTGTCCGCACTCATCATCGTCATCGGCAGCTTCTTCGGCCGTATGGGGCTCGTCGTCGCGGTCCTGATCGCGCTGGGAACGAACGCGTACGCGTACTGGAACAGCGACAAGCTGGCGCTACGCGCGATGCGCGCCCGCCCGGTCAGCGAGTTCGAGGCCCCGGGGCTCTACCGCATGGTCCGCGAGCTCTCCACCCAGGCGCGCCAGCCCATGCCCCGCCTCTACATCTCGCCGACGGAGGCGCCGAACGCGTTCGCGACGGGCCGCAACCCGCGCAACGCCGCCGTGTGCTGTACCGAAGGCATCCTGCGCATCCTCGACGAGCGCGAGCTGCGCGGCGTCATCGGCCACGAGCTGAGCCACGTCTACAACCGTGACATCCTGATCTCATCGGTCGCCGGCGCTCTCGCCTCGGTGATCATGTTCCTGGTCAACTTCGCCTGGCTGATCCCGATCGGCCGCTCCGATGACGACGACGGCCCCGGCATCCTCGGCCTCCTGCTGATCATGATCCTGGGCCCGCTCGCCGCCACACTCATCCAGTTGGCCATCAGCCGCTCCAGGGAGTACGAGGCCGACGCGTCCGGATCCCAGCTCACCGGCGACCCGCTCGCTCTCGCCAGCGCCCTGCGCAAGCTCGAACTCGGCACCAAGCAGCTCCCGCTGCCCCCCGAGCCCCGCATCGAGACCGCCAGCCACATGATGATCGCTAACCCCTTCCGCCCGGGTCAGGGGTTCTCCAGAATGTTCTCCACCCACCCGCCGATGGCGGACCGTATCGCCCGGCTCGAAAAGATGGCAGGCCCCCCACAGTGAAGACCATCCTCAACGTCATCTGGCTCGTCCTGAGCGGCTTCTGGCTGTTCCTCGGCTATCTGCTCGCGGGCCTCCTGCTCTGCATCACGATCATCGGCATCCCGTTCGGCATCGCGGCCTTCCGTATCGGCATCTACGCCCTGTGGCCCTTCGGGTACACCACGGTCGAGCGCCGCGACGCCGGAGCGCCGTCCTGCATAGGAAACGTCCTGTGGCTGGTCCTCGCGGGCTGGTGGCTGGCCATCGGCCACATCGTCACGGGCCTCGCCCTCTGCATCACGATCATCGGTATCCCGTTCGGCATCGCCAACTTCAAGCTGATCCCGGTGTCGCTGTTCCCGCTGGGCCGCGAAATCGTGCGGTCGGACCAGCCGTTCTCGTCACGCTGGTAACGCTGTGGGGCGCCGGTAGAGCTGCGGGACCGGGGCTGCGTAGACCACCGGGTTTCCACAACTCGGTGGTTGTCCACAGGCCGGACCGATTGTCAGTGGCGGCTTGCATCATGAACGCATGACCGAGAACGAGCAGTTGCTGACGAGGGTGGCGGACAAGGCCCGCAACACCCGCCCGTGGGGCTGGACTTCACTCCCGGAGCCCGTGGACGCGGCCATTCTGGCCCGTGCCGAGGCCACCCTCGGCTTCCGCCTGCCCCCGCTGCTCGCCGACCTCTACCTGAGCATAGGAGACGGCGGATTTGGACCGGAGTACGGTCTGTTGCCCCTGCTCGACAGCCCTCCCGCCGGTGAGCCCGCCGCCGTCCTGCAGTACCTCGCCAACCGTGAGAGTGCCCGCAAGGATCCCGACTGGCCCTGGCCCGAAGGCGTCCTGCCGATATCCCACTGGGGCTGCGCGATGTACGCGTGCGTGGACTGCCACAGCCCCCAGGCCACCGTCCTGCTCTTCGAACCGAACGCCGACGACGCCGACCAGGCGTGGTACGTGGACGCCCCGAGCCTCACCGACTGGCTGCGCGCCTGGGTCGACGGCACGGGCTGGTACGAGGAGATGAACGAGGAGCTGGAGATGGTCCCTTGGGCCGACTTCCGCATACGAGCGGCGACGACTCGGGCGTCCTGAGGACGCGCGAACGGGCGGTTGCCGACTGGGGCCGGTCGGCGCCGAGCGGACGACTCGCTGCGATGACGTCCGGCACGCCCTGCTGCTCCACTGCCGTTCCGCTTTACAGCCCACTGCCACTCGCCTTACCGCCCTGCTGCGCTTCCGCCTTGCCGCACGGCCCTACGCCCCACCCCACCACAGCGGCGACCACCGACTCACACCACGGGCCCACACCGGGAAGTCACACCAGCGGACTCAAACCAGCTACTCACGTCAGCGACTCACACCCCTACGCCGCCCTACCGCGCCCGCCCACCCGACCGCTCCGCCACCCACCGCCGCACCCCATACGCGACTACACCCACCGCCAGCACCCCCGCACCGGCAACGACCGATATCCCCGGAAGGGAGAACGCCAGCACCACGCAACCGAGCAGCCCCACCGCCGGCACGATCCGCGCGGCCGGCTTCGAGTCGAGAGTCCAGGCGGACGCGTTGGCCACCGCGTAGTACGCCAGCACACCGAAGGAGGAGAACCCGATCGCGCCCCGCACATCCACCGTGGCGGCCAGGACCGCGACCACCGCACCCACGGCCAGCTCGGCCCGGTGCGGCACCTGGAAACGTGGATGCACGGCTGCCAGGGCACCGGGCAGATGCCGGTCGCGGGCCATGGCCAGCGTCGTCCGCGAGACGCCCAGGATCAGAGCGAGCAGCGAGCCCAGCGCGGCGACAGCGGCGCCCACTCGCACCACGGGGGCCAGCCCGGGTACCCCGGCCGCCCGGACCGCGTCGGCCAGCGGCGCGTCCGCGTCCCCGAGAACCTCCGGCCCCAGCACGGAAAGGACAGCCACCGCCACACACGCGTACACCACCAGCGCGATGCCCAGGGCCAGCGGAATCGCCCGGGGGATGGTGCGCGCGGGGTCCCGCACCTCCTCGCCGAGGGTCGCGATCCGTGCGTACCCGGCGAACGCGAAGAACAGCAGCCCCGCCGCCTGCAGCACCCCGTCCACGCCGCCCGAGGCCCCGATGTCCAGGCGCCCGGCATTGGACTCCCCGGACCCCAGACACACGACCACCACACAAGCGAGGACAGCCAGGACCACCGCAACGATCGCCCGCGTCAGCCAGGCGGACTTCTGGACGCCGCCGTAGTTCACCGCGGTCAGCGCCACCACGGCCGCCACCGCGACCGCGTGCGCCTGCCCCGGCCAGACGTACGCGCCCACGGTGAGCGCCATCGCAGCACAGGAGGCCGTCTTGCCGACGACGAAGGACCAGCCGGCGAGGTATCCCCAGAACTCTCCGAGCCGCTCCCGGCCGTACACGTACGTGCCGCCCGAGGCTGGATACAGAGCGGCCAGCCGTGCCGACGATGTGGCATTGCAGTAGGCGACGACGGCCGCGACCGCGAGCCCGAGCAGCAGCCCGGATCCGGCCGCGCGCGCGGCGGGGGCCAGGGCGGCGAAGATTCCGGCGCCGACCATCGAGCCGAGCCCGATGACCACGGCGTCCCCGACCCCCAGGGTGCGCCGCAGCTCGGAAACGGAATTGGAGCCTGTCATGGCTCGCACCCTACTGATCAGTGCAACCGAGGAGTGCCACAGTGACGTCCTCTTCATCAACAGAGCACGAACAGGCGCGCCACGAGCCGGACTCAATGCCGAGCGGCACACGGCGCGCAGCACACACGCACGTCGCGCCACGCACCAACTGTCCGCACGGAAGTCACACAGGTCGGACAGTGAGAGCACGGCGCGGAAGGGCAGGTTCAGGTCATGACCATCATCAGCTGGATCATCCTGGGGCTGTTGGCCGGGGCCATCGCGAAGTTCCTGCTGCCGGGCCGAGACCCGGGCGGCTTCATCGGCACGACGATCATCGGCATCGCGGGCGCGTTCATCGGTGGCTGGATCTCGGCCCGCTGGCTGGACCACCCGATCACCAAGGACTTCTACGACGGCACCACCTGGGCCGCCGCGATCGGCGGCTCACTCGTGCTCCTGATCGCCTACCGCATCCTGTTCGGCCACTCGCGCAACTGAGCGAGGAGCACATACCGGACCGCGGCCAGCAGGCGAGAAGGGTGGGCACCGACGGGCGCCCACCCTTCCTCGTACCTCCTGCGACGGTGACTCAGTGGGTCACCGGTAGTTCACGAACTGCAGCGCGAAGTCGAAGTCCTTGCCCTTCAGCAGGGCGATCACGGCCTGCAGGTCGTCACGGCTCTTCGAGCTGACCCGAAGCTCGTCGCCCTGCACCTGAGCCTTGACACCCTTCGGTCCCTCGTCGCGAATGATCTTCGCCACCTTCTTCGCGTTCTCCTGGGAGATGCCCTCCTGGATCGACGCGAAGATCTTGTATTCCTTGCCCGAGAGCTGGGGCTCGCCCGCGTCCAGGGCCTTCAGCGAGATCCCGCGCTTGATCAGCTTGGACTGGAAGACGTCGAGGACTGCGTTCACCCGGTCCTCGGAGTTCGCCTCCATCAGGATCTTCTCACCGGACCACGAGATCGAGGCACCCACGCCCTTGAAGTCGTAGCGCTGCGAGATCTCCTTGGCGGCCTGGTTGAGGGCGTTGTCGACCTCCTGCCGCTCGACCTTCGAGACGATGTCGAAACTGGAGTCGGCCATGTCCTGTGGCTCCTTGTATCGGGGTGCGTGTTGGGTGCGTATCGGCGGGCGTGGGGGTGGCCGCCGAGCCCGGGGCAGGCCCCGGCCGCATCCGGACAAGCCTAGCCACCCGTCGTGCCCCGGGAGGCGATCAATCGGGTGGCGAAGCACCCCTCCGCATCGGGTATTGTTTACGTCGTTGCCAGGGAGCACCGCCGAAAAGCGGTTCGAATGGCAGCAAACCCGGCGGTGTGCCCGAGCGGCCAAAGGGAGCAGACTGTAAATCTGCCGGCTCAGCCTTCCCAGGTTCGAATCCTGGCGCCGCCACGCTGAGCGATACCCCCTCCGATCTGCGGAAACGTAGAGCGGAGGGGTTTCCGCGTTCCGGGATCACGGCCGGGGCACACTGGCCCCATGGCCACGCGTCGCAGAAGCTGCCCCGAGTGCCGTCGTGAGATCGCCGTCGTCGCCGGCCGGTTCGCGCGGCACGATCCGCCCGGCGCGCGGGAGAACGGGGAACTGATGTCGTGCCCCGGATCACGGCGGCAGGCGCAACTCGGGGCCGCGCAGCCCGCCCTCGACGGGTACGTCGTGCCCGATTTCCCTGGGCAACTTCCGCTGTTCTGAGGCTTCGAACGCCCGGTTTTCGTCAGCCCCGGTTCCGACAGCCCAGAGTCCCCTCTCCGAGGGCCTCTCCCTAGCCGCCCGCTCGGACATCCATCCGCGTCACCAGCCCGTCCCCGTCGAACCGGTACACATGCTCGACCGTCTCCTCCGCCCACCGCTCACCCGACGCGTCGCGCACCCCGAGTCGCACGGTAGCCACGACCGCATCGCCGTCCGCGTCGCGGTGCAGACCCTCCAGCCGTACGAGGGGATGCCCGGCGGCGAACTGCCGTGCCCAGTACGCGCGTACCGCCTCGCGGCCGTGCAGCCGGACACCGTCCAGGACGTTCGGCCAGTCCACGTCGGGCGCCAGGCACCGCTGCATGAACGGCTCCCGCTCGTCCGTCGAGAAGACCTCGTACATGCGTCGCAGCAGCGCCTCTTGTGCGTCGGGCACGCCCTCGCCGCTCAACTTCAGTTACCTGCCACCGACTTCACCGCCACTGACACCGGAGCCGATCCGCTGATCAGTTCGAGCGTCAGGCCGGCCGTCGCCGGTGTGTCGAGCAACTCCGCGAGTACGGCGGCCACGTCGTCGCGCGGGATGGGGCCGCGGCCGGTGCTGGCCTCAAGGCGTACCTGCCCGGTACCGGCGTCGTTCGTCAGCATGCCGGGACGCAGGATCGTCCAGTCCAGGGCGTCCAGGCCACGGACGTACTCGTCGGCCGCGCCCTTCGCGCGCAGGTAGACGTCGAAGATCTCGCTGCCTTCGTGATTCGGGTCCGCGCCCATCGACGACACGATCACGAAGCGCCGTACGCCCGCCCGCACCGCCGCGTCCGCGAAGAGGACCGCCGCCCCTTTGTCCACCGTGTCCTTGCGGGCGGACCCGCTGCCGGGGCCCGCGCCGGCCGCGAAGACCGCCGCGTCGGCGCCCCGCAAACGTTCCGCGACCTCCTCGACCGAGGCCGACTCCAGGTCCAGCAGGACGGGCTCGGCGCCGGACTCCCGCAGATCGTCGGCCTGTTCGGCCTTGCGGATGATTCCCGCGACCTCGTCCCCACGCGCGGCGAGCAGCTTTTCCAGCCGCAGCGCGATCTGACCATGACCACCAGCGATGACAATGCGCATGTTTCCGACCGTACGCCCGGACGGCCGCATCCGCCGCACGACTTCAGCCACGCCTCACGCGCCCAGGCGCACGCCCACCGCCGAGGGGCGCACAGCTACGTCCGTGGGGCGCACGCCCGTCCCGGACGCCGGGCACACGCCCGTCCCCAGACGCGTACACACGCCCGTCCTCGCTGGGCGCACAGCCTCCGACACCCCCCGAAGCACCCCCACGCCCACACCGCCGGAGAGCACCTACTCCAGCTCCCGCCGCCCTCAGGACAGCTCCCCCCGCCCCTGCCGAGGCAACCCCAACTCCGCGGCCACAGCCGAGTTGCAGTACTCCCGCACCGCGCTCGTCCGTGCCACCACGCGCCCCCGATGCACCACGATGCGGCTGTACGCGAGTGACAGCGCACCCGCCAGCCGGTCCCCGCGCACCGCCAGCAACTCCGCCGGGAAGCCCGCCTCGACGCGCACCTCCGGCAGGCCCAGCACCGCACGGGCCGACGCGCTCACCGCGTCGTAGGAGTCCTCTGGGCGCAGCCCATGGCGCGAGGAGAGCAGATAGGCGGCCTCCAGCGGATCACCGCGTCCCACCGGATTCGCTACGTCCCTCAGGGCGCCGCTCCCCGCCGCGACCCGTACGCCGGCGGAGCGCAGCAGACGTACGGGCGCCGTGGCCCGCCGTTCCACACCCGCGCAGCCGCCCTGCGGCAGGCACACCACCGTCACCCCGGCCGCCGCGAGTTGGTCCGCGGTGCGCGAGGCCACCTGCGCGGGCAGGCGTCCGAGGGCGCCGCACGGCCCGAGGGTCACCCCGGGGCGCAGCCCGCCGGCCATCGCGGCGAGGCGCGCCAGGCGGGCCGGGTCGGTGGCGTCGGTGTGCAGGTCGACGGGGCAGCCGTGCTCCGAGGCGACCTCCAGGACCGCCTCCACGTAACCCGTCGGATCAGGGTCCAGGTCGGGACAGCCGCCGACCACCGACGCGCCCATCTTCAACGCGTCCCGCAGCATCGCCAGCCCCTCGGCGCCGGCCACGCCGGTCAGCAGTCGCGGCATCGCCACCGTCGTCAACTCGGTGAGTCCGCGCAGTGAACGCCGTGCCTGGAGTACGGCGGTCAGCGCGCCCAGCCCCTGGACGTCACCCACGCGCACATGTGCCCGCAGCGCGGTCGCCCCGTGCCCGAGCTGGAGCAGGGCGGCCTCGGTGGCCCGGCGCTGGACGTCCTGGGGGTCGTACGAGACGGGCCCGCCCTGGTCGGCGGAGAGGGCGGTGTCGCCGTGGGCGTGCGGTTCGGCCGGGGCCGGCAGCAGCAGATAGCCGCTGAGGTCCACGCGCGCGCCGCACGCGCGCGTGCCGTCCCCCGCCAGGCTCCCGGCCGTACCGACCGCCTCGATGCGCCCACCGACCAGCCGTACGTCCACGGTCCGGCCGTCGGTGAGCCGCGCTCCGCACAGCAGCAGTGCGGCCGGGTCGGCCGGTCCGGACGAGCCCGACGAGGACGACGAGTGGGGCGGCTGGGGCTGACTGTCGGGCATCGCGTTCCAGAGGCTCGGGGCTGCGCGTCGGGGCTGTGGGGACGGTGCCGGGGAACTGCGCCGGGCACGCAAGATCACGCAGAGTGAGACGAGCCTAGGCTGGCGACCCGGCCCTGGCGCGCAGGAGCGCAATAGTCGTACTGGTGTGGTCCGCCGAACAGGGGCCCGCTCCGCGGTGGCTCCGTGGTGGCGCAGTGGCCTGCGAGGCGTCTGTGTGGTCAGCCGATCGGCCGCAGGGAGGGGCCGCGAAACGGATTTGGGTGAACGGCAGCCGAGCGTGTAATGTCTTCATCGCTCGCCCCAATAGCTCAGTCGGCAGAGCGTCTCCATGGTAAGGAGAAGGTCTACGGTTCGATTCCGTATTGGGGCTCTGGTGTGAAGGGTTCCCGCCGCGAGGCGGGGGCCGATCGCATCACAGCGGTGTAGCTCAGTCGGTAGAGCAAGCGGCTCATAATCGCTGTGTCACCGGTTCAAGTCCGGTCACCGCTACTGACAGTAGCCGATTGCGGGGTCGGTCCTTCGATCGGCTACTCTTTCTTGCGTTAAATCAATCTATCCGTTCGTCAAGGAGCACTCACGTGGCTGCCACCGACGTCCGCCCGAAGATCACGCTGGCCTGCGTGGAGTGCAAGGAGCGGAACTACATCACCAAGAAGAACCGGCGTAACAACCCGGACCGTCTTGAGATGAAGAAGCACTGCCCGCGTTGCAACGCGCACACCGCGCACCGCGAGACGCGATAAATCAGGCTCGTACGCGAGGCCGCCCCCACAAACGGGGGGCGGCCTCGCGTCGTTTCCGCCCCGGTTACCGGTCGGTTCCGGCCGGCCCCGGGTGAATCAGCCAGGCGAACCAGCAGGTCAGCCGCAGCAGACAGCAGGAGGTGCCGAGCCATGGCGCTCGACCAGTCCTTCGTGGGGCGGAGCTACCCGCCCACCGACCCCTACGAGGTGGGCCGGGAGAAGATCCGGGAGTTCGCGCAGGCGGTCGGGGACACCAACCCGGCGTACACGGACCCGGAGGCCGCCAAGGCGCTCGGCCACTCGGATGTGATCGCTCCGCCGACTTTTGTGTTCGCGATCACCTTCAAGGCCGCGGCACAGGTCACCACCGACCCCCAGCTGGGCCTGGACTACAGCCGGGTGGTGCACGGCGACCAGAAGTTCGCCTACACCCGCCCGGTGCGCGCCGGCGACCGGCTGAGGGTCACCTCGACCATCGAGGCCATCAAGTCCATGGCGGGCAACGAGATCCTGGACATCCGCGGCGAGGTCCACGACGAGGCGGGGGAGCACGTCGTGACCGCCTGGACGAAGCTCGTCGCCCGTGGGGCGGACGCCACAGAAGGGGAGGCCTGAGACCGATGACGGCGAAGATCGCTTACGGCGACATCGAGGTCGGCACCGAACTGCCCACCCAGACCTTCCCCGTGACCCGCGCCACCCTCGTCCAGTACGCGGGTGCCTCCGGTGACTTCAACCCGATCCACTGGAACGAGAAGTTCGCCAAGGAGGTCGGCCTGCCGGACGTCATCGCGCACGGCATGTTCACCATGGCCGAGGCGATCCGCGTGGTCACCGACTGGGCCGGAGATCCGGGCGCGGTCGTCGAGTACGGCGTCCGTTTCACCAAGCCCGTCGTCGTTCCGAACGACGAGCAGGGGGCCACGATCGAGGTCAGCGGCAAGGTCGCGGCCAAGCTCGACGACAACCGGGTCCGCGTCGACCTGACCGTGAAGAGTGCCGGGCAGAAGGTGCTCGGGATGTCGCGGGCGGTCGTACAACTGGCGTGAACGGCACGCGCGCGTGCCGCGAGGTAAGGGGCGTCCTCCATGGCGGGGCGCCCCTTACGCCTTCTCGGCCGCCGCCCTTGTCCAGTTAGTGATTGAGTACTAACTTTGTTCTCATGCCCAGGATGAGCGCAGAAGAGAGGCGCGAGAGCGTCATCCGCGCGGCGACGACCGAGTTCGCCCGTGGTGGCTACCACGGCACGTCGACCGAGGCGATCGCCAAGCGCGTCGGAGTCTCGCAGCCGTATCTCTTCCGGCTCTTCCCGGGTAAGAAGGCGATCTTCCTCGCGGCCGCCGGGCGCTGTGTCGAGGACACCATCCGGATGTTCGAGGAAGCCTCCGACGGGCTGGAGGGTGAAGAGGCTCTCCAGGCCATGGGGGAGGCGTACCGGAAGGTGGTCACGGAGCAGCCCGAGTGGCTGATGATGCAGATGCAGATGTACGTCGCCGTGGCGGCCGCCGAGCAGGAGGGCGACCACGAGTTCGGCGAGGCGGTGCGCGCCGGCTGGATGCGGCTGTGGGACACCGTGCACCTGCCACTGGGGGCGGATGTCAACGAGACGACGACCTTCTTGGCGTACGGCATGCTCATCAACTGCCTGCTGGCCATGGGCTTCCCGCCCGAGCACCGGGTCTGGGCGGGAATGACCCCGCCGGAGCGGCCCGAGGAAAAGCCCTGAGGGTGGCATGCGGAGGGTTTCGGCCCCGCTTCATGAGCGCAAAAGTTAGTGATCAATAACTACCAAAGGCGGAACCTGGAGACGAACGACCCCAGCGAACTGTCCACAGCCGACCGGAACCCATGCATCACCCCTGGGGGAGCGATGACACACCACACCGACCAGAACGCGCGGACAACCCTCAAAGGCGGGGCCGGCTGGGCCCTCGTCATCACCAGCGTCGCCGGGTTCATGGCGTCGCTCGACAACCTCGTGGTCACCACCGCGTTGCCCTCGATCCGCAAGGACCTGGGCGGAGCGCTGCACGACCTGGAATGGACGGTGAGTGCGTACACACTCACCTTCGCCGTCCTGCTGATGTTCGGCGCGGCACTGGGTGACCGCTTCGGCCGCCGACGGCTCTTCCTCGTCGGCATCACGATCTTCACCGGCGCGTCCGCGGCCGCGGCCCTCGCCCCCGGCATTAACTCCCTCATCGCGGCCCGCGCCGTACAGGGCGTCGGCGCGGCGATCATGATGCCGCTGACGCTGACCCTGCTGACGGCGGCCGTGCCCGTGGCCAAGCGGGGGATGGCATACGGCATCTGGGGCGCCGTCAACGGCCTCGCCGTCGCCTCCGGCCCTCTCATCGGCGGCAGCCTCACGGAGCACATCTCCTGGCAGTGGATCTTCTGGCTGAACGTTCCGCTCGGACTCGTCCTGCTACCTCTCGCCCGGCTGCGTCTCGCCGAGTCGTACGGCACCGGCGCCCCGCTCGACATCCCCGGCACCCTGCTCGCCAGCGGCGGCCTGTTCGGCATCGTGTACGGCCTGGTGCGCGGACCCGCCGACGGCTGGACCGGCCGACTGGTCCTGGCCGGCCTGTTCACCGGAGGGGCGATGCTCGTCGGCTTCGTCCTCTACAGCGCCCGAGCCAAGAACCCGATGCTGCCGATGAGGCTGTTCCGCTCCCGGGCCTTCTCCGGGATCAACGCCGCGAGCATGCTGATGTTCCTCGGCATGTTCGGGTCGATCTTCCTGCTCAGCCAGTACATGCAGGGAGTGCTCGGCTACTCGCCGACCGAGGCGGGCCTGCGCATGCTGCCCTGGACCGGCATGCCCATGCTCGTCGCGCCGATCGCGGGCATACTCTCCGACCGCGTCGGCGGTCGCCCCGTGGTCGCCACGGGCCTCTTCCTCCAGGCCGCGGGCCTCGCCTACCTGACCTCCGTGATCACCGTCGACGCCTCCTACGGCGCCCAGCTGCCCGGCCTGATCATCAGCGGCATCGGCATGGCCCTGTTCTTCGCCCCGGCCTCCAACCTGGTCATGTCCAGCGTCCGAGCCTCGGAGCAGGGCATCGCCTCCGGCGCAAACAACGCCCTGCGCGAGGTCGGCGGCGCGCTCGGCATCGCCGTCATGGCGTCGGTCTTCTCCGCGCAGGGTGGCTACGAGACCGGCCAGACCTTCGTCGACGGACTGCGGCCCGCCCTGGTCACCGGCGCCACGGTGGTGGCCCTCGCCGGAGTGGCTGCCCTGCTGATTCCGGGCAGGCGGCGCGACGGCAAGGCCGCGCGCGTGGCCGAGCAGCTGCCCGAGCCCGTCCTGGAGACGGCCCGCCACTGACAACCCCCGACCCGTGAGGAGCAGTCATGCCCACCCTTCCCTGGACCGTGCCGAACCCCGCGCCGCCGGACACCGAGGTGCACGTCTTCGCCTCCCGCTTCGAGACCCGCACCCTTTGGGGAGCGCTTCGCTTCCTCGCCCGTACGCCCGGTGTGTGGCGGCAGGTGAGCCAGGCGCCCGGAGCGTACGGGGCATCCCTCAAGGCGGAGCCGTTCAAGCGGACCTTCTGGACGCTGTCCGCATGGGAGTCACCGGCGGCGCTCAAGGACTTCGCTCGCTCGGGCACTCATGCCCCGACGTCGCGGGGCCTGTCCGCGCAGATGCGGGATGCGAAGTTCGCCACCTGGCAGGTGTCGAGCGACGACCTCCCGCTCGGCTGGGCCGAGGCGTTCCGGCGTCTGACCTGAACGGCACGCGCGTGTGGCGTGTGCCTCCGCCCCGGCGCTCACCAGGGGTGCCGGGGCTGTCAGTGCCGTCTCGTAGTCTTGAGCGCGTGCAGGAACTCCACGACGCCCCACTCGCCCCCCTCACCACCTTCCGGCTGGGCGGCCCCGCCACCCGCCTGGTGATCGCGACCACCGACGCCGAGGTGATCGACGTCGTGCGCGAGGTCGACGCCGCCGGTACGCCGCTGCTGCTCATCGGCGGCGGATCGAACCTCGTCATCGGCGACAAGGGCTTCGAGGGCACCGCACTCGTCATCGCCACGAAGGGCTTCGAGCTCGACGGCACCACCCTCGAACTGGCCGCCGGCGAGGTCTGGACCGACGCCGTCGCCCGCACCGTCGAGGCCGGGCTCGCCGGCGTCGAGTGCCTCGCCGGAATCCCCGGCTCCGCGGGCGCGACGCCCATCCAGAACGTCGGCGCCTACGGCCAGGAGGTCTCCTCCACGATCACCGAGGTGATCGCGTACGACCGCCAGGCAGGCCAGACCGTCGTCATCTCGAACGCCGACTGCGCCTTCTCCTACCGCCACAGCCGCTTCAAGGCCGACCCCGAGCGCTACGTCGTCCTGCGCGTCCGCTTCCGACTGGAGGACGCCGACGGGCTCTCCGCCCCCGTGAAGTACGCCGAGACGGCCCGCGTTCTCGGAGTCGAGGTCGGCGACCGCGTGCCCCTGGCGGCCGCCCGCGAGACCGTGCTGAAGCTGCGTACGGGGAAGGGCATGGTCCTGGACCCCGAAGACCACGACACCTGGTCGGCGGGATCCTTCTTCACCAACCCGATCCTCACGGACGAGCAGTTCACCGCGTTCCACGCGCGTGTGCGCGAGCGCCTCGGCGACGGCGTGGAACCGCCCGCCTACCCCGCGGGGGAGGGCCACACCAAGACGTCCGCGGCCTGGCTCATCGACAAGGCGGGCTTCACCAAGGGGTACGGCACCGGCCCCGCCCGCATCTCCACGAAGCACACCCTCGCGCTCACCAACCGCGGCGAGGCGACCACCGAGGACCTCCTCGCACTCGCCCGCGAGGTCGTCGCAGGCGTCCGCGAGACCTTCGGCATCACGCTGGTGAACGAGCCGGTGACGGTCGGAGTCAGCCTCTAGCCCAGGCTTTCTCCAGGCCAGACCCTCAGTAGGCCACGCCCACCCCCTCCTTCACCGTCGCCGGATCGCCGATCATCCCCAGCATCGCGTGGGCCACATCCGCCCGCCCGATGAAGCGCCCCCTGAGCGGAAACCCGCCCACAACCGTGCGGTACCTGCCGGTGACCGGCTTGTCCTGCAGTCGCGGGGGCCGTACGACCGTCCAGTCCACGTCGCCACGGGCGACCTCGGCCTCCATCACCCGGAGGTCGGCGTAGATGTCCTTGAGAACGGCCGACACGATGCCGCGCACCGCACGGTCCAGGAACCCGTCCCCCTCCGGCTCGGGCCCGACCGGCGCGGCGCTCACCACGAGCAGCCGCCGCACCTCCTCTGCCTCCAGTGCAGCCAGCACCGTACGGGTCAGCCGTGCCGCGACCCCCGCATCCCCGCGCCCGCGCGCACCGAGGCCGGACAGCACCGCGTCCCGTCCCGCGACGGCGGGCCGCAGCGCACCGGGGTCGGTGAGATCCGCGCGGAACACCTCCAGACGGTCACCGGTGAGGGGGAGGCGCGCGGTGTCCCGCACGACGGCTGTGACCTCATGGCCGGCGTCCAGGGCCTGACGGACGATCTCCTTGCCGATGCCTCCGGTCGCGCCGAAAACGGTGAGTTTCATGAGGGCTCCCGTCCGCATGAGATTCGGTGGGTGAGTGTTCACTCACCCGGTCTCCCTCTAGAGTGAGTAAGTACTCACCCACCCGTCAAGTGCGATTGGACAGGCCATGGAGAACAAACCGACCCGCGTGCGGCTCCTCGACGCCGCACACGAGCTGATGCGCACGGTCGGACTGTCGCGGGCCACGACGAAGGAGATCGCACGGGCGGCCGGGTGTTCCGAGGCGGCGCTGTACAAGCACTTCGAGAGCAAGGAGGAGCTCTTCATCCAGGTGCTCACCGAGCGGCTGCCCCCGCTCCGCCCGCTGCTCAGCAGCCTCGCCGCCGAGCCGGGCCGGCACTCCCTCCAGGAGAACCTCACCGAGATCGCCCGACAGGCGGCGCTGTTCTACGAGCAGAGCTTCCCGATCGCCGCGTCGCTGTACGCGCAGACCGAGCTCAAGCGGCGGCACGACGACGCCGTACGGCAGATGGGGGCGGGCCCGCATGTGCCGATCCAGGAGCTCGACACGTACCTTCGGGCCGAGCAGGAGCTGGGCCGGGTCGGCACGGACGCGGACACGTTCGCGGCGGCGTCCCTGCTGATGGGCGCCTGCGCGCAACGGGCGTTCGCCTATGACGCGACGAAGGAGGCGGTACGGCCGCCGGTGGACGAGTTCGCCGCCCGGCTGGCCCGTACGCTGCTGGCCGGTATCGGCGGCTGACCGGCCGACCCCGCACCCCGCGCAGCACCCCCCGCTACGCGAGCCAGTCGTCAATTCCCGCCAGCAGCTTCGCCTTCATGTCCTCCGGCGCCGCCGACCCGCGCACCGACTGCCGGGCCAACTCCGCCAGCTCCTCGTCCGTGAAGGCGTGGTGGTGGCGGGCGATGTCGTACTGGGCGGCGAGCCGCGAGCCGAAGAGCAGCGGGTCGTCGGCGCCGAGGGCCATCGGGACGCCGGCCTCGTACAGCGTCCGCAGCGGGACGTCCTCCGGCTTCTCGTAGACGCCGAGGGCGACGTTCGACGCGGGACACACCTCGCAGGTCACGCCCCGGTCGGCGAGCCGCTTCAGCAACCGTGGGTCCTCGGCCGCCCGCACCCCGTGGCCGATCCGGTTCGCGTCCAGGTCGTCCAGGCAGTCCCGGACCGAGGACGGGCCGGTCAGCTCGCCACCGTGCGGGGCCGACAGCAGGCCGCCCTCGCGGGCGATGTGGAACGCACGGTCGAAGTCCCGCGCCATGCCCCGGCGCTCGTCGTTCGACAACCCGAAGCCGACGACACCCCGATCCGCGTACCGCACCGCGAGCCGCGCCAGCGTGCGGGCGTCCAGGGGGTGCTTCATCCGGTTCGCGGCGACCAGGACGCGCATCCCGAGACCCGTGTCCCGCGACGCCGTCTCCACCGCGTCCAGGATGACCTCCAGCGCCGGGATCAGACCGCCCAGCCGGGGCGCGTACGACGTCGGGTCGACCTGGATCTCCAGCCACCCGGCGCCGTCCTTGATGTCCTCCTCCGCCGCCTCCCTGACCAGCCGCTGGATGTCCTCCGGCTGCCGCAGGCACGAGCGCGCCGAGTCGTACAGACGCTGGAAGCGGAACCAGCCCCGCTCGTCCGTCGCCCGCAGCTTCGGCGGCTCCCCGCTGGTCAGCGCGTCGGTCAGCGCCTCCGGCAGACGCACCCCGTATTTGTCGGCCAGTTCCAGCAGGGTCGCCGGCCGCATAGAGCCGGTGAAGTGCAGGTGCAGATGGGCTTTCGGCAGTTCAGAGACATCACGTACACGCTCCATTCCAGGATCCTGCCGTACGTGTCCGCCGTCCCGGTAGCGGTTTCCCCTTTAGTGGTCTTGCTCGCACAAACAAATGAGGCACCTCCGAAATCCGGAGGTGCCTCATGACAGCGACGGACCTCAGTCCCTGGCCTCCGCCAGCAGCTTCTGGATCCGGCTCACGCCCTCGACGAGGTCCTCGTCACCGAGCGCGTACGACAGCCGCAGATAGCCCGGCGTGCCGAAGGCCTCGCCCGGGACCACCGCGACCTCGGCCTCCTCCAGGATGAGCGCGGCCAGCTCGACCGAGTCCTGCGGGCGCTTGCCGCGGATCTCCTTGCCGATGAGGGCCTTCACCGAGGGGTAGGCGTAGAAGGCGCCCTCGGGCTCCGGGCAGACCACGCCGTCGATCTCGTTGAGCATCCGCACGATCGTCTTGCGGCGGCGGTCGAAGGCCTCGCGCATCTTCGCGACGGCGTCCAGGTCGCCGGAGACGGCGGCGAGGGCGGCCACCTGCGCCACGTTCGAGACGTTCGACGTGGCGTGCGACTGCAGGTTCGTCGCGGCCTTGACGACGTCCTTCGGGCCGATGATCCAGCCGACCCGCCAGCCCGTCATGGCGTACGTCTTGGCGACACCGTTGACCACGATGCACTTGTCGCGCAGCTCCGGCAGGACCGCGGGCAGCGACACGGACACCGCGTCGCCGTAGACCAGGTGCTCGTAGATCTCGTCCGTCATCACCCACAGGCCGTGCTCGACGGCCCAGCGGCCGATCGCCTCGGTCTCGGCCTCGCTGTAGACCGCTCCGGTCGGGTTGGACGGGGAGACGAACAGGACGACCTTCGTCTTCTCGGTGCGGGCCGCCTCCAGCTGCTCGACCGAGACGCGGTAGCCGGTCGTCTCGTCGGCGACGACCTCGACCGGGACACCGCCGGCGAGGCGGATCGACTCGGGGTACGTCGTCCAGTACGGGGCCGGAACGATGACCTCGTCGCCCGGGTCGAGGATCGCGGCGAAAGCTTCGTAGATGGCCTGCTTGCCGCCGTTGGTGACCAGGATCTGGGAGACGTCGGGCTCGTAGCCGGAGTCCCGCAGCGTCTTCGCGGCGATCGCGGCCTTCAGCTCGGGCAGGCCGCCGGCCGGGGTGTAGCGGTGGTACTTCGGGTTCTTGCAGGCCTCGATGGCGGCCTCGACGATGTAGTCCGGGGTCGGGAAGTCGGGCTCACCGGCGCCGAAGCCGATCACCGGTCGCCCGGCGGCCTTGAGGGCCTTGGCCTTGGCGTCCACGGCGAGGGTGGCGGACTCGGAGATCGCGCCGACTCGGGCGGAGACCCGGCGCTCGGTGGGAGGGGTTGCAGCGCTCATGGGGCCCATGGTTTCAGACCGGAAACGCGGGCGGCATGCGGGTTTCACAGACTGAACATCGGTTGAACATTCGTCCGGATCGGGCCCGCGGCCAGGGCGATCTTGCGCCGTCGCACCGCCGAACTCCGGGCGATCTTCCGCCAACCAAGCCCTCATCGGCCACTTTCTGTTCGACGGGGCGCCCGGGACCACGTACACTCTCACCTCGTTGGCCTTCAGCAGCCCGCAGTCGCACGGTGCACAACGAGCACCCGGTCGGATGCGGTACGTTGGGGGACACACCAAAGGGTCGTAGCTCAATTGGTAGAGCACCGGTCTCCAAAACCGGCGGTTGGGGGTTCAAGTCCCTCCGGCCCTGCTACACACACCTTCGCCAGGATGTGTGCGCATGTACGTACAGCAATGCACCGCCGTGCGGCTCAGACCGGGCGCGGCACGGCCACGACCCGGAATCAGGTGAGGACGAGTGACGGACGCCGTGGGCTCCATCGACATGCCTGATGCCCAGGACGAGGCGCCGGAGTCCAAGAAGAAGACCCGCAAGGGCGGCAAGCGTGGCAAGAAGGGCCCGCTGAAGCGACTCGCGCTCTTCTACCGCCAGATCGTCGCGGAACTCCGCAAGGTCGTCTGGCCCACGCGCAACCAGCTGACGACGTACACCACCGTGGTGATCATCTTCGTCGTCATCATGATCGGCCTGGTGACCGTGATTGACTATGGGCTCGACAACGCCGCCAAGTACGTCTTCGGCTGAGCCAAGAGCGAAGGGCGCCGTGGTTACCGGCGCCCCTTTCGCATGTTCCACCCCTATGTATCCAGGAAGAAGCAGCCACCGTGTCTGACCAGAACCTGAACGACGCCATCGAGCCGCACGGACAGGACGCCGAGTCCGTGGAAGACGAGCTCGACATCGTCGAGGGCGCGGACGAGGACCTGGACGAGGTCGAGGCTGCCGACGCCGAGGCGGGCGAGCCGGCCGAGGAGGCCGCGCTGCACGTGGAGGACGAGGAAGAGGCCGCCGAGGAAGAGGCCGAGCCCGTCGACCCCGTCGCCGCCCTGCGCGAGGAGCTTCGCACGCTGCCCGGCGAGTGGTACGTCATCCACACCTACGCCGGTTACGAGAACCGCGTGAAGACCAACCTGGAGCAGCGCGCCGTCTCGCTGAACGTCGAGGACTACATCTTCCAGGCCGAGGTGCCGCAGGAAGAGGTCGTCCAGATCAAGAACGGCGACCGCAAGACGATCAAGCAGAACAAGCTGCCGGGTTACGTCCTGGTCCGCATGGACCTGACGAACGAGTCCTGGGGTGTCGTCCGCAACACCCCCGGCGTCACCGGCTTCGTGGGCAACGCCTACGACCCGTACCCGCTGACCCTGGACGAGATCGTCAAGATGCTCGCCCCGGAGGCCGAGGAGAAGGCCGCCCGCGAGGCCGCCGAGGCCGAAGGCAAGCCGGCTCCGGCCCGCAAGGTCGAGGTCCAGGTGCTGGACTTCGAGGTCGGCGACTCGGTCACCGTCACCGACGGCCCGTTCGCCACGCTGCAGGCCACCATCAACGAGATCAACGCCGACTCGAAGAAGGTCAAGGGCCTCGTGGAGATCTTCGGCCGCGAGACGCCGGTCGAGCTGTCCTTCGACCAGATCCAGAAGAACTGATCCCTCCCGGGGTTTCCGAGTCTTCTGGACTCACCGCTTCCGCGCAGGTCAGACGGGCTCTCGTAGCCGGTCTGACCTGCGCGGTTTTTAGCCGCGCATCTATACCCGTTATCGTTGTGCGGTATGCCTTCATCCGGGACGCGACCCGGGCGAGGGCACACTTCAATCGAAAGGACCCGGAGAGTAATGCCTCCCAAGAAGAAGAAGGTCACGGGGCTCATCAAGCTCCAGATCCAGGCCGGTGCCGCCAACCCGGCCCCGCCGGTCGGCCCCGCGCTGGGTCAGCACGGCGTCAACATCATGGAGTTCTGCAAGGCCTACAACGCCGCGACCGAGTCGCAGCGCGGTTGGGTCATCCCGGTGGAGATCACGGTCTACGAGGACCGTTCCTTCACCTTCATCACCAAGACGCCGCCGGCCGCCAAGATGATCCTCAAGGCCGCGGGCGTGGAGAAGGGCTCCGGCGAGCCGCACAAGACCAAGGTCGCCAAGATCACCGAGGCGCAGGTCCGCGAGATCGCCACCACCAAGATGCCCGACCTCAACGCCAACGACCTGGACGCCGCCGCGAAGATCATCGCCGGCACCGCCCGATCCATGGGCATCACGGTCGAGGGCTGACCTCAACCCCCGTACACCAAGCAGATACGTGGGAGGGCCTGCTCGGCCCGGACCACGACTCCTAAGAAAACACAGGAGCAGCAGTGAGCAAGCGCAGCAAGACTCTCCGCGCTGCGGACGCCAAGGTCGACCGGGAGAAGCTCTACGCCCCGCTCGAGGCCGTCCGTCTCGCCAAGGAGACGTCCACGACCAAGTTCGACGGCACCGTCGAGGTCGCCTTCCGTCTGGGTGTCGACCCGCGTAAGGCCGACCAGATGGTCCGTGGCACCGTGAACCTTCCGCACGGCACCGGTAAGACCGCCCGGGTCCTGGTCTTCGCGACCGGCGACCGTGCCGAGGCCGCGCGTGCCGCGGGCGCCGACATCGTCGGTGCCGACGAACTGATCGACGAGGTTTCGAAGGGCCGCCTGGACTTCGACGCCGTCGTCGCCACCCCGGACCTCATGGGCAAGGTCGGCCGCCTCGGCCGCGTGCTCGGTCCGCGTGGTCTGATGCCGAACCCGAAGACCGGCACCGTCACCCCCGACGTCGCCAAGGCCGTCACCGACATCAAGGGCGGCAAGATCGAGTTCCGCGTCGACAAGCACTCGAACCTGCACTTCATCATCGGCAAGGTGTCCTTCGACGACACCAAGCTGGTGGAGAACTACGGCGCCGCGCTGGAGGAGATCCTCCGTCTGAAGCCGTCCGCCGCCAAGGGTCGCTACATCAAGAAGGCCGCCATCACCACCACGATGGGCCCCGGCGTTCCCGTCGACCCGAACCGCACCCGCAACCTCCTCGTCGAGGAGGACCCGGCCGCGGTCTGAGCCATCGGCTCACCAGGCTCGAAGCGGGCCCCGCACCCTTCCCGGGTGCGGGGCCCGTCCCCTTGTCCGGCTCCGTTTGTCAGTGCCCTGGGTTAACTTTCATTAACGGGGTTCGCACAGGGGGGACGAATGACGAGTACGAGGGCGCGTCGGCCGGTGCTCTGGATCGCGCTGCTGACCGCGCTGACGGCCCTGGCCGCCTGCACCTCCTCCTCCGACCGTCCCGACGAGCAGAACCGCGCCACGCCCTCCCGCGCCGTCACAGCCGCCCTGCGCAGCGTCGAACGGTCCACCGGCCAGGCCGAGTCAGCCCGGGTGAAGTCCACGACCACCATGGGCTCGGCACTGTCCATGACGGCCGATGGCACCCTCGCCTGGGGCGACGGCCTCACCGGCACCCTGACGATCACATACACCGGCGGCACGACGGCCGAGACGATGCGCCGACTCGGCAGCACGTCGATGGAGGCCCGCTATCTCCCCGACGCCTACTACGCGCGCATGGGCGACGGGTTCGCCGCGAAGGCCGACGGCAAGCACTGGATCAAGTACGCCTACGACGACCTGGAGGACCTCGCCGGTGGCTCGGGAGCGGACCTCGCCGACCAGATGCGCGGCACCGCGCCGCACACATCGGTGAAGCTGCTGCTGACCTCCACGGACGTGCGGAAGGTCGGCGAGGAGACGGTGCGAGGCGAGCCCACCTCGCACTACTCCGGCAGCGTGCCCGGGGAGGGCTCCGGCCCGCAGACCGTCGACATATGGGTCGACGACCGCAACCTGCTGGTCAAGAAGGTCGAGAAGGGCCACACGGCCACGGGGCAGCTCACCCAGACCGCGTACTACAGCGACTACGGGGTGAAGGCCACGGCCGAGAAGCCTCCGGCGGGGGACACCGTGGACCTCAAGGAGCTGCTGAAGCAGCGAGGAGGGCTCGACGGCACGCCCTGAGCGCCGGCAACGGTTCCTTGGGGCCCAGGCTTCGGCCGCCGAGGGGCGCTCGAACCGACGGGGAGCCGAGCACCGTAGGGGCCGATTTGCTTGACAGCGAATCCGTCCCGTACTCTCCTACAGAAGCCAAAGACCGCTGGTCGTTGCCGTGCGCTCGTAAGAGGGTGCGGTGGCCGAAGGATCCGCTGAACTGCGGACGACCCGCGCAGGTGACAGTGGAAGAACTCCCGGAGTACACGCGTCCCGCGTGTGCGGCCGGTCGAGTCCGCCCCGTGCGCCTGCGCCGGGGCGTTTCGTTTTCCCCAGTCCTCCTTCGGGTCCGCGCGGTCAGAATCACCCGGAAGGAGGCCGAGGCTCATGGCGAGGCCCGACAAGGCTGCCGCAGTGGCCGAGTTGACGGAGCAGTTCCGCAACTCCAACGCTGCCGTGCTGACCGAGTACCGCGGTCTCACCGTGGCGCAGCTCAAGACGCTGCGTCGTTCGCTCGGTGAGAACGCCCAGTACGCCGTGGTGAAGAACACGCTGACCAAGATTGCGGCCAACGAGGCCGGGATCACGACGCTGGACGACCTGTTCAACGGTCCGACGGCTGTCGCCTTCGTCACCGGTGACCCGGTGGAGTCGGCGAAGGGTCTCCGTGACTTCGCCAAGGACAACCCGAATCTCGTCATCAAGGGCGGTGTCCTTGAGGGTAAGGCGCTCAGCGCCGACGAGATCAAGAAGCTTGCGGACCTCGAGTCCCGCGAGGTTCTGCTCAGCAAGCTGGCCGGTGCCTTCAAGGCGAAGCAGTCCCAGGCTGCCTCCGTCTTCCAGGCGCTGCCGTCGAAGCTCGTCCGCACGGTGGACGCGCTCCGCGCCAAGCAGGCCGAGCAGGGCGGTGCCGAGTAATTCGGCTCGCACACTGGCCCCCGCAGCCTGACCGCGGAGGCCACAGCGGGCCGACGTACGCCCGCCTCACCCAGTACATCCGGCACCTGCCGATTTAGTGGAAGGACCGCCATCATGGCGAAGCTCAGCCAGGAAGACCTGCTCGCGCAGTTCGAGGAGATGACCCTCATCGAGCTCTCCGAGTTCGTGAAGGCCTTCGAGGAGAAGTTCGACGTCACCGCCGCCGCTGCCGCGCCGGTCGTCGTCGCCGGTGGTGCCGCTGGTGGCGCCGCCGCCGAGGCCGCCGAGGAGAAGGACGAGTTCGACGTCGTCCTCACCGGCGCCGGCGACAAGAAGATCCAGGTCATCAAGGTCGTGCGTGAGCTGACCTCCCTCGGCCTGAAGGAGGCCAAGGACCTGGTCGACGGTGCGCCGAAGCCGGTTCTCGAGAAGGTCAACAAGGAAGCCGCCGACAAGGCCAAGGAGGCCCTCGAGGGCGCCGGCGCCTCCGTCGAGGTCAAGTAAGACCTTCGCGAACGCCTGTGACAGCCCCAGGGGGCTGTAACGCGAACGCACCGAAGAGCGATCATCCATTCGGGTGGTCGCTCTTCGGCGTTCCCGGGGGCCCGGCCACGGTTGCCTTGCTCTCGCATACGCGAGGGGTATGGTGATCTTCGTCGTGTCTCCGGAACCCCTGGTTCGGCCAAGGGGGCCTTGACGAACCGCACGCAGCGCGCAATTCTCAGGACGCGTCGTCACAAGGATCCGATTCCGAGGCATGGATCGACGACGAAGAGGGCAGTATCAACGTGCGTTGAGGGCAGGCATGGCGCAGACGTTGAGAACAACGAGGGTCTCAGAAAACCGGGACTGGACAGCAGTGTGCCGAGTGGCTACACTGACCCTTTGCGCTGCCTGTTAGCTGTCCCCTGCCCGTCACCAGGGGTCTGCCCTCGCCTCAGCATCGACGATCGGAATTCCCTGACCTGGGTTTTCTGTCTCTTTGTGTGGGTGAGGGGCCGGTACGCGCGTAGTGAGTCCGAGCCCTCGGAAGGACCCCCTCTTGGCCGCCTCGCGCAACGCCTCGACCGCGAATATGAACAACGGCGCCAGCACCGCCCCGCTGCGCATCTCCTTTGCAAAGATCAAGGAGCCTCTCGAGGTTCCCAACCTGCTCGCGCTGCAGACCGAGAGCTTTGACTGGCTGCTCGGGAACACCGCCTGGCAGAGTCGGGTCGAGGAGGCTCTGGAGTCCGGTCAGGATGTCCCCACGAAGTCCGGTCTGGAGGAGATCTTCGAGGAGATCTCCCCGATCGAGGACTTCTCCGGGTCGATGTCGCTGACGTTCCGTGACCACCGCTTCGAGCCGCCGAAGAACAGCATCGACGAGTGCAAGGAGCGCGACTTCACGTACGCCGCCCCGCTCTTCGTGACGGCTGAGTTCACCAACAACGAGACCGGCGAGATCAAGTCCCAGACGGTCTTCATGGGCGACTTCCCGCTCATGACGAACAAGGGCACGTTCGTCATCAACGGCACCGAGCGTGTCGTGGTGTCGCAGCTGGTCCGTTCGCCCGGTGTCTACTTCGACTCGACCATCGACAAGACGTCCGACAAGGACATCTTCTCAGCCAAGATCATCCCGTCCCGGGGTGCCTGGCTGGAGATGGAGATCGACAAGCGCGACATGGTCGGTGTCCGTATCGACCGCAAGCGCAAGCAGTCCGTCACCGTCCTGCTCAAGGCGCTCGGCTGGACGACCGAGCAGATCCTCGAGGAGTTCGGCGAGTACGAGTCGATGCGCGCCACCCTGGAGAAGGACCACACCCAGGGCCAGGACGACGCGCTGCTCGACATCTACCGCAAGCTGCGTCCGGGCGAGCCCCCCACGCGTGAGGCCGCGCAGACGCTTCTTGAGAACCTGTACTTCAACCCCAAGCGTTACGACCTCGCCAAGGTCGGCCGCTACAAGGTCAACAAGAAGCTGGGTGCGGACGCTCCGCTCGACGCGGGCATCCTGACCGTCGAGGACGTCATCTCGACGATCAAGTACCTGGTGAAGCTGCACGCCGGTGAGACCGAGACGGTCGCCGACAGCGGTCAGACGATCGTCGTCGAGACCGACGACATCGACCACTTCGGCAACCGTCGTCTGCGCAGCGTCGGCGAGCTCATCCAGAACCAGGTCCGTACGGGTCTGGCCCGTATGGAGCGCGTCGTCCGCGAGCGCATGACGACCCAGGACGTCGAGGCGATCACGCCGCAGACCCTGATCAACATCCGGCCGGTCGTCGCCTCCATCAAGGAGTTCTTCGGCACCAGCCAGCTGTCGCAGTTCATGGACCAGAACAACCCGCTGTCCGGGCTGACGCACAAGCGTCGTCTGTCCGCGCTCGGCCCGGGTGGTCTGTCCCGTGAGCGGGCCGGCTTCGAGGTCCGTGACGTGCACCCGTCTCACTACGGCCGTATGTGCCCGATTGAGACCCCTGAAGGCCCGAACATCGGTCTGATCGGTTCGCTCGCCTCCTACGGCCGCGTCAACGCGTTCGGTTTCGTCGAGACGCCGTACCGCAAGGTCGTCGACGGTCAGGTCACCGACGAGGTCGACTACCTGACGGCCGACGAGGAGGACCGCTTCGTCATCGCGCAGGCCAACGCCACGCTGACGGACGACCTGCGCTTCGCCGAGGCCCGGGTGCTCGTCCGCCGCCGTGGCGGCGAGGTCGACTACGTCGGTGGCGAGGACGTGGACTACATGGACGTCTCGCCGCGCCAGATGGTGTCGGTCGCGACCGCCATGATCCCGTTCCTCGAGCACGACGACGCCAACCGCGCCCTCATGGGCGCGAACATGATGCGCCAGGCCGTTCCGCTCATCAAGGCGGAGGCCCCGCTCGTCGGCACCGGCATGGAGTACCGCTCCGCCGTCGACGCCGGCGACGTCGTCAAGGCCGAGAAGGCCGGTGTGGTCCAGGAGGTCTCCGCGGACTACATCACCACCGCCAACGACGACGGCACGTACATCACGTACCGTCTGGCCAAGTTCGCCCGCTCCAACCAGGGCACCTCGGTCAACCAGAAGGTCATCGTCCACGAGGGCGACCGCATCGTCGAGGGCCAGGTCCTCGCCGACGGTCCGGCCACCGAGAACGGTGAGATGGCGCTGGGCAAGAACCTGCTCGTGGCGTTCATGCCGTGGGAGGGTCACAACTACGAGGACGCGATCATCCTGTCGCAGCGCCTCGTGCAGGACGACGTCCTCTCCTCGATCCACATCGAGGAGCACGAGGTCGACGCCCGTGACACCAAGCTCGGCCCCGAGGAGATCACCCGGGACATCCCGAACGTCTCCGAGGAGGTCCTCGCCGACCTCGACGAGCGCGGCATCATCCGTATCGGTGCCGAGGTCATCGCCGGTGACATCCTCGTCGGCAAGGTCACCCCGAAGGGTGAGACCGAGCTGACGCCGGAGGAGCGCCTGCTGCGCGCGATCTTCGGTGAGAAGGCCCGTGAGGTCCGTGACACCTCGCTGAAGGTGCCGCACGGCGAGACCGGCAAGGTCATCGGCGTCCGCGTCTTCGACCGCGAGGAGGGCGACGAGCTTCCCCCCGGTGTGAACCAGCTGGTGCGCGTGTACGTCGCGCAGAAGCGCAAGATCACCGACGGTGACAAGCTCGCCGGCCGTCACGGCAACAAGGGTGTCATCTCGAAGATCCTTCCCATCGAGGACATGCCGTTCCTCGAGGACGGAACTCCGGTCGACATCATCCTCAACCCGCTGGGTGTGCCGTCCCGAATGAACCCGGGACAGGTCCTGGAGATCCACCTCGGCTGGCTCGCCAGCCGCGGCTGGGACGTCTCCGGCCTCGCGGACGAGTGGGCGCAGCGCCTCCAGGCGATCGGCGCCGACCAGGTCGACCCGGGCACCAACGTCGCGACCCCCGTCTTCGACGGTGCGCGCGAGGACGAGCTCGCGGGTCTGCTGCAGCACACCATCCCGAACCGCGACGGCGAGCGCATGGTGCTCCCGACCGGTAAGGCGCGGCTGTTCGACGGCCGTAGCGGTGAGCCGTTCCCGGACCCGATCTCCGTCGGCTACATGTACATCCTGAAGCTGCACCACCTGGTCGACGACAAGCTGCACGCTCGCTCGACCGGCCCGTACAGCATGATCACCCAGCAGCCGCTGGGTGGTAAGGCCCAGTTCGGTGGCCAGCGCTTCGGTGAGATGGAGGTGTGGGCCCTCGAGGCCTACGGCGCCGCGTACGCCCTCCAGGAGCTGCTGACCATCAAGTCCGACGACGTGACCGGCCGCGTGAAGGTCTACGAGGCCATCGTCAAGGGCGAGAACATCCCCGAGCCCGGCATCCCCGAGTCCTTCAAGGTGCTCATCAAGGAGATGCAGTCGCTCTGCCTGAACGTGGAGGTGCTGTCCAGCGACGGTATGTCCATCGAGATGCGTGACACCGACGAGGACGTCTTCCGCGCTGCGGAGGAGCTCGGCATCGACCTGTCCCGGCGCGAGCCGAGCAGCGTCGAAGAGGTCTGACGGGAGTCCGGCGGGGCCCTCACCCACAGGGCCCCGCCGACCCCCAGGCCCCCGTTTCAGACCACAGACTTACAACCCTGAGAGGGATTGACGCATAGTGCTCGACGTCAACTTCTTCGATGAGCTCCGGATCGGTCTGGCCACCGCTGACGACATCCGTCAGTGGAGCCACGGCGAGGTCAAGAAGCCCGAGACCATCAACTACCGCACCCTCAAGCCCGAAAAGGACGGACTCTTCTGCGAGAAGATCTTCGGTCCGACCCGGGACTGGGAGTGCTACTGCGGCAAGTACAAGCGCGTCCGCTTCAAGGGCATCATCTGCGAGCGCTGTGGCGTCGAGGTCACGCGCGCCAAGGTGCGCCGTGAGCGGATGGGCCACATCGAGCTGGCCGCGCCCGTCACGCACATCTGGTACTTCAAGGGTGTCCCGAGCCGGCTGGGCTACCTGCTCGACCTGGCTCCCAAGGACCTCGAGAAGGTCATCTACTTCGCGGCGTACATGATCACGTACGTCGACGAGGAGCGCCGTACCCGCGACCTGCCCTCCCTGGAGGCGCACGTCTCCGTCGAGCGGCAGCAGATCGAGAACCGCCGGGACGCCGACCTGGAGGCCCGCGCCAAGAAGCTCGAGACCGACCTGGCCGAGCTGGAGGCCGAGGGCGCCAAGGCCGACGTGCGCCGCAAGGTGCGCGAGGGTGCCGAGCGCGAGATGAAGCAGCTGCGTGACCGTGCGCAGCGCGAGATCGACCGCCTCGACGAGGTGTGGACCCGGTTCAAGAACCTCAAGGTCCAGGACCTCGAGGGCGACGAGCTCCTCTACCGCGAGCTGCGTGACCGCTTCGGCACGTACTTCGACGGCTCGATGGGTGCCGCGGCGCTGCAGAAGCGCCTGGAGTCCTTCGACCTCGACGAGGAGGCCGAGAAGCTCCGCGAGATCATCCGTACCGGCAAGGGCCAGAAGAAGACCCGTGCGCTCAAGCGCCTGAAGGTCGTCTCCGCGTTCCTGCAGACCAGCAACAGCCCCAAGGGCATGGTGCTGGACTGCGTGCCGGTCATCCCGCCGGACCTTCGCCCGATGGTGCAGCTGGACGGTGGCCGCTTCGCGACCTCCGACCTGAACGACCTGTACCGCCGTGTGATCAACCGCAACAACCGTCTGAAGAGGCTCCTCGACCTCGGCGCGCCCGAGATCATCGTCAACAACGAGAAGCGCATGCTTCAGGAGGCTGTTGACGCCCTCTTCGACAACGGTCGTCGTGGTCGCCCGGTCACCGGTCCCGGTAACCGCCCGCTGAAGTCCCTCAGCGACATGCTGAAGGGTAAGCAGGGTCGATTCCGTCAGAACCTGCTCGGTAAGCGTGTGGACTACTCCGCGCGTTCCGTGATCGTCGTCGGTCCGCAGCTGAAGCTGCACCAGTGCGGTCTGCCCAAGGCGATGGCGCTGGAGCTCTTCAAGCCGTTCGTGATGAAGCGCCTGGTCGACCTGAACCACGCGCAGAACATCAAGAGCGCCAAGCGCATGGTGGAGCGCGGCCGCACGGTCGTGTACGACGTCCTCGAAGAGGTCATCGCCGAGCACCCGGTTCTGCTGAACCGTGCTCCCACCCTGCACCGCCTCGGCATCCAGGCCTTCGAGCCGCAGCTGGTCGAGGGCAAGGCCATCCAGATCCACCCGCTCGTCTGCACTGCGTTCAACGCGGACTTCGACGGTGACCAGATGGCCGTGCACCTGCCGCTGTCCGCGGAGGCGCAGGCCGAGGCCCGCATCCTGATGCTGTCCTCGAACAACATCCTCAAGCCCGCCGACGGCCGTCCGGTGACGATGCCGACCCAGGACATGGTCCTCGGTCTGTTCTTCCTCACCACGGACAGCGAGATGCGGGACGTGAAGGGCGTGGACCGCTCCTTCTCCTCCGTGGCCGAGGCGATCATGGCCTTCGACGCGGGCGAGCTCTCGCTCCAGTCGAAGATCGACATCCGCTTCCCGGTCGGCACCATCCCGCCGCGCGGCTGGACCCCGCCGGCGCAGGAGGAGGGCGAGCCGGAGTGGCAGCAGGGTGACAGCTTCCGTCTGAAGACCACGCTGGGTCGTGCGCTCTTCAACGAGCTGCTGCCCGAGGACTACCCGTTCGTCGACTACGAGGTCGGCAAGAAGCAGCTCTCCGAGATCGTCAACGACCTCGCCGAGCGCTACCCGAAGGTCATCGTGGCGGCGACGCTCGACAACCTGAAGGCGTCCGGCTTCTACTGGGCCACCCGTTCCGGCGTCACCGTCGCCATCTCCGACGTCGTCGTTCCCGAGGCGAAGAAGGAGATCGTCCGCGGCTACGAGGCGCAGGACGAGAAGGTCCAGAAGCAGTACGAGCGCGGTCTGATCACCAAGGACGAGCGCACGCAGGAGCTCATCGCGATCTGGACCAAGGCGACCAACGAGGTCGCCGAGGCGATGAACGACAACTTCCCGAAGACCAACCCGATCTTCATGATGGTGAACTCGGGTGCACGAGGCAACATGATGCAGATGCGTCAGATCGCCGGTATGCGTGGTCTGGTGTCGAACGCGAAGAACGAGACGATCCCGCGTCCGATCAAGGCGTCCTTCCGTGAGGGCCTGTCCGTGCTGGAGTACTTCATCTCCACGCACGGTGCCCGTAAGGGTCTGGCGGACACCGCCCTGCGTACCGCCGACTCGGGTTACCTCACCCGTCGTCTGGTCGACGTCTCCCAGGACGTCATCATCCGCGAGGAGGACTGCGGCACCGACCGTGGCCTCAAGCTCCACATCGCGGAGGTCGGCGCGGACGGCGTGCTGCGCAAGGCGGACAACGTCGAGACGTCCGTGTACGCGCGCTGCCTCGCCGAGGACATCGTGGTCGACGGCAAGGTGCTGGCCCCGGCCGGTACCGACCTCGGCGACGTGCTCATCGACGAGCTGGTCCGCCACGGCGTCGCGGAGGTCAAGACCCGCTCGGTCCTGACCTGCGAGTCCGCCGTCGGCACCTGCGCCATGTGCTACGGCCGTTCGCTGGCCACCGGCAAGCTGGTCGACATCGGTGAGGCGGTCGGCATCATCGCCGCCCAGTCCATCGGTGAGCCCGGTACCCAGCTGACGATGCGTACCTTCCACACCGGTGGTGTGGCCGGTGACGACATCACCCAGGGTCTGCCGCGTGTCGTCGAGCTCTTCGAGGCCCGTACCCCGAAGGGTGTCGCCCCGATCTCCGAGGCCACCGGCCGCGTGCGGATCGAGGAGACCGAGAAGACCAAGAAGATCGTCGTCACCCCGGACGACGGCAGCGACGAGACGGCGTACCCGATCTCGAAGCGTGCCCGACTCCTGGTCAGCGAGGGCGAGCACGTCGAGGTGGGCCAGAAGCTCACCGTGGGTGCCACCAACCCGCACGACGTGCTGCGCATCCTGGGCCAGCGTGCCGTCCAGGTCCACCTGGTCGGCGAGGTCCAGAAGGTCTACAACTCGCAGGGTGTGTCGATCCACGACAAGCACATCGAGATCATCATCCGGCAGATGCTCCGCCGCGTGACGATCATCGAGTCCGGCGACGCCGAGCTGCTGCCCGGCGAGCTGGTCGAGCGCTCGAAGTTCGAGCACGAGAACCGTCGTGTGGTCCAGGAGGGCGGTCACCCGGCCTCCGGTCGTCCGCAGCTCATGGGTATCACCAAGGCCTCGCTGGCGACCGAGTCCTGGCTGTCGGCGGCGTCCTTCCAGGAGACGACCAGGGTCCTCACGGACGCGGCGATCAACGCCAAGTCCGACTCCCTGATCGGCCTCAAGGAGAACGTCATCATCGGTAAGCTCATCCCCGCCGGTACGGGCCTGTCCCGCTACCGCAACATCCGGGTCGAGCCGACCGAGGAGGCCAAGGCCGCGATGTACTCGGCCGTCGGCTACGACGACATCGACTACTCGCCGTTCGGCACGGGCTCCGGCCAGGCCGTTCCGCTGGAGGACTACGACTACGGTCCGTACAACCAGTAAGGCGTACGTCCACTGAAGGGCGGTCACCTCTCGGGGTGGCCGCCCTTCGGCGTGCCCCGGGGCCGTCTGAGGGTTTTCTCCGGGTGGACCCCGATGCCTGGAATGCCGGTTCGGCGCATCATGGAAGGACTCCGACCAGTACGGGGGAGGTGCTCCATGACGCATCCGTCGTGGCAGCCGTGGCAACCGGGGCAGGGCGGCGGCGTCCCGCAGCGGTGGCAGGACGGCGGTGCCCCACAGGCGTGGAACGGGCCCGCAACCCCGGCGATGCTCGCCTCGCACGCCGACCGTGAGCGGGCCGTGGACGTGCTCAGGGCCGGGTACGGCGAAGGTCGGCTTGAGCACGCCGAGTTCGAGAAGCGGGTCTCGCGGGCCTACACGGCCCGTACCGTGGGCGAACTCGCCCTGCTGGTCGCCGACCTGCCCCAGGGGCCGATGCCGCAGCCGGCGCCCGTCACGCCCGTGCCGCGGACCTTTCTGCAGGTGTCCCGGCCGCAGACCAACGGCAAAGCGGTCGGCTCCGCCGTCTGTGGGGTGCTGTGTCTGGTGAGCTTCGGGCTGACCGGGATTCCGGCCGTGGTGCTGGGGCACGCGGCGCGCTCCGAGATACGCCGCACCGGGGAGGGCGGTGACGCGCTCGCGCTGACCGGGCTCGTGCTCGGGTGGCTGTCGAACGTGGCCTGGGCGGCGCTGCTGGCGCTGATGATCGTGGCCACGGCCCTGTCCGCATAGCCCCGTGGGCGGCTGGTTCGAGGGGTGTGCGGACAGGGTTCTGAGGTGCCCGAATCGGCGATTCGAAGATCAAACACGTCGCGCGGTCTTGACATCGGCCGTATGGCGATGCGGGCGACGCCCATTTGTTTTGACCGCAGCGAATGAGGTAGGTACGCTCAGACCTTGTGCCTGGGGTGTGCCCTGGCTCTCGTGCGTGCCTTCAACCGCATAGCGAGCTGTGAGCGGCCACCGTGATCTGTGCTCTTTTCGCCTCGCGGCGGGAGTCCGCCGGATTCGACACACCCGACCGCGTGGGTCGGCGACGTTCCAGGTTAGCTTCACCATTCGGCACACAGAAACCGGAGAAGTAGTGCCTACGATCCAGCAGCTGGTCCGCAAGGGCCGGCAGGACAAGGTCGAGAAGAACAAGACGCCCGCACTCGAGGGTTCCCCTCAGCGTCGTGGCGTCTGCACGCGTGTGTTCACGACCACCCCGAAGAAGCCGAACTCGGCCCTGCGTAAGGTCGCGCGTGTGCGTCTGACCAGCGGGATCGAGGTCACCGCTTACATTCCGGGTGAGGGACACAACCTGCAGGAGCACTCCATCGTGCTCGTGCGCGGCGGCCGTGTGAAGGACCTGCCGGGTGTTCGCTACAAGATCATCCGTGGCTCCCTCGACACCCAGGGTGTCAAGAACCGCAAGCAGGCCCGTTCCCGCTACGGCGCCAAGAAGGAGAAGTAAGAATGCCTCGTAAGGGCCCCGCCCCGAAGCGCCCGGTCATCATCGACCCGGTCTACGGTTCTCCTCTGGTCACGTCGCTCATCAACAAGGTGCTGCTGAACGGCAAGCGCTCCACCGCCGAGCGCATCGTCTACGGCGCCATGGAGGGCCTGCGCGAGAAGACCGGCAACGACCCGGTCATCACGCTCAAGCGCGCTCTCGAGAACATCAAGCCGACCCTCGAGGTCAAGTCCCGCCGTGTCGGTGGCGCCACCTACCAGGTCCCGGTCGAGGTCAAGCCCGGCCGTGCCAACACCCTGGCGCTGCGCTGGCTGGTCGGTTACTCCCGCGCCCGTCGCGAGAAGACCATGACCGAGCGTCTCCTCAACGAGCTTCTCGACGCCTCCAACGGCCTCGGTGCGGCCGTGAAGAAGCGCGAGGACACCCACAAGATGGCCGAGTCCAACAAGGCCTTCGCGCACTACCGCTGGTAGTCGCTACCCCATCGAGAACCGAGAGAAGACTGAAGCCTTATGGCTACCACTTCACTTGACCTGGCCAAGGTCCGCAATATCGGGATCATGGCCCACATCGACGCGGGCAAGACGACCACCACCGAGCGGATCCTGTTCTACACCGGTGTGTCCTACAAGATCGGTGAGGTCCACGACGGCGCTGCCACGATGGACTGGATGGAGCAGGAGCAGGAGCGTGGCATCACGATCACCTCTGCTGCCACCACCTGTCACTGGCCGCTGGAAGACGTCGACCACACCATCAACATCATCGACACCCCGGGCCACGTCGACTTCACCGTCGAGGTGGAGCGCTCCCTGCGCGTGCTCGACGGTGCCGTGACGGTGTTCGACGGCGTCGCCGGCGTTGAGCCCCAGTCCGAGACGGTGTGGCGTCAGGCGGACCGTTACCGCGTTCCGCGTATCTGCTTCGTCAACAAGCTGGACCGTACCGGCGCCGAGTTCCACCGCTGTGTGGACATGATCTCGGACCGCCTGGGCGCCCAGCCGCTCGTCATGCAGCTCCCGATCGGTGCCGAGGCCGACTTCAAGGGCGTCGTGGACCTGGTCCGCATGAAGGCGCTCGTCTGGTCCGCCGAGGCCACCAAGGGCGAGATGTACGACGTCGTCGACATCCCGGACACGCACACCGAGGCTGCCGAGGAGTACCGCGGCAAGCTGCTCGAGGCCGTCGCGGAGAACGACGAGGAGATCATGGAGCTGTACCTGGAGGGCGAGGAGCCCTCCGAGGAGCAGCTGTACGCGGCCATCCGCCGCATCACGATCGCCTCCGGCAAGTCCAGCGACACCACGGTCACCCCGGTGTTCTGTGGTACCGCGTTCAAGAACAAGGGCGTCCAGCCCCTGCTCGACGCGGTGGTCCGCTACCTGCCCTCCCCGCTCGACATCGAGGCCATCGAGGGCCACGCGGTGAACGACCCGGAGGAGGTCGTGAAGCGCAAGCCCTCCGACGACGAGCCGCTGTCGGCGCTGGCGTTCAAGATCATGAGCGACCCGCACCTCGGCAAGCTCACCTTCGTCCGGGTCTACTCGGGCCGCCTGGAGTCCGGCACGCAGGTGCTGAACTCCGTCAAGGGCAAGAAGGAGCGCATCGGCAAGATCTACCGCATGCACGCGAACAAGCGTGAGGAGATCCAGTCGGTGGGCGCCGGCGACATCATCGCCGTCATGGGTCTGAAGCAGACCACGACCGGTGAGACGCTGGCCGACGACAAGAACCCGGTGATCCTGGAGTCCATGGACTTCCCGGCGCCGGTCATCCAGGTCGCCATCGAGCCCAAGTCGAAGGGCGACCAGGAGAAGCTCGGCGTCGCGATCCAGCGCCTGGCCGAGGAGGACCCGTCCTTCCAGGTCCACTCGGACGAGGAGACCGGCCAGACCATCATCGGTGGTATGGGCGAGCTGCACCTCGAGGTGCTGGTCGACCGTATGCGCCGTGAGTTCAAGGTCGAGGCCAACGTCGGCAAGCCGCAGGTCGCGTACCGTGAGACGATCCGCAAGGCCGTCGAGCGTGTCGACTTCACGCACAAGAAGCAGACTGGTGGTACCGGCCAGTTCGCCAAGGTGCAGATCGCGATCGAGCCCCTCGAGAGCGGCGACACGTCGTACGAGTTCGTGAACAAGGTGACCGGTGGTCGTATCCCGAAGGAGTACATCCCTTCGGTCGACGCCGGTGCGCAGGAGGCCATGCAGTTCGGCATCCTCGCCGGTTACGAGATGACCGGTGTCCGCGTCACCCTGCTCGACGGCGCGTACCACGAGGTCGACTCCTCCGAGCTCGCGTTCAAGATCGCCGGTTCGCAGGCCTTCAAGGAGGCCGCGCGCAAGGCCAGCCCTGTTCTCCTTGAGCCGATGATGGCCGTCGAGGTCACCACGCCCGAGGACTACATGGGTGAGGTCATCGGCGACATCAACTCCCGCCGTGGCCAGATCCAGGCCATGGAGGAGCGGGCGGGTGCCCGCGTCGTGAAGGGCCTCGTGCCTCTCTCGGAGATGTTCGGTTACGTCGGCGACCTGCGCAGCAAGACGTCCGGCCGGGCCAGCTACTCCATGCAGTTCGACTCCTACGCCGAGGTTCCGCGGAACGTCGCCGAGGAGATCATCGCGAAGGCCAAGGGCGAGTAACGCACCGCGTTCACACGCTTTAGGCTTGACTCCGGAGCCTTGAGGGGCAAACACCCGCGAACACGGATGTTTGCCCCGGGGCCCGGGCTTTCCAGCAAAGATCACCTGGCGCCGATGAAGCAAGGCGTTCAGAACCACTCCACAGGAGGACCCCGTGGCGAAGGCGAAGTTCGAGCGGACTAAGCCCCACGTCAACATCGGCACCATCGGTCACATCGACCACGGTAAGACGACCCTCACGGCCGCCATTACCAAGGTGCTGCACGACGCGTACCCGGACCTGAACGAGGCCTCGGCCTTCGACCAGATCGACAAGGCTCCCGAGGAGCGCCAGCGCGGTATCACCATCTCCATCGCGCACGTCGAGTACCAGACCGAGACGCGTCACTACGCCCACGTCGACTGCCCCGGTCACGCGGACTACATCAAGAACATGATCACCGGTGCTGCCCAGATGGACGGCGCCATCCTCGTGGTCGCCGCCACCGACGGCCCGATGCCGCAGACCAAGGAGCACGTGCTCCTGGCCCGCCAGGTCGGCGTTCCGTACATCGTCGTCGCCCTGAACAAGGCCGACATGGTGGACGACGAGGAGATCCTGGAGCTCGTCGAGCTCGAGGTTCGTGAGCTGCTCTCCGAGTACGAGTTCCCGGGCGACGACGTTCCGGTCGTCAAGGTCTCGGCGCTCAAGGCGCTCGAGGGTGACAAGGAATGGGGCCAGTCGGTCCTGGACCTGATGGCCGCCGTCGACGAGGCGATCCCGCAGCCCGAGCGTGACGTCGACAAGCCGTTCCTGATGCCGATCGAGGACGTCTTCACGATCACCGGTCGCGGTACGGTCGTCACCGGCCGTATCGAGCGTGGTGTCCTGAAGGTCAACGAGACCGTCGACATCATCGGCATCAAGACCGAGAAGACCACCACCACGGTCACCGGCATCGAGATGTTCCGCAAGCTGCTCGACGAGGGCCAGGCCGGTGAGAACGTCGGTCTGCTGCTCCGCGGCATCAAGCGCGAGGACGTCGAGCGCGGCCAGGTCATCATCAAGCCGGGCTCGGTCACCCCGCACACCGAGTTCGAGGCGCAGGCCTACATCCTGTCCAAGGACGAGGGTGGCCGCCACACGCCGTTCTTCAACAACTACCGTCCGCAGTTCTACTTCCGTACGACTGACGTGACCGGTGTTGTGACCCTCCCCGAGGGCACCGAGATGGTCATGCCCGGCGACAACACTGAGATGAAGGTTGAGCTCATCCAGCCCGTCGCCATGGAAGAGGGCCTGAAGTTCGCCATCCGTGAGGGTGGCCGGACCGTGGGCGCCGGCCAGGTCACCAAGATCAACAAGTGAGCTTGTTGACCTGACCTGGTAGCTCCAGCGCGAGCTCCTGAAGGGGCCCGTACGACTTCGGTCGTGCGGGCCCCTTTGCTGTTCGAGGACAGTCGGCCCGCCAGGAGTCGGACCGTGGGGGGCCCGGCAAGTCCCGGGCCCCCCACAAGTGACTGGTCAGAGCCGGTTATGCACTGCCGGTCCAGAAGATGTCAGGTGTTGTTGGTCGGGGGAGGATTGTAGCCGTCCGGCTTGACGCAGAAGTCGATGTGGCTGATGCCGTAGAGCTGGTTGTTGTTCGGGTTGACCGGGGCGTGGAGAAGCGTGTCCGCCACAATGCCGTTGGGGTAGTGGAAGAGGTTCTGGACGGCGACGTTCCCGCCCCCGCCCTTGACGAAGACCTCTGTGACGGCTGCCTGACCCTCGACGTTGAAGTCGAACAGTCGGGGCTCGCCGTCGACTTCGGAGACGTCGATGGTGATCGATGCGTTGATGCCCGGGACTTCTTGCGTCGTCTCCCCGGCCACGGGGTCTTCGAACCTCAGTCCGGTCGTGCCGTCAGGGCACAGCGGAGGCCCACCCGTCCACGGCACCAGCACGGGCTGCACCCCTGCTTCCCCGGAGGGGTCCCCCGGGGTCTGAGCGAACGCAGGGCTGGCGGCGACACCGACGGCCACCGCCGTGGTCAGGCCCACGCCGACGAGCCGCGTGGGCCATCTCAACCTTCTCGACTGCATGGCTACTCGCATAACGAGCAGTCCTCCTTAGTTCTTCTGGGGTACCAGACCTCAGGTACCGGATTTCGCCCGCGCGGACTCTCGCGCCTTTTCGTTCGGCGATTCGAGTTCTGGCTTCATCCGCCGTCGGGCAGTCAGATCATTTGCATAATCAGACCGATGTCAGTCCTCAAAGAGCCTTCTGCCTAGCCCATCCGAGTTCCAGAGCACCGGAAAGGCGGAGTGTCGGCACGACATCGCGAAATCCGACGAGGGCGTCATGCGCCTCGCGCCCGGCCTCCTGCGTCCGTGAGTGCACCGCTGAGCCGGCCAGCCAGGCATGACGACAAAGCGTGTAAGTAGGACATGCCTAAAAAGAGTTGATATAGGCTCAGATGTGGCGCGTGAGCTGCTCCAAATCTTCGATGCAGCCGCGCCTACGTCTTTGTCGGGTGCCGGGGCCACAGGGAGAACCATGCGGCAGTTCACCAGCGCGGTGTCGGGACGGGCTGTCCCTCTCGCACCGCACCGGACAACTTCGCGCAAAGGTCGGACGGACGGGTGGTACGTACCGGTCGCGGTCTTTGCCGACTCGGCCGCAGTGGCCCTGCCGACACTGGCGGTGTTGTCCGCGATCGGGGAGGCCCATGCCGTGCACCGGGCTGCGGTGATCACTGCTGTCTGGCTGCTCGTGCGCGTCGCCGCCAGGCGCTACGCCTCCTGGACATGGGACGAAGGCGTTCCGGTCGGGTCGGTCCTGCGGGACTGGCTGGTGCTGCTCGGCGCCCTGACCGTGCTGCGGACCGTGGCAGGGATCGGGAGTCCGCCCGCCGCGGAGTTTGTCGCCCTGTGTCCGGCGTTGCTCGTGACCGTGGTCTGCCGCAAGGCCGTCCACCGGCATCTGATGGCCGTACGACGACGCGCCCGGGCGCTCCGGCGTGTTCTGGTCATCGGCGAGGCCGCGACGGTGGACGCCGTGGTCGGACAGCTCGCCGAGCGTACCGACCACGGGTACGTGGTGGTCGGGGCCTGTGTGGTGGGTGAGGGCGGCGTCCTGTCCGGGGTGCCGGTGTCCACCCGGCTTCGGGCCGACGAGCCGACCGCTCTCGACGAGGATGCCGTGCCCGTCGCGGAAGCCGCCGAGGCGCTCGGTGCCGACCTGGTCTTCGCCGCGACGGGCAGGTACATGTCCGGTCACCGGCTGCGGCGGCTGTCCTGGGCCCTGCACGACCGGGGCTGCCCGCTGATGGTCCTGCCGGGCCTCGTCGAGGTGGTCCGGCGCCGGGTCCGGCTCACCTCGGCGGCCGGGCTCACGCTGCTGGACATCTCGCCGCCGACGCGCCGCGGTCTGCCGGTGCTCCTGAAGGCCGTCACGGACCAGGTGGGCGCGCTGGTCCTGCTCGTCACCCTGGCCCCGCTGTTCGCACTCCTGGCGATCGTGGTTCGCATGGGATCGGCCGGCCCTGTGATCTACCGACAGACGCGTGTCGGCCGGAACGGCGAGCCTTTTCCCATGTGGAAGTTCCGGACCATGGTCGTGGGTGCCGACCGGATGAAAGGGGACCTGGCGACCGCGAACGAGCACGACGGCCATATGTTCAAGCTGCGCCGGGATCCACGTATTACGCCGATCGGCCGCTTTCTGCGCCGTTATTCGCTGGATGAACTTCCCCAGTTGGTGAATGTTCTGCTCGGCCATATGTCACTGGTGGGCCCCCGCCCGCCCCTCCCCGAGGAAGTCGCCCACTACGACCAGGTCGAGATGCGCCGGCTGAGCGTCAAACCCGGCCTCACCGGACTGTGGCAGGTGAGCGGACGGTCCGACCTCTCCTGGCACGAGACGGTCTCGCTGGACCTGCAGTACGTGGACAACTGGTCGTGGGGTTGGGACATCTCGGTCATGACCCGCACGCTCCGTGCGGTGCTGGACGGGCGCGGGGCCTATTGAAGCAAGGGGGCGAGGAGGCTCACGCGCCGACCGTCGCCCGGTGCACCGCCCGTGAGTCGTCCCCCGTGCTCAACCATGACGCGTACGTGGCGGTGATGCCCTCACGCAGGGCGATCCTGGGCTTCCAGCCGAGTGCCGTCAGGCGGGAGACGTCGAGCACCTTGCGCGGGGTGCCGTCCGGCTTGGTGGTGTCGAACGTGATCCGTCCCTCGTAGCCGACGACCTTCCCGACGATCCCGGCCAGTTCACGGATCGTCAGGTCGTCGCCGCAGCCGACGTTGACGGGGGCATCGCCGTCGTAGCGGCGCAGCAGCGTCAGGCAGGCGTCCGCGACGTCGTCGACGTGCAGGAACTCCCGGCGAGGGGTGCCGCTGCCCCAGAGCACGACCTCGTCGAGGCCGTCCCGCTTCGCCTCGTGGAAGCGACGGATGAGGGCCGGCAGGACGTGTGAGGTCTCCAGGTCGAAGTTGTCGCCGGGGCCGTAGAGATTGGTCGGCATCGCGCAGATGAACGAGGCGCCGTACTGCCGCCGGTAGGACCGCACCTGGACGATACCCGCGATCTTGGCCAGCGCGTACGGCTCGTTGGTCGGCTCCAACGGGCCTGTGAGCAGGGCCGCTTCGCGGATCGGCTGTGCTGTGAGCCTGGGGTAGATGCACGACGAGCCGAGGAACAGCAGGCGTCGTACGCCCGCTTCGTACGCGGCCGAGATCACGTTCAGCTGGATCCGCAGGTTGTCCTCGATGAACTGCACCGGAGACGTGCTGTTGGCCATGATGCCGCCCACCTTGGCCGCGGCCAGGACGACGGCGTCCGGCCGGGTGTCGCGCAGGAACGCCGTCGTGGCGGTCGCGTCGCGGAGGTCCAGCTCGGACCGGGGGCGGGTCAGGACCTCGTAACCGTCGGCCGTCAGACGGCGGGTCACCGCCGAGCCGACGAGTCCGCGATGGCCGGCGACGTAGATGCGGGCGGGTGCGGCAAGAAGATCTTCCATGTGGCCGAGTCTGCCAGCAACACACCTATATATGCCGCGTAACGCTAGAAAGTAGTGGAAACTCGCATATGCGGACATAGTGTCGACTCCGGTCCCGTCCTTGACCCTGCCCGCACTCGCACCCGTGCCTTCGCCCTCGATCCCGACTCCCGGGAGGGACCACGCCATGGCAGATACCGCAGTGTCGCCCGACTCCCGCGATCAGTCCGGCCACCAAGTGGGCCACAGCGCCGACGGGGCCGCCCGCCGGGCCGTCGTGGAACGTTCCCTGCGGGGCTTCACGGGAGCCGGTTATGACAAGGGGCGCTCCTTGCTCGTGCAGGCGGCCTGGTTCGCCGTACTCAACCTGGCCTTCGTCAAGTGGTGGTTCCCGGCGCGCTGGCGGCCGGCCCTGCTGCGGGCGTTCGGTGCGCGGATCGGGCAGCGGGTGCTGATCCGTCAGCGGGTGCGGGTGCACTGGCCGTGGCGGCTGGAGGTCGGCGACGACGTGTGGATCGGTGAGGGCGCCTGGCTGCTGAACCTGGAGCGGATCACGATCGGCAGCAACGTGTGCGTCTCTCAGGGCGCGCTGCTGTGCACCGGGAGCCATCAACGCCGTACTCCCACCTTCGAGTTCGACAACGGGCCCATCCGGCTCGAGCCCGGTGCGTGGGTCGCGGCGCGAGCCGTCGTCCTGCGCGGCGTCACCGTGGGCCGGGGTGCCGTGGTGGGCGCCTCGGCGGTCGCCCACCGTGACATCGACCCGGGTGCGGTCGTGACGGCCGGAGCCGCGGCATGAGACTCGTGCACGTGGTGACGCTCGTCAGCGACGACGGAGCGTACGGCGGCCCCACGAGCGTGGCCGTCGGACAGCTGCAGGAGTGCGCCGCCCGGGGCCACGAGGTCACGCTGCTGTCGCTGTGGAGGGGAAGGACCACGGCGCCCGCGCGCATCGGCTCGGTGGCGCTGCGCACGCGCCCGGCGCGCGCTCTGCTTCCGGGGCGCTTCACCGGCCTCTTGCACCCGCTGCTCGTCGCGGACCTGTGGCGCTCCATGGGCAGGGCCGACGTGGTGCACATCCACGCGGGACGTGATCTGGTCTCCCTCACCGCGCTCGTGGTGGCCGCACTTCGGCGCAAGCGGTTCTTCGTCCAGACGCACGGCATGGTGGAGCCGCGTCGCTCGGCCGTCGTCAGGCTCTTCGACCGCGTGTACGTGCCCCTTCTGCGCCGGGCACGCGGCTGCCTGGTCCTCACCGAGCGGGAGCGGAGCGCTGTGGCCGAGGTCGTCGGCCCCGGTGGTCCGCCGCTGCTGATCACGCCCAACGGTGTCCGACCGGGGGACGGCGGTACGGCGGACGGGGTGCGGCACGGCCGAGAGGTGCTCTTCCTCGCACGGCTGCACCCGCGCAAGCGCCCGGACGCCTTCGTCGAGATGGCCGCCCTGGTCCACCGGACGGTGCCCGACGTCCGGTTCACCCTGTACGGGGCGGACGAGGGCTCGCTGCCAAACGTGCGCCGTCTCATCGCCGCCCATGGGCTCGGCGGGGTCGTCTCCTACGGCGGGGCGCTGGACCACGCCGAAGCCGTATGGGCCTTCACGACGGCGACCGTGTACGTGCTGCCCAGCGTCGACGAGCCGTTCGGGATGACGGTCCTCGAGGCCATGTCCGTGGGCACCCCTGTCGTGTGCACCGAGACCTGCGGCCTGGCGGACGAACTGGCCCGACGTGAGGCGGCGATCGTCACCGACGGCAGCCCGCGGGCCATGGCCGACGCGGTCTGCCGACTGCTGACGGATGAGGACACACGCGAAGCACTCGTGAAAGCGGGCCGCCGTGCCGTGGAGGACGTCTTCTCCATCCATGTGGTGGCGGAGCGACTCGAAGAGATCTACCGAACCGTTGATGCCCCGCCGGTGATGTAACGAGGAGACGCATGTCGCTCACGAACCTGGAATCCCGCGCCGACATGAACAGCCCACGGTCCGTGCGATCCGCCACGGACGTGGTCATCATCGGCGGCTGCGGACGAGTGGGACTTCCTCTGGGGATCGCGCTCGCCGCGCACGGAATGCTGTCGGTGACGCTCTACGACATCGACGCCGCCGCCGTCGACACGGTCAACCGGGGGGAGCTGCCCTTCGCCGAGAGCGGGGCCGCCCAGCCGCTGCGTGAGGCCGTACGCGACGGTCTGCTGCGCGCCACGACCGACGGCACGTGTGTGGCCGGCACCGAGAACCTCATCGTGGTGGTCGGGACACCCGTTGACGAGCACCTCAATCCGGACCTCGGGGCGGTCCCCAGGGCCCTGGAGCGCTGCGCGGAACATCTGCACGACGGCCAGCTGGTCATGCTCAGAAGCACCGTGCACCCCGGGGTCACCGCGCTGACCGAGCGGCTGCTCGAACGGCTCGGCAAGAACGTCGATGTGGTCTTCTGCCCGGAGCGCATCGCCGAGGGCGCGGCCATGACCGAGCTGTTCGAACTGCCCCAGCTGGTGGCGGCCCGCTCCGAACGGGCCGGTGACCGGGCGGAGAAGTTCTTCCGCATCCTTACGGACAAGATCGTCCGTATGCGTCCGGAGGAGGCGGAGCTCGCGAAGCTCTTCGCCAACACCTGGCGGTACGTCAAGTTCGCCACCGTCAACCAGTTCTGGATGATGGCGAACGAATTGGAGCTCGATTTCGAGCAGATCCGCAAGGCCATCACCTACGACTATCCGCGGGCGTCCGACATGCCGGGAGCGGGTTTCGCCGCCGGCCCCTGCCTGCTCAAGGACACCCTGCAACTGGCGGCGTTCACCGGGAACAACTTCGTCCTGGGGCACGCGGCCATGCTGGTCAACGAGGGGCTGCCGCTCTACCTGGTGTCCCGCCTGGAACGCAGGTTCCCGCTCGCGGAAACGCGGGTGGGAGTCCTCGGCATGGGTTTCAAGGCCGGCAGCGACGACGTTCGGGAAAGCCTGTCGTTCAAGCTTCGCCGGATCCTGATGGCCAAGGCACGGGAAACCCTGTGCACCGACCCGTATGTCAGCGACCCGCGCTTCGTGGAGCTGAGCGAGGTCATGCGCCGGGCGGATGTGCTGATCGTCGCCACGCCGCACCCCGAATACCGGGATCTGGCCACGGAGAAGCCCGTCGTGGACCTCTGGGGCATCGCCGGCCGCGGTGTTCGCGTCTGACCCGTTCCGCTGCGTCGAAGGCCCGCCTCCCCTTCACCCGAAGCCCTCCCGCCAGCTCAAGTCCCCACATCCGAAGCCCCCGTGTCCGAGGGCTCGACGACCGCACCAGAAAGGTCTTCCGTGAAGGTTCTCGTCACCGGAGCGTCCGGTCTGATCGGCAGTTACCTCGTCAGGGAACTGCTCCACCAGGGGCACACCGTGGTGGGTCTGGACAACTTCTCGAAATACGGCGACGCCCGCCGCAGCACCGTGCAGGACTCGCGGTACCGGCTGGTCGAGGGAGACGCCCGGGACGTGGATCTCGTCGCCGAACTGCTGGCCGACTGCGACCACTTCGTCGCTGGTGCGGCGATGATCGGCGGGATCTCCTACTTCCACACCTACGCCTACGACCTCCTCGCCACGAACGAGCGGATCACCGCCGCGGCGTGCGATGCGGCGATCCGGGTCCACGGCGACGGGCCGCTGCAGAAGGTGACGTACCTGAGCTCCTCGATGGTGTACGAGAACACCGACTTCTGGCCGTCCCGGGAGGGGGACGAGCGCCGCATCCCTCCGGCGTCGTCCTCGTACGGCTTCCAGAAGCTGGCGGTGGAGTACTTCGCCAGGGCGGCATGGGACCAGTACAGCCTCCCCTTCACCATCGTGCGGCCCTTCAACTGCGTGGACGTGGGGGAGGAACGCACCGTCGGCCAGGGCGAGGAACGCTCGGGCGACATCAAGATCAGCACCTCCCATGTGGTGCCCGACCTGGTCCAGAAGGTGCTCAAGGGGCAGGACCCCCTGCACATCCTCGGCAGTGGCGCCCAGGTGCGGCACTTCACCTACGGCGGGGACCTGGCCCGCGGTATCTGTTCGGCGATCTTCCACCCCGCCGCGCTCAACGAGGACTTCAACCTGGCGAACGCCGAGGGCACCAGCATCCTGGAGCTGGCGGAGCGGATCTGGCGCAAGATCAAGGGCGCCGACGAGCCGTTCCGGTACACGAGCGACCGGCCGTACGAGCACGACGTGCAGCGCCGGTCCCCCGACGTGTCCAAGGCCCGGGACGTGCTCGGCTTCACCGCGACCACCACGCTGGACGAGATCCTCGACAAGATCATCCCGTGGGTGTCCCAGGCCGTCGACGAAGGTCGCCTGTGACCGTTCGGCCTCCCGCCGGCCGGGGCGCTATGAGCTCAGCGCCTCGGCCAGCATCGCGGTGATCCGTCCGAGCCCGGCCTGCGGACTGAGGCGTTCGCGCACGTAGGCCGGGCCACGAGCGCCGAGTGCGGCCGAGCGCGCCGGGTCCCGGATCAGTTCTCCCAGGGCGGCGTGGAGCGCCGCGGGGTCCTCCGCCGGGACGACGACTCCCGCCCCGGAGCGACGCACCTCCTGGGCCGTGCCGCCCTGCGGGGCCACCGAGGCCACGACCGGGCGGCCGCTCGCGAAGTAGGACGTCAGCTTGGAAGGCAGGCTCATGTCGAGCACGGATGCCCGCTGGGTCACCGCGAGGGCGTCCGCGGCGGCCAGCACGTCGGGGAAGTCCGCGTCGGCCGCGGGCGGAAGCAGATCCACGTTCGCCAGGCCGGCGGCGAGCCGCTCCACGTGTGACCTCTGGCTGCCGTCCCCCATGAGGACGACCCGCAGCCGCGGGGTGGCGCCGGCCGCGATCCGAGCGGTCTCGACCAGCACGTCGAGGCCCTGCTTCAGCCCCATGTTCCCGGCGTGCAGCACGATGAACTCGTCGTCCGCCCAGCCGAGTCGCGCCCGTACCGCCCGCCGGTCACCCGTGGGGGGCGGCACATGAGTCCAGTTGGGCACGACTCTGACGTGCTGTCCCGGCACCCCGGTCGCGGTGACCCGGTCCACGAACGACTCATGCACCACCCCGACCAGAGCGGCCGAGCGCAGGATCCTCGCCTCCACGCCGGCCACCAGGGACGCCACCCGGCCCCCACCGCTGATACCGCTCTGCGCGGCCGCGGCCCCCATGAGGTCCTGCACCACGACGACGTGCGGCACCCCGTGCCGACGGGCCAGCCGGCCGCCGATGACGCCTCCCGCGAGGGTCGGCATCTGACTCAGAACGATGTCCGGCCGTCCGGCCGGCGGCCGGACCGACCCGTGTGCGAGGAAGCTGACCTCGTAGCCGGCCCGGCGGAGCGCGGTCTGCCGCGACGGCACGAAACCGCGGCGGCGATGGATGCGTACGCCTTCCCGGCTCTCCACCATCCGCCAACGCCCCCGGTAGTCGCGGTGGACGCGCCAACCCGGGTAGTGCGGCATGGCCGCCAGGACGTCGACCTCGGCGCCGCGGGCGGCCAGATGCTCCGCGGTTCCGGTCGCGTAGGGCGCGATTCCGGCGTGCTCGGGGGCGTAGTTGGCCGACACGAGGAGGACGTGACGACCTGTCAGGAGATCGGTCATTTCATGAAAATACGATGCAAGTATCGCAATACTCCAGAAAGCGCGCCGATTGCTTCGATGGTTATGTGTTATTAGTGCGCTATAAATCAACTGTCCTAGTTCCATGATGTTTGTCAGGTTCAATAAGGGGACGCAGGTGCAGGGTGGTCACGTCCGTTGTCTTGCTGCGGTGAGCGGCTGGGGCGTCGTACTCATCGGCTTGCTGCCAGGCCTGGTGCTGCAGAACCTGGACGTTCACTTCGGCGCGGCACTCGCCCTGCAGTGCGTCGTCGTGGCGCACACCGGTGGGGCGCTCGCCCGGGTGCTCACCAGTACGTCGGTGCGGCTCGTCGCTCTCGGGTTCTGGCTGTTCGCCTATGTGTGGCTCGGTCTGGCACCGCTCGCCATGCTCGCCACCGACATGTACCCACTCGACTACCGCACCGGTGAGGCCACCGCCTTCGCCGCCGCCGCCCTGACCGAACTCGGGCTGCTCGCCTACACCGCAGGCACGGCACTCGCCGCACGGCGAGGTCACGGCCGGCGGGTCGTGCTCGAGCCGCTGCTGTCCCGCAGGCTCACTCCGGTGCCCGTTCTCCTCCTGTGCGGCGCCGCGCTCGTGCTCGCGGTCGCACTGATTCCCCATCTGGGCGGACTGGCCGCCTTCTTCACGAGCAGACAGGCCGTGCGCCAGACGGGCGCCGCGTCGGAGACGGCACGGGCGATGAGCATCTGGGCAGTCGCCGTCCCCGCCTTCTGGGGACTGCTGGGCCTGTTGCACCTGCCCCTTCTGAAAGGGGGCGACCGATGGTTGCGCAAAGTCCGCTGGATGCTCCTGCCGCTCATGCTCGTGCTGAACGTCGTCGTCAACAACCCCATCAGCAGGCCGCGCTTCTGGGCCGGAACCGTCCTTCTCACCCTGCTGTTCTCATGGCGCCGGTTCGACAGCCCGCGGGCCTTTCGCGTCACCGCCGCCGCGCTCACGGCCGTGGTGCTGCTCGTCTTCCCGTACAGCGACTACTTCCGTTACAACGAACGCGAAACCGTCCAGGTGGTGTCCCTGTCCGAACAGCTCACCACGGGCATGGACTACGACGGCTTTCAGCAGATGCAGACAGGCATCGACCAGGTGGGGGAGAACGGCTTCTCACCGTCGTCCGCGCTGGCGGTCCCCCTGTTCATGGTCCCGCGCTCCGCGTGGCCCGACAAACCGCAGGCCACCGGTGCCATGCTCGCCGACTACGTGGGCTACGACTTCAAGAACCTCTCGGCGCCGCTGTGGATCGAGTGCTTCCTGTGGGCGGGTGCCCCCTGTGTGGCCGTCGTCTTCTGTCTGCTGGGCGTGGCCTCACGCCGCATGGACGACATCCGGGAACGGCTGCGGGACAGCCGTTCCACCTTGGCGGTACTGCTGGTCCCGGCCTTCGCCTTCTACCAGCTCATCCTGCTGCGCGGCAGCCTCAGCGCCATTGTGGGACCGCTGCTGCTGCTCATCCTCGTCCCCTTGTTGCTCACTACCCGCTCCGCCCGGTCGTCCCGGGTCCCTTCACCGGTGCAGCCGTCCGCGAACGCGGGCCACGCACCGATTCCTGGAACAGGAGGTATCCGTGACCAGTCCCACCAGCCTGGATGACCGTGACGACGAACGGGACCAGCTGCGCGACCAGTTGCGTCAACTGCTGAGGTACCGCGCGGTCATCGCGCTGGGCATCGTCCTGGGGCTGCTCGGTGGACTGCTGCTGGTGATGTTCCGCGCCGGGACCTACACCGCGACGGGTGAGGTTCGCATCCGCTCGACCGCTGACCCGATCAACGCGTTCGGGGTGTCCATCGACAACCAGGTGACCATGGGCACGGAGCGGCGGATCGCGCTCAGCCCCGCCGTTGCGGCCCGTGCGGCCAGGGCGCTGGGGGAACCGTCCCGGGGCGACGCGCTGGCGGCGGAACTGCGGGTCGCGAGTCCGGCGGACAGCCAGGTCCTCAGGTTCGAGTACACGGCGGCCACCGCCAAGCGGGCGGCCCGGGTGACCAACGCGTTCGCCGCTGCCTATCTCGCCGATCGCAAGGACCGGATCCATGCCATGGTCAAGCGGATGACCGGTGAGCTGGAGCGGCAGATCGCCGCGCTGGCGAAGCGGAAGACCGCGAAGGGCGACGAGGCCGCGGCTCTGCGGGACCAGACCGGCGCCCTGCACAAGCGGATCTCGGACATCAGAACCTACGACACCACCGCGGGGGAGGTGGTCCGCAGGGCCGAGCCGCCGGCACAGCCGTCGGGACCGGGCCCCGCTTCGCTCATCGGTGTCGGCCTGTTGGGCGGTCTGGTCCTCGGCGCCTTCCTCGCCTGGCTGTGCGCCGCACTCGACCCGCGGGCACGCTCGGTCGGCGAGGTCCAAGGGGCCCTCGGCGCTCCGGTGCTGGGTCTCCTCCCACGGTCCGAGCCGGACGGCGAACTGCTGCGGGTCGGCCGGGTCGCCGGCAGCCTCACGGAGGCCTACCGGGCTCTCGCCTTCCGGCTCCGTCACGACGAGAACCACGCGGCCAAGGGAACGCTCCTGGTCGTGGCACCGAAGCAGGGCCAGGACGCCGAGGCCGCCGCGGTGAACCTCGCCGCCGCACTCGCCGAGTCCGGTGAGGACGTGCTGCTGGTGGATGCCACGGCGAACATGCCCGGCCTCTCGGCACGGCTGCCCTCGGTGGCCGATGGTCCCGAGGCCGGCACCGAAACGGCCGCCGGCCCCACGGGCCGGGTCGTCGTCGACGCGGGCACGGCCGGGCGATTCACGCTCTTCCCCGACCGCGGCGCCAGCACCACGACCGACGAAGCCCTGACGCCCTCCGCGGTGACTCGCGCGCTGCCCGGCGCCGACTCCGCAACGTCGGCCCTCGTCATCACCCGGCCTCTGCTCGACCATCCCGACGCTCTGGCGGTCGCCCAGCGTGTGGACGGCGTCCTGGTGGTGGGCGGCCTGGACCACACCAGGCGCGACGACCTCAAACAGGTGCGCGAACTGATCAGCTGCTCGGGCGGACACGTCGTGGGCGCGGTGCTGGACACCGGCACACCGCGGAGCCGACTGCGCCGTGCCATGGACGCCGTCCGGGGGGCCCGTCGGCTGACGGAGCTGCGCCGGTTCACGGCAACGACCGCGCCCGCAGCCGGGGCCGGGGACCGCCCCGCGCCCCCGCATCAGGCCGACGGCGGGCCGCAGGAGGAGAAGCTCGCCCCGTCACCGCAGGGCGCCTCCGCGCAGGACGACACACTCTCCGCCTCCCGATGAGCGCCGCCGGAACGGCTGTTCCCGTCACCGGCGGGACGGCCACCCGGAACGGAGTCGCCGCCACCGCGCGCGGCGGTTGGTGGGGCTTCCTCGGTGCGGTGATCAACGCCACCTTCGGCTACCTCCTCGTCGCCCTGATCACGCGTGCCCTCGGCGCGCACGGATCGGGAGCCGTCTTCACGGGCGTCGCCGTCTTCACCATCCTCAGCAACACCTGCAAACTCGGTGCCGACACGGGGCTGGTGCGCTTCGTGTCCCGCGACGTGGCCACCGGCCGTGGCCACCAGGTGGGCGCCCTCGTGCGCAGTGCCGTCGTACCGGGGGCCGCGGCGAGTACGGCGGCCGCGGCCCTGCTGTTCCTGTCGCCCTCGACCGCCACCTCGCTGCTGCCGAACCTCGCCCCGGAGGACGCGGTCACCCTGGTACGGCTCTTCGCGCTGTTCCTCCCGCTGGCCACGGTGAGCCTGATCCTGCTCGGCGCAACCCAGGGCTACGGCACGGTGGTTCCGTTCGTAGGCGTCGAGCAGGTCGGCAAACCGGTCCTGCGCGTTCTGATCGCCGTGCCGGTCGCGTTTGTGACCCCGAGTGTGCTGAGCCTGGCATCCGCCTGGCTCATCCCCTCCATGGCCGGGGCCGTCGCCGCCTGGCTCGCGCTGCGCCGGTGCCACCGCACGCACCGCAAGCGTCCGTCCGGACCTGAAGTGGCCGCTGCCCGGCGGGGATTCTGGGCGTTCGCCGCACCTCGGGCGATCTCCTCCGTGTTCGACATCAGCGCCGTATGGGTGGGCGTCGTCCTGCTGTCGTCCCTGGCCACGAGCGAAGAGGCGGGCATCTACACCGCCGTCGGCCGTGTCATTGTCGCGGCGACTCTGCTCCAACTCGCCATCCGCCTGGCCGTCGCTCCGGAGATCAGCCGCCTGCTCGCCGTGGACGAGACCGCACAGGCCTGCCACCTCCATCGCATCTCGACGCGCTGGATCGTGCTGTTCTCCTGGCCTCTGCTCGTGCTCCTGACGAGTTTCCCCGAGACGGTGCTCTCGTTGTTCGGCCCGGAGTTCGAGCAGGGGGCCGTCGCGCTGGTGGTGCTCTGCGTCGCCTCGGCCATCAACGTCGGCGTGGGCAACGCCCAGACGGTGCTGCTCATGGCGGGCCGTAGCTCATGGCATCTCGCGGTCACCGGCGTCGCCTTCGCGGTGCAGTTGGCCGTGGGCATTCTCGCCGTGCCCCACTGGGGCGTTCTGGGAGCCGCCTTGTCCTGGGGAGCGGCGATCGTCGTGGAGAACCTCGTCTCCGCCGTCCTGGTGCGCCGCCACCCGGGCTTCACGATCGTCGACCGCGGCTACCTCGCCGCCGTGGTCGTCGGTCTCTGCCTCACGGGCGCTCTCGTCCTTCCCGTCAGGCTGCTGGCAGGCGACACGGCCTTCGGACTCGCCGCCGGAATCGTCCTGGGAATGTGCGTATTCAGTATAAGTTTGTCCCGTTTTCGAGCCACGTTGGGAGTACGTGAACTGGTCGGCGTCCTCCGTGATCGCGCCTCGTAAAACCGTCCGGAAACCGAATTCCCCGTAATTCCGACCTCCCACCCTCCGTATCCGTCATCTCCGGGACAGCTCATGCATCTCAGAAATCGCAGGACGAGGATCGGCACCGCGGCTTGTACGGCGGTATTCCTCGCGATCACTTCGCTCCTGTCGACCGCCGCCTCGGCAGCCGACGGCGAGAAGACCATGACCGCCGATCCCTTGCCGACCTGGCAGACGGACGGCATCGTCTGGTCGCTCGAGTACGCACATGGTGTCGTGTACGTCGGCGGCACCTTCAGCAAGGTCCGCCCGCCCGGCGCGAAGCCCGGCGAGAAGGAGGTCACCCGCACCAACTTCGCCGCGTTCGACGCCACCACCGGCGAACTGCTGCCCTGTGCCCACTCGTTCACGGGGGGCGAGAACACCGTGCGGGCACTGAAGGCATCGCGAGACGGCAAGGTGCTCTATATCGGCGGCTCGTTCGGCAAGGTCGACGACACCGACGTGTACAGCACGGCCGCGATCAACACGGCCGACTGCTCGCTGCACAAGGAGTTCCGGCCGATGGCCTCGGCGACCGTTCGGGCCATCGAGACCACGGACTCCGCGGTCTATCTGGGCGGCGACTTCACACTGATCAACAACCAGACCAGGAACAGCATCGCGGCGGTCGGCCCGGATGGCTCGCTCCTGCCGTTCAAGGCGGACATCGATCTGCCGGTCCGGGCCATCGTGGCCGCACCCGAGCACGGGAAGATCGTGGTCGGCGGGGACTTCGTCGAGGTGAACGAGGACCTCATCCACGCGCTGGTCGCCCTGCATCCCACGACCGGCGCGACCGTCGCCGAATACCCGCTGTGGCTTCCGGCCAGGTCGGTGGTGAAGGCACTGGCACGCGACGAGAACAACTTCTACGTGGCGGCGGAGGGCAGAGGGACAGGCATCTTCGACGGTCGCATCGGGGGACGTCTGTCCGACAACGCGATGCTGTGGAAGGACAGGTGCTGGGGCGCGACCCAGGCCGTCGCCGTGCACAAGGGTGTCGTCTACAGCGGATCCCACGCCCACAGATGCGTCGACACCCCAGGGGGCTTCCCCGAGCACGAGGGGGGAAACCGGCAGCACTTCCTGGCCCAGTCGGCCCGGGACATGCGCATTCTGCACTGGTTCCCCGACACGAACGGAGGCATCGGTGAGGGGCAGGGTCCCCGAGTGCTGGAGGTGGCCGGAGACACCCTCTGGGCCGGTGGGGAATTCACCACGGTCAACGAGAACCCGCAGCAGAGTCTGACCCGCTTCGCGGCCGCCCCCGACACCGGAGCCCCCGAGCCGGCACCCACGCTCAATGTCACGGAGAACCGCGCCGGCAAGGTCACGCTCACCTGGCGCGCGGCCTGGGACCGGGACGACGCGGAGCTGACGTACCAGATCTACCGTGACGGCGACCTCGTGGCCTCGCCCAAGCAGCGGTCCGCCTGGTGGAACCGCTCCGACATGACGTACACGGACTCCGTCGCCCCCGGCTCTCGCCACAGCTACCGGATCGCCGTCACCGACGGCAGGAACACGACGCCCAGGTCGGAGCCGCTCACCGTGACCGCGGCCGCCGACGGGCAGCCGACGGGGGAGCGCTGATGGGAGAACGTCTCGGTTACGCGCCGGGCGTCTTCGACCTCTTCCACGTGGGCCATCTCAACATCCTGCGCCGGGCCCGGGAGCACTGCGACCGACTCGTCGCGGGCGTCTGCTGCGACGACCTGGTGGTACGGCTGAAGGGCAGGCCGCCCGTCGTACCGCTCTCCGAGCGACTGGAGATCGTCCGCGGCATCCGCTACGTCGACGAGATCTATGTCGCAACGGTGAACGACAAGATCGAGATCTGGAAGGAAGTCGGGTTCGACGTCATTTTCAAAGGCGACGACTGGCTCGGCACCGACGTCTGGAAGACCCTCGAATCGGAATTCTCGAAGGTCGGTGTAGAGGTCGTCTATTTCCCCTACACCCCCCACACCTCCAGCACTCTTCTGCGCCGCGCCCTCGACCTCCTGACCTTGGCGAAACCCCCCGGTCCGCCAAGGTCAGGAGAGCTCGCGGAACCACTTCAGAAGGAAGGCGGCCGCGAAGAGGACATGGGCCGCGAGCAAGGCGCAGTAGACGCCGAGAAAGAGATCCTGATCCGCCAGGAATAGGAAGCTGACGCAGACCATGCCGTAGTCGACGGGAAGAAGGATCACGGCCCGCAGTGTCGAGGGCGGCGCCGGCGAGGTCACTCTTCCCGTCTGTCGCTTCAGCTTCTCGGTCAGGATCCCGCCGAAGAGGATGACGACCGCCGCGAGCTGGAATGCCATGGGCACGACCAGGAAGGCGTCGCTGGGCAGGTCGAAGAAGCGGTAGAACGACACCAGCACCGCCATGTGAACGCCCATGATCTTGACGGCGTCGACGACGTGGTCCAGCCACTCGCCCCGGGCGCTCTCCGTTCTGCGGCTGCGAGCCAGCTGTCCGTCCGCCGCGTCGAGGGCGAAGCCCAGCGCCAGCGCCGCGAACACCATGACCGCCAGCACCGGCGCGGGCGGCAACAGTGCCACGGCCGCCAGCGCCGGGAAGGTGAAGCACGCGCCGAGCACGGTGACCTGGTTCGGGGTGATCTCGCTGCGGTAAGCCAGCGCCGCGAGCATGCGGCCTGCCGGCCGATTGACGAACCGGCTGTAGAGAGAGACCCCCTTGGAAGGCTTCTGGGCTGCCGAAAGGTGCCTGAACACATCAAAGATTTCCGACATTCCGTCCTCTTTATGTGCAGAGCATAGAATATCGGTAATTGTTGCATGCGGGGATGCCCGTACTGATCATTGAGGGCTTCCGTGCGGTGGCCGGTGAGTGCCGGGCGCGGGCGGGTGCGGGACCCGCGTTTGACCTGTGTCACTCCCGGGGTATTCTCTCCGGCTCGATTGGCGGAGCCCCGGCCCCGTATGGCAGACTGTCCGAGTTGCTCGGTCGAGTGTTGATGCTGCGCGCCTCCCGCCGGGAGGACCGGAAGCGAGTCCCACAGTACTCGTCGCCCTAACTGCCGTAAGGCAGCGCTGGGGCGGACGTACGGGAATCTTTCGGGAAGCAAGGTGCGGCACCGGCCAGGCACCCGGTGGGCCTTCCGCCCCCGGTCCTGCGGTTCGCAAGGGCCGTGCTCCCAGGCAAGGGATGTTCGAACAAGGGGCATCTGTGTCAGCGGCAGCGCGACACGCCCGACCGCGTGGGTCGGAGAGCGGGGACTGGAACGCCGGGTTCCAGAGCGTTACGAGACAAAGGACTACTGAGTAGCCATGGCGGGACAGAAGATCCGCATCCGGCTCAAGGCCTACGACCACGAGGTCATCGACTCCTCGGCGAAGAAGATCGTCGAGACGGTGACCCGCACTGGTGCGTCGGTCGCGGGCCCGGTGCCGCTGCCCACTGAGAAGAACGTGTACTGCGTCATCAAGTCGCCGCACAAGTACAAGGACTCGCGCGAGCACTTCGAGATGCGCACGCACAAGCGCCTGATCGACATCCTCGACCCGACCCCCAAGACCGTTGACTCTCTGATGCGACTCGACCTCCCGGCCGGTGTCGACATCGAGATCAAGCTCTGAGGCGCGGTGATCTGAGAGATGGCTAAGCAGATCAAGGGCATCCTGGGCGAGAAGCTCGGCATGACGCAGGTGTGGGACGAGAACAACCGTGTTGTTCCGGTCACCGTCGTCAAGGCCGGCCCCAACGTCGTCACCCAGGTTCGTACCAACGACGCCGACGGCTACGAGTCCGTCCAGCTCGCCTTCGGCGAGATCGACCCGCGCAAGGTGAACAAGCCCCTCAAGGGCCACTTCGCGAAGGCCGACGTCACCCCCCGTCGTCACCTCGTCGAGATCCGTACGGCTGACGCCTCCGAGTACACGCTCGGTCAGGAAGTCACCGCCGAGGTCTTCGAGGCGGGCGTCAAGGTCGACGTCACCGGCAAGAGCAAGGGCAAGGGCTTCGCCGGTGTCATGAAGCGCCACAACTTCCGTGGCCTCGGCGCCGGGCACGGCACCCAGCGCAAGCACCGCTCTCCCGGTTCCATCGGTGGCTGCGCCACCCCGGGCCGTGTGTTCAAGGGCCTCCGCATGGCGGGTCGCATGGGCAACGAGCGGGTCACCACCCAGAACCTGACCGTCCACGCCGTTGACGCGGAGAAGGGTCTGCTGCTCATCAAGGGCGCGGTTCCCGGTCCGAACGGCGGCCTCGTCCTGGTCCGCACCGCGGCCAAGGGGGCCTGAGGTAACCGATGAGCACTGTTGACATCCTTTCGCCGGCGGGCGACAAGGCCGGTACCGTCGAGCTCCCCGCGGAGATCTTCGACGTAGAGAAGATCAGCGTTCCGCTGCTTCACCAGGTCGTCGTCGCGCAGCTGGCCGCTGCCCGCCAGGGCACGCACAAGACCAAGACCCGCGGTGAAGTCCGTGGTGGTGGCAAGAAGCCGTACCGCCAGAAGGGCACCGGCCGCGCCCGTCAGGGTTCGACCCGCGCGCCGCAGTTCGCCGGTGGTGGCGTCGTGCACGGTCCCGTGCCGCGTGACTACTCGCAGCGGACCCCGAAGAAGATGAAGGCCGCGGCCCTGCGCCACGCCCTCACCGACCGGGCCCGCAACAACCGCATCCACGTCGTCTCCGGCGTCATCGAGGGCGAGACCCCGTCCACGAAGTCCGCCAAGACGCTGTTCGGCAAGATCTCGGAGCGCAAGAACCTGCTCCTGATCGCCGAGCGCGCCGACGAGGCCGCGTGGCTGTCCGCCCGCAACCTGCCCCAGGTCCACATCCTGGAGCCGGGCCAGCTGAACACGTACGACGTTCTCGTCTCGGACGACGTGGTCTTCACCCAGGCCGCGTTCGAGTCCTTCGTGTCTGGCCCCAAGGCCGCTGACACCGAAGGGAGCGAGGCCTGATGGCTACGCGTCACCCGAGCATTGCCTCCAAGGCCGCGAAGGCCGCCAAGGCCGCGCGCGTCGCCAAGGCGCGTCGCCACGCCGCCGAGGGCAAGAACACCGTCGAGACCCCGGTGAGCAAGTCCTTCACGGACCCCCGTGACGTGCTGCTCAAGCCGGTCGTCTCCGAGAAGAGCTACGCGCTCCTCGACGAGGGCAAGTACACGTTCATCGTCGCCCCGGGCGCCAACAAGACCCAGATCAAGCAGGCCGTCCAGGCGGTCTTCTCGGTCAAGGTCACCGGGGTCAACACGATCAACCGCCAGGGCAAGCGCAAGCGGACCCGCACGGGCTTCGGCCAGCGTGCCGCCACCAAGCGCGCGATCGTGACCCTCGCCGAGGGCGACCGTATCGACATCTTCGGCGGTCCGACCGCCTAAGGGCGGTCCGGATCGTCCGATATCGGACGAGGACTGAGAAATGGGAATCCGCAAGTACAAGCCGACTACGCCGGGCCGTCGTGGTTCCAGCGTCGCCGACTTCGTCGAGGTCACGCGGTCCACGCCGGAGAAGTCGCTGGTCCGCCCGCTGCACAGCAAGGGCGGCCGTAACAACGCCGGTCGTGTGACCGTTCGCCACCAGGGTGGCGGACACAAGCGCGCCTACCGCGTGATCGACTTCCGTCGTCACGACAAGGACGGCGTGCCGGCGAAGGTCGCGCACATCGAGTACGACCCCAACCGCACCGCGCGCATCGCGCTGCTGCACTACGCCGACGGCGAGAAGCGCTACATCCTCGCCCCGCGCAACCTGCAGCAGGGTGACCGCGTCGAGAACGGTCCCGGGGCCGACATCAAGCCGGGCAACAACCTGGCCCTCCGCAACATCCCGGTCGGTACCACGATCCACGCGATCGAGCTCCGTCCCGGTGGCGGTGCCAAGTTCGCCCGCTCCGCCGGTGCCTCCGTGCAGCTGCTCGCGAAGGAGGGCTCGATGGCCCACCTCCGCATGCCGTCCGGTGAGATCCGCCTGGTCGACGTGCGCTGCCGCGCCACCGTCGGCGAGGTCGGCAACGCCGAGCAGAGCAACATCAACTGGGGTAAGGCCGGCCGTAAGCGCTGGCTGGGCGTCCGCCCGACCGTTCGCGGTGTGGCGATGAACCCGGTTGACCACCCCCACGGTGGTGGTGAGGGCAAGACCTCCGGTGGTCGCCACCCGGTCAGCCCCTGGGGTCAGAAGGAAGGTCGTACTCGTGCTCCCAAGAAGGCGAGCAACAAGTACATCGTCCGCCGCCGCAAGACGAACAAGAAGCGCTAGGAGCGGGTTTAGATGCCGCGCAGTCTCAAGAAGGGGCCCTTCGTCGACGACCACCTGATCAAGAAGGTGGAAGCCCAGAACGAAGCCGGCACCAAGAACGTCATCAAGACCTGGTCCCGTCGCTCCATGATCGTGCCGGCCATGCTCGGCCACACGCTCGCGGTGCACAACGGCAAGACCCACATCCCGGTGTTCGTCACCGAGTCGATGGTCGGCCACAAGCTCGGCGAGTTCTCGCCGACGCGCACCTTCCGGGGTCACGTCAAGGAAGACCGGAAGTCGAAGCGCCGCTAGTAGCGGATCGCATTCAGACACGTAAGTAACTGAAGGGACAACCATGGAAGCCAGGGCCCAGGCGCGGTACATCCGCGTCACGCCCATGAAGGCCCGCCGTGTGGTGGACCTCATCCGTGGCATGAACGCCACGGAGGCCCAGGCGGTCCTGCGATTCGCTCCGCAGGCTGCCTCTGTGCCGGTCGGCAAGGTGCTCGACAGCGCCATCGCCAACGCCGCGCACAACTACGACCACACGGACGCCTCCTCGCTGGTCATCAGCGAGGCGTACGTCGACGAGGGTCCGACCCTGAAGCGGTTCCGGCCGCGCGCCCAGGGTCGTGCCTACCGGATCCGCAAGCGGACCAGCCACATCACCGTGGTCGTCGCCAGCAAGGAAGGAACCCGGTAATGGGCCAGAAGGTAAACCCGCACGGGTTCCGGCTCGGTGTCACGACCGACTTCAAGTCGCGTTGGTACGCCGACAAGCTGTACAAGGACTACGTCAAGGAAGACGTCGCCATCCGTCGGATGATGACGTCCGGCATGGAGCGCGCCGGCATCTCGAAGGTGGAGATCGAGCGCACCCGTGACCGTGTCCGCGTGGACATCCACACCGCGCGTCCGGGCATCGTCATCGGCCGCCGTGGCGCCGAGGCCGACCGCATCCGCGGTGACCTCGAGAAGCTCACGGGCAAGCAGGTCCAGCTGAACATCCTCGAGGTCAAGAACCCCGAGACCGACGCTCAGCTGGTTGCCCAGGCCGTTGCCGAGCAGCTCTCCTCCCGCGTCTCCTTCCGTCGGGCCATGCGCAAGAGCATGCAGTCCGCCATGAAGGCCGGCGCCAAGGGCATCAAGATCCAGTGCGGTGGCCGCCTCGGTGGCGCCGAGATGTCCCGCTCGGAGTTCTACCGCGAGGGCCGTGTGCCCCTGCACACGCTCCGCGCGAACGTGGACTACGGCTTCTTCGAGGCCAAGACGACCTTCGGCCGCATCGGTGTGAAGGTCTGGATCTACAAGGGCGACGTCAAGAACATCGCCGAGGTCCGCGCCGAGAACGCTGCCGCCCGTGCGGGTAACCGCCCGGCGCGTGGCGGTGCCGACCGCCCGGCCCGTGGTGGCCGCGGTGGCGAGCGGCGCGGTCGCAAGCCGCAGCAGGCTGCCGGTTCCGAGGCCCCCAAGGCCGAGGCTCCCGCGTCCGCTCCGGCTGAGAGCACCGGAACGGAGGCCTGACCGACATGCTGATCCCCCGTAGGGTCAAGCACCGCAAGCAGCACCACCCGAAGCGCTCCGGCGCTGCCAAGGGTGGCACGACGGTTGCGTTCGGCGAGTACGGCATCCAGGCGCTCACCCCGGCGTACGTGACGAACCGTCAGATCGAGGCCGCTCGTATCGCCATGACGCGTCACATCAAGCGTGGTGGCAAGGTCTGGATCAACATCTACCCGGACCGTCCGCTCACCAAGAAGCCCGCCGAGACCCGCATGGGTTCCGGTAAGGGTTCTCCGGAGTGGTGGATCGCCAACGTCAAGCCCGGACGCGTGATGTTCGAGCTGTCGTACCCCAACGAGAAGATCGCCCGTGAGGCGCTGACTCGTGCGGCCCACAAGCTGCCGATGAAGTGCCGGATCGTCAAGCGCGAGGCAGGTGAAGCGTGATGTCGGCCGGTACCAAGGCGTCCGAGCTGCGCGAGCTGGGCAACGAGGAGCTTCTGGCGAAGCTTCGCGAGGCCAAGGAAGAGCTGTTCAACCTCCGCTTCCAGGCGGCGACGGGTCAGCTCGAGAACCACGGCCGTCTCAAGGCGGTCCGCAAGGACATCGCGCGGATCTACACCCTGATGCGCGAGCGTGAGCTGGGCATCGAAACGGTGGAGAACGCCTGATGAGCGAGAAGAACGTGACTGAGAACGCAGAGGCGCGCGGCTTCCGCAAGACCCGTGAGGGTCTCGTCGTCAGCGACAAGATGGACAAGACCGTCGTCGTCGCCGTCGAGGACCGCGTGAAGCACGCGCTGTACGGCAAGGTCATCCGCCGTACGAACAAGCTCAAGGCGCACGACGAGCAGAACGCCGCGGGTGTCGGCGACCGCGTCCTCCTCATGGAGACCCGGCCGCTGTCCGCGACGAAGCGCTGGCGCGTCGTCGAGATCCTCGAGAAGGCGAAGTAATCAAGCGGGGCTACGGCCCCGCTGACCCCCGCCGGGGCTCCGGCCCCGGCGGACAGGGTTCTTCCCTTTCAGAGGCGCAAGTAATTCCTGCGAGGCAATCCCCGCAGGACGGTTCCGCCAGGCTCTCCGGTTCAAACCCCGGAGGGAACCGGCAGACAAACAGGAGATAGACGTGATCCAGCAGGAGTCGCGACTGCGTGTCGCCGACAACACTGGTGCGAAGGAGATCCTTTGCATCCGTGTGCTCGGTGGCTCCGGTCGCCGCTACGCGGGCATCGGTGACGTCATCGTCGCCACCGTCAAGGACGCGATCCCCGGTGGCAACGTGAAGAAGGGTGACGTCGTCAAGGCGGTCATCGTTCGCACCGTCAAGGAGCGCCGCCGTCCGGACGGCTCGTACATCCGCTTCGACGAGAACGCCGCCGTCATTCTGAAGAACGACGGCGACCCTCGCGGCACCCGTATCTTCGGCCCCGTCGGCCGTGAGCTGCGCGAGAAGAAGTTCATGAAGATCATCTCGCTCGCGCCGGAGGTGCTGTAAGCATGAAGATCAAGAAGGGCGACCTGGTCCAGGTCATCACCGGCAAGGACAAGGGCAAGCAGGGCAAGGTCATTGCCGCTTACCCGCGCGAGGAGCGCGTCCTGGTCGAGGGTGTCAACCGGGTCAAGAAGCACACCAAGGCCGGTCCGACCGCTCGCGGTTCCCAGGCCGGCGGCATCGTCACGACCGAGGCGCCGATCCACGTCTCCAACGTCCAGCTGGTCGTTGAGAAGGACGGCAACAAGGTCGTCACGCGTGTCGGTTACCGCTTCGACGACGAAGGCAACAAGATCCGCGTTGCCAAGCGGACGGGTGAGGACATCTGATGGCTACCACCACGACTCCGCGTCTGAAGCAGAAGTACCGCGAGGAGATCGCGGGCAAGCTGCGTGACGAGTTCAAGTACGAGAACGTCATGCAGATCCCCGGCCTCGTCAAGATCGTGGTCAACATGGGTGTGGGCGACGCCGCCCGCGACTCCAAGCTGATCGAGGGCGCCATCCGCGACCTCACCACGATCACCGGTCAGAAGCCGGCCGTCACCAAGGCCCGCAAGTCCATCGCGCAGTTCAAGCTGCGTGAGGGCCAGCCGATCGGTGCCCACGTCACGCTCCGTGGCGACCGCATGTGGGAGTTCCTGGACCGCACCCTGTCGCTCGCGCTCCCGCGCATCCGCGACTTCCGTGGTCTGTCCCCCAAGCAGTTCGACGGCCGTGGCAACTACACCTTCGGTCTCACGGAGCAGGTCATGTTCCACGAGATCGACCAGGACAAGATCGACCGCGTCCGGGGTATGGACATCACCGTGGTGACCACGGCGACCAACGACGCTGAGGGCCGCGCGCTCCTTCGTCACCTCGGCTTCCCGTTCAAGGAGGCGTGAGCGAGATGGCGAAGAAGGCTCTGATCGCTAAGGCTGCTCGCAAGCCCAAGTTCGGTGTGCGTGGCTACACCCGCTGCCAGCGCTGCGGCCGTCCGCACTCCGTGTACCGCAAGTTCGGCCTGTGCCGCGTGTGCCTTCGTGAGATGGCTCACCGTGGCGAGCTGCCGGGCGTGACCAAGAGCTCCTGGTAATCCCCTTATTTAGGGATTCCGGAAGCTCTCGGTAAGCATCTGGGTGGACAGGGGCCCACCCCCGCATGGCTTAGGCTTGTGGGGTTGGGCGCCTGTCACGCCCGTACGACTTACTACGCCGTAGGTCCACCGCGCCGCACCCGTCCCGTCTCGGATCGGGGAGAGGGATGGCGCACCAGGAAACCCCGGCGAGAGAGGCCGAAGGCCAATTCATGACCATGACTGATCCGATCGCAGACATGCTTACGCGTCTGCGGAACGCGAACTCGGCGTACCACGACACCGTGGCGATGCCGCACTCGAAGATCAAGTCGCACATCGCGGAGATCCTCCAGCAGGAGGGCTTCATCACGGGCTGGAAGGTCGAGGACGCCGAGGTCGGCAAGAACCTCGTCCTGGAGCTGAAGTTCGGCCCCAACCGTGAGCGCTCCATCGCGGGCATCAAGCGGATCTCCAAGCCCGGTCTGCGGGTTTACGCGAAGTCCACCAACCTGCCGAAGGTGCTCGGCGGCCTCGGCGTGGCGATCATCTCCACGTCCCACGGGCTCCTCACCGACAAGCAGGCCGGCAAGAAGGGCGTAGGCGGAGAAGTCCTCGCCTACGTCTGGTAGCAGAAGGGAACGGAGGAAACAGCTATGTCGCGCATCGGCAAGCTCCCCATCGCGGTTCCCGCCGGCGTGGACGTCACCATCGACGGCCGTACGGTCAAGGTCAAGGGCCCCAAGGGCGAGCTGACCCACACCGTGTCGGCGCCGATCGAGGTCGCCAAGGGCGAAGACGGCACCCTGCAGGTGACCCGCCCGAACGACGAGCGTCAGAACAAGGCCCTGCACGGCCTGTCCCGCACGCTGGTGGCGAACATGATCACCGGCGTGACCCAGGGTTACGTGAAGAAGCTCGAGATCAGCGGTGTCGGTTACCGCGTGACCGCCAAGGGCTCGAACCTCGAGTTCGCGCTCGGTTACAGCCACCCGATCCTGGTCGAGGCCCCCGAGGGCATCACCTTCAAGGTCGAGGCTCCGACGCGTTTCTCGGTCGAGGGCATCGACAAGCAGAAGGTCGGCGAGGTCGCGGCCAACATCCGCAAGCTGCGCAAGCCCGACCCGTACAAGGCCAAGGGCGTCAAGTACGAGGGCGAAGTCATCCGCCGCAAGGTCGGAAAGGCGGGTAAGTAAGCCATGGCATACGGGCAGAAGATTCTCAAGGGCGACGCCTACAAGCGCGCCGCGATCAAGCGCCGTCACATCCGGATCCGCAAGCGGATCAACGGTACGGCGGAGCGTCCCCGTCTGGTCGTTACCCGCTCCAACCGCCACATCGTGGCCCAGGTGATCGACGACCTCAAGGGTCACACCCTTGCGTCGGCGTCCACCCTGGAGACCTCGATCCGCGGTGGCGAGGGCGACAAGTCCGCGCAGGCCAAGCAGGTCGGCGCCCTGGTCGCCGAGCGCGCCAAGGCCGCGGGCGTCGAGGCCGTCGTATTCGACCGTGGTGGTAACCAGTACGCCGGGCGCATCGCCGCCCTGGCGGACGCCGCCCGCGAAGCCGGCTTGAAGTTCTGAGCCGTTCGTAGCTAGCGGAAAAGAGAGAGGTAAATCCAATGGCTGGACCCCAGCGCCGCGGTGGCGGTGCCGGTGGCGGCGAGCGGCGGGACCGGAAGGGCCGTGACGGCGGCGCAGCTGCCGCCGAGAAGACCGCGTACGTTGAGCGCGTTGTCGCGATCAACCGCGTCGCCAAGGTTGTGAAGGGTGGTCGTCGCTTCAGCTTCACCGCGCTGGTCGTGGTGGGCGACGGTGACGGCACCGTGGGTGTCGGTTACGGCAAGGCCAAGGAGGTGCCGGCCGCCATCGCCAAGGGTGTTGAGGAGGCCAAGAAGCACTTCTTCAAGGTCCCCCGCATCCAGGGCACCATCCCGCACCCCATCCAGGGTGAGAAGGCTGCCGGCGTCGTCTTGCTCAAGCCCGCGTCGCCCGGTACCGGTGTTATCGCCGGTGGTCCGGTGCGTGCCGTGCTCGAGTGCGCCGGTATCCACGACGTGCTGTCGAAGTCGCTCGGCTCCGACAACGCCATCAACATCGTGCACGCGACCGTGGAGGCCCTGAAGGGCCTGCAGCGTCCCGAGGAGATCGCGGCCCGCCGTGGTCTGCCGCTCGAGGACGTCGCCCCCGCGGCTCTTCTCCGTGCGCGTGCCGGGGCGGGTGCGTAATCATGGCGCAGCTCAAGATTACGCAGGTCAAGTCCTACATCGGCAGCAAGCAGAACCACCGTGACACCCTGCGCTCCCTTGGTCTCAAGGGCATCAACACGCAGGTCGTCAAGGAGGACCGCCCCGAGTTCCGCGGCATGGTGCACACCGTCCGCCACCTCGTGACGGTCGAGGAGGTCGACTGATCATGGCGGAGCAGAACCCGCTGAAGATCCACAACCTCCGTCCCGCCCCGGGCGCCAAGACCGCCAAGACCCGTGTCGGTCGTGGTGAGGCGTCGAAGGGTAAGACGGCCGGTCGTGGTACGAAGGGTACGAAGGCTCGTTACCAGGTTCCGGAGCGCTTCGAGGGTGGCCAGATGCCCCTCCACATGCGTCTTCCGAAGCTGAAGGGCTTCAAGAACCCGTTCAAGACCGAGTACCAGGTCGTGAACCTCGACAAGCTGGCGTCCCTGTACCCCGAGGGTGGCGAGGTCACCGTCGAGGGCCTGGTCGCCAAGGGTGCCGTTCGCAAGAACAGCCTCGTCAAGGTCCTCGGCCAGGGCGAGATCTCCGTGGCGCTGCAGGTGACGGTCGACGCCGTCTCCGGCTCCGCCAAGGAGAAGATCACCGCCGCCGGCGGTACCGTCACCGAGCTCGTCTGAACGCATCAGGCGTCTTGATGACTTGAGCGATCCCGACCGGGGATACCCCACAAATGGGGTATCCCCGGTTGGTCGTTCCAAGGGGGGCAGTCTCGCCGGTATGGTGGCCTGCACTGCCCACTTTTACGGAGTGCTTCTTGTGGGGCACTCTGAGCGGCAGTTGACCGTTAGCTAAGTCGTTCCTATTAGTCGAACCTCAAGACCGTCACCCTTGACGCAGTAGCGCGGGGGTCGCAGGAGGCACCGTGCTCACCGCGTTCGCCCGGGCGTTCAAGACGCCCGACCTGCGCAAGAAGCTGCTCTTCACGCTCGGCATCATCGTGATCTACCGGATCGGTACACATATCCCGATCCCCGGCGTCGACTACAGGGCCGTCCAGGTCTGCATCGACCAGGCGAGCACCAACCAGGGCCTGTTCGGTCTCGTCAACATGTTCAGCGGCGGCGCGTTGCTGCAGATCACGATCTTCGCGCTCGGCATCATGCCGTACATCACGGCGAGCATCATCCTGCAGCTGCTGACCGTCGTGATCCCGCGCCTGGAAGCCCTGAAGAAGGAGGGCCAGTCCGGCACGGCGAAGATCACGCAATACACCCGATACCTGACGGTGGCGCTCGCCATCCTGCAGGGCACCGGCCTGGTGGCCACGGCCCGCAGCGGCTCGCTCTTCCCGAACTGCCAGGTGGCCGGCCAGATCGTTCCCGACCGCTCGATCTTCACCACCGTCGTCATGGTCATCACGATGACCGCCGGTACGGCCACCGTCATGTGGCTCGGTGAGCTCATCACCGACCGCGGTATCGGCAACGGCATGTCGATCCTGATGTTCATCTCGATCGCCGCGACCTTCCCGTCCGCGCTGTGGGCAATCAAGCAGCAGGGCGATCTGGCGGGTGGCTGGATCGAGTTCGGCACGGTGGTCGCCGTCGGCCTGGTCATGATCGGCCTGGTGGTCTTCGTCGAACAGGCTCAGCGTCGTATTCCGGTGCAGTACGCGAAGCGCATGATCGGCCGTCGGTCCTATGGCGGTACGTCGACGTACATTCCGCTGAAGGTCAACCAGGCGGGCATCATTCCTGTGATCTTTGCCTCGTCGCTGCTGTACATCCCGGCACTGATCGCGCAGTTCTCCGGAGGAAACGCCGACTGGAAGGTCTGGGTCGAAAAGAACCTGGCGCAGACGGACGCCCCGATGCACATCGTCCTCTACTTCTTCCTGATCATCTTCTTCGCTTTCTTCTACGTGGCCATCTCGTTCAACCCCGAGGAAGTCGCGGACAACATGAAGAAGTATGGTGGCTTCATCCCGGGCATCCGGGCTGGCCGACCGACCGCTGAGTACCTTTCCTACGTGCTCAACCGGATCACTTGGCCGGGCTCGCTGTACTTGGGTCTGATCGCTCTCGTGCCGACGATGGCGTTGGCTGGTTTCGGGGCAAACCAGAACTTCCCGTTCGGCGGGACCAGCATCCTGATCATCGTGGGTGTGGGTCTCGAGACGGTGAAGCAGATCGAGAGCCAGCTCCAGCAGCGCAATTACGAAGGGTTCCTCCGCTGATGCGAATCGTCCTCGTCGGGCCGCCGGGTGCCGGAAAGGGAACGCAGGCCGCGTTCCTGGCCAAGAACCTGTCGATCCCGCACATCTCCACGGGCGACCTTTTCCGCGCCAACATCAGCCAGCAGACGGAGCTCGGGAAACTCGCGAAGTCCTACATGGACGCGGGCAACCTGGTGCCGGACGAGGTCACCATCGGGATGGCCAAGGACCGCATGGAGAAGCCGGACGCCGAGGGCGGCTTCCTGCTGGACGGTTTCCCGCGCAACGTGTCCCAGGCCGAGGCGCTCGACGAGATGCTGCAGTCCGAGAGCATGAAGCTGGACGCGGTGCTGGACCTCGAAGTCCCCGAGGAGGAGGTCGTCAAGCGGATCGCCGGGCGGCGCATCTGCCGCAAGGACTCCAGCCACGTCTTCCACGTCACGTACAGCCGGCCGAAGCAGGAAGGCGTCTGCGACGTCTGCGGCGGCGAGCTGTACCAGCGGGACGACGACTCCGAGGAGACCGTCCGCAAGCGGCTGGAGGTCTACCACACGCAGACCGAGCCGATCATCGACTACTACAAGGCGCAGGGGCTGGTGGTCACCATCTCCGCGCTCGGCAAGGTCGAAGAGGTGACGGCTCGCGCGATGGAGGCGCTCCAGCGCGACGAGGACGGCAAGTAGGAGCGTTCGCAGCGCGTATGCAGCTCAGGCCGCGGTTCCCGGTGAGGGGGCCGCGGCTGCTGTGTGGGGTGGGTGTGCCGACTCCCCCCTTATGGTTGAAGCAGTCCCCGTGTCCGGTCCGAGAAAGGCCTCCGTCCCCATGGTGCAGATCAAGAGCCCCGAGCAGATCGCCAAGATGCGTGAGGCGGGGCTGGTCGTCGCCGCCATTCACGCGGCCACGCGCGAGGCAGCGGTGCCCGGGGCCAGCACCAAGGATCTGGACGAGGTCGCCCGCAAGGTGCTCGCGGAGCACGGCGCCAAGTCGAACTTCCTCGGCTACGGCGGCTTCCCCGCAACGATCTGCACGTCCGTGAACGACGTCGTCGTCCACGGCATCCCGTCCGAGGACGTCGTCCTCAAGGACGGCGACATCATCTCCATCGACTGCGGCGCCGTCATCGACGGCTGGCACGGCGACGCCGCCTACACCGCCTTCGTGGGCTCCGGTCACGCTCCGGAGCTGGTCGAGCTCTCCCGGGTGACCGAGGAGTCGATGTGGGCCGGTATCGCGGCGATGAAGCAGGGCAACCGTCTGGTCGATGTGTCGCGGGCCATCGAGACGTACATCCGCCGGCAGCCGAAGCCGGGTGGCGGCAAGTACGGGATCATCGAGGACTACGGCGGCCACGGCATCGGCACCGAGATGCACATGGACCCGCATCTGCTGAACTACGTCGACCGGCGGCGGGGGAAGGGGCCGAAGCTGGTCCCGGGTTTCTGCCTGGCGATCGAGCCGATGGTGTCCCTGGGCACGCCGAAGACGGAGGTCCTGTCGGACGACTGGACGGTCATCACCACTGATGGCACGTGGTCGTCCCACTGGGAGCACTCGGTCGCGTTGACGGCGGAGGGGCCGCTGGTGCTTACGTCTCCCGACGGGGGTAAGGCGAAGCTGGCGGAGCTCGGGATCGTTGCTGCGCCGGATCCGTTGGGCTGAGTGTGGGGGCTGGTCGCGCGCCCACGCGGCGGAGCCGCGCATCGAGACACCCCCGCGCCCCTTTGGGGCGCGCTTAACGATCTGTCCCCTGGGGCAGACTCCCTCGATTCGTCTTTCCGGGTGCGCTGACGTAGACTGACTCGTCGGCTCTTGTGTACCCGCATGTCTGCATGCGCCCGTAAGGGAAAAGTGCACGGGTCGATCAAGGTAGTCGATTCCGAAGGGCGAAGCGTGGCCAAGAAGCAAGGTGCCATCGAGATCGAGGGCACTGTCGTCGAGTCTCTGCCGAACGCCATGTTCAAGGTCGAGCTCCAGAACGGCCACCAGGTCCTGGCACACATCAGCGGCAAGATGCGTATGCACTACATCCGCATCCTCCCTGACGACCGGGTCGTGGTGGAGCTGTCTCCGTACGACCTGACGCGTGGCCGGATCGTCTACCGGTACAAGTAGATCTTGCCCCCGCCCCGGGTCCTCCCGTGGCGATGGCACTGACCCGGAGAACCTCACCCAATGAAGGTCAAGCCGAGCGTCAAGAAGATCTGCGACAAGTGCAGGGTGATCCGCCGTCACGGTCGGGTCATGGTCATTTGCGAGAACCCGCGCCACAAGCAGCGCCAGGGCTGACCGCACGATCACCTTTCTGCATTCGCAGGACTTCGCGCGACGCGAGCTGAATATGTTCATACGCAGGATCCAGACGCTTCGGCGCCTGATACCCCCGGTTCGGAGGCCGGGGACCCAGTTCGTACCTGGTACGGCGGCTGGGAGTCGGTTCTGCGGAAGACCTCCGAAGATCACCAGGAGCCATTGAATGGCACGCGTTTCCGGTGTTGACATCCCGCGCGACAAGCGCGTGGAGGTCGCCCTCACCTACGTGTTCGGCATCGGCCGGACCCTTTCGCAGCAGACGCTGGCCGCGACCGGCGTCAACCCCAACACCCGCGTTCGCGACCTCTCCGAGGAGCAGCTCGTCGCGATCCGCGAGTACGTGGACAACAACATCCGCACCGAGGGTGACCTCCGTCGCGAGATCCAGGCCGACATCCGCCGCAAGGTCGAGATCGGCTGCTACCAGGGTCTGCGTCACCGTCGTGGGCTGCCCGTCCGCGGTCAGCGCACCAGCACCAACGCCCGCACCCGCAAGGGCCCGCGTCGCGCCATCGCCGGCAAGAAGAAGCCGGGCAAGAAGTAGTCCACAGCGGACTTCGCCGTCCAGCGGTCTTCGCTGTAGGACCGACCACCTCCCGTAGGAGTACAGATGCCCCCCAAGGGTCGTCAGGGCGCTGCCAAGAAGGTGCGCCGCAAGGAAAAGAAGAACGTCGCTCACGGCCACGCGCACATCAAGAGCACGTTCAACAACACGATCGTCTCCATCACGGACCCGTCCGGCAACGTGATCTCCTGGGCCTCCGCCGGCCACGTCGGCTTCAAGGGCTCCCGGAAGTCCACGCCGTTCGCCGCGCAGATGGCCGCCGAGTCGGCTGCCCGCCGCGCCCAGGAGCACGGCATGCGCAAGGTCGACGTGTTCGTGAAGGGTCCGGGTTCGGGTCGTGAGACCGCGATCCGCTCCCTGCAGGCCACGGGCCTCGAGGTCGGCTCCATCCAGGACGTCACCCCGACCCCGCACAACGGCTGCCGTCCGCCGAAGCGTCGTCGCGTCTGACGTACGGCTGCTTCGAGCAGGCTCTGGGTTCGGGCGGTACGGCTCTGCAAAGGGCCGTATCGCCCTTACCCTTGCAGTACCCGCACTTTTCACGGGTGCGGTTTCCGTCGGGCGTCAAATAGCGGGCGTCCACGAAAGAAGGATCTGATCCACACATGCTGATCGCTCAGCGTCCCTCGTTGACCGAAGAGGTCGTCGACGAGTTCCGCTCCCGGTTCGTGATCGAGCCGCTGGAGCCGGGCTTCGGCTACACCCTCGGCAACTCGCTCCGCCGCACCCTCCTGTCGTCGATCCCCGGCGCTGCTGTCACCAGCATCCGCATCGACGGTGTCCTGCACGAGTTCACCACCGTGCCGGGCGTCAAGGAGGACGTCACTGACCTGATCCTCAACATCAAGCAGCTGGTCGTCTCCTCGGAGCACGACGAGCCCGTCGTGATGTACCTGCGCAAGCAGGGCCCGGGTCTGGTCACCGCCGCCGACATCGCGCCCCCGGCCGGTGTCGAGGTGCACAACCCCGACCTCGTCCTCGCCACGCTCAACGGCAAGGGCAAGCTGGAGATGGAGCTCACGGTCGAGCGTGGCCGTGGTTATGTCTCGGCTGTTCAGAACAAGCAGGTGGGCCAGGAGATCGGTCGTATCCCGGTCGACTCCATCTACTCGCCGGTTCTGAAGGTCACGTACAAGGTCGAGGCCACGCGTGTCGAGCAGCGCACCGACTTCGACAAGCTGATCGTCGACGTCGAGACCAAGCAGGCGATGCGTCCGCGTGACGCCATGGCCTCCGCCGGTAAGACCCTGGTCGAGCTGTTCGGTCTCGCCCGCGAGCTGAACATCGACGCCGAGGGCATCGACATGGGTCCGTCCCCGACGGACGCTGCGCTTGCCGCGGACCTTGCTCTGCCGATCGAGGAGCTCGAGCTCACCGTTCGGTCGTACAACTGCCTCAAGCGCGAGGGCATCCACTCCGTGGGTGAGCTCGTGGCTCGTTCCGAGGCCGACCTGCTCGACATTCGTAACTTCGGTGCGAAGTCGATCGACGAGGTCAAGGCGAAGCTGGCGGGTATGGGCCTCGCGCTCAAGGACTCGCCTCCCGGGTTCGACCCCACGGCCGCGGCGGACGCCTTTGGTGCGGACGACGACGCCGACGCCGGGTTCGTCGAGACCGAGCAGTATTAAGAGCTCGGGACCGACTGCCGGTTCTTGGCTGCGGGCCCGCTGTGGCTGGTCGCGCAGTTCCCCGCGCCCCTTTGGGGCGCGGGGTCTCCGACGAGCAAACCCGCTCGCTCGGATACTGACCCCGGTACCTGATACGGCCGGGGCAGACACACAGGAGAAGAACAATGCCGAAGCCCACCAAGGGTGCCCGTCTGGGCGGCAGTGCCGCGCACGAGAAGCTGCTCCTCGCGAACCTGGCGAAGAGCCTCTTCGAGCACGGCCGTATCACCACCACCGAGGCGAAGGCCCGCCGTCTGCGGCCGTACGCCGAGCGTCTGATCACCAAGGCGAAGAAGGGTGACCTTCACAACCGCCGTCAGGTGCTCCAGGTCATCACGGACAAGGGCATCGTCCACACGCTCTTCACCGAGATCGGCCCGCGGTACGAGAACCGTCCGGGTGGCTACACCCGCATCACCAAGATCGGTAACCGCCGTGGCGACAACGCGCCCATGGCTGTCATCGAGCTGGTCGAGGCGCTGACGGTTGCGCAGGAGGCCACCGGTGAGGCCGAGGCCGCGACGAAGCGTGCCGCCAAGGACGCGGAGGCTGCTGAGGCCAAGGTCGACACGACCAAGGCCGACGAGGCCGCGGAGGCTCCCGCCGAGGAGTCGAAGGACGCCTAAGCGTCTGCCGGGTGGCTGTTGTCGTGCGGCTGCGGCTCCGTCGTGGTTGTTCGCGCAGGTCCCCGCGCCCCTTGAGGGCGATTGCGGGTCCGTTCCTTTCGAGGGGCGGGCCCGCTTTTTTTGTACCTGAGAGGATCTGTACGTGAGTGATGAAGCAGCACCCGGTTACGTTCGTGTCCGCCTCGATCTGTCCTATGACGGGACCGAGTTCCACGGCTGGGCCAAGCAGGCCGGCGGTAGGCGGACCGTGCAGGGGGAGATCGAGGATGCTCTGCGGACCGTCACGCGGTCCGGGGGCACCACGTACGAGTTGACCGTTGCCGGGCGTACCGATGCCGGGGTGCATGCGCGGGGGCAGGTGGCGCATGTCGATCTGCCGGAGTCGGTCTGGCGCGAGCACCACGAGAAGCTGCTCAAGCGGCTCGCCGGGCGGCTGCCCAAGGACGTGCGGGTGTGGGCCCTGCGGGAGGCGCCCAGTGGGTTCAACGCGCGGTTCTCCGCTGTCTGGCGGCGTTATGCCTATCGCGTCACCGACAATCCCGGCGGGGTCGATCCGCTGCTGCGCAATCACGTTCTCTGGCACGACTGGCCTCTCGATGTCGATGCCATGAACGAGGCCGCCGGGCAGCTCCTCGGGGAGCATGACTTCGCCGCCTACTGCAAGAAGCGGGAGGGGGCCACCACCATCCGCACGCTTCAGGAGCTGAGCCTCGTGCGGGGGGAGGACGACGGGATCATCACCGCCACCGTTCGGGCCGACGCCTTCTGCCACAACATGGTGCGGTCGCTCATCGGGGCGCTGTTGTTCGTCGGAGACGGGCACCGGCCCGCCGACTGGCCCGGCAAGGTGCTCGCCGCGGGTGTCCGGGACTCCGCCGTGCATGTCGTACGGCCGCACGGGCTGACCCTCGAAGAGGTCGGGTACCCCGCGGACGAGTTGCTCGCCGCACGGAACAAGGAAGCGCGAAACAGGCGATCCCTGCCCGGGACGTCCGGATGCGAAACCTGTTAGTTACCTGACATTTGGGGTCGGATAGTGCTCATGTCGGGACTTACCGGGCGTAAGTCCGCTTGATGCCCCTTACGGCCTTCTTACCTCTCGTATAACCTTTCGCCTCTCGGGCGGTAGTTCGAGCTGCTCGGCCGTTGTTCGAGAAATCGACATGGGGAAGGCCGCGCAGAGGGTGGGGGTCAACGGGCCGTATCCGGGCCCGGGGGTGGGTCTTTCATGAGTTCAGTTGGTCCTGCGCGGACCGGGGGGCGCCGCGCCGTGCGCGAGAACGGTGGCGGGCGCCGGAAGGCGGGGCGGGGTGATGGCGCTCCTTTGGGGTTGCTGCCGCTGCCGCCGACGGACAAGGAGAAGTACTCCTACGCCAGACGGCATCTGTGGATTCTGACGATCAGTTCGCTGATCAGCTTCTGCTGTCTGGTGGTGAGCCAGTTCAAGCTGGCGCAGTCGACGCCGGTGCTGTGGATCTACACGCCGCTGCTCGTCTTCACGGTGCTGTACTACCTGGTCTCGCTGCGGGTGAACGGTTTCACCCGGGACTTCGACATCGCGCACCACAAGCGGCTCGTGCACAACTGGCGGCCGGACGTGTATCCGACGGTCGATGTCTTTCTTCCTGTGTGCGGTGAGCCCATCGAGGTGCTGCACAACACCTGGCGGCATGTGCGGGAGATGGCCGACCGGTATCCGGGGGTGTGTGTTCCGTTCGTGCTCGACGACGGGGCCAGTCCCGAACTCGCCGCCATGGCACGCGACTTCGGGTTCCGCTACGGCACCCGGGAGAACCGCGGCTGGTTCAAGAAGGCGGGCAACCTGCACTTCGGGTTCGGGCAGTCCGACGGGCAGTACATCCTGATCCTGGACGCCGACTTCACCCCGCGCTCCGACCTGCTCCAGGAGCTGCTGCCGTACATGGAGGCGGACCCGCGCATCGGCATCGTCCAGTCGCCGCAGTACTTCCGGGTGCTGGACTCGCAGAACTGGATCGAGCGCGGGGCCGGTGCGGTGCAGGAGCTGTTCTACCGGTCCGTGCAGGTGTCGCGGCAGGGCAGTGACGGCGCGATCTGCGTGGGCAGTTGTGCGGTGTACCGGCGGGCGGCACTGGAGACCAACGGCGGTACGACGCTGATCGAACACTCCGAGGACGTGCACACCGGGTTCGATCTGCGGGGGCTCGGCTGGGATCTGCGGTATGTGCCGGTCGCCGTGTCGACCGGCGTGTGCCCGGACACGGCCGGCGCCTTCTTCAACCAGCAGTACCGCTGGTGCTCCGGGTCGATGAGCCTGCTCGGCAGCCGTAAGTTCTGGCAGGCGAAGATCAGGTTCTCCAGCCGCCTGTGCTACATGTCCGGCTTCTTCTACTACATCCACACGGCGCTGTTCACCTTCGCCGCCCCGGTCATCCCGATCGTGCTGCTGCTGATGATGCCGGAGAAGCTGATGGTCGAGCACCTGGCCCTGGTGCTGCCCAGCATCATCTACACCACGATCGTCTTCCCGATGTGGCACAAGGCGCCCTACCGCCTGGAGGCCTGGGCGGCCCGCCTGATGTACGGCTGGGCCCACGTCTTCGCCATCTGGGACATCCTGCGCAAGAACCGCATGGGCTGGCAGCCGACCGGCTCCTCCGGTGCCAAGAAGAACAAGACCCGGCGCTTCTGGATCGGCATGTGGGTCTGGAGCGGCGGCACCGCGCTGATCTGGGTCCTGGGAGCGGTCTACCGGACGTTCACCATGGACGCCCCGGACTTCGCCCTGATCCTGTCCTCCGGGCTCTTCTACGCCCTGGTCGTGGGCCGGGTCCTGGTGCAGCCGCGCGAGAAGGAGGTGGCTGCCTGATGCGGACGTTCACCCGTGCCCGTACGGCTCTGACGGCCTGCCTGCTCGCCGGCGCGCTCGCCCTCACGGGCTGCTCGGTCCTCGGCGAGGACTCGGGCGGCTCCGCCTCGGCCGGTGCGGGGGAGGCCGAGGCCGGGGCGGACTCCTCGGCGAGTCCCGAGGCCGACGTCCCCTACGACGTCGTACCCCTGCTGAAGCCGGGCAAGAAGTACTTCGGGGCCGCCGTCGACGGCGCGCCCAACTCCATGGCGGCCATCGACACGTACACGAAGATGGTCGGCAAGCAGCCGAACCTCATCGAGTACTACGCCGCCTGGGGCGACGGCTTCGACGCCAGCGGGGTGCGCAACGCCTGGCGTGAGGGCGCCATGACGCTGATGTCGTGGGAGCCCTTCGACACGCCGGTCGCCGACATCGCGGCAGGGAAGTCGGACGCGTACATCAAGGAGTACGCCACCGCCGTCCGGAAGCTGAACCTGCCCGTCGTGATCTCCTTCGCCGATGAGTTCAACGGGCACTGGGAGAAGTGGGGCACGAAGAACGTGACTCCCGCGGACTACGTGGCCGCCTGGCGGCACGTCCACGAGACCTTCATCGACGTCGGCGCCTCGAACGTCATCTGGGCCTGGTCGCCCAACATCGTCAACCCGGTCAAGAGCGTCAAGCTCAAGCCGTACTACCCGGGCGACGCCTATGTCGACTGGGTCGGGCTGATCGGCTACTGGACGATCGAGGAGGACGGCGCCTTCGACAGCGTCTTCGGGGCGACCCGGGACCAGGTCCGCACCTTCACCAAGAAGCCGATGATCCTGCTGGAGACCGCCGCGATGGCGGGTGAGCGGCGGCGTGCCGACATCCGCAACCTGTTCGCGGGCGTCACGGCGGACGACGACATGCTCGGTTTCGTCTGGTTCAACCACAAAAAGCGTGCCGACTGGCGATTGGAGGCGAGCCCGCTGGCGCTGAAGGAGTTCAAGCGCCTGGCCGCCGACGACAGCTTCGGCTTCGACGTACGGAAGCCGTGATGACCTCCCGACACGATCACTACACACCTCAGCCCTACGATCCGTACGCCGAGGAGGAGAACGCCTCCACCTGGTTCAACTCCAACGGTCAGCGCCCCTCTCAGCAGGGTTATGCGTACGACGACCAGTACCAGGCCTACGAACAGCAGCAGCCGCCGTACACGGCAGCCGTCCCCCAGCAGCCGCAGGGGATGCACGACGACCAGCCGACCTACGCCCTGCGCACGGTCCGGTACCAGCAGGTGCCGGACGAGCCCGGGTACCACATCCCCGAAACGCCGGAAGCCGGCTGGGAGATGGCGGCGAGCAGGCGGCGGGCCTGGGTCAGCCGGGCCGTGCTGCTGTGCATCCTGGCCATCCAGGCGGCGTTGTCGCTGCGGCTGTCCAACACCGCGTTCCAGGACGAGGCGCTGTACCTGGCGGCCGGCCACGCCGAGCTGGACCACCTGCTCCACGGCACCGAGATGCCCCGCGACTACGCCGCGTACTTCTCCGGCTCGCCGCAGCTCTACCCGCTGCTCGCCGCGATCGTGGACGCGAAGTTCGGGCTCGCCGGGGCGCGGACCTTGAGCCTGTTCTTCATGCTCTGCACGACCGGGCTGCTGTACTCGTTCACGCGGCGCCTGTTCAACGAGCGGGCCGCGCTGGCGGGCGCCGCGCTCTTCGCGGTGCTCCAGTCGACCGTCGTCATGGGCTACTTCGCCACGTACGACGCGGCCGCGGTGTTCCTGCTGGCCCTGACCACCTGGATCGTCGTGCGCACCGACCGGGCGCCCGTGATCGCCGTGCTGCTCGCCGCACCGGTCGGGGTGCTGGCGGTCGGGGTCAAGTACGCGTCCGCGCTGTACCTGCCGACCATCGTCGTGCTCGCGCTGCTCACCGCGTGGCCGCACAAGGGCGGCAAGGCGTTCGCGCGGATGGTGCTGCTCGGGCTCGGCATGGGCGGTCTGCTCGCCGCCGGGGTGTACACCACCGACCTGATGGCCGGTGTGCGGCAGACCACCACCGACCGTACCCATGGCACCGACACCACCGAGTTCCTGCTGGAGCAGACCGTCAAGTGGGGCGGGCTGATGTTCCTGGCGGCCGTCGGCGGCGCGATCTCGTACGTCCGGCGCAGCCGTATGAACGAGTCGCCGCTGGCCCTGCACCTCGGCAACCCCGGCTGGCGCTGGCGGGCCCTGCTCGGCCTGGTGCTGTGCGGCACGGCCGTACTGGCACCGGCGTACCAGATCCATCTGGGCACCGTCGTCTCGCTGTTCAAGCACGTCGGCTTCGGTCTGCTCTTCGCCGCGCCGATGGCCGGTGTGGGAGTGACCCGCCTGGTGGGTGCGCACTTCCGCTATCCGCAGCTCGGCATCATGCTCTGGACGGCGGTGCTGTGCCTGGGCATCCAGCAGGCGGACTGGCGCTTCGACATCTGGCCCAACTCCACCAAGATGATCAACGCCATCGAGCCCCATGTGGACCGCAAGGGCAACTACCTCGCCTCGACGCCCGAGGTGCCCGTCTACTACTTGTACGACAAGTCCAGCCACGGTCAGTGGCACAGCCTCTTCGGCATGGAGTACAAGGACGAGAAGGGCAAGTACTACAGCGGTGACGAGGCCTACAAGGCGGCGGTCAAGGACGGCGACTTCGACCTGATCGTCCTCGACGGGCTCACCAACCCGAGGGTGGACGACATCATCGCCGCCGCGGTGAAGGGCAACTCGCACTACCGGCTGCTGGCCGAGATCCCGTTCCGCAACGCGAACGGCACGAGCGAGTACCGCATCTGGATCAAGACCTCCTGAGCTCCCTCTGAAGCAAGAAAGGCCGTACTGATGCGGCTCACCGTCATCGGCACCGGCTACCTCGGTGCCACCCACGCCGCCTGTATGGCGGAACTCGGCCACGAGGTCCTCGGGGTCGACGTCGACCCGGACAAGGTCGCCGCGCTGCGGGCGGGCCGGGTGCCGTTCCACGAGCCCGGGCTGCCCGAGCTGATAGCGAAGCACACGGCGAGCGGCCGACTCCGCTTCACCACCTCCTACGAGGAGGCCGGGGCCTTCGGCGACGTGCACTTCGTGTGTGTCGGTACGCCGCAGCTCAAGGGCTCCGAGGGGGCGGACCTGACGTACGTCGACTCGGCCTTCGCGGCCATCGCCGAGCACGCCGGGCCCGACGCGCTGCTGGTCGGCAAGTCGACCGTGCCGGTGGGGACGGCGGAAAGGCTCGCCGAGGCGCATGCCGAGGCCGAGGTCGCGTGGAACCCGGAGTTCCTGCGGGAGGGGTTCGCGGTCGAGGACACGCTGCGGCCGGACCGGCTGGTGTTCGGGGTGCGGTCGGAGCGTGCCGAAACGATTCTGCGCACCGTGTACGCCCCCGTCCTCGCCGCCGGCACTCCGCTCGTCACCGCCGACTTCCCGACCGCCGAGCTGGTCAAGACGGCCGCCAACGCCTTCCTCGCCACCAAGATCTCCTTCATCAACGCGATGGCGGAGGTCTGCGAGGCCGCGGGCGGCGACGTCGGCGTGCTCGCCGAGGCGATCGGGTACGACGACCGGATCGGCCGCAAGTTCCTGCGGGCCGGCGTCGGCTTCGGCGGGGGCTGCCTGCCCAAGGACATCCGCGCGTTCGCGCACCGCGCCGACGAGCTGGGCGTCTCGCTGGCCTTCCTGCGCGAGGTCGACGCGATCAACATGCGGCGCCGCGACAAGGTTGTCGAACTGGCGCGGGAGCTGTGCGGGGGATCGGTGCTGGGGGCCCGGATCGCCGTGCTCGGGGCCGCCTTCAAGCCCGACTCCGACGACATCCGTGACTCGCCGGCGCTCAACGTCGCCGCCCGGCTGCGCCTCGACGGCGCCGACGTCACGGTCTACGACCCCGAGGCGATGGACAACGCCCGCAAGGCGTTCCCGCTCCTCGGCTATGCGCTGTCGGCCGAGGAGGCGCTGGGGGGCGCCGATCTCGTGCTGCATCTGACCGAGTGGCCGCAGTTCCGGGAGATCGACCCGGAGCGGGCCCGGTCGCTGGTTTCCCGTCCGCGGATCGTGGACGGGCGGGGGGTGCTCGACGCGGACCGCTGGGCCGCGGCGGGCTGGCAGTTCCGGGCGCTGGGGAGGCCCGCGCCCGTTGGGGAGGGGCCCCGGTAGGGGCTCCTAGGGGAGGGAAAGAGAAAGCCATGACGGAACTCGACAGACACCCTGGTGTGCCGGTCACCGTGGTCATGCCGACCTACAACGAGGCCGCGAACCTGCCGCGGATGGCCGAGCTGGTGCTCGGCCTGCCGATCGACGGGCTGCACCTGAAGATCGTCGACGACTCCAGCCCGGACGGCACCGGGCGGCTCGCCGAGGAGCTGGCCGAGAAGTACAACTGGGACGGGCGGCGCCGGATGAGCGTGCTGCACCGGACCGAGAAGGACGGGTTGGGGCGGGCGTACGTCGCGGGCATGAGCGCCGCGCTCGAGGAGGGCGCCGCGTACGTCGTCCAGATGGACGCCGACGGCAGCCACCCGGCGGAGGCTGTGCCGCGGATGCTGGGAACGGCGGTGGCCTCGGGGGTGGGCCTGGTGGTCGGCAGCCGGTACGTCGAGGGCGGCTCCCTCGACGAGGACTGGGGGATGCACCGCGTTCTGCTGTCCCGGTTCGCCAACCGGTACGCCCGTGCCGTGCTCGGAACGAAGATCCGGGACATCACGGCCGGCTTCAATCTGTGGTCGGCGGCGACCCTGCGGGACATCGACCTGGCCACGCTGGACAGCGCGGGCTACAGCTTCCAGGTCGAGCTGAAGTACAAGGCCGTGCGGGCCGGGCACAGCGCCGTGGAGATCCCGATCCGCTTCGAGGAGCGGACGGAGGGTGTGTCCAAGATGACACTGAGGACGCAGCTGGAGTCGGCGGTCGTGCCGATCCGGTTGCGGCTCAAGCACCGGTGAAAGTGGGGGCGTACGGATGAGCTGCGGCGGCGGGCGGAAATCCATCCAACCGCGCCCCAACGCCACCTCTTCCCCGTCTACTCGGTCGTCCGCCACTACTCGTTGGCCGCCGCCGACGCCTGGGCCTCGCCCCGCTTGTGAATCCGGTCGTACGTGAGGCTGTTCAGGTTGTTGCTGGCCTTGTAGACCTCCGTGTCCTTGTCCGTCACGTCCTTGCCGCTGGTGAAGCCGGTGATGGTGAAGTAGGCATAACGGCCGTAGGAGTTGGCGGACATCAGACAGACGGTGGAGTTGCAGAAGCCCTTGACGCCCTTGCCGGAGAGCGACCTGAGGAAGTCCTTCTGGGGGTCGACCTTGGCGGCGGCCTTGGTGGCCTGTGCCTCGGTGTCGAAGACGGCCACGCCGACGGTCACCGCGATGCCGCCCTGGACGTAGGAGACACGCAGGAGGCGGGTGCAGTCGTTGTCGGTGAGGATCTTCGGGAGTCCGCCCTTGGCGGCCGCGGAGCAGCTCTTCGTGTCGTCCGTCGGGCCCTTCTTGTACACCGTCTCGCCCACGGTGTACTGCGTGCCCGGGAAGAGGATCTGCGCGCCGAGGGGGGAGGTGTCCTTGCTCTTGCTGGAGATGAAGTCCTTCGGGTCCAGCGGCGGCGGAGCGCTCGTCGGCTCGAACGACGGGGCCTGGGTGGTGGAGCCCGGCAGGTTCCCCGCACCGGACAGGCCCGAAGCCGGTTGGTTCGAGGAGGGGTTGTCGTTCGCTGACACCACGGCCACGGCGACGGCGGTACCGACCGCGATGGTCGCGAGCGCGCCGCCGCCGACGAACAGCAGCCGGCGCCGCTTGTTGCGCGACTCGGAGGCCTCGGCGAGCGCGGCCCAGTCCGGGGTCTGGTCGGCGCCGCCGCCGTTCCACGGCTGCTGGGAATGCGGTTTCCAGGGATCCCATTGGGACTGGGGTCCCCCCTGCTGCCCATAGCTCATGGGGCGCATCTTAGACGGGTCGCGGGTGTGCCGCTCCGCCCCAAGAGGCCCAAGCGCCCCTAGCGTTCAGACGGTGAGCGAGCACAAAAGCGACATCTCCGGGTGGTTGGTACGACGGGCGACGTGGCATCTGTGGGTGGTGCTCGGGGCCGTGCTGACGGCACTTGTGGTGCGTACGGCTCGTGTGACCTCGGACGGAGGGATGGACAACGCCAACGTCGTGCGGGCGGCGCGGGTCTGGCTGGCCGGGGGTCGCCGTATGACGACTCCCACTTCCTCTATTTGCCGAGTGCGGTGCTGGCGACGGTCCCGCAGGTGCTGATTGCGCGGGATGCGCTGGGTGTGCTGGTGCCGGTGGGGGTCGTCGGGTGTCTGGTGGGGGGCTGGGTGTGCGCCCTGCGCCTGCACGGTGTCGCGTTGCGCAGCCGTTTCGCGGCGCTCGGGCTGATCGGGCTCGCGGTGGGGTTCGCGCCGTTCGCTCACCTTGTGCTGCTGGGGAACTGGACGGCCACGGCCACGGCCGCGCTCGCACTGCCGCTGGGGCTGTTGCTGGCGGGACGGGGGCGGTGGGTGGCGGCCGGGGCGGTGATCGGGGCGGCGGTCGCGTTGAAGCCGTTGCTGGCGCCGGTGGCGTTGCTCTTCGTGTTCGCGGGGCGGTGGCGGGGGCTGGGGGTGATGGTCGGGGTGCCGGTGGCGGCGTCGGCGGGGGCGGCGTTGCTGTTGCCGGATCCGGCGGGGTTCGTCACTCATCTGCTGGTTGTCGTGCCTGTGCTGGTGGCGGGGGTGCCGTGCGCGGG
>NZ_JOFS01000016.1 GCF_000719285.1 Streptomyces bicolor | reverse complement strand
GCGGGCCCGGCGGCGTCTGGTGCGTGCGATCGCAAGGCGCCGGAGCGCCCTCGATGGGGGTGCCCCCGCGCGAGCCGAGCGAAGCTCGGTTCGAGCGTGAGGGAGGAGCCACGTGGGCGGTTCGGCAACGCAGCTGGGGGTCCCCCCTCTGGGGGAGTGCGTGCCAGGCGTCGCCGGGCAGGCGGGAATTTGACGACAGGGCCTAGCCCCAGTCCCGCCCGGACCGCCCCCGCTTGGTCTCCGAGCGCTGCTTCTTCTCCCGCAGCCGCCGCTCGTTGATCCCGCGGGGGATGCGGGTGGGCTTGCGCGGCTTGGGCGGCGGGGCCGTCGCCTCGGCGAGGAGCGTGGCGAGGCGTACGGCGGCGGTCTCGCGGTTGCGCCACTGGGAGCGGTGCTCGGAGGCGCGCACGGTGACGACACCGTCGACCAGCCTCCCGGCCAGCCGCTGCAGCGCCCGCTGCTTCCACACCTCGGGCAGCGCCTCGGTCGCCGCCACGTCGAACCGCAGCTCGACCTGCGAGTCACTGGTGTTGACGTGCTGGCCGCCCGGGCCGCTGGAGCGCGAGAAACGCCACATGAGCTCGGCCTCGGGAAGCGAGACGGAGCCACGGATGACGTAGGGACCAGACATGCCGTCCATGTTCCCTGTCCTGTCCGGTCCACGTCACGCGAATATCCCCTGAGGGTCCCCTGAGAGTGCTTTTTGGCAAAGAAAGTAAAGACACCTGGAACTTGAGGTACCCCTCTTCGCGTTCATAGGGGTAGCTGTAGCTTCTAGCCGTACCGCAACGAGGGAAGGGACTCCCAAACCATGGCTGTAAGCCTGTCCAAGGGTGGCAACGTCTCGCTGACCAAGGAGGCTCCGGGCCTGACCGCCGTCACCGTGGGCCTCGGCTGGGACGTCCGCACCACCACCGGCACGGACTTCGACCTCGACGCCTCCGCGATCGCGGTCAACCAGCAGGGCAAGGTCTATTCGGACGCCCACTTCGTCTTCTTCAACAACAAGCAGACGCCGGACAGCACCATCGTCCACACCGGTGACAACCGCACGGGTGAGGGCGCGGGCGACGACGAGGCGATCAACGTCAACCTCGCCGGCCTCCCGGCCGACGTCGACAAGATCGTCTTCCCGGTCTCGATCTACGACGCGGAGAACCGCTCGCAGAACTTCGGCCAGGTCCGCAACGCCTACATCCGCATCGTCAACCAGGCCGGCGGCGCCGAGATCGCCCGCTACGACCTGTCGGAGGACGCGGCCACCGAGACCGCCATGGTCTTCGGCGAGCTCTACCGCAACGGCGCCGAGTGGAAGTTCCGCGCGGTCGGCCAGGGCTACGCCTCGGGCCTGGTGGGCATCGCGCAGGACTTCGGCGTGAACGTCTGACGATCGCTGCGCTGAGCGGGAGCCCCTGGCCGCGGTACGCCGTGGCCGGGGGCTCCCGGACTTGACGGGGACTGCGATCAGGCCTTGTCCGGTTTCCCGTCGCCGTACAGCCAGTCCCGCCAGATCGGCCCGAAGTCCTCGTCCGGTGCCTTCTCCTCCACGTACGCCGTGAAGTCGCCGGTGTCCGCGTTGCCGTGGCGGTGGTCCGCCGCCCAGCCCTGGACGATGTCGTAGAAGGCGTCGTCGCCGACGGTCTGGCGGATCTTGTGGATGACCATCGCGCCGCGCTGGTAGACGGGTGCGGCGGAGATCTGCTCGGCGCCCGCGGGTTCGGCGGGCGGGAAGTCCCAGAGGTCCTTGTGCTCGTCCTCGCCGTGGTCGTACAGGGCGTCGAAGGTCTCCTGCGCGCTGTCGCCGCCGTCGTCCTCCTCCCACAGCCACTCCGCGTACGTCGCGAAGCCCTCGTTCAGCCACATGTCGCGCCAGCTCTTCGGCGTCACGGAGTTGCCGAACCACTGGTGCGCGATCTCGTGGACGAGCAGCTCGATGCCGGGAGCGCCGGGGAAGAACGGCCGGCTCTGGGTCTCCAGGGCGTATTTGGAGGAGTTCACACGGGCGACGATCGCGCCGGTGGAGGAGAACGGATAGGGACCGAAGTTGTACTCGGCCCACTCCATGACCTCGGGGATCCGGGCGAGCACCGCGCGGGCGGGGCCCTTCTGGGAGGGTGCCACGGCGGTGTAGACGGGCAGTTCGCCGCCCGCCGCGCCGGTGAACGTGGAGCGGCTGATGTCGTAGTCACCGACGGCGAGGGTGGCGAGGTAGCTCGCCATGGGCTCAGCGGTGTGCCAACGGAACGTCGTACGGCCGCCGCTGGTCGCCCGGTTGGTCAACTCGCCGTTGGAGACGGCCTCGAGCCCCTCCGGCACGGTGACCGCGAGGTCGTACGACGCCTTGTCCGACGGGTGGTGATTGCCGGGGAACCACGCCATGGACCCCGTCGGCTCGCCGAGCGCGAGCGCGCCGTCGCCGTCGGGAAGCCAGCCCTCCTTGGAGCCGTCGGGGTCGGTGATGGTCTGCGGGGTGCCGGAATAGCGGACGGTGAGCCGGAAGGTCTCGCCCTTGTCGAGGTCGTCGTGCGGGCGGACGACCAGTTCCTGGCCGTTGCGGCTCCAGCGGGCGCGCTCGCCCTCCACGGTGACCCGCTCGACGTCCATGCCCTTCAGATCGAGGTCGAAGGCGGAGAGGTCCTGGGAGGCGCGTGCGGTGATCTCCGCGGTACCGGCGAGGCGGCGGTCGTCGGGGTCGTACGCGAGGTCGAGGGCGTAGTGGGTGACGTCGTACCCGCCGTTGCCCGCCTTGGGGAAGTACGGGTCGCGCACCCCGGAGCCGCCGGGCGTGCCCTGGACACCACCGCCGCACGCGGTCAGGGCGAGCAGGACGGAAGTGACGGTCAGGGCAACAGACGCGAAACGGGACACGCCTGTGATCCTATGAGGCCGGCCGTGACACCATCACCCCCGTGCTCGACATCGGCTATGCCCTCTCCACCCGCTTCCCGGACCCCCCGCAGACGGACTACCGCCGCGCGGACGTCCGTGCCCTGCGCCACGACCTGTTCTGCGGCGACGTCTACCTCGCCGACACCAAGGCGGACCGGGAGTTGTCCACAGCCTGGGGATGGGTGCCGGTGCTCGACTTCGCCTGGGCCCTGTGCGACATCGCCGAGCGGCTGGACCGCGACCCGGCCGGCTCCCGCGCCTCACGCCCGCAGCGGGCGGAACTGGACTTCACCGAGTCCACGGACCGCATGCTCTTCGAGCGCCGCTTCGGCTGGGTGGACATCGAGGCGGACTGGATGCCGTCCGACGAACCCCCGCTGACCTTCTCGCACACCGAACTGCGCCGTGAGGCCCGCGACTTCCTGCACGACCTGCTCGCCGATCTGATCGACCTGCACGAGGACCTGGGCGAGAACCCGGCGATCTGGAGCCTCCAGGCACGCTTTCCCCGGGTGCCGTAGATCCGGAACAGGGCTCCGCCCTGCCCGCCGGCGGGGTTCTGACCAGGCGCGACGACCGCACAACGAAGGAGCCCCATCCCGTACGACATGGGATGGGGCTCCTGATCCGAGCGCCGGGCAGGCCTTGCACCTGCATCTCCCCGCAGGAAGCGGGACGTCTTTCCTTGGACCACCAACGCATCACCGGCCGCCAGGAGTTCTGGCGAGCAGCTCTGGATCAATCATACCGGACCCGTTCGGGTGCCGATCACGGGCCGGCCTCCACCCGCACTCCCATCTCCGCCGCCAGCACCGGTGCCAGATCCAGCAGTTGCGTCGGACTGATCACCGCCCCCGCCAGCCGCTCCACCCCCCGCGCGATCTCCAGCTCGGCCGCCCTGCGCAGATCCACGTCCGTCAGCGTCACCCCGCTGAGGTCCGCCGCCTTGAGCGCGCAGTCCACGAACTCCACCCGCTCCAGACGGGCGCCCCCGAAGTCCGGCTCGACGAGGACGCAGCCCTCGAAGACGACGTCTCTCAGCTTGGCCTTGCGCAGGTTCAGGTAGTCGATCTTGCCGCCCCGGACCAGGACCCGCTCCAGGACGGCGCCGTGCAGCTGCACCCCGCCCAGCCGGGCGTCCACCAGCTCCACATCACGCAGGGTCGACTCGGCGAGGTCGGTGCCGACGCCCCGTGGCGCCGTCAGGACGGAGTCGAGGATCCGGGCGTGCCGGAGTCCCGTCTCGTCCAGGGCGCAGCCCCGCAGCGCACAGTCCATGAACCGGGCGCCCGAGCCGTCCTGCCCGGTGAGGTCCTCGTCACGGAACTCCAGGCCGTCGTAGTCCCCGTCCGGCTCCAACCCCCCGTCCCGGTACGGCTCCAGCGGCGGCAGCCGCACCTCGGGCCGCCGTGCGCCCTTCACGCCGGTCCGTCCGGCGCCGGCACCCCTGCCCGTACCGCCGCCCGCACCCATCGCTCTCCTCGCCATGCCCCCATGCTGCACCCCACCACTGACAATCCCCCCGACCTGCGAGAACGCCGCCGATGTCACATTCCGGGGGCCCAGGACCGTCGTACTCACGAAGAAGGCAGGAAAGGCGACCCGAGCAAGCCCCGAGCAGGCCCGAGCAGGCCCGAGCCCGAGGCGCCAACAATCCCCGAGCGAGAGGGAGACCCCCACCATGCACCGCATCACCGTCATCGGCGGCGGCTTCGCCGGACTCACCGCGGCCATCACCGCCGCCGAGGCGGGCGCCAAGGTCACCGTGTACGAAGCCCACCACACCCTCGGCGGGCGGGCGCGGACCGCCGAGGGGCCGTACAAGACCAACGAGGGACCGCACGCCCTGTACAACGGCGGCCCGCACTGGGCCTGGCTCAAGCAGCGCGACCTGATCGGGCCGCTCGCGCCGATACCGCCCCTGGAGGCGGCCCGGCTGCGGCTGCGGCACCGTGGCGTGCTGCGCCGTACGCCGCCCTTCGCCATGCTCAAGCTGCTGCGGCGCGGTCTGCCGCAGGCGCCCGTCGACGTCGACTTCCTGACCTGGGCCACCGGCATCGCCGGCGAGGAGGGGGCGCGGGCAGCCGCGCACTACTCCGCGGTCGCCCTGTTCCACCACGACCCCGGCGCCCTGTCCGCCGCGTTCGTGCAGGAGCGGCTGCGCCGGGCCACCAAGCTGCCGCCGGAGGCGCACTATCCGCGGGGCGGCTGGGCCACGGTGATCGACCGGATGGCGGCCCGGGCCTGGAATCTCGGGGTGCGGATGGAGACCCTGTCCCGCGTCGACGAACTCCCGACCGATACGCCCGTCGTCGTCGCCACCTCCCTCGACGCCGCCCGCCGCCTCCTCAAGGACGACTCCCTGACCTGGACCAGCGGTCGTACGACGCTCGTCGACCTGGCCGTGCGCACCCGGCGCGGGGACGCCTTCGCCGTGTCCGATCTCGACGCGACCGGGTGGCTGGAGCGGTTCACCGCGCAGGACCGGTCCCTGGCGCCGGCAGGTGAGCAGCTGATCCAGGGGCAGATTCCCCTCGCCCCGCACGAGTCCAAGGCCGACGGCGTCGCCCGCGCCGAGCAGCTCCTCGACCTCGGCTTCCCCGGCTGGCGCGAACGCGTCACCTGGAGGCGGGAGGCCGTCGCGAACGGCCGTACCGGCGCCGTCGACGTGCCCGGCACGAGCTGGCGGGACCGTCCGGCCGTCGACCGTGGCGACGGCGTCTATCTGGCGGGGGACCAGGTCGCCGCCCCCGGCGTGCTGTCCGAGGTCTCCTTCAACAGCGCGCTCACGGCCGTGTCCCTGGCTCTCGGCAAGCACGCCGTCGGCCGGCACCCCCTTGACCTCAAGCAAGCTTGAGGTTGCAGCATCGTTGAGCCGCCTCCGGCGACGGGGTCGGCGCCTGACACATCCGAGTCCGGAACGATGGGGGACCCCATGCACGCCATCCGCCTGCACACTTTCGGCCCGGCCGAGAACCTCACCTACGAACAGGTCGACGATCCCGCACCCGGCCCGGGCCAGGTCCGCATCGCCGTGGCGGCGGCCGGTGTCCACCTCCTCGACACGGCCCTGCGCGCGGGCGTTCAGGGCCCGGCCCCGCAGCCGCCCACGCTGCCCACCATCCCCGGCCGCGAGGTCGCCGGCGTGGTCGAGTCCCTCGGCGAGGGCGTGGCGGCGCTCTGGCGCGGCAAGCGCGTCGTCGCCCACCTCGGCTTCGCGCCGGGCGGGTACGCCGAGCTCGCCGTCACCGATGTCGACCGCGTCCACGAGATCCCGGCGAACCTCGACTTCGCCGAGGCCGTCGCCATGATCGGGACGGGCCGTACGACGATGGGGATCCTCCAGTTCGCCGAGTTCGGCCCGGACTCGGTCGCCGTGATCCCGGCGGCCGCCGGTGGCATCGGCACCCTGCTCGTGCAGTACGCCAGGAACGCCGGCGCCGTCGTCATCGGCCTCGCGGGCGGGCCCGAGAAGGTCGCCCGTGTGCGGGAGAACGGCGCCGATCTCGCCGTCGACTACAAGGACCCCGCCTGGCCCGAGAAGGTCCGCGCCTTCCTGGGCGGACGGCCGGCCACCGTCGTCTTCGACGGCGTCGGCGGCGAGGTCGCCCGCGAGTCCGTCGCCCTGCTCGGCCCCGGCGGCCGGCACCTCGTCTTCGGCTGGTCCGGCGCAGGCCTGCACGACGGCGAGCCCTACCTCGTCGACGGCGTCTCCGAGCAGGTCCTCGGCGCCGTGATGATGCAGCGGGCCGGCGGCCCCAACCCCGTACGCACCCTGGAACTGCGCGCCCTCGCCGAAGCCGCCGCGGGCCGGCTCACCCCGGCCGTGCAGCGCTTCCCGCTCGCCGAGGCGGCGGCCGCCCATCGCGCTCTGGAGACGCGTGGAACCACGGGGAAGGTGGTGCTGGAGCCCTCGGCTCAGGCAACCGCGTGAGGAGAGGCCCCATCGCCATGCGGAGCCCTCCCTCACCATGACGGTCTCAGTGCCGCCCGGCCACCCGGTCGGCGATCCGCGCCAGCTTCGAGGCCTCCGCGCCGCTGGTGACGCGTTCCCGCCGGTCCGCCGCCCGGTAGGTGGCGTACAGCCCGTGCACCCCGAGCCAGCGCAGCGGCTCCGGCTCCCACCTGCGCACCTTGTGACCGACCCACGGCAGGTCGGTCAGCTCGGTCCGCCCGCTCTGTCCGGAGTCCTGCTGCACCAGATCCCGCAGGGTGCGCGCCGCGAGGTTGGCCGTGGCCACGCCCGAACCGACATAACCGCCCGCCCAGCCGAGCCCGGTCGACCGGTCCAGCGTCACCGTCGCACACCAGTCGCGCGGCACGCCCAGCACGCCCGACCAGGCGTGCTCGACCCGCACCCGGGCCAGCGCCGGGAAGAAGTCGGCGAGGATCTCCCGCAGCGCCTCGACGGTCGCGGGCTGCGTGCGCCCGTCGTTGTCGGTGCGCGACCCGAAGCGGTACGGCACCCCGCGCCCGCCCAGCGCGATCCGCCCGTCGGCGGTGCGCTGCGCGTACATGTAGGCGTGCGCCATGTCGCCGAGCGTCTCCAGGCCGTCCCAGCCGACCGCCGCCCACTGCTCGTCCGTCAGCGGCTCGGTGGCGATCATCGAGGAGTTCATCGGCAGCCAGGTCCGCTTCTGGCCCTTCAGGGCGGCCGTGAAGCCCTCGGTGCAGCGCAGGACATAGGGCGCGCGGACGGTGCCGTACGGCGTGACGGCGTGCTTGGGCCGGATCTCCGTCACCGGCGTCAGCTCGTGAATCGTCACGCCCAGCGCCGCCACGGCCGATGCGAGGCCCTTGACCAGCTTCACGGGGTGCACGCGCGCACCGTGCGGCGTCCAGGTCGAGCCGACCGCGTCGGCCACCCTGATCCGCTCGGCGGTCTCGCGGGCGCCGTACAGCACGCGGTCCTTCTCGCCGTACGACACCTCGTGCTCGTGGAAGGCCTTCAGCCGCGCCCACTGCGCCGGCGTACGGGCCACTTCGAGGACCCCGCCCTTGTGGATGCCGGCGTCGAAGCCCTCCTCCGCCGCCGCCCTGATGACCTCGTCGACCGTGTCGTTCATGGCCCGCTGCAGCCGTACGGCCGCGTCGTGGCCGTGCAGCTTCGCATACCGGTCACGGCCCGCGATGCCGTTGTACAGCCAGCCGCCGTTGCGCCCCGAAGCGCCGTAGCCGCAGAACTTCTGCTCGAGGACGGTGATACGGAGGAAGGGGACCGCCTTCTTCAGGTAGTACGCGGTCCACAGTCCCGTGTACCCGCCACCCACGATCACCACGTCCGCGGAGGCGTCCCCCGCAAGCGGCTCGCGCACCTCGGGGAGGCCGTCGTCCGCGTACCAGAAGGAGATGCCGCCGTTGACGGCACCACTGACCGAGCTGCTCATGCGAGGACGGTAATTCGAGTGAGCCGATTCCGGGAGCCCCGTAGGGTCGCAGAGTGATCGACATTCCGGACGAACTCGCCGCATCACAGCAGAAGTACAACGGGGAGGCGGGCCGCGCCTTCATCGCCGGACTCCCGGACCTCACGGCCGACTTTCTCGACCGCTGGGAACTGACGGTCGACGGACGGCCGATGCACGGGGTCAGCGCCCTGATCCTCCCCGTACTCCGACGGGACGGCAGCCCGGCCGTCCTCAAACTGCAACTCCTCGACGAGGAGAGCGAGGGCGAACCGGTGGCTCTGCGCGCGTGGGACGGCGACGGGGCGGTACGGCTCCTCGACCACGACGCGGCGACCGGCGCGATGCTGCTCGAACGCCTCGACTCCTCCCGCATGCTCGCGCACCAGCCGGACGTCCACGAGTCGGTTCTGGTCATCGCCCAGCTGCTCGCCCACCTCACGTCCTTCCCCGCGCCCGCCGGCCTGCGCCGCCTCGGCGACATCGCGCAGGCCATGCTGGAGCAGACGCCGTGGGCCCTGCAGCGCATCCCCGACCCGGAGGCCCGCGGCATCGTCGCCCACTGCGCCGCCGCCGTACGCGAGGTGGTCACCGACCCCGGCGACCGCCTCCTGCACTGGGACCTCCACGACGAGAACGTCCTCGCCTCCGAACGCGCCCCGTGGCTCGCCATCGACCCCAAGCCCCTCGCCGGCGACCCCGGCTTCGAACTGTGGCCCGCCCTCGACAACCGCTTCGACGCCGACGACGTCTGCTGGCGCTTCGACGCCATGACCGACGTACTCGGCCTGGACCGCGCACGCGCGCGTGCATGGACGTACGGCCGCCTCCTGCAGAACTGCCTCTGGGACATCGAGGACGGCCGCCCGGTGGAGGACCGCCAACTGGAAATCGCGCGGCGCCTGCGCGCGCACGGCAGCTAGCCTGCGCCCATGATCCGACCCGCGACCCCCGCCGACATCCCCGTCATCCACACCCTCATCCGCGAACTCGCCGAGTACGAGAAGGCGCTGGAGGAGGCGAGGGCCACCAAGGAGCAACTCCACGACGCCCTCTTCGGCGACCACCCCGCCGCCTACGCCCACATCGCGGCCGACGACACGACCGGCGAGACCGTCGGCTACGCGATCTGGTTCCTCAACTTCTCCACCTGGCGCGGCGTCCACGGCATCTACCTGGAGGATCTCTACGTCCGCCCCACCGCACGAGGCGCCGGCCACGGCAAGGCCCTGCTCACCGAACTGGCCCGGCTGTGCGTGGAGCGCGGCTACCAGCGCCTGGAGTGGTCCGTGCTGAACTGGAACGCCCCCTCCATCGCCTTCTACGAGGCGCTCGGCGCCGGCCCGCAGGACGAGTGGACGGTTTATCGAATGACGGACGATGCGCTGACCAGGCTTGCAGCGGGTATCTAAGGCTGGACGCAGGCGTCGACCCGCCACGCGCGCGTACCACTCCCGTCCCTTCCAGGTCCTGCTCGCCAACCGCTTCCACCGACCCGGCCCTCAAGAACCTGCCGCCCGTCGGAGCGGTGGACCAGTTCGCCGACAGCACGGACGTGCTGACGCGCCCCGCCCTGGCCAGGGCTCTCACCACGTCTGTCCGGCAGACGCGGCAGGAACGTCGTACGCCGCCACTGCCTTCAGTTCCCGGGCAACGGCATCACCGAGCATCCCCGCGTCCCCCGCGCGCGCGTGGCTGACGACGGTGAGCGTGTAGGCGTCGGCGGTGTGGACGAGGCAGAGGTTCGCCGTGCCCGGCGGGGAGAGCTGCGGCAGGGGGACGATGCGGGACAGGGGGCGACCGTGCAGGTGGCTGGGGTGGTCCCGCCACTTGAAGGCGGTGCACAGGCTCGTGGTGGCCTCGGGACGGGCCAGGTTCCTGGCCATGACCCCGGCCAGCAACGGCACGGCGCGCGCGGCTGCCTGCAGTGCGGGAAGGATCGCGTGGTGGGCGTCGAGACGGTGGGGGAACGCCGCGACGAGTTCCTGGCATGCCTGGAGGCGGGCCACCGGCGAGTCGACGTCGACGGGCAGCGGGATGCGCAGCGCGGTGACGCCGTTGCCGAGCCGCTGTGCGTCGTGCCGGGTGCGCAGGTCGACCGGCACCGTGGCGTAGAAGGGGGTTGACCCTCCGGGCCAGGAGCGCAGGGGGCCGTGGCAGGCACGGAGGGCTCCGGCGTACGTGCTCAGCAGCAGTTCGTTCAGCGTCGCTCCGCGCCCGCCGGCCGGCTGACGGCGCGCGGCGCGCATCACCTGCGGGTCCAGTTCGACGACGGCGACGGACGGCCGCGATGCACCCGGGGCAGCCGTGGGAAGGGGTCGGCCGACGGCCCCGATGCGGCGCAACTCCCTGCCCACCGTGGCGGGACGGACGGACGGGCGCGGTCGCGCCGTGGCGACAGGGAGTGCCGCGGCCGTGGGTTCGGCGCCGTCCATCAGCAGCCGGAAGAGGGTCTCCAGGGATCTGCCGTCCAGCAGCGCGTGATCGGCGAGCAGCACGACGGCGTGCTCGCCCTCCGGGGTGGCGGGTCGCGTCACCAGCAGCCGCCACAGCGGCCGTTCGGCCGGCACCGGGTGGCTGACCGCTTCGGCCAGCAGCGATTCGAGATCCTGGACCGTGGCGGCGACATACGCGCCGGGATCGAACGACCGGGCCGCCGCCCATCGATGCCCCGACAACGCCGCGGACCGCGCCGGGGGCAGCAGGACGCGGCTCATCCGCTCCAGCCCGCCCCATCGTTCACGCACCCGGGACCGAACCTCGTCCGGCTCGAACGGCCTTCCCCGGAACACCCCGGCGATGCCGATCGACCCCGGAAGCCCGTTGCGCACGTGCCCTTCTTCGATGGCGGTCAGCCTCATGGGACGAACCTCCGCTGATCAGCCGTGCGGCGAATCGAGAACGACACAGGCGTTGTGGCCGCCGAAGGCGAAACTGTTGCTGATCACCGGGCCGTTCGGGATCTTGCGCGGCTCGCCGGTGACCACGTCCAGCTCGCACCGCGGGTCCAGCCGTGTGAGGCACGCGGTCGGCGGCGCCAGCCCTTCGCGCACCGACCAGGCCGTGATCACGGCTTCCAGCGCCCCCGCCAGCCCCAGCCCGTGCCCGGTCACCGACTTGGGCGCGGTCACGGGCACCCGGCGCGGGCCGAACAGGGCGGCGATGGCCTGCGCCTCCGCGATGTCGTTCAGCTCGGTGCCGGTGCCGTGCGCGTTGACGTAGGTGACGGCCTCCGCGGTCGTCCCGGCGTCGGCGAGCGCCTGCTCCATGCACGCCCGCGCCCCGGCACCGTCGGGATGCGGCGCCGTGAGGTGGTGGGCGTCGGACGTACGGCCGTACCCGGTCAGCGTGGCGTAGATCCGGGCCCCCCGCGCGTGGGCGAGGTCCAGCCGCTCCAGCACCAGGAAGGCCGCCCCTTCGGCGAGCACGAACCCCTGCCGCCCGATGTCGAACGGGCGGGACGCGGCGGCGGGGTCCGCGCACTCGGTGACCATCGCACCGGCCCGCCCGAAGGCCAGCGCGGTGGTCGGCGTCAGGGGGCTGTCATGGCCGCCCGCCACCACCACGTCCGCGCACCCCGCCCGGATCATCTGCATCGCCTCACCCACCGCGTGCGTCCCGGAGGCACACGCGGTGGAGACCGTCAGACTGGGGCCGGTGATACCGAGCCGGGCACTGATCCAGTAGGCACCCGCGTTGTGCATCAGCCGGGGCGCGTAGAGCACATCGGGACGCCCGATACCGTTCTCCTGGCTGATCACCCCGCCGTATCCGGTCCCGGTGACCACCGCCCGCCGTCCGGGCTCGACCTCCAGTCCCCCGGCGTCCGCCACGGCGTCCACGGCCGCGCACACCGCCAGCTGCACCGACCGGTCGGCCCGCCGCACCTCCTTGGGCGACAGGTAGCCGGCCGGGTCGAAGCCGGCCATCGGACACGCCGGGTAGACGACGGTGCCCTCGTCGTCGAACGTGTGCAGCGACGTCGCCGTACGACCCTGTACGAGGCTCTCCCACAGCGCCGCCGGAGTCGCTCCGGCGGCGCAGCGGACGCCCAGGCCCGTGACGGCGACAGCGGGTCGGCGGGTCACCGTGCGGCGGGGGTCTGGGCGGGCGGGACGCGCAGGCTCACGATGAGGTCGGCGACGTCACCCACGGTGGAGACACCGGACTTGTCGGTGCCCCGCAGGGACACTCCGAACAACTCCTCCGAGGCCGCTTCCAGTTCGGTGATGTCCAGGCTGTCGGCTCCCAGGTCGGCGACCAGCCGGGCCTGCGGCACGACCGCCTCCGGCGGCACCGACATCACGCGCGCGCAGAGCGGGCGCAGCGCTTCCCATACGTCGCCGTGTTCCACATCCATGCAACTGCCTCCATCTCCTGGTGCCGTCGGGCTGACTCACGCCGACGGCGTCGCCATCCGAGCCCATGTCTCGAACTCCGTGACGACCGCGTCGGCGAGCTGTCTCGCGTCGTCCGGGCGCAGGTTGCACACCGCGGTGAGGGTGAACGCGTCCCCCGCCTGGGCCAGGGCGAAGCTGACGGTGCCCGGGTGCTGCAGGGGCGGCAGCCCGACGGTGCGCACGAGCCGGCGCCCCTCGAAGGTGCTCGGTCCGCCGGGCCACTTCATGGCCGTGGTCGCGGTCGCCGCGAAACAGGAGCGCCGGCCGCGGTCGGTCAGGAGCCCCGTCACCCACGGCCCCGTCCGCCGGACCGCCTCCGCGGCGGGAAACAGCACACCGGCGTGGACCGCCGCGCGCTCGGGGACCCTGGCCAACGCGGCCTGACACGCCCGCAGCCGCGCCACGGAACCGTCCACGTCGACGGGCAGCGGAACCCGAACGACCGTGAGCGTGTTCCCGAGTTCCCGCGGATTCGCCCGGGTGCGCAGATCGCACGGTACGGCCGTGTACGCGGGTTCTTCGCGCTGCCGCCACCCGCGCACCGGGCCGTACCGGGCCCGCAGCGCCCCGGCCACCGCACCGACCAGCAGCTCGTTCAGCGTCGCGCCCCGGCCGTCGGCGGGCTGCCGGCGGGCGGAGCGGATCAGGTGCGCGGGCAGTTCGCTCACCGCGACCGAGGGATACGTCTCCTGCGGCGACCGCATCGGAAGGGCCTGCCCCACAGCCGCCATCGCCCTGAGCTCCCGGCCTGCGGCGCGCAGCCCCGTACGGGCGAGCGGCACCGACCGGGCCGACTCCCGCGCCGCCACGGGGCTGTCCGTCAACGCGCGCATCAGCGTCGCCAGGGACCGTCCGTCCAGCAGCACATGCTGCGCGACGAGCGCCAGCGCGAACCCGCCGCCGTGGGCGGTGTCGGGGACCACGAAGAGCCGCCAGGGCGGCACCGCGCCGGTGAGCGGCCGGTCCACGCTCCGCGTCCACAGGTCGTCCAACTTGCTCCGGGCCACGGTGACATGCGCGGCGGGATCGAACGGCCCCGGTACGACCCACCGCACGCGCCGCCGCCGGAACGGACCCCGCCGCGTCCCGCCGCCCGAGGGACGGTCGAGCACACAGTTCATCCGCTCCAGGCCCGTCCACCGCTCGGCGACACGCGCCCGCACCTGATCCACATCCGGTTGCGCACCGGAGAAGACCGCCGCCAGGCCGATGACGCCCGGGCACCCGTTGAGCAACAGCATCTCGTCGGCACAGGACAGTCTCATGCGACCGGTCGCCCACCCTTCCTGGTAAACGAGATCACCCTACACGCAGGGTTACGAAGCTTCACTCAACGTACATGGCGCGCCCGACACTCCAACGCCCGCCCCGTGCTGGAGCGGGCGTTGGACCGAACACTTCACACGCTCTAGTTGAGCGCCTGGCTGTTGCAGCCCATGTCCGAGCCGAGGTGCGTGGACTGCGCGCCCGGGTTGCCCTCGCCGTTGAGCGCGTTCGCCAGCAGGCTGTTGAGGGCGCCGACACTGCCGAGGACATCGATGTTCATGTCGTGCGAGCGACACTCGATGCCCTGCGAGATGTCGAGGTCGTGGGCTCCCGCCTCGCCGTGGGCGACGGCGGTGCCGACGCCGAAGGGCGCGACACTGCCGAGGACGGCGCCCACGAGGGCGACCTTGTGAAGCTTGCGCATTTCTACTCCGTTGGTCGAGCGGATGTGCTGTGCAGCAGATCGAGTTGGAACGGTGGACAACTACGGAAGGCAGCTCAGCCGAGCCGCGGCAGACCCAACTGGCCGACGGGGGGCGCCTGGACCTGGCCGAGGCCGAGCCCGGGCACCTGCGGCGGGCCGGCCGGCGTGAGCAGCGGGTTGATGAGCGGGTTCACCTGGGGGTTCACCTGGGGGTTCACCTGCGGGGCGACCCGCGGCGGGGGCTCCGGGTTGAAGACCTGGGGCGCATGCACCTGCGGGGCGACCTGCGGCATGACCTGCGGCGCCGTCTGCGGGGTGACCTGCGGCACGACCTGGGGCACCGACTGCTGAGGAGCGGGCCGCGGCCCGTTGGAGGCCTCCGCTGCGCCACCCGACGACGCCGAGGCGGAGGCGTAGCCGTTCTGCGGCTGCGGGGCGGGCGCCGGTGCCGGAGCGGGCGCCGGAGCGGGCGCGGGGGGCTCGTACCGAGGCGCCGGGGCCGGAGCCGGGGGCGCGTACTGAGGCGCCGGCTGGGGGTGGGGGCGCGGCGCGGAGGTCTGCGCGACGCCCGTCGAACGGGCCTCCGCGACTGCCTGGTGAGGCGCCGGGTAGTAGTGGGGGGCGGGCGGCGGGCCGTACTGGGGCGGCGCGTACTGCGGAGCGGGCGCCGGGGGCGCGTACTGGGGCGGCGCATAGTAGGGGGGAGGCGCCGGGGCCGCGTACTGGGCCGGGTACTCGGGAGCGGGCGCCGGAGCACCGTACCCATAGGGATATTCGGCCGCCTCGCTGACGCCGGCGCCGATGGCGGACAATCCGCCGGCCGCCGCTACGACGAGCGCGGCCTTGTGAAGCTTGCGCATGGAACCCTCGGCCCTTCATTACCTGTGCAGGGAATCCGGTGTATTGCGGTCTTGCGTGCGCTCAGTCTGATATTCGTACTGCGCCCTTACAGGGGTAATGCCTGAGCTGTCGTGTGGACTTCACGCCGGAGCCGGCAGCGGATCCCGTTGTCCCTCTCCGACTCCTGATCGCTGCCCTCTCTCCGCTGGCAACGACAATTTCTGGGCCAGGTCACGGGATGGAATAGTCCGTCACTCAATTGCCATCGATCAGATAAACGGCTCTGCGGACTATTCACCCCGTCAAGCAACAAACACGAGGCCCGCACTTCTCATCGTTGATGATTAACTCCTCCGGCAAATGGGTGACCACATCCCGACGCACGTGACCGGCCATGTGCCCGAATCGTTCCCCACGGGTCAGAGCAATGGCTCACAGCACTTTCGTACGTTCCATGCACAGGTCAATGAAGGGCCGAGGTTCCATGCGCAAGCTTCAGCAGGTCGCGCTCGTCGTCGCAGCAGCCAGTGGTCTGTCAGCCATCGGCGCCGGCCCCAGCGCCGCCGACGCCCCCGTCGCATACCGGGGCACCACCCCGGCCCCCGTCGGGCAGCAGGACGCCCAGGCCCACACCTGGACCCGCTCGCAGGCCAGCGTTCAGACCCCCGGCAATCCGAACTACGCGCAGCGACCCGCGGCACCTCAGCGCGGTGCCGAGGTCAGCCCGCAGGTCAGCCCCCAGCTGAGCCCGCAGATCAACCCGCAGATCTCCCCCCAGCCCGCCTCCGGCGAGGGCCCGCTCAGCCAGTCGAACCTCTTCCGCCCGTCCCAGGAGTGCAGCCCGCAGTCCCTGCTGAACGCGAACGTCCCGGTCGCCGCCCTCGCCGCCGCCGAGGCCACCGGCGTCGACTGCGACCAGGCCAACAGCCAGGCGAACGCCGCGGCGCACGCCCGCGCCACCAGCTAGGCCTGCCGCCCACGACGTGGCGAAAGTGCTGGTCACAGCCCGCGACGAGCGGCCCGTGACCAGCACTTTCGCTTGGTGCGATGCGACTTCTGGGTGCTTTTGATACGAGATCACGAATCCCGGCGTGCCGCTCAGACATATCGGATAGTTCGTATTAATCTCCCGTAACTGTACGAAGTCGATCTCTCACAGATCGCACCCAACCTCACTCCACCGGAGATGACATGCACAAGCTTCGCAAGGCTGCCGTCCTGGTCGTCGCCCTCGGCAGCGTCAGCCTTCTGGGCGCCGGCACCGCCACCGCCCAGGGCCTCGACGGCAAGGGCGGCAAGGACGGCGGCAAGTTCAGCGTCCTGCAGAGCTCCTCCTGCAAGTCGCACGACCTGAACGTCGACGTCCTCGGCCAGGTCGGCATCCTCAACGGCCTGCTGGGCAACGCGCTCAACGGCGAGGGCAACGCCGGTGGGCAGGACACCCACCTCGGCTCGACGATGGGCTGCAACAACAGCGCTTTCTAAGCGCCTGACGGCCGCATAGCCGGCCGACCGCAGAAAAAGGTCCCGGTACCGGACTTGAAGCCCGGTACCGGGACACCTTTTTGTCTCGGGGTTCAAGCTCGACGCGCGGTATTTATCGGAAATCGGCCAAGGCGGTGAGACTTCCCCGAATTCGGCGTGCCGCTGATTAATTTCGAATACTTCCTATTAGCCTCTGTAACTGTTCGAAGTCGATCCATTATGGGTCGCATCCTCTTCACTCCACCGGAGAAGAACATGCACAAGCTCCGTAAGGCCGCCGTCGTGGTTGCCGCCCTCGGGAGCGTCGGAATCCTGGCCACCGGCGCTGCCCACGCCGACCAGGGCGGTTGGGACAAGAAGAGCCGCGGTCACGGCGGCGCCAGCTTCAGCGTCCTGCAGAGCACCTCCTGCAAGTCGCACGACGCCAACGTCGACGTCCTCGGCCAGGTCGGCATCGCCAACGGCCTGGGCGGCAACCTGCTGAACGGCGAGGGCAACCCCGGCGCGCAGGAGACCGGCCTGGGCTCGTCCATGGGCTGCAACAACGAGGTCGGCGGCAAGTAAGCCAAAGCCTCATCCCGCCAGGTGCCCCGGCCTCAGGCCGGGGCACCTGGCTTTTCGCCGCGCGACTTCCGCCCCGGAACAGCAGAAATGCCGGACCGGGCGTGAATCCCGGTCCGGCATTCTCCGTCCGCGCCTCAGAACTTGAACTTGAACTTGGGCGTCTTGAAACCCTTGGGCAGCTTCGCCTTGTTGGAGCACTCCACCACCGGACCGGAGTGCACGGACCTGTCGTCGTTCAGCATGTGCCCGTCGTGCAGCGTGAAGCGCGGCCGCTCGGCGATCAGGCAGTCCTGTGCCTGCTTGACGACGTACCCGCGCTTGTCCTTGCGGATCGTCTCCTTCTTCTTGATGCAGACGATGTCCCCCTGCGCGGTGATCGTGCATTCGCCCTTGGGGTCGTCATCGGCGTACGCCGGCGCGGCACCGCCGTAGATCACGGCGAGCGCACCGAGGAGCCCCGAGACCGTGGCGATCTTCTGTCGACCGATCATGTACTTCGTCCTTTGCAATCGAGGCCCGGGCGACCGCGCCGCCAACCGGCGCCCGCCCGAGCCTTGGAGAAAACTCGAAATACGGAATCCGCCGCCCGACGTGTGCTCTTCGTCCGGCGACGGCACTGATGCAGCCCGGCCGCGCACCCTGAGGGTTCTGCCGCGCGTCCGGGCTGCATTTGCTAAGGGGTCCGATGGACATCGATGCGCCTGTCGTGAGAAACGCCCTATGGGGCCGACCGTGGCGCGGAGTACGGAGTCATCCGCTCCGCGGCCGTCACGACGACAACCGCAGTGCCCTGAAACTCGCGCATCGAGTCCTCGGTGCTTTTATTACTGGGCAGCGATAGGAGCGGAGTACTCACCGTAGCCGTACTCCGGCGCCACGGTCTTGGGGGCGGCCTCCGGAGCGGCCGCCGGCGCGGCGGCGGGCGCGGCGGCGGGCGCGGCCTCCGGAGCGGCCTGCGTGGCCTGCGTCGGAGCGGCGTGCGCCTTGTCGGACGGAACGCCCCACGTGCCCACGGCGTTGGCCGTCGAGGTGGCCACGGCGGTCACGTTCTGACCGTCCCAGCCGTCCTCGTGAGCGAACGCGGAACCACCGAAGGCGGACAGACCCGCGACCGCCACAGCTACGACCGCAACGCGCTGAAACCTGCGCATAGTTTGACCCTTTCTTCCCGGGCACGAAGCCCTGGTTTGACTACTTAGTGTGAGCATATACACGTAATCCGTAGCAATTTGGGATCTTCAGCCCTTCTCTGTGTCGTGTCGGCCCATGACAAGGAGCCCTTTCGTCCGGCTCGCCATGGACGCGAAGGGAATGGAGGGGTTTCTCCGTGAGAGCAACGACGCTTCCCCGAGGGCGAGTCACGGGCGGGGGTCGGCGGTCACCCGTTTGCCGAACCCCGCGCACGCGGAAACAGCGGACGGCCGGACCAGGTCAACCCGGTCCGGACGTCCGCTGTTTGAGAGGTGGGACAGGCGTCGCGGTTACGCCCCGGGGCCGCCCAGGATGCGCCCCAGAGCGCTGAGGTGGCCGGCGTCGCTGGTGTCGTTGGCGGCGGTGTTGGCCGCCGGCGTCGCGGGCATCGCGGGCCGCGGCGCGTCGCTGCATGTGATGTGGGGACCGATCCGCGTGGTCCCACTGTTCAGCAGGCCCGCGGCAGGCAGGGTCACGGGCTCTGTCGGCGTGCAGGTCACCGACCGGCGGACGGTGAAGTCGCCGCCCTCGGGGATCTGGCCCACGATCCGCTGGGTACAGACGATGTTGCCCTGGTTGTCGGGCGCGCAGGCGCCCGGGTTCGCCGCGGCCTGGGCCGGCGCGACGCCGATCCAGGTCATGGCGAGGCCGCCAAGAAGCCCCGAGACGGCCGCGATCTTCTTTCCGTTGAACATGTGTTGCGTCTCCTTTGTGAGGGGTGCCCGGGCGCCATGCGCCGCGGACCGCGGCGCCGGGCCCCGGGATGTCGGAGATACGGGCCCCGGCGTTGCCACCCATGTCCGGGATGTTCGGGGCCGTTTCGCTTACGAAGTGAAGGACTGCCTGGGCTTCGAGGTTCGGGTCGCGCGCCTCGCCCGCGCCGCACGCGATGCCGCCGGGGGCGGCCGCCGCAACGACTCGTCGACACACCGGAGTTCAGCGATCGCGGACGCGGGCGGGCCCCGTCGGGGGATGACCCCGAAGGGGCCCGCGGAAGGCGTCGCGCACGACCGTGCCGCCGACCTCAGCCAGTGAAGGCGTTGTTGAACTGACCGCAGGTGGTGTCGAAGGTCTCGGCGAGTCCGAGCACGGCGATCGGGAGGTCGCCACTAGCCACCGTCTGCGGGCTGCACTCCTGGTAGGGGCGGTAGAGGTCGGTCGAGGTCGGCTTGACCTCGTAGGCGACACCGGTACCGGCACCGATGGCGGACAGGCTGCCGGCCGCCGCTGCGACGATCATGACCTGGTGAAGCTTGCGCATGGAACCCTCGGTTTTCATTACCTATGCATTGAGGCTGGTTGCCTACTGTGACTGCACGAACACTAGCAGTAGCGACTGGCTTGCATACCGGTGCATATCCCGTGTCCCAGGGGGGAGATGGGTGTGCGTGGAATTACCGAGAGTGGCGAGTACGCCTCAAGCACAGAGCAGCCCAGGCGCACTTGGATTCGCGCCGGGGCCCTGATCAACGGATTGTCGATGCATGGTCGATGCTGTCGGAGCCCCCTGTCGGATTCGAACCGACGACCTGCTGTTTACAAGACAGCCGCTCTGGACCAGCTGAGCTAAGGAGGCCTGCGCGCACGCGAGACGCACGCGCCCGTGCAGTGTACCCAGGTTCCGAGTGGGCCCTGTCGAAAATTTCCGCGAAGTTCACATGCCTCCGGGTACTGACAGATCGGGCGAACGCCAGGTAGCGTCCAGAGCCAGTCCGCACATGTGGACTAAACCAACCACCTTCCTACAACGGATCGTCCGGCACGTTCCTGCCGGTAGAAGGGGGCCCATTCACCATGGCCACTGTCTCGTTCGACAAGGCGACCCGGATCTACCCGGGCACCGAGAAGCCCGCCGTGGACGCGCTCGACATCCACATCGAGGACGGGGAGTTCCTCGTCCTGGTCGGCCCGTCAGGCTGCGGCAAGTCCACCTCGCTCCGCATGCTGGCGGGGCTCGAGGACGTCAATGGCGGCGCCATCCGCATCGGTGACCGCGACGTCACGCACCTGCCGCCGAAGGACCGGGACATCGCCATGGTGTTCCAGAACTACGCGCTGTACCCGCACATGACCGTCGCCGACAACATGGGCTTCGCGCTCAAGATCGCCGGTGTCAACAAGGCGGAGATCCGCAAGAAGGTCGAAGAGGCCGCGAAGATCCTCGACCTGACCGAGTACCTGGACCGCAAGCCGAAGGCCCTCTCCGGTGGTCAGCGCCAGCGTGTCGCCATGGGCCGCGCCATCGTGCGTGAGCCGCAGGTCTTCCTCATGGACGAGCCGCTGTCCAACCTGGACGCCAAGCTCCGCGTGTCGACCCGTACGCAGATCGCGTCGCTGCAGCGCCGTCTCGGCATCACCACCGTCTACGTCACCCACGACCAGGTCGAGGCCATGACGATGGGTGACCGCGTGGCGGTCCTCAAGGACGGCCTGCTCCAGCAGGTCGACACCCCGCGCAACATGTACGACCGCCCGGCCAACCTCTTCGTCGCCGGCTTCATCGGCTCCCCGGCCATGAACCTGGTCGAGGTCCCGATCGCCGACGGCGGCGTGAAGTTCGGCAACTCGGTCGTGCCGGTGGACCGCGAGGCACTCGCCGCCGCCACCGACAAGACCGTCACCGTGGGTGTCCGCCCGGAGCACTTCGACGTGGCCGGCTCGGACTCCGACCAGGGTCTCGCGGTCACCGTCAACGTGGTCGAGGAGCTCGGCGCCGACGCGTACGTCTACGGCACCGCCAAGGTCGGCGGCGACGACTCCAAGGACCTCGTCGTCCGCGTCAGCGGCCGTGACGTCCCGGAGAAGGGCAGCACGCTGCACGTCGTCCCGCGCTCCGGTGAGACCCACGTGTTCTCCACCTCCACGGGTGAGCGGCTCTCCGACTGAGACCGCCCAGGCAGGACAACCCGGGGTAATTCACCCAGGTTGACGAAGAGGGCCCCGCAGAGTGCTGCGGGGCCCTTCTCGTTGTCGACAAATACCCCGGCAGATCGGTTCATTTCGAGCGCTGTGCGTCAACGCGCCGCACAGGGAAGAGCATCACTTCGTCCCCCGAACCGGTGACCAAATGTCGCCATATCAGTACTGAACGCTACCCTCACTCGCGTGAAGCACTCCACCAACCCACAGACACGACGCGGCCACCGGGGCCCCGCCCGCCAGCTCGGCCGCACTCTCGCCCTCGTCCTGCCCGTCGTCCTGGTGCTCTCCGGGACCCTCGCGGTCACCCGGGTCAACTGGTCGGGGAACCCCTCGGACTCGGTGCTCACCGCGACCGACGTCACGAACGCGGGTGACGCGAAGAAGGCCGCCCCGCGCGCCCCGCAGGACGTGCTGCGCGACCAGCTCCTGACCGAGCTGCAGGAGAAGGACCCGGGCGTCGCCCTGACCCATCTCCAGCAGGCCGTCCACGAGCGTCCCTCGCTGGCCCGGCACTGCGCCTCGATCGCCCGTGCGCTCGGGCGGGCCGCGGTGCGGGTGTACGGCCCGTCGCGGGCGCAGTCGTACGCTCGGCCGGTCTGCGACACCGCGTTCGCCTCCGGCGTGGCGGCGGCGCACAGCTGAACGGTCCTTGAGATGCACACTCCTTGAACTGAACACTCCTATTGCGGACGGTAACGGCTGGTTAAGGAACGGTTGCCGGGGAATGCCGCGAGCGGGGCGCCGCGTACAGTTCGGTCATGACTGATCCGAATGCCGCGTCCCGCCCCGTTCAAGCCGTCGTCCTGGCCGGGGGCCAGGGGTCCCGGCTGCGTCCGTACACCGACGACCGGCCCAAGCCGATGGTCGAGATCCCTGGTACGGGGACGCCGATCATCGGCCATCAGCTTGCCTGGCTCGCCGAGGAGGGTGTGACGGATGTGGTGGTCAGCTGCGGTCACCTCGCCGAGGTGCTGCAGGACTGGCTGAAGTCGGCCGAGCTGCCGGTGCGGGTGACCACCGTCGTCGAGACGGAGCCGCTCGGCAGGGGCGGTGGTCTGAAGTACGCGGCCGCGCATCTGCCGCATCCGGACCGGCCCTGGTACGCCACCAACGGGGACATCTGGACGCGGTTCTCGCTGCGGGACATGGCGGACTTCCACACCGAGCGCGACGCCGTCGCGACGCTCGCGCTGGCCCGTCCACGTCTCCCGTGGGGTGCGGTCCAGACGGACGGCTTCGGGCACATCACCGACTTCATCGAGGCGCCGCCGTCGACCTTCGAGATCAACGCGGGTGTCTACGTCTTCTCCCCCGAGTTCGCCTCGCTTCTCCCCGAACGCGGCGACCACGAGCGCACGACGTTCCCCCATCTCGCCCGAGAGAACCGGCTGGCCGGGTTCCCGATCCCGCAGGGCGCGTACTGGCGTGCCATCGACACGGCGAAGGACCTGACGGAGGCGGCGAAGGAACTGGCGGCGCTGGGGCGCTGAGCGCTCCGCGGGGGGACCGTCGTTCGGGCTGTGGCGCCTCTGCGGGTTCGGTGGGGGTGCGCGTGTGATGCCTGCGGCGGCCCGTTACTGTCCGGTGGGGTGCGCGTAGCGCCTGCGGGTGGGTTGTGGGTCGGGGCCGGGCCGGGGGTACACGTCCTTCCGGCCTCCCTGCCCTAGGTGCGGGCAGTCGTGCCGCTGGGGCGGCACGGGTGGGCGCAGCGGCACCCCGTCGCGCCGGGCCGCGCACCCACCCCCGCCCAGCCCCCACGCCGGGCAACTGACAATCAGGCGGCGCCTCCATCGCCGTACAGCCTCCACGGCGAAGGGCCCCCGGACGTCACCGCGTCCAGGGGCCCTTTTTCGTCGCACTCGGCCCGTCTACCCCAACAAGCCGCCCACCAGGCCGGGTTCTCCGTCGCCGGAGCCGCCGGTGGAGCCGCCGCCGGAGGTGGGGCCTCCGGACGTGGGGCCGGTGCTGGTGCTGGGGGCCTCGTCGGCCGGGGTGGACTGCTGGGGTGGGGCCTGGCCCGCCGTGCCCTGGGTCTGGCTGGGCGTACCGGCGCCGGTCGTGCCCGTGTCGCTCGTGGCGCCCGGCGTCGTCGCGGCGCCCGACGGGGCGGCCGTTCCCGACGTGGCGCCCTGGGTGGGCGAGTTGGAGGCGGACGGCGTCCTCTCGCGCTGGTCGGGCTCCTGCGGGAGCGGGGAGCCGGGGAGTTCGTTGCGCGGGGCCTCGCCGGGGCCGGGGACCACGACGCGGTCGGCGTCGCGGACCGCACCGCCGAGCAGGGAGCCGACGAGGAGGGTGAGGCCCGTGACGATCGCCGTGATCAGGGCGCCTCGGCGAAGGACGTAGCGGCGCAGCTCCCAGATGTCCGAGCGCGGGCCGAGACGGCGCCAGGCCATGCCGGCCAGGCGGCCGTCGATCGAGTAGACGGGGGCGCCGGCGATGATCAGGGGGGACCACGCCGCCAGGTAGATGATGTCGGGGGCGTCGTAGACCGGGACGCTCTTCCAGCTGACGGTGACCAGGAGTGCGGCGGACAGCAGCGCTCCGACGACCGCGGCCACTCGTTGCCAGCAGCCCAGGACCGTGAGGACGCCCACGATGACCTGGAAGAAGGCGATGACCAGGCCGGAGCCGACGGGGTGTTCGAGGGCGAACTGGCGCAGGGGCTCGGCGACTTCCCAGGGGTGCAGGGTGTTGAGCCACTTCACCATCGAGCCGCGCTTGCCGCCGTCGAAGTAGACGGGGTCGCACAGCTTGCCCATGCCGGCGTAGATGGAGATGAAGCCGAGGAAGACGCGGAGGGGGAGGAGTACCACGCCGAGGTTCATCCGGCGGCCGGGGTAGTAGGCGTGCCGTGCCGGGTCGTCGCCCAGGCGCTTGAGTGGCGTGCCGGTCTCGTCCGGACCGTCGGCCCCGCCTTCGTAGTCCTCGGCGAAGCCCTCGGCGCCGTACGCGAGTTCCTCGTCGTATGCGCTCTCCACCGTGCGCATGCTCGGCAGGAGGCGGGTCTCCATCGACTCGTGGGTGCGCTGCGCGCCGACGGTCGGTGTTTCGACCGTCTGCGTCAACGCGTCGTCGTAGCCCCCGTCATAGCCGCCGCCCACCTCCACGCGCGGGATGACCTGGGTGGCCCCTGCGGGGACCGGTTCGTCGCCGTGGCGGACGCTGCCGTCCCGCACGGCCTGGAGCAGGCGGTGGGCGCCGGTGTCGTCGGGCGCGGACGTGCCGTTCCAGACGGCGACCCGGCGGCGGGGGCCGGTGGCCGCGCCCGCTCTGCCGGCCGCGCCCACGACGGGGATGCGGGCGGTGTCCTCGGTGGCGCTCAAGTGCCGTGCGATCCGCAGGGATTTGGTGCGCCCGGTCGACGCGCCCAACAGCACGCGGAAACTCGCGTGATTGACGATGATCTGCGCCGGATCGCTCGGCACCTTCACCATGCTCAGCGCGGGAGCGTCGTCGAATCCCGACGAGCGGTCCCCCGTGGGTGTGCGGGGTGTTCTGGTGTCCACACTCAACTAACCGAGTGACGTGACGTTAGGACACTGCCTTGACCGGTCCGATCTGTCCGGACCCCGTCAAAGATGCGCAGGTCGCACCACTGTCACCAGAATTAACCCGCACGGGTGATGCCACGGATGCCTGTTCAGGTGTCGGGTTCCGAGGTCTGTTCAGACGCGTCGGCGGGCCGCCTCGTACAGGACGATGCCCGCCGCCACACCGGCGTTCAGCGACTCCGCTCCGCCGGGCATGGGGATCCGCACGCGGAAGTCGCACGTCTCCCCGACCAGGCGCGACAGGCCCTTCCCCTCGCTGCCGACCACGATCACCACCGGGCCCTCCAGGGCCTCCAGGTCGCCGAGTTCGGCCTCGCCGTCGGCGGTCAGACCGACGACCACGATGCCCGCCTTCTTGTACGACTCCAGGGCGCGGGTCAGGTTCGTGGCGCGGGCGACCGGTGTGCGGGCCGCCGTGCCGGCCGATGTCTTCCAGGCGCCGGCCGTCATGCCCGCCGCGCGTCGCTCCGGTACGACGACCCCGTGGCCGCCGAAGGCGGAGACCGAGCGGACGACGGCGCCCAGGTTGCGCGGATCCGTCACGCCGTCGAGGGCGACGATGAGCGGGTCCTCCCCCGCGTCGGCGGCAGCGCCGACGAGGTCCTCGGGGTGCGCGTACTCGTAGGGCGGGACCTGGAGGACGAGGCCCTGGTGGTTGAGGCCGTTCGTCATGCGGTCCAGCTCGGGGCGCGGGGCCTCCATGAGGTTGATGCCGCCGCGCTCGGCGGCGAGCTGGAGTGCCTCGCGGACGCGCTCGTCGTTGTCGATGAACTGCTGGACGTAGAGCGTGGAGGCCGGGACGCCCTCGCGCAGTGCCTCCACGACCGGGTTACGGCCGACGACCAGCTCGGACGTGCCCTTGCCGCCGCGGCCCCGCGGCGCGGGACGGCGCGCGGTCTGCTTCGCCTTGGCGGTGGCGATGCGATTCTTCTTGTGCCCCTTGCGCATCTCGGCGGGCGGGGTCGGGCCCTTGCCCTCCAGCCCCTTGCGCCGCTGGCCGCCACTGCCGACCTGCGCGCCCTTCTTGCCGGACATGCGGCGGTTGTTGGCTGCCATGACCTACCTGTCTGTCGTGAGGCGTTCGTACGTACGTCTATGCAGTGTGCCGCCCGGATGGCCGGGCGGCACAATCGATCTTCGGTTGCGTGTGCCCGGTCAGCGCGGGCCGAGACTCCAGCGCGGGCCCTGCGGGCCGTCCTCGATGACGAGGCCCGACTGGTTGAGCTGGTCGCGGATGGCGTCCGCCGTCGCCCAGTCCTTGCGGGAGCGGGCCGCCTCGCGCTGGTCGAGGACCATGCGGACCAGGGTGTCGACCACGCCGTGCAGGTCCTCGCCGCGGTCGGTCTCGCCGGCCCAGTGCGGGTCGAGCGGGTCCAGGCCGAGAACGCCGAGCATGGCGCGGACCTCGGCGAGGCGGGCCACCGCGGCTTCCTTGTCGTCGGCGGCGAGTGCGGAGTTGCCCTGCCGGACCGTGGTGTGCACGACGGCCAGCGCCTGCGGGACGCCCAGGTCGTCGTCCATGGCCTCGGCGAAGGCGAGCGGCACCTCGGCGGACGGCTCGACCACTCCGGCCTTCTCCACCACGCGCTGCACGAAGCCCTCGATGCGCGCGAAGGCGGATTCGGCTTCGCGCAGGGCCTCTTCGCTGTACTCGATCATCGAGCGGTAGTGCGGGGTGCCGAGGTAGTAGCGCAGGACGACCGGGCGCCATGCCTTGACCATCTCGCTGACCAGGACGCTGTTGCCGAGCGACTTCGACATCTTGTCGCCGGCCATGGTGACCCAGGCGTTGTGCACCCAGTACCGGGCGAACTCGTCGCCGTAGGCCTTGGCCTGGGCGATCTCGTTCTCGTGGTGCGGGAAGATCAGGTCGAGACCGCCGCCGTGGATGTCGAAGGCGGTGCCGAGGTATTTGTGCGCCATGGCCGAGCACTCCAGGTGCCAGCCGGGGCGCCCGGGGCCCCACGGCGTCGCCCAGGTCGGCTCGCCGGGCTTGGCCGACTTCCACATGGCGAAGTCGCGCGGGTCGCGCTTGCCGGTCTCGCCCTCGCCGGACGGCTGCAGGAGGTTGTCCAGCTCCTGCCGCGACAGCTCCAGGTATCCCGGGAAGGACCGCACGTCGAAGTAGACGTTGCCGTCCGCCTCGTAGGCGTGTCCGCGCTCGATGAGGCCCTGCATCATCTCGACCATCTCGGTGACATGGCCGGTGGCGCGGGGCTCGTACGTCGGCGGGAGGCAGCCGAGGGCGGTGTAGCCGTCGTTGAACGCCCGCTCGTTCTCGTACCCGATGGACCACCACGGACGGCCCTGCTCGGCGGCCTTGGTGATGATCTTGTCGTCGATGTCCGTGACGTTCCGGATGAACGTCACGTCATAGCCGCGGTACTCGAACCAGCGGCGCATGATGTCGAAGTTGAGCCCGGAGCGGATGTGCCCGATGTGCGGGGCCGCCTGCACGGTGGCGCCACAGAGGTAGATCGAGACACAGCCCGGCTTGAGCGGGGTGAAGTCACGGATCTGCCGGGCGCTGGTGTCGTACAGGCGAATAGTCACGACACCAGGGTAGTAGGCGTATGGGAGTGCCCTGGGACCTTCGGCTCAAGGGGGACGTATTCGTGACGTCCCCCATGTCGATCGCCGCTCAGCCGACGCGCACCACCAGCGCCGTCGCCACCGCCATCAGCCCCTCGTCGCGTCCCGGGAAGCCGAGGCCGTCGGTGGTCGCGCCCGAGACCGACACCGGCGCGCCCGCCGCCTCCGAAAGGATCTTCTGCGCCTCGTCGCGCCGCTTGCCGATCTTCGGGCGGGGGCCGACCACCTGGACCGCGATGTTGCCGATGCGGAAGCCCGCCTCGCGTACGATCCGGGCCGCCTCGGTGAGGAGTACGACGCCCGGGGCCCCCGACCACTCGGGGCGCCCGGTGCCGAAGTGCTGCCCCAGGTCGCCGAGGCCGGCCGCCGAGAAGAGGGCGTTGCAGGCGGCGTGTGCGACGACGTCCGCGTCCGAGTGGCCGGCGAGGCCGGGGCCCTCGCCCTCCCACTTCAGGCCCGCGCACCACAGTTCGCGGCCCTCCTCGAAGGCGTGGATGTCGGTGCCGATGCCGACCTGGGGCAAGAGGCCACCCGGCGGTAGCCGGAAATCAGACCCGTCAGAAGCCATCGTTCAGCCTCCGGCGCGCCAGGACCGCCTCGGCCAGCACCAGGTCCAGCGGGCGGGTGACCTTGAAGGCCTCCTCGTGGCCGGGGACGACCACGACCGTCAGGCCGAGTTGCTCGACCATGCCGGCGTCGTCGGTGACGTCGTCGGTCACCGTCTCGTGCGCACGGATCAGCGTGGCGCGGTCGAAGCCCTGCGGGGTCTGTACGGCACGGAGGCGGGCGCGCCGCGGGGTGGCCACCACCGGCTCCGGTTCGCCGGGGTTCGCCGCGGGGTCGACTTCCTTGACCGTGTCCGCGAGGGGCAGCGCGGGGACGACCGCCGGTGCGCCGTCCCGTACCGCCTCGATCACCGCGTCGACCGTGTCCACCGGGACCAGCGGGCGCGCCGCGTCGTGCACCAGGACGATGTCGTAGTCCGGCGGCAGCGCGTCCAGGCCGAGCCTGACGGACTCCTGGCGGGACTCCCCGCCGGGGACCACCAGGAAGTCGGTGCGCTCGGGCAGCGCGTGCGCGTCGAGCAGGCTCTTGACCTCGGCGGCACCGTCGGGCGGGGCCACGACGACCACGAGGGAGACGGCGCGGGACGCGGCCATCGCGCGCACCGCGTGGATGAGCATGGGCGTGCCGTTCAGTGCGCGGAGCGCCTTGGGGGCGCCCGGGCCAAGACGTACGCCCCGGCCGGCGGCCGGGATCACGACGGCGGTACGGGTTCCGGCGGAGGTCCCGGCAGGGTTCCCGGTACGGGCTTCCGAGGGCGAAGGGCGCGAAACGTCAGACATCGGTTCCTGTCAGGTTTGTGTGCTCGGCCAACTTGGGTATGGCCACAGCGTGCCGGGCGCGACGCCTTGACCGGACCCTTCCGTGACAGTCGGTCGAGCCTGCTGCCCGGGCCCGGCACGTCAAGTATCGGGGGGATTCCCCCGAGTGTGAGCGTCTTGACGGCGTCTGAGCGCGAACATGCCGCAGCGCCCGGCGACAGCTGTTACGTCATCGGGCACCGCGGCACTTCTTTAAAACAACACAGCTTGTGCTGAACTGAGGCGGCTGGACCGCGTCAGGACGCGAGGACCTCGTCGAGCAGGGCCTCGGCCTTGTCCTCGTTGGTGTTCTCCGCGAGGGCGAGCTCGCTCACCAGGATCTGGCGGGCTTTGGCGAGCATGCGCTTCTCACCGGCGGAGAGTCCGCGCTCGCGCTCACGACGCCACAGGTCACGCACGACTTCCGCGACCTTGATGACATCGCCGGAGGCGAGCTTCTCCAGATTTGCCTTGTAACGACGCGACCAGTTCGTGGGCTCCTCGGCATACGGCGCGCGCAGTACCTCGAAGACCCGGTCCAGCCCGTCCTGACCGACCACATCACGCACGCCGACGAACTCCGCATTGTCCGCTGGCACACGTACCGTCAGGTCACCCTGGGCGACCTTCAGCACCAAGTAGGTCTTGTCCACGCCTTTGATCTGGCGAGTTTCGATGGCCTCGATCAGCGCGGCCCCGTGATGGGGATAGACCACGGTGTCGCCAACCTTGAACGTCATGTGACAGGTACCCCTTCCGTGGCTATCCAGGGTAACACGGAAACGGCGGGTTCTGAATGACGTTTTCGCAGGTCAGGGCATATCTCGGGGCTTGACAACTCCGACAGGAACGTGCTTCGCGGGCCGACCGGAAGAAAGTATTCGCAGGTCGGAGCGGCTCTGCGGGCGAGGTGAAACGCGCACGTTACACACATCCGGCGGCGCCTCCGAGTGGCCGAACGTACACATATGTCCGGTTCCAAGTGTGCGACTTCCGCTACTCCGTTCGGCGTCCCGAGTCGGGTACCGGACGAATCCGGAATTGATCACGACCCAGGTCGGCAGCACACTCGTTGATCAATTCCGGGAAGGTCGCGCATTCCTTCACGGAAATTTTGCGCGGCGTCTTGGCGGGGACTTATGTGAATGGCGGACGAGGTGCGCGGCAAAGTGGCTCCTGGGTCACTTGTGGGTGACGGGACGGGCCAAGGGACGGGCCAAGGGACGGATCGGGAACAGGTCCGAAGAGGCCGGAAGGGGGGGGCCGATGAGGTGCTGCGGCGGTGCTTCGGCGATCCTTCGGCGGTACTTCAGGCGCCCTGGGGAGGGTCGGGTGCGGTCGCGCGGGAACGGCTCGGTAACCTAAGGCCGCTGACAGACACTAGGGCGGCTTTATGCGCCCGCCCCGTTCGAGTCAAGGAGTTGCCGCCGCCGTGAGCAGCAGCCTTCGACGCGGTGCCCTCGCCGCCGCCGCCATCGCGTTCTCGATCGCCTCGCTCGCCGCGTGCGGCGCCGGCAACAACAGCCAGACGCTGGAGATCAAGCCGGACAACGCGGCCACCACCGTTGGCGACATCAAGATCCAGAACGCCGTCGTCATCACCCAGCCCGACCTGGAGTCCACCGGTCCGGCCGCGATCTCCGCGACCCTGTTCAACTCCGGCAAGACCGCCCAGACGCTGGACGCGATCAAGGTCGACGGCACCAGCAAGACCGCCGAGCTCAAGCCCGCCAAGGGCGGCAGCCTGACCATCCCGGCCGGCGGCTCGCTGATCATCGGCGGCAAGGACAACGCCTCCGCCGTGCTGCCGAGCAGCCGCGAGGCCATCAAGGACGGCAACGCGCAGAAGATCACCTTCACCTTCAGCAAGACCGGCGACGTGAGCCTGCGGGCCTTCGTCGTCCCGGCCGAGCACTACTTCAAGGAGTGGGGCCCGACCGAGGTCCCGGCGGCGCCGGGCAGGACTCCCACCCCGAGCGGCTCGCCGACCGGATCCCCGGCGGCCGGCGGCACCGCGACCGACGAGGCCTCCGCGAGCGCGACGCCGACCGGCGGCACCGGGGCCGGCACGAGCGCCGGCGGTGCGGCGACCCCGTCCGACAGCGCCTCCCACACGTCGGCCTGGCACTGAGCGGTCGTACGGCATCCGCACAGCCGTAAAAGGGCGGGGCCCCGGAGATCCGGGGCCCCGCCCTTCGGTGTTGCGGCTGCTCTTTACGGCTCGAACTTGTAGCCGAGGCCACGCACCGTCACCAGATACCGGGGCGCGCCCGGGTCCGGCTCGATCTTGGCGCGCAGGCGCTTGACGTGGACGTCGAGGGTCTTGGTGTCACCGACGTAGTCGGCGCCCCAGACGCGGTCGATGAGCTGCATGCGGGTCAGCACGCGGCCGGCGTTGCGCAGCAGCATCTCCAGCAGGTCGAACTCCTTGAGGGGGAGGTCGACCTTGGAGCCGGAGACCGTCACCACGTGGCGGTCGACGTCCATGCGGACCGGGCCCGCCTCCAGGGCGGCCGGGGTCACCTCCTCCGGCTCGCCGCGGCGGCGCAGGACGGCCCGGATGCGGGCGACCAGCTCGCGCGAGGAGAACGGCTTGGTGACGTAGTCATCGGCTCCTATTTCCAGGCCGACGACCTTGTCGATCTCGCTGTCCTTGGCGGTGACCATGATCACCGGGACGTTGGAGCGGCCACGCAGCTGGCGGCAGACCTCGGTGCCCGGCAGGCCGGGCAGCATCAGGTCGAGGAGGACGAGGTCGGCGCCGTTGCGCTCGAACTCGTCGAGTCCGTCGGGCCCGGTGGTCGCGACGGCGACCTCGAAGCCCTCCTTGCGGAGCATGTACGACAGGGCGTCGGAAAAGGACTCCTCGTCCTCGACGACGAGCACACGGGTCACGGAAGGACCTCCGGGGCGGAAAGCGTTTCGTACGCGGGTGAGTCGGGGGAATTGGGGGGATCGGTTGGTGCGGGCTGCCCGGCCTCGTCGTCGAGATCGGGGTGCTGCTGAGCGCGGTCACGGGCCGCACCCGCCTCCGGCAGCCGCAGGGTGAAGGTGGAGCCCTGTCCCTCGGAGCTCCACACCGTGACCTCCCCGCCGTGCGAGGCGGCCACGTGTTTGACGATCGCGAGACCGAGGCCGGTGCCACCGGTGGCACGGGAACGGGCCGGGTCCACGCGATAGAAGCGCTCGAAGATGCGCTCCTTGTCCTTGTCCGAGATGCCGATGCCCTGATCGGTGACGGCGATCTCGATGAGGTCCCCGCCCGGGGCGCTGACCCGGCGGGCGGCGATGCCGACGCGGGTGCGGGCGGGCGAGTAGTTGACGGCGTTCTCGACGAGGTTGCCGAGCGCGGCGGCGAGCTGGCCGCGGTTGCCCCAGATGCTGAGGTCGGCGGTGCCGCCGACGGCCATGGTGATCTGCTTCGTCCCGGCGGCGTGCCGGCAGCGGTCCATGGCCTCGGCGACGAGCTCGTCGACGCGGACGGGCTCGGCGTCCTCCAGCGGGTCGTCGTTCTGCACCCGGGAGAGGTCGATGAGCTCCTGCACCAGGTTGGTGAGCCGGGTGGCCTCGATCTGCATACGGCCCGCGAAGCGCTCCACGGCCTCAGGGTCGTCGGAGGCGTCCATGACGGCCTCGGAGAGGAGGGAGAGCGCGCCGACCGGGGTCTTCAGCTCATGGCTCACGTTGGCGACGAAGTCGCGTCGTACCGCCTCTATGCGCCGGGCCTCGGTGAGGTCCTCGACGAGGAGGAGGACGAGGCGGGAGCCGAGCGGCGCGACGCGTGCGGACACGGCGAGGGCCTCGCCACGACCGGTGCCGCGCCGAGGCAGGTCCAGCTCGACCTGCCGTATCTCGCCGTCACGTCTCGTGTCCCGGGCCATCTGCAGCATGGGCTCGACGGAGAGCTTGCCGCCGCGCACCAGTCCGAGGGCGTACGCGGCCGAGCTGGCCTTGACCACGGCGTCGCCCTCGTCGAGTACGACGGCGGAGGACCGCAGCACCGACAGAACCGTGTCCACGCCGGGCGGCAGGACCGGGTCAGTGTGCAGGGAGGTTCGAGTGGGTCGCTTCAGGTCGCGTTCGCTCCAGCGGAACGCCAGCATGGCGATCACGCCGGTGAGCACACCGGCGATCGCTGCCGCTGCGGCGACCGCCGCGTTCACGTCCATGCGTCCAGGTTAGGCATGCGGTGGGTGGTGGCCACAGCCGTCGGAGTGCGAGCTCGAACACTCGTCGCCCAGAGTTCACCTTGGAGCCAGTGTTGGTTCATTTGGGTTGGCGGAAACGGACGCGTAGCCGCCGGATCGTGGAGGCGTCGGTTCGCGAGCGCCTCGCTCGAGCGGTTTAGCGTGGAGATCACACTGGCGGTTTCACGACAGTCCAACTGACGTTTTCGCGACAGTCTTACTGTCGGAGGTCATGACCGTAAGACTGTCCGCTCGACGGTTTGACTGGTTTGACGACAACATGGTCGGTTCGGCCAATAAATCGGATAAAGCGGATGAGGTCGGCGGTTCGCCGGCCGTCTCCCGGCCCCCGGAACCCCCGAGGCAGACGTAAGAGAGGGACCCCCTGATGCGGGACGCGTACCACGAGGAACTGGACTCGATCGGCGACAGCCTGGTGGAGATGGCCCGGATGGTCGGGTCGGCGATCGGACGCGCCACGGCGGCGATCCTCGACTCCGACCTGAAGCTCGCCGAGAGCGTGATCGAGGCCGACCAGAAGGTCGACGACCTCCAGCACGACCTGGAGGCGCGGGCCATAGCGCTGCTCGCCCGCCAGCAGCCGGTGGCGACGGACCTCCGGATAGTCGTCACCTCGCTGCGGATGTCCGCGGACCTGGAGCGGTCGGGCGACCTGGCCCAGCACGTGGCGAAGCTCACGCGGCTGCGCTACCCCGAGCGCGCGATCCCGCAGGACCTGCACGCCACCATCCTGGAGATGGGCCAGCTCGCGCAGCGCCTGATGGCGAAGGCGGCCGAGGTGCTCATCACCAAGGACGTCGACCTCGCGCTCCAGCTGGAGCAGGACGACGACGCGATGGACCTGCTGCACCGCACGCTCTTCCAGCACCTGATGGACGAGCGCTGGAAGCACGGCATCGAGACGGCCGTGGACGTGACGCTGCTCGGCCGCTACTACGAGCGGTACGCCGACCATGCGGTGGCTGTGGCGAAGCGTGTGGTGTACCTGGTGACGGGTGAGCACGCGGACGAGCTTCAGGCCGACATCCAGCCGGAGATCCAGCCGGTTGCGGGGGCGGAAGGCGCATAGGGGCTTCGGGCCTTCGGGCCTTCGGGCCTTCGAGGGGACCGTCCCGGCCCGTCCGGCCGGGGCGGCGCGAGGGGCGCGGGGCTTGTGGTGTGCGGGGCCGGGTCGGCTCGTACGCGGGCTCGCTGGGGTCTGCTCGGGGCGTGCGCAAGCCTCTGTGCGCCGTTGATGCGCCCAGCGGGGCGGGCATGGAATGGGCACAGGCACCAGCCTCGAGGAGGGACCATGGCCGAATCCCCCAGCATCCCCGGCACGACACCCGACCCCACTCAGGAACGCCCGACCGAGCAGCCCGCCGACATCAGGAGCCTTCCGCTCTTCGGCGCCTGCGGCTGTGGCTCCGGCTGCGGGTGCGGGTGCCAGTCCGGGAATCCCTGCCAGTGCGGGTGAGGTAGCTCTCGTACGACGTCGAAGGGCCCCGGTGCGGTTGACGCACCGGGGCCCTTCGCGTGCCTGGACCGCGGTTCTCGCCTCGCTCGCCGTGCCGTGCGGGAGGAGCATGGAAGGAGAGCAGCGAGCGCACTCCGAGGACGTTGCGTCCGAGGATCGTGAGGAGGTGCGAGGCATGGCTCAGTTCATGGACGTTCACCACAACATGAAGGGCATCACGGCCGACAAGCTGCGCGAAGCCCACAACGCGGACCTCGCCATAGAGCAGGACGAGCGCGTGCACTTCGAGCGGGCGTGGGCCGACCCCGAGTCGGGCGTCGTCTACTGCCTCTCCGAGGCGCCCTCGGCCGAAGCGGTCCAGCGCATCCATGAGCGCGCCGGGCACAAGGCCGACGAGATTCATCCGGTCCCGCTGTCGGTCTGAGGCTGCGGACGCGGGGGTACGGGGGCCGAAGCACCGGGAGGGGGGTATCGGGGGCGCATGGCGCATCGGGAAGGAGGTGTGGGGCCCGTGACACGGTTCATGGACGTCCACCACGGAATGCAGGGCATCACGGCCGAACAGCTGCAGGAAGGTCACGACGCCACCGCCGCGATCGAGCAGGAAGAAGGAGTCCACTTCGAACACGCCTGGGCGGACCCGAAGTCCGGCACGGTGTACTGCCTCAGCGAGGGCCCCTCGGCGGAGGCGGTGAAGCGCGCCCACGAGCGCGGGGGTGGCGGGGTACCGGACGAGATTCACGCCGTGCCGCTGACGGTGTGACGTGAGGTGAGGTGAGGTGCGGTGCGGTGCCGGTCAGAACGGCACTGCGGCGCCCTGTTCCCCTGCCCGCCTCCCTGCGTCCAGCGGCGTGGCGGGCAGGGGTATGTGCAGGGGTGCGGTCAGTCCACGGCCAGTCCGCTCACGACCAGTCCGCTCACGATCAGTCCGCCGTCTTGCAGGCAACGGCTGTGAAGACGACACCGGCGTTCGTATCGCCGTAGTGGTCGGCCAAGTCGGAGCCCTCTGCTCCGGCCGGCCACGTCGGCATCGGTGTGGGAGTCGGCGTAGGAGTGGGCATCGCCGCCGAACAGTCGGAGCCACGATCCGGCGACGACGTCTTCGGCCGTGGACCCGACGTCGGCTCGATCCCGTCGTTGATCGACTCCGTGAACGACCAGCCGGCGACGACCAGTACGAGCCAACCACCGACCAGCCACCCCTTGGCCCGCCTGCCCATCCCGACCCGCCCCCCTCCCGAAGTCCCCACGAACAGCGGCCAGTTTGCCATCCGTACGACCGCGCCCCCTCGCAGGCCTCCGTTCTCGACGCTCCTCTCAACAGGCGAGCCGCGGCAGACGGACTTACGGTCGAGCGGTAGGCGCCGTACCGAGTGGGGGGCCCTCGCGTGTCGGCGCCGGCCGATCCTTCCACGTCACCAACAGGAGACGACCTGCCATGGCCACAGCATCCGAAACCCCGGTACTGGACACCCTCGCCGCGATGACGGTCGACTCGGTCGAGCGGTGCGGGCTGCGCCCGGAGACCTTCATGCTCACCCGTATCGCGGCCCTCGCCGCGTCCGACGCCCCGCCGATCTCGTACGTCGCCCATATCGACCCCGCCATCCAGGCCGGCATGACCGCCGAGCAGGTGCAGGACGTACTGGTCGCCATCGCGCCTGTCGTGGGGACCGCCCGCGTCATGACGGCGGCCGGCAACATCGCCAAGGCCCTCGGCATCACGATCGCGGTCGCCGACGCCGAGGCGGAGGGCCGGAGTCGAGCGTAGTCGGGCTCAGCGGCCGCCGTTTCCGCTCAGTCACACGTGGGTCTTGTGGCTGAGCGCTTTCCAGAGTTTCAGCGGGGACGTGCGCGACCTTCGCCCGGCTCATCGCGGCGGCCGGATTGAGCAGCCCACGGTGTGCCGGGCGGCCCGGTTGGGGGAGGCGTCGGGCGCCCGGTCAGGCGCCGTCGATGCGGTCGAGCAGCGCCCGGGCCTCAACGGTGCGGCGATGATCCGGGCCGAAGGAGGCCAGGCAGGCGTCGTGAGCGGCCGCGGCCCGGAGGCGGGCCTCGGTACTGCGGCCCAGCCCCAGGAGGGCGGTGGCCACGGCCAGCTCGACGGCGCCGGTCTCCGGGCGGCCCTCCTCCTCGGGCAGGCTGCGGCGCAGTTCGTCGGCGCGCTCCGCCTCGGTGAGAGCCTCCTCGTGGCGGGCCTGGCCGTTGAGGCTGCGGGCCAGGCCGAGCCGCAGGACCAGGGAGAACCGGTCCGGTACGCGATGTTCGGCCAGGGCCTCGCAGGCGAGCGTCTCGGCCTCCGGGTAGCGTCCCTGCGCGTTGAGGGCGAAGATCAGTCCGTTGCGGGCGGCCGCCGCTATGAGCGGCATCTCCGGCCCTGTACCGCGGGTCGCGGCCCGGGCGACGGCCGCACACTCCGCCTCGCACTCGGCGTGCCGGGCGAGCGCGGTCAGCGTCTGCGCGCGGTCCGAGCGCAGCTTCAGGGTCTGCGGGTGTTCGACTCCGAAGATCCTGCCGAAGACCGGCAGCACTGCGTCGTATGCGGCGAGGGCCTCGGCGTGACGGCCCTGGGCGCCCGTCGCGAGCGCGGCGATGCTCAGCGCCAGCGGTGCGTACATGTCATCGCGCGGCCGCGACCGGGCGGCGGCCACGGCGAGGGCCTCGGCCTCCGCCTCGGCATAGCGTCCGGCTTCGTACAGGGCCATGGCCTGGGACACAGGGGATCTCTTCATCCGCCCGGCGTCGTTTCGGCCGCGCGGCCGAAAGAGTCTCATGGCCGGAGCATATGGGTGCCGCGCACGCCGTTCGGCGAAGGGGCGAGAGCTGGTCGGCGGCCCCTGATGGCCCGGGGTCAGGTGGGCAGGCGGGCAGGCGGGCAGGCGGGCAGGGCGAACTCTCACCACATCGCTGCGAAGCGAGAGGTCGAACAACAGGCTGAGCGCCAGAGGGCCGGCTGAGATGCGCCAAGGCCAACCATCGTGCTCAGTCACACGTGCCCCCTCCCCCCGGCATCGGCAGCCTCTTCGATGGACTCAGAAATCGAACACATGCTTGAATTCGGCCATGCGATCGTTCCCCGCCGACCTGGCCCAGGCACAGCTGGAATGGAGCGCCACCTACCGGCAGCTCGCGGCGCGGCCCGGCCGTACCGAGCTGCGTCGGCGCCTGTACCGGCTGTCGGTTCAGCTGTACTTCCATCCGCACTGGCAGCAACGGCGTCCGAGTCCCGCGGCCTGGTGGGAACTGCGTGGCCTGGGGCGGCCGGGCGGAGACGTGAGTGAGTGGCTTCATCGATGACGCGCTGGAATGCAGGGCCGTATGTCCCGGATGATCCTGAAGGCATGCCTGGACCACTACGCGTGATCGTGCATCCGCCGTCGCCCACGGGTGGCCGACGTGTGCGCGTGGACGGCGAGATCCTCGGCCTGGCCCACAACGTGGTCGACGTCGCCGAGTTCCTGCGCCGGGCCGGCCTGGAGATCGACCCGGCGGACGTCGCGGACTCGCCGTGGATCGACTGGCGCGGAGTGGGGCCGGAGCACTGGGGGCCGGAGACGGACAACTGACCCAGCCGGGCGGCGACTTCACGGCAGGGCGGCGTGCCTGGACTCTCGGATCATGTCGACGTCCCCCACGTGTGGTCCCGCCCCCACCGCCACAGTCATGCCCCAGCACAGCAACAAGCCCCCTACCAGCGGAGAAACCGCAGGCAGGGGGCTTGATCGTGCCGCGTTACTTCTTCTTGCCCTGGTTCTTGACCGCCTCAATAGCAGCCGCAGCCGCCTCCGGGTCAAGGTACTTCCCACCGGGCGTCACCGGCTTGAAGTCGGCGTCGAGCTCGTAGTACAGGGGGATGCCCGTCGGGATGTTCAGGCCCGCGATGTCGGCGTCGGAGATGCCGTCGAGGTGCTTGACCAGGGCGCGCAGGCTGTTGCCGTGGGCCGCGACGAGGACCGTGCGGCCTGTCAGGAGGTCGGGGACGATGCCGTCGTACCAGTACGGGAGCATGCGGACGACGACGTCCTTCAGGCACTCCGTACGGGGGCGCAGCTCCGGCGGGATCGTCGCGTAGCGCGGGTCGTCCGACTGGGAGAACTCCGTGCCGTCCTCGAGGGGCGGGGGCGGGGTGTCGTAGGAGCGGCGCCACAGCATGAACTGCTCCTCGCCGAACTCGGCGAGGGTCTGGGCCTTGTCCTTGCCCTGGAGGGCGCCGTAGTGGCGCTCGTTCAGGCGCCACGAGCGGTGGACCGGGATCCAGTGGCGGTCGGCCGCCTCCAGCGCCAGCTGGGCCGTGCGGATCGCGCGCTTCTGGAGGGACGTGTGGACCACGTCGGGGAGGAGATCGGCGTCCTTCAGGAGCTCGCCACCGCGGACCGCCTCCTTCTCGCCCTTCTCGTTGAGGTTGACGTCCACCCAGCCGGTGAACAGGTTCTTCGCGTTCCATTCGCTCTCGCCGTGGCGGAGGAGGATCAGCTTGTACGGTGCGTCGGCCATGCGTCCGAGCGTAATCGAAGGCTTTGGCCGGGTGCGCCGGGCTCTCGAAGAGCGGACGGTTGACGGGATCTGTTAATCCGGTGGTCCCCGAAGACCCCACGCTTGTAAGTTGCGGGTGCCGCCTGAGCTTCTTACATCCGTGGGGGATCCGTATGTCCGTCGCCGCCCTGAGACGTGCCACCCGGGAGACCGTCTCCGGGCTCCCCCGCGAGTTCTGGTGGCTGTGGACCAGCACGCTGGTGAACCGGCTCGGCGCCTTCGTGGCCACCTTCATGGCTCTGTACCTCACCATCGACCGCGGCTACTCCGCCTCCTACGCCGGCCTCGTCGCCTCGCTGCACGGCCTCGGCGGCGTCATCTCGTCGATCGGGGCCGGGGTCATGACCGACCGGATCGGCCGGCGGCCGACCCTCCTCGTCGCCCAGGCCGCCACCGCCGTGTCCGTGGCCGCGCTCGGCTTCGTGCACCACCCCGTCGCGATCGCCGCCGTGGCGTTCCTCGTCGGCGCCGCCTCCAACGCCTCCCGGCCCGCCGTGCAGGCGATGATGGCCGACATCGTGCGGCCCGAGGACCGAGTACGGGCCTTCTCGCTCAACTACTGGGCCATCAACCTCGGGTTCGCCGTCTCCTCCATGGCCGCCGGGTTCATCGCCGAGGTCAGCTACCTCGCCGGGTTCCTGATCGAGGCGGGGATGACGGCCGTCTGCGCGGTCGTGGTGTTCGTGAAGCTGCCGGAGTCGCGGCCCCAGGCCACCAAGAGGGAAAAGGCCGGCGACGAGGTGCGGCTCGGGACCGTCCTGCGCGACGGGCGCTTCATGAGCGTCGTCGGTCTGTCCTTCCTCGTCGCGTTCATCTTCCAGCAGGGCTCGGTGGGGCTGCCGGTGGCGATGGGTGAGGCCGGGTTCTCCCCCGCCGACTACGGTCTCGCCATCGCCGTCAACGGTGTGCTGATCGTCGCCCTGCAGATCCCGGTCACACGGTTCATCGAGCGACGCGACACCGGGCGGATCCTCATCGTCTCGTCCCTGCTCGCCGGGTACGGCTTCGGACTCACCACCTTCGCGGGGTCCGTCGGCGTCTTCGCGCTGACCGTGTGCGTGTGGACGCTCGGCGAGATGCTGAACGCGCCCACCCAGACCGGCCTCGTCGTACGTCTCTCCCCCGCCCACGGACGCGGCCGCTACCAGGGCATGTACACCCTGTCCTGGTCGGTGGCGGCCCTGGTGGCGCCCCTCATGTCCGGATTCGTTATCGACCGGTTCGGTGCCGAGTGGCTGTGGGGACTGTGCGCGGTCGTCGGGACGGCGGCGGCGATCGGGTACGGCGCCCTGATGCGCCGGCTGCCCGCCGAGGCACCGGCCGCCGCCGAGACCCCGGCCGACGCGAAGCCCGAGGTCAGCGCGGCCTGAGCCCGTGCCGCCCTCGCAGCCACTCAACAGCCGTGGCGGGCGCTCACGGGTGCATGTGCGCCCCCTTCATCACCTTGTCCACCGCGTTCCGCGGCCCGTACACCGCCAGCCCCACCAGGTCCAGCTCGCCCGTGCCCACGGCCCGCACGGCCGCCCGGTTGTCACGGTCGTTGCCCGTCGCGAAGAGGTCGGAGGTGAAGACCGCGCGCGGGAGGGAACGCGACAGCACGCGCGCGTGGGCCGTCGTCAGCGTCTCCTTCGTGCCCTCGAAGACCAGCACCGGCTGGCGGAGCATCGGCAGGTAGGGCACGCCGCCCGCGTCCTCGTACGGCTCCCCGATCACCTCCGGAAGCTGCGTTCCCAGGCCGCTGACCAGGAACGCGGTGACGTTCAGCCGCTGCCAGGTCTCCAGGTCCTCGCGCAGCAGCACGGCGATCTTCGTGTCGAAACGAACAGGGGGTTCAGCACTCGTCTCACTCATACGACGAGACTGGCGGCCGCCGTACGGATCGGTCTTGTACGTTCTTTGCATGGCCACCCGGCAAGTCACCCGCCAGGCCACCCGGCAGGAAGTGACCGCGTGGCGTCCCCGTGTCCCGGGCGTCACCGAGGTCTTCCACGCCCACTTCACCGAGTACGCGTACCCGATGCACGTCCACGAGGCCTGGACGCTGCTCATCGTCGACGACGGCGCCGTACGTTACGACCTCGACCGGCACGAGCACGGCACCCCGCACGACACGGTGTCCCTCCTCCCGCCGCATGTCCCGCACAACGGCTCCCCCGCCACCCCGCACGGCTTCCGCAAGCGGGTCCTGTATCTGGACGGCACGCGACTGGGTGACGACCTGATCGGCCCGGCCGTCGACTCCCCCGACCTGCGCGATCCCGTCCTGCGGTTGCGCGTCGGCCAGTTGCACTCCGCCCTCGCCCACCCCGGCGACGAGCTGGAGGCCGACAGCAGGCTCACCCTCATCGGCGACCGGCTGCGCGCCCATCTGCGGCCCGGAGCCGGCCCGGACGCCCCCCGCCGCGACCCCGTCCTCGCCCGCCGGCTACGCGAACTCCTCGACGAGCGGGTGGTCCAGGGCATCGCCCTCGACGAGGCGGCGGCACTGCTCCAGGCCCATCCCGCCCATCTCGTACGGTCGTTCAGCACCGCGTACGGCATCGCCCCGCACCAGTACCTGATGTCCCGCCGCGTCGACCGCGCCCGCCGGCTGCTCCTGGAGGGCCGGCCGCCGGCCGAGGTGGCCGTCGCGACCGGGTTCCACGACCAGTCCCATCTCACCCGGCACTTCCGGAAGCTGGTGGGGGTGCCGCCGGGGCGTTACCGGAACAGCGCGCGCTGAGAACTCAGTCGGCGGGGCGCTGGGTCAGGTGAGTGAACGCGTCCAGGTTCCGTGTCGACTCGCCGCGCGCGACTCGCCACTCGTACTCCTTGCGGATCGCGGACGCGAAGCCCAGCTCCAGGAGGGTGTTGAAGGCTCCGTCCGCCGCCTCCAGGACCTGGCCGAGGAGGCGGTCGATCTCGTCGGGGGTGACGGCGGCGAGCGGGAGCTTGGCGGTGACGTAGACGTCGCCGAGCCGGTCGACGGCGTAACTCACGCCGTACAGCTTGAGGTTGCGCTCCAGGAGCCAGCGGTGGACGCCGGGTTCGTTCTCGTCGGGGTGGCGGATGACGAAGGCGTTCAGGGAGAGGGAGTGGCGGCCGACGAGCAGGGAGACCGTCGTCGACAGCTTGTGGGTGCCGGGGAGCTTGACGACGTAGGTGCCGGGGGCGGGGCTCTCCCACTCCAGCTCGGCGTCCTTCAGGGCCCCCTCGACGACCTGCGCCGCCTTCTGTGCGTCAGCCATGGTGGGAGCGTACGCGACGCCGGTGGGCGTGGCTCGCGGCCACATAGACGTCCGCCGTGGCGGCCGCCGCCGCGTCCCAGCCGAAGGACTGGGCGTGCCTGGCCGCGGCCTCGCCCATCCGTGGGGACAGATGGGGGTCGTCGGCGAAGGCGCCGAGCACGCGCGCGTAGTGGGCCGGATTGTGGCCCTGGACCAGGAAGCCGGTGTGGCCGTCCCGCACGGCCACCGGCAGGCCGCCCACCGCTGCCGCCAGCACGGGTGTGCCTGCCGCCTGCGCCTCGATGGCCACCAGGCCGAACGATTCGCTGTACGACGGCATCACCAGCACCGATGCCGCCCGGAACCAGTCCGCGAGCTGGTCCTGGCCGACGGGCGGGCGGAACCGTACGACGTCCGCGATGCCCAGGCGGGCGGCCAGCTTCTGCAGGCCCTCGGGCTTGGCGAGGCCGCTGCCGCTGGGGCCGCCGACGACCGGAACGAGGATGCGGGAGCGGAGCTCGGGGCGTTCGTCGAGGAGGACGGCCACCGCGCGCAGGAGGATGTCGGGGGCCTTCAGGGGCTGGATGCGGCCCGCGAAGAGCGGGATCAGGGCGTCCTGGGGGAGGTCCAGGCGGGCTCGGGCGGCGGATCGGCCGTCTGCGGGCGAGAAGCGGGAGAGATTCACGCCGGGGTGGACGACGGCGACCTTGCCCCGGTCGGCGTGGTAGTGCCGTACCAGTTCGTCGGCCTCTTCGGAGGTGTTGGCGATGAGGCGGTCCGCGGCCTCGACGATCTGCGTTTCGCCGATGACGCGGGCGGCGGGTTCGGGGGTGTCGCCGTCGGCCAGGTTGGCGTTCTTGACCTTGGCCATGGTGTGCATGGCGTGCACCAACGGGGCGCCCCAGCGCTGGGCCGCCAGCCAGCCGACGTGGCCGGAGAGCCAGTAGTGGGAGTGGACCAGGTCGTAGTGGCCGGGGCGGTGACCGGCCCAGGTCTGCATCACACCGTGTGTGAAGGCGCAGAGCTGGGCGGGGAGGTCTTCCTTGTTGAGGCCCTCGTAGGGGCCCGCGTCGATATGGCGGACGAGGACGCCGGGGGACAGCTCGACGGTGGGCGGGAGGTCGGCGGCGGTCGTGCGGGTGAAGATCTCCACCTCGATGTTGATCGCGGCGAGGCGCTGCGCGAGCTCCACGATGTATACGTTCATGCCGCCGGCGTCGCCTGTGCCGGGCTGGTGGAGCGGGGAGGTGTGCACGGAGAGCATGGCTACGCGGCGGGGGCGGCGATGGAGCCTCAGTCGGCTCACGTGGCGGTCCTCCTTGGCTGCGGGCATGCCGGACGGAGGGGGTGGGGCCCTCCACGGGGGTGCAACAGCGGAGGGAGGGGTTCCCATTCCGGGTGGGGTGGTTTTTACCCAGGAATTACCGGGGGTCGCTCAACTGTTCGGGGCTTGGGTGCGTGGCGGGCGGCCCGCTTCTCGCCGCTTACCCTCGTATGCATGTCATCCCGCGCCTCCGCCCGACCCGTGGGCACTGTCACGCGCGGGACCACCAATCCCAATCGGCTGCGCCGTATGGACCGGTGGATCGCCCATGTGCACGGGGCCGAGCTGCGGCGGGCGGCGGATCCTGTCGCCGTCGATCTCGGGTACGGGGCCGCCCCCTGGACCGCCGTGGAGCTGCTCGGGCGGCTGCGTACCGTGGCGCCACGCGCGCGTGTGGTCGGTGTCGAGATCGAACCGGCCCGGGTGGCCGCCGCCAGGTCGTACGAGCGGGAGGGCCTGGTCTTTCGGCACGGGGGGTTCGAGATTCCGATTCCCCAGCGGCCGGTGCTCGTGCGGGCCGCGAATGTGCTGCGGCAGTACGAGGAGGGTGAGGTCGCGAAGGTCTGGGAGCGGCTGTGTGCACGGCTCGCGCCGGCCGATCCGGTGTCGGGGGCTCGTGGCGGGCTGCTCGTCGAGGGGACCTGTGACGAGATCGGGCGGCGGCATGTGTGGGTCGCGCTCGGGCCGGAGGGGCCGCGTACGGTCACCTTCGCCACGCGGCTGGGGGCGCTGGAGCGGCCGTCGGATCTCGCCGAGCGACTGCCCAAGGCGCTCATTCACCGCAACATCACCGGTGAGCCCGTGCATGCCTTCCTTCGCGACTTCGACCGCGCCTGGGCCGCCGCCGCGCCCTACGCGTCCTACGGCGCACGTCAGCGCTGGATCCGGGCGGTGCGGGACCTCGCCGTCGACTGGCCGGTGACGGACGGGCCGGTGCGGTGGCGGCAGGGTGAAGTGACCGTGCGGTGGGAGGCGTTGGCGCCCCGGGCATGACCTGCGGGGAACGATCTCCACGAGTCGTTCGTCACAAAGGCGGGGAGAACGTCATGACGGGGAGGGAAAGGGGGGAAGCAGACCTCTGTCACTTTGCGCGCCGTCGTGGCACGATCCCCCGGACGCTCGTAGGTTACTGACGGGACATCAGTTTGGGGGCAACAGGTATGGGCTCGGGCAAGCGCGGCCTGATCGCATCGGCCGTGATCGTCGTCTGCGCGGTCACCGCACTGGCGGCACCAGGCACGGCGTTCGCGGCACCCACCCCCACCCCCACCCCATCGCCGGGCGCCTCATCCGCCTCGCCCCGGACCCCCGTGTCGAACAAGGACCTTGAGGAGGTCCGCCAGCGGCTCGAGAAGCTCTACCACGCCGCGGCCGTCGCCACCGACGAGTACAACGCCGCCGAGGAGGCGGCCCAGAAGCAGTCCGCCGAGATCGTCGAGTTGGCGAAGAGGATCGTCAAAGGGCAGGAGAGGCTCGCCGAGTTGAGGAAGCGGGCCGGTGCGGCGGCCGCGGCTCAGTATCGCGCCGGGGGTCTGCCCGACGAGGCGAAGCTGATGCTCAGTGACGACCCGCAGGAGTTCCTGGACGGCGCGGGGCGGGTGCTGCAGGGTGAGCGCGCGACCAAGGGGCTGCTGGGCGAAATGACCCGTACCCAGCAGGACTTGGAGCAGTACGCCAAGGACGCCTCCGCCCAGTGGCAGAAGCTGGAGGCGGGCCGCAAGGCCAAGGCGGCCGCGCAGAAGAAGATCGAGAAGCAGATCAAGGCCGCCGAACAGCTCGAATCCCAGCTGGAGAAGGAGGAGCGCGAGCGCCTCGCCGAGCTGGAGGAGGAGGCCGCCTACCAGGCGCAGACCGCCTGGCTGGACTCCGGCATCCTGAAGGACCTCGACACCAAGGCCTCGGAGCAGGGCCGCAAGGCCGTCGAGTACGCCACCGCCCAGCTGGGCAAACCGTACGAATGGGGCGCCGAGGGGCCGAAGACGTATGACTGCTCGGGGCTCACGTCACAGGCATGGGCGAGCGCCGGGAGCGGCATTCCGCGGACCTCGCAGGAGCAGTGGAAGCAGCTGAAGCGCATCGACGTCGCGGACATGCGCCCCGGCGATCTCATCCTCTACAACGACGATGCCAGCCATGTCGCCCTGTACATCGGCGACGGCGCCATCATCCACGCCCCGCGCCCGGGGCGGACGGTGACGGTCGCGGGGGCCGGCTCGATGCCGATCCTCGGGGTGGTTCGGCCCGATGCGTGAGGATTCAGGGCGGCTTGTGACTGCTGGGCCGTGACCCTCGCCACGTGACCCACCCCACGTCACATCGCTCCCAAACTCCGCGCTGACGTGACGTTCGTCATCCCCACGCCGCCCGCGGCCTGTCCAACTGCGGTACAAAACGCGGCATATGACAGGGGCTGGTGTCCAGGCGGCGTGCCTCACACCATTCCGTTGCGGCGCCGACTACCGCTATGGTCCCCGTCGGTGGATCGAGGTCCCTCGTTCCCACCAGTGCCCTCGGGGGGAGGGAAGGAACTCAAGACGATGCCCCTACCCATACCGCGGCAGAGAGCGATCCCGGCCGTGGAGAGTGGTCAGGCGCCGGCCGCGTCCCGAGGCGGCACCTCCAAGGAAGAGGCCCCGCGTAAGGAAGAGACGGTCGAGAACACCACCCACACCAATCTGACGCTGCTGCTGATCGAGGACGATCCCGGCGGCTCCGCACTCGTGCCCGAGCTGCTCGACTCGGCCGGCAAGCCGATCCGGGTGCGCACCGCCCGCAACCTCACCGAGGCCGAGCGGCTGCTCACCGACGACGTCCACTGCATCCTGCTGGACCTCTCGCTGCCGGCGCCCGGCCGGGCCGCCGACGACGACGAGCTGGCCGTGCTCAAGCACGTCCTGGAGCTCGCGCCCCGGCACGCCGTCCTCGCGCTCACCGCGTCCGGCGACGCCGAGCGCGCCACGGAGGCCGTGCGTGTCGGCGCCCAGGACTACCTCTTCCGGGACGAGCTGGACGGGCGGCTGCTGAGCCGCGCGATCCGGTACGCGGTGGAGAGGAAACGTTCCGACACGGCCGAGCGGCGCCTTGCCGAGGGCCGGATGCGGGCGCAGGAGAACCGCCGGCTGGAGCGCGGCCTGCTGCCGACGCCCCTGCTGCAGGGGTCGTCGCTGCGGTTCGCCGCGCGCTATCGGCCGGGGCGGTCGCGCGCCCTGCTGGGCGGTGACTTCTACGACGTCGTCCGCACCGCCGACGGCACCGTGCACGCCATGATCGGCGACGTCTGCGGGCACGGTCCCGACGAGGCGGCGCTCGGTGTGGAGCTGCGGATCGCCTGGCGGGCACTGACGCTGGCCGGGCTGTGTGGGGACGCTCTGCTGGGGACGCTCCAGCAGGTCCTCGAGCACGAGCGGGCCGACGACGAGATCTTCGCGACCCTCTGCACGGTGGACATCGCGCCGGACGGGCGGCGGGCGGGGCTGTGCCTCGCGGGGCATCCGTCGCCGCTGCTTGCCCGGCCCGGGCGGCCGGCGCAGTTGCTGCCGTACGACAACAACGGGCCCGCGCTCGGTCTGCTGCCGGGTGCGCGGTGGCCGCGCATGGAGGTGAAGCTGGGAGCGGAGTGGAGCCTGATGCTCTACACCGACGGGCTCATCGAGGGACGTGTCGGCGAGGGCCGGGAGCGGCTCGGGCAGGACGGCATGGTGGAGATGGTCCGCCGGCAGCTGGATGAGGGCCTGCGGGGAGAGGCGTTGCTGCGGGCCGCCGTCAATGAGGTCCGGGACCTCAATGGCGGGGAGCTGACGGATGACGTGGCCGTGTTGTTGCTGGACCGGGGCGTCTGAGCGGGGGCGCGCCGCTGGGTTGTGCGGGGGACCGCCGCTGGGCTGTGCGGGGGACCGCCGTGGGAGGGCGGCTGTGGTACGCCGTCTGCGGGTGCTCTGTGGCTGGTCGCGCAGTTCCCCGCGCCCCCAGGGGCGTTACCGCTCAGCAGTTCCCCGCGCCCCCAAGGGCGTTACCGCTCAGCGGCGTCCATCAGAAGGCGCCATTCCGGTGATCAGCGGCCGCCGTTCCAAGGGCCGTACGGACCGTCGCTGCTGGAGCCCTTTCTGCTGCGGCCCCCGCCCGGCAGCCCCTTGATCGCGGGCCTGACGTCCACCATGTACACGATCGTCGCGATGAGGCCGATGATCGGCAGGAACGACAGGATCGGGAAGAGCAGGTTCACCACAAAAGCGAGGCCGAGGATGATCAGCCAGAACGGCTTGGTCTTCTTGTCGGCCGCGCGGTAGGCGTCCTCGCGGCGCGTGGCCGCGTCGATCAGCGCGAAGCCGCTGAAAGCGATCAGGGCCATGCTCAGCAGCCACATGAACCCCGCGAAGCCCTGCATCAGCACAACGTCCACCACCCGAATCGGCTCGTATCTACGCGGTCACCGTACCCGCAACCGCAGGGCCGCTACCCGAACAACGGGCCGAGCACTCCGTGAGTGCCCGGCCCGAGGCGAACGGCCCCGTTTCACCCGTACGTGTTACTTGGCGGGCGGAGTCGTCTTCTTGGCGGTGGGCTTGCGTGCCGGGGTGGCCTTCTTGGCGGTGGTCGTCTTCTTCGCCGGGGCGGCCTCGGCGGCCGGCTTGGCCTCGACGGGCTTGGCCTCGGTCTTGTCGTCCTTGACCTCGACCGGCTCGGCCTTCGGCTCGACGGCGATCGCGAGCTCCTCGATCTCCTCGGCCGCCTCGCCGCGCCAGGTCTTCACGGCCTGCTCGCCGTGCTCGGCGACCTTCTCGTAGGTCTCGCGGGCCTTCACGGCGTACTCGGCGGCGACGCCGACACCGCGCAGCGCGAGGTCCTGGGCGGTCTCGCCGAGCTTCTTCAGGTCGGCGTCGAGGCTGCTGCCGAGCTTCTTGAAGTCGGCGTCCAGGTTGCTGCCGAACTTCTTGAAGTCCGCGTCGATGCTGCTGATGAACTCGTTGACCTTGGTCTGGATGTTCTCCTGCGCCTCCCTGGCCTTCGCGCCGGCCTCCTTGGCGCGGGCGGTGGCCTTCTCCTGGACAGCCTTCGGGTCGGTGTTGCGAACGGCCTCGAACCGGGCCGGCGCCTCGGTGCGCAGCTGCTCCACCAGGCCGGGCACCTTCTTGGCCTGCTGGAGGGCGAGGTCGGCGGTGCCGGCGGCGAAGTAGAGCGGGGTCGGGTCGCTGAGGGTCTTACGCAGGTCGTCGGCGATGGCCATGGTGATGGTCCTCCCGGTTTGCTATGAGGTGAGGGTTTTGGAACCGCAGGTCGGCCGGACAGGTTACGGCTACTCGCCGTCGCCTTCCCTCGCGTGCTCGAGCGTGCCCTCGCGTGCTGGGCGTGGCACGCGTACGGCGGTGCTCGGTCAGCTCGGTCAGCCGGCCGACTGCTGCGGGTTGGTCGGGTCCTCCGGGTCGGCGTCGCTGCCGTCGGAGGCACGGGTCGTGCGGGTCGTACTGTTCGTGCGGGTTGCGCGCGTCTTGCGGGTCGTACGGCTGCGGCGTGCGGCGGCGTCGCTGCCCTGCGCGTCCGCCGCGTCCGCGCCGTCGTGGCCGTCACTCTGCCGGGTGCCCAGGTCGGCCAGTCGAACCGCCTCGGAGGACTCGACCGCCTCGGCAGCCTCCCCCGCCTCCGGGGATATCCCGAACCCGTTCTCCTTGCGGAAGGATTCGTAGATCTGGAGTAGCACCTGCTTCTGCCGCTCGTTCAGCGTGGGATCGGCGAGGATGACGGCGCGCGTCTCCACCTCGTCCCGGTCCCGCTCGGCGTCGAGGATGCCGGCGCGCACGTACAGCGTCTCGGCGGAGATCCGCAGCGCCTTGGCGACCTGCTGCAACACCTCCGCGCTCGGCTTGCGCAGCCCGCGCTCGATCTGGCTCAGGTACGGGTTGGACACCCCGGCGGCGTCGGCGAGCTGCCGCAGTGACAGCTGCGCGTTGCGCCGCTGCTCACGCAGATACTCACCGAGATTGCCGACGTTGAGCGATGCCATGGCTCCACCTTGCCTCACCCCCGCTAACTATTGCAAGCACCCGCTTGCAAAAGTGCGCCATGCCACGCGAACGACTCAGCAGTTCGGTAGCCATGAGTGCGTGCAGCAGATCGAGCGCGTCGTCCACCGTCGCGGTCTCCAAGTGCCGCAGTGCGGCGCGTACTGCTCGCGGCTCCGCCAGGAACCTGCGGACCGTCAACGCCCTGACGGACCCGACGGTCCTCGAGCCGATGATCGCCGGTGTGACCGCGGGCTCACAGGGGCGGGCCGCCTCACCACCGAGGGTCGGACACGACCTGGGCAATCGATCTCTGCCTGGCGGCGCATCGGATGTCGCTGCAGAGCGGCTGCATAGGATCGCCGGCATGGCACTGCGACCTGCTCACGTGAACATAAAGGCTCTTGACGGCTTGGCGGTCGGCCGGTTCTGGGCGGAGGCGCTCGGCTGGCGTGCTTACAGCCCCGGCGTGACCACCTACGTCGGACCCGTCGGCGACCTCGTTTGGCCGCACCCGGTCGCCGTCGGCATCGACTTCGTTCCCGTCCCGGAAGCCAAGACGACAGCGAAGAACCGTGTGCACCTCGATCTCGCCACCACCTCCGCCGCCCATCAGGCGGAGTTGGTCGCGCGCCTGCAGGCTCTCGGTGCGACGCCCGCCCACGTGGGCCAGGGCGACGTGCCGTGGACGGTCCTCGCCGACCCGGAGGGCAACGAGTTCTGTGTGCTGGAGCCCCGGGAGATCCACCGGGACACCGGACCGGTCGCCGCGGTGGTGGTCGACTGCGTGGATCCGCGGGCCATGGCCCGGTTCTGGGGTGAGGCGATGGACTGGACCCTGCACGAGGTGACCGACGATCACGCGGTGTTGCGCTCCGCCAAGGGTGTCGGCCCGTATCTCGAGTTCCTCCGCACTCCCGATGTGAAGACCGTGCCGGACCGCGTCCATCTCGACCTGCTGCCGTACCCCGGCGACGACAAAGAAGCGGAAGTGGCCCGGTTGCGGGCCCTCGGCGCCACCGACCTCGACGTCGGCCAGGGCGACGTCCCGTGGACGTGCCTGTCCGACCCGGAGGGCCACGAGTTCTGCGTCCTCGCCCCGTCCTGACACGGAGCTTGACGACACGCCGACATAAGCGCGCTGTCCCGCTATGCCGACCAGCAGTTGGCCTGCAAGGCCCCGGGCGGCCCGTACTGGAGCCTCGCCCAACACGCCTTTCCCATACGGCACTTCGCCCTCCACGCCGACCAGGACACGCTCCGCGGCCGCATCGCCGAGGTCGTCGACACCACACATCTCACGCCCGCCCAGGCCGCCCTACGATCACGCCCCCCTGTCAGCCCTGACGATGCAGAAGGGATGCCCGGCCGGATCGGTGAGGACGCGCCACCTGCCCTCGTGCGGCTGGTGATCCGGCTTGCCCGCGCCCAGCTCCAGCAGCCGGGTCTCGGCCTCGTCCAGGTCACCCTCGACGTCGAAGCAGATGTGCAGCTGCTGGGGAACGGTCTGGTCGGGCCAGCTCGGCGCGCGGTGGTCGGCGACCCGTTGGAACCCGATGAGGAGTCCGTCCGGACGCTTGAGACCGGCGAAGTCGGCGTTCGACTCCGGGTGGGTTTCGAGGCCGGTGGCCTGCTGGTAGAACGCCGCCAGAGCCAGCGGGTCAGGGCAGTCGAGGGTGATGGCGCTCAGCTTCATCCGCACGGGCAGGTCACCTCCGGGTCGCTGGTGGATCTTCCCGACGCCCACCCTAGAGGCGGTCGACCAGGGTGAAGTCACGCCCCTGTTCAGGCCGTTGGTTCGGGTGGCGAGGTCTCAGCGGAAGGCGGCGCCGTTGTCCGAGGCCCATTGCCGGAACGATCTGGCGACCGCCCCGGTGACCCGGAACACGGTGTCGTGCACCGCCAGCAGTGCGTCGTTGACGTCCCCGCCCATCAGGTCGAGGACCGCGTCCGCGGCCTCGTCTCCCATGAGGGAAGCCATCTGCCGGTGGGCTTCCTGCCGGCCGATCTCGACGAAGGGCACCGCCCGCCCCAACACCGCGCCGCTGGCGGCGAGTTGATCTCGGACGGTGACACGTTCCGGCCCGGTTAGTACGTACGTCCGCCCCTGGTGGCCCGGCTCGGTGAGCGCCACGCGGGCAACCGCCGCGATGTCCGCGGGGTGGATGGCGGGGAGCCCGATGTCCGGGTACGGCGCCCGGACCACGCCCCGCTCGCGAATCTCCCGCGCCCACCACAAGGTGTTCGAGGCGAACTGCGTCGGCCGCAGGATGGTCCAGGCCATGCCGCTGTCCTTGAGCAGCCACTCGACGGCAAGGTTCTCGCCGGCCGCCGGCAGATGCGGATGGGTCTCCACCGTGATCGACGACACGAGCACCACATGCTCCACGCCAGCCCGCCGGGCGGCCGCCAGGATCTCTGCTTCCGCACCCATGCCCGACAACAGGAACAGCGAGCGCGCTCCCGCCAACGCGGCCTTCAGAGAGTCCGCCCGCGTGAGATCGCCCTCGACGGCTTCGATCCCCTCGGGGAACGAGGCGTGCGCCGCGTCACGGGTCAGACCTCGCACGGGTGCGGCACCGGCCAGGTGCAACTCCTCCAGCAGAGCGCTTCCGATGTTTCCGGTCGCGCCGGTCACCAGGATCATCGTCATCTCCTCCTGTCGTCAGCCGGTGATCACGCCCACGGCACGCTAGGACCTCAACTTTGCTCGAGGTCAAGGGAGTGAATCGCGGCCCGTGACGGCCCCGGCCCCGGTCCCCGGCACGGAGGCGGTTTTCGCACCTCCTGGTATCCCGCACGTAGGCCGTGGGCTGGACGGATGAAAGCGGTCTGCTCCATAAGTGGTGCCGCGAGCGGCTGTTGGGCACTGTGCGGATCCGCTCCTCGATCATCTTCGCGTCGGCGCTCGGCCGACCTGAGGCGAGGAGTGGCGCGTGTCGGATCGGAATGTTTCCCGGAGACGGTCGAACCGGCTGCGCGCCAGGTGGGCCGCGGTCTGTGCCGGGCTCGCCCTGGCGCTGACCGGAGGGCTGCAGGGCGGGGCGGTCGCGGCCGACACCCCCGAGCCGCCGCGACCTCCGGGGCGGCTCCTCGCCGGCCCGGCGGCGCTCCTCGGCGGCGCCGTCCACCCGGAGGCGTCGCCGGCCGGGGCCAACGACTTCAGTTGCCGGCCCACGCGTGAGCATCCACGCCCGGTGGTACTGGTGCACGCGACCTGGACGAACGCCTTCTCCAACTGGAGCATGCTGGCCCCGTGGCTGAAGGAGCAGGGCTACTGCGTCTTCGCCCCCAACTACGGTGGCACGCCGGGGAGTCCGTTCAAGGCCAACGGGCCGATTCCGGCCTCCGCACGGCAGATCGCCGACTACGTCGACCGCGTGCTCAAGGCCACCGGAGCCCGCCAGGTCGACCTCGTCGGGCACTCCCAGGGCGGCGGTGTGACGCCCCGCTGGTACCTGCGGTTCGAAGGCGGCACGGATCCCGCGCACCCGAAACGGAACAAGGTGCGCCGCCTCATCGGCCTGGCCCCGTCCAACCACGGCACGACCGCCCTGGGCCTCGGCACACTGACCACCGAGCTGGGTCTCAACCCGGCCGTGTCCGCCGTGGTCGGCCAGGCATGGCCGGATCAGATGGTCGGCTCGGAGGTGAACCAGAAGCTGGACCGGGACGGGGACACCCAGCCCGGGGTCCAGTACACGGTCATCGCCACCAAGCTCGACGAGGTCGTCACCCCCTACACGCAGCAGTTTCTGACCGCGGGGCCGGGCGCGTCCGTACGGAACATCACGATCCAGGACGTCTGCCCCGAGGACCTCTCGGAACACGTGTCGATCGCCTACGACACCAACGCCGCCCAACTGGTGCGCAACGCCCTCGACCCCGCCCACGCCAAGCCCGTCCGCTGCGGCCTCTCCCTGCCCGTACTCGGCGGCTGAGGCCAGGCGCACGCCACGACCGGGGAGCAGGCGCCCGCCGCCTGCTCCCCGTGCCCATGCCCATGCCCCGCCATGTCACAAAACGGGCGAGTCGGCTCGTCCTAGGTTTCACAGACGACTCCGGAATCGGGACGGTGAGTGTCATGCGGGTGTTCGTCGCAGGTGGGACCGGCGTCATCGGGCGGCGGCTGGTGCCGCGGCTGGTGGAGCGCGGGCACCAGGTGACGGCCACGACGACCAGCGCGGCCAAGCTCGACCTGGTGCATCGGATGGGCGCCGAGGGCGTCGTGATGGACGGGCTCGACGGCAGGTCCGTCACCGCGGCGGTGGCCGCGGCCAGGCCGGACGCGATCGTGCACCAGATGACGGCGATCTCCGCGCCGCACTCCGGCAAGCCGGACATCAGGCACTTCGACCGCTGGTTCGCCACCACCAACCGGCTGCGCACCGAGGGCACCGACCACCTGCTGGCCGCCGCGGAGGCGACCGGCGTCCCCCATGTCGTCGCGCAGAGCGCCGCCATCTGGAACGGCGTCCGGGAGGGCGGCTGGGTGAAGACCGAGGAGGACCCGCTGCCCGTGGAGACGGGGAGGCTGCGCGCGCTGGGGGAGGCGATCCGGCACATCCAGGACGTGGTCCTCAAGGCCGACGGGACGGTCCTGCGCTACGGCGGTTTCTACGGGCCGGGCGCCACCGACGACCAGGTCGAGCTGGTCCGCAAACGGCAGTTCCCGCTGGTCGGGGGCGGTACCGGCTACTTCTCGTGGGTGCATCTCGACGACGCGGCGAGCGCCACCGTGCTGGCCGTTGAGCAGCGGGCGCGGGGCGTGTTCAACATCGTCGACGACGAACCGGCGCCGGCCAGTGAGTGGCTGCCGTATCTGGCCGCCTGTGCGGGGGCGAAGCCTCCGCTGCGCGTTCCCAAGTGGCTGGCCCGGCTGCTGGCCGGGGAGGTGGTGGTGACGATGATGACCGAGGGGCGGGGGTTCTCCAACGCGAAGGCCAGGCGCGAGCTGGGCTGGGAGCCGCGTTATCCGTCATGGCGGGAGGGATTCCGGGAGGAGCTGGCGGGGCGGTCGTAGCCGCCGTCGCGGGCACCGGCGTTGCGGCGCCCGCCGCCGTACCCACTTATTTGTGCGTACTTGGCAGCGATCCGCCGCCGTCGCACCCTGGATGCGGGTGATCGACGAGGCGGCGGACGGAGGTGGCGTACAGGTCAGGAGGCCGGCTGGACCCCGGTCATGCGCTCCAGGCGGCGGTGGCCCCAGTCGGAGAGCGGGCCGAGGGCCTCGGCCAGGTCGCGGCCGAACCCGGTCAGGGAGTACACGGTCTTCAACGGCAGCTCCTCGTACACCTCACGGTGCACCAGACCGTCCGACTCCATCTCACGCAGCGCCTGGGTCAGCACCTTCTCGCTGAGGCCCGGCAGCTGGCGGCGCAGCTCCGCCGGGCGGTGCGGGCCGGACTCCAGCAGCCAGAGCAGCGACGTCTTCCACTTGCCCTCGATCACCGTGATCGCGGCGGTCACTCCGCAGACGTTCGGGTCATGGCGCCGACGCGTCATATCCCACCCCTTTTGTCATCAATTCTTGCCACTCTACAGGGAGTTGAAGCATGTCCACCCACGACCACGATTCCGCCGTCACCGTCACCGTCACCGTCCTCGGACTCGGCCCGATGGGCCGTGCGCTGGCAGGGGCGTTCCTGGACGCGGGGCTGCGGGTCACCGTCTGGAACCGCACCCCGGGGCGGGACCGCGAACTGCTCGACCGCGGTGCCACGGCGGCCGCGTCCCCACAGGAGGCGGTCGCCGCCAGTCCGCTGACCGTCGTCTGCGTGGTGAACTACGACGCCGCCGACGCGATCCTTCGCCCCGACGCCGTCACCGACGCGCTCAAGGGCCGTACGGTCGTGAACCTGACCGCCGACACCCCGGCCCGGGCACGGGACACGGCGCAATGGGCGGCCGCGCACGGCATCCGCTATCTGGACGGCGCGATCATGACGCCGACCACCACCATCGGCACGGCCGACGCGGTGTTCATCCACAGCGGCCCCGAGGAGCTCTACCGCGAGCACCGGCCCGTCCTCGACGCGCTGGGCGGCACGCACACCCACCTCGGCGAGGAGATCGGCCGGGCCGCCGCCTACGACGTCGCCCTGCTGGACATCTTCTGGACGGCGATGGCCGGCTATGCGCACGCCGTGGCCATGGCCCGGGCCGAGGGCATCACCGCGCGCGAACTGGCCCCCTTCGCGCGGGGCATCGGCGCGATCCTGCCGCCTCTCTTCGAGGAGTTCGCGGGCGACGTCGACGACGGCACCTACTCCGGCGAACTCAACCCGATCACCTCCGCCGTCTCCACCATGTCCCACGTCGTCGAGGCCTCCGAGGCCCACGGCATCGACGCCGGCGTGATGCGCGCCGTCGAGGGCCAGGCCCGCCGGGTCGTCGCCCTCGGCCACGGCACGGACGGCTTCATGCGGGTCACCGAGCTGCTGGGCGGCCACCGGCGGTGATCCACTCCTCCAGGACGGGGAGGTCCCGGGCGGTGAGGCCCTCGCGGTGATCGACGCGGTGGAGCAGGGCGGGCGCGGGGTGCGAACCGGCCACCCAGGCGCGGTCGGCGTCGGAGATCTCGTCGTCGACCCAGAGGAAGGGGCGGCCGGCGGCCCACGCCACGAGTGCCTTTGTCTTCGAGTGCGGTCTGCGGGGCCCGAGCCGGGGTTCCTCATCCTCGTCCGGCCAGTCCACCACTGGCAGTGGGGGCAGACCGAGCCAGGGTGCGACAGCCGCGTTCGCGTCATCCATCCAGGTCGTGGCCCACACGAGCTCACAGCCGAGCTCGGCGAGCCGGCGCAGACGGGTGCCGAGGGCGGGGTCGATGCGGTTGAGGAGGGGGTGGGCGGCCGTCTCGGGCAGGGGGTGGGGCGGTTCGTACAGCGGATACGGCCGCTCCGCCCCGAAGGGGATCAGCGTTCCGTCGACGTCCAGGAAGAGGAGGGCGGTGGGAGGCATCGGTAAGAGGATCTCCCTCGCCCCTCAGAACGGCAACGCCCTCCCGTGCACCACCTCCAGCCCCGCCACCGCCCGGGTCACCACCACATACAGCCGGTGCAGCCCCCGCTCCTCCGCCTCCACGATCGCGGCCGGCTCCACGGCGACGACATGGTCGTACTCCAGCCCCTTCACCACACTCGCCGGCACGACCGCCACCCGCGCCCCCAGCTCGTCCGCGCCCCCCGCCTCGATGCCGGCGGCCCCCAGCGCCTCGCGCACCCGGGCCACGTCCCCGTCGGCGGCGACGACCCCCACGGACCCCTCCCGGCCCAGCGCGTCCCGTACGGCGTCCACGACCGCCCCCGGCAGATCGCCGTCGGCCTGCCGAAACCGCAGCTCTCCGTCGCCGCGCAGCGAACGGGCCGCCGGCACCTCCACGTCCAGTCGCTCCAGCAGCCGGTTGGCGAGTTCCAGCACGGCCCCGGGCACCCGGAACCCCGTCGTGAGCGGTACGACCACCGCGTCCGGCTTGCCCAGATGCCGCAGCACCGTCTCCCACGACCGCGCGGCCCAGGGTGTCGTCGCCTGGGCCAGGTCCCCCAGCACGGTCAACGACCCGAAGGCCGCCCGTCGTGCGATCGCCCGGCACTCCATCGGCGACAGATCCTGTGCCTCGTCGACGACGACATGGCCGTACCCCCGCGGATGCTCGATGAGCCCGGCCACCTCGTCGAGCAGCACCAGGTCGGCGGCCGACCAGCGCGCCGACTTCCACGACCGCGGCGGCTTCGCCCACAGCAGGGCCTTCTGCTCGTCGGCGTCCAGCACCCCGTCGGCGGCGGCCGCCAACACCTCTGGCTCACCGAGCAGTCGGGCCACGACCTCCTCGGGCCGAACCCGCGGCCATACGGCGTCGACGTACTCCCTGACCGCCCGCGCCCCGGAGACCTTCCGCACCCACGCGTTGCTCCGCGGCCCGGCCCGCCGCTCGGCCTGCTGCCGCACACGCCGCACCACCCGCGTCCGCACCCGCTCCCGCCCGACGGCATACGGCGGCTCCTCGCCCCGCACCCCCGCGACGATCCGCTCCAGCTCCTCGGCCGAGACCCGCCACCGGTACGAACCGTCGGGTACGACAAGGGAGTCGGCCACCCCGGCGCCGCCCGCCACGCGCGCGTACAGCGCGCGCCGCAGCACCTCCGCCATCCGGACGTCATGCTTGACGACGGCCGCCCGCTCACCGTCCACCCCACGCGCCGGGTACCGGGCGATCTCCTCCCCCAGCGTCGACTGCCGGACGCCCGTCTCGCCGAGGGCCGGGAGAACCTGGGAGATGTACGACAGGAAGGTCCGGTTGGGGCCGAGGATCAGCAGGCCGCCGCGGCGGATGCGCTGCGGGTGGGTGTAGAGCAGGTAGGCGGCGCGGTGCAGGCCGACGGCGGTCTTGCCGGTGCCGGGCGCGCCCTGCACGCACACCGACAGGGCGAGGTCTCCTCGTACGAGATCGTCCTGCTCGGGCTGGATGGTGGCCGCGATGTCCCGCATGGGCCCGACGCGGGGCCGCTCGATCTCCCGGGCGACGATCTCGCTGGCCCGGGACTCGCCCCGGTCGAGGTGCTCGTCCTCGAGCCCGGTGAGGTCGGCGGAGTCCCCGCGGCTGCCGGGTGCCCAGCCGAACCGACGCCGTACGGCCACGCCCTGCGGGTCAGGGGCGGAGGCCTGGTAGAAGGCCCGGGAGACGGGGGCCCGCCAGTCGACGACCAGGGGCGGGTCGGCCGGACGCTCGGTGATCCGCAGCCGCCCGATGTGCAGGCTCTGCCGATCTCTCTCCAACCGCCCGAAGAACAGCGGCCCCTCGGGCAGCTCACGCATCTCCTTCGCGCGACTGCGCAGCTGATACCCCAGCACCTCGGCGTCGGCACCGGAGGCGGAGACGTCCTCACCGGTGACGACGTGTTCCTGGGCCCCGTCGACCATGGCGGCGAGGGCGGCGCGGCAGCGGTCGTGGTGGGCGCGTTCCTGGCGGAGGGCGTGGTGCAGGGCAGGGTCGGTCGACGTCATTCCACGAAGCGTACCGAAAACTCGTAACCGAGTTAAATATTTTACCGAGCCTCACAACCGCGCAGCCGCTCAGCGGAGGCCACCGACTGCCCGCGAGCGCCCCTCCCCCCTCGGCTTCACCGCACGGTCAGCCCCGGCAACCCCGCCTCCAACTGCCCGAACGCCCGCTCCGCCGCCGCCACCGCCTCCCCGCGCACCTCGGCCGCCCGCTCCCCCGCCGCCATCCGCCGCCAGTTCTCCAGCGCGAGGACCCGCTGCACGGCGACGATCTGCCCGGCGGCCAGCCGCGCGTCGAGCCCTCCGCCGAGCGCCTCGGCGAGCGCGGCCTCGGAGCGTTCGAGGTAGCCGTGCAGGCGGGCGGCCAGCGCGGGAGTCCCGTACAGCATCGACTGGTACGCGAGGACATGCGGATCGTCATTGAGCCCGGTGATCGGGTCACACCGCTCCAGCCCGTCCAGGAAGTGCCGCCGCAACGCCTCGACGGGCGAGGGCCCCTCCCGCACCACCCGCGCGGCCTCGTCCTCATGGTCGGCGAACCGGTACAGGACGAGATCCTCCTTCGTCGGGAAGTACCGGAAGAGCGTCGGCTTCGAGATCTCCGCGGCGGCGGCCACCTCGGCCACGGAGACGGCGTCGAAGCCCTTCTCCAGGAAGAGGCGGATGGCGGTGTCGGACACGGTCTGGTACATCCGCTGCTTCTTGCGCTCACGGAGGCCGGTCTCGGTGCTGCCTGGCTTACTCATGGCGGCGAGCCTACGCAGCCGCGGAACCTTCCTCAGGGCGCCGTTCCCCTTCGCCACTGCGGAATCAGCGCGAGTTCCCACAGGTCGTCGAAGTGCTTGATCCAGGTGGAAACGGCTTGGTCGGCAGCAGCAGTGCCCTCCCGGGACCAGACATTGAGGTCGGTTCGGTAACCCTTCGGGTCGTAGTACTCCTCGCCCCTGTGGTGCATCCGCACGGACAGGTCGTACAGACCGTGCAGCACCTGGACTCGGTTGAATATGCAGATCTTGTCGCGCGGAATGCCCAGGTAGCAGCGATACTCGCACTCCACGACCAGCCTGCCGGTGGCGGTGAGCCGCTCGGCGATGTCCGACAGCTTCTCCTCGAACTCCTGGCACCGCGCGGACATGCGGTCACGGAACGCCGGGTCGTCCACCGGCCGGCCGTCGGCGCCGACCATGGAGGGCACGATCATCTCCTGCTCGAAATCTGGCACGAGCATCCGGACCGAAACTCTCCGGATCGGCCCGCGATTGTCGAAGAGGTCCTCCAGACGGTGGTAGAGCTCGTGATAGAGCGTCTCGCCGGTGTAGCCGAGGAAGCTGATCTCCACTTTCCGGGCGTTGAACGCCTCACTGACGAAACTGCCGAGCTGACGTGAGTTCACGAGCGACCGCGACGGAACCCGCACCAGGGACGACAGCTCCTTCACGGCGTCGTACAGCACATAGCCGACCAGGCTGAGCAGGGCACCGCCGAGGTAGGCCTTGCCCTGCAGGGCGTCGCCGACCGGCTTGACGAACTGCGCGGTGAGTCCGGTGGCGAAGACCCCCAGGAAAAGAGCCCGGGTCACCACGGACTCGAAGCGCTCCTGGTAGCGCCTCAACCGCCGAACGACCCCACCCTCGGCCGAACCGCTTGCCCGATCGGACATGCGCGCCGCCCTCCACGTCGCAGAACCCGACGGAGCGTCATATGCCCCTGGATGGGCCGCCCTTCGGTGGAGTCATGGTCCTCTTATGCCAGGGCGCGGGCAAGATAGGGATTCACGGTCGGGCGGATCGGCAGACCGAGGGATCCGATGGCGGCAGCCAGCGTCATCGCGTACGAGTCCACGGCCCGACGCACGTTGGGCGCGTCCAGGCTGGCTCCGGTAACCAGGCGGTCGAGATCCACGTACGCCGACCGCACGATCTCGATCCACCGGTAGACACGCCAGTCCCGGCGCCATTCGGCGGTGTACTCGGGGGCCAGACGCCCCTCCCAGCGACGGAACATACGGTCGCGGATCTCGGGCCGGGTAGGCGTGAGGTGCATGTGGCGGACCAGGTCGTAGAGGGGGTCGCCGACCACCGCCATCTCCCAGTCGATGATGGTCAGCGCCAGGCGGTCGTCCCGGCGCACGAGGTTCCACGGGTTCAGGTCGCCGTGCAACAGGGACGGCTCACGGTGGCTCACCTCGTGACGGGACAGGATCAGCTGCAGACGCTCGGCGTCGGGAAGCCCCAGGAGGCGGGCAAGCTGCTGCGACTCCTTCGGCAAGTCTCTGACCAGATCGACGAGTTGGTTCCTCAGCCACTGGAAGAACCCGCCTTCGCCGGCGGCCGGGTCGACTTGTTTGTAGTCCACGTCCGTCAGCGCGCAGAGCTGGTCGACGAGTCCGTCCGCCTCGTGCGGAAGCAGACCGTGCTCGGGGTGGCTCGGCGGCCCGTCGATGTCGCGTTGGCCGACGTACGTCTGAATGGAGAAGGGGTCGCTCTGGTAGCCCTCGCCGAGCGCCAGGATCCTGGGCACCGCCACGTCGACCTGCGACTTCTCGATCGCCTGGAGCACGGCGTGTTCACTGAGGAAGCTGCGCTCGCGCCGGCAGACGTCCGTCAGCTTGCGCCGGACCACGACGGGGAATCCGACGCCCGGCACCCGGACCACCGTGTTGAGGTGCGCGGTTCCCTTGAACACCCGTCCAGCGGGCGCAGCGCCTTCCGCGCGCAGGGCTTTTCGCACGGCGGAGGCGGGAAAGTCGGGGTGCTCGGGGACCCGGCGGTCCGGCTTCCAGTCGAAGGCCTTCGCGATCAGGCCACGACCGCGGATGTCACGTTCGCTCCGCGAGGCAAGCCAGCGGAAGAGCGCCCCCTCGATCTCCGCCTTGCTCGGAACGTTTCTGAGCCGAAGCGGTCCCTGCGCCGCCATCAGCGCCCGATGCACCTCCGCGGTCGCCTCGTCGAGGCGCTTCTGGGTGAACGACTCCTCCAACGACCGCGCGGCGCGCATCACGTCCGGGTACACCGACTGGGCTTGCTCGAAAGCGACGTAGTGACGCAGGTCCTTGGCCACACCGCTGACGGCGGCGGGCCGGATCTCCCGCATGGCGGCCACCCACGCCTCGACCACCTCGCCCCACTGGTCCGAGGGGTACTGCATCCGTACCAGGTGCGTCGCGAGGTCGTGCAGGGGGTCCCCGTAGGTGGCCAGCTCCCAGTCGACGCAGATCAGGGGCGGGTCACCGCCATAGGACACGATCAGGTTGTCGCGGTGGAGGTCGGCGTGCAGCAGGCTGTACGGCCGCCGGGCCATTGCGGGGACCCGTTCGGCGAGCCGGATAAGAGCGTCCTCGGGGATGCCCAGCGCCGCGAACAGTCCGCCGAAGGTGAGCCAGTTGGGCCGGCGGATCTGCCGGTCCGCCATCTGGGCCAGCGTCTGGAGGAAGCCCTGGCTGTCCATGTCGTTGCGTGGCCAGGCGGCCGGCAGCGGAGGCAGCGCCCCGCGGCGTACCTGCGACATCTGGGCGAGCAATTCGGCGAGTGCTCTGATCAGGAGGGTGTCGACGGGTTTGCCGTTGCCGCAGACGCTGGACAGCGGAACGCCCTTCACATAGCTGTGAAGGGCGAACCCGTCTCCCTTGACCAGGCACTCCGGCACATGCGGCAGGACGCCCTTGATCGCGTCGAGGATCTCGGCCTCGTTCTCCCAGGTCCTGATGACCACGGGCAGCGCGTCGGCCCGCCGGACACGTACGGTCACGGAGGTCCCGGCCTCCCGCCCCACCAGCCATGCCACGTTCTCCGTCAGCGGGAACACGTAGTTCTGGTTGTGATGGCCCTTGGTCGCCTGTCCCAGCAGCGTCGCGTTTCCTACGAACTCCCGGTAGGTGCCGTCGGGCGTGGCTCGCACCCCGTGAAAGGGACGGGGACGAGGAGGTGCGTCCACTGGCCGCTCCGGAACGAGACGAGATCGCTATGGCAAAAGTAAGCACGCACAAAGCCCCCCGCGACCAGAATGTGGCTGGAGTGGCGACTACGGGTGGTTTGCCACTCTTTTGCGTGAGGCCGGTGCGAGGAGGTTCGAGATTGACGTGTTGGCCATCTCATACGTATGAATGTGAGCGGTTGCTCAGTCGGTGCGGGCATGCTACAGCACTGAACTCAGGCCTCATTGGGCGCCCGACGCACCACTGCTCGAGAGCCGCACCCAGACCGAGTCGAACCACTTCTGCATGTTGTCCACGAAGACCGAGCCCGGCGACGTCGGGTCCGAGTCCTTCAGATGGTGTGTGAGAGCGGCGCCGTAGCCCAGCACGTCCAGCGCCTCGATCACGTCGCCGTTGTCCAGGACCACGGGCCGCTCGATGACGTCGTACAGCCCGTGCAGCACCTCGGCCCTGTTGATGACATAGACCTTGAACGTCGGGGTCAACGGTGTGCGCCGGATCTCCAGCTCGACGGACGACACCAGATTCTCCGCCTTCAGACTGCCGAGCACCCGATGCAACGACGTCTCGTGCTGCGCGGCGATGCGCTTGAGGCGCTCCCGCAGGAGCGGATCGGACGGGTCACCCTTGACCTGGGGATAGGGCAGCTCCAGATAGTCGGAGGGCAGGAGCATGCGCAACACGATCCGCCGGGGCCTGATGGCGCCGGTCATGATCCGCTCTGCCTGCATCTTGATGTGCGCGTCCAGGGACTCCGACGTCAACGTGTAGACGTCCAGGGTGACTTCGTCGCGCTCGAAGGCCTCGCTGATGAACGGGCCCAGCGTCATCTGCTGACGCGACCGGGTGGCCCTGGCCGTCGGGGAGTGAACACGCTGGTTCTTGATGACACGCGCCCGCCTGCCCTGCTGCGTGTCGATCAGGCCCTCGTTGCCCAGCTCCTGCACCACGCGTTGGACGGTGTCCCGCGAGACGTCGAACTCCTCGGCAAGCCGGCGTTGGGACGGCAGATGGGCGTCCAGCGAGTACGTGCCGTCGGCGATCCGCTCCCGAAGCGCCTCGGACACCTTCCGGAATGCCTGCCCGTCACTACTCCCCTTACCGGTCACACAGCGTAGGTACCTCTTCCGGCCGACAAGCAAACCAGTTCAGGCCAGGCAACCCATCCAGTCAACTCCACGGTTACTGGATCTAGTTGACCGGGCATGCCTGAAGTTGACCGACAACCAGGCAAGGACATAGTCCAGTTGCCGGATTCGCCGCAAGCGGCGGGGAGGGGGTGAAGGCCGTGGTCATGCAGCTATCCGGGGGCACTTGGGAACTCGGCGACCTGGTTCAACTTGCCGGTATGGCCGCCGGGCTGGCCGGATTTGTGGCCGCCCGGCTGCGCAGGCGGGCCGCCGGGCGGGCGGGCAAGGACGGGGCGAGCAAGGGCCGGGAAGGCGACGCGGCTAGCCCGAACTGCGGGCGATCCGCAGCAGCGGCTCCAGCGAGGACACGACCAGCTCGGCTCCGGCTTCGCGCAAAGTCTTGGCTTTCCTTTCGTTACGCGCGAAGCCCAGGAAGGGCACGCCGGCCTGCAATGCGGCCGAGTGGTCCGAGGGCGTGTCGCCGATCATCAGAGCGGTTGAGGGGGCGGCGCCCATCGCGTTCAGGGCGCGGTTCAGGCAGTGCGGATGCGGTTTGAGCAGATGCAGCTCCTGGGTCCGGCCGTAGATGTGGGGCGCGAAGCAGGAGACCAGGCCGCGGCTGGTGAGGTACGTGCGGACCACGCGGGGTGAGTTGTTGGTGGCGATGGCCATTCGGGGTCCGACCGCACGCCAGGTGCGTATCAACGGGTCCGCGTACGCCGTGGGCATCGCCGAGGACGTCGCCCGCAGTTCCTCCTTGGTGAGACGTTCCTCCAGCTCCGCCACCAGGTCACTGCCGGGATGCCGGCGGTCCACGGCGCGCAGCACGATGTGCGGGTCCAGGGACTCGCGTTCTGCCTCCGTCAGCAGGCCGTGCAACCCCCGCCCCTCGAGCCACTCCACCAGATCGGTGGCCACCCGCTCCGCCGAGTGCCCGGCGAACAGCCGGCAGATCGGGCCGTCGAAGTCCCAGAGCACGATGCGGGCATGGGTGATCAGTTCGCGGAGCTGTTCCGTGTCGTTCTCGGTCTCAGCGGTCACCGGTTCAGTCTGCTGCTTCGTATCAGAAGTCACTAGGAGAGTGTCAGGTCAGTGCTGATGGTTTCCCAGAGGGCGTCGAACCACTTCTGGGATTCCTCAACGAACGCGGCGTCGCGCTGACCGGCCTGCTTGACGAAGGAGAACAGCAGGGACTTGGAGCCGAGGGCGTCGTACATCTCCAGCGTCTGGCTCTCGTACTCCTCCTGGCGTTCGGTGAGCACGTAGTACCCGATCAGCGCTTCCTCACCGTTGAGCAGGTAGAGCTTCACCGGCGGTGTGAACGGCAGTGCGCGGAACGCGACATGGACCTCGATGCCGTGCGTGGAGCGGACGGCCTGCAGGTTGTGGCGCAGTACCTGCGCCTGGGCGTTGCGCATCGCCAGCCAGCGCTTGTGGACCGGATCGTCGTCCCCCCGGCCCTCCACCAGCACCGGAAAGGCGAGATGGATGTCCCGCGACGGCAGCAGCACCCGGACGTCGATCGACTCGGGGCGGATCGAGCCCTCATGGATCAGGCGGAGGGGTTCACCGAGGGCCAGCATCAGGGTCTCGGAGGTGTGGCATACGACGTCGACGCGGACGTGCGGCACGGCGAAGGCCTCCGTCAGACGGGGTGCCAGGCTGACCATCGTCGGCTGGGGGGCGCCCCTCGTGGGAGCCGGGAGGGCGATGCGCGGCGGGCTGCCCTTGCTGACGTTGGTGAGGAGGCCGTCCTCCTGGAGCGCGCGCAGCGCCTGGCGTACGGTGCCTCGCTCCACGCCGAACTCCTCGGCCAGCTCGGCCTGGGTGGGCAGGCGGTCGCCCGCCTTGAGCTCTCCGACGCGGATCCGTTCCCGCAGGATGTCGGCGATCTCCTGGGGAGAGAGTCTCCTGCTGCCGTTCACTGCCACGTTCTCCTGAGTCACGACCAAACGTTACAACTCTCATCCATCTGGAGGGAGTTGTTTGTAGCTTGTTTCAAAGTAGAGGCCAAGTGGGGACAACTTAGTCAGAGTTGGCATCTAGTTGGTTGAGTTGGCGGAAGTAATCCTTCCATCCCCAGGAGCCCGAAGGAGGAAACACCGATGCCCGTCCTCGCACTCCTCTCCGCCGTCTTCGTCGTCGGCGTCGAGCAGACCCTCCAGTGGAAGTACGGCACCACCGGCATCATCGGCCTGCTGCTGCTCACGATAGGCATCAAGGCGAAGAGCCCGGCCGTCAGTTCGATCGGGGCCGTCGTCCTCGCCGTCCTGGTCTCGGGGCCCGCCCTATGAGCAGTGCGCCCCACTGCAGCGACGAACAGACAGGTCAAACGTTGTGGGGGACGATCAGCTCGTGAGCACCAGCTCCGAACTGATCGTCTCCCACAACGCGTTGAACCACACATGCGACTGCTCCACGAACGTCGTGTCCCGCAGCCCGGCCCCCTGCTCGAAGGCGAACAGCGTCGACTGGATGCCCGGGGCGTCGTACATCTCCAGCTGCTGGTGGTCGATCTCCACCGGGCGGCGCGTCAGTGTGTAGTAAGCGAAGAGCGCCTCCGTGCTGTTGAGCAGGTACAGCTTCACCGGCGGAGTGAACGGCAGCGCACGGAAGCTGACCTGCACATCGATGCCGTGCGTGGCCCGCAGCGCCAGCAGATTGTGCTGGAGCACCTGGCCCTGGGCGTTGCGCTGGGCGAGCCAGCGCCGGCGCAGCCGCTCGTCGGCGTCGTCGGCCGAGGTGTCCACCGGCGTGGGGAAGGCGAGCGAGATGTCGCGGCTCGGCAGCAGGACGCGGACGTCGACCTTGGCCGGTTTCAGTTGCCCGGCGTGGATCTGGCGGAGCGGTTCGCCGATGGCGAGCGTGAGGGAGACCGAGGTCATGCACAGGGCGTCGATCTCGACCTGCGGGGCCGCGAAGGCGGCGGCGATGCGCGGGGCGAGGGCCACCATGGTGGGCTGCGGCGGGGCTCCCGGGCCGGTCAGCGCCTTGCCGAGGTCGGGGGCGACGGTCGCAGGCGCCCCTTTGGACACGTTGGTGAGCAGGTGCTCCGACTGCAGGATGCGCAAGGCCTGCCGTACGGCTCCGCGCTCTACGCCGAACTCGTCCGCCAGCTTGGCCTGCGTGGGCATGCGCTGGCCGGGCCGCAACTCGCCCGAGGTGATCCGGGCGCGCAGCTCGTCGGCCACCTCCCGATGTGACTTCTGTGGCCGCTGTGACCTCTTCCGCCCATTGACGGAGGCGTGTTTCGGCTCCACGACCAAACACTACAACTTCCCGCCATCTTTAGGCAGTTCCGGGGATGGTGGTTATGAGACGCGTCCAAGCGGTCATAAGTACAGTGAAGTTGGCTGCCAACTTCAACAACATGGTCAAACTTCAGGAAGGTTGGCCGCATGCCGCTCATCTACCTCGCCGTCGCCGCGCTGGCCATCGGATTCGAGCAGCTCGTCCAGTGGAAGTACGGACCGATGGGCATCGTCGCCTTCCTCGCGCTGTCCATCGGCATCAAGGCCAGGAACACCATGATCGGCGGCATCGGAGCGGTGATCCTCGTCCTGCTGCTCGCCCACTAGGAACCAGGTTCGGCTGGTCGGGCTCCCTTCCGGAGGGGAGCCGGGAGCCCGGTCAGTCTGCACAGTCACAACTGAACAGCGACAACTGAACATCGATCGCACAGCCACAACTGAACAGCTCGCTACGGATGAGCAGACCTGTCGCCGACGGAGAGGAGGGTTCAGAAGATGTCCGGGCACCACGGTCGCCTGGACGTACGCAGCAGGGCGTCGGCCACCCGGGCGGCGCCCGCTCGTTCTTCCCGCACCAGCCCCAGCGCGGCGAGCCGCACGGCGGACTCGTCGCCGAGCCACAGCCGCGCCAAGTCGGCGATGTCGAGGACGAGTTCGGCGGTGGCCGTGGTCGGCGTGCAGGACGCCCCGTCCGCGGCCGCCTCCAGCCGGTACCGCCCACCCGCCAGGCCGGCCCCGTCCACGACCTCCAGCACCAGCGCGCCCTGCCCGTCGTACGTACGCGCCTGAAGAGCCCGTACGACATCCAGGATCCGCACCCACAGCCAGTCCGCCGACGACGTGGCCCCGGCGGCACGCGGATCGGGCAGGAAGAAGGGCAGCAGGTCGTCGGGGGCCCGCCAGCCGCTCTTCACCGTCGTGATCCAGTCGATCGAGCACAGGTAGCGCCACAGGGCGCGCTCGGCGTCCGGCGTCGTCGTGATCAGCCACTTGACGCTCGCTGTGTTCAACGGCTGCTTCTTGCCCTCGCTCCAGTGGTCGTCCGCCGTGTACGCCACCAGCCCCTCGACCTCACCGCCCGCCGAGCGGTACACGGCGAAGAAGGGCTCGGTCCACGGGGACCGGTCCAGGTGCAGCACCCCCGTGTTGACCAGCCACCACCGCTCGTCCCGGTCGACGGCACCCGGCTGGGCGCGGCGCACCCGCTCGTAGAGCTCCGGGCCGATCTTGCGTACGTCCGCCCCGTCCACGATGTCGATACGGCCGCCGTCCTCGGGGCCGGACCACCTCGGGTCGAGGCCGGTGCGGGGGACGTCGATGGTCCACTGGGTGGTCCAGGTGGCGGGGCCGAAGCCGTAGCGGCCGTAGATCGGGTACTCGGCGGCGATGAGCGTCGCCACGACGTCCCCGCGGTCCTTCGCGGCGGCCAGGTCGTGGGCCATCATCCGGGTGAGCAGGCCGCGGCGGCGGTGGGTGGGGGTGACGGTGACGTTCGAGATGGCGTCGGCGGGGACGGTTTCGCCGCCGACGGTGGTGAGTTCCTGTGGGAAGGACCGGAAGGTGGCCACGCAGCGGCCGGCGTCGAAGGCGCCGAGGGTGCGGGACGGGAGGATGTACGACGCGCGGTCCGCGATCTCCGTGTCGGCGACGCTGGGAGTGCGCAGGAAGCCGGTGTTCAGGGCCCGGATCCAGTCGGGGATGTCGGCCTCGGTGACCGGGCGGACGTCGATGTGGGGTTCGGGGCGGGTCATGGGGCCACGGTAGGTGGGCCGGCGCGGGGGTGTCGCCGCCTTTTCCTCGCCCCCGCCGCCCCTACCCATCCCCTGTGCGTCGGCTACGTCAGCAGGTCGTCCACCTGAGCCTCGCCCTCCCGGTACCGGCGGGTGATCTCGGCGCTGCAGTCGTCGGCCGTTCGCTGGAGCCCTTGGCGGCGGTGGGAGACCTGCTGCTCGTACCGTACGAGGCGCCCCATCGCCGTGCTCAGCTCGGCGTCCGTGCGGGCCTCGAGGTCCGAGAGTTCCACCTCGGCGAGCATCTCCGCCGCCAGCCGCCGGTACTCCTCGCTCTGCGGGGTGCCCAGCGTCACATGGCGGGCCGAGGAGCGGTGGCGGGCCGGGGCGTCGGTCAGGATCTCCGAGAGGCGGTCCACGACGGACGCCGCGCCCGCCGGGGAGCGCCGGGCCAGCTCCGCCCGCAGGATGTCGATCCGGCCCTGCAGCAGCCGCCGTACATAACTCAGGTCCGCCTCGTCGCTCTGGGCGTCCCGGCGCAGGGTGCGCAGCTCGGGCAGGCTGAGTACGGTCAGGTCCTGCTCGGGCAGGCTGAGCACGGTCAGGTCCTGCTCGGGCGCCTCCGCGGCCAGCGGCGCATGCGGGCCCGGGCCCGGATCGTCGGCGGTGCGCTGCGTCGGCGGCCGGATTCCGGCCGGCTGGTCCGCGTGGCTCAACACGACAGCCCCAGGGGGCTGCCCGGTACTCGGTGTGCTCATGTGCCTCTACCGTCCCCTCGACCGGCGTGTGGAAGCATGGTGCCATCCCAACTGGCCGCTATGTGACCGAGTGCCCACGAACAGCCCCAGATGGGGGGTTAAGCAGCTATAAAGAAGCCCCTTACGAGGCACTTCCCCGCACACGGCATGATGGCGGCATGCGAGCTGTGGTGCAGAGAGTGGACGGCGCGAGCGTCGTCGTGGACGGTGAGACGGTCGGGGAGATCGTCGGCGAGGGGCTGTGCGTGCTCGTCGGCGTCACCCACGAGGACACCAAGGAGAAGGCGGCCGGGCTCGCCCGCAAGCTCTGGTCGATCCGCATGCTGCACGACGAGAAGTCCTGCAGCGACATCGACGCCCCGCTCCTCGTCATCAGCCAGTTCACCCTCTACGGCGACGCCCGCAAGGGCCGCCGCCCCACCTGGAACGCCGCCGCCCCCGGCGATGTCGCCGAACCGCTCGTCGACGAGGTCGTCGCCCAACTCCGCGCCCTCGGCGCGACGGTGGCGACGGGCCGGTTCGGCGCGAAGATGCGGGTGTCGCTGACGAACGACGGCCCGTTCACCGTGCTCGTGGAGATCTAGGACCTGTCCTAGGGCTCTACGACGACCTCCTGCGCCGCCGCCGTCGTGTCCGCCACCAACCGCGCGTCCACCGGCACGTTCCGCTTCACCAGCGCCAGCGCGACCGGACCGAGCTCGTGGTGCCGTACGGACGTCGTGATGAAGCCGATCTTCCGGCCGTCGGGCCCGTCGTCCGCGAGCCGGATCTCCGCACCGTGCGTCGGCAGGTGCACCTCGCTGCCGTCGAGGTGCAGGAAGACCAGCCGGCGCGGGGGCTTGCCCAGGTTCTGGACGCGGGCGACCGTCTCCTGGCCGCGGTAGCAGCCCTTCTGCAGGTGCACGGCGGTGCCGATCCAGCCGAGCTCGTGCGGGATGGTGCGGTGGTCGGTCTCGAAGCCGAGGCGCGGGCGGTGGTGCTCGACGCGGAGGGCTTCGTACGCCAGGATCCCGGCCGCCGGGCCGGCCTTCTCCGCGTACGACTCCAGGTCCGCACGCGGGAGGAACAGGTCACGGCCGTACGCCGTCTCGCGTACGACGACACCGTCCGGCACCTCGGCGATGGACCCGGCGGGCAGGTGCACGACCGCGAACTCGTCGGTGCGGTCGGCGACTTCGACCCGGTAGAAGAACTTCATCGACTCCAGGTACGCGATCAGCGCCTCCTGGGTGCCGGGCTCGACATGGGCCCAGACCGTCGCACCGTCGTCCACGAGATACAGCGCGTGCTCGATATGGCCGTGCGCGGAGAGGATCAGCGCCTCGGTGGCCTCGCCGGTCGGCAGGTCGCTGACATGCTGGGTGAGCAGCAGATGCAGCCAGCTCAGCCGGTCCTCGCCGGAGACGGAGACGACTCCGCGGTGCGAGAGGTCGACGAAACCGGTGCCGTCGGCGAGGGCACGCTGCTCGCGGAACAGGTCGCCGTAGTGGGCGGCGACACCTTCGTCCACGCCCTCGGCGGGCACGGCGCCGGGCAGGGTCAGCAGGGGGCTCTTCATATGACTAAGCCTACGACTCGGTAGTTGAACTCTTCAGCGCACAGTCCTTGCACCGGCCGAAGATCGCGAAGTGCTTCATGTCGGTGTCGAAACCGAACTCCTGCTGGAGCTTCGCGGTGAACTCGGCGGCCACCGACACGTCCGCCTCGATCACGTTCGTGCAGTCGCGGCAGACGAGGTGGATGTGGTGGTGGCGGTCGGCCAGGTGGTACGTCGGCGCGCCGTGCCCCAGGTGCGCGTGGCTGACCAGCCCCAGCTCCTCCAGGAGCTCCAGGGTCCGGTAGACCGTGGAAATGTTGACCCCCGACGCCGTCTTCCTCACTTCCACGAGGATGTCGTCGGGGGTCGCGTGCTCCAGGGTGTCCACTGCTTCGAGGACAAGCTGGCGCTGCGGCGTCAGCCGGTAGCCGCGCTGCCTGAGGTCGCTCTTCCAGTCGGTGCTCACCACACCGACGAGTCTAGAACTACTTGAAGAACGCGATCCCGTCGTCCGGCATGTCGTCGGGCAGGGCCTTGGCCCAGCGCTCGACCTCCTCCGGGGTGACGACCTTCTTCAGGTGCGCGGACATGTAGGGGCGCAGCTCGACCTCGGGGGTCTGCTTCTCGCCGACCCACATCAGGTCGCTCTTGACGTAGCCGTAGAGGCGCTTGCCGCCGGTGTACGGGCCGGCGGCGGCCGTGCGGGCCACCGCGTCCGTGGCCAGGTCGATCTGCGGCTTCTTGTCGGCGAGCTCGCCGTACCAGACCTCGACGACCCCGTCGTGGCGGACCATCGTGACCTCGACCTTGCGGTCGGCGTCGATGCGCCAGAAGCCGTGCTCGGACTCCAGCGGCTTCACCTTGTTGCCGTCGTTGTCCAGCACCCAGGTGTGGGACCGGTACTCCAGGAAGTCCCGGCCGTCGTGGCTGAAGCTGACCTCCTGCCCGAAGTTGCACTTCTCGGAGCCGGGGAAGTCGTGCACGCCCGCGCCCGCCCAGTTGCCGAGCAGGAAGGCGAGGGGGACGAGGTCCTTGTGGAGGTCGGACGGGATCTCGATCATGAGCAGCTCAGAAGTCTCGTACGTCGGTGATGGCGGTCAGCGCTGGCCCTGGTACAGCTTCTTCACGGTCAGACCGGCGAAGGCGAGAACGCCGACGGCGACCAGGACCAGCAGGACTTCGAAGAAGATCTCCACGGGGTGCTCCTCGATTGGGCGCGGGGTGCGGTACATGTACACAGGGCCGGGCCCCAGCTTACGCGGCCGCGGCCCGGCCCTCTGTGTGAGGTAGGCCCATGAGCGGGCTCAGCCCAGCAGCTGGCTCTGCAGTACGACCGTCTGCTGGAAGGGCACCGCCCTCGCACCGCCCTTTCGGGACTGGACGATCACCCCGAGGACGTCACCGGCCGGGAGGTACGCCTGCCGGACCTCCTCGTCGCCGTACGGCTCGACCTCGGCGTAGACGGAGGGGCTGATCTCCCCGATCTGCCGGGCCTCCTCCGGGAAGTCCTCGTCGTAGACGGCGGCCTCGGCGCCCCGCAGCTCGTAGCGGGGGCTGCTCATCGTGGCGAGGCCGTCGGCGAACAGCCCGTCCACGACCGCCGCGGTGTCGAAGCGGAGCAGGTAGATCCTGGTGTGCGTGCCGTCCTGGGTGGTCCAGCCGCGTGCCGCGATGTGCCGGAGGCCGTAGTCGACGAGCTGCTGCCCGAACTCGTCGCGGTCCTCCTTCTGCCCGTACTCCGCCAGGAAGTCCTTCGTCGCGAGCCAGCCGTCGTCGCCGCGCAGCGCCTTGTCCGCGGTCGCCCCCTTCGGTGCCGGCAGGACGAGGGCACGCAGGTCGGCGTGGTGGGTGCCGGACTTGTTCGTCTCGGCGAAGGGCCGCGGGCTGCCCGACGGCAGGGGCGGCCTGGTGAGCGTCGGGTAGTCCCAGCGCCCGTCCGACTCGGTCGCCAGTCCCGGTACGTCCGTCCGCTCCATCCCGGTGATCCCGTACGCCGCGCCCGCCCCGACCGCCGCGCAGACTACGACGGCGGCGGTCCAGCGCAGGACGGCACGCAGCACACGGCGGTCCTTGGGCGCCGGAGGCTGCACCGGGGCCTGGGGCGGTATGGGTGGTGCCGCGGGGAGGAACTGCTCGGTCTGCTCGACCTGCTCGGCCTGCTCCGTCTGCTCGCTCATACCGCCTCCCCCGGCTCGGCGATGCGGTCGAGCTGCGTCTTGAGCAGCATCGCGGCCCCCTTGGTGTCGAGTGGCTTGACGCCCTCCGCGGTCGCGGTGACCAGGACGTCGCCCACGTAGGCGGAGCAGTACATGGTGTCGAGGGGCTCCTCGGCGTCCTTGGGCGGCAGGAAGCACTTGGCCTCCTTGTGGCCCTTGATCGCCGGGCCGTCGCGGAGGATGTCCAGGGCGCCGAGGAACCCGTTCTGGAGCGTCGACAGGTCCCGTACGGCCGCCTGGCTCTCCATCTGGCTCAGCACGATGCTGACGTTGTAGATGCCCCGGGCGGCCTCCTCGCTGAGGTTGCTGCCGTTCCCGTTGAAGTAACTGCGCATCGCTATGCCTGTGATGCGCTGCTTGTCCATCCACTTCTCCAGCTGGCGCCGCTGGGAGCGCGGCAGATCACGCAGCGACTCCTTCTGCAGAGCCATGGCCTGGGCGCCGCTGAGCTGCGCGTCCGACCCGAACTCCCTGAGGTCCGGCCCCCGCACCCAGCCGTCGGTGCCGTACGGCACGAGCATCCCGGCCAGCCCGGAGGCGGTCGGCTCCTTCTCGTCGCCGGCCTTCTCCGCCGGGAACTCCCACACCGGCGCCCCGGCGCCCCGATCGGCGTCCCGCACGGTCACGACGGTGTACCCGACGCCGGCGACGAGAGCCCCGACCAGCAGCACGGATCCCGCGACAGCGGCGATACGGCCACGACGGAGGGGCTTCTTGGCGGGCTCGACAGGCGCGGCAGGACCGACAGTCGCGACAGTCGCCGCAGGATCGACGGGCGGCGTCGGCACGGCAGGCTCAACGGGCGGCGTCGGCACGGCGGCGTTCTGGTTCTCGTTCACAGCCGCTCCATCTGCCGCTCGGCCAGGTCCATGATCCTCTTCTTGGTGATCGGCTTGGAGTCGTAGACCCAGATCTCCATGGCGATGTCACCGCGCCAGGCGTACGCGTCCGCGCTGTACAGCGGCATGTAGCCGACCTCGGTCTCGGGCTCGCTGTGGACGTGCGCCATACCGTCTCCGGTGCCCGGGACCGGCCAGCTCTCGGTCGACGCGTTCTCCCCCCAGTACAGGTTCTTGTCGCCGATGTCGTCGGCGGCGACGGCCTCCTCCTGCCGGAACTGCACCAGGCGGATCTCCACCGTGGACGAGCCGGACTGCCAGCCCGTGACGGCGGCCCGGCGGAACTCGTCGCTGACGAGGTTGGCGAAAATCTGGTCCGCCCCCTCAAAGGTGCCGGCGTACCCGGCCAGGTCCATCCAGCCGTCCAGGCCCTCCAGCCACTGGGCGTCCTTCGCCCCGGCCGGCTTCTTCAGCAGCAGCTTGCGCAGGTCGCCGTCGGTCTTCACCCGGCGGTCGCGAGCGGCCGACAGCGGCTCGGGCGCCTCGCCCGCGGACTGCTTCAGGGTCGGCTGGGAGAGCGGGGGCAGCTTGGTCGGCGCACGGTCCGCCTGTACGAGGTAACCGGCACAGGTCCCGCCGACGAGCCCGATCACGGCGGCAGCGCTGATCAGCAGCGCCGTACGCCCACGGCGACGGGGCCGGGCCGCGGCGCGCGCCTCGGGCACCTCCGCATGCCCGGGCACGACCGGAGCGGCCGGCGTCGCCCCCGCTCCTACTTCTTCGGGTACATCCAAGACGTCCCCCCAACAGAACGTGAAGCCCGCATTCCGTATGCGTGCGCACAGGAGACTCATGATCGACAGCCCGGGTTGTAGGGCGGTTGATTACGATTCGACCATGGCGAAGAAGCTCGTGATCAAGGTGACGGCGGGGGCGGACGCCCCCGAGCGCTGTTCGCAGGCGTTCACGGTGGCGGCGGTGGCCGTGGCGAGTGGGGTCGAGGTGTCGTTGTGGCTGACCGGTGAGTCCGCCTGGTTCGCGCTGCCCGGCCGCGCCGCCGAGTTCGAACTGCCGCACGCCGCCCCGCTGCCCGACCTCCTCGACTCGATCCTCGCGGGCGGCCGGCTCACCCTGTGCACCCAGTGCGCGGCCCGCCGGGACATCACGGAGAAGGACGTCATCAAGGGCGTACGGATCGCCGGCGCGCAGGTGTTCGTGCAGGAGGCGCTGGGGGACGAGACACAGGCGCTCGTCTACTGAGACTCGCCCACCCAGAGGCAGAAGGGGTGCCCGGACGGGTCGAACAGCACCCGTACATCGCCCTGGGGCTGGTGGCCGGCGAGTCGCGCCCCTTCCCGCACGGCCCGCGCGGTCTCGCCCTCCAGGTCGTCGACCTCGACGTCCAGGTGCATCATCATCTGCTGGTCGCCGGGCTTGCGCGTGGGCCAGACGGGCGGGGCGTACTCGGGTTCGGTCTCGAAGGCGAGGGACAGGCCCTCGGTGCCGGGTGGCGGGCCGATGAGCACCCAGTTCGGCTCCTCGGCCCGCACGGAGTACCCGAGCAGGCGCAGATAGAACCCGGCGAGCTCGTGCGCGTCACGCGCGTCCAACGTCACGGTCGACAGCTTCGCGGTCGGCATGCACGCCTTCTTACTGCCGCCGCTTCTTGCCGTCCAGCTCGTCCCACCACTCGTCGGACTGCGGGTCGCCGGAGGGGTCGTCCCACCAGCGGTCCTCCGGCCCCCGCCGGTTGGCGACCATCGCGGCGAGCGGCGGGATGACCATGGCGACCAGGCACATGCCGACGGCCACCGGGGTGGACCAGATGCGCACGACGCCCCAGGCCAGGACGAAGAGCGTGACGCAGGTCCCCATCATGGCGAAGTACAGGTGCCGTCGCCGTGCGTACATGCGTCCAGGGTAGGCCCGTGCGGCACGGGCAGGCAGAAGGGCCGCACCCCAGGCGTCCAACCCGCGGGGTGCGGCCCTTCGGCTGCCGATCTCGCTCAGACCGCGATCGCGACCTCGGCGAGAGCGCCCTTCTCGGCGACGACGACCGTACGGTCGGCCGTGGCGCCGGGGACGAGCGCGCGTACGGTCCAGGTGCCCTCGGCCGCGTAGAAGCGGAACTGGCCCGTGGCGGAGGTGGGGACCTCCGCGGTGAACTCGCCGGTCGAGTCCAGCAGACGGACGTAGCCCGTCACCGGCTCGCCGTCGCGGGTCACCTGACCCTGGATCGTGGTCTCACCGGGCTTGATCGTCGAGGCGTCGGGGCCGCCGGCCTTCGCTCCACACATGTCTTTCTCCAGAAGGGGTCTGACCGGAAGGAAGGCCGGTCGGGGATTACGAGCGGGTTGGGTCTTACTTGTTGGCGCCGAGCTCGATCGGAACGCCGACCAGGGAGCCGTACTCGGTCCAGGAGCCGTCGTAGTTCTTGACGTTCTCCACACCGAGCAGCTCGTGCAGGACGAACCAGGTCAGCGCGGAGCGCTCACCGATACGGCAGTAGGCGATGGTGTCCTTCGCCAGGTCCACCTGCTCCTCGGCGTAGAGCTCCTTGAGCTCCTCGTCCGACTTGAAGGTGCCGTCGTCGTTGGCGTTCTTCGACCACGGGATGTTGCGGGCGCTGGGCACGTGGCCCGGGCGCTGCGACTGCTCCTGCGGCAGGTGGGCCGGGGCGAGCAGCTTGCCGGAGAACTCGTCGGGTGACCGGACGTCGACCAGGTTCTGCGAGCCGATCGCGGCGACGACGTCGTCACGGAAGGCACGGATGGAGGTGTCCTGGGCCTTGGCCTTGTACTCGGTCGTCGGGCGCTCGGGCACCTCCTCGACCAGCTCGCGGGCGTCCAGCTCCCACTTCTTGCGGCCGCCGTCGAGAAGCTTGACGTTCTCGTGGCCGTAGAGCTTGAAGTACCAGTAGGCGTAGGACGCGAACCAGTTGTTGTTGCCGCCGTAGAGGATCACCAGGGTGTCGTTGGCGATGCCCTTCGCCGACAGGAGCTTCTCGAAGCCCTCCTGGTCGATGAAGTCGCGGCGGACCGGGTCCTGCAGGTCCTTGGTCCAGTCGATGCGGATCGCGTTGCGGATGTGGTTCTTCTCGTAGGCGGACGTGTCTTCGTCCACCTCCACGATCGCGATGTTGGGGTTGTCCAGGTTCTCCTGGACCCAGTCGGCGTCGACGAGGACGTCGCTGCGGCTCATGCTCTTCTCTCCTCCGGGGCAGTTGCGGCGGCGGGGCGTGCGAGTGCGTGGGGTGCGCGCGCTCGTGCCGAGACGGCGCACCTGTGCCCTGGTCAGGGCGAGGGAAAACGCGGAAGTCGGAGCTTCCGCTCAGAAGGGGCGACAGAGCATGGCGGCAACGCGGCACAGGTCTACTGCCCGCCGCTTCGTGAGATCCGCCTGTCGCTTCATGCCGTCGATCGTAGGGACGGACAGGCGGGCGTGTCACCGGTGTGTCGCATTCTGAGACACGATCGTCCGGGATGTGGGAAGGAGAGGCTGTCGGGATCGCCACCGCGGGGCTTTCGGAGGCATGCGTCCCGCGCCACATCTGCGGTACGGACTACGCCGTCTCGCCCATTGGACGCGGCACGTCCACCGCTCGCGGTACTACCCGGCGAGGCGGACGTTCGAACCCTTCACCGTGATCTCGACGCCGTTCTTCGCCGCCTGGACCTTGTCGAGCTGGATGCCACCCGGGAGGCCGTCGATCTTCTGCTCGAAGTCGGTGATCGCGCGGACCCGGGACTCGGCGATGTCGACGCCGCCGAAGCTGGGCAGGTTGTCCGCGTGCACCCGGACGGTGTCGCCCTGGGCGGTGACCGAGCTGAGGACGTAGACCGGCTCGGGCAGCTTGTTGCCGAGGACGGTGGCCTCGACGGCGACCTTGATCTTGCCGTTGCCGCCATCGGAGAGGCCGACCACGTTGGCGGTGACGCCGGGGGCGACCTGGGTGGGCTGGGACTCGGCGGTCTTCAGCAGCTCGGCGTAGGTGACGGACGCGGTGCCGGTGGCGGTGGCCGCGGTGGCGGAGCTGTAGTCGCCGCTGAACTCGACGCCCTTCATGTTCGCCGTGAGGTCGTCGATCCGGAGCGTCCCGCCGTCGGTGCCGGTGGCGGCCTCGTAGTCCTTGATGCCGACCTCGACGTCGTCCAGCGTGCCGCTCGCGACCTGAGTCAGGAACGGGAAGCCCTTGATGGAGACATCCGGGGCGGTGGCGAGGTTCTCGGTGGCCTGGAGCCTGCCGGCCGCCTCGTCCTCGGCGAACCCGACGGCGAGCCGGTCGGCCAGCACGAAGAGGCCGCCGAGTATCACGACGACGATCAGCAGTATTCGCAGGGCGCGCATGTTGTGGTGTTCCCCCCACCTCGGCGGTCGTCAACGACGACGGTCACGACGTCGACGACGGGTATGACGGTCATGACAGCGACGGACGACCGGGTGGCCGTCCAGCGCGAGAGTAACCCTGCGGTGGCGGTGACCGGCGGATTGTCGATCATCTGTGACAGGCTCTGCCCTCAGGCCAGCGCCCGCCCCAGCACGTACACCGCCGGTGCGGCCGCCGCCAGCGGCAGGGCCACGCCCGCCGTGAAGTGGACGAAGCGCGAGGGGTAGTCGTAGGCGGCCACCCGATGGCCGATCAGGGCGCACACCGCCGCGCCCGCCCCGAGCATCGCCCCACTCGCGCCCAGCCCCGTCATCGCGCCCCCGGCGAGCCCCGCACCCGCCGCCGCGAGCAGCGAGACCACGACGGAAGCCGGCGTCGGCAACGGCAGCGCCCGCGCCAGAACGGCGACCGCGACCGCCGGCGCACCCACGGTCACCGCGTCCGCCTCGGCCGCGAGATACCCGGCCGCGATGATCGCCAGCGCCGCCGAGGCGACCGTCGCCATCAGGCCGTACATCCGCTCGTCGGGATCGGCGTGCGAACGGAGCTGCAGCACCAGCGCCAGCAGCACCCAGACACCCAGCGTCCCGAGGATCGCCGCCGGCGCGCGGTCGGCCGCGAACAACGCCACGTCCGCCGTCAGCGCGCCCGCGAAGGCCAGCGCGATGCCCTGGCGGGCGGGCCACATGCCGTTCAGCCGGAACCAGCCCGCCGCCGTCACGGCCTGTAGGAGGACGAGGGGCACCACGAGGGCGTACGACCCGATCGCCGCCGCGCCCGAGAGCAGCAGCCCCAGCAGCGCCGTGAGCGCGGCCGGCTGCATTCCCGGGTCGATGATCGGGGAACGGCCCTCCAGACGGGCGCGCTGGGCGTCCGTGATGCGGGAGTTGCCGCCTACGGTCGCGGGACCGTAGGCGGGGCCGTCGCCGTCGACGGGCTGTGCATCCGTGCCGGGCGTGCCGGGCTCGGGGGCCTGGGTCCGCGTCCCGCTCTGCTGCTGTGCGGGGGACGGGAACTGGGTCTGGGGCTGGAACTGGGCGTGCGGGTGGGCCTGCGGCTGCTGGCGCATCTGCTCCTGGGGGTGGGCCTGTGCCTGCGGCGCACCGTCCCAGCCACCCTGGCCCGTCTCCCCGTACCCGGCATACGCCGCCGCTCCCTGCGACGGCAGATACGCCGTCTCGGCCGGGGAGGCCGCAGACGCCGTACCGCCCGCGGAGGCCGGCGTCACCGGCGCCTGCACCTGCGTCTCCCAGGTCTGCCCCTGCCACTGCTGGGTGTACTGCTGGGCGGCCTGTGGATCGTCGTGCGGCTGCTGCCCGGGCCACGCCTGCGGCGCGGGCTGCTGATACGGGTCGTACCCGTCGTAGCCCTGCCCCTGGTGTCCCTGGTGTCCCTGATACGGCTGGTCGCTCATCGTCACCCTCCTGCGAACGGCGGGAGCACCTCGACCGTGCCGCCGTCGGCCAGCCGTACCGTCTCATGTTCGCGGGTGCCCACGGGGTCACCGTCGATGAGGAACGAGCATCGCCGCAGTACGCGCGTCAGTTCCCCGGGGTGTCGCTCGCGCACCGCGTCGAGCGCCTCGGCGAGGGTGGCCGCGTCGTACGGCTCCTCGGCGATCCCGGCCGCGGCCTTCGCGGCGGCCCAGTAGCGCACCGTGACCTTTGGCATCCGGTTCCTCAATCAATCGGCTGTGTACCCAGTCAGGCTAGCCGCCCTGGGAGACGGCCCAGTGCCCGATGCGGTCCAGCAGTGCGTCGCCGGCCGCGTGCTCGGCGTGGCCCATGCCCGGCTCCAGCCAGAGTTCGCCGTGGTCACCGGCCGCCTGGGCCAGCATGCGGGGGTGGTCGAGGGGGAAGTAGCCGTCCCGGTCGCCGTGCACGATGAGCAGCGGGGTCGGGGCGATCCGGGGGACCGCCTCCACGGGGGACATCGGTACCGGGCTCCACTCCCGGTGATGGATCCGCGTACGGAATCCGTAGCGCCCCACCAGACGTCCCTCGGGCCGGGTCACCAGCCAGTGCAGGCGGCGCATGCGGGGTGTGCCCCGGTAGTACCAGCGCGCCGGCGCACTCACGGACACCACGGCGTCCGTACGCGCCCCGGCCGCGTCACCGCCCCCGCCGTAGATCGCCGCGTGCCGCAGCACCACCGACCCGCCCATGGAGAAGCCGACGGTCACCACGCGCGCGTGCCCGAGTCCGCGCGCCCACCGCACCGCGGCCGCCAGGTCCAGCACCTCGCGGTCGCCGACCGTCGAGCGACCACCCGACGCGCCGTGCCCCCGGAAGGAGAAGGTGACGACGGCTCCGTGCCGGACGAAGGCCTCCGCCACCCGGCGGACGTGCGGCTTGTCGACGTCCCCGGTGAAGCCGTGGGCGACGACGAACACCACGTCACCGGCAGGTGGACGGAAGGAGTCGTATACGACCGCACCCGGGTCGTATACGGAATCGATCGTCACCCCGTCGTCGGTGTGCAGAAACGTCCGCAAAGGTGTAAGTCTGGCCGTCTCAGAGTTCGGACGAACCGTCGATCGTGCCACATGACCTGCCGGACCATTGCTCATGTGGGCTATTCTGCTGGGCAGAGGACTCGGGCAGCGTAGCCCCCGGGTCCTTTTGTGCTTTCGGAAGCGTTGTATACGACGCGGGAAACCGCAGGTGTACGGGGCCTTCGGGATCGCAGAGCAGTTCCGCACCGAATATGTCCTCGCAGGGACCGAGGAGGAACCAGACGTATGAGTTCTCTGCTGCTCCTGACCAATGCCCTCCAGCCGTCGACGGAGGTGCTCCCCGCACTCGGCCTGCTGCTGCACAACGTGCGCGTGGCCCCGGCGGAGGGACCCGCCCTCGTCGACACCCCGGGCGCCGACGTCATCCTCATCGACGGCCGGCGTGACCTGCCGCAGGTCCGCAGCCTGTGCCAGCTCCTGCGCTCGACCGGCCCCGGCTGCCCGCTCGTCCTCGTCGTCACCGAGGGCGGCCTCGCCGCCGTCACCGCCGACTGGGGCATCGACGACGTACTGCTCGACACCGCCGGCCCCGCGGAGGTGGAGGCCCGGCTCCGGCTCGCGATGGGCCGCCAGCAGATCGTCAACGACGACTCCCCCATGGAAATCCGCAACGGCGACCTCTCGGTCGACGAGGCGACCTACTCCGCGAAACTCAAGGGACGGGTCCTCGACCTCACCTTCAAGGAGTTCGAGCTCCTGAAGTACCTCGCCCAGCACCCGGGCCGTGTGTTCACGCGCGCGCAGCTGCTGCAGGAGGTCTGGGGCTACGACTACTTCGGCGGCACCCGGACGGTCGACGTCCACGTACGACGACTGCGCGCGAAGCTCGGACCCGAGCACGAGTCGCTCATCGGGACCGTACGGAACGTCGGTTATCGATTCGTTACTCCGGAGAAGATCGACCGGGCCGCCGAGGAGGCGAAGGCCAAGGCCGGCCGCGCAAAGCCGGAAGATGCGGACGAGGCGGACGCCCTGGACGGCGCCGAGGTCCGCGCCGAGGCGTAGAACGGCACGGCGGACGCTCGGGCAGGGCGCACCGGCGTCGCATTCGCACATGCGGGTGGCGGCCGGGCGGCAACGGAGCTCCTTCACGCCCTGCCCAGAGCGGGTCCATCCGCGTAGACTCCGCGCGTGGCCAAGGTGACTCGCGATGACGTCGCGCGACTGGCAGGGACATCCACTGCCGTCGTCAGCTATGTCATCAACAACGGACCCCGGCCGGTCGCCCCGGCCACGCGCGAGCGTGTCCTCGCCGCGATCAAGGAGCTGGGCTACCGGCCCGACCGGGTCGCCCAGGCGATGGCCTCGCGGCGCACGGATCTCATAGGCCTGATCGTCCCGGACGCCCGCCAGCCCTTCTTCGGCGAGATGGCGCACGCGGTCGAATGGGCCGCCGCCGAGCGCGGCAAGATGGTTCTCGTCGGCAACTCCGACTACGTCGGCGAGCGCGAGGTCCACTATCTGCGGGCGTTCCTCGGGATGCGCGTCTCGGGGCTCATCCTCGTCTCCCACGCCCTGAACGACCTGGCCGCCGCCGAGATCGAGGCCTGGGACGCCCGGGTCGTCCTCCTCCACGAGCGGCCCGAGGCCATAGACGACGTCGCCGTCGTCACCGACGACCTGGGTGGCGCCCAGCTCGCCGTACGCCATCTCCTGGAGCACGGCTACGAGTACGTCGCCTGTATGGGCGGCACCGCGGAGACCCCGGCGGTCGGCGACCCGGTCTCCGACCACGTCGAGGGCTGGCGGCGGGCGATGGCCGAGGCGCGGATCCCGACGGAGGGGCGGCTGTTCGAGGCGCCGTACAACCGGTACGACGCGTATCGCATAGCGCTGGAGATCCTCTCCGGGCCGAACCGCCCGCCCGCGATCTTCTGCTCCACCGACGACCAGGCCATCGGTGTGCTGCGGGCGGCGCGGGAACTGCGGATCGATGTGCCGGGGGAGCTGGCTGTCGCCGGGTTCGACGACATCAAGGAAGCGGCGCTCGCGGATCCACCGCTGACGACCATCGCGTCGGACCGCTCGGCGATGGCCCGGGCCGCGGTGGATCTGGTCCTGGATGACGGACTGCGGGTTGCGGGGTCACGGCGTGAGCGGCTGAAGGTGTTTCCGTCCCGGCTCGTCGTGCGGCGCTCTTGTGGGTGCGCCTGAGGTTTCGGGGTTTCTGCCGACTGTTCCGGTGTCCCGGGTGTCAATCGCCGCCTTCACCTCCGACGTGTCCTATTTTTCTGATTGATCACTTTTTCGGCCTGCACACCGCCGCTCCCCGGAAACACCGAGGCCTGACCCGCCATGCCCGACGGACAGAACCGGACGAACACGACGCGCCGCCTCCGGGCGTACATGCTGAGGGTCTGCGTCGCCACCGCGGTCGCGGCGTCGCTCACCGCGTGCTCCGCCACCGGCACGCCCCACGATGCACGGACGCCCCTGGCCCGGGCGAGCGCGCCGAACCCGGGACCGGCGGCACAGCCGCGCCTGAATCGCGGCGCGACCCTCGCGCGGGCGCTCAGGCCCCTCGTTCCGGGCGGCGACACCCGGCTGGCGGTCGCGGTGCTCGACCTCGACAGCGCCGACCGGGAGATCGCCTCGTACGGGAAGGGCGCGAGGTTCGAGACGGCGAGCATCATCAAGGTGGACATCCTCGCGACGCTGCTGCTGCAGGCGGCGGACGAGGACCGCGAGCTGACAGCCGCCGAGCGCCGCGACGCCGCGGAGATGATCCGGACGAGCGACAACGACGCGACCAACGTCCTGTGGCGGGCGATCGGCGAAGCGGAAGGCCTCGACGCCGCGAACGAACGGTTGGGGCTCTCCTCGACGGAGGGCGGCCCCGGCATCCGCTGGGGCCTCACCCGGACCACGGCCACGGACCAGGTCAAGCTGTTGCGTGCGGTCTTCACCCGAGGGCCGGCGCGCTCCGCCCGCGCGCACGCACGGCTCAACCAGGAGTCCCGTGCCTACATCCGGCACCTGATGGGCCAGGTCGTGCGGGACCAGGACTGGGGGATCTCCGCGGCCGGCTCCCCGGGCTCCGGATGGGCCCTCAAGAACGGCTGGCTGCGGCGGGACTCGACCGACCTGTGGATCATCAACAGCGTCGGCCAGGTCACCGTGCACGGGCACCGGTACCTGGTCTCGGTCCTCAGCGACGGCAACCCCACGATGGAAAGCGGGGTCTCGCTGGTCGAACAGGCGGCGAGAGCGGCGGTCGGCGCGGCCAGCACACACGTCCGCCCCTGGCCGCTGTAAGCGGACCTGAGGCTGCCAAGCGGATCTGAAGGTTCTCTGAGAGGCCCCGCCCAGCCGCCAGTACGGGCTTTATATCGGGCATACGAGCTTCTGCCGGGCTTCTCAGGGAGCGCTCAGGAAGCTCTCATGGTCGGGCGACAAGCTCTTTTCCATGACCGAGAGCTTCCGCCGCAGCGGCGACTACGACAACCCGTACCCGGGCGCCCAGCAGCACGCCTCCTCCCCCGTGAACCCGGAGTGGCCGCCCCCGCCGGCGCACGAGCCGACGGTCCAGGCGGGCGGCGCCGCGGGCGCCCCCACCGCTCTCCTCACCGAGCCCGTCGCCCAGCCGCCGAGGACGCGGCGCCGCAACCGCGGTCCCGTCGCCCTCCTCGCGGCCGTGGCGATCGTCGCCGCGGCGATCGGGGGCGGTACGGCGTACGGCATCCAGGAGCTGACCGGCAACGACACCGTCGCCGCCGCCGGCTCCACCAGCACCAACGTCATCCCCTCCAGCCAGAAGGGCACGGTCTCCGGCGTCGCCAAGGCGGTCAGCCCGAGCATCGTCGAGATCAACGCGACCTCGAACGCCGGGTCGTCCACCGGCTCCGGCGTGATCATCACCGGTGACGGCGAGATCATCACCAACAACCACGTCGTCTCCGGCGCCTCGTCGGTCAAGGTGAGGACCAGCGACGGCAAGGAGTACACCGCCGAGGTCGTCGGCACCGACAGCAGCAAGGACCTCGCGCTGATCAAGCTGCGGAACGCGTCCGGCCTGACGGCGGCCACCCTCGGCGACTCCGACGGTGTGCAGGTCGGCGACGAGGTCGTGGCGATCGGCTCGCCCGAGGGCCTGACCGGCACGGTCACCAGCGGCATCGTGTCCGCGCTCGACCGTGACGTGACCGTCTCGACGGACGAGAGCCAGGGGCAGCAACAGCAGGGCGGGGGCGGTGGGTGGCCGTTCGAGTTCGGCGGTCAGCAGTTCAACGGCGACACCGGGTCGTCGACGACGACGTACAAGGCGATACAGACGGACGCGTCCCTCAATCCCGGCAACTCCGGCGGCGCGCTGATCGACATGAACGGCAACATCATCGGCATCAACTCGGCGATGTACTCGGCCTCCGGTTCGAGCTCGTCCGACGCGGGCAGCGTCGGCCTCGGCTTCGCCATCCCGATCAACACCGTCAAGTCCGACCTCGCCAAGCTGCGCTCGGGCTCGCAGAGCTGAAGGAGTACGTGATGATCCAGCAGGTTGAGCACACCGAGACCGGTATCGGCGCAGCCGACTTCGCCCTGGCCCTCGAGGTCGCCGACGCCCTGCACGCGCCGACTGCCCCGTCCCGGGCGCCGGAGCTGGCGACCGTCGGCCTCGGCGCAGGCCGCAGGACCACCGCGGCCCGCTCCCGCCGCCGTACCGTACGAGGCTGAGAACGTGCGAGGCTGAGAGCGTCCGAGCCAGCTCAGCCCGCCCTTCCAGCCCCCTCTCCCACCGCACGCGAGGACCCCGAGCCCATGAGCCCCGCCGAAGGCGACCGTGACCCCCAGCGCATCCTGATCGTCGACGACGAGCCCGCGGTGCGTGAAGCACTCCAGCGCAGCCTGGCCTTCGAGGGGTACGACACGGAGGTCGCGGTCGACGGCGCCGACGCCCTGGAGAAGGCGACCGCCTACCGGCCCGAGCTGGTGATCCTGGACATCCAGATGCCCCGCATGGACGGCCTCACCGCCGCCCGCCGTATCCGCGGCGCCGGCGACACGACGCCGATCCTGATGCTGACCGCCCGCGACACGGTCGGCGACCGCGTGACGGGACTCGACGCCGGGGCCGACGACTACCTGGTCAAGCCGTTCGAGCTGGACGAACTGTTCGCCCGGGTCAGGGCCCTGCTGCGGCGCAGCTCGTACGCGGCGGCGGCCGGTGCGGGCCCGGCGGAGGACGACGAGGCGCTGACCTTCGCCGACCTGCGCATGGACCTCGCGACGCGGGAGGTCACGCGGGGTGGGCGGCCGGTGGAGCTGACCCGTACGGAGTTCACGCTGCTGGAGATGTTCATGGCGCATCCACGCCAGGTGCTGACCCGGGAGCAGATCCTGAAGGCGGTGTGGGGCTTCGACTTCGAGCCGAGCTCCAACTCGCTGGACGTGTACGTCATGTACCTGAGGCGCAAGACCGAGGCCGGTGGTGAGCCGCGGCTCGTGCACACGGTTCGGGGTGTGGGGTATGTGCTGCGGCAGGGTGGGGCGGAGTGAGGAGGGTTCTTCGGCGGTACCGGTCGCTGCCGATTCGGTCGCGGCTGGCGCTGTTGGTGGCGGCGGCGGTGGCGTTCGCGGTGGCGGCGGTTTCGGTGACCTGTTGGTTCATTGTGCAGGGGAAGCTGTACGACCAAGTGAACGCCGATCTGGAGGAGATGGCGCGGAGGCCTGGCACCGTCAGCGCGCTCCTTCAGAGGTGCACGCAGACTCCGCAGGAGAACGCCCAGTTCTTCCACCGGAATGACTACGTCCAGGCGATCAAGGAGGAGGGCGCGCCCTGCGTCGACCCGAACTCCCCGAGCACCGTCAACGTCACCGCCTCTGACAAGGACGTGATCAAGGGCGCGGACAGGAGTAAGGGCTTCTTCCGCAACGGCACCGACGAGAACGGCAACGCCGTACGCGTGCTGACCGTGTACCTGGGCGTCGACCAGAACGACTCACAAGGGGTCGCCCTGCAGCTCGCGACCCCCCTCAAGAGCACCCAGTCCACCCTCAACGAACTCGCCCTCATCCTCCTCCTCGTCTCCGGCATCGGAGTCGTCGGCGCCGGCGCGGCGGGCCTGGCGGTGGCCCGAGCGGGCCTGCGCCCCGTAGACAAGCTCACCGACGCCGTGGAACACGTCGCCCGTACCGAGGACCTGAGCGTCCGCATCCCGGTTGAGGACGAGAGCGAGGACGAGGTCGCCCGTCTCTCCCGCTCCTTCAACTCCATGACGTCGGCCCTGGCCAGCTCCCGCGAGTTGCAACAGCAGCTCATCGCGGATGCCGGCCACGAACTCCGTACCCCGCTCACCTCCCTCCGCACGAACATCGAACTCCTCACCCGCAGCGAGGAGACGGGCCGCCCGATCCCCGAGGCGGACCGCAAGGCACTCCTCGCCTCGGTGAAGGCGCAGATGACCGAACTGGCGGCCCTGATCGGCGACTTGCAGGAACTGTCCCGATCGGAGAGTCAGCGAGGCGAGCGCGTCCAGGTGCTCTCCCTGGAGGACACGGTCGAGTCGGCCCTGCGCCGCGCCCGCCTCCGGGGCCCCGAGCTGACGATCACCGCCGACCTCCACCCCTGGTTCGTCCGCGCGGAACCGGCGGCGCTGGAGCGCGCGGTGGTCAACATCCTCGACAACGCGGTGAAGTTCAGCCCCGAGGGCGGCACGATCGAGGTCGCCCTGAACGAAGGCGTCCTCGCCGTCCGCGATCACGGCCCCGGCATCCCCGCCGACGAACTCCCCCACGTCTTCGACCGCTTCTGGCGCTCACCGAGCGCGCGAGCCCTGCCGGGCTCGGGGCTTGGCCTGTCGATCGTGGCCCGTACGGTCGAGCAGGCGGGCGGCCAGGTGACGCTGGCCCGCGCGGAGGGCGGCGGGACGGTGGCGACGGTACGGCTGCCGGGGGCGGCCACTCCTCCGCCGGAGACGCCGTAGCCGCCTATGCCGTAGCCGCCAATAGGGTGGCCAGATGACCAGCGCGAGCCATGCATCGTCCCGTCTGACTGCGACGGTGGACGCCCTGCGGACGGCGCTGGCTCAGAGCCCGGACGTGCTGGGCTTCACGCTCGGCGGGACGATTGACGCGGAGACGGCGGCCGACGCGGAGACGGACGGGGTGCCGCGGGAGTTCCTGGACTTCTGCCGGGTGCTGGACGGTGTGAGCTGCGGGCCGAATGTGCAGCTCTTCGGCCTGGAGGAGGCCGAAGAGCACCAGTTCTACTGCGGGCCGGTCGACTCCCCGCTGGAGCTGTCTCCGGAGAAGCTGTTCTGCATCGGGTTGATCGGCGACACACCGGTCTTCCTCGACCGCGCGGGCGGCGGTGTCCTCGGTATCCCGGACGAACATTGGGAGTGGGTCGACGCTGAGCGCTTCGAGCCGCTCGCACCGAGTGTTGAGGCGTACTTCCTGGAGCGGCTGGTCACTCCCGCCGAGTACGCACGGCTTGAGTCGATCGACGACGAGCTGTGGGAGTACAACGATTGGCTGAAGCTGCTGCGGCGGGCCGGTCTCACCGGCTGAACCGCCGTACGGCCGCAGAGGATCGCGTCGCCGCCGGCGGCACGCCGGTCACGCCTCGTCCCAGCGGAACAGGCGGGCGGCGATCAGCGTCAGGACGGCGGCGAAGGCGAGCAGACCGGCGATGACGGGCAGGGCCGTGGACCAGCCTTCGCCTCGGGACAGTACGCCCTGCATCGCCTCGCCGAGATGCTTGAGCGGCAGGAACTGCGACACCGTGCGAAGCCACTGCGGTGCGGAGTCGAGCGGGAAGAAGGAGCCGGAGAGGAAGGCCATCGGGAGGATGACGATCTGGGCCATCCCGTTGGCGGCCTCCTCGGACCTGGCCCAGGCGCCGACGACCAGCCCGATGGACATGAAGGCCAGCGTGCCGCTCAGGATCAGCGGAAAGGACAGCCACCAGTAACCGGTCAGCCGCAGGCCGAAGTAGGGCAGGGTGGCCACGCCGAGGAAGATCGCGGTCTGCGCGAGGGCCAGCGTCAGATTCACGCCGATACGGGCCCCGATCACCGAGCCGGCGTTGACAGGCGCCAGCCACAGTCGGCGCAGGATGCGCTTCTTGCGCCAGTTGACCAGGTTGAGCGCGGTGCCGAACACCGCTCCCATGGCCACCGCCCAGCCGAGCAGGCCGGGCGTGAGGAACTGGATCGGCTTGGTCGACTCGTCCTCGACCTGCCCGGACGTCAGCGTGTAGGCGGGCGGCTGACCGGTCGCGGCCTGGTTGGCCCGCTGGACGATCGAATTCAGGATGCCCTGCACGTTCCCCGCCCGTACCAAGTCGGCCGCCGAGAAACGCAGTTCTATCTCTCCGCCGGTCTGGGTGACCGCGGCGTCGGCGTCGCCCTTGCGGACCTTCTCCAGGGCGTCCGCGCGGGCTGCCGCCGAGCCGTCCGTCTTCTCGATCCGCAGCACGTCACGGAGCTGTTCGCGTTCCTCGTCGGGCATCTCGTCCAGGACCGCGACATCGCCGACCTGGATCACCTTCGACTCGGAGACACCGGCGTCCTTGAGCAGGGTGCCCAGCAACACCAGGAACATCAACGGGAAGACCAGCATGAAGAAGACCGCTGTACGGTCGCGCAGCAGGCCCAGCGTCATGGCCTTGGTGAGACTGCGGAAGGACTGAACGCCCGCCCCCGTCCCCTTCCTTGTCCTCACTCGCGGTACTCCCGTCCGGTCAACTGGAGGAAGACGTCCTCGAGGGAGGCCACCCCCAGCTCGCCTATCAAGTCGCTGGGCGGGCCGACTCGTAGGACTCTGCCGTGGTCCATCACCGCCACCCGGTCGCACAGCGTCTCGGCCTCGTCCATGTAGTGCGTGGTCAGGACGACGGTGCGGCCCTCGGCGTTGATGCCGCGCAGGAGATCCCACAGGTTCCGGCGCGCCTGCGGGTCCAGGCCCGTGGTCGGCTCGTCGAGGAAGACCAGCTCCGGGTCGTGGACGAGCGCGCAGGCGATGGAGAGCCGTTGCATCTGGCCGCCGGAGAGCCTTTCGGCGCGGACGCCGGCCTTCTCGGTCAGGCCGACCTTCTCCAGCATCGCGTCGGCGTTTGCCCCGGGGACGCCGTAGAGCGAGGCGAACGTGTGGATCTGCTCGCGGGCGGTGAGTTTCTCGAAGAAGGCGGACGACTGGAGTTGGACGCCGATCCGGGGCAACAGGGTCTTGTTGCGCGGCCAGGACGCCTCGCCGAGCACGGTGACGGTGCCCTCGTCGGGCTCGCGCAGTCCCTCGACGATCTCCAGGGTGGTGGTCTTGCCCGCGCCGTTCGGTCCGAGGATGCCGTAGAACTCGCCGCGCCTGGCCTCGAACGAGACCCCGTCGACAGCCTGTACATCCCCGTACCGCTTGCGCAGCCCTTCGACTGTGATCGCATCGGTGGCCATAACGATCGACGCTATCCCGGAATGATCGGCTCAGGTCGGGCCCGGAGAGGGATTACGCGGTCTCCTTCACGCCGCGCACGAAGGCGGACCAGGAGGCGGCCGAGAGGGGTCTTCTGTTACGCGGACGGGAATGGGTGTCGCGTTGCCCCTGACCGGTCCGTCCACCACTCCGGTGAACGGGACCTTCGCACGGAAGACGGCGGCGCGATCGCGACGATCCGGTTGGTGGGCGTGCCCGGGCTGTCGCCGAGAACGCCCTGACAGGGCGGCCGGGCCCCGGCAGACGCCAGTCGGCACCGTAGTTCTTTCAGCCAGGCCCGGGCTGCCGCAAGTTGCCAAAACTTCAACTACCCCTGTTATCTTCCGATCACTTCTGATGCGGCTGGGTCCCCTGTGACGCCTTGGTGCTCACTGCGGCCGGCATCGCCCCCCACTTCACGATCAGAAGAGCAGGAGCATGCCCATGAGCCGTGCGCTCAAGTCAGTCCTGAAGAACCGTCCGAGGAAAGGCGCCTGGAAGAAGGGCGCCCTGGCCACCGCCTCCGCCGCCCTCGCCCTGACCGCCGTCGTGACCGGCGCCGGCACCGCCCAGGCCGGACCGGCCGGCGCGCAGAACATCCGCGGCGTCGACCCCGGCGACACCGACCGGATGCTGGACCGGCTCTGCAGCCAGGAGAACAGCCTGACGGGCGTCTACGGCGCCCTCAACGTCGAGACCGGAGAGTTCAAGACCCGCGACGAGTACCTGGACGACGTCGTCCCGCTCTGGGAGCCCATCGGCCCGTGGGAGACCTTCCGCGGCTGGTGCGGGTACGCGCAGTCCTCCACGTGGTCCATCAAGGGCGAGCCCGTGCGCACCTCCGAGTGGACCGGCAACCACGGCACGACGGAGGACAAGGTGACCTTCGTCAGCGGCTACAGCACCAAGACGTCCGTCAAGAAGAGTGTCGGCGCCAACATCAGCCTCTCCCTCGCCAAGAGCATCTTCTCGGGCACCGCGGGCGGCAGCTTCAGCTACGAGTGGGGCTGGGAGAAGACGTCGTCCTTCGAGCGCCGCAGCGAGAAGTCCATCCCGCCGTGCACCCAGGTCGCGACGACCTGGACGCCGTACCAGCGCGTGGTCCGCGTGAACCCCGTGTTCTACGTCGAGGACTACGAGTGGAACAAGACCGGCGACGACCGCGTCACCACGCACACCTGGCGCGGCCGGGACGCGAGCTGGAAGACGGTCTACTCGTACGGCTACTACATCGACGGCATCTCCGACAAGCTCCTCCCCAACGGCCAGCCCGACGGCCGTGAGGACAAGTGGCAGGAGAGCCTCGACCCGAAGTCCTGCGCCAAGTAGGGACTTTCGGCCCTGGAGGGGCGGCAACCTTTCCGTGCGGGGCGGCGACCGGTCGTCGGACCACCCCCCGCACGGAACGGATCGCCGCATGCGTGAACAGCACAGCAAGCCCCGTCACCGCAGAAGCCGGAGGGCCCTGGCGGTCGGGATACCGCTCGCCCTCACCGCCGCAGGCACCCTGGCCTACGGCATGGACCTCGGTCTGCTCGGCGAAGACGCGCAGCGTACGGCGTCCGCCGCGACCGCCGCCGCCCCCGCCTGGGCCACCGCCACCGCCGACGGGTTCGCCTCCGTCAACTCTCTTGGGCAGAACGGGACTTACGGTGGTCGCGACGGTCAGATCGTCACCGTGAGGACGCAGGCCGATCTGGAGAAGTACGCGACCACCGCCGAGCCGTACGTCATCGTCGTGGCCGGGACGATCAACATGAACCCGGTCGGGAAAGAGATCAAGGTCCAGTCGGACAAGACCATCGTGGGCTCCGGGACCTCCGGGCACATCGTCGGCGGGGGCTTCTTCCTCGGCCAAGGGGTCCACAACGTCATCATCCGGAACCTGACCATCCGGGACTCGTACCAAGGCGTCTGGAACGACAAGGATCATGACTTCGACGCCATCCAGATGGACGGCGCGCATCACGTCTGGATCGACCACAACGATCTGCGGCACATGGCCGACGGGCTCATCGACGTCCGCAAGGACAGCACGAACGTCACCGTGTCCTGGAACAAGTTCAGCCAGAACAACAAGGCGTTCGGCATCGGCTGGACCGAGAACGTCAAGACGGACATCACGATCCACCACAACTGGATCCGCGAGACCGAGCAGCGCAACCCGTCCACGGACAACGCCGCCCACGCGCACCTGTACAACAACTTCCTCGAGGACGTGGCGAACACCGACATCAAGTCCTCGTACGGCAACTACTCACGCGGCAGGACGGCCATGGCCCTGGAGAACTCCTACTTCCAGGGCATGACCAACCCCGTCATCAAGGACAGCACCGCAGCGCTCGTCCAGCGCGGCAACGTGTTCTCCGGCACCAGCGCGCGGAATGAGAGTGGGGGTACGGCCTTCGATCCGAAGGCTTACTACTCGTACACGCTCGACCCGGCGGCGAATGTTCCCGGGTTGCTCAAGTCGGGTGCGGGCCCGCGGAGTTCGATAGGGACGACCACCGCGACCGCCACCGCGACCGCCACCGCGACCGCCACCGCGGCCGCCGCCGCGACCACCCTCACCGTCGCCAAGGACGGCTCCGGCCAGTACTCCACCGTGCAGGCCGCCATCAACGCCGTACCGGCGAACAACCCCTCCCGCGTCGTCATCCAGGTGAAGCCGGGCACGTACCGCGAGGCCGTGACCGTGCCGGCGAACAAGCCGCACGTGACGATCGTGGGGACGGGCGGCAGCCGCAGGGACACCGTCATCGTCGAGGGGCACGCCGCCGGCATGACCAAGCCCGGAGGCGGCACGTACGGGACGCCCGGCAGCGCCACCCTCAGCATCAAGGCCGACGACACCCAGGTCCGCAACCTCAGCGTCACCAACGACTTCGACGAGGGCGCCAACCAGTCGCTCTCCGGCCACCAGGCCGTCGCCCTGCTGACCCAGGCCGACAAGGTGTTCCTGGACAGCCTCATCATCACCGGCGACCAGGACACCCTGGAGATGGAGACGGCCGCCAAGGGCACCCTCGGCCGGGTCTACGTCAAGAACTCCTACGTTCTCGGCAACGTCGACTTCATCTTCGGGCGCGGCAGCGCCGTCATCGACCAGTCCGTCATCACGCTGCGCAAGCGCTGGGACGGCTCGTCGGCCGGGTACATCACCGCGCCGAGCACCGAGGCGGGCCGCAAGGGCATCCTCATCACCCGCTCGACCGCGAACGGCGACGTGAGCAACGGCAGCTTCTTCCTCGGCCGCAACTGGCATCCCGGCGGCGACACGACCGTGGACCCGCAGACCACGGTGCGGGAGACGAGCCTGAGCGCCGCGATCAAGTCGACCCCCTGGTCGGACATGGGCGGCTTCTCCTGGAAGGACGACCGGTTCGCGGAGTACCGGAACACCGGCGCGGGCGCGGGCGATGCGAGCAGCGAGCGACCGCAGCTGACCGATGCGCAGGCCGCCGGCCAGGAGGTCGCGGACTGGCTGGGGGACTGGACGCCGACAGCATCCTGAGCGGCAGATCGAGCGGTGGCTGATCGAAAGACTGATTGAAAGGTCAAGAAAAGCGCGGGAGAACGCCAAGGACGGACCAAGCTCCGGCCAGGACTTTCCCGCGCCCGGCCATGATTCAGTAACACGAACGTTCGCCGCCGGAATCGGGCATACGTTCCTCTCCGTGAACTCCGACAGAGGTGCCGGCGTCAAGCCGGCCATATCCACCTTCGCCCGGCGCGCACTCCTTCGCGCCGGGCTGACGGGGGCGGCGGCCCTGGGTGCCGCGACCACCCTCGGCTCCACTCCCGCCTCCGCCGCCTCCGCCGCTCCCGGGTCCGCCGCTCCGGCCGCCACCAGCCGCCGCCGGCCCAGCACCCCCGAGGAATCCCTCCGGGAGCTCGCGGCGGGCAACCGGCGCTGGCGCACCTTCTGCGAGCGCCATCCCGACGAGTCGCCCGCCGTGCGGCAGAGCCTGACGTCGGGTCAGCACCCGTTCGCCCTCGTCCTCGGCTGCATCGACTCCCGCGTACCTCCGGAGCTGGTCTTCGACCAGGGCCTCGGCGACCTGATGACCGTACGCAGCGCCGGTGAGGTCCTGGACGAGGCCGTGCTCGGCAGCGTCGCGTACGGGGTGCTCGAGCTGGACATCCCGCTGGTCGTGGTCCTCGGCCACCAGTCGTGCGGCGCGGTGAAGGCCGCGGTCGAGGTGGACGAGACCGGCGAGCGGCTGCCTGCCCACATCCAGTACATCGCCGACCGGATAGCGCCGAACATCGACCACAGCAAGGAGGGCACCGCCCGCGTCGACTCCACCATCGACGCCAACGTACGGGCCGTCCACGCCCACCTCGCCGCGGAGCCCGACCTCGCCGCGAAGGTGGCCTCCGGCAAGCTGGCCATCGTCGGCGCCCGCTACGAGCTGGACACGCAGCTGGTGCACCGGGTCGCCTGACGCCGCCGGCTGAGCGAGCCGCTCAGCTGTCCAGCAGCGTTCCCGGCAGGTCGAAGCTCTTCGTCCGGCCCGTGGCCGGGTCCACCCGGGTCACCGCCTTCTCGGTGTAGAGCAACCAGCCCGCCGAGGAGGCGGTGATGTCCAGGGAAGCCGCCACTCCCTTCACGCGGACGCGGTGGAGTTCCTTGCCGGAGGATCCGGAGGACGTGGACGTCGAACCCACAAATCGGGGGATTCTGGGCGTCAGCGGCCGCGGCCGACCGTCAGCCCCGCCCCCTCCAGCCGCACCCTGATCCCGTCCTTCTCCACCCGCACATCCCGCAGCCTCAGCTGCCCGCTCGGCGGCTCGGGCAGCCGGAAGCCCAGGGACAGCTGGTCGGCGAGGACCGGGCGGGTGAGGCGGGGCAGGGCGTCGAGGAGGGCGGGATCGAAGCCCAGGAGCTTGAGCAGCTGGGGGTGTTCGAGGGCCAGGTCGATGAGGTTGAGCTGCATCGCGCGGTGGGCGAAACGCGGGGTACCGGTCAGCTCGCTGAGCTTGGACTCGTTGCGCAGGGCCTCGCGGACGACGGAGTCGGGGACTCCGAGGCGCCGTACGACCGACGGGACCGACAACAGCTCCTTCGCCTTGCGGGTCTCATGGGCGAGGCGGGCCACCGACTGCCGGCTCAGGTGCAGGCCGTCCGAGGCGCGGGCGCCGGGGCGGTACGTGGCCAGGTCCCCGATCTCCAGGCGCATCCCGCCGATGTGCGTCGCGATGCCGCTGTCGCCCTCGCGCACGATCCGGGCCTCGGCACGCACCCGCAGATCATGCCCGGCGACCGGCAGCGTGCCCCGCGCCCGGACCCGGTCATGCCCCTCGCCCGTGAACGTGACCTGGGACGCGCCCAGTTCACGGTTCAGATCCGCGAAGGAGAGCAGGACGTCACCCTCCAGCTCCGGGACGTCGGCGCCGCGCACCGACGTAGGGCCGTCGGTGTCCAGTCGTACGCCTCTGGCCGTCGCCGTCACCTGGGCGAGAGAGACCCGGTCGGCGGCCACGTCGGGGACGGTCACCTTGACCGAGTCCAGCCGTTCGTCGGCGAGTTGGGTGAGGAAGGGGAAGCCGCCGATCTCGACTTCGGGGGCCGCCGCCAGATTCAGGCGGTCCTTGAGGGTGTCCGCCGCTCTGCGCTCGGCGTACAGCAGGGCCCAGCGGTCCGCGAGGCCGAGGAAGGCGGCGAGGACGACGACGGCGACCACGGCCTTCAGCGCGAGCGGCAGGCCCGCGAACCGGCCTCTCCGCCTGCGGCGGCCGTTACGGCGGTGGTTGGGCGGGGCCCAGGGATCGTCCTGGGCCTCCGCCTCTTCCCGCTCGTCCTGCCGGTCCTCGTGGAGGAACTCCTCCAGCGGACCGTCATCCAGTCTGCCGAGTTCCTCGTACGGGTTTGCATAGGGATGCGCCGTTATGTGGTGGGGGGAACGCATCGGCCCATCCGACCATGCGCACGCCCCCCACCCGCAACCTCTACCGGGGGTTTGCGATCTAGTTCACGCCACTTCACCCAGTACTGCGTTGAACTACTTCACGACCGTGATCCGGTTCGCCGCCGGCGGCGCGATCGGGTTGGCGGCCGAGGAGTTGGCCGTCAGGTACTTCTCCAGGGCCGTCAGGTCGTCCGAGCCGACCAGGTCGTTGGTGCCCTGGCCCAGCGTCGGGAAGCCGTCGCCGCCGCCCGCGAGGAAGCTGTTGGTGGCGACGCGGTAGGTGGCCGTCGGGTTGACGGCCTCGCCGTTCAGCTTGATCGAGTCGGTCACGACCCGGTCGGTGCCCGACTTCGTCAGGTCCAGCGTGTACGTCAGACCGGACGAGACCTGCAGGATCTTCGGCGCGGCGGCGTTCGTCCCGCTCACCTGCTCCTTGAGCACCTGGATCAGCTGCGCTCCCGTGAAGTCCTGGAGGTTCACCGTGTTGGAGAACGGCTGCACGGTGAAGCCCTCGGCGTACGTCACCACACCGTCGCCCTCGCTGCCCTTGGCCGCGTAGGTCAGCGGTGCCCGGACACCGCCCGGGTTCATCAGCGCCAGGTCCGTCTCCGGGTCCAGCTCCTTGCCGTGCGCGAGCTGCGCGTCCGCGATCAGGTCGCCGATCGGGGACTCGGTACCGGTGTTGGAGATGTCGGCGGATATGTAACCGATGGCGCGGTTGCCGATGGGCGCCGCGAGGGTGTTCCACTTGCTGATCAGCTCGGTCATGTCGGGCGCCTTGGGGACGTCCCGGGTGACGACGCGGTTCGCGGACTTCACGGACGTACGGGCGATGTCGCCGGTGAAGCGGTCGTACGTCAGTGTCGTGTCCGTGTAGAGACGGCCGAAGGACGCGGCCGACGTCACCATGCGCGGCTTGCCCGACGGGTCGGCGATCGAGCAGACGTACGCGGCGTGCGTGTGGCCGGTGACCAGCGCGTCGACCTGCGGCGTGATGTTCTTGGCGATGTCGACGATCGGGCCGGAGATGCCGTCGCCGGCGCCCGGCGCGTCACAGTCGTAGTTGTACGACGCCGACGCCGGGGCCCCGCCCTCGTGGATCAGGGCGACGATCGACTTCACGCCCTGACGCTGGAGCGCCTTGGCGTACTTGTTGATCGTCTCGACCTCGTCCTTGAACTTCAGGCCCTTGACGCCCTCGGCGGAGACGACGCCCGGAGTGTCCTCCAGGGTGACGCCGATGAAGCCGATCTTGACGTCCCTCTTCTTCCACACCCAGTAGGGCTTGAGGATCGGCTTGCCGGTCTTCTCGTCCAGGACGTTCGCGGCGAGATACGGGAAGTCGGCGCCCTCGAACTCCTCGCCCTCGACGTAGCAGCCGGCCGTGGGGTGGCAGCCGCCGTTCTGCAGGCGGGCCAGTTCCCTGGCGCCCTCGTCGAACTCGTGGTTGCCGACCGAGGTGACGTCCAGGTCGAGCTTGTTCAGCGCCTCGATGGTGGGCTCGTCGTGGAAGAGACCGGAGATGAGCGGGGAGGCGCCCACCATGTCACCACCGGCGGCGGTGATGGAGTACTTCTTGCCCTCGCGGGCCTGACGCAGATGGGTGGCCAGGTACTCCACACCACCGGCGTCGATGGTCTTCGTCGTGCCGTCGTGCTGCAGCTCGGTGACCCGGCCGGAGGAACCGGCCGGTGGCTCCAGGTTGCCGTGCAGGTCGTTGAAGGACAGCAGCTGGACGTCCTGGTAGCGGCTGAACTGCTGGCCGCCGCCGTACTTCTGGGAGCTCTCCTCCGCGGTCGCCGTCGCGGGGAGCGCCGCGGCCAGCGCGCCCGCGGTGGCGAGACCGGCGGCTCCGGCGAGAAGAAGATGAGTACGGCGTTTGCGGCGCTGGTGCGCGCGTGACTCGGCTGGCATACGCCCCCCTGTGGGTCGAAAGTGACATGGCCCCGTCGGGCCGCAGCCTAGAGTCAACGCGCGTAGCGCGACAGAGGTTCATGGTTACTTTCTGGTTTCCCTTTGCCTGGACCTTTGCCGGCGCCCTTGCCTGGGCCGTCCCGGCCCCCGTGCCTGAGCCGTTGCCGCCACATTGCCGGGCACGCCCTTTACCCTCGTACGCATGACCAGCGACGACAGCGCACGCCCCCTCCCCACCCGTTCCATCGAGACCCACTCCGCGCTCTCCCCGGAACGGACCGAGGCCGTACTGGAGCTGCTGGCGGAGGCCGCCCGGAACGACGGGCAGCAGGCGGTGTCCGAACAGGGCAGGTTGCAACTGCGCGGCGGCGAACGCGAAGGCGTCTCGCATCTGCTGCTCACCGTCGCCGACGAACTCGTCGGCTACGCCCAACTGGAGGACACCGATCCGGTGGAGGCCCCGGCCGCCGAACTGGTCGTCCACCCCGCGCACCGCGGCCACGGCCACGGCCGCGCACTGGGCTCGGCCCTCCTCGCCGCGTCCGGCAAACGACTGCGGGTGTGGGCCCACGGCGGTCACGCCGCCGCCCGCCACCTCTCCCAGGTGCTCGGCCTCACCCTCTTCCGCGAACTGCGCCAGATGCGCCGCTCGCTGGCGGACCTCAACCTGCCGGACCCGGTGCTCCCCCAGGGCGTGACGGTCCGCGCCTTCGTACCCGGCCAGGACGACGCGGCCTGGCTCGACGTGAACGCCGCCGCGTTCGCCCACCACCCCGAACAGGGCTCCCTGACCCAGCGCGACCTCGACGACCGCAAGGCCGAGCCGTGGTTCGACCCGGCCGGCTTCTTCCTGGCGGAACGGGAGGGCGAGCTCATCGGCTTCCACTGGACGAAGGTCCACGCGGAGGAGGCGCTCGGCGAGGTGTACGTCCTCGGCGTACGGCCCGGCGCGCAGGGCGGCGGCCTGGGCAAGGCGCTGACGACGATCGGGCTACGGCATCTGGCGGCACAGGGGCTGCCGACGGCGATGCTCTATGTCGATGCCGACAACAAGGCGGCGGTGTCGGTGTATGAGCGGTTGGGGTTCGTGACGTATGAGACGGACCTTATGTACCGGACGGAGACGTGATGGTGGTGGTCGTGGACGTGAGGGCCGTTACTGCACGACCGGCCGGGCGCGTACGACGAGTACGTCCAACCCCAACTCGTCGTCCCCGATGTCCAGCCCCGCCCACAGGGCCTGCGCGGCCAGCAGGTTGAACGCCCGCTGCGGGGCGCACACCACATCACTCTCACGTCCGCCGACCAGCCGCTCCGCCACCACCCGGGCGGCCGCCTCGGCATCGGCGGCGTGCTGTCCGAGGACGGTGGCCACCGGCTTCCCGGCCCCTGACACGAAGGCCTCCACGAGCAACAGCCGGGCGGCACCCGGCCTCCCGGCCCCCCACCGCCGTACCTGAGTCGTGACCGACAGCCCGCTCACCACCCGACCCAGCTCGGCGAGCATCCACGCGCCCTGCACGAGCCCCGTCCCCAACGCCCCGGCCCCCGCGCTCGCGGACCAGGGCCGGTTCCCCTCACCGGCACGCCCCTTGCCCAGCAGCGCCCAGTCCCCCGGCACGGGCACGGCCATCGGCGCCTCCAGCGCGAGCACCGCACACCCACCACCCACCAGCCCGTCGGCAACCGCCTCGACCGCCGTCGCCGGGTCACTCCCGAACCCGGCGAGCGCCTCCGGCAGCGGACCGTCCTGCGGCACGTCGACGGCCGCCCAGGCGAAGGAGCCGGTCCGTACGGAGCCGATGTCGACGGCGACCACTCGTAGGTCTCGCGGGGCTGGGAGTCCGGTCGATGTCACGGACGGTTCCTCTTCTCCGGCTGGGGTGAGACGGGAGGGCCGGAGATCCACGGTAGAACGCGAGAGGGGTCCGGCGACGCTGGATGGCCGTGCCACCTGTCGGCTGCCTTGATGCGTTCGCCGCGGCTGACGGCGATGCGGAGTACGTCCTCCAGAGACTCCGTGGCACGAGTGAGCGCGAAACGCACGGCACGTTCGCCTGCCTTGGAGTCGGCGAGGACGGCCCTGGCGCCGACGAGTACCTGGTCACCCGAGTCCAGTTGGGCCGCCTCGATGTCATCGGCGAGCCGGGAGAGCCTGCTGTCTTCGCTGTCGGCGCTGAGGTAGCAGGGTTTGCCGTCGGGAGTGGTCCAGGGGAGGAGGCGGAGCACTTCGGGAACGTTCATGCGGAGACCGCCCCTCCGTGGTGGCGGCGCGGGACGGCGTCGATGCCGTAAGTGGCGATCCAGTGGGCGCGGCGGCGCTGCAGGATTCGTTCGCGCTCGCAGGGGCAGACGTGCACGGGGTAGCGGGGAGGTGCGGCCAACCGCTGCTGGACGAGCGGGGGTTGGGGACCTACCGCTCGGCGGCGGCCGTGGGTCGGCAGCAGTGATCGTACGAGTGCAATCAGTAGCGATTCGATGAGGCGGGCGGTACGTTCGCGCATGTCGGCGTTCCTTGGGTTTTTAGCGTCGGCCACGCCCCCGGGCCGAGGTGCATTCGGCTGCGGGGGTTTTGGCATGGCAGGCGGTTTGACGAGCGGTGATTACCGTTCGTGCCTAGATCGTCACTGATTCTGCGTACGCTGCGGAAGAGGTTGGGTGTTGTCTGGCGCGCAGACAACGGAGAGGGGTGACGTGGGCGAAAAGGTTGACGCTGAGCCTGTTTCCGGGCGGGCGATGCTGGGGCAGACGCTGAAGGTGCTGCGGGAGAAGGCCGGGAAGTCACTGGGGCAGTTGGCTGACGAGACCGGGTACGAGAAGAGCTATCTGAGTCGGCTGGAGTCCGGGGATCGGCTGTCCAAGGTGACGGTCATGGAGGACCTGGACGGGTACTACGGCACCGGTGACCTGCTGTTGAGCCATTGGAAGGCTGCTCGGCTGGACGCGTTCAAGGACCAGTACAAGGAGTACATAGCGCTGGAGGCGACCGCACGGATCATGTGGGTGTTCGCGCCGGGGATTCCAGGGCTTCTCCAGACCGAGGACTTCGCTCGGGAGGTGTTGTCTGGGGCTCAGACAACGGCTGACGGTGACGAGGTCGTCGAAGAGCAAGTGGCCGCACGGCTCGGGCGACAGTACCTGCTGAGGCAGAGGCCGGAGCCCGAGGTCCGGGTCATCGTCGACGAATTCGCACTCCGGCGTCCCGCTGCCGTGGGCAAGACCTGGCAAGACCAACTGCTTCATCTGGAGACGGCCGCGCTGTGGCCCAATGTGACGCTCCAGGTACTGCCGTTTGTGGCAGGAGCGCACCACCATATGAACGGGTCGTTGACGCTGCTCTGGCAGAGAGACGGAAGTGCCGTTGCCTACAAGGAAGGTAACGGCTGCAGTCGGTTGATCGAAGATCCGGACGAGGTTCTTCGCCAGCGACTGTCCTACGATCGGCTCCGCGACCTGGCGCTGTCCCCGTCGGACTCGCTCGCCTTCATCAGGGACGTACTGAAGGAGCAGAGATCATGACGCGCACCCCCGACCTCAGCACGGCCGTATGGCGCAAGTCCAGCTACAGCGAAGGGGGAGCCAACGACTGCGTCGAGGTCGCCGACGGCTACCCCGGCATAGTCCCGGTCCGCGACAGCAAGGCTCCGGAAGGCGGTGTCCTGGTCTTCGGCGCGTCGTCCTGGTCCGCGTTCGCGCAGGGAGTGAAGGAGTCCGCATGACCCTCGACCTCGGCACCGCCGTGTGGCGCAAGTCGTCCTACAGCGACGGGGGCGGCACGAATTGCGTCGAGGTCGCCGACGCCTACCCGGGCGTCGTCCCGTCCGCGACAGCAAGCTCCCGGACGGACCAGTCGTCGTGTTCGGGTCAGCTCCGTGGGCGTCATTTCTGAGGACGCTTCGGGCCGGCAGCTCGACGCACCGGTGAGCGCCGACCTGCCCACCTTCCGCTACCACCCCGATCCGCTCGCCAGCGGGTCCATCCGCGAGAGCACCGAGACATGCGAGTGCTGCCACCGCACCAGGGGATGGATCTACACGGCGACTTTCTACACCGCCCAGGATGTCAACGGCCGCTTCTGCCCCTGGTGCATCGCGGATGGCAGTGCCGCGGAGCGATTCGCTGGTGAATTCACCGACTCCTACGGACTCGAAGGCGTCACCGAGGCGACCCTGCACGAGGTCACCCGCCGCACTCCCGGCTTCCGCGCCTGGGAGGATCCGCACTGGCTCGTCCACTGCCACGACGCCGCCGCCTTCATCGGCGAGGTCGGATACAGCGAACTGGAGGCCCACCCCGAGGCCCTCGACCAGCTCAGGCAAGACCTGCGCATGGACGGCTGGCACGACGCAACTCAACTCGAGCGGTTCCTGAACCACCTCGGTGAGGGAGCCACCGCCATGCTCTTCCGCTGCACCATCTGCGGCACCCACCTCGCCTACGCCGACGCCTCATAACCCGCCGCCAGCCTGGCAAAAGGGCAGTCCAGCTGATCGTGCCGCTGAACGACAAGGCGGCCGGCGACGGCTGCCGTGGCGGGGCTGATCTGGTCAGAACCCCATCGGATCCCGGTGCGGCTTGGCTTCTGGATCTGTGGACCAGACGAGGCGCAATTCGAGGTTGTCCCTGCCAATGAGGTCGCACAGGAGATCTGCCGCCCAGCCGTTCCAGTGCACGGACCAGGCGCTTCCGGGGACTCGGAAGGCAGGCAGGTGGAGAGGCAGGGCCTCGGGGCGGAAGACGGCTCGTTCGATTTCGTCAAGGGGCATCCGCGGTTCGGACGACTGCTCGTGGTCAAGGCAGTCCACCACCTGCTCGGCCACATACAGCTCGTAGGCCCCCTCGGGCTTGCCCGGGAGGTCAACGGGCACGAACGTGCCGCCGTCGGCGAAGAGTTCTCTCACGCGGTCGGCAATGCGCCGACTGAAGACGGGCGCGGCGGCGGAGATGGACGGATAGTCCATCTCCTGCCACTCCGGCGGACCCTGCCAGTCGCGCAGCCGCGCGCTGGGGGAAGTCAGCGGGGTCGCCCTTGTACTGCCAGCGGGCCAGCTGTGTTCCTTCGACGAGGACAAGGCGAAAGGTTGTCCCGGAGGGGGGCATGATGCGGTAGACGGCGAGCGGTTCGCTGTGTCCTTCGCTCACCCTGGTCAGAAGCCCATCGGAGCCCGGTGCGGCTTGGCTTCCGGATCTGTGGACCAGACGAGACGTAGTTCCAGGTTGTCCTCGCCGATCAGGTCGCGCAGCAGGTCCACGGCCCAGCCGTTCCAGTGCACGGCCCAGGGGCATTCGGGGATACGGAAGGCGGGCAGGTGGTAAGGCAGGGCGTCGGGGCGGAAGACCACTCGTTGGATCTCGCCCCTGGGCATGCGCGGTTCAGACGACTTCTCGTGGTTGAGGCAGTCCACCACATGCTCAGCCACAAACAGCTCGTAGGCCCCCTCGGGCTTCTCCGGGAGGTCGACGGGCACGAAGGTGCCACCGTTGGCGAAACGGTCGCGTACGCGGTCGGCGATGCGCCGGCTCAGTACCGTGGCGGAGCTGCTGCTGGAGGGGTAGTCGATCTCCTGCCACTCCGGCGGACCCTGCCATTCGGCAGTGACGCGTGCGGGGAAGTCGTCGGGGTCTGCGTGCCGCTGCCAGCGGATCAGCTGCTCGCTGAGGACGAGTACGGTGCGCAGGTTTTCCCGGAAGGGGGGCATGATGCGGTAAACAGCGAGTGGCGGGGTGAGTACTTCGGTCACGGTGCTATCCATATGGCTGAGGATCTGGCGCCCGCCGGTCAATTCCGACTGGATTGTCTGCCTACGCGACAGCCGACCAACAAGCTGCCCATGCAGAATTCTCCGCTCTGGACGAGCAGAACAGGGTCCCGTCCCAGCAGGGGACTCGGGTCACCTTCCTCCTGGACCATCTTGGTTGGCCTCCCTCCAAGCGTCGATGATGGCTGCGGGTACTCGGCCGCGAGGAGGGAGATCGTCGTAGCCGTTGGCCCAGGCCCACTCCCGGATGACGTTGGTGTCCACGGGCAGCGGAGCAGGGCCGGGGGACTGAGTCGAGGGGCGAACGGCTGAGGGAACGAAGTCCATGGGCCCGCGAAGTAGACCTTCGGGGAACTGGGGTACGGCTGTTTCTCCGCTCAGCACGGAGACAAGGAAGTCGGTGAGCGTTCCCTCGAAGGTGAACCACTCACGGCCGTCCCTGTCATTGACCGCGATGTGCCAGTTGTTGGGTTCGGTCTCGGGATCGGTGATCCAGAACAGGTGATCGCCGTTGTCGGTCACGCCTACGACGACGAGTAGCCGAGGGTCGTGTGGGACCGGGAAGTTGCTCCGGTTGCGGTCGCGGTCGCGCTGGAGTTGTCGTTGAAGGTCGGCCACCGCAGGTCCTGTCAGACCGCTGAGCGGGTGATGGACACGGATGAAGCGGCAGAAGCTGCCAGGGCCGTACACCGTGGCAAGCTGTTTGTAGTCGGCTGGTAGCCGCCGATCGAGAGAGCTCTCTACGGCGGGCCAGTCGACAGTGGGCGGCGAGGCCGGGGGTGGGCACAGGCGAATGAGATCGTCGATGCTGGTCACAGGAGTCCTTGGCGGCGTAGCTGTTGTTGCGCGTGTGCGGGGTTGGTCAGGGGCACGTCCAGTTTGAATCCGCGGTTGCCTTCAGCTTCGAGCTGGATGTATTTCGGTACGGAGTCCTTCAAATCGTCGGTGTACTCAAGGTAGACGTTGTAGTTGATGACCTCCCCCTTGCTCACTGCGTCGTAGATGTCCTGTTCCCAGTCGCGCATCTCCGGGCTGTTTGTCGGGTTCTGGGTGATGGCGAACAGGTTCTCTGGTATGTCACCGGATCCGCCCAGCATCTTGGCCAGTAGGTGGCCGCGCGCCTGGTTGTAGTCACCGCCGAGGAAGCCGGGCGGATGGATCGACTGGTTGGCACTTGTGCCTTCGTCCAGCATGTCCCGGGTGAGGACCGCGTTCATCTCGTACGGGCGGCCGTGCTCGTCGGAGGTCCACTTGACCCGTCCGCCCCAGGTGGGGTCGTTCTCGCAGCCCGCGAGTCCCAGGGGGTCGGCCAGGATGAAGGGGTTCGGGACGTAGGCGTAGTGATTGACGGCCGGAGCCAGGCCCAGCGGGTCGGGGGTTGTATAGCGGCCCAGGTCGGGGTCGTAATAGCGGTTGAAGTTGTAGTGCAGCCCCGTCTCCGGATCGAAGTACTGCCCGGGATAGCGCAGCGGGGTGTACGCCGTGGCTGCGCGGTGGGACTGGGTGGCACCCCAGGCGGTACTACGGCCGCGCCATGCGATCGTTCCGTCGGGAGCAATGAGTTCGCTGGGGGTGCCGGTGAGGTCGCTGACGATGGCGAAGAACCGGCGGTCGATCTCTTCCTGGGAGGCGGAAAGGCTCTTGACCTCGCGCTGTGCCAGGGGCAGCAGGCCCAGGTAGTCCCAGACCAGGGTGACGCCGTTGCTGTGCTGTTCGGCCAGTTGGGCGCCGTCCCAGCAATAGGTCGTGGCTTCTGCGACGTGGCCCTCAGCGCTGAGGCGCTGCTTCGCGATGCGGCGTCCGAGAGCATCGTAGAGATAGCGCCAGGAGGTGTTGCCGGGAGCCTGGACTTGAGTGAGGCGGTCTTCGGCGTCCCAGGTGAAGGCCCAGATAAGGGTCTTGCCGCTGAGTGTGGTGGTACGGCGCTCGACGAGGCGGCCTTGGGCGTCGTAGCGGTAGCGCGTGCGTCCGGCCTGCGCGACGCGGCTTCCGGTGTAGTGGCGTTCTCCGGTGGTGTCCTGGCCTGGGGCTTCGGCAGGAACTGTGGCGTGCGTCTGGTCGCCCGCGGCGTTGTAGGCGTAGCGCTCGCTCCAGCCTTGCGCGGTGACGCCGGTGATACGGCCGGCCGCATCGACGGTATAGGTCCGTCGGCCGGTGAGACTGTCGTCGACGGTGTGTGGTGTGCCATCGTCGTGATAGGTGACAGAACGTTCAAGCAAGGTGTCCTGAGGGTTGCCGAGAGCCTGGCGCACGATGCGTCCGACGGGGTCCCAGGCCTGTCGCAGGGCAAGGTGGTCGTCGAGGGTGCGGCTGGTTTCACGGCCCAGGGCGTCGCGTTCGAAGCGGAAGGTGTGCTCACCCGCCGTGTAGGCGGCCAGCCCCTGCTCGTCATAGGTCAGAGAGCTGGTCGCGCCGGAGGGGGTGCGCCGGTGGGTGGGCCGCCCGAGGGCGTCGAAGGCACGGGTGAGTGTGTGGCCGTTCACTCTCTCCACCACGATGCGCCCCACCCGATCACGTTCGAGGTCAATGCGGGCGTGCGGGTTGGTGATCTGGACGGCGTGGCCGGTGACGTCGTAGGAGAACGTGGAAGTGGTGCCGTCGTCGTGCTGGAGCCGCACGACGCGGCCCATGACATCGCGTACGTAGGTCAGCGACTGGCCGGCGGCGTTGGTACGTCGGATCAGGCGGCCAAGAGCGTCGTGTTCGTAGGTCAGCGTACGACCGTCGAAGTCCGTCTCGGATATGAGGCGACCGGCCGCGTCGTCGTGGTATTGCCAGTCATGGCCCTGGGCGTTGGTGACGTTTATCAGGCGCAGCTCGGTGTCGTGGGTGAAGCGGTAGTCGCCGCCATCAGTGGTGTGGGTGGTGGCGGGCCGGTCGAAGTGAGTGACGGTGTATGTGCTGGTGCGGCCGGTGCGGTCGGTGTGGCTGATCAGGTTGCCTTCGCCGTCCCAGGTCCATTCCTCACGGGTGCCGTCGGGAAGTTCACGCCAGGCGGGTTTGCCTTCGACGGTCCAGCCCTGGCGAACCATTTCACCCATCGCGTCGGTGGCAGCAGTGATGCGGCCGAAGTGGTCGCGGGTGAAGGTGGCACGGGCGCCATCAGGCGCAGTGATTTCCACGGGCAGGCCAGCCGCATTGTTCCGTATGCGGGTGACGGCTCCATTCGCTTTGCGGACAGCGGTCACGTGGCCGCGCTCATCGACCTCGTACTGCGTACGGGCACCGTTGACCTCCACGGTGGCGGTTCGGTTTCCGCTTGCGTCGTACTCGTAGCAGCGCTGGCGGCCGGCCCGCTCCGTGATGACCACGGGTAGGTCGAGGTCGTTGAACGCAGCGGTGGTTCGAACTCCATCGGCGGCAATGAGGCCGACGAGATTGCCGCGGTCATCGCGTTCAAAGCGCGTGGTATTGCCCAGTGCGTCGGTGTGTTCCAGGATCCGGTCGCGGGCGTCGAACGTGAAACGGGTGGTGTGCCCCAGGGGATCGATCTCGGCAATCACCTGGAGGTGGCTGTTCAACTGGTAGACGGTCGTAGCGCCGGTCGAGTCGGTGTAACGGGTTGTCCGGTTGGCAGTGTCGTAGGTAAACGTGGAGGAGAGGAATCCCTCCGGTCCGATCGTCTGGGTGACACGTCCGGCCGAGTCGTACACGTACCGGAACGTCGAGCCGTTGCGGTCAGTCCAGGAGGTCATCCGTCCTGCACTGTCGTACTCGAACTGCAGGGGCAGACCGGAGGAGTTGGTGACGGCGACCAGGTCCCCGGCTTGGTCATAGTCGTAGCTCCTGACCAGGACTGTGGGGTCTGAGCCTTCGGGGGTGCTGATTGACAGGCCACCTATTCGGCCCGACTCTCGTTCGGCCGTGAGCTTGACGTCGTAGCCGCCGTTGTGAGTGACCGACAGCGGCATGCCCGCGGGATCCCGGTGAATGTCCACCTGATTGCCGTTGCGGTCCTCGATGGCTACCAGCCACAGCCGCCAATCCCGCTGCGTTCTGGCGAAGTAACGGGTGAGTCCGCTCTTGGGATCCGTGACAGCGAACTCCATGTCCCCGCTGCCGAATTCACTGGTGCGGCGCAGCGGGATGCGCGGCCCCTCGATCGGCAGTACCTCGGGCTGCTGCGGAGTGGGCAAGTGGTCGTAGACCAGCAGGCAGCCGTCTTCGCGTGCCCAGATGGCCTTGTTACGGATGTCGACTTCTATGCGTTCATCGAGCGTCGAGGCCCAGGAACGACCGAACCACACGCCGAAGGTGTAGTCGGACAGATGGGTGCGCTTGAGCGCGAGGGAAAGAACCCCGGGCAGGCTCAGGTCGGTCTGGGAGAGCACCAGCTGCCCCGTCGCCACGTCGACAGGATCGTTCTTGCACTTACGGACGTTGAGCGGGACACCGTGGTGTCGAGGATCTTCCAAGGCCTTGTTCAGAGGGTCTGTCCTGGACCCTGCAGCGCTCTTGTTACTTCCGGGGCCCTTCGAAGGTGAGTTGGGGCCGCCCTTCCCATCCTGTCCGCCCGTGATCCTGTTCAGCGCGTCCTCGGTGGCCGATTCGTTGCGCCGATGGTTCTCCGAGGTGTTCCGCAGGGTCTTCGGGATCGTCTCGCCGGTGTGCTTGACGATCCTCTGGACCGCCTTCTTCATGCCCTTCGTCGCCCCGTCCACCACGGCGTCGATGCCCTGCGTGAAGGGATCCTTGCCGCGAGTACGGTCGTTGGCGCCCGCCGCGCGGTCCAGTGAACCCGTCAGACGGGTCAGCGAGCTTTCGCTGATCCGGCCCAGGTCGCCCGCGGCCCGGTCGTACTCGGCGTGGTCGATCCGCATACGGCCACCGCCACCGCCGCCTCCGCCGCCACTGGGGCCGTCGGCCGAGTTCAGGCGCATCCCCGGCCCGCCCGTGCCGTGGCCACCACCGTCGCCGCCTGCGCCGTCAGCCGGGGAGATGGCGCCGGACGCCAGGTCCAGCACCGCGTCCGTGATCATGGTCTCGAGCCTGGCGGCGACCGGTTCGGTGACCATCGCCATGATCCGGTCGACGATCTCGTCGGCCGCCTCCTTGATGATCCGGCGCACGACCTCCCGCATCGCCGTGACCTGCGCTGCGCCGATCAGTGCTGACAGACCGCCGGTGACGAAGGCCAGGCCGATGGCAACGCCTGCCGACGCGGCCATCGCCCCGAGTTCGATCTCGGCCTTGACCTTCATGCCGTAGATCACGTCCGCGACGACGTCCATCGCGTCCGCGAACAGTCGGGCTGCTTCCGGGAGTTGCTCCAGGTGCGAGGTCTTCACCTTGCCCCAGTGCTCCTGCAGGGCGTCCACCGCCCAGCCCTCGCTGGAGGACAGGAGGCGGTTCACCGCGGCGTGGGCTTCTCCCGCGTGGTCGTCGAAGGCGTCCGCGAGTTCGCGCATCGCGTCCGCCATCTCGCGGTAGTCGTCCTCGTCGACATTCGGCCAGTTGATCCCGATGAAGTCCAGGATCTCGTCCAGCCAACCGGGCAGAACGTAGCCCATCCCCCGTCAACCTCCCCCTGAAACCGTGACCGTGACGCCAACCCCATGGTCATCACATGTGCGAATCCGACCGTAACTGATCGCACTGACAGCCGACATGGGCACACTGCGGCCCCCTCGGAACATGGCGTGAAATCCCCCCGAGCGCAGAGGTGCTCTCACTTCACGACGGCCCACATGACCTCGCCCGGCCCTCGCCTCACCAGCCCACTTGACTTCCAAGCCCCCCTTCCACCACCCTTTCACTACTCAATTAGTGAAAGGGTGGTGCAACGGATGGTCGAGTACCGCATCGACCGACGCTCCGGCGTCGCCACCTACGTGCAGATCGTCCAGCAGACCAAACAGGCCCTGCGCCTGGGCCTGTTGGAGCCCGGCGACAAGTTGCCCACGGCCCGGGAGGTCGTCGAGGCGACCGCCATCAATCCCAACACCGTCCTGAAGGCCTACCGGGAACTGGAGCGCGAGGGCCTGGTCGAGGCACGGCGGGGGCTCGGCACCTTCGTGCGGCGGGCGCTGGGGGCCGCCCCGGCCGACTCGCCTCTGCGGGCCGAACTGGACGCGTGGGCCGTGCGGGCCCGCGAGGCCGGGCTGGACCGCGACGACGTGGACGCTCTCTTCACTTCCGTACTGGACACGCACTTCGACACGCGCTTCACCACGCACACCAAGGGGGACGAGTCATGACCGAGACCGCCATCGAGGCGGCCGCGCTGAGCAAGGGCTTCGGACGCCGGCGCCGCAAGCCGGCCTTGGACGACTGTGCCTTCCGGCTCCCGGCGGGCCGGATCTGCGCCCTCGTCGGACCGAACGGCGCGGGCAAGTCGACCCTGCTCTCCCTCGCCGCCGGCCTGGCCCGGCCCAGCGAGGGCACGATCAGCGTCCTCGGCCAGGCCCCGGCGGCCGTTCGGGAGCGAGTCGCGTACGTCGCCCAGGACAAGCCCCTGCACCCCCAGCTCACCGTTGCCGACACCCTGCGCTTCGGCCGCGAGCTGAACCCCCGCCGCTGGGACGCCGCCGTCGCCGAACGGATCGTCGCCGAGGGCGGCCTCGACCCGGACGCGAAGGTGCGCACGCTCTCCGGCGGCCAGCGCACCCGCGTCGCACTCGCCCTCGCCCTCGGCAAGCGCCCCGAAGTGCTGCTCCTGGACGAGCCGATGGCCGACCTCGACCCGCTCGCCCGGCACCAGCTGATGGCCGCGCTCATGGCCGACGCCGCCGAACACGGCACTACGGTTGTCATGTCCTCGCACGTCGTCGCCGAACTGGACGGCTCCTGCGACCACCTCCTGCTGCTCGGCGCCGGCCGCGTCCGCCTCGCCGGCCCCCTGGACGACCTCCTCGCCGCGCATCGGCTCGTCACCGGGCGGGCGGACGCGTCCCTGGAGCCGCACACCGTGGTCGAGTCCCGTACGACGGGTCGTCAACTCACCGCGCTCGTACGGCCGGAGGGTTCCCTCGGCGACGGCTGGCAGGTCACCGCCCCGACCCTGGAGGAGCTGGTCCTCGCCCACCTGCGCACCCCCGAGGCCCCGGCCCTGCGGCTGGACTCCGCGCGAGAGGCCGCCGTATGACCACCGCCCTGACCGTCGAGACGCCGTCCACCGGCGTCGCGCCCTCCCGAGGGCCGCGCGGACTGGTCTGGGCGATGCTGCGCGTGCACCGCTGGGCGCTGTGGTTCTGGGCGCTGCTGGTGGCCGTCGGTGCGGGGGCTCTGCTGTTCACGTACGGGCCGGGGACGGACGCCGCCTGGGCCGAATACCGGGCGATGGGCTGCCACTTGCGGGACGTCGGCCCGGACTGCGACTTCTCGGGTCCCGCCATCAGCCGCCTCAACCTGGCCAACACTCTCGGCGACCCCCTCCTGAGCTTCGTGCCGCTGCTCGTCGCCGCCTGGGCCGGCGCCGCGCTCATCGGGCGCGAACTGGAGAGCGGAACCGCCCAGTTGGCCTGGACCCAGTCGGTGTCCCCGGCCCGCTGGCTGGCCGCCAAGCTCGCCGTGGCGGCCGTCCTGCTCGTGTCGGGCACGACCGTGCTCACGCTGCTGCACCGCCTGGCATGGTCGTCGACCGGCCGGCTGCGGTCGATCACGCCTTGGCGGGAGTGGTACGAGGACGACATCTTCCTGGCCAACGGCACCCTCGCCACCGCGTACGCCCTCCTCGGCCTCGCCGTCGGCGTCCTCGCGGGCCTGCTCCAGCGCCGCGCCCTGCCCGCGCTCGGCACCGCGGCCGTGGGGCTCCTCGTCCTCATGTACACGCTCTCCGCATGGCGCCCGCACCTGTGGCCGGTCGAGACGCTGACCAGCAAGGACGGGCACCCCGAGGGCGTCGGCATGCCCCTCGGCGAGGGCGCGCTCACCTCCACCGGCGCCCGCATCTCGGACCCCGTCTGCCTCGAGGACACCAAGTGCCTCGCCGAGCACGACGTCGTCGGCTACTACCGCGACCACCACCCGGCCTCCCACTTCTGGCCCCTCCAGCTCATGGAGACCGCCCTCGTCCTCGCCGTCGCGGCCCTGGCGGTCCTAATCGCCTTCCGGCTGCTGCGCCGCCGTACCGGAGCCGCCGTATGACCACCGCACTCCCCGCCACGGCGGCCCCCGCCACCGGCCGTCCGCCGCGCGGGCCCCGTGGCCTGACCTGGACCGTCCTGCGCCTGCACCGCTCGGCCCTGATCGTGTGGGCGGTCGTCGTCCTCGGCGGAGCGGCCGTACTGCTGTGGGCGTACGGCCCGGGTGCCGACGCGGCGCAGGCGGAGTGGGACCGGGTGTGCGCCGGCCGCGAGGCCTGCGTGTGGGGCGACCCGATCCACGACTACGACCGCCTCTTCAGAGCCGCCGGGTTGGGCCTGAACTGGCTCCCCGTGCTGGTCGCCGCCTGGGCGGGCGCCGCCCTCGTCGGACGGGACATGGAGAACGGCACGGCACGCCTCGCCTGGACCCAGGGCATCACCCCCGTCCGCTGGCTGGCCGCCAAGCTCGCCGTCCCGGCGCTCCCGGTCGCCGTCGGCATGACCGTCCTCGTCCTCCTGCACCGCCTGGTGTCCGACGCGCACCCGCTCTCGCTGGGGAAGTGGTCCTGGTACACCGAGGACAACTTCCAGGCCAACGGCACCGTCGCCATCGCCGCACCCCTGCTCGCCCTCGCCGTCGGCGCCCTCGCGGGCCTGCTCCTGCGCCGCGCGCTCCCGGCACTCGTCGCCGCCCTGGTCGCCACCGGCGCACTGGAGGAACTCGCCACCGTCGCGAGCCGCAACCTGGTGCCCTGGGAGACCGCGACCGGCACCGGCTACCAGTCACCGGATCACGTCATCGTCCAAGGCCCCCAGGGCGCCCTCACCTCCACAGGCGCCCGCGTCCCCAACCCGATGTGCGGCGACGACGGCGGTACGTGCCTCGCGGCCCACGACATCGTCGGCTACTACACCCACTACCACCCCGCCTCACACTTCTGGCCGCTCCATCTCGTCGAGACCGGCCTCCTGCTGGGCGCCGCCGCGCTGGCCACCGCCGCCGCCTTCTGTCTGCTGCACCGCCGTACCGGAGCCGCCGTATGACCACCGCACTCCCCGCCACAGCGACCCCCGCCACCGACCGGCCGCCGCGCGGAGCACGGGGCCTGACCTGGACCGTCCTGCGGCTGCACCGCTCGGCCCTGATCTTCTGGTGCCTGGCCGTGGCCGCCGCCACTGGCGTACTGATCTGGATGTACGCCATCGGCGACGAGGCCCGCCGGGGCGTGGGCGGGTGTGCCGAACCGGTCGCCGTCGACGGCCTGCCCTCCTGCCGGGCCATGGAGGCGGTCACCGCCGACGACACGTACCGCACCTTCATCGCACTGATCGCCGGGGCCCTGTCGTACGCGATCTTCGCCGTGGCCGCCTGGGCGGGCGGCGCGCTCATCGGGCGCGAGCTGGAGAGCGGCACCGCGAAGCTCGCCTGGACCCAGTCGGTCACCCCGGCCCGCTGGCTGGCCGCCAAGCTCGCCGTACCGGCCGTGCTGCTCACCGCGGGCACGGGCGCGGTCACGCTGCTGGGCCTGTGGGCACGGGGGGACGACGACCCCAACCTGGTCGGGGACTGGTACTACCCGGACGTCTTCCTCAGCACCGGCCCGACCGCGGTCGCGTACCCCTTGGCGGGCCTCGCCCTCGGCGCGCTCGCCGGACTGCTGCTGCGTCGGGCGCTGCCCGCGGCCGGGGTCGGGTTCGGGGCCGCGCTCGTCCTCTACAACGTGCTGGAGCGTTACCGCTGGGAGTTCTGGCCGACGGTCACCCGCGCCGAAGCGGGCGGCTTCGAGCTGCCTCGCTCGGCCTGGCAGCTGGGCTGGGCCGACAGCCTCACCCGAGCGACGTTCCACCCCCACTCCCACTTCTGGCCTCTCCAGTACGTCGAGACCTGCCTCGTCCTCACCGTGGCCGCCGTCGCGACCCTCGCCGCCTTCTGGCTGCTGCGCCGCCGCACCACGTAGACACCGGCGCATCACACAGCGACCGGCGCGTCCCACAAGACCAACCGCACGTCCCTCCACGGGGGGAGGGACGTGCGGTCTGGACAGCCGGCCGGACACGTAGACGCCCGCGAGCCGCCCCCCGCTATCCCACACGCCATGTCTCCGTAACCATTGGTTCAGACGGGCTTGTGACCCTTAGCCAATGACCGCCGCCGTGCCAGCGCCTTCGCCGCCCCCGGAGGGGAACGCGAGGAACGGGGACGCCCGACACCTCCCCGCGCCGCTCCCACCCGCGCTTTCCGACGCGCCCATAAACCTCGACGCGCGGAACAATGGGCATATGAGCCAGTCCACAAACGCCCAGGCCAAGGTCCAGCACGCGCAGCCCTCCGTGGGCTCCATCGCGGCTCACCGCCCGCACACGGTCTCCGCGGTCGTCTCCGACCTGGAACCGGACATCGACGCCGACCTCGACGCTTACGAGGAGTCACTCGTCGACGGCGTCCAGCTGCCCCAGGGCCGGTTCCTGGACCGGGAGCGCAGCTGGCTCGCGTTCAACGAGCGCGTCCTCGAACTCGCCGAGGACCCGAACACCCCGCTCCTGGAGCGGGCCAACTTCCTGGCGATCTTCGCCAGCAACCTGGACGAGTTCTTCATGGTCCGGGTGGCCGGACTGAAGCGCCGTATCGCGACCGGTGTCGCCACCCGCTCCGCGTCCGGCCTGCAGCCCCGCGAGGTCCTGGAGATGATCTGGGCCCGCTCCCGCGAGCTGATGGCCCGGCACGCCGCCTGCTACCACGAGGACGTCGCCCCCGCGCTCGCGGAGGAGGGCATCCACCTGGTCCGCTGGAACGAGCTGACGGAGAAGGAGCAGGCCCGCCTCTTCACCCTGTTCCGGCACCAGATCTTCCCGGTCCTGACCCCGCTGGCGGTCGACCCCGCGCACCCGTTCCCGTACATCTCCGGCCTGTCCCTGAACCTGGCCGTGCGGGTGCGCAACCCCGTCACCGGCACCCCGCACTTCGCCCGCGTCAAGGTGCCGCCGCTGCTCTCCCGCTTCCTGGAGGCCTCCCCCGGCCGGTTCGTCCCGCTCGAGGACGTCATCGCCGCGCACCTGGAGGAGCTGTTCCCGGGCATGGAGGTGCTGGAGCACCACGCCTTCCGGGTCACCCGCAACGAGGACCTGGAGGTCGAGGAGGACGACGCCGAGAACCTGCTCCAGGCCCTGGAGAAGGAGCTCATGCGGCGCCGCTTCGGGCCGCCGGTGCGCCTGGAGGTCGAGGAGAACATCAACCAGGAGGTCCTGGACCTGCTGGTGCGCGAGCTGAAGATCAGCGAGGCCGAGGTCTACCCGCTGACCGGCCCCCTGGACCTCACCGGCCTGTTCCGCATCGCCTCCATCGACCGGCCCGAGCTGAAGTACCAGAAGTTCGTCGCGGGCACCCATCGCGATCTCGCCGAGGTCGAGTCGGCGTCCGCGCCGGACATCTTCGCCGCGCTGCGCAAGCGGGACGTGCTGCTGCACCACCCGTACGACTCCTTCTCCACCTCCGTGCAGGCCTTCCTGGAGCAGGCGGCCGACGACCCGGACGTCCTCGCGATCAAGCAGACCCTGTACCGCACCTCCGGCGACTCCCCCATAGTCAACGCGCTCATCGACGCCGCCGAGGCCGGCAAGCAGGTCCTCGTCCTGGTCGAGATCAAGGCCCGCTTCGACGAGCACGCAAACATCAAGTGGGCGCGCAAGCTGGAGGAGGCCGGCTGCCATGTGGTCTACGGCCTCGTCGGCCTGAAGACCCACTGCAAGCTGTCGCTGGTGGTCCGCCAGGAGGGCGAGACGCTACGGCGCTACAGCCATGTCGGCACCGGCAACTACCACCCGAAGACGGCCCGCCTCTACGAGGACCTGGGTCTGCTGACGGCCGACCCGCAGGTCGGCGCCGACCTGTCCGACCTGTTCAACCGGCTCTCCGGCTACTCGCGCCGGGAGACGTACCGGCGGCTGCTGGTCGCCCCCAAGTCCCTGCGTGACGGCCTGGTATCGCGGATCAACAAGGAGGTCCAGCACCACCGTGCCGGGCGTCCCGCCTACGTCCGCATCAAGGTCAACTCCATAGTCGACGAGGCGGTCATCGACGCCTGCTACCGCGCGTCCCAGGCGGGCGTGCCGGTCGACATCTGGGTCCGCGGCATCTGCGCGGTCCGCCCGGGTGTGGCGGGGCTGTCGGAGAACGTCCGCGTCCGCTCGGTACTCGGCCGCTTCCTCGAACACTCCCGGGTCTTCGCCTTCGGCAACGGCGGCGAACCCGAGGTATGGATAGGCAGCGCCGACATGATGCACCGCAACCTCGACCGACGTATCGAAGCCCTGGTCAGGGTCACCGACCCGGCCCACCGCGCCGCGCTCAACCGGCTCCTGGAGACCGGTATGTCCGACACCACCGTGTCCTGGCACCTCGGACCGGAAGGCGAGTGGACCCGGCATGCGACGGACGCGGACGGCCAGCCCCTGCGCAACGTCCAGGAGATGCTCATAGACGCCCGGAGGCGCCGGCGTGGCACAGCAACACCTTGACCCGACGGATCCCACGGCCGGGGCTGTGACCGGGGACGCCCTCGCGGGCTACCTGCGCGCCCAGGCCACGGAGTTCCTCCGAGCCCTGCGCCTGCACCGGGAGACCGGTGGGGGCGCGGCCAACGGCTCCCAGGAGTCCGTCGACGCGGCCCGGGCGCTACGCCGCTCGGCCCGCCGTATCAGCGCCAGCCTGCACACGTTCCGCCCCTTGCTGGACACCGACTGGTCGGAGGCCATCCGCCCGGAACTGGCCTGGCTCTCGGGCACGCTCGCCATGGAACACGCATGCGCGGCCCGCCTGGACCGCCTGTTGCTGGCCCTGCACCGCTTGTCGGGGGCAACGGTGCTGCCCGCCCAGATGGGCACGGCGGAGGTGCCCGGGCCGGGTTCGGCGGGCGGCTCGGCGGAACTCGCCGACTCGGCTGGAGGCAGTCGTGCCGCCGGGGCGGCGCCCGTCCCGCAGCGAGCGGCACCGTCCCACTCGGGCCCGCCCACCCCGACGCCCACTCCGGAACGCGGCAACCTCACCGTGGGCGCGGCCAAAGCAGGCGCCCTGCTCGAGCGCCAGCTCACCCTCGCCCGGACCCGAGCGCACAGCACCGCCCTCCAGGCCCTCGGCTCCTCCCGCTTTCACGCCGTCGCCGACAACATCGCCGTACTGGCCAGCGAGGTCCCCCTCACCCCCGCCGCACCCACCGCCACCCTGCGCCCCCTCGCCGCCGCGGCCGAGGAGCGCCTCACGGACGCGGTCGCGGCACTGCCCCTGGTGACCGCCGGCCACCCCTACAACGCCGAGGCCCTGATCCACGGCCTGTCCCCGGACCCGGCCCCGCACCCGCAGGACGCCCCCTGGCACCAGGTCCGCCTCCTGCTGCGCCTGCACCGCTACGCCCGCGAGGTCCTGTACGGCGACAGCGCCCCGGTGGACGTACGGCTGCTGGCGGCGGGTCAGGCACTCAACCGGCACCGCGACGCCTCCGAGGCGGCGGCCGCCGCGGCCCAGGCGGCCCGCACCCCGCGGATCGCCCCGGCGACGGCGTACGCCCTCGGCGTGCTGCACGCCGACCAGCGGCACGAGGTGGAGGCGGCGCGTTTCGCGTTCCAGCAGTCCTGGCAGATGCAGACGGTGGGCACCGCGTAGGCGACCTGAGCAGGGCAGGCACCCCGAGCCCCTGAAGACGGCAGGCACCCCCGGGCCCCCGAAGGAGGCACACCCCCGGTGACTCACGCGAAGGACCTCACCGTCCACGCGGCCGGCTGCGTCCTGTGGCGCCGTTCGCCGGTAGACGGTGAGCTGGAGATATGCCTGGTCCACCGACCGAAGTACGACGACTGGTCCCACCCGAAGGGCAAACTCAAGCGCGACGAGGACCCCCTCGACGGGGCCCTGCGCGAGGTGGCCGAGGAGACCGGCCACACCGCCCGGCCCGGCGCCGAGCTGCCGACGCTGCGGTACATGGCGAACGACCGCCCCAAGGAGGTGCGCTACTGGGCTGCCGAGGCGGGCCCCGGCACGTTCACCCCCACCACCGAGGTGGACCGCCTGTTGTGGCTCTCCCCGACGGCCGCCCGGCTCCGGCTGACCCAACCCCGGGACCGCACCCTGGTCGACGCCCTCCTCAGCTCCCTGCACAGGACGTAGCCGACACGGCACCCTCGACCGCACGGACCGCCCGGACCGCACGAGCCACAAAAGGCCGCACGCGTGTCCGAAAAAGGCCCCTCCAGTTCCCCGGCAGGAAGCGCGCCACTACTCAGAGTGCCCAGGCCGGAACGGTTGCCGTCGGTATCCCGCCGTGTCCCCAACGTGAGCGTTCCGTTACCTCACCGCACCGTCCCCAGGGGTTCACCCCCCGTTCATTTACGCCCATCGGCGGCTTCACCTGTTCTGCCTAATTTCGGCCCTGCACGATGACGGACTGCGGCCCCGGGGGGACGTGTCCGCATCCCTCATTCTTCGCACGCCGCCGATTCAGGACGGCGGCTCCTGGAAGGAACTCCCTCAAGTGAAGCTTCAGCGCAAGAACCGGCGGGCACTCGCTCTCGGCGCTCTCGCCGTCTCCGGCGCCCTGGCCCTCACGGCGTGCGGCTCCGACGACACCGGCACCAACGGCGGCGGGGACACCACCTCCAGCACCGGCGCCAGCAACATCAAGTGCGACGACGCCTCGGGCCAGCTGCTCGCCGACGGCTCCTCCGCGCAGAAGAACGCCATCGACGCCTGGGTCAAGCAGTTCACGGCCGCGTGCAAGAACGTCCAGATCAACTACAAGGGCGGCGGCTCCGGCGCCGGCGTCACCGCGTTCACGCAGGGCCAGGTCGCCTTCGCCGGCTCCGACTCCGCGCTGGACGAGGAAGAGATCACCGCCTCCAAGCAGGTCTGCAAGGGCGGCCAGGGCATCGACCTCCCGATGGTCGGCGGCCCGATCGCCGTCGGTTACAACGTCCCGGGCGTCGACAACCTCACCCTGGACGCGAAGACCATCGCCCAGATCTTCAACGACAAGATCAAGAACTGGAACGACCCGGCGATCGCGAAGCTGAACCCCGACGCGAAGCTTCCCGACCTCAAGATCCAGGCGTTCCACCGCTCGGACGAGTCCGGCACCACGGACAACTTCACCAAGTACCTGATCGCCACCGCCAAGGCCGACTGGCCGTACGAGGGCGGCAAGGCCTGGCAGGCCAAGGGCGGCCAGTCCGCCTCGGGCTCCACCGGTGTCGCCCAGCAGGTCAAGCAGACCTCCGGCGCCATCAGCTACATGGAGCTGTCGTACGCCAAGGACGCCATCAAGTCGGCCCAGATCGACACCGGCGCCTCCGCCCCGGTCCAGGCCACCACGGAGAACGCCTCCAAGATGGTCGCCGCCGCCAAGCGCGTCGGCACCGGCAAGGACATGGCGCTCGAGCTCGACTACGCCACCAAGGCCGAGGGCGCCTACCCGATCACCCTGGTGACGTACGAGATCGTCTGCGACAAGGGCAACAAGGCCGAGACCCTGGCCGCGACCAAGGCGTTCCTGCGCTACATCGCCTCCGAGGACGGCCAGAAGGTCCTCGCCGAGAACGACTACGCCCCGATGCCCGAGGAGATCATCTCCGAGGTTCGTACCACCATCGAGGGCCTGAGCTGACCTGAGTGCGGTCCGGTCCGGGCGTCGAGAACCCGGACCGGACCGCACCGTCCGGTGCACCGCCGCCCGGAGCCGTGTGTCCCATACGGCTCCTCCGAGCCGCCGTAGACCCGCGTGTGGCTCCGCAGACCGGAGAACCCGATGGACATATCGACACAGAACACACAAGCACCCCCAACTCCACAGCCCTCCCCGGCCGAGCAGAAGCGCGCGGCCCGTGGCGCCACCCGACCCGGTGACCGGATCTTCCTCGGTCTGTCCCGGGGTTCCGGCATTTTCCTGCTGGTGATCATGGCCGCCATCGCGGTCTTCCTCACCTACCGCGCGACCCTCGCCATCAGCAAGGACGAGGGCAACTTCCTCACGACCTTCGAGTGGAACACCGGCACCGTCCCGCCGGTCTTCGGTATCGCCGTCCTGGCCTACGGCACGATCGTGTCCTCGATCATCGCCATGGTCATCGCGGTCCCGATCGCCGTCGCCATCGCGCTTTTCCTCACGCACTACGCCCCGCGCAAGCTCGGCGGCCCGATCGCGTACGTGATCGACCTGCTCGCCGCCGTGCCGTCCATCGTGTACGGCCTGTGGGGCGCGCTGATCCTCGTACCGCACATGGACGGCCTCTTCCACTGGCTGAACGACTACTTCGGCTGGACCGGGATCTTCTCCTGGGAGGAAGGTCCGGCCCGCTCGATGCTGACGGTCGGCATCCTGCTCGCGATCATGATCCTGCCGATCATCACCAACGTGAGCCGTGAGGTCTTCCGCCAGGTCCCGCAGATGCACGAGGAGGCGGCCCTGGCGCTCGGCGCCACCCGCTGGGAGGTCATCCGCATGGCGGTCCTCCCCTTCGGCCGCTCCGGCGTGATCTCCGCCTCGATGCTCGGCCTCGGCCGCGCCCTCGGCGAGACCATGGCCGTGGCCACCGTGCTCTCCCCCGACTTCGACATCCACGCCAGCCTGCTCAACCCGGGCGGCGGAACCTTCGCCCAGAACATCGCCAGCAAGTTCGGTGAGGCGTCCGAGTTCGGCCGTGACGCGCTGATCGCCTCCGGTCTGGTCCTGTTCGTCATCACCCTGCTGGTCAACGGCGCGGCCCGCGCGATCATCGCCCGCCGCAAGGAGTACTCGGGGGCCAACGCATGAGCCACGCCACCATCGCCGACAAGCGCCCCAGCACCCTGCGCGGCGCCCGTCTGCCCAAGTGGTCCCCATACGCCATCGCCCTCGGCTCCATCGCCGTCGCGATCGGCATCGGCCTGGGCGCCGGCCTCGACAGCCGGATCCAGATCGGCCTGATCGCCGGTCTCCTCTTCCTCCTCGGCACGTACGTCATCGCCGCCCGCGTCGAGGGTTCCCGCCAGGCCAAGGACCGCATCGCGACCTCGCTGGTCTGGGTCGCCTTCCTGCTCGCCGTCGTCCCGCTGGCCTCCCTGGTCTGGTCGACCGTGGTGCGCGGCATCAAGGTCCTCGACGTCTACTTCCTGACCCACTCCATGGGTGTGGTCGCCGACTCCGAGCCGGGCGGCGGTATCTACCACGCCATCCTCGGCACCCTGGAGCAGGTCGGCCTCGCCACCCTGATCGCCGCGCCCGTCGGTGTGCTCACCGCGATCTACCTGGTGGAGTACGGCCGCGGGAAGCTCGCCCAGGCCATCACCTTCTTCGTCGACGTCATGACCGGCATCCCGTCGATCGTCGCGGGTCTGTTCATCCTCAGCATCATGCTGATGCTGGACATGCAGCCCTTCGGCTTCGCCGGCTCGATGGCCCTGGCGATCCTGATGATGCCGGTGGTCGTGCGCTCCACCGAGGAGATGCTCAAGCTCGTCCCGAACGAGCTGCGCGAGGCCTCCCTGGCGCTCGGCGTCCCGAAGTGGCGCACGATCCTGAAGGTGGTCGTGCCGACCTCCATCGGCGGCATCACGACCGGCATCATGCTGGCGGTCGCCCGTATCACCGGTGAGACCGCTCCGGTTCTGCTGCTGGTGTTCGGCAACTCGTTCATCAACGCCAACCCCTTCGAGGGCGCGCAGTCCTCGCTGCCGCTGTACATCTACCAGCAGTACGCGAACAGCGCGGGCTCGGAGGCGGCGTTCGACCGAGCCTGGGCGGCGTCGCTCACGCTGATCGCCTTCGTGATGATCCTGAACCTGGTGGCCCGCGGCATCGCCCGCTGGAAGGCCCCGAAGACCGGTCGCTGACGCGGCCATACAGCGACCGAAGATCTGGAAGTGAAGTAGTCATGGCCAAGCGAATCGACGTAAGCGGACTGACCGCCTACTACGGCTCCCACAAGGCGATAGAAGACATCTCGATGACGGTCGAGCCGCGCTCGGTGACGGCCTTCATCGGCCCCTCCGGCTGCGGCAAGTCGACGTTCCTGCGCACGCTGAACCGCATGCACGAGGTGACGTCGGGCGGCCGCGTGGAGGGCAAGGTCCTCCTGGACGACGAAGACCTGTACGGCGCCGGCATCGACCCGGTGTCGGTCCGCCGCGAGGTCGGCATGGTGTTCCAGCGCCCGAACCCGTTCCCCACGATGTCGATCTTCGACAACGTGGCGGCGGGCCTGCGCCTGAACGGCAGCTACAAGAAGAGCGAGCTGCAGGACGTCGTCGAGAAGTCCCTCAAGGGCGCCAACCTCTGGAACGAGGTCAAGGACCGCCTGAACAAGCCCGGCTCGGGCCTCTCCGGTGGTCAGCAGCAGCGTCTGTGCATCGCCCGCGCGATCGCGGTCGAGCCCAACGTCCTCCTCATGGACGAGCCCTGCTCGGCCCTGGACCCGATCTCGACCCTGGCGATCGAGGACCTGATCGGTGAGCTGAAGGAGCGCTTCACGATCGTCATCGTGACGCACAACATGCAGCAGGCCGCCCGTGTCTCCGACCGCACCGCCTTCTTCAACCTGGCGGCCGTCGGCCAGCCCGGCAAGCTGATCGAGATCGACGACACGGAGCGCATCTTCTCCAACCCGTCGGTCCAGGCCACGGAGGACTACATCTCCGGCCGCTTCGGCTGAGCCGACGCCCGGCGATATGAACCCCTCGCGGTGCTGCATGGCGGTGCCACCGCGAGGCAGATAAAGGGCCCGCCCCCTGGCTCCCGGGGGGCGGGCCCCTCTGTGTGCCCAGCCTGCGGGCAGTCGTGCCTCCCCCAGTGCCTAAAGGGCCTGGGAGGTACCCCCATGGGCGGCACGGGTGGGCGCTGGGGGTACCCCCAGCTCGAAGAGCTTGGGGGAGGCACCCCGTCGCGCCGGGCTGCGCAACCCCCCGACCTCAGCCCCGCACCGGGCTGCCGCCTACAGGAACGCCAGGTGGACGACCCCGAACGCCCCCGCCGCCACCAACGCAGCCGCCGGCATCGTGATGAACCACCCGAGGACGATGTTCTTGGCCACACCCCAACGCACGGCGTTCACCCGCTTCGTCGCGCCGACGCCCATGATCGCGGAGGTGATGACATGCGTCGTGGAGATCGGCGCCTTGAACAGAAACGCCGTGGTGAACATGATCGACGCCCCGGTCGTCTCCGCGGCGAACCCCTGCGGCGGATCCAGCTCGATGATCTTCCGCCCCAGCGTCCGCATGATCCGCCAGCCACCGGCGTACGTCCCCAGCGACAGCATCACGGCGCACACGATCTTCACCCAGACCGGGATGGGATCGCCGTAGTCCTCGACATCGGCGATGACCAGCGCCATCACCACGATGCCCATGGTCTTCTGCGCGTCCTGCAGACCATGCCCGAGCGCCATCCCGGCGGCCGACACGGTCTGCGCGATCCGGAACCCCCGCTTGGCCTTGTGCGGATTGGCGCGCCGGAAGATCCACATGATCGCCGTCATCACCAGATACCCCGCGCACAGCCCGACGAGCGGCGACACGAACATCGGGATGACGATCTTCTCCAGGACCCCGTCCCAGTACACCGTCGTCCCGCCGGCCAGCGCCGCTCCCACCATGCCGCCGAACAGGGCGTGGGAGGACGAGGACGGCAGGCCGTAGTACCACGTGATCAGGTTCCACGTGATCGCACCCACCAGCGCCGCGAAGAGGATGCCCATCCCCTTCGAGCCCTCGGGTGTCTGGATCAGACCCTCACTGACGGTCTTGGCGACGCCGGACCCCAGAAAGGCACCGCCGAGATTCATCACCGCGGCCATCAGCAGCGCGGCCCGCGGTGTCAGCGCCCGCGTCGACACGGACGTGGCGATCGCGTTCGCCGAATCGTGGAAGCCGTTGGTGTACGTGAAGAAGAGCGCGACCAGGATGGTCACGACCAGCGCGAAGGTGTCCATGGCGTGGGCTCAGGACTCCTTGACGGCGATGGTCTCCACCGTGTTCGCCACATGCTCGAAGGCGTCCGCCGCTTCCTCCAGCACATCCACGATCTGCTTGAGCTTCAGCACCTCGATCGCGTCGTACTTGCCGTTGAAGAGGTGGGCCAGGAGCTTGCGATGTATCTGGTCGGCCTGGTTCTCGAGCCGGTTGACCTCGATCCAGTACTCGGTGAGGTTGTCCATCGTGCGCAGGTTCGGCATCGCCTCGGCCGTGAGCTCCGCGGCCCGCGCCAGCACCTCGATCTGCTGCTCGACGCCCTTGGGCAGTTCCTCGACGTTGTAGAGGACGACCAGGTCGACGGCCTCCTCCATGAAGTCCATGATGTCGTCGAGGGACGATGCGAGGGAGTAGATGTCCTCGCGGTCGAACGGCGTGATGAACGAGGAGTTCAGCTGGTGGAAGATCGCGTGTGTGGCGTCGTCACCTGCGTGTTCCGCGGCCCGCATACGCTCTGCGATCTCGGCCCGGCCGGCGTTGTCCGCCCCGAGCAGTTCCATCAGGAGTTTCGAGCCCGTGACGATGTTGTCCGCGGATGCGGCGAACATGTCGTAGAAGCTCGTCTCCCGGGGGGTCAGACGAAAGCGCACGTGAGGGTCCTCAAGAAGCGTCGGTTCGGTCAGGCTGATGCTAGGCGCATCATCCGGCCACGGCTAATGGGCCGTCCTCCAGTGTCGCCCATCAGGCACAGTGGTCGGCACGGGGGCTGCCCAGTGGTCCAGTCCAGCGGCCGTTCCGCGGCGTCGGCCACAGGCCCTATACCCAGCAAAGTTCGGTACGATATACCCAGTAGGGGTATATGAAGCGGTTTACGTCTGGAGGACGCGATGACGACCACCGAGGCCGGCGCGACGGCGCCCTCCGAGGACACCGGAACCGTGGTGACCGACCACGACCGCGGCATCCACGGCTACCACAAACAGAAGGACGAACACCTCAAGCGCCTGCGCCGCATCGAGGGCCAGATCCGCGGTCTGCAGCGCATGGTCGACGAGGACGTCTACTGCATCGACATACTCACCCAGGTGTCCGCGTCCACGAAGGCCCTGCAGTCCTTCGCCCTCCAGCTGCTGGAGGAACACCTCCGCCACTGCGTCGCCGACGCCGCCCTCAAGGGCGGTGCGGAGATCGACGCGAAGGTGGAGGAGGCGACGAAGGCGATCGGCAGGCTGCTGCGGACCTGAGTTCCGCGACCGGCGAGGGCGGACTCACCCGCCCTCGGCACCCCGCCCCTCCCCAGCCCGCTCCTCCGCGACGCGCAGCACCTCGTCGATGCTCTCCAGGCTGAGCCGGTCCTCACGGGCGGCCGAGGCCGCGATGATCAGCTCTCCGCACAGCTCGATCTCGGCGAGGGCGACGTGGTCCTGAACTGCCGTACCGCCGACCGGAGCCACGTGCATCACCTCTTCTCTGCCGTTACCGACTTCCTAGAGTAGGGAGCGGCCTACAGACCGCGCATGGCACGGACGGGCTAGTTCTTGACGCCCGTCACGTAGGCATGCGCCGACCCTCACTCCTCGGCGATCTTGCCCGCGTAGATGTCCTCACGGTCCGGAAGGCGTACGTCGACGGGGGCCCCGAAGTCGTAGAGCAGGGTCGTGGAGGCCACGGCGACGGCATCGCTCTGCTGCCCGTTGACGAAGCTGAACCGATGCCGGACCTTCCGGATCCGGCCGGCGTCGTCGAGATACACATCGAACGGCACCTCGTCCGTGGCGAACCCTTTCGCCGCCGCCGTCAGGGATTCCTTGTTGCCGTCGGACGCCTCCCGCGCCGCGACACCGAGATCAGCGGTCCCCCGGTAGTGCCGCACGGGCGTACCCCCGACCTGCTCGTCCCCCACATAGGTCGCGGTCCGGGCCCCCCGCAGCACTTCAGCGGCGGCGAACGGATCGGTGGCGCCACCGGTGACCAGGTTCCCGTCCGAGAGCGAGCGCGTGTCGACGCGCACCCACTTGTCGGCGGGCACCCCGGCACCGCGGTTCTTCATGAACAGCGCCCCGGGAGCGAGGAGCTCCCTGATCGGCCGGTGGGCGGTCGCACCCGCGGGATCCTGGGGCAGCAGCACCTTCAACTCCCCCAACTGCTTGTGGAAGTCGTACACGCCCTCGCCGCGGATGGTGACGCGGGTGCCGCCGGTGGCCATCTCCATGGACGTACGGGCCTTGGAACTCCCGGCCCCGACGAGCGCGTCGGCGGCACGCCGCACGACCTCCACGGCGTCCCGCCCGCGCGAATCCTCCGCAGCCGCCCCGCGCTCCGCGCACCCGCTGCCCGCCAGACAGAGACACAGGACCCCGGCCGCAACGCCCGCCCCATGCCTCCGCCTGTGCTGCTGCCGCTCCGTCATCGCCTGCCTACCCCCAGCCGGTACGTCCGTCACGGGCCCCTCGTCGTTCCGGTTAACGACGGGTAGGTGCCCCCGTCACGCCGCCCGGAGGCGTTGCGCTTACTTGCCTTGGGTAACGTTGTCGGCGTGGCGCCTCAGGACGGAACGAAGTCCCCCAGAAAACACCGCAACCCCGAGGAGCACCGCACGACGACGGTGGAGAAGGGCCCTTTCTGCACGGCCCGCTGCACCTGCGGCTGGCACGGCCCGGCAAGACGCGCACGCAGCCTGGCGCGGGCGGACGCGGAGGCGCATACGGGGTAGGGAGACGGGTGCGGGTTGGGCGCAGGCGCGATATCGAGATCAGTGCCAGTTGCTGATCTTGACGTCCTGCGGCGCGGGCTCGCCCTTGCCGGTTTCGACCAGCTTCTTGAGACTCATCAGGAAGGTCGCCCACTTCGTGCTGCAGTGGTACATGAACTCCACCGGCTCCTTCCAGCCCTCGTGCCGGAACAGCACGACCGTGAAATCGCCCTCCCGCTTGAGCTCGAAGCGAATCCGCGTACCGATCCACTCCTCGGGACCGTCGACGACCTCCCAGCACACACGCTCGGCGGGCCGGGCCTCCAGCACCTTCATGTCGAACCCGCCCGCGTCGAAGCGGAACCGGATCACTCCTCCGACGTCCGGATCGCCGTCCGTGTCCTGCGTCCACCAGCTGGACAGCCCTTCGATCGTGGTCAGGGCCGCGTAGACGTCACCGGGAGCCGCTGTGGCTCCGATCCTGTGCAGGATGTCCACCATCTCGGTACCTCTCTCTTGACTCGTGGTGCCTGGTACTCGTTGTGCCTGGTAATGGCTCGTTCGTGTGGGTCAGTCCTCCTGACGGCGCTGAATCGCTTCGGCGATCCGCTTGATGCGCTGGAGCCGGGCGTCCCACGCGGCCCCGACCGACGACAGCTGCGCTACGGCGCGGGCGAGCTGGGCCTCGTCGACCTGGTAGAGGCGCTCGCGTCCGGACGGCGTGACGTGGACCAGCCCGACCCGGCCGAGTACGCCGAGGTGCTTGGCGACCGCCTGCCGCGTCACCGGCAGCTGCTCGCTCAGCGTGGTCGCCGTCCCGCCGCCTCCGGTCAACAGCAGATCGAGCATCCGCCGCCGGATGGGGTCCCCCACCGCCGACCAGAGCTCGTCGTCGACGGTGACACTCATGGCGTCGACACCTGCCGGGCGATGTAGGCGACGAGGCGCGGCAGGAAGTAATCCCATCCGGTGACGTGCTCGCGGTACTGCTCCTCGAGTACGGCCGCCTCCCAGCCCTTCTCCCGGAACCCCTCCTCGGAGAAGCGCAGCAGCGTGCCCGCGCCCGAGGGGGCCAGGTCGAAGGTCACGAGGAGCGAGTTGGAGGGAGAGGCGGCCTCACCCTCGTCGTACACCCACCGAAAGGAAAACCGCCGGGGCGGGTCGGCCTCCACCACCGTGACCGGCACGACCTTCACCTCCGGCGCCGCACTGTCCCCGAACGAGATGACCCCGGTGGCACCGGGCACCGGCTCGAGCTCCGCCTCGTCCGGCCACCACTCCCGCAGGTGTTCCGGCCTGCTGACGACCTCGTAGACCACCTCGGGCGTGGCGTCGATGTAGATCTCCCGCTCGATGCTGCCGTACTCCATCAGCACCGCTCCTTTCGCAACCTTTGGTTGCACATTACTGTAGAACGCCGAGTCGGAACGCGCAACCATTGGTTGCCAAATGAGGTCCACCCCCGACGCCGGTCACGGCAATTCAGCCCGTCTGGGGGTGCCCCCTCTGGGGGAGCTTGAGGACGAGGCCCCTTCAGGGCCGAAGCGGGGGTCTGGGGGCGGCAGCCCCCAGGAGGGGCCGGGGTCGAAGGGGCAGCGCCCCTGGGGGATGGGACGGGTAGGGGCGGCGGGGGCGAGGAAAGTCCCGCTCACCCCGGAGGGCCCCGCAGCATGGAACCCCGACCCCCACCACCCCGTCTCGTTCCACGTAACCCCAGGAGGCGACATGGAACGGCGTACCTTCATCGGCGGCGGCGCAGCAGCCCTCACCGCCCTGGCAACAACCGCGTGCAAGGGCAGCACAGACTCCGCCACAGGAACCGGCGCGGACACAGCCACCCGCACACAATCCACATCCACGACCACCAGCAAATCCGCCGCCCCCGCCAACTGGACCGCCCTCGCCCGAGACCTCGACGGCCCCCTCATCCGCCCCGGCGACGCCTCCTGGAAGTCCGCCCACCAGCTCTACAACACCCGCTTCGACGCCCTGAAGCCCGCCGCGGTCGCCTACGTCGCCCACCCCGACGACATCCGCACCACCCTCGCCTACGCCCGGTCCCACAACCTCCACGTCGCCATCCGCAACGGCGGCCACTCCTACGCCGGCTGGTCCTCCGGCAACAACCGCCTGATCATCGACGTCTCCAAGCTCAACCGCATCCGCGCGAGCGGCAACACCGCGGTGATCGGCGCCGGCTCCAAGCTCATCGACGTCTACCGCGCCCTCGCCGCGAAGGGCGTCACCATCCCCGCCGGCTCCTGCCCCACCGTCGGCGTCTCCGGCCTCACCCTCGGCGGCGGCCACGGCGTGACCTCCCGCGCCTACGGCCTGACCTGCGACAGCCTCACCCAGGCCACCCTGATCACCGCCGACGGCAGGCAGCTCACCGCCAACGCCACCACCAACAAGGACCTCTTCTGGGCCCTGCGCGGCGCCGGCAACGGCAACTTCGGCGTCGTGACGGAGCTGCACTTCAAGACCCACCCCGCCCCCCAGGCCGTAACGGCGTACATGACCTGGCCCTGGTCGAAGGCGACCGCGCTGATCAAGGCCTGGCAGGAGTGGGGCCCGACCCAGCCCGACGAGATCTGGTCGGCACTGAGCATCTCGAACCATGCGGGCGGCAACCCGACCATCACCGTCGCGGCGTTCTCGCTGGGCACCTACGGCGAGCTCCAGAACGCCGTGGACCGCCTCGCCGACCGCCCCGGCGGCCCCGGCCCCGCGAGCAACGTCACCCTCAGGCGCCGCTCGTACGAGGAGTCGATGGAGCTGTACGCGGGCTGCTCGTCCTTCGCCACGGACGCCCAGTGCCACCTCCCCGGCTCAACGCCCGGCCGCTCCCCGCAGGGCGCACTGAGCCGCGAGACATATACGGGGAAGTCTGACTTCTTCGACCGCTCCCTCTCCTCGGCGGGCATCCAGACCCTGCTGAAGCAGATGCAGTCGGTCCGCGGCGGCTCCGGCAGCATCGCCCTCACGGCCCTCGGCGGCGCCGTCAACCGCGTCTCCCCCACGGCGACGGCCTTCGTGCACCGCCGCTCCCGCTTCCTGGCCCAGTACATCGCCTCCTGGCGCGCCGGCACCACGGGTTCCGCGGCCCAGGCCTGGCTGAAGCAGGCCCACGACGCGATGCGGCCGTACGCCTCGGGCGCCGCGTACCAGAACTACACCGACGCGGGCCTGAGCAACTGGCGCAAGGCGTACTACGGGGATGCGGCGACGCGCCTGACGAGGCTGAAGAAGCAGTACGACCCGGAGAGGTTCTTCACGTACCCGCAGGCGCTGTAGCCGCCGGGCGTCGGCGTTCGAAGGCAGGACGCAGGACGCAGGACGCAGGACCGGAGCCTAGGCCGCCAGATCCCGCTCCTCAGCCCCGGCCCCCGCGGTCTCCTTCCGAGCCCCCGGAATCAACGCGTCCTGCCCACCCACCCGGGACTGTCCCCGCGACTTGATCAGCCACCCCACTCTCGGCGACCGCTCGATGGCGGACATCACAGGCGTCAGCAAGGCCATGGCGAGTGGCGACAGCAGCAGCGCGACGGCCGTACCGAGCGCGAACCCGCCGACCACATCGGTCGGATAGTGGACGCCCATGTAGACCCGGCAGAACCCTTCGAGAAGAGCCAGCCCGATCCCGACGAGGCCGAACTTCCGGTTCGCGACGAACAACCCGACCCCCAGGGCCATGGCGATAGTCGCGTGATCACTCACGAACGAGTAGTCGGTCTTGCCGTTGACCAAGACTTCAAGCCCCTGATGATCCTTGAACGGCCGAGGCCGCTCGACGAACCCCCGTATCGGCACGTTCACGAGCACCGCGACGGCGGCGGCCAGCGGCGCCCACACGAGCGCGGCCACGGACGAGGCGGCGTCCTCAACGCGCCTGCGCCGCACGGACCACCAGCACCACATCACGAGCAGGACCAGCGCGAGCAGCAGCCCGTACTCACCGACGTACTCCATGACCCGGTCGAACCAGCTCGGCGCGTCCTTGGCCAGGCCATTGATGTCGAAGAGCAGCTCGACGTCGGGGTTCGACCCGGATTCTGCGAGTCCAGCCATGATGCCGCGGCCCCTTCGTCGTCTCACCGGCGTATCTTGCGTACGCCGTCCCGCCCACCCCCGTGGTTGTAGATCCGGCTACGAAACCAGGAACGCACGGCCCCTGGAGATACGTTCCACACTCCACTGAATGATCACGCAGACGTTATCGAAGAGAGACCCATCGCCGCAGCTCAGGGGGTGGGTTCACGCTCCGTCTAAACCGCCGTGGGCAGCGCTTTCGCGCCATCCGCGGTCACCCGGGTGGCCCCGAAGTACTCGGGGGTGTCGATCGGGTCGAACCGGATCACAGCACCTGTTCTCGGCGCGTCGATCATGTAGCCGCCACCCACATAAATACCGACATGGTGGATGGCCCGGGAGTTGTTGAGGTCCTTCGAGAAGAACACCAGATCGCCGGGGAGCAACTCGTTCCTGGCCGGATGCGGCCCCGCGTTGTACTGATCATTGGCGACCCGCGGCAACGAGATCCCGACGCTCGCGTAAGCGGCCTGAGTCAACCCCGAACAGTCGAACCGCCCACCGTCCGCGGCGGTGCCCTCACCGCCCCAGAGGTAGGGGGTGCCGAGCTTCTTCTGGGCGTAGTCGATGGCACCGGCGGCCTGCTTGGTGGGGTCGACGCGGCCGACGGGCGCGGCGAAGCTCTTCTCCAGGCTGCGGATTCTCGTGACGTAGTTCTGGGTCTCGGTGATCGACGGCACCCCGCCCGCCTTTATGACGCGGTACGCGCCCGCGTTGTAGGCGGCGAGCATGTTGTTCGTGGTGTCGCCGGGGACGTCCTTGACGTACTTGGCGAGTTCGCAGTCGTACGACGCCGCCGACGGAATCGCGTCGTTCGGGTCCCAGATGTCACGGTCGCCGTCGCCGTCGCCGTCGATGCCGTGGGTGGCCCAGGTGCTCGGGATGAACTGCGCGATGCCGCGGGCGTCGGCGTGGCTGACGACGTCCGGGTCCCAGCCGCTCTCCTGGTAGAGCTGGGCGGCGAGCAGGGCGGGGTTGATGGCGGGGCAGAGGTTGCCCCACTTCTGCACGAGCGCCTTGTACGCACCGGGCACGGAACCCTTGGCCAGTCCGACGCTGCCCTTTCCGACGCCGTTGAGCAGGTTCCCGGCGACGATGTACACCCCGACCACGAGCAGCATCACGAAGCTCAGGCCGAGCGCGACCGCGACACCACCGGCCACCCATACTTTTCGCACGGCTCAACCCTCCCCCATATCGCCGCTGTTCAAGACCGTTTTTGCTGAGAGTGGCGTTATTTCACCGTGAAGCCAAGACAGAAGACGCTCGAGTAGTCGTCAGGCGTACGGATGTGATGGAACTGCACGGTCCAATCGCCCGGATCATTGGTCACGGGGATGGCGGGGGACGGCTCGGCCCTCGCCCAGGACTTGAAGTCATCCGGATAAGTGACGTACTTCCAGTCGCCCGGAGCGCTACCGCTGTACAGGTCGATGGGCTTGCTCGTGTAGCCCACCCGAACGTTGTCGACCAGCAGCCCCTCGACGGGCTTACCGGTGGACGGGTCGATGTCGTGCGGTGGCTTCACGCTGATGGTGACGTAGTAGGGCTCCGCGTCCTCGGTCGCGTTCTTGTCGCGGAACCCGATCCGCACCTTGCCGTCGAGGGGGAGCGTCTCCGACACGGCGTCCGGGTTGGCGGCGTCGCTGACGGAGCCCATGAAGCCGTTGCCCGCCCGCTCCTCCGGCGGCAGTTGGCACGCACCAGTGTCCGAGACCCATTGCGTACGGTCGATCTTGTCCGCCGCATACGCGGGAGCACCGTTCGACGCCGCCGCGGATGATGACGTGCTGGGCGACTTGGTGACCCCTGCGGCGGAACCACCGTCCTTGTCGTCGTCCGGCAGCAGCACGAAGGCCACGCCCACGCTGACCGCGACCCCGGCCGCCACGGCGACCATCCAGGGCGCGACACGGCGTCGGTCGGTGACCGGCGTCGGCCCGTTCACCTGTGTGGGCGTATAGCCGTATCCGTACGCCGCCCCAGCCGTGGGCAGTTCATGCGCCCCCGGCGGCGGATGCGACGGAGGCGTCGGCAGCGCGGCCGCCCCCGCGTGCCCGCCCGGCGGCGTCTGCGGCACCGCCTCGGCCAATTGGGCGAACCCGGCGTAGAACGGGTCCTCGACGAGGGCCGCCCGTACTCCACACCGCGCGATCACCTCGCCGAGCTCCGGCCGCACCGCCGGATCCTTGGCCACACACGCCTCGACGAGGGCCGCCAACTCCGGCTCCACGCCGACGAGGTCGATGGGCTCATGCACCGCCCGGTAACTGACCCCGGCCGGCTCGCCCATGCCGAACGGCGCCCGCCCGGTCGCCGCGTACGCGAGCGTCGCGCCCAGCGCGAACACGTCCGCCGCCGGACCCACCTCGTTGCGCAGCAGCACCTCGGGCGCGGCGAAACCGGGCGTGCCCGGCGCGAACCCGGCCTCGGTGAGCGCCGTCTGACCGGCACCGCGCGCGATCCCGAAGTCGATGAGCTGGGGCCCTTGAGCGGCGAGGATGACGTTCTGCGGCTTGAGGTCCCGGTGCGTGACACCGTGCGCGTGCACCGCCGCGAGACCCTCGGCGAGGGCGGCGAGCACCCCACGGCACGTCTCGGCCGGCAACGCCCCCCGCTCCCCCACGGCCCCGCTCAGAGTCGGTCCCGACACATACTCCGTGGCCAGCCAATACGGCGCCGCATCCAGCGAGGCGTCGATCAGGTTCGCCGTATACGCACTCCGCACGGCCCGCACCGTCTCCACCTCACGCCGGAACCGGGCCAGCGCCTCCGGATGGTCGGTGATCTCGTCCCGGATCACCTTGATGGCGACCAGCCGCCCACCTGGCGACCGCGCGAGATAGACCTGCCCCATACCGCCCGCCCCGAGCCGTGCGAGCAGCGTGTACGCACCTATGTGCGCGGGGTCCCGATCTTTCAGTGCGTCCACTGAACAGACCTTGCCACAGAGATCAGTTGGACGCGGAGTCCCTTTCCGCTTCCTGGTACAACTCCGCCGCCCGCACCCCCAGCACCGCGCTGTACGACGCATCCGCCGACGTCCCGCCATCGTCATGCCCACCGAGCACACCCACGACCGCCCCGTCCCCGTCGACCCAGGGGCTCCCGCTGCTCCCGCCACCGAACCCGGGGCATTCGATGCGCTGCTGCGTATGCCTGAAGAGGCGAGGCCTGTTGGTGCAACTCACAGCTTTCTCAAGGTCGTTGGGATACGCGGTAACGGTCACCGCCATGGTCCCGGCGGCCGTGTCCGTGGCCAACCGATTGCCACCCACCACATCCTCGACGCCTTTCCCGCCCCGATCCCCCACCACCAGGAACGCCACGTCGCTGTCCTCGTCCCGCCTCTCCTCCCACGCCTTCGACAGGAACCGTCTCCCCACCTTCCAGACTCCGTACGGCTCCTCGCCGTCCCGGTACCGCGGCACGAACACGAGTTCTCGCGGCTTTCCGCCCAGACAGTGGGCGGCGGTGACGATGAGGTTCCGGTGTGGGCTGTGCACGACGGACGCGGTGCAGAAGTGACCACCGCGCAGGCGGTCGCGACGGTCCGCCGCGAACAGCGCACCGACCCGCGCACTGCGCGCCTGCGCCGCGGCAGGCGCTGTCACGCCGAAGGGACCTGAACCGGCGTCGGCCGCCGCGGAGGCCGAGGTGAAGGCGAGGAGGAGGCTGGCGGCGTACAGGGAGAGGCGCGAGGGACGCGAGGTGGGCATCATCGTGGGCCACTGTGGCCCACGAAGGTGAGAGGAACGTCAGACGTCGCCCTCGCGGCCTTCGCCCCCTCGCCGCCGGCGCGGTGAAGCACCGTACAGAGGGAAGCCGTCGGTGGAGACCTCGATGCCGAGCGGCTCGGGCAGCCGTACGGCTTCTCCGAACTTGCCGGGGAGTACGTCCTGGTAGACGCCGTTGTCCGGACGGGTGTGCAGGGCCCAGGTGCCGTTTCGGGGGTCGATGACGAGGAGGACGGGGACGCGGGCGACGGCGTACCAGTCGGCCTTGTCCCTGATCTCGCGGGACTTCTCGGACTGGGAGATGACCTCGACGGCGAGCGCGGCGTCCTCCGGGGCGGCGAGCATCGAGGAGGGGACATCACGAGCTTGCCGCCCACAATCTGCACCCGCAGCCCGGTCAGGCCTTCAATCCTCTCGGCCGTCTCGCGCAGCCTTCCCGGCCTCACCACTGGCACTCGGCCCACAACAACTTCCCACCCTTCGACGCCCCCAGCTCTCGCAGCACGGAGACCCCGACGGAGTCCGCGCATGCGCGTACGAGCTGCAGGCCCCGGCCGTTCTCCGCGTCGTCCGGCGGTACGGCGGGCAGATCGCCGTCGACCGCGAAACCGGGCGGGACCCTCGGGTCCGTGTCCCATACCGCGACCCGGAGGCGCTCGGCGTCCATCGGGCGCACACGGAGGGCGTACGGGCCGGTCGTGTGGCGGTGGGCGTTGGCGAGGAGTTCGGCGGCCAGGAGTTCGGCGGTGGGGGTGACGTCGGTGAGGCCGTGGGCGGCGAGGACGGTGCGGAGGGTGGCGCGGGCGATGCCCGGTGCGCGTGGATCGTGCGGGAGTTGGAGGGTGTAGGCCCAGGACGGGGATACGGTGGCCATGGAAGTCTCCGATCACTGAGGGGAGTTGGGAGGATGCGGGTGGTTGTTGCCCAGTGGCCTGCCACTCCGTCGAGCGGTGCGCTTCTGGGCGGGGGCCCAGTTGTAAGGTAGTGGGCATCAGTAAATGCATTCACCGTTTCCCCGGAATCGCATTCATTGCCACCCGTGTGAGTGACAGCGAGGAGGCTGCAAGCCCGTGAGAAACCCGACGGGTCGCCAACTGCGGTTCGGTGCCGAGCTGCGCAAACTCCGTGAACGTGCGGGTCTGAACGCCACCGAGGCGGGTCAACTTCTGGGCATCAAGCAGGCACAGGTCAGCAACATGGAGGCCGGTCGCGTCGGCATGAGTTCCGAGCGGGTACGCCAGGTCGCCTGCCACTACGACTGCTCCGACAAGCCCCTCGTCGAGGCGCTGAGCGAGATGACCTCCCAGCGCACCGGCGGCTGGTGGGACCAGTACCGCGAGATGCTTCCCACGTCGCTTCTCGACCTCGCCGAACTGGAGCACCACGCCCAGTCGTTGCGCGACTCGACGACAGCGCGCATCCCCGGCCTGCTGCAGACCCGCGAGTACGCACTCGAGATCTTCCGGCAGGCGGTCACCGAACTCCCGCCGCCCGACATCGAGCACCGCTTGTCGTTCCGTATCAAGCGACAGGCAGTCCTCTTCCGCGAGGACGAACCGACCCCCTACAAGGCGATCATCCACGAGGCTGCCCTGCGCATGAAGGTCGGCGGCCCCACGGTTGCCCGACAGCAGTTGCAGCACCTGCTCGACATGAGCGAGCGGGACCACATCACCCTGCACGCCATCACCTTCGACTCCGGGGCCTACCCGGGATCAGGGCAGTCGATCCACTACGCACACGGCCCGGTACCGCAACTGGACACCGTCTACCTCGACCAGGCTCACGGCCTGGCGTTCCTCGACGCCGAGGCACAGTTGCACAAGTACCGCACCCTGTTCAGTCGTATCGAGGCCCTTGCGCTCGCGCCGGAGAAGACCCGGGACCTCATCCACAACGTGATGCGAGACATGTGAAGGAAAGCCCATGAACCTCTGCTGGCAGAAGTCGTCGTACTGCTCCGAAGGCGCTTCGTGCGTCCACGTCGCCACCACCAGGGAAACGATCCATCTAACCGAAAGCAGCGACCCGACCGGCGCGATACTCACCTCCACCCCCGCCGCCTTCCACGCCCTCCTCACCAGCCTCAAAAAGGTCCCGCATGCCTGAAATCCCCCCGAACCTCACCTGGGAACGAGCCGCCCCACCCGACGCCCCCGGCCCGGGCCCCTGGATCGAGATCGCCTTCGGGGAGGGCGATGGCGGCGAGACCCCCGTCTACATCCGCGAGACCAGCGATCCGGACAACGTGGTCACCACCAACCGCCGCAAGTGGGACGCCTTCGTACTCGGCGTACAGGCGGGCGAGTTCGACCACTTCGTGGAATGACGATGCCGCCGGCCGGATTACCCGGCAGGTAATCGATCCCGGCCTGCCCGCGTGCCACGATCGAGAGCACAAGCACAACGTGAGCACAGGAGCCCGACCGACCGGAAGGACACCATGCCCGCCTACGCCATCGCCCACCTCCGAAACGCCACCCCGCACCCGGAGGTCGCCGAGTACATCGAGCGCATCCCCGCCACCTTCGAGCCGTACGGCGGCCGCTTCCTCGTGCACGTCACCCCGCACGAGACGAAGGAGGGCAGTTGGCCGGGGGCCGTCGTGGTCATCGGCTTCCCCGGGATCGCCGAGGCGCGGGCATGGTGGGACTCGCCCGCCTACCAGGAGATCGCGCCCCTGCGCTCACGGCACATCGAGGGCGACATCATCCTCGTCGAGGGCGTCCCGGAGGGCTACGACCCGACCGTGACGGCGAAGGCCATGCGGGAAGCGTTGGCCGCCGAATAGCTCTGGAGCCGGTCGGTTTTCGGCTCCCGCCTCGGTGCGTTGTCGCTCAAGCGGTCAGTTCCGTCTGGGCGGACACAGGGGAGACCGCGTCCTGCCGGGTGTACCACTCTGTGGAGAGAAACCTCTCCCGGACGTCCGGCGCGAAGCCGGCGAGCAGGCCGGGCGCCGCCCCTCGCTCCACCTCGCTGCGATGGGCCACCGTGTTCATGCCCTTGCCCGCACGGGCCAGTTCCTCCGGGCGGAACTGCCGTATGTGAGCGACCAGCCGCCCTACCGACTCGTCGAGCGGCGCGTCGAGCAACCGCGCGCCGCCCGGGGCGGAATGCGGCACGCGCGCGTCGGCGTAGCCGAGCATCCGCGGCTCACCGGCACCGAGGATCCGCACCGCATCGGCATCGATCGACCACCTCCGAGCACGGCCTACCTCTGAGTACGAATACTCAGGCACCAGGTCATCCGTCACGGCAGACTGCACCACGACCGACCGACCAATTGACCGACCGGCAAACCAACTTGAGGGGGAACGCACGTGAGACGAACCAGCCGTGCCCTGGCCATGACGGCACTGGCGGCCTGCGGACTTACCGGCCTGGGGGCGGCGCCCGCCGCCGCGTCGGCCGATGTCCTGCTGCCCCATCCCGGGCCGGAGGGCCTGGTGTGGGTGCCGGAGCAGACCGGAGACGGCGGTGTCGCGTCCGGTGGCGCGTGGGAGGGGCTGCCGACCGTGCTCACGGTGGCCTGCGAGGGCGGCGGCGATGTGCGGGTGCGGATGTCCCAGGAGACGGAGGTCGCCGCGTTCTCGGTCGACTGCCCGGCCGGAGAGGCCGGGGTGGGCTCGGTGACCATGGATCCCGGCGTGGTCCGCTCCGGGTCGTTCGTGATCGGCGTCGACGCTTCGTCGGACAACATTCGGTGGGCTCTGACGGTGACCCAGCCGGAGTCGTGACGCGCTCAGGAGTCCAACCTGGTCAGCCTCCTGACCTGCTCAAACTCCTGACCTGCTCATACTCCTGACCTGCTCAAACTCCTGACCTGGCAGAAGTCGTGTCGGGGCGGCGGAGCCCACTACCGCTCCGCCGCCACCCGCTCCACCTCCCCCAACGGCCAGCTCACCCCCGTGAGTTCCTCGGACACCGTCCACAGCCGCCGCGCCGCCTCCGCATCGCTCGCCGCCCGGGTGCGGCCCACCAGCGTCGGCGCGCCCCGCCACTCACCCAGTCCGTCCGGCCCGACGTAACTCGCGCCGGGGATGTCCTGCGTCGCGGCGAACAGGGTCGGCAGAGCACCCGCCCGGTCGTCCTGGGCGAACAACTTGTTGCCGACCTGCATGAACCCCCGCACCAACGGATTGCCGTGGTGGCTCTGGAGGTTGGTGGCGGCCCAGCCGGGGTGCGCCGCCACCGCCCGGACGGAGAACCCCGCCGCCGCCAGCCGGCGCTCGAGTTCCAGCACGAACAGCAGGTTCGCCAGCTTGGACTGGGCGTAGGCACGGGCCGGGCCGTAGTTCGCCGTCAGGTTCAGGTCGTCGAAGTGGATCTTTCCGTCGCCCATGCGGTGGGCGGACGAGGAGAGCGTGACGACCCGGTCCGTGATGTACGGCAGCAGCAGGTTCGTCAGCGTGAAGTGGCCCAGATGGTTCGTGCCGAACTGCATCTCGAAGCCGTCCCGCGTCCGCTGCTCCGGCAGCATCATCACGCCCGCGTTGTTGATCAGCAGGTCCAGCGGCCGGCCCTCCCAGCCGTACGCGAACTCCCGCACCGAGGACAGGTCCGCCAGGTCCAGCCGCCGTACCTCCGTGCTGCCGTTCACGGTCGCCGCCGCTGCCCGGCCCCGTTCCAGGTCTCGTACGGCGAACACCACATGCGCACCGGCCCCGGCCAGCGCCTCCGCCGCCCTGAGGCCGATGCCGCTGTTGGCCCCGGTAATGACGGCCGTGCGGCCGGTGAGGTCGGGGAGGCGGGTCGCGTCCCATGTCCGGTTCATCGGGTTCATCTGCTTCGTCTTGTCAGCCATGACTACGAATGTAGGCGCCGCCAACAATGCTGTCAATGACAACAATGATGACGACGCCAACAAAGATGGCACCGCCAACATCAAGCTACGATGGTGCGCATGCCAGAAAGTCCCGAGAGCCGCCGCTACCACCACGGAGACCTGCGCGCCGCCCTGCTCACCGCCGCGGAACGCACCCTGCGCGACAAGGGCGCCGCCTCCCTCTCCCTCCGGGAACTGGCCCGCGAGGTCGGCGTCAGCCACGCCGCCCCCGGCCGGCACTTCAAGGACAAGCAGGCCCTGCTCAACGCCCTGGCGTTGGCCGGGTACGAACGGCTCGGCCAGGCCCTGGGCGCGGCCGACGACCGGGCACTCCCCCTCGAACGCCGCCTCACCGCCCTGGCCCGGACCTACCTCGGCTTCGCCATCGACAACGCCGAGCTCCTGGAGCTGATGTACGCCCGCAAGCACGATCCCGATGCCTCGGAGCAGATGGCGGCCGCCGTGGAGCAGACGGTCGGAAGCCTGGAGCGGGTCCTCGCGGACGCCCAGAACCGCGGCGAGATCATCGAGGGCGACCCCGAGGAACTCAACCTGGTCACGGGCGCCGCCCTGCACGGCATGGCCGCCTTCATCGCGGGCGGCTGGCTGACGCCGGAGGCGGCCCTGGCGGGGGTGGAGGGCCTGGTCCACCACCTGCTGCACGGCCTGAAGCCCCGCTGACGGCACTGAGGCCCGCGAAAAGCACCGGGGTCAAGCCGAGGCCATCCCCCGGCATTCACCGCCGGCACCGGCTACGACGGCCCCACCGGCTGGGGCACCCCCCAGGGCCTGGACGCCTTCACCGGCTGACGCTCAGTCACCATCCCTACCTGCTACGGGCCACGGCACCCCGCCGTGGCCCGTTGGCGCTGCCGGGATAGCCTTCACCCGCAGAACACGGGCGCGACCACTCACCCGACCGGCCGTCAGAAACGGCTACCCGGCGTGAAGGGAGCTAACGACGGAGCCACACGACAGGTTCCGCTCAGGCATCATTGCCCGGCGTGACCTGCCGTGATACACAGAGTAACCGTACGAGCTATTCGTACGAATCCCGCCCATCAATGACGCCAAGTCGACATACGACGGCGACAATGTCGGCGAGAATGAGGCCTGACCTCTGCGCACCGCAGGGGGACTGCGGAACTACCCAACAGGGGCGGTGACTTACATGCTCTTTGCGGCCGACAAGGGCGACATCAACACCATCATCGGCGGGATCGCTCCGGACTGGGGTCCCTTCGGGGCATTGGGGAACGAAGCCAAGACGATGATCCAGGTCGTCATGGCGGTCGCCATCCTGCTCTGCCTCGGCATCGCCATCTGGGGCGCGGCCAAACAGCGTATCGGCGCCACGGCCCTGCGCGACACGTTCAGCGCCGAGCAGGGCAAGGGTCTGATCGTCGCCGGTCTGACGGGCGTCTTCATCATCGGCTCACTGGGCACGCTGTTCACCATCGTGTACGGCATGGCCGTCTAGCGGTCCGCTCCCCTCCGTCTCCTCCATACGCTCCGGGCACGCCCGGCCCCCCTAGTCCCCGACCCACCCGTCGTGCTCACCGGCTGAGGTTGCGTTTTCCCTGATGTCGAGTCACCACACCGCGCCCATGCGGGAACCAGCCCGGCTACCGTCGTACTCCAACGTGTTTTCGTCCGACGCCGAGGGGGCGTACGCGGCATGAGTCTCGGAGACGAGCGGGAGTCCTCCGGCGGTTACGGAGGCACGGGCCAGACCCGCACACGGCTGCCCGAGAGCGGCGGTGACGTGTACGGGGGCGCGCGGCGAGGCGGCCGCTCGTCGTCCCGGAGCCTGGTCACCGTGGTCGGCGTGGTGGTCCTCCTGATCGCAGCGATCGCCTTCGCGAACCGTGGAGGCGACGACTCCGATTCCCCGGCCGGGGACGAAAACCAGCCGAAATCCTCCACTACGGCGGCGAGTGGGGCACGGCCGGTGGACGGGAAGGCCGGGGGGATTCCGGCGGGGTTCGCTCAGGATGAGCAGGGTGCGCAGAGTGCGGCGGCCAACTATGCGGTGACGCTGGGTTCAACCGGCATGTTCAACCAGGCCACCCGGCACAGCATCGTCGACACCATCTACACGCCGACGGCAGCTGCCAAGCTCCAGAGCGCGATGGACCAGGCCTACTCGCCGGACTTCCTCAGCAAGCTCGGCCTCGACGAGAACGGCGCCGCCCCCGAGGGCAGCACGTTCGTATCGCGCACCGTGCCGGTAGGCACAAAAGTCGAGCAGTACAGCACAAGCAGCGCCAAGGTCTCCGTCTGGTACATGGGCCTCATCGGCATGTCAGGCCAAAGTTCAACCGACCCTGTGAGCTCGACCTGGAAGACCTGGACCTTCGACCTGCAGTGGGTCAACAACGACTGGAAGATCACCGCGGACACCCAGAAGGACGGGCCTGCGCCGGTGCCCGGTGACGACAGAGCCGCCGGCTCCGACGAGATCAGCAAGGCCATCGAAGAGTACGGAGGGTTCACGTATGCCCGGTAGCCCGCGTCGCGTACTCAAGCTCACGGCCTTGTTGGCCGCCGTACAGACCAGTGCCGTGCTGCTGGCCACGCGCGCCTACGCGGCTCCCACACCTACGCCAACGCCGAGCAACGACCCCTGTGACCTGCTCATCGGTCCCGCCAAGCAGTACTGCGAAGAAGACAACGGCGGCGGCAGCAATCGAACCGGCACCCCCTCCCTAACCGACCCCACCTCCACCCTCGACCCCCTCTCCTCCCTCGCCAAGGGCTGCGCAGACGCCGCGTCCTGGACCATCAAGCAGCTCAGCGAAGCCGTAAAAGACACCGCGAACGTCGACTTCACGAACCCCAAGTTCCTCCAGCAGTACGCCGTCGTCTTCGCGGCGTCGACGATCCTCACCCTCCTCCTCTGGCTCCTGGCAGTCGCCAAGCGAGCAGTCCGCGGCGTCCCCCTCACCACCGCCATCTCCGAGGCGATCGGCTTCCTCTGGCTCACGGTGCTCGCGTCCGCGTTCACGCCGCTGATCCTCTACACGGTCGTATCGGCGACCGACGGCATCACGGACGTCCTGGCGAAGACGACCGGCGACCAGACGGACACCTTCTTCGGCACCTTCGCCGGCGCCCTGGAGAAGGGCGAGGACATCGGCGGCGGCCCGATCATGCTGATCGTCGTCTCCCTGGTCAGCATCCTCGCCGCCGGCATCCTGTGGCTGGAGCTCGTCATCCGCGCCGCCCTGCTCTACGTCGGCGCCCTCCTCGGCACCGTCGTCTACGCGGGCCTGGTCGACAAGAACCTGTGGGGCCACGTCCGCCGCTGGGCCGGCATCATGATCGCGGTCATCCTGGTGAAGCCGGTCATCGTGATCGTGCTCGGCCTGGCCGGCGCCCTGTCCGCCGACGACGGCCCGAACGCCTTCTCGGCCGTCGTGTCCGGCCTGGCCATCATCCTGCTCGCCATCTTCGCCAGCGCGATGATCTACCGCTTCGTCCCGGGCTTCGGCGACGAGATCGCCGGCTCCCGCAACAACCGCATCATGCGCGGCGCCGAGGGCAAGGCCGCCGCCGTGATCAGCTCCCCGGCGACCCTCGTCGCCCAGGGCATCAAGACCCACAGCTCCCGCGCGGACAACAACGGCGGCGGAGGCCAGTCGAACTCGCCCCGCCCCTCCAATCCCGCCTCCGGCGGCGTCGCCGCGCACAGTTCGCGCCCCTCCAACGGGGGCGGCGGATCTGTCCCCTCCGCCGCACCCGCGCCCCGCTCGGGAAGCCCGGTGAACACCCCCCACGCCAGCAACACCCGCAACAGCAACAGTTCAGGAGGTGACGGGCGTTGACGACGCAGTCCCACGTGTCCCATCCGGTCACGCCCCGCCGTGCGTATCTGATCGGCCGCGCCCGGCCGAACGCGGTCGTCGGCCGCAACCGTGAGACCGGCGAGATCGCGCTGATCATCGTGGGCGCGTTCCTCGGCATGATGTGCGGGCTCCTCGTCCCCGTCCTGTCCCTGCGCATCGTGCTGCTCACGGGCTTCCCGCTGCTCGCGCTCGCCGCGGTCTACGTGCCGTACAAGCAGCGGACGTTCTACAAGTGGTTCGAGATCAACCGCAGCTACAAGCGCACCCTCCGCCGGGGCACCGCCTACCGCTCCGGCGTCATCGAGGCCGGCACCCGCATCGACGGCCGCGAGGTCGAGGTCGGCCCGCCGCCGGGCATCGGCCGCATCACCTGGCTGGCCGCCCCCTTCGGGCCCGACGAGATCGCCGTACTCCTGCACGCCGACCGCCGCACGGTCACGGCCGCCATCGAGATCGAGGGCCCCGGCGTGGGCCTGCGCGACTCCGAGGACCAGGAAGCCCTCGTCGACCGCTTCGGCACGCTGCTGAAGCACGTCGCCAACGGCGACGGCTTCGTGACGCGCCTGCAGATGCTCGCACGCACCCTTCCCGCCGACCCGGACGCCCACGCCAAGGACGTCGCCATGCGCGGCGACGAGCGGGCCCCGGGCTGGCTGCAGCAGTCGTACGACCAACTCCAGTCGATGGTGTCGACGAGCAGCGAGCAGCACCGCGCGTACCTCGTCGCCTGCATGCACTACACCCGCGACCTGGCCGCCGAGGCCATGGCGATGGCCCGCGCGGCCCGCCCGCACGGCGGCAAGGTCGACCGGGACGCCGGTCTCGCGGTCGTGATGGCCCGCGAGCTGACCGACATCTGCTCGCGCCTCCAGGAGGCCGACATCCGCGTACGGCAGCCGCTCGGCCAGGGCCGCCTCGCCTCCCTCATCCACTCCATGTACGACCCGGACCACCCCATCGACCACATCCAGGCGATGACGAAGCGCAACGCCTGGCCGGCCGAGCTGGACGCCATGGAGCCGACGTTCCTCCAGGCGAAGACCCGGGAGTCGTCCACCCGCGCGCCGTGGTGCCATGCCACCGCCTGGGTGAAGGAGTGGCCGATGACCCCGGTCGGCGTCAACTTCCTGGCGCCCCTCCTCGTCCACACCCCGGACGTCATCCGCACGGTCGCCGTCACGATGGACCTCGAACCCACCGAGGTCGCCATCGAGCGCATGCTGACCGAGAAGACCAACGACGAGGCGGAGGCCAGCCGCGCCGCCAAGATGAACCGCACCGTCGACCCCCGCGACGTCGCCGCCCACACCCGCCTCGACCAGCGCGGCGAGGACCTCGCGAGCGGTGCCGCCGGCGTCAACCTCGTCGGCTACATCACCGTCTCCTCCCGCACCCCCGAGGCCCTGGCACGCGACAAGCGGACCATCCGGGCGTCAGCCGGAAAGTCGTATCTGAAGCTTGAATGGTGCGACCGGGAGCACCACCGGGCATTCGTCAACACACTCCCCTTCGCCACCGGCATTCGGAGGTAGGACCTGATGCGGGACCCGCTGTCCGTCCTCACCGACGCCTTCACGTCCTTCCTGTTCGGGAAGGTCGAGACGACCCGGCCGCCGGTGCGCACGTCCACGGGCCAGGCGCAGGCGGTCTACCTCCCGACCGCCGCCCCCGGCCTCGGCGACTCGGGCGTCATCATCGGCCGCGAGGTCTACTCCGGAAAGGGCTACATCTACGACCCCTTCCAGCTGTACGGCCAGCAGCTCCCCGCCCCGCACTGGCTGGTCCTCGGCGAGTCCGGCAACGGCAAGTCGGCGCTGGAGAAGACGTACGTCCTGCGCCAGCTGCGCTTCCGCGACCGCCAGGTCGTCGTCCTGGACGCACAGGGCGAGGACGGCGTCGGCGAGTGGAACCTCATCGCGCAGGAGCTGGGGATAACTCCCATCCGCCTGGACCCGACGGCCGCCCTGGACATGGGTATCCGCCTCAACCCCCTCGACCCGTCGATCACGACCACGGGCCAGCTCGCACTGCTCCGCACGATCATCGAGGTCGCGATGGGCCACGGCCTGGACGAACGCTCCGGCTTCGCCCTGAAGGTCGCGCACGCCTACGTCAACGAAACGATCATCGAACGCCAGCCGGTCCTGACAGACATCGTCGAACAGCTACGGCACCCCGAGCCGGAGTCGGCCGAGGCGATGAACGTCGCCATAGACGACGTACGCGCATGGGGCCTGGACGTCGCCCTGGTCCTCGACCGTCTGGTCGACGGTGACCTCAGGGGCATGTTCGACGGCCCCACCACGGTCGGCATCGACCTCGACGCGCCTCTCATCGTGTTCGATTTGTCCCACATCGACCGCAACTCCATCGCGATGCCGATCCTGATGGCGATCGTCGGCGTCTGGCTGGAACACACCTGGATCCGCCCCGACCGGAAGAAGCGCATCTTCCTGGTCGAGGAGGCCTGGCACATCATCAACAGCCCCTTCGTGGCCCAGCTCTTCCAGCGCCTGCTGAAGTTCGGCCGACGGCTCGGCCTGTCCTTCGTCGCCGTCGTCCACCACCTGTCGGACGTCGTCGACGGCGCGGCGGCGAAGGAAGCGGCCGCGATCCTCAAGATGGCGTCCACGAGGACGATCTACGCCCAGAAGGCGGACGAGGCGAGGGCGACAGGCCGGGTGCTCGGGCTGCCGCGCTGGGCCGTGGAGATCATCCCGACCCTCACTCCCGGCATCGCGGTGTGGGACGTCAACGGCAACGTCCAGGTCGTCAAACACCTGGTCACCGAGACCGAACGCCCTCTCGTCTTCACCGACCGCGCCATGACCGAATCGGCCAGCGACCTCGCCGACGACGCCCTGCGCGCCGCCGAACTCGAGGCGGAGGAGCGGGCGGCGGCCTTCGTGGAACAGCACCTCGGCGACTCCGAATCGACGGTGGCGTAGGCGAAGGGGAGGGCAGCGTGAGACCGGACGACCGCCTGCGACACCGGGACGGCCGTGACAGCCGTGACCGCCGTGACAGCCAAGGGGGCATCCCCGACGGCCTGCTGATCGGCATACTCGCCTTCCTCCTCGGCATGACGCTGCTGGTGTGGACGGCGACGGGCCTGGCAGCCCTGTTCTCGCACGGCACCTGGCCGTCCGGAGTCACCTTCACCCGCACACCGCTCGCCATGCGCTCCCTGATCGCCGAGCCCCACGACATGGCGGGCGCGTGGCCGGACACGCCGGCCGGTCAGCTGTCGGGGTACGGGCTGTTCTGGGGCGTGTTCATCGGCCAGTTGATGGTCCTCGTCGTACTGACCGTGTTCGTGATGGGGACGGTGGCACGGTGGCGCGCGGTCAGGGCCGGCAGGCGTGCGGGCAAGACGGGGAGTGCGGGCCGGACAGGGAGTGCGGGAGAGCCTGGACAGCCCTCGGACGACACCGGGACCGCCGCCCCTGCACCGGCACAGGCCGGGGTGCCCGCGCCACGGACGGAGCCCGACCCGACGGGGACGACGATCGCGAGGGCGACGGAACGCGGCGAGGGGGCGGTGCCCGACGCGGACTCCCACAGCCCCCTGCTCGCCGAACCGATGGCCGGGTGGGAAACAATCCTCGTAGCCCCGAAGGAAAGCCGCCTGCAAACGGCCACCCGAGCAGTACGCGACGCGGAAGGCCCCGCCCTCGTAGTCACGTCGAACCCAGCCCTCTGGCAGGACACAAAGGACGCCCGCTCGAAGCTGGGCCCGGTCCTCCTCTACGATCCGACCCACCTCTGCGACACCCCGGCCCGCCTCCACTGGTCCCCCACCGCAGGCTGCGAGGACAGGGATACGGCGACCCAGCGAGCCGCCGCCCTCCTCGCCCCGATCCGCCCGACCGCCAAACTGGACCAGGCCCTCGCGGCGGTAGCCGAAACGCTCCTGCGCAGCTACCTGCACGCCGCGGCCATCGACGGCCGCACCATCCGCCACGTCCACCGCTGGTCCCAGGGCAACCAGGTCCAGGACGCCGTACGAACCCTCCGTACGAACCCGAAGGCGGCCCCAGGCGCGGCAGGCGAGCTCGAAGCCGCCCTGACGGCCCACCCGGAACGCCGAGACATGGCTCAGGAGTTGACCACCCGGGCCCTCGCCGCCCTGCACACCGTCAACATCCGAGAGGCCTGCACTCCAAACCGAACTGATGCCCTCACCTTGGATTCCTTCGTCCATGAAGCGGGCACGCTTTATCTGGTGGGTGAATCCATCGAGGATCCCCGAGCGAACCCGGGCGCCATGCCACTCCTGACGGCCCTCGCCGCAAGCGTGGTCGAGCGCGGCCGGCGCATGGCCGAACGGTCATCCTCCGGTCGCCTCGACCCACCACTGACGCTCGTCCTGGACGACGTCGCCGCCGTGGCTCCGCTTCCCCAGCTCCCGGAGCTGCTGGCCACCGGAGCGGACCGGGGTATGCCGACCCTGGCCCTGCTCCGGTCCCGGGAACAGGCCCGCTCCCGCTGGCCGCACGACGAACTGCCGGTGTAGGCCTGCCACTAAGGCCGCTCGATGACGAACTCCAACTCGGACTCCCCCGACCCCTCGCCGAGCGGCACGGTCACCCCACTCGGCACGAACCCGACCTTCCGATAAAACCGCTGTGCCCGCCTGTTCTCCTCGTGCACGATGAGCCGGACCCGCTCCGCGCCCCGCGCCCACGACCACTCCAGGGCGGCATCGAACATCACCTCGGTCAGCCCGTTCCCCCGCTCCTCGGGACGCACGAACACAGCGACGACATGCCCCTGCTTCCGCTCCACCGGAAATCCGGCCCAGTCCGTCGTCCCCGGCTCCTCCACCAACACGGTCAAGGTCCCGACCCACACCCCGTCCGGCCCCTCGGCGATGATCTGCTGCGCCCCTTCGGCGCCCTCGCAGGCGCCGGCTGCCTGCTCCTGCCAGAAGGAGTCCGGCCGGGCCACGGCCTCCTCGTAGGTCGTGAGAAAGGCGATCGGCGCAACCGGATCCCGCAACGCGGCAAGCCGCAACTCCCTTGCGGCGGGCCACTCGTCGGCACGTATGGACCGGATCTTGTAGCTCATGTCAGACACCGTAGCCGAACGCAGAAAACCCCCGTACCGATTTACGGTACGGGGGTTTTCTTCAAAATTTGTTCGGCGGCGTCCTACTCTCCCACAGGGTCCCCCCTGCAGTACCATCGGCGCTGTAAGGCTTAGCTTCCGGGTTCGGAA